>NZ_PUDR01000023.1 GCF_003012935.1 Pannonibacter carbonis | reverse complement strand
GGTACGCTGCGTTCCTGCCTGTACTTTTTTACCGGGGTTTGCGATCAAACGGTCGCCGTGCCCCCCCCCCCCGGCCCCTCCCCCCGCGGGGGAGGGGAGCTGAGAGGCCTCGAGAACCGTCTGGCGACATTTGCGACAGCCCTGCGCCCTCTCCCCTACGTGACTGGGGACGCGAGGAGGCCGTGCTAATATTTCCCGCGTGTGGCATCACCTCCCGGCGCAAGCGCCGAAAGGGAAAGAGCAGACCGCGATGGGCCACGGTCATCGCGGTCCGATTTCGCCAAACGGACAGTTGCCTCAGCGGGCGCGCTGGTTGAACAGGACACCCTGCGCGTCCTTGTTGTCAGCCAGTTGCAGCTTCTCGCGTTCCTCGCGACCGGCGGCCAGTCCGCGCTGGACGGCCGGGCGGGCTTCGAGGCGCGCCTTCCACGCCTTCACATTCGGGAATTCCTCAAGATCCATGCCCTGATTCTGCCAGCCCTGGGCCCAGCCGATGATGGCCATGTCAGCAATGGTGTACTGACCAGCGGCGACATAATCGCGGCCTTCCAGGCGCTTGTTGAGCACGCCATAGAGACGATGCGTCTCGTTGAGATAGCGCGTCATGGCATATTCGATCTTTTCCGGCGCATAGATCCGGAAATGATGGTTCTGGCCAAGCATCGGGCCGAAGCCGCCCATCTGCCACATCAGCCATTCCTCGACCTCGACCCGGCCACGCTCGTCTTCGGGATAGAACTGGCCGAACTTGCGCCCGAGATACTGCAGGATCGCCCCGGATTCGAACACCGAGATCGGCGCTCCGTCCGGGCCCTCCGGATCGACGATGGCCGGCATGCGGTTGTTCGGGGCAATGGCGAGGAATTCCGGCTTGAACTGGTCACCCTTGCCGATGTTGACGAGCTTGAGATCGTAGGGCACGCCGAGTTCTTCCAGCAGGATGGAAATCTTCCAGCCGTTCGGCGTCGGCCAGTAGTGCAGTTCGATCGGCTGGGTCTGGGTGACGGTCATGCAAAGGCTTCCTTCCGTTGGCAGGCCCGAAAAGGCACCCGCATTCATCGTAAGAGACCGATAAATTAGGTCACGCCGTCTGGCCTTTCAAGGCGGGCAGCGTCTGGTCAGCCTGCATCAGAGCATCCTCTTGAAACCGAGATGGCTCTGGTCATAACCCAGTCTTTCATAGAACCGATGCGCATCCTTGCGCAAACTGTTGGACGTGAGCTGGACCATGCAGCAGCCATGCGCCCGCGCCAGTGTTTCGGCATGATGCATCATACGCGCACCAATGCCCTGGCTGCGCATGTCGGCGCGGGTGTGGACACTCTCGACCACGGCACGCGGACGGCCGCGAAACCCGAGGCCGAGGCTGAAAGTCAGTTGATAGGTTGCGACCACGCTGCCGTCGGTCGCATCGAGCACCACATAGATCGCGGTCTCGGGCGCCGCGAGGATGGCCGCAAAGGCATCGGCGTAGTCGGCCGGATCGTCGCTTTCCTTGCCGACCCGGGCCCCGACGGCCCCCGCATTCATCAGTGCCAGGATCTCCGGCAGGTGATCCGGCGTGGCCGGAACAATGGGGTAGCTTTCGTTGAACATGACGGCACCGGACAAACAGGAAGGGAGGCTGTGCAGTTCACTGGCACAGCACCGACGAGTTTTCCAGTGGCGGAATGGTGAATGTCGTGACCCGATGCAAACGCGCGCCACAACCGCCCTCTCCGGCTACAACAGGTTGCCCCCCGTTGAGCGAGCATTGCCATGAATATATGAATCGTATATGTTTCGTATACTAATCTCGCTTCAGGAGCATTCAATGGGAATCGTCAAGATCGGTGAGGACCTGCACGAGGATATCCGCAAGACCAGCGCCGTCATGTGCCGGTCGATCAACGCGCAGGCAGAGTTCTGGATGAGGATCGGGATGCTTGCCGAGGCGAACCCGGCGATGTCGTTCAACGAGATAATCAAGATGCAACTTGCCGCTGCCGACCTGAGTGCTGTTGACACAGAAGCCGCATGACATGGTGAAGACACCGGAGGAACTTGCTCTCATGCGCGTGTCCGGCCGGCTGCTAGCATCCGTTTTCGAAATGCTTGACACCCGGCAACTGGCAGGAATGTCCACCCTGGACGTCAATGATCTGGTCGACGCCTTCATCACGGTCGATCTTGGCGCGCGCCCTGCCAGCAAGGGGCAATATGGCTTTCAATATGCTTTGAACTGCTCGCTGAACCACGTTGTCTGCCACGGCATTCCGGATCCGGACGTGATCATCCGCGACGGCGACATCATCAATTTTGACATCACGCTGGAAACGAACGGTTTCATCGCGGACTCGAGCAAGACCTACATCGTCGGCAATGCCTCCCCCGCCGCGCGCCGACTGGTGCGTATTGCGCAGGAAACGATGTGGAGGGGCATTCGCCAGGTACGTCCCGGCGCCCATGTCGGTGACATCGGACATGCCATTGAAAAGCATGCCAAGAGCAATGGTTGCTCGGTCGTGCGGGACTATTGTGGCCACGGGATCGGCCGGGAGATGCATGAAGAGCCGCAGGTGCTCAACTATGGACGCCCCGGCACCGGGCCCCTGTTGCAGGAAGGCATGGTCTTCACGGTCGAGCCGATGGTGAACCAGGGAACGCGCAGGGTCGAAACTGAAGACGACGGCTGGACGGTTGTGACCCAGGACGGCAAGCTCTCGGCCCAGTTCGAACACACGGTCGCGGTCACCGCAGATGGTGTGGAGGTGCTGACGCTGCGCCAAGACGAACTCCGCCTTCGGTAGGCTGCAAGCGACCAGATCTCAGCAAACCTGGAAACGGGGGCAATAAGCCCCCGTTCACACCGCAGGTCACCGCAGTTCCGGGCTCACTCGATGCCGATCTTGGCCTTGAGCAGGTCGTTCACGGCCTGCGGATTGGCCTTGCCCTGGCTTGCTTTCATCACCTGACCGACGAACCAGCCGAGCAGGGTCGGCTTTTCGCGGGCCTGGGCGACCTTGTCCGGGTTGGCGGCGATGATCTCGTCAACCACGGCCTCGATGGCGCCGAGGTCGGTGACCTGCTTCATCCCGCGCGCTTCAACCACGGCAGCCGGATCGCCGCCTTCGGTCCAGACGATCTCGAACAGATCCTTGGCGATCTTGCCGGAGATGGTGTCGGACTTGATCAGGTCGATGATGCCGCCGAGCTGGGCAGCAGAAACCGGGCTGGTCTCCAGCGTCAGGCCTTCCTTGTTGAGGCGGCCGAACAGCTCGTTGATGACCCAGTTGGCCGCAAGCTTGGCATCGCGGCCCTTGGCAACATGCTCGAAGAAATCGGCGGAAACCTTTTCAGCCACGAGAACATCGGCGTCATAGGGCGTCAGGCCATAGTCGGCGACGAAGCGTGCCTTCTTGTCGTCCGGAAGCTCCGGCAGATGCGCAGCCAGTTCGTCGACATAGTCTTGCGTGAACTCGAGCGGCAACAGGTCCGGATCGGGGAAGTAACGGTAATCATGCGCTTCTTCCTTGGAGCGCATGGACCGGGTTTCGCCCTTTACCGCGTCATAGAGACGGGTTTCCTGGTCGATGGAACCGCCATCCTCGAGGATCGCGATCTGGCGGCGGGCTTCATACTCGATGGCCTGACCGACAAAGCGGATGGAGTTGACGTTCTTGATCTCGCAGCGCGTTCCGAAGCCTTCGCCCGGACGGCGGACGGAGACGTTCACGTCGGCACGCATGGAGCCCTGGTCCATGTTGCCGTCACAGGTGCCCAGATAGCGCAGGATGATGCGCAGCTTGGTGAGATAGGCCTTGGCTTCGTCCGAGGAGCGCAGGTCCGGCTTGGAGACGATCTCCATCAGCGCGACGCCGGAGCGGTTGAGGTCGACGAAGGACATGGTCGGATGCTGGTCATGCAGCGACTTGCCGGCGTCCTGCTCGAGATGCAGACGCTCGACGCCGACAACCACCTGCTCGTCCGGCATGTCGAGGACGATCTTGCCCTCGCCGACAATCGGCTGCTTGAACTGGGAGATCTGGTAGCCCTGCGGCAGGTCCGGATAGAAATAGTTCTTCCGGTCGAACACGGACTTGAGGTTGATCTGGGCCTTCAGACCCAGTCCGGTGCGGATGGCCTGGGCGACGCATTCCTCGTTGATGACCGGCAGCATGCCCGGCATGGCGGCATCCACAAGACTGACGTTGGAATTGGGATCCTTGCCGAATTCGGTCGAGGCACCGGAGAACAGCTTGGCGGCGGAGGTGACCTGGGCATGGACTTCCATGCCGATCACGACTTCCCAGTCGCCGGTCGCTCCCTTGATGAATTTTTTCGGATCGGGCGTACGTGCCTCGACAATCGTCATCTCGTCTCGAATCCTGTTCACATGCCAATTGGAACTTGCCACTCGGACCTCGCCTGCCGGATTTGGGCCACGGCGAAGGCCTGGCAGGGGGAGGCCTGCCGGGCGCGATCCTGTTTTGCCTAGACGGGAATTGCCTCCCCTGCAAGGGGGGAAGCGGCGCGGCGACGGATTAGCGCAAGCAGGCCGATGAATGTCAGCCCGGCGGCGGGTTGGGCGAGCGGCCACTGCGCAGGATGAAACCAATCAGGACCGCCACGGCCTGGTAGAGTTCGGCCGGGATTTCCTCGTCCAGCTCCAGTCCGGACAGGGCTTCGGCAAGATAGCTGTCGGCCTCGATCGGCACCCCGGCCTCCCGCGCGGCAGCGACAATGCGTTCGGCCACGGCTCCGCGCCCTTTCGCCGTGACGGTCGGGGCACCCTGCTTGTCATATTTGAGGGCGATCGCCAGACGGGGTGGCGGAACGGCTCCGGAGGCAGGCGGCAATTTCACACTCATGACAGGGTATCCCTGCGCTGGCCCCGGAGGGCTGCCGTCCGCTGGATCTGCAATCCGGCAAGCTCCAGCCCCTGTTCAGCAAACAGCGCGGCCAGCGTGTCCTGCATCGACTGGAAGGCCGCGAATGTTTCGGCCTGTTCGGCGCGCAGCACCACGGCAATGGACGCACCGCGCAGGCTGACCGCAGCCTCGACCGGACCGGTTGAGGGCAAAGCCAGCGCAAAACGCACGCGCCATTCTGAAGGTCCGGGCCCGGCGCTGCCCTGTCCGCCGCCCTCGCGGCCGATGCGCAGGCTGAGAAGCCGGGTTTCACCGCCGACGAGCAGTGGCAGATCCAGGGCAAGATCGGCGCTCTTCCCGCTGGCAGCGGAAGCGGTCGACGCTTCCCCTGCCCCGCTCGCCCGGCCACTGCCCTGCTGGCGGACGAGATCCTGCAGCAGCGTGTCCTCCAGCGCCTTGCCGAGGCGGGCCAGCGTGCCCTGGGCCTGGGCCTGTTCGCCGGTGCTGCGTGCCAGCTGGGTTGCCTCGCCGGGGGTCAGACGCGCGCCGGCCTGCTGCGGATCAGTCCGGGCGGCCGGGCGGGAGCCCCGGCCTGCGGGAGACGTCACCGCCTCCTGGAGGTCGGCAGCAAGACCGGCCAGCGACAGGAAAAGACTGCGCAGGCCATCGCCGCCGCCGCGGGGCAGGCTGGCCGGCGCGGCACCGCGCGGCGCGGCAAAGCCGGCCACAGTTTCCACGGCAACGCGCAAGGCAGCCGGGTCACGCGCCATCTCGACCGGCAGGCGCAAGGACCGCAGGGCCTCGGTCAGGGGACGGGCTTCCGCCGGCAGGCTGGGCGCGTCCGGTCCATCCAGAAGGCCCAGCACGGTGGTCATGGCCAGTTCCAGCCGCGCATTGGCGGGAACTGGCGGCATGGCCGCAAGCGGAGCGACTGCCGGTGCGGGCCGCGCGACAACCGGTGGAGCAGCGGACGGACGGGACGCGGCCGTGCTGGCCGTGTCCGGCTTGGTGGCCGTCAGTCCTGCCGGAGATGGCGGAGAAGGCGGCTGCGAGGGCGCTCCGACCGGGCTTGCGCCAGCGGGTGCTATCGGGGCCGGGGTGGCAGTGGAAGCGGCGGACGGTGCGGCCTGCGCACTGGCGCTGCCGGCTGTGTTCCCGGCGACGTTTTGGGCCACGTTGCCGGCAAGATTCCCAGACTGGCCACCGGATCTGATGCCTGCGCCGGTTGCCGGGGCCTGCGATGCCGAAGGAACTGTGGGATCAGGCCGGCCCGCAGGAACCGGCGACGCAGCCGGGGGGGCACCGGAGACAGTTCCAGAGGCAGCACTGGTTGGAGAACCAGACGCCGCATTGGGGGCCAGTCCGGATGCAGCGGCTGCAGCCGGGATGGTCGGAAAGGCCGGTGCCTGGGCAGGCTGGGAGGGCGGCGCGACAAGTGTTGCGCCGCCCGACGTTGGAGCAGCGCTCGCTGTCGCTGAGGATGGAACCGTCGTCTGAACAGGGGCCTGAGCGGGTGTCGCCCCTCCTGTCCGGACTGCCATGTTGCCCGGCACCTGCCCGGCGGGATTTCCGTTGGCCGGCGTCACCACGGCTGCAGCTGCTGCGGCAGTGGGGCCGGACGAAGGCGGCGCGGTGGTGGCTGCTCCACCTGTTGCAGCCCCTGGAACGGCAGTTGTCCCTGTTGCTGCAAGCGGCGCAGCATTTGCAGGCGAAGCCATGGCCGGGCCGGATGACAGGTTCGCCGGCTGAGCCGCGACCTGGCCAGAAAGTAGGCCGGGCGCTTGGCCGGCAGGTTGGCCGGACGCTTGGCCAGAGACTGGGCCAGAGACTGGGCCCGGTGTCAGGCCGGGCGATTGGCTCTGGGCCGTTGCCGGAGATGCCGGGCCAGGCAGCGGCGCTTGCGCGCCGAATGTTGGGGCCGATGGCGAGAGCGCAGCAACCGATGCGGGACCCGACAAGGACGCCGAGGCTCCGGGCTTTACGATGCTGGTGGACACAGGGTCGGAGGCAAGGGCGGCAAGGGCGCTCGACAGGCTCTGGCGGGCCACCACGGTCGCCTGCGGCGCTGCCCCAGCCGGCGCGGCAGAAGCTTGAAGGGAAGCCGCCGACGCTGGCGCTAATGCTGGGCCCGAACCGGCAGTCCGCCCGCCCACGCTGCCGGCCAGAGCGTCGCCCGGCAGGCCGGACGGCTGTCCGCCGGCAGCAAGACCTGTGGCATTTGCCAGACCTGGTGTGGGGGGCAGAGTGGCTGCACTGGCAAGAGCAGCAGCGCCGCCGCGCGGAAGGGCGGACGCGTCGACACTGATCTTCAGCTTCAATTCGGGCGCGGCCTGCTCGATCTCGATCCGCACCGGGGTGCCGGGCGCAAGCCGCGTGTCACTGGCAACGTCAACCGTCCCGCCCGGTATCGCCAGGCGCAGCGCCCCCCCGGGCCCGGCTTGCGAACCGTCCGGCGGCAAGGCCTGCAGCACCCGGCCACTGACCACGCTTCCCTTGGGCAGGGCCGCCAGCGCTGACGCAGCAGCTGACGCGGTGGCAACCGCTTGGGAGGCTGTCGTACCAGATGCCGGCGATGTCACGTCCGCTGCCACGATTTGCCCCTGTAAAAAGTAATCGAGTTAGACGACCACGCTTGCTGATTGTTGTCTTGGGCTTGATCAGCGTCAAGGAAGCGTTGCGGCAGCCCCTGCAGAGTGACCCATCTTGTAATTCCGCACTCTCGTCACTTTTCAAGGAGAAGCGCGCATGAGCTGGATGGACCGGCTGAACGAACGTGCTGAACTGATGGGCCGCATGATGCGGACAATCGGAGCGGGCCAAGGCGCCCATGGCATCATGGGCGCGTCAGAGATGCGCCTTGCAGCATCCAGGTGCATCGGATGTGACCGGTCACAGGACTGCAGGCACTGGCTGGACGCGCATCAGGACGGTGCGGACACGGCACCCGACTTGTGCCCGAACCAGGATCTGTTCAGGACCTGGAAGACCCGCGGCTGAGGACCATGCCTCGGTTCTCACCTGCGCGGCTTGATGGCCCGGCGCAGGCTGAAGACGATGGCTGCGGCAACCCCTGCCCCGATGAAGCGGAACGGAAACGCCGCCAGCGCCCCCACCTCCGGGGCCAGTTGCGGCGCGCCGGACAGGCGCAGGGCGGTGTCAAACACCAGCGAGATAAAGGCCGCGCCAAAGGCCGCGACGCCGATCTTGACCCTTGCATCGGCATACCAGCCGAGCGCGCCGCCGATCAGCAAGGCGACAGGATTGAGCAGGCCAGCCAGCCCGATGAGGCTTGCCCAGGTGTCAGGCGATCCGGACATGTTGTTCCTTGTTCGATCAATCATCACCGCCCGGACGCTGCTCGATCCGGCAGCAACGGCAGTGATTGCAGGCGAAAGCCGCGTGCGGCGACAGGGTTGGCATGCAGTAGCATGGGTCTTGCGCAATCATGGCGAACTGTTTCCACGCGTGCAAGCGCTGCACCCCGGCATTCAATGCGGCATGATACCGCCTCCACAGGCAAACCGAGGATATCAGCTGAAAACGCAGCCTTGGGCTGTGAACGATGATCCAGAACGCGGGACACAAAGTCACGCATTGGCCCTCAGTTGTCCCAAAGCCCCTGATGTGTCAAGGTCTTGGCGGCCAAGCGTCTGGCCGCTCGCGACAGCTGCAACTTGGCGGAGACCGACGAATGGACAAGGCGGACCAGCGGCATGGCGCGACAGGCTGGAGCAATATCCGGCCGTGACCAGAACCCTCGCCGATCTCCTCGATGCGGGTCATCGCCTTGGCGTCACCTGTGCCGCCTGCCATCGCTTCCGCTATCTGCGCGAAACGAGGCTCGATGAAACCCTGACCCTGTCGGCGTTGTCCGCCGGACTGCGCTGCGCCACCTGCGGCAGCAACGAGATCACGCTGACGGAAGTCGCGCGCGATCCGGCGAACGGGAAATGGCCGGCAGAGCGGAGCTGAAGCGCCCCTCCCCCTGTTGCAGGGCCAGACGGCCTGTGGCATAGGAACAGCGTTCGCTTATGGAGTTTTTATGCGCGGAACGTCCGAGGCCCGCTGAGGCCCGGTCACCAGGATCGGGCCCCCATAACGCCGACGCAAGTCTGCGATAGCGGCCTTGCGTCCATCTGACCGACGCATAGAGATCCCGACATTCAATGGACATTTCAAAACCGGAACAGCGGGTGCTGCACCTGCTGGCGCAGGGCGGCCATATCCTCATCGACCGCGATGAGACAGGGCGCCTGTCGAACACCTGTGTTGTCACCCGCGAAGGGTGGCACTGGAACGGCTGCCCGGTGCCGCTGTTCCAGAAACTGAAACGCCGCCGCCTGATCGCCTCGCGCAATGGCGGCCCCTACCGGATCACCGGCCTCGGACTGGTGCGCGTCCGCAGCCAGCTGACAACCGCTAGGCAAACAGGCAAGGCCGGAGCAATGCTCCGGCCTTGAGCTTGATGACAAACCTCGACTTCTCCGCAGTCATCCCGGCCAAGCGTAGCGCCGAGCCGGGACCGGAGAGTCGAGGCATCGATGTTTCAATAAGTGAATATCGGAGAGACCTAGGCTCTCCGGTCCCGGATCTCCGCTTCGCTGCGTCCGGGATGACGAAGGCAGGCGTTTTAGCCGTCAGAGGCCGCAGCGGTTCTCAAGCGGCCTTGGCGGTTTCCTCAGGTGCGCGCTCGACCTCGCCGAGCTGGCGGCGCATTTCGAGGATGACCTCGTCCGGCTGCAGCTCGTAAGGGGTCAGGAACAGGCCCATGGCGCGGAAGGCACGGCCAACGGCGACGGACGAGGTGAAGAATACCAAGAGCGGCGCGATGATCAGCGGCACGGCAATCGGCATCAGCCAGTATTGCAGGTCCGGCGTGTACTCGATGGCAAAGCCCAGGGCCGCCATGCCGCCTGCGCTCATCCACCAGGTGGCCTTGAAGCTGGAGCCGAAGGACAGCGAGCCATCGGCCCGGTCAGCCGCCGGCCAGCCGGAATCCCCGCCGAACATGATCTGCATCACCGACCGGCTCTGGAACATCATGTGGATCGGCGCCAGCAGCGAGGTGATGACCAGCTCAAGGACGGCGCTCAGCGTCACCATGACCGGACCGCCGAAATATTTCGCCTCCCCCCGGATCAGCGCCCGGACGAGCAGGATCGCCTTGGGCAGGATCAGGAGAGCGACGACACCGAAGAGCAGCGCCAGCGCCGTGGTGGTTTCCGGATGCGGGAACACCGGGAACGGCGACCGCGCATCGAAATAGACCGGTGGCGGCGCGAAATGGGGCGCGGCGAGCGAGGCGACGATGAAGGCGAGCCAGATCGGCGAGGACAGATAGGCGAAGATGCCCTGGACGATGGAGATCCGGCTCCACATCCTAAAGCGCGGCGCCGTGATCAGCCGGGCATGCTGCAAATTGCCCTGGCACCAGCGCCGGTCGCGCTTGGCATAGGCGACCACATTGGCCGGGGCTTCCTCAAAGGAATGGCCGAGATCAGGATCGACACGAACGGTCCAGTTGTCGCGCGCCAGCAGCGCTGCCTCGACCGTGTCATGGCTGAGAATATGCCCGCCAAAGGGCGGCTTGCCCGACAGGGAGGCCATGCCACAGGACTCGGCGAAGGCGCGGACGCGGATGAGCGCGTTGTGGCCCCAGAACGGGCCTTCCGTGCCCTGGAGGGCAGCAACGCCGCGTGTGAAGACGGGCGAGTAGAACGCAGCGGAGAACTGCAGCACACGGCCGAACAGGGTGTTGAGGCCGATCACCTGCGGCAGCGACTGCAGCAGACCGAGCTTCGGATCGGCCTCCATCCGGCGCACCATTTCAATGATCGTGTCGCCGCGCATCAGGCTGTCGGCGTCAAGCACGAGCATGAACTCGTAGGCCCCGCCAGAGGTGCGGATGAAATCGGCGATATTGCCGGCCTTGCGGCCAATGTTCTGGGTGCGGTTGCGGTAATAGAGCCGGCCGCCGGCCTTGAGCTGGATCAGCGCGGCGCGATAGGCCTCCTCCTCCGCCGCGACGCTGGCAGCGCGCGTGCTGTCGGACAGGACATGGAAGTCGAAGAGGTCGCCGTAGCCGGCCTGCTCGATCGAGCGGTACATGGCCGCGATCCGGGCAAAGACGGGACCGGTGTCTTCGTTGTAGACCGGAACGAGGATGGCGGTGCGCTGGGTCGGGCGGCCGTTGAGCGTTGCGACCGGCGGCGGATTGAACAGCACGCCAAGAATGGCGGTACAGGCGCCCCAGGCAAGCCAGAAGGCTGTCAGCACGATGAGGCTGACGCGCAGGATATCGACCCAGTCAAAGCCATCGGACTGGACCACGGTGCCAAACATGGAAGCGGCGGCAACCGTCATGGTCGCCGCCAGCACGATGGCACCGATCCGCCGGACGGCGACCGCGAAGCGGCCCTCCCCGGTTCCGATCATGTCAGCCTCCGACAGACGAGCGCGGACCGATCAGCCCGCGCAGGAAAGCCCGGAAGCTCGACACGGACAGATCCATCCGCCCCTGCAGGTCATGCTCCGGCATGGCAAGGCCGACGCGCGGCTGCGGCAGCGGTGCACAGGCAGCAACCTCGGCGATCAGGGCCGCATCGCCGCCCGACAGGAGGTCCTCGACAGACCCGGCCACCCCGATGTGGACCATGGCCGAGGCCAGGGCGCCCATCAGCGTCGCATCGTCGAGGTCAGGCCGGCCGAACCGCTCCCGCACCAGCGCAATGCTCGCAGTCAGCGGATCGGCGGGCGATGCAACACAGGCCATATCGTCCATCAGAGCCTCCTGGTCTCTCAGAACAACTGCACTCATACCGTTTGGTTCCATTGATACATCCAGGTCTCGGTCACCGGCTTGCCGTTGAGGGCCAGAGACAAGGTCATTTCGGAGGGACGGCCGGCATCTTCGCGCAACAGGTCGAAGATATAGCGCCAGGCTCCATTTTCAATTTGCTGCAGGACGGGGTTCTGCACGCTGGCATTCTGCACCCAAAGGCGCGGCTCCAGCGCCGCATCCGAGCCAACGCCGGTCAGCGGCCCGCCCTTGAACTCGACCACGAACTTGCGCAAGGCCTTGTCATAGTCGGAGGCGGCCGTGCCGCCGTGTCCGGCGCGCGTATGCAGCACCTGCGCCAGGTCCGTTCCCGGCTCAGGCTCGCGGCCCCAGTACATGCGATAGCGGAACCGGTACTCCGAGCCGGCTTCGGCGCGGGTGTCCGGGATCCAGAAGGCGACGATGTTGTCGTGGATTTCCTTCTGCGAAGGGATTTCCGCCAACATGATGTGGCCGCGTCCCCAATCATCCAGCGGCTCGATCCAGAGCGAGGGACGGCGCTCGTAATGCGCCTCCATGTCCTGGTAGCTGGCGAAATCACGATCCCGTTGCAACATGCCAAAACCCTTGGGGTTTTCTGCCGTGAAGAAGGACAGGGCCAGGTTGCGCGGATTGACCAGAGGGCGCCACTGGCGCTCGCCGGACTGCTGCAGGATCAGGAGACCGTCGCTGTCGTGCACCTCGGGGCGATAGTCATCGAAGCCGAGTTTGTCGTTCTCGCCGTAGAGATACATCGAGGTCAGCGGCGCGATGCCAAGGCGCTCGACGCTGTCGCGCAGGAAAATGCGTGCGTCGACCTCGACCTCGGTGTTGATGCCCGGCGTCACGCGGAAGGAATAGACGCCGGTGACGCGCTCGCTCTCCATCTCGGCATAGATGCGGATGACATTCTGGCCGGGTTGGGGACGCTCGATGAAGAAGCGGGAGAAGCGCGGGAACTCCTCGGGGCGACCGGCCGCCGTATCGATGGCAAGGCCCCGCGCGGACAGGCCGTAGACGGAGCCCTTGCCCAAAGCACGGAAGTAGCTTGAGCCGAGGAAGGCAATCAGCTCGTCGCGGTAATCGGGACGATTGACCGGATAGTGCATGCGGAACCCGGCAACGCCCGGCAGATCGACGCCCTCATAGTCGGCAGCGACCAGCGGCTCACGGTATTCGAAGTCCGCGCCGGTGAAATGCATCTCGCGCAGCACCGGGCCGTCGATCTCGAAGATCTGCACCGGCTTGGTGTAGAGCCCGCCCGGATGGAAGGCCTGCACCTCATAGCCGAGATCGTCATTGCGCCAGATCGCCCGATCTGACCGGAAGCGGATGGCGCGGTGCTGGTCATAGTCAAGCTGAGCGAACTGGTCGGGAAGGCCGATCACAATCTCCTGATGCCCCTGCCGCGCGGATTGCCGCATCCGCTCGACCATGTCGTCGAAGGAAAAGGCCGGGGCTGCAGAAGGCGCTGCCGGTGGCTGTTGCGCCTTCGCCGAACCGGCAAGAAGCGGCATGGCACCCGACAGGGCGCCCAGACACAGGGAGCTGCTCACAAGAAACTTGCGTCGGTCGATCACGTTGTCTGCCCGAAGGAGGTGGTACACCAGCGATGTTGGGAGGCCTTGCGCGTTCTTTCGACTGCACGGCTATGCGGCAATAATATGAGGGACTTAGGCCTCTCGTCCATCGAAATGCTGCAACGCGGCACGTCGAGCCTCATTATTTTTGTCGCATGATGACAATCATGCCATCAACCCGTTAACAAGCCGCCTCATCGCAACTTGATCCTGTTTGCTTAGGCGGCAATTGAGGCAGGAATTCGGGGACAAAAGATGCGCGTTGGTTAAACTTCGTTAATCCGGGCAACACCTTCATTCGCCAGCGCCAGCGCCGAGGTCAGCCCGGGCGACTCAATGCCCATCATGACAACAAGCCCGCAATGCCCGTGCACGCTCGGACCATCGATGCGGAAATCCGCAGGCGGGTCATGCGGCCCTCCAAGCTTTGGCCGGATACCGGCGTAGTCCGGCAGGAGCGCGTCATCCGGCAGGGCTGGCCAATAGCGCCGGATCGAGGCGGCAAAGCGGGCGGCCCGCTCCGGATCGACCCGGTAGTCCTCCGTCTCGATCCACTCCACATCCGGACCGAACTTGGCCTGGCCGCCCAGATCCAGCGTCAGATGGATGCCGAGGCCACCGGGTTCGGGAACCGGATAGATCAGACGGGAGAATGGCGCCCGGCCTGACAGGCGGAAGTAGCTGCCTTTCGCAAGGCCGAAACGGGGCTGAGGGTAGCCGGCCAGGCCCGCCACAAGCGGCGCTGTGCCGAGGCCTGCTGACAAGACAAGACGACGGCAGTTCAGACGGTAGCCGCCCTCCCCGGCGATCTCGACTGCATAGCCGCCGGATATCGGCTCAACAGCGGTGACAGCAGTGTTGAGCACGACCTGGCCACCGGCGGCCTCCAGATCCCCCTGCAGCGCCAGCATCAGGCCATGGCTGTCGATGATGCCGGTCGAGGGGGAATGCAGCGCCGCGACGCAATCGAGTTCCGGCTCAAGCGCCAACGCCGCCTGGCGGTCAAGCCGTTGCAGATCGGTGACGCCATTCGCCGCAGCGGCCTGGGCAATCGCCTGAAGTCGCTCCGCCTGGGCCGCATCCGCCGCGACGATCAGCTTGCCAATGCGGCGATGGCCAACACCGCGCTCGGCGGCATAGGCGTAGAGCAGGTCGCGGCCTGAAACGCAGAGCCGCGCTTTCAGGCTGTCCTTCGGGTAGTAGATCCCCGCGTGGATGACCTCGGAATTGCGGGCGCTGGTTTCCGAGCCGATGAGGCCATGGCGCTCCAGCACCATCACCTCATCTCCCGAAAGCGCCAGAGCCCGGGCAACCGCAAGTCCGACAACCCCGGCACCAATGACGACAGTCTCAATATCGATCATGGACCGGGATCTCGCCTTCCAGCCGTCCTGTTACCACCAGCGGCTGGCGGTGAAGCGGCCGGCAGCCTTCTCGATCACCTCGGCGACCTGGAACAGCGTCTCCTCGTCAAAGGGACGCCCGATCAGCTGCAGGCCGAGCGGAAGACCGGAGGCCGACAGGCCAGCGGGAACCGACAGGCCCGGCAGGCCGGCCATGTTCACCGTCACCGTGAAGATGTCGTTGAGGTACATGGCGACCGGATCGGTGATCTCGCCCGGCGCAAAGGCCGCGTCCGGGGTTGCCGGCGTCAGGATCGCATCGACGCCCGCTTCGAAGGCAAGGTCGAAGTCGCGCTTGATCAGGGTGCGGACCTTCTGGGCCTTGAGGTAGTAGGCGTCGTAATACCCTGCCGACAACACGTAGGTGCCGATGAGAATGCGGCGCTGCACTTCCTGCCCAAAGCCGGCAGCGCGGGTGTTCTCGTACATGTCGACGATGTCATTGCCCGGCACGCGCAGGCCGTAGCGAACGCCGTCGTAACGGGCGAGGTTCGAGGACGCCTCGGCCGGGGCAACGATGTAATAGGCAGGCAGCGCGTATTTGGTGTGCGGCAGCGAGATGTTGACGATCTCGGCGCCGGCGTCCTTCAGCCAGGCAATGCCCTGCTGCCACAACGCCTCGATCTCGGCCGGCATGCCATCAACACGGTATTCGGCCGGAATGCCGATGCGCAGGCCCTTCACGGACTTGCCGAGCGCGGCTTCGTAGTCCGGCACCGGCAGGTCAACCGAGGTAGTGTCCTTGGCATCGACGGAGGCCATGGACTTCAGGAGGATGGCGCAGTCGCGCACCGTCTTGGCGATCGGGCCGGCCTGGTCGAGCGACGAGGCGAAGGCGACAACGCCCCAGCGCGAGCAGCGGCCGTAGGTCGGCTTGATGCCGACGGTGCCGGTCAGCGCGGCCGGCTGGCGGATCGAACCACCGGTGTCGGTGGCGGTGGCCCCAAGGCAGAGGCTGGCGGCAACAGCGGCAGCCGAGCCACCCGAGGAGCCGCCGGGAACCAGCGCCTGGTCAGACCCGGTCTTGCGCCACGGGTTGACCACGTTGCCATAGTAGGACGTCTCGTTCGACGAGCCCATGGCGAATTCGTCCATGTTCAGCTTGCCGAGCATGACGGCGCCATCGGCCCACAGGTTGGAGGTGACGGTCGATTCGTACTCGGGCTTGAAGCCGTCGAGGATGTGGCTGCAGGCCTGGGTGTGCACGCCCTTGGTGGCGAACAGATCCTTGATGCCCAGCGGCAGACCTTCGAGTGCGCCGCCCTCGCCCTTGGCAAGGCGCGCGTCGGAGGCCATGGCCATGTCGCGGGCCTGGTCGCCGGTCACTGCCACATAGGCGTTGATCTTCGGATTGGCGGCCTCGATGGCGCCGAGGAAAGCCTCGGTCAGCTCGGCCGAGGAAAAGGACTTAGCCTTGAGGCCGTCGCGGGCCTCGGCGAGGGTCAGGTTGGTCAGATCGGTCATGGTTCGGTCCTCGCCCGCTTATTCGACAACTTTCGGGACAACGAAGAAGTTGTCCTCGGTGACCGGCGCGTTGGCGACGACCTTGTCCGGATAGCCGCCATCGGTGACGCCATCCGCGCGCTTCTTCATGGTCTGGGCGACGACAGAGGTCAGCGGCTCGACGCCGTCGATGTTGACCTCATCCAGCTGCTCGACGAAGCCGAGGATGGCGTTGAGTTCGCCGGTCATGCGGGCAGCACTCGCCTCGTCGACCTTGATGCGCGCCAGACGCGCCACCCGCTTCACTGTCTGAATGTCTACGGACATGACAAGTTCCTGAAATTTGAGCCGTTTCCAGCCGGGATCCATGGCATCGCGACAATGCCTTGGCGCTGTTATTGGCGGCCTTCCGGGCAAAACACAAGCGGCCGCACAGGGTTGCGCGGCGGCAGAACCCTATTTACGGTATCAGGCATGACCGTAATCGAGACAGAACCCGCCCGGGGACGGCCCCGCCAGAGCGCATTGACCGCCCGCATCGTGACCGCAACACTCGAGGAGCTGGCGAGCCTTGGCCCGGACAGGGCCTCGCTGGCGCGGATTGCCCGGGCCGCCGGCACCAGCCAGCAGGCGCTCGCCCGGCGTTGGGGCGTAAAGTCCGCTGTGCTGGCCGGCGCGCTGGACGCAGCCCTGGCCGCCCTTCCCGGCGCCTCGGTGCTGCGGGGCAGCGGCCATGGCGCCACGGCCGAGGACCTGACCCGGTGCCTGGCCACCAGCCTTGCCCCTCTGGCGGGCTCACCGCTGGGCCGGGCCTACAGCATCGCCCTGGCCGCCAGCGGTGATCATGCAGCCTTGCGGACTGTTGCCCTTGAGCACGAGGCACGGCTGCGGCTGACCCTGCGCCAGATCCTGATTGCAACGCCCTTTGAAGCCGAGATGGACGCCCGCATCGCGCTGGCGCTTGGCTTCCTGCGACTGGCTGCCGCGACGCCCGAGCGTGCGCCGGACATGGACCAGTTGCGCCGCGTCGCCGAGCTGATCCTTGGCCTGATCGCGCCGCGTGCACCGGTTGGCCCGGCCCAAGGCCAGGCGGCGCAAGACGGATTGCCCGGGCTGTGACAGGCCCGACGCCCACCGGTAAGGCTGCGCCCGCATGGGTGGGGCTGAGTTGAACCATCCGGCATTCCGGTCTAAGAGGTTGCCGCTGTCCCGCAGGGACGATCAGACCACCACGACGGATCGGACGCACCGCATGTCGCTTGAAGAGCTTTTCCGCACCTATCGCGCTCCCGCAGAGGCCCTTCGTGCTGTGGATGGCCGTTTCGTCAACTTCCTTGGCGTCTCGACCGCGGCCAGCATCCTGCCGCAGGGCCCGGCCCTGTCTGGCAAGGTCTATGACGATATCCCGCTGCATGGCGACAGCGTGTTTGCCGGCGCCGCCGAATACCAGGCGCTGCTGACCGCCATCGATGCCTGCAAGGCACAGCCGAGCCTGACCGTCGCCGAGTTCGGCGCGGGCTGGGGCCCGTGGGTGTCGGCGGCCGGCGTCGTCGGCAAGCGTCTCGGCATCAAGGACATCCGCCTGATCGCCGTCGAGGCCGACAGCGAGAAATACAAGCTGATGCAGGCGCATCTGGCCTATAACGGCCTCGCCGGTCAGGACGGGGTGAGCATCGCGACCTATGAGGGCGCGGTCTGGCACACCGACACGACGCTGAATTTCCCCAAGAACATCGTCGCCGTCGATTTCGGTGGACGCGTCAGCGAGACGAGCCACAGCACCGACTATCGTGGCATGGCCTACGAGACGACGGAAATCCGCGCCTATGCGCTGGAAAGCCTGCTGAAGGGCGAGCGGACCATCGACTACATGCATGTCGATGTGCAGGGCGCCGAATACGAGATCCTGTCCCGCGCGGGCGACCTGATGAACGAGAAGGTGAAGTACCTGTTCATCGGCACCCATTCGCGCCTGATCGACGGCCAGTTGCTGGAGCTGCTGCACAAGTGGGGCTGGGACATCCGCTTCGCCAACCCGTGCCAGTTCGTGTTCAACCGGTCGATCCCGACCATCGAGGGCATGACAGTCGCCGATGGCGAGATCTTTGCCGTCAACACCCGGCAGGCCGGCTGACGAAACCCGGCGAGCGCCCTGCCCTCACGGCAAGGTGATCAGATCCGCATGTCCCTGATTGCGGCAATTTGACGACAACGGCCGTCCTTGCCATTGCGCTGACGTCGATTCGCCCGTATGTTGAGTAATTACTATTTAGCTGCGAGGGAACATTTCCCTCGCGTCTCAACCCGCTTCGGGCGCCGCCAGTTCCCCGTGACTGCCCTCCTCCAGGGCAGCCGGTCGCGAACGGCGGGGTCCAGAGCAAACAGGAACGGATCCAGTTATGGTCAAGACCGTTGGTTCCCAGGCTCTTATCGATCAGGAGCATAATGCCGTTCAGCTGCGCAAGGCGGCTGGCGAATGGCTGAAGTCGATGCGCGAAGCGCGTGGCCTGTCGCAGACCGAACTCGCCGAACTGGTTGGCGTGGACTACTATTCCTTCGTGTCGCAGATCGAGAACGGCCGTGGCCGCATCCCGGCCGGCCGTTTTGCCAAGTGGGCCGATGCCCTCGGCATGAAGCGCAAGGAATTCGTTTACCATATCCTGCGCTACTATGAGCCGGTGGTGTTCGAGCTGCTGTTTGAAGACATCGAGCAACAGTCCGCCTGATTTTTCCGGGCACCTGCACTCCGCGCTTCGCAATCCCTTTCGGATCGGCCATAGTCTGGCTTGATCGAACCTGCAAACGGACCGCCGACGCATGTCGCTTCTGTTCTTCTCGCCCCGCTCCGCGCAGCCTGCCCCGTCCAACACGGGTGACTGGCGCCAGCAGGAGCTTGCCGAAATCTACCGCGTGTTGCACCTGCTGCAGCAGAACGGGCTCGGCGTGGACCTGGACCGGGGCGTAACGGATCGCAACGAGCCGTGGGCGGTGTTCTTCGACCCGACGGGCGACGACGTCTTCCTGCACCTCGCCCGGCTCTCCGGCGAATACATCATGGTCAGCGAGCCGCTGAACGTGAAGGTCAAGGCGCGGAATTTCCGTCAGGCGGTCGACCAGTTCGAGGCGGCGATCAGCGGCAAGCTGCAGCAGAATCGCGAGCGTCCGGGCAATGTCGTCAGCCATCCGGCAGCGCAGCTGCTGTTCTCGCTGGTTGCCGTGTTCCTTGTTGTCAAGAGCAAGGCCGCGCAGGCGCACGAAGGTGATGACGACAACAATGGCTTCAACGAGATCAGCCACAGCCAGCTTGCCAAGATTCGCGCCGTTCTCACCCGTCTGCAGGAAAGCGTCGACAATCCGGTGATGATGGCGGCCATGGTGGGCGCGATCGTCGTCACGGCCGGGCTCGTTCGCGATGACCTGAACAAGGATATCTCGGCGGACGAAGCGCATAGCGATGCGCTTGCGCTCGATCACAGCCGTGTTTCCGACAAGATCACCCTGGCCGATGCATCGGAACAGATCATCCGTGACGTCGACAGCCGGATCGTTGCAGGTGAAGAGCCTCAGCAAGCGAGCGTTTCCGGTGATGGATCGCCTAGGCATCTGGCAGACCTTCAGGTCGCCCGGCATGATACAAACATTCAGGCCGCGAAGATCCAGGATGCATCCACCGGAGAAACCGTCGCAGTCACGCAAAGCGCCCATGATGAAAACACCGCAAGCAATGTGGCAGCTTCGTCAGGCGGCAACGCGACTGGACGCCCGGCTTCCGCAGCCGAGCAGACAGTCAAGTCAAGCGGTTCGGCCAGCGGTTCTTCTTCAGACAAGGATATAGCTGACAGCGTCAGTTCGTCCGCCATCGTCCTTGTTGCAGCAGCTCAGGCCTTCCAAAGCTCTGTGCCAGCCGGACTGTCATTCGACAGCAAGGCCATGGTAGCCGTCACGATCGGGGCCGACGCGGCAGAAGTCCTGCCGATCGTCGCCACCTCGGACACTGTCAATGCGGTGACAAGCTTCGACAGTTCAGCACCGTCGACAATCCTGTCCTTGAAGGACAACAGCAGCCAGTTGCTGAACTCCCTCCCCGGCGCAGATGCAAACTCGCTCGTCCGCAGTATCGTCACCGCCTTCGAGCAGGTGAATGTCTACAGCTACGGCCCGAACTTCCTGTTCGTGGTCGACACGGATGTGGTGGTCCATGAAGGCGACCAGATTGCCTTCGTCAACACCCAGTTCGGTGACGACATCACGATCTCCTTCATTGGCACCCGTGCGGCTTTCGATGCGGCAGGCGTTTTCATCGCCTGATAGGGTCAGACGAACAACAGCTGCTGAACAGACAGGGCGCTGCGGAAATCGTGGCGCCCGTTTCTATTTCTGCCCTTGCCGCTTCAGTGCGACGAGATAGGCAACGACATCGGCCTTCTCCTGATCGAACAGGCGGAACGTCGGCATCGGGAAGTGATCCTCATCAAGGAACCGGCGGAAGTAGGCTTCGTCATGGTCCGGCAACTGGACAATGACCTCATAGGGCGGCGCGTCGAAGGCTCCCGCATCCTGGTCCATCCGCGGATGACAATCGCGGCACCAGGTTTCAATCACGGCCTCGCCGCGCAGGGCCGCGGCCTCATCGGCAGCGGCCGGCTGGTCGCCGGGCCAGACGACAAGCCCTGCGACCAGGGCAAGGCCCGTCAGGTTGGCGAGACAGGCGGTCTTCCGCAGCTTGAGCCGGATCTCAGAAATCACCCGCATCTCCTTGTGTTGCATTCACAATGGCGCACAGCGACGCAGGCTAGCGGACATATCACAGCCCGCCTTGACCGGGATCAAGACGGGCTGGTTATCGCGTGAGGATTCGCAAGCCTCAGGAAGCCTTGCCAGCGCGATTGCCGAGAAGGCCCTGCAGGACATAGGCGAGCACGGTCAGGCCGCCGGCTCCGGCGACGCCGATCAGGATCAGCGCGATCACGTCGACAGGGCCGCCGATGTCGGAGAAGCCCGAACTGGTGACGAACTGCACGAACAGGATCGCGGCAATGGCACCAATGGGGGCAAGGAGTTCGGCCCGCACCAGGCGCGAGGCAACCAGCTTGCGATCCCGGAGGACGACAAACAGGAACGCCAGCGTGACCAGGACAGCGCCAGCCACCAGAGCCCAGAACAGGCCCATCCCAAACATTTCCTCAAAGACGGCAATCATCATGCCGGGCGTCAGTTCTTTCATGATGTCTCCCCCTCAGGCGCGGCCGCGCAGCATGGCGTTATAGGTGGCCTTCAGCGCCACTTCCTTCATCAACCAGGACACCCAGAGTTCCTCCAGCGGCGCGATCACACCGGGGAAGGACGGCACGAGATTGTCCTTGTAGTCGAACTCGATCAGCATCGCCCGGCCGATCCGGGTGATCATCGGGCAGGACGTGTAGCCATCGAAGCTGGCTGTCCCCTCCTTGCCCGACAGTGCGGCGACGAGATGATCCTCGACCACCGGCACCTGCCACTTGACGCTGGCCGCCGTCTTGCCCTTCGGCACGCCGGCGATGTCACCGACGGCGAAGACCTCGGGGAACCGGACATGCCGAAGCGTGTGCTTGTCCACTTCCGCCCAACCTTGCTTCACCCAGGGCCCGTCCTGCCACGGCAGCGGGCTATTCAGCACCACATCCGGCGCACGCATCGGCGGGATGATGTTGGTAAAGTCGTAGCCGATCTCCTTGGGGCCGTCCGGCGTCTGGAAGGTGGCGATCTTCTTGCCCGGGTCGATGGCACTCATGACATGCTCGCGGCGCACCTCGATGCCCCGGTCCTCGAACAGCATGCGAAGCTTCTCGTTGACGATGGGGACAGAGAACAGCGCCTTATTGTGCGCGGCATAGACCATCTCGAGCTTGCCACGGTTGCCCTTGCGCCGGGCAATGTCGTCAGTCAGGAACGCATATTTGAGCGGCGCGCCGGCGCATTTCATTTCCGTTGCCGGACGCGAGAACAGGCCGACGCCGCCCTTCTCGGTGAAACGGCTCATCTCGGCATAGGTCATGGCGGCATAGTCAGGTCCGGCATAGACCGAGCCGATGCCGTTCTTGCCGATGAGATCCATCGACATGCCTTCGATCTGGCCATAGTCAAGCGTCAGACCGGTGGCGAGGATGAGGAAGTCATACTCCAGTTCCTTGCCGGAGGCGGTCGTCACCTTGCGGGACACCGGATCGATGTTGGCGGCCGCCTCCTCGACCAGCGTGACGCCGGAGGGCAGCCAGTCGGTCGTCGAGGTGACGGAATAGGACGCCGGCTTCAGGCCGGCGGCAATGAGCGTGAAGCCCGGCTGGTAGAGATGCTGCTTGCGGCCATCGACGATGGTGATGCTGGCGCCGCTCAGCCGGTCAACAAGACGATTGGCGAGAGCTGTCCCTGCCGCGCCAGCGCCAAGGATGACGATCCGGGCCTTGGTCTGAACGGCCGAGGCCCGGGCCTGGCTTGCCAGTGATCCCAGCGCGCCGGCACCGCCGGCGGCCATGAACACCTTCAGGAAGTTGCGCCGATCAAGGGCAAGCTTGTCCGTTTGACGGGTCATGCGAATGCCCTCCCCTGCTGGTGAATGGCTACGGTCCCGTCCCGTCGGCCTGCTGTGTCTGTCATGTCGATCCTCCTCAGTCTGACCCTGGCTCCTGCCGTCCCTCCCAAAGGAGCGTTCCTCCGCGTGCAGCGAATAGGGAGCCACCATATGTCCATAGTTGATTGTATTCGAAAATATACAATTAACAAGTCGGAGGTGAGGTGCGGCGTCAGATCCCCCGGCCAGCATGTGCCCGATTCGCATCTTTATAGTGTATTTCCTTGCGTCATCTGCGACCATACCGGGAAATGCGCACTCATCAGCCCGAAGTATGGATGGCACACCGCAACCTGCGGGGACGACTGGTCCCCGCCCGCGCAGACGCTGTCCGGGCTGACCAGTCCGACCTAGCCGACGATGTTGTGCTCGGGGCCGAAGGGAAAGCCGGTGATGTTTTCCGCTCCGGTGTCGGTGAGGATCAGAATGTCGTGTTCGCGGTAACCGCCTGCCCCGGACAGGCCTTCCGGGATCATGATCATCGGTTCCATGGATACGACCATGCCGGGCTCCAGTACCGTTTCCACATCCTCGCGCAATTCCACCGCCGCCTCGCGGCCGTAATAGTGGCTGAGTACGCCGAAGGAGTGGCCGTAGCCGAAGCTGCGGTATTGCAGCAGGTCATGGCGGCGGTAGATGTCGTTGAGCGTGGCGGCAATGTCGCAGCAGCGCGCCCCCGGCCGGATCAGTTCCAGTCCGGCGCGATGAACCTCGCAATTGATCTCCCACAGCCGCAGATGCGCGTCGGAGACGTGATTGCAGAACAGCGTCCGCTCCAGTGCCGTGTAGTAGCCGAAGATCATCGGGAAGCAGTTGAGGCTGAGAATGTCGCCGGCCTGAACCACGCGGTTGGTCACCGGATTGTGGGCGCCATCCGTGTTGATGCCGGACTGGAACCAGACCCAGGTGTCCATCAGTTCGACGAACGGGAAGGATGCGGCGATCGCCCGGACCATGGCCTGCGTGCCGGCAAGCGCCACCTCATGCTCGGGAACCCCTGCCCGCACAGCCCCGGCCACCGCCGCGCCGCCGATATCGCAGATGCGCGTGCCCTCGCGGATCAGCGCCTGTTCCTCAAGGCTCTTGATGGTGCGCATGCGCATGACGGCATCGCTGACATCGACCAGTTCCACCCCCGGCAGGGCGGCCTGAAGCTTGGCCATCAGGTCGAGGGACACGTGGTCGAACTCGATGCCGATGCGCGCCGGCTTGCGGCCCGAGGAAAACAGCGCCGCCTGCAGGGCGTGGAAGTAATTGTCCTTGTTCCAGTCGGTGTAGGTGAGCGCATCCCCCAGCACGCGCCGCCAGGGCTGCCCCCCGTCGATACCGGCAGCGATCACCGTCGCGCGGTGCTCATCGACGACAAAGCCGTAGCGGCTGCCGAAGGAGCAGTAGAGGAAGCCGGAGAAGTAGCAGATGTTGTGGTAGCTGGTAAAAACGCAGGCATCGAGCTTCAACTCCTCCATCCGCCGCCGCAGACGGTCCTGCCGGCCCTGAAGCTCGCCTGCAGAAAAGGGCGACCAGCTTTTCTCACCATTTTCAAGCACTTGCAGTCGCGGCATGTCATCGTGATGCATAATACTTCCCCTTGAGTGCGCTGGTGGGCCTATTCCCAGCCGGCCAAAACGAAAAACGGGCCGGCTTCCAGTCAAGGAAGCCGGCCCGCCAGGCCCGATATCGGTGCGATTGGTCTTGTCCGGCGTCAGGCGGAGCGCCTGGTATCCGGCCCGGAACTGGCGTACCGCCCCGGGTCCTTCTGGGAACAAGTCCGTATCGCTATGTCATTCGAACTCTAGCCCGGGTCACCCCCAGGCAAAACGCATCACCGGTTTTCTCCGCCGGAGCGGAGGGAACGGGAAGTTGCAGGATCCGTCTCAGGCCGGCGTCACGCCGCGCAGACGCTCCGAACGCCGGCGCAGCAGCTCCAGCACGGTCAAGAGCACGACTGAGAGCACCACCATGATCGAGGCGACCGCCAGGATCGTCGGGGATATCTGCTCGCGCAGGCCGATGAACATCTGCCAGGGCAGCGTCTTCTGACTGGCAGAGCCCAGGAACAGGACCACGACCACCTCATCGAAGGAGGTGATGAAGGCAAACAGCGCGCCGGAGACGACACCCGGCAGGATCAGCGGCATCTGCACCTTGAAGAAGGTGGTGATCGGCCCGGCGCCCATGCTGGCCGCCGCCCGCACCAGACTGTTGTCGAAGCCGACCAGCGTTGCCGTGACGGTGATGATGACGAAAGGCGTGCCGAGCACCGCATGGGCCATGACGACGCCCCAGTAGGTGCCCTGCAGGCCGATGCGGGAATAGAAGAAATACATGCCCGCCGCCGCGATGATCAGCGGCACGATCATCGGCGAGATCAGGATGGCCATGATCACCGAGCGGAACGGCACATGCGGCTGTGACAGGCCGATGGCCGCAAGCGTGCCAAGAACCGTGGCCAGCAGGGTCGCCGTCGGCGCGATCATGAAGGAGTTTTTGAGGGCCTTCTGCCAGTCCGGATTGGTGAAGAAGTCCACATAATGCTTGGTCGAATAGCCGGCCGGATCCAGCGCCAGCATTTCAGGCGTGAAGGTGAAGAAGTCCTGGGCGTTGAACGACAGCGGGATGATCACCAGGATCGGGAACACCAGGAAGAAGAAGATCAGCCCGCAGATGATCCGGAACGTGTAGTGCCAGGTGCGTTGCAGCGGCGAGGCATAGGAGGGCAAGGAAGACATCGGCGCGCTCCTATCCAAGCTTGACGTTATCGATGCCGACGACCTTGTCGTAGACATAGAAGAGGACGAGCACCGCGATCAGCAGCAGGGCGCCCAGCGCCGCCGCCAGACCCCAGTTGAGCGAACTGGAGATGTGATAGGCGATGCGGTTGGAGATGAAGATGCCAGACGTGCCGCCGACCAGCTCCGGCGTGATGTAGTAGCCGATGGCCAGGATGAAGACGAGCACCGCCCCTGCCCCTATGCCGGGCACCGACTGGGGGAAGTAGATCCGCCAGAAGGCCGTCCAGTCATTGGCGCCGAGCGAGCGCGCCGCGCGCATGTAGGACGGCGAGATGGTCTTCATCACGGAATAAAGCGGCAGGATCATGAAGGGCAGCAGGATATGCGTCATGGCGATGATCGTGCCGGTGGCATTGTTCATCATCACAAGGCGGTTGCCGTCACTGATCAGGCCGATCCAGACCAGCATGTCGTTGATGACACCTTGCTGTTGCAACAGGACCTTCCAGGCCGACGTGCGCACCAGGAGGCTGGTCCAGAACGGCAACAGCACCAGGATCATCAGCATGTTCGACGTGCGCATCGGCAGCTGCGCCAGAAGGAAGGCGACCGGATAGCCGATCAACGCGCAAAGCAGCGTGATCGTCAGGCTCATCATCAGCGTGCGGCCGAACAGCATCAGATAGATGCGTTCACCCTCGGGGAGCATTTCCACCCCATCCAGGGTCTGGCGGGCATCCAGGGCGGAAAGGAAGTACCCTTTGGTGGTCGTTCCGGAGTAAAGCTTCAGGGTGCGCCAGATCTGCGGGTCGGCCCAGGCACTATCAGCGGCAATAAGCTGGCCCTTGACGTCACTCCCCGAGATGGTTTCCACCGCACGGCCGGACTTGCGCATCAGGCTTGAGAAACCGGACTGTTCGTAGTTGAGGCGCGATCCAAGCCGGGTGTGCATCTTCTGCGCCACCGCCTCGCGCAGGTCTTCGACCAGGGCCGCGTAGGCCGGCTCCTCCGGCAGTTCATCGGTCTGGGGATCCCACAGTTCGAGCGCGACCACCGTCCGCGGCAAGGTCTGAGGCACAATCGAATTGTCGACCGAGCGCAACAGCATGTCGACGATCGGTGCCGCGAAGGTCAGCAGCACGAAGGCGAGCAGCGGCAGGATCAGGACAAAGGCGCGCAGTTTCTCCCGGCGCAAGGCACGGGAAAGGCTCGCCTTGAGCGGCCGGCCGTCCTGTGTCAGCACAGGGGCCTGCGCAGGCATATCAAGCTGGGTCATGAACTGTCCGGCATCGAGGAAACGGGGGCCGGGCGTGTGTCGCCCGGCCCATATTCTGGCTTACTTGGCGAGCCAGACCTGGAAGGCCGCTTCGACCTCGTCCTGGTTGTCCGCCCACCACTCGATGTTGTTCACCAGATAGTTCTTCTGGTTGGCCGGGTTGGTCGGCATGTGCGGCGCCATGTCGATGCCGAGGTCCGCATGCTTGCCGACGAGCGGCTGCGAGGATGCACGGGCCGGGCCGTAGGAAATATACTTGGCCTGGTCAGCAAGACGCTGCGTGTCGGTGGCGAACTGGATGTATTCCTTGATCAGGGGCAGCTTGTCTTCCTTCACGCCAGCCGGGATGATCCAGCCGTCGAAGTCAAACACCTGCCAGTCCCAAAGCATGGCGACCGGCTGCTTCTGCTCCTCGATGACGGAGAACAGGCGGCCGTTGTAGGTCGAGCCGATGACGGCTTCGCCGTCGGCCAGACGCTGCGGGGTTTCAGCGCCGGCCGACCACCAGATCACGTCCTTCTTGATGGTGTCGAGCTTGGCCAGCGCCTGCTGGATGCCTTCCGGCTTCGACATCACCTTGTAGAGATCGTCCTTGGCAACGCCATCGCACAGGAGCGCCCATTCGATGTTCTTCTTCGGGCGCTTTTCCAGGCTGCGCTTGCCCGGGAACTTGGCCGTATCGAAGATATCGCAGAGGCTGGTGGGCACGGCGCCGTTCCACTCCTTGACATCGGTGCGGTAGCCGAACGTGGTGGAGAAGACGATCTGAGGGATGAAACACTTGTTGATCATCGACGGGCCGAAATCGACATAGGCTTCGGTGCCATCGGGCGCCTTGGCCAGCCATTCGGCCGGATCGATTTCCATCGCCAGGCCCTCATCGCACAGGCGCTGGCTGTCCGGGCCTTCAACGTCGACGATGTCCCAGGTGACGTTGCCGGCCTCGTTCATCGCGCGCAGCTTGGCGACGGCCTCGTTGGAGGATTCGTCATTGATGATGTTGACGCCTGACTTCATCGCCATGAACGGCTTGTGGTAGGCGTTGTTCTGCGAGGCCGAGTAGGCGCCGCCCCAGGACACGATGGTCAGGTCTGCGGCCTGCACCGAGATCGACGTCAGCGACAGCGCTGCCGTGGCCAGGAGTGTGGTTGCCAGTTTCATATCTGCTCCCCTTTCGAGCGTTGGACCGGGACCGGTCATGTCGTCGCGCCGGGGATCTTGCCGCCCCCGGTCACGCATTCCATTACGCAACGGCATCCAGTGCCTTGCAATCCTTCATTTCCCAACCGATGGGAACAATCTCGCCGGCGTCCAGGCGGCGGCGGTCCGAACGGTTGCGGACCTTGACGATGAACTCGCTGTTGCCGCAGACCGTCATGCGCACGCGGATATGGTCGCCGAGATAGATCAGTTCCTCGATGCGGCCCTCGAGCATGTTGTCCATCTGCCGTTCAGGCGCGAGTTCAACCCGCTCGGGCCGGAGCGACAGGGTGGTCGCATCGCCGGCGCCCGACACATTGACCTTGTCCGCCTTCAGACGGACCCCGCCGGCCACGAGCACCTCGCAGGCGTCGTTGTCGACCGAGACCACCTGACCGCTCAGCTTGTTGTTTTCGCCTATGAACTGGGCAACAAAGGAATTCTGCGGCTCCTCGTAGAGGAGATCCGGTGTCGACAGCTGCTGGATCACGCCATCATTGAACACGGCGACCCGGTCCGACATGGTCAGGGCCTCGGTCTGGTCATGGGTGACATAGACCACCGTGACGCCGAGATTTTCGTGAATGTGCTTGATCTCGTACTGCATCTGCTCGCGCAGCTGCTTGTCCAGTGCGCCGAGCGGCTCGTCCATCAGCACCAGCTCCGGATCGAACACCAGCGCACGGGCAACGGCGACACGCTGCTGCTGCCCGCCGGAGAGCTGGGCCGGACGGCGGTTGCCGAGCTTGCCCAGCTCGACCATTTCCAGCGCCCGCTTCACCTTTTCCGCCTGGTCGGCCTTGCTCATGCCGCGCACCTGCAGCGGAAAGGCGAGGTTTTCGGCGACCGTCATGTGCGGAAACAGGGCGTAGTTCTGGAACACCATGCCGATGCCGCGCTTGTGCGGCGGCACCTTGTTGATCGGCCGGTTGTTGAGAAAGATCTCGCCATGGGTGGCCGGCTCGAACCCGGCCAGCATCATCAGGCAGGTGGTCTTGCCCGACCCCGACGGCCCCAGCATGGTGAGGAATTCACCGGGGGGAATGTCGAGATTGAGGTTCTTTACGACCAGCGTTTCTCCGTCATAGCTTTTCTGGACATTCTCGTAGCGGACCGACGCGCCCCGGTTATTTGCCATCTGTTCCCCGTCATCCTGCTTTTCCGGCTTTTGTTTTGACCTCAAGGGCCTGTGACCGGATCGCACAAATCTGATTGCCCGCTCCTGACTTTCGCCAGCGGATCAAATCCTCCCGCTAAGGAAAGCAAAATTTTCGGAAATGAAAAAGCAGAAAATGCGAATGGTCTGGATGTTTTTTAGTCGTGACCGCATAAATATTTTGCGGAATGCGCTGGATCCGGGAAATTAATTCCAAAGCCCACCGCGACGGCAACTTGTCAGGCCATCGGCACACTCGCACGGAAGGGGGCCGCACTGGCGCCCACGCGGACAGGGCGCCAACGGACCAGACAGGCACAATTCGACACCCACTTGTTCCGGAAACTGTGCCATTTCCCGGCCGACGGCGTTCGGTCCCGCACGACATCCGACACCCGGAAAAGCGACATGCAACTCCGGTCTTGCGAGCCGTTCCGGTCCTGCGGCACATACGCTATGGCGCCAATCCAAGCCGGGGCGCTGGAGGAGGACTGTGACATGACCATGCGCCTGGGCATCGACTGGGGCGGAACCAAGCTGGAGATCATCGCGCTGGACGAGGCCGGTCGTGAACTCTACCGCGAGCGGGTGGCAACACCGCGCGGCGACTATCACGGCTGCATCGGAGCCGTGGCCGGACTGGTTGCGCGGGCGGAGGCGGCAACGGGACAGACGGGAACGGTCGGCTTCGGCATCCCGGGTTCAATCTCGCCGGGGACCGGCCTCGTCAAGAACGCCAATTCCACCTGGCTGAACGGCAAGCCTCTGGACAAGGATCTGGAGGCCCGCCTCGCCCGCCCGGTGCGGGTGGAGAACGATGCCAATTGCCTGGCCGTGTCGGAGGCAACCGATGGCGCCGGCGCCGGTGCGCATGTTGTCCATGCCGTCATCATCGGCACGGGAAGCGGCTCGGGCATCGCCATCGACGGCAAGGCGCATCGCGGCGCCAATGGCATCGGCGGCGAATGGGGCAACATCCCCGTGCCGTGGATGACGGCGGAGGAATTCCCCGGCCCCGACTGCTGGACCGGCCACAACGGCACGCTCGACCGCTGGATTTCCGGCAAGGGGCTGGAATGGGACTTTGCCCGCGCCTGTGGCCGTGAGCTGGACGGACGCGGCATCATCGCCGCCATGCGCGCTGGCGACAGCGAGGCCGAGGCCGCCTACCGGCGCTACGTTGCCCGCCTTGCCCGGGCCATGGCCATGGTCGCCAACATTCTTGACCCGGACGTGTTCGTGCTGGGCGGCGGCATGTCCAATGTGGACGAGCTGTACCGCGACCTGCCGGACGCCATGCGGCCCTTCATCTTCTCCGACACCTATTCGGTTCCAATCGCCAAGGCCGCACACGGCGATTCGTCCGGCGTGCGCGGGGCGGCCTGGCTGTGGAACGGGGTGTGAGGGAGATCAAGGCGATAGAGCGCGGGATGCAGAGCCAGCATGCCTCCCACGGAGGTCACCCCGGGCGCAGCGAAGCGCAGACCCGGGGCCTACTCGTCCGCCGAGCAGTGATGGAGCATTGGCGCAGAGCCTCAAAGCGCTGCTGCGCGCTGGATTGCCAGACGGACGGCTCTGGAAGCGAGTAGGCCCCGGCTCTCGCGTTGCTCGGCCGGGGTGACATCCGCAGGAGGGTTTGCTTCAGCTATAGAGAGTGCTTCCCCTACGTCACACCACCACAGCCGTGCCCGGCACCAGCACCTGAACCGTTCCGGCCTTTGCGCCCATGGCCGAGACAAACGCGTCGGCGGTGGCGTCGATGATCGGGAACGAGCCGTAGTGGCAGGGGATGATGGTGTCGAAATCGAAGAAGCGGGTGCAGGCCAGGGCGGCGGCGCGGGCGCCCATGGTGAAACGATCCCCGATGGGGACGAGGCCGATCTTCGGCTGGTAAAGTTCATTGATCAGGGCCATGTCGCCGAAGATATCTGTGTCGCCCATGTGCAGCAGCACCTTTTCCCCCGGCGCAGCCAGCACGATGCCATGCGGATTGCCCATGTAGGTGAGCCCCTCCCCGGCGTGGCTGGTGGCGGAGGAATGCACCGCCGGGGTCAGGGCCACCTTGAAGGGACCGGTGTCAATCATGCCGCCCGCGTTCATCGGGTTGATGTTGGCGACACCCTTGCTCATGAGCCACATGCAGATTTCATAGTTTGCCGTCACCTGCGCTCCGCTGGCGGTCGCAATCGCGATCGTGTCGCCGATGTGGTCGTCGTGGCCATGGGTGAGGAGAATGTGCGTGACGCCCTCGCTTGCCGCCTCGACGCTCGCGCCCGCCGGAAAGGCCGGATTGCCGGTGAAGAACGGATCGATCAGGACGACGGCGTCGTTCAGGTCGACACGGAAGGCGGAATGGCCAAACCAGGTCAGTTTCATCGCATCAAGCTCCCTGTCGCGGGCCGGCTGGCCCGGTTTTCCGGGGGGAGTATAGAAGGCCGGCCGCAGGCAACAAGCCATCAGGCCACAAGCTGTCTGGCCACAAGCTGTCTGGCGTGGCTGTCACGCCCCTGATACACGGGGAGCATGGCATCTGATCCGACCCTATCGCTTGAGGACTTTGTCGCCGCTGTCGCCCCCGGCAGCCGGCTCATCGGGCTCGACCTTGGCACCAAGACCATCGGCCTGGCGCTGTCCGACCTTGGCCGTGGCATTGCAACGCCGCTGGAGACGATCCGGCGGGAGAAGTTCACCCTCGACGCGGCAAAGCTCCTGGATATCTGCCAGACCCACAAGATCGGCGGCATGGTCATCGGCCTGCCGCTGAACATGGATGGCACCGAGGGTCCGCGCGTGCAGTCGACCCGGTCCTTTACCCGGAACCTGGCCGAGAAGACCGACCTGCCGATGACCCTGTGGGACGAGCGCCTGTCGACGGCGGCCGTGACGCGAACGCTGATCGAGGCCGACCGCAGCCGGGCGCGGCGGGCCGAGCTCGTCGACAAGATGGCTGCGGCCTACATCCTGCAGGGCTTCCTTGACCGGCTCGGCTATCTCCAGCTCGGCAGCACCAGCTCCGGCCCCCGCTTTCCCATCTACGACGACGGCACAGAAGACTGAGCGCAGACCACCATGCAGATGATCCTCGACGCGCTTCTGCCGGTGATCCTGATCACGGCGCTGGGGCTGGGCCTTGCCCGCATCAACCTTGTCACGGGTGAGCAATGGCGCGGGATCGAGCGCCTGGCCTACTTCATCCTGTTCCCGGCGATCATTGTCGAGACCGTTGCCCGGGCCGATTTCAGCGAGATCCCGGCGCTGGGGCTGGGCGCCGCGCTGATCGGCGCGATCCTGATCGTTACAGTTGCGCTTCTGGCTGTGCGGCCGTTGCTGGCTGCCCGGTTCAAGGTGTCAGGCCCGGCCTTTACCTCGATCTACCAGGGCGTCGCGCGCTGGAATTCGTTCATCGCGCTGGCGCTGATTGGCGAAATGATCGGCGCGACCGGACTGGCGCTGCTGGCGGTTGCGATGATCGCCATGATCCCGATGCTCAACGTGCTGTCGGTGCTGATCCTGTCGCGCTACGCCGGAGGCTCTGCCCCGACGCTGAAGCGGATCGGGCTCGATCTCGTCCGCAATCCGTTCATCGTCTCGACGACGGCGGGACTTGTGCTGAACATTCTGGGCAACCCCCTGCCCGCGCCAGTGATGGACAGCGTGCACCAGATTGGCCTCGCCTCACTGCCCATCGGCATCCTCTGCGTCGGTGCGAGCCTCGACCTGTCGGCCCTGCGCCGGCCGGGGGCGGCGCTGCTGATCGGCACCTTTGCCCGGCTTCTCGTCATGCCGGCGCTGGTCGCCGGGCTGTGCCATCTGCTCGGCGTTACCGGCGATGCCCTGCTGGCCGGGATCATTGCGACGGCTGTGCCCTCTGCCAGCGCGTCCTATCTGCTGGCCGCGCAGATGGGCGGTGACCACCGGCTGATGGCGGAAATCCTCACCGTGCAGACCGTCGCGGCGATCCTGACGATCCCCTTCTGCCTCGCCGTGCTTGTCTGAGGGATCGCCCCCAGAAAAGCGGGGCTGCAAGCTTGCGGCAGTTCTCGACTCCGCCTATAGCCATTGCCTCGATGAGCGCAAATGATCCCCATCGAGCCGGCCTCTTTCCCCATCGACATCTGTTGGGCATCGAAGGCCTTCAACCCCACGAAATCCTGGGGCTCCTGGACCGTGCGGACCAGGCCGTCGAGGTCTCCCGCCAAGTCGAGAAGATCCGTCCCGTGCTGCGGGGCAGAACACAGATCAACCTGTTCTTCGAGGCCTCGACCCGGACCCAGTCGTCCTTCGAGATCGCCGGAAAGCGCCTTGGCGCTGACGTGATGAACATGCAGGTCGCCGCCTCTTCCGTGAAGAAGGGCGAGACCCTGATCGACACGGCGGCGACGCTGAACGCCATGCATCCCGACATCCTTGTCGTGCGCCACCATGCGGCCGGCGCGGTGCATCTGCTCGCCCGCAAGGTCGACTGTTCGGTGATCAACGCGGGCGACGGCCAGCACGAGCACCCGACGCAGGCCCTTCTGGACGCCCTGACGATCCGCCGCCACAAGGGCAAGATCGCAAGGCTGACGGTCGCCATCTGCGGCGACATTCTGCATTCCCGCGTGGCGCGCTCGAACATCATCCTGCTCAACGCGCTGGGTGCAAGGGTGCGCGTCGTCGCCCCCTCCACCCTGCTGCCGAGCGGCATCGACCGGATGGGCGTGGAAGTGTTCCGCGACATGAATGAAGGCCTTAAGGGCGCGGACATCGTCATGATGCTTCGGCTGCAACGCGAGCGCATGAACGGTGCCTTCATTCCTTCGGTCCGCGAGTATTACCGCTTCTACGGCCTTGATGCCGAGAAGCTGGCCTATGCCAAGGACGACGCGCTGGTGATGCATCCAGGTCCCATGAACCGGGGCGTCGAGATCGATCCGGCGGTGGCCGACGGTCCGCAGAGCCTGATCCGCGAGCAGGTGGAAATGGGCGTGGCCGTGCGCATGGCCGTGCTCGAGGCCCTCGCCGCGCATCTGCCGAACCATTAGGATGAAGAGCCGTGGCTGCTGACACGCCAAAACCCCTGGTCCTGACCAACGCACGGGTGATCGACCCGGCCCGTGGCATCGATGCGCCGGGCGCGGTCATCATTGCCGATGGCACGATCCTCGCTGCCGGTCCCGAAGCGCTGAACCAGGGCACGCCCTATGGCGCCGAAGTGCGTGACTGCGACGGCGCGGTCGTCGCGCCCGGCCTCATCGACATGTGCGTGTCCGTTGGCGAACCCGGCCATGAACACCGCGAGACCTTTGCCAGCGCCAGTCAGGCGGCGGCGGCCGGCGGCGTCACCACCATCGTCACCCTGCCCGAGACCGATCCGGTGATCGACGATCCGGCGCTGGTGGACTTCATCCTGCGCCGCGCCCGCGACACGGCCATCGTCAATGTCCGGCCGATGGCGGCCCTGACCAAGGGTCTCGCCGGCCAGGACATGACCGAGATCGGCCTGCTCAAGGAAGCCGGCGCCGTGGCCTTTACCAACGGCCACAAGTCGGTGCGCAACGCCCAGATCATGCGCCGCATCCTGACCTATGCGAAGGATTTCGGGGCCCTCGTCGTGCATCACACGGAAGACCCGGATCTGGCCGGTGGCTCGATGAACGCCGGGCTCAACGCCTCTTGGAAGGGGCTGTCGGGTGTGCCGCGCGAGGCCGAGATCATCATGCTGGAGCGCGACCTGCGCCTCGTGGCCATGTCGAAGGGCCGCTACCACGCCAATCTCGTCTCCACATCGGACGGGGCCGACGTGGTGCGCGTCGGCAAGGACCGGGGGCTGGACGTGACCGCCGGTGTGTCGATCAACCATCTGACGCAGAACGAGAACGACATCGGGCCCTACCGGACCTTCTTCAAGATGTCGCCGCCGCTGCGCAGCGAAGAGGACCGGATGGCAATGGTCGCCGCCGTCGCCGATGGCAGCATCGACGTCATCTGCTCCAACCACGATCCGCAGGACGTGGAGACGAAGCGCCACCCCTGGGCGGACGCCGAGGACGGGGCCATCGGGCTGGAGACGCTGCTGGCCGCGGCCTTGCGCCTGTATCATGCCGGCGACATCGAGCTGCTGCCGCTGCTTCGGGCCATGACGCTGAACCCGGCCAACCGGCTCGGGCTTGAGGCCGGGCGGCTGACGGCCGGAGCCCCGGCGGATGTGATCGTGTTCGACGTCGACCGTCCGTGGGTGCTGGAAAAGAAGGCGATCCGCTCGCGTTCGAAGAACTCGCCCTTCGAGGACGCCCGTTTCTCCGGCCGCGTCCTCACCACAATCGTTGCAGGCCGCAAGGTCTACGACTACGCTTGAGCCACTAACGGAGAGCCTCACCCGTGCCGGATCCGATCAGCTGGGCCTATGCCTGGCCCTATTACGCCGCTGCACTTGGCCTTGGTTACCTGCTGGGGTCGATCCCCTTTGGTCTGATCATCACGCGCATGGCGGGTCTCGGCGATATCCGCAAGATCGGCTCGGGCAACATCGGAACGACCAATGTGCTGCGCACCGGCAAGAAGTCGCTGGCGGCGGCAACGCTGCTGGGCGATGCGCTGAAGGGCACGGTCGCGGTGCTGCTTGTCTCGCATTTCTACGGGCAGGAAATGGCCATGGTCGCCGGGTTCGGTGCGTTTCTGGGCCATCTGTTCCCGGTCTGGCTGAAGTTCAAGGGCGGCAAGGGAGTAGCCACCTATCTCGGCATCCTGCTCGGCCTAGCCTGGCCGGTTGGCGTCGCCTTCGCCCTGATCTGGATCGCGGTTGCCTATCTCAGCCGTTATTCCTCGCTCTCCGCTTTGACGGCAAGCCTTGCCAGCCCCGTGCTGCTGGTGCTTCTGGACCAGTGGCAACTGGCCGAACTTTTCGGCGTGCTGACGCTGATGTTGTGGGCCAAGCACCATGAGAACATCGGCCGCCTGCTCAAGGGTCAGGAATCGAAGATCGGTTCCAAGAGCAAGCCGGCGGCAGAGGGAGCTGATCCCGCGTCATGACGCCAGAGCCCGGCCGCGCCCGTCACCTCAGTGATATTCAGCGTCTCGCCTGGCTCCGTCTCATCCGCAGTGAAAACGTCGGCCCGGCCACGTTCCGCAGCCTGATCAATCATTTCGGCTCGGCCGAACAGGCCCTTGAAGGGCTGCCGGACCTCTCGCGCCGGGGCGGCAAGGCCGCGATCCGCATCTGCAGCCGCGAGGAGGCCGAAGCGGAACTTGAGGCCCATGCCCGTGCCGGGGCAAGGCTGGTGGCGCTTGGCGAGGCAGACTATCCGCCGCATTTGCGCCATATCGACGGCCCGCCTCCCCTCCTGTCCCTGCGCGGCTCCGGTGCCACCCTCGCCCAGCCCAAGGCGCTGGCCATCGTCGGGGCGCGCAATGCCTCGCTGGCGGGGCGCAAGTTTGCCGCACAGCTTGCCCGGGAACTCTCGAACGAAGGCTATGTCATCGTCTCCGGCCTTGCCCGGGGCATCGATGCCGCCGCCCATGAGGCCTCGCTGCCGGGCGGGACGGTGGCCGTGTTCGCCGGCGGGGTGAACGTGCTCTATCCGCCGGAGAACGCTGACCTGCTGCAGCGCCTGCTCGCCGCTGGCGGGTCGGCAATCAGCGAGATGCCCTTCGGCTGGAGCCCGCGCGGGCGCGACTTTCCCCGGCGCAACCGGGTCATTTCCGGGCTGTCGATTGCCGTGATCGTGGTGGAGGCCGCCAAGGGCTCGGGCTCGTTGCACACCGCCCGCTTCGCGCTGGAGCAGAACCGCGACATCCTCGCCGTGCCCGGATCGCCGCTCGATCCGCGCTGCGAGGGCTGCAATCATCTGATCCGTCAGGGCGCGACGCTGATCACCTCGACCGCTGATGTGCTGGAGAGCCTGTCGGGACGCATTGCGCCGGACTTTGTTCCCGATCTCGATCTGGACGAGCCGGGACATGGCGACGGGCCGATTGCGGAGGGCGCGCGGCCGACCGACCGGGCCCGGCTGATGGAAGCGCTGGGGCCGACGCCGGTCGGGATCGACGAGCTGATCCGCGACACGGGGTTGCCGGCGCGGACCGTTCTGGTGCTGCTGCTCGAGCTGGAACTCGCCGGCCGGCTGGAGCGCTCGCCCGGGCAGCGGGTGTCACTTCTGGTGTGAACAAGCGTCCAATCCGCAGGAATTGCCGATCCCGCAGGGCTTGCGCCGGCCGTGTTCTCCCGAAAGGATTGAAAAAGGGGGTGAGGTCATGCGACTTGACCGCCCGGACGCAACAGTCCATTTGACACACGGCCTGCGATCCCGGATCGTCGCCGCAAAATTTTGTTCGTGCCGCTGCGCTCAGCCTCCAGGCCCGCAGCCTTGGCGCGACCGTGCTCGAACGTTTGGGTCGCAATGAATATCGTCATCGTGGAATCGCCGGCCAAGGCCAAGACGATCAACAAGTATCTGGGCTCCGACTATCACGTCCTCGCCTCCTACGGCCACGTGCGCGACCTGCCGGCCAAGGATGGCTCGGTGCTGCCCGACGAGGACTTCGCGATGACCTGGGAGGTCGACGCAAAGTCGCAGAAGCGCCTGAACGAGATCGCCGCCGCCGTCAAAGGCGCCGACAGACTGATTCTCGCAACTGACCCGGATCGCGAAGGGGAAGCGATTTCGTGGCACGTTCTGGAAGTGCTGCAGAAGAAGAAGGTCCTCAAGGACATGCCGGTCGAGCGCGTTGTGTTCAACGCGATCACCAAGCAGTCGATCCTGGAGGCGATGAAGAACCCGCGTCCGATCGACACGCCGCTGGTCGATGCCTATCTCGCCCGCCGTGCGCTCGACTATCTCGTCGGCTTCACCCTGTCGCCGGTGCTGTGGCGCAAGCTGCCCGGCGCCCGCTCGGCCGGCCGCGTGCAGTCCGTGGCGCTGCGCCTCATCTGCGACCGCGAGATGGAGATCGAGACCTTCGTCAAGGAAGAGTACTGGTCGATCCTCGCCAACCTGAAGACCCCGAAGGGCGAAGCGCTGCAGGCCTCAGTAGTCGGCTTCGAGGGCAAGAAGCTGACGCGTCTCGACATCAAGACCGAAGACCAGGCGCTGACGATCAAGCGCATGCTGGAAAGCGCCAGCTACCGGGTGGAGAGCGTCGTCTCCAAGCCGGCCAAGCGCAACCCGCAGCCGCCCTTCACCACCTCGACGCTGCAGCAGGAAGCCTCGCGCAAGCTCGGCTTTGCCGCCGCCCGCACCATGCAGGTGGCGCAGAAGCTCTATGAAGGCATCACCCTTGGCGGCGAGACCACCGGTCTCATCACCTATATGCGAACCGACGGCGTGCAGATCGCCGGTGAGGCGATTTCCGCCGCCCGCAAGGTGATCGCCAGCGACTTCGGCGACAACTATGTGCCCGAAAAGCCGCGCTTCTATTCCTCCAAGGCCAAGAACGCCCAGGAAGCGCACGAAGCCGTGCGCCCGACCGACCTGTTCCGCCGCCCGCGCGATGTGGCCCGCTTCCTCGATCCCGACCAGGCCCGGCTCTATGAGCTGATCTGGAAGCGCACCATGGCGAGCCAGATGGAATCGGCCGTGCTGGAGCGCACGACCATCGACATCGCGGCGTCCGGTGCGGGCAAGTCCGCCGCGCTGCGCGCCACCGGCTCGGTTGTCCGGTTCGACGGCTTCCTCGCCCTCTATCAGGAAGGCCGCGACGACGACGACGACGAGGCGGCAAACCGCCTGCCCGCCGTTGACGACGGCGCACCGCTGGGCCTTGGCACCGTTGAAGGCAAGCCGAGCCCGATCGAGGCGGAGCAGCATTTCACCATGCCGCCGCCGCGCTACACCGAAGCCAGCCTCGTCAAGAAGATGGAAGAGCTGGGCATCGGCCGCCCGTCGACCTACGCCTCGACGCTGCAGACCCTGCGCGACCGCGAGTATGTGGAACTCGACAAGAAGCAGCTGGTGCCGCAGGACAAGGGCCGCATCGTCACGGCGTTCCTCGAAAGCTTCTTCTCGCGCTATGTGGAGTTCGACTTCACCGCGAGCCTGGAAGAGCAGCTTGACCGCATCTCGGCCGGTGAACTGTCCTGGCGCGATGTTCTGGCCGCGTTCTGGCGCGACTTCTCCGCCGCCGTGGGTGAGACCAAGGATCTGCGCGTGTCGCAGGTCATCGACGCCCTGAACGAGCTGCTGGCCTCGCATATCTTCCCGGTGCGCGAGGACGGCAAGGATCCACGCGCGTGCCCGACCTGCTCGACCGGCCAGCTGTCGCTGAAGGTCAGCCGTTTCGGGGCCTTCATCGGCTGCTCGAACTATCCCGAATGCAGCTACACCCGCCAGCTCGCCCGGGGCCAGGACGGCGAGGACGGGGAAGCGGCATCCGATGGCCCGAAGGTGCTGGGCACCGATCCGGACAGCGGGCTGGAAGTGTCCCTGCGCTCCGGCCGGTTTGGCCCCTATGTGCAGCTGGGCGAGGAAGTGAAGGGCGAGGCCAAGCCGAAACGCTCCTCCCTGCCCAAGGGCTGGTCAGCCGCGGACCTGACGCTGGACAAGGCCTTGCAGCTGTTGAAGCTGCCGCGCGAGATCGGCCTGCATCCGGAAGACGGCAAGATGATTTCGGCCGGCATTGGCCGCTTCGGTCCCTTCATTGTCCATGAAGGAACCTATGCCAACCTTGCCTCGGCTGATGAGGTGTTCTCGGTCGGGATCAACCGAGCGGTCGATCTTCTGGCGGAAAAACGCTCCAAGGGCGCACGCGGGCGCTCCGCTCCGGCCGCACTGAAGGAACTCGGCGATCATCCCGATGGCGGGCCGATCACCATCCGTGATGGCCGTTACGGGGCCTATGTCAACTGGGGCAAGGTGAATGCCACCCTGCCGAAGGGCAGCGACCCGATGGCCGTGACCGTGGAACAGGCGCTGGAGCTGATCAAGGCCAAGGGCGGCGCGACGGCAAAGAAGGCGCCGGCAAAGAAGGCCGCAGCCAAGAAGACCGCTGCTCCGAAGGCGGCAGCCACCAAGAAGGCGGTGAAGGCGAAGGCCGACGCCGCAGATGGCGAAGCGGCGGAAGCCGCGCCGAAGAAGGCGGCCGCCAAGAAGACGACGACCGCAAAGAAGACGGCGACCACGCCGAAAGCCAAAGCAGGTGCCGCTGGCACCAAGAAGGACACTTGAGCACAAAACGCCCCAAGCCGCGCAAGGTCGCGGCCAAGACGCAGAAGACCCCCGGCGCCTTTCCCTCGCGCGAGGATATCCTCGCCTTTGTCGCTGAGAACCCCGGCAAGGCCGGCAAGCGCGAGGTTGCCCGCCACTTTGGCATTATCGGCGCCGGCCGCATCGAGCTGAAACGCCTCCTCAAGGGCCTGGCCGAGGAAGGCCTGGTCGAGCGGCGCGAGAAGAAGCTGATCCGCCCGGGTGACCTGCCGCCGATCCTGGTCGTCTATCTGAACGCCCGCGACCGCGACGGCGAACTGCTGGGCGAACCGGTCAACTGGGACGAGGAGGCAGGTCCGCCGCCGCAGGTGCTGGTCGTCACCCGCAAGGACGCCCCGCGCGGTACCCAGCCGGGAATCGGCGACCGGGCCTTGGTGCGCCTCGCCGATCCCGATCCGGGTCCGGAGGCGCGCTATGCCGCCCGGGTGCTGAAGGTGCTGGAGAAGCAGCAAGGCGCGATCCTCGGCATCCTGCGCCAGCGCGCAGCCCATCAGCCGCCGTATCTGGAGCCCATCGACCGCAAGCAACGCGAACTCGACATCGATCCGTCGGATCTGAAGGACGCCGCCGAGGGTGATCTCGTCAGCGTCGAGATCACCCGCACGGGCCGTTACGGCTCGCCGCGCGCCAAGATCCTGCGCCGCTTCGGCTCGATGAACTCCGAAATGGCCGTGTCGGAAATCGCCCTGCACAGCCACAACATCCCGCATGTCTTCCCGGCGGTGGTCGAGGTGGAAGCCGAACGGGCCGAGCCGGTCACCCTTGGCAAGCGCGAGGACTGGCGCAAGATCCCGCTGATCACCATCGATCCGGCCGACGCCAAGGATCACGACGACGCGGTCTATGCCGAACCGGATCAGGATCCGGCCAACGAGGGCGGGCATGTGGTGTTTGTCGGCATTGCCGATGTTGCGCACTACGTCCGCCCGGGCTCGGCGCTCGACCGGGAAGCGCATTTGCGCGGCAACTCGGTCTATTTCCCGGACCGGGTGATCCCGATGCTGCCGGAAGGCATCTCCAACGAACTGTGCTCGCTGAAGGAGAACGTCGACCGCCCGGCGCTCGGCCTGCGCATGGTGTTCGACAAGACCGGCCGCAAGATCGCGCATTCGTTCCACCGGGTGCTGATGCGCTCTGCCGCGAAACTGTCCTACCAACAGGCGCAGGCGGCGATCAACGGACAGCCGGACGACAAGACCGGACCGCTGCTGGAGCCGATCCTGAAGCCGTTGTGGGCGGCCTATGCCTGCCTCTGCCTCGGCAGGGACGCACGAGAGCCGCTGGATCTCGACCTGCCGGAACGCAAGATCAAGCTGAAGCCGGATGGCACCGTCGATCACGTCTATGTCCCCGACCGCCTTGATGCGCACAAGCTCATCGAAGAGTGCATGATCCAGGCGAACGTGGCCGCCGCCGAGACGCTGGAAAAGAAGAAGATCCCCCTGCTCTATCGCATCCATGATGCATCGAGCCCGGAGAAGCTGCGTTCGCTGAAGGAGTTCCTCTCCACGCTCAACATGAAGCTGCCGTCGGCCGGCGGTCTGAGACCGTCAACGTTCAACGGCATCCTTGCCAAGGTGAAGGACACCCCGCAGGCGCATCTGGTCAACGAGGTGATCCTGCGCTCGCAGGCGCAGGCCGAATACTCGCCGATCAATATCGGCCATTTCGGCCTCAACCTGCGCCGGTACGCTCATTTCACGTCGCCGATCCGCCGCTATGCCGACCTGATCGTGCACCGGGGCCTGATCCGGGCGCTGGGGCTGGGCAGCGACGGCCTGCCGGAGGAAATCGAAGGCCGGCTCGAGGCCATCGGCGCGGAAGTCTCCGCTGCCGAGCGCCGCGCGATGCTGGCCGAACGCGAGACGATCGACCGGCTGATCGCCCTGTGGATGTGCGAGCGCGTCGGCACCCGCTTCCATGGCCGCATCTCCGGCGTTGTAAAGTCAGGCATGTTCATCCGTCTGGACGATACCGGAGCGGACGGTTTCATTCCGGCCTCAACCATCGGCCTCGACTATTACCGGTATGACGAAGGGTCGCACGCCCTGATCGGAGACAGGACAGGCGAACGACACCAGCTTGGTGATAGGGTTGAGGTTGAATTGGTTGAAGCAGCGCCCTTTGCCGGCGCCTTGCGCTTTGCTCTCTTGAGCGAAGGCAACAAGGACGGCAGGAAGCCGGGGCGTTCCCCCCGCGCCGCCATCGGCCGCAACCGCAAGAGCGCCCAGGCGGCCAGGCCGCTGCGCAAGAGGACACCCTGACCATGAGCGTCACCTATATCGAAGCCGCTGGAGCCACCATCGACACGCCGCGCGACAAGCCGCAGCGCAATGTCGCCGAAGCCATGCTGCGCGGCATGGTGTGCCGCTGCCCGGCCTGCGGCAAGGGCAAGCTGTTCAACGGTTTCCTGACGGTGAGCCCCACCTGCAGCGCCTGTGGCACCGAGTTGCATCATCACCGCGCCGATGACGCCCCGCCCTATTTCACCATCACCATCGTCGGCCACATCATCATCCCGGCGATGCTGGCGGTTGAACTGATGTACCGCCCCGAGGTCTGGGTGCACATGAGCCTGTGGCTGCCCCTGACGGTGATCCTGTCGCTCGGCTTCCTGCGGCCCGTGAAGGGCGCCCTCGTCGGACTGCAATGGGCGCTCTACATGCACGGCTTTGATCCGGACTCGGAGGAAGACATGCCAATCGCGGAGCCAGTGGCGAACCTGCGATGAGTGCACCTGGCGTCTCAGACCTTTTGAAGGAGGCCAGGGCCAACCGGCATCACCCGACCATCCGGCCGCGTGATGCCGCAACGCTGCTGATTCTGGATCGCAGCGGCGCCGATGTGCGCGTGCTGATGGGCCGGCGTCACATGGGCCATGTGTTCATGCCGGGCATGTTCGTATTTCCCGGCGGCCGCGTCGATCCGACCGATTCGCGCGTGCCTGTCGTCGCCGACTATCACCCCGATGTTGCCGCAAGGCTGGCTGCAAGGCCCAAGGGCAAGCTGTCTCTCAGCCGCCTGAAGGCCTTCACGGTGGCCGCCGTGCGCGAGACCTACGAGGAAGCCGGGGTCTTTGTCGGACGCCGCACCGGCCGCAGTTGGCGTGCGCCAGGCGATCTCATAGCCTTTGCCGAACGTGGCATCGAGTTGGACCTGTCCCCGTTCCGCATGATCGCCAGAGCCGTAACGCCACCAGGGCGGCCTCGCCGTTTCGACACACGATTCCTGGCGGTTTTCTCGGATGCGATTGCTGATCGCCTGCCGGATGCCGCAGGTCCTTCGGGCGAACTGGAGGATGTGGCCTGGCTGACCCTGGCCGAGACGCGTGATCTCGAGCTGCCGGTGATCACCCAGACGATCCTTGGTGACCTGGCAACACGCCTGACTGAAGATCCGGAGCTGTCACCGGCAACGCCTGTGCCGTTCTATTTCCAGCGTGGCCAGGGCTTCCAGCGGGACCTGCTTTAACCTCCCACGGGGAATTTTGCCGCCAATGCCCGCCAGAGCTTGACTTTGGCCGGCTTATGAGTAGTTTGCGCCCTGATTTCGTACTCTCTAAGCGAACTCAACGGGCGCCAGATTCTGGCAGCATCGAGTGTTTGCCGGACAAACAAGAACAGGATCCAAGGCCATGGCCAAGGCGACCACCATCAAGATCAAGCTGCTTTCCACCGCTGACACCGGTTTCTTCTATGTCACCAAGAAGAACTCCCGTACCATGACTGAGAAGATGTCTCAGCGTAAGTACGACCCGATCGCGAAGAAGCACGTCGACTTCAAGGAAGCCAAGATCAAGTAAGCTTGATCCCTGGTTCCAGACATCGAAGGCGCCCACCGGGCGCCTTTTTTGTTTTGTGAAACTGGCTGCGATACACCCGGTTGGTCATCCCCGCCCCTGTGCCCACCGGACAACAGTCGCCGCAGATGAGGCCAACAACGAAGACTGGCACACCGCTTCCTCTCGTCGCTCCTGCGAAGGCAGGGGCCTCGTAATCGGGGCGTTTGACGTCCGGCACTGCAGAAACCAACGCAGTCATGTGGTTACTGGGCTCCTGCCTGCGCAGGAGCGACGAAGTTTGAGAGCTTTTGCGGGGAAAGCATCAGCCTCAGACGAGGCAAACAAGGAGGGCGGCGGCCACACCGCCTCCTCTCGTCGCTCCTGCGAAGGCAGGAGCCCAGTAATCGGGGCGTTTGACGTCCGGCACTGCAGAGTAAGCGATGTTGTATCCTCACCTTCCGCTCGGTTGTGAGCCATGCGATTGCGCAGTGATTGATGTCAGTGCGGGAGTTTGTCCATGGACGCTCCAATGGAGCTTCTCACAAATGGGGCGAGGCGGC
>NZ_PUDR01000022.1 GCF_003012935.1 Pannonibacter carbonis | reverse complement strand
TACATCCTGCTGCGCATCGTCCATGCCACCCAGCGCGCAATCCCTCAGCCCCGCGCCTTTGCCCGCCTCCTGCGCCTCAACATCATGCACAAACGGCCAATCGACCACCTCAGCAAAGCCCCGCCAACCCCGCCAAATGACACAAGGCAGATGCAACTCCCAGGCCTACAAACTTAAACCGGACAGCAGTGCACGGGGGCGGGGATGACCGAGCGCAAGCCTCACATGTTCGGATAGTTCGGCCCGCCCGAGCCTTCCGGCACGGTCCAGGTGATGTTGCCGTTCGGGTCCTTGATGTCGCAGGTCTTGCAGTGGACGCAGTTCTGCGAATTGATCTGGAACCGCGGTGCGCCTTCGCCTTCCTCGATCCACTCGTACACGCCGGCCGGGCAGTACCTGTTGGACGGGCCGGCAAAGACGTCATGCTCCGACGCTTTCTGCAGCGCCAGGTCGCCCACCTTGAGGTGGATCGGCTGGTCTTCCTCGTGGTTGGTGTTCGACAGGAACACCGAGGACAGCTTGTCGAAGGAGATGACGCCATCCGGCTTCGGATAGTCGATCTTCTTGCAATCCTTGGCCGGCTTCAGGCTCTGCGCATCGGTCTTGCCGTGCTTCAGCGTGCCGAAGAAGGAGAAGCCGAACAGCTCGTTGGTCCACATGTCGAGCCCGCCGAGGCCGACGCCGAGGATGGTGCCGAAGCGCGACCACAGCGGCTTGACGTTGCGCACCTTCTTCAGGTCCGCGCCGATCTCGCTCTCGCGCCAGGCGGTGTCGAAATGCGTCAGCTCGCTGTTGGCCTCGCCACATCCGAGTGCAGCCATCACCTCCTCGGCGGCCAGCATGCCGGACAGCATGGCGTTGTGCGAGCCCTTGATGCGCGGCACGTTGACGAAACCGGCCGAGCAGCCGATCAGGAGGCCGCCGGGGAACGACAGCTTCGGCACCGACTGGTAGCCGCCTTCCGTGATGGCGCGGGCACCATAGGCGAGCCGCTTGCCGCCCTCGAAGGTCTCGCGGATCGCCGGATGCGTCTTGAAGCGCTGGAATTCCTCGAAGGGCGAGATGTAGGGGTTCTGGTAGTTGAGGTGCAGCACGAAGCCGACGGCCACCTGGTTGTCTTCCAGATGATACAGGAACGAGCCACCGCCGGTCTTCATGTCCAGCGGCCAGCCGAAGGAGTGCTGCACCAGGCCCAGCTTGTGCTTGGCCGGGTCGATCTGCCACAGTTCCTTGATGCCGATGCCGAATTTCGGCACGTCGCTGTCCCGGTCGAGGGCAAACTTCGAGATCAGCTGCTTGGCCAGCGAGCCGCGCACGCCTTCGCCGATCAGCACATATTTGCCGCGCAGCTCCATGCCGCGGGTGAAGTTGTGGTTCGGCTCGCCGTTGCGGCTGATGCCCATGTCGCCGGTGGCGACACCCACCACCTTGCCCTCGTCGTCATAGAGCACTTCGGCGGCGGCAAAGCCCGGGTAGATTTCCACGCCCAGCTCTTCCGCCTTGCCGGCGAGCCAGCGGCACACATTGCCCAGCGAGACAATGTAGTTGCCGTGGTTGTTCATCAGCTTCGGCATCAGGAAGTTCGGCAGGCGGATGCCGCCGGCAGGGCCGAGCAGGAGGAAATGGTCATCGGTGACGGCCGTCTTGATCGGCGTATCCTCGCTGCGCCAGTCCGGCAGCAGCTTGTCGAGCCCGATCGGGTCGATCACGGCGCCGGACAGGATATGCGCGCCGACTTCCGAGCCTTTTTCCAGCACGACAACGGACAGCTCTTCCCCCTTCTCTAGGGCGATCTGCTTCAGACGGATGGCGGCGGCAAGACCGGCGGGGCCGGCACCGACGATCACCACGTCGAAATCCATGCTTTCGCGCTCGGGCAGCTCCAGCATATCCGTCATTCGTGTTCTCCCTCCAGAGCAATTCCAGCAAAGGTGGCAACCGGCTTTGCGTCCGGAATTGCGATCAACAATCAGATTGGGCATTTCCGGCGGCTTCAACGTCGCCGGGAATGCCCTAGCGGTTGGCCCCTCGCGCAAGGGCCGCAGCGGACGGCGCCTCTTGTCCCGTCGTCCGCCGATATTCCACTCGTGTCTGACCTGTATTAGAGCAGGGGCTATCGCCTCGCAATTGCTCCTTTCAGGCAGCGTCGTGACCTAACGTTTACGTAAGCGTAAATCATATTTCCGGTTTGGTCGCAAGCATCGCATTGTCGCAGGCATCGGTCGAACGCAGCCATCCGCTGCCGAAAACCAGCCTGTCGGTGGACAATGGTGAAGACCGGGCTGGCCTGCGCGCAAACAGATCTCCAGCGGTTGTCTTTGGCTGGCGAGTGTCTAGATTGCCGGCATGATCGCATCCGACCCGACCGTCCTGACCGTACGCCACGTCGAAGCCTTGCTGGAGTTCCTGCAAGCCTCGGGCGTGGACGGCTTTGTGGATCTTGATCCGATCGATCGCTTTGCCCAGTCGGAACTGGAGGCCCGGCGGCCACCGGAGCCCCGGCCGCAGATGGCGACCATGTCCCCGGCTGTGCCGATGCAGCGCGGACCTGGGAATGCCCCGCCGTCGCCGCCGATGGTGCTTCCATCCTTGTCGAAGCCGCCGCAAACAGCTGCGCCAGTTCCAGCGGCAGCCGCTGTCATTCCGGGCGAGGATGCGGTGCGGGCGGCGCGGGAGACGGCGCGCGCCGCCGCGACCCTCGAGGATCTGCGGACAAGGCTTGCCGGTTTCCACGGCTGCAATCTGCATCTGACCGCCAAGACGCTGGTCTTTGCCGATGGCAATCCGGCGGCCCGCATCATGCTGGTCGGCGAGGCACCGGGCGCAGAGGAAGATGCGGCTGGCCTGCCCTTTGTCGGGCGCTCGGGCAAGTTGCTCGACCGCATGCTCGCAGCCATCGGACTGGACCGCTCGTCAGTTTATGTCACCAATGTCGTGCCCTGGCGCCCGCCTGGCAACCGGACACCAACGCCGCAGGAAATCGAGATTTGCCGTCCCTTCATCCTGCGACAGATCGAACTGGTGGATCCGGATGTGCTGGTATTGCTCGGCGGCGCTTCGGCCAAGGCTCTCACCGGGGCGAGTGAGCCAATCCGGAAGATGCGGGGCCGCTGGATGGACCATGACACGGGCCGCCGCAAGATCCGTGCGCTTACCACGTTTGATCCGGATTATCTTCTGCGCAGCCCCCTGGAAAAGCGCCTCGCCTGGCACGATTTCCTTGCTCTTCGTCAGGCGTTGACCGCCGGCACCTGATCCGGTTAAGCCGGTTGAGGCGTTGTGGCTTATCAACCTATACGGTTTGTTAAGCTAGGCTCTGGTACCCAAAGCACTGTCATTATTCAGGATTAGGCCGATGGGGTCGGGTGCTTTCTCGATTAATCGCAACGCTGCAACGTCAACTGCCGTGAAGCCGGCGGAACAGCCGGCGCCCGAAAAAGTCCTCGTCTTCGACGTCGACCGGCTGACCTGTATCGAGGCGGAGATGAGCAACGTCAGCCAGTGGGGCTGCCGCTTGACCTCTGCCAATATCACCCTGCTCGGCAAGTCGATTGGCATCCGGATTGGCAGTGATCCGCATTTGCGGGCGGCCACCGTGACATCAATCACCGGCCAGAATGCTGCCATTGTCTTCTCATTGCAGCAGGACACCGGCATCAGCCGCCGCGAGGAACCACGCCGCGCGGTCTCTCTGCCGATTGTCATCACCGATCGCGAAGGCAAGCTGCGCATCACGGGACGGATCATCGATGCCTCCAAGTCCGGTTGCCGCGTTTCGGCCGAAGGGCTGAACCGGCTGCCGGACGAGGTCATCATTCGCGTTCTGGGCATGCCGCGTGCCCTTGTCGGCCAGATCATGCGCCGCGAAGGCGATGAGGCCGGGGTGCGGCTGAACTGGGAAGCTGTCCGTGATCTTGCCATGCGCACCCAGAAGATGGCGCGCTCGGCCACCTGACGGGGATGACCGCCCGACCTTGTCTTGCGCTCCACAAGGCACCAGTTAGACACTCAGACAGACGTTTTTGTGGAGCCTTGCCTGATGTTTCAAATGCTTGCCGACAAGACCCGGGCGCTGCTCGGCCGCTCCGCGCCGGTCATCCCGGTTGTCCGCCTGCAAGGCGTCATCGACAATGGCGGGATTGCCCGGCCTGGCCTCAATCTGGCCAATGTCGCCCAGCCGCTCGAGCGGGCGTTCCGGATGAAGCAGGCCCCGGCGGTTGCGCTGGTGATCAACTCTCCGGGCGGTTCCCCGGTCCAGTCCCGTTTGATTGCAAAGCGCATCCGCGATCTGGCCGGGCTTCATGACAAGAAGGTCCTTGTCTTCGTCGAGGATGTGGCCGCATCCGGCGGCTACATGATCGCGGTGGCTGGCGACGAGATCATCGTCGATCCCTCGTCCATCGTCGGCTCGATTGGCGTGATCTTTGCGGGCTTCGGCATGACCGGTCTGATCGAGAAACTGGGCGTCGAGCGCCGCGTCTATACCGCTGGCAGCAACAAGTCGCAGCTCGATCCCTTCCGGCCGGAAAACGCAGAAGACATCGCCCATATCAAGACCCTGCAAGCCGAGATCCATGACGTGTTCATCGCTCTGGTGAAGGAGCGGCGTGGTGCCCGGCTCACGGATCATCCCGACCTGTTCACCGGTCAGTTCTGGACCGGCCGTTCGGCGGTCGCCCTGGGTCTTGCCGACCGGGAAGGAGACTTGCGCTCGGTACTGAAGGAAAAGTTCGGCGACAAGGCCGAGCCGCGCCTGATCAATCCGCCGCGCGGGTTCCTGGGGCGCCGCTCTGGTGGCGGCATTGCCGCTTCCCTCTTGCCGGCGACCTATGCCGATGATCTGATGGCCTCGGTCGAGGCGCGGGCCTTGTGGGCCCGTTACGGTCTGTGAGCCGGACAGGAGACAACTGACATGCCACCGCTGTGGGGATTGGCCCTCCTGGGCGCTGCCGGCTTTGCCGCGATGAAACTGGTGCGGCGCGAAATGAACCGCATCGAGGCGCGCCTGTCGGAAGCTGCCCTGCGATCAGAGGACGCGCCCGTCCGGCTCGAACGCGACCCCGCCACCGGCCGCTACCGCCCGCAAGGCGACGTGTAAACGGGCAGCGGAGCGAATTTGGCCGCTGATAAACCAGGATGCTCCGAGCCGTCCCGGCCTCGTGCCGTGACCTGATTCCAGAGCAAGCCCCCTTTTCCGGACCTTGATCTACTCGGCCGCCAGCACAGCCGTTTCGTCCCACGCGAGGCGCAACCGGCGTGCGGCCTCTTCCGGGTCGCCATCCGAAAGGATGGCGGACACCACAGCCATGCCGGATGCACCAGCCTTGCGCACGCCGGCCGCATCGCTGGCGGTCAACCCGCCAATCGCGACGGCGGGCAGTGGGATGGCGGCGCACAGCTGCGCCAGCCCCTCATATCCGATCGGGGCCGCGTGGTCCGGCTTCGTCCGGGTCGGATGCACGGGGCCGACGCCGACATAATCCACATCCGCCGGATCGAACCGGCCAAGGTGACCAGGCTCGGACACAGAGACGCCAATGATGGCGTTCGGTCCGAGCATCTGCCGCGCCTCGGCCGGGGTCATGTCGCGGGTGCCGATGTGCACGCCGGCCGCACCGATCATCCGGGCCACTTCCACCCGGTCATTCAGCAGCAACGGGACACGCAGCGGATCAAGCCGCGCCTTCAGCCTGCGGGCGAAGTCTGCCACCACCGCATGCGGGGCGGTCTTGTCGCGCAGCTGCACCAGGCTCACCCCGCCGTGCACGGCGGCGATCACATCGTCTTCCAGGCCAGGACGCCGGACTTCGTCGGTCACGAGATACAGGGACAGGTCAAAGCGGCGCATTGGCAAACTCCACATGAGCAAGGTCATCCAGCTGGGACGGCGTCAGCTCGTTGAGGGCATTCAGGAAACCGGTGGCGAAGCTTCCCGGCAGGGGATAGGCCTCGCCAGCCTTCTGCCCGGCGACTGCGTAATAGGCGAGGGCTGCGACTGTTGCGTGAAAGCGATCCTCGGCGGTTCCTGCAAAGGCCGCCACAACACCGGTGAGCGCACAGCCGAGTGCAGTGACCTGCGTCATCAGCGCTGTACCGTTGTTGACCCGGGCCAGCCGCCGCCCATCCGTCACCAGATCGACAGGTCCGGTCATGGCAACGATCCCCTTTGTCGCCCTCGCCAGTGCGATGGCTGCCGGCTCGGCGATGGCAACATCATCGCCGCTGTCCGGTCCCCGGGATGCGCTCTCCCGGCCTGCCAGCGCGAGGATTTCCGAGGCATTGCCCTTGATCAGAACGCCCGGCACCAGACGCGCGAGCCGTGTGTTGATCTCGCGGCGATAGGTGGTTGCACCGGCTGCCACCGGATCAAGCACAAGTGGAATGCCGCGCTGCCCGGCAACCAGCGCAGCGGCCTCCATGGCCGCCACCCAGTCGGGTTCTGGTGTGCCGGTGTTCAGTGTCAGGGCCTGCGCAAGGCCAGCAAACTCTGCGGCCTCTTCCCGGGCATGCACCATGGCTGGCACAGCCCCGGCCGCAAGCAACACATTGGCCATGGTCTGCATGGCCACAAAATTGGTGATGTTCTGCACCAGCGGACGCCGCGCCCGCATGGCGGCAAGGTGATAGCCGCACGTCATTCCTCGTCCTCACGGCAAGCGGGTCTCTTGACGGCGGAAAGGCGCGTGCAGCATGCCATGTGTCCCGACCTGACAGCGAACGCCAGTCCGCTCACCGAAAGAACACGGTCGGCACCCGTTCGGTCTGAACGTGTTCTGTGTGCCCGTGTACAGTTTGCACGTGTTCTGTTTGCAAGGTGCTGCAAACGACTTCCTCCGCCGGCATGACCCGGTTCAGGTTCAAAGGGTTCATCTCAGCCCCCGGTTGTGGGGCGCCCCTGTCGCAAGCAGAATTATAGGCGGGGATCAGCAGCAGCGCAAGGGGCTTGTCCTTGCGCTGCTGCTGGGGTCGTTCGATTCAGTGGATGAATTCCAGCGGGCGGAAACATTCCCGCTCGTTGACGATGAGGCCATTCGGCCACTGGATCCAGCGATCCTGGCAACGTTCGCTTTCGCGGATCGGGATCGGCTTGCGCGGTTTGCGGGGTTCGCGGTTCGGCACATGCGTCACCACGTGGGTGCGCGGGCCGGATGTCGCTGCCTGCCGGTCCATGCAGCTGCGCGACGCGCAGATGATCGGCGCGCTGTCCGGGTTGCCGCTGTCATTGGTGCCGGACGAACTCGATCCGGAAAACGATGACGTGTTGCCGTTCGGATTGTTGCTGCTTTGGCTTTGCGCGGCGGCGAGGCCGGCACTTGCGATCAGGGTGGCGGTTGCAATGACTGTCAAAATGGATGTGCGGATCATGGTCTTCTCCTCTGGGTGCGGGTTCCTCACCCGCCGGTCCGGCCAATTGAAAAGCGCCGGTAATGTGAGGGTGACGTAACGTCGCCTCATGCGATAGAGGGGGCAGGGCCTGAAGCCGACAAGGTGTGATCCGCACCACGTTTGTTCGGCCGTTTTCGTCAAAAAACGTGGCTCTCACCGCCGCCCTTGACCTCGCCAGCCGCCCGTGGCACCTGTCCGGCCAAATATCTGCGGCTTTGGCCGCCCCTCCTTTCGCAATCGGGAACCGCCCCATGTCGAACGAAGCCATCCCGGCCCACATGCGCCCTGAGAACTCCTTCCAGGGTCTGATCCTGACCCTGCAGCGTTACTGGGCGGATCAGGGCTGCGTCGTGCTGCAGCCCTATGACATGGAAGTCGGCGCCGGTACGTTCCATCCGGCCACCACGCTGCGCTCGCTCGGGCCCCGACCCTGGAAGGCGGCCTATGTCCAGCCTTCGCGCCGCCCCTCCGATGGCCGCTATGGCGAAAACCCGAACCGCCTGCAGCACTATTACCAGTTCCAGGTGATCCTGAAGCCGTCGCCGGAAAACCTGCAGCAGCTCTACCTCAACAGCCTCTATGCCATCGGTCTCGACCCGACGCTGCATGACGTGCGCTTCGTCGAGGACGACTGGGAAAGCCCGACCCTGGGTGCCTGGGGCCTTGGCTGGGAATGCTGGTGCGACGGCATGGAAGTGTCGCAGTTCACCTACTTCCAGCAGGTCGCCGGCTTCGAGTGCTCGCCGGTCTCGGGCGAACTTACCTATGGCCTCGAGCGTCTGGCCATGTACATCCAGGGCGTCGATAACGTCTACGACCTGAACTACAACGGCCGCGAAGGTGCCGAGAAGATCACCTATGGCGACGTCTTCCTGCAGGCCGAGCAGGAGTATTCCCGCCACAATTTCGAACACGCCGACACCGAGCTCCTGTTCCGCCACTTCCGCGACGCCGAGGAAGAGTGCCGCCGCCTTCTGGCTGCTGGTGCTGCGGCCCGCGATGCGATCGGCGCGGATGTGCACCAGATGGTGCTGCCGGCCTACGACCAGTGCATCAAGGCCAGCCACGCCTTCAACCTGCTGGACGCGCGCGGCGTGATTTCGGTCACCGAACGCCAGAGCTACATCCTGCGCGTCCGTGAACTGGCCAAAGCCTGCGGCGCCGCCTTCCTCGAAACCCGCGCCGGCGGCATCGGCTACGAAGGCTGATTTCTGGCGCTCGGGGCGGGGCCATGCTCTCCGTGGTCATCCCCGCCCTGTGCCACTGCCGGATGGATCCCCGCATGAAGCGGGGATGACCGAAGCGTAATGGGAATAACTGCGAGGCGAAGCCGTCAACAGCCGCTCACGCCTGGCGCAGTTTGCCGCGTTTCAGGTGTTCGTCGAGGCGGGGCATGATTTCCACGAAATTGCAGGGCATGTGGCGGTAATCGAGCTGCCACTTGAGGATGCCGTCCCAGGCGTCCTTGCAGGCACCGGGCGACCCCGGCAGCACGAAGATGTAGGTCGCACCCGCAACCCCGCCCGTGGCGCGGGACTGGATCGTCGAGGTGCCGATCTTGTCGTAGGAAATACGGTGGAACACCTCGGAGAAGCCGTCCATCCGCTTCTCGAACAAGGGCTCGATCGCCTCGGGGGTGACATCGCGGCCGGTAAAGCCCGTGCCGCCGGTCGAGATGATGACGTCGACGCCCTCTGCCGCAATCCACTCCCGGACGGCAGCCCTGATTTCCTCCACTTCGTCCCGGACAATGCGGCGGTCCGCCAGATGATGCCCGACGCCAGTCAGACGCTCGACCAGCGTCGTGCCCGAGCGGTCGCCTTCAAAGTCGCGCGTGTCGGACACGGTCAGCACCGCGATGTTGAGAGGGACAAAGGGACGGCTTTCATCAATGCGGTTCATGGGGGCACACTCCCGGCGGGTCATGATCCAGAGATAGGCCAGCCGGCGCAACAACGCCAGTGCGCCAAGCGGCGCAGTGCCATGTCAGGATCAAACCGGAAGGCGACCGAAAATTACCAACAGTCACTGCCCAGGGATTTTTTGCGTCTTTTAGGTCAGCAATATTGACGCATCCTTGCGCCTGTGGTTCTGTCTCACTGGCCGGCACCGACACCACACCAGGCGCCGCTGAAAACAATAAATGGACCGAGAACCCTCATGCTGAACTGGGAGCACATCTTCGCCACGCGCGCGACCCGTATGCGCGCATCCGAAATCCGCGAGCTCCTGAAGCTCCTCGACCGGCCGGAGATCATCTCCTTTGCTGGCGGCATCCCGGACCCGGCGCTGTTTCCCGCCCAGGTATTTGCAGACGCCTACACCAAGGTCCTGACGGGACCGTCCGCCGGAACGGCGCTGCAATATGCCGTCAGCGAGGGCAATCTGGCCCTGCGCACCTGGCTGGCCAGCTACATGGCCGGCCTTGGCGTGACCTGTGACGCCTCGAACATCATCATCACCTCCGGCTCGCAGCAGGCGCTGGACTATATCGGCAAGCTGTTCCTGTCGCCGGGCGACACCGCGCTGGTCAACTGGCCGACCTATCTTGGCGCGCTGCAGGCGTTCAACGCCTATGAGCCGCGCTACGACCGGCTGATCCCGCTGGGCAACCGCCCGGCCGAGGACTTCGCCACTGCGGCAAGGGACGCTGGCGGCGAAGTTAAATTCGCCTATGCCTCGGCTGACTTCGCCAACCCGACCGGCGAGACGCTGGACCGGGCAACGCGCGAGAAGATCCTCGACCTCGCCGACACGCTGGACATTGCCGTCATCGAGGACGCGGCCTACCAGTCGCTGCGCTATGACGGCGAGGCGATCCCGCCGATGCTGGCGCTGGATATCGCCCGCAAGGGACACATCAACGACACCCGCGTGCTGTACTGCGGCTCCTTCTCCAAGACCCTGTCGCCGGGCCTGCGCGTGGGCTGGATCTGCGCCGCCGCACCGGTGATCTCGAAGATCGTGCTGCTGAAACAGGCCGCTGACCTCAACACCTCCACCATCAACCAGATGGTGCTGGCCGATGTGGCCGAGACCTATTTCGACACCCAGGTGGCGACGATCAAGGCGGCCTATCGCGCCCGCCGCGATGCCATGCTGAAGGCCCTGGCCACCCACATGCCGGCGGGCTGCAGCTGGTCGAAGCCGGATGGCGGCATGTTTGTCTGGGTGACCGTGCCGGAAGGCCTCGATGGCGCGGCGCTGCTCGCCCGCTCGCTGGAAAGCGTGAAGGTCGCCTTCGTGCCCGGCCGCGCCTTCTTTGCCGATGGCTCGGGCGGCAACACCCTGCGCCTCAGCTTCTCCTGTGCCAACGAAGCGCAGATCGAGGAAGGCATCTCGCGCCTCGGCAAGCTGCTCAAGGAAGCCATCGCCGGGCTTTGAAAACGCCGGGAAGCTCTCGCGTCAAGAAATATGATTATTTTACTCATATTTCTTGACGCCACAGATAACTCGCGCAATGATGGCTGCGATCGGAGATCACAACCCCGCAATCAACCGGAGCGCCGCCGTGTCGAAGATTGAGCAGCGGACATTTCTGATTTTTCTGGCTCTGGCCATTTTCGTGGTGGCCTCGGCCGTGACAAGCCTTGGGCTAGGCGCTTTCTTCCGCTTCGGCTTCCCGATGATGGGCTATTTCGTCGACGGGATCCGCGAAAGCGGCGCACTCAATGTGCCGCGCATGGCGCATAGCGGAAAGGTCTATGAGTTCAAACTGCAAGGCGAAGTGTTCCGTGTGCCTGAGACCTACCTCGCGACGATCCTTCTGGAAAGTGATCTCGTCCCGGGGGAACTGTCGTCAGGCTTCACAATGATTGGAACTGCTCCGGAATTTTCACCCAAAACAGCCGAGAACATTTCTCTGTTTTCCGGTTCCGGACAAACAGTCGTCACTGTAAGTGTAGATCGCGCCTGTTACCCTAAGGGTATCGGAAACCCATCATGCGTACCCTCCCAAATTATTGAGGGACAACATCTATTGTACAGAACCCTTCGAAATAACCAACTCAAGAGAGTGGATTATAGCGGCTTCATACCGGATGGTTATGTCGTTTCGACTGCAGTTTATAGGCCTGCAACACCAATCAACCCAGACGACGACTACCTCGAAGTCCTCATGCAGTCAGGCATTACCGGAAATGACCCTCGCCTTCTGAGATGCACCTTTATAGGCAAACAGAAGCATGGTGCATGCACTGTAACTTTCTTGTTAAAGAATAAATACTTAATAGACGTCCAGTTTCCTTCCAAATTCATAGGTCTTATTTCCGTTATTCAGCAGAAAGCAATCGACAAAATTGTTTTCTTCACAGTAGAGCAAACCCAGCCACTGCCAGGTGCGGAGATCATTCGCTTTCCTCAAGTCAACAGGTAGTGGAGACCAATCATGGGAAATTTCAGCCGACAGGACCTCGACCAACTTGCAGACTATGCCCAGCAGGGCAACCTGACCGCATACTACACCTTGATCCAGTCAAAGGGCGATCCGTATGGCGGGCTGGCACTTGGCGTTGTCCAGAACAACACGTTTTCGGGAATTACCGCCCGAAATTACGCCGAAACGTTTCACAGGGATAAGACAGGAGGCACTTTGGATGACGCCACGTGGCATAGCATTTCGATTTCACTGATGAATCGCGACCTTTGAGCGCGACAGGCGCTATTCCAACATACAGGGAACGCTACGCTCGACTACGCAATTATACAGCAATATCATAACGATGTATTTACGGCAAATAATGTCGACGTCAACGCTTGGACTCCGAATATAGCATTGAACCGCAGCGCAAATCCGGGACACACTTGGCAAAACATTCTGAACCACGGAATGATGTCAATTGATAATTACTGGAATTTCATTCTTGAGCTGAACCATTATGCAGCCCAGGACTGGCAGTCGCAAGGCTACAACTTCCGTGGCCAGGATGCAGCCTGGATGTCTGCAAATATGTCAGCCACCTTCGAACTCAGCGTGTTGCTTTCCCCAGCGTTTCTTGCTGAAACCGCGCGCGAGTACGGGTTAGCAAACGCCAGTTCACCAAGCCTCGAACTGTTCGAGTTCATCGCGAGGAACAAGGATTACCTCGTTCCCCATATCCGGGACCTCGCCGACTTGTCCTTGCTTCAGTCTTTTGACAGCATTTCAAATGCAGTCGACAACTGGATGTCAATACATACGATAAATACACCTTGGACAACCCACGATGCAGGCGGAGGGCGAAGCCTTGCACCTGGTGTGTCCGAGCTCACGTTCCGCAATTATGTCGGAAAAGTACTCTTCATTGGCGATCAGTGTCATAACATTGTCTCCCGGCTGGACAGCGCTCAGAATCACTATGTTCAAAAGTCTAGCGACGGAGGATTTATCGTTACTTCATTCAAAAGTACGTCAAATAAAAACTCTGGCGGAACCACCGAGTTGCCCACACTAGTCATACAAGCCGGCGATGCAATTCTTGAGATATATGGAGAGTATTTTCTTGCAGTCTATGATCCATTGGTCATTGATCTTGCGGGGGACGGCATTGACACAATCAGCCTTTCTAAGAGCAATGCGTCATTTGATCTCTTCGCAGTACGTGGCCTTGAAGGTAAGCACGGATGGATCGGACCGAATGACGCGTTTCTTGCGCTCGACTTGAACAAAAATGGCACGATCGATCATGTAAATGAACTCTTCGGGAACTCGTCGACATTCGGATATCACGCGCTTGCTAGCTACGACGACAATAACGACAATTTAATCAACAGTGATGATTCAATATTTGATCAATTACTGATTTGGACTGATATCAACTCAGACGGGATTTCTCAAGCTGAAGAAATCTCCAATCTTACCTCATCTGCCATTTCTGCGTTAAGCTTAAACTACACACCCGGTGGATCAGTTAACAACGGCAACAGGATATTCGCCTCAAGTTCCGTATACATGAATGACGGCACATCGACATCTATGTACGACGTCGGTTTGCGAGTTGATATCAACAGCATCAAAACAAATGGACGTCCTGATAATTTCGACTTCTCCAGTCAATCCGGTCAATACATCATCGATTATTTTGAACCCACTCTGGATAAAATGGTTCTTTCCTCACAAAAAACCTATCTCTTATCAAGTGAAAAGCTCGGACAAACAAAAATTGTTTCCACCGACGGCTCTATAACTTTATCCATACTCAGTAACGAAACATTTACAATTGACGACGTTGTCTTTATTTGACCGTATCCGTGACACCTGAGAGTGATTTTTTGGAGCTAAGCCGGTGCCTATTGGCTATGACGGATGAACTGGACCGAGAGCCTTGATCAGTATTGCGAGCGGCTTGATGCCTCGTTCTGGGCCGAGCCGCTCAATGCCGTGACCAATGCGGCATTCCTTGTGGCGGCGGCGCTGGCGCTGCGGATCTGGCTGCAGCGGGCCCCAAGGGACTGGAGCGCGCTGGCGCTCATCGGCGTGGTGACGGCAACCGGGATCGGATCCTTCCTGTTCCACACCTATGCCAACCGCTGGTCACTGCTGGCGGATGTGATCCCCATCGCCATTTTCATCCACCTCTACCTGTTTCTCGCCCTGCGCCGCTTCGTCGGTGCCGGAGCGGTTGTCGCCGGTGGCACGACAGCGCTGTTTCTCGTCGCATCGCCCTTCATCGGCCGGCTGGCCGCGCCGCTGGTCGGATCATCGGCCGGGTATCTGCCGGCGCTGGCGGCGATTTTCGTAGTCGGAGCGCTGTGCCTTCGGCGCAGCCGGGACACGGCACTCGGCCTTCTAGCGACCGGCGCGCTGTTCACCCTGTCGCTGACCTTCCGCACGCTGGACGGCCCGGCCTGCAGTGCCCTGCCCTTCGGCACGCATTTTCTCTGGCACGTGTGCAACGCCGGCGTCCTGTTCCTGCTGATGTGGCTGTACATGCGGGCGGTGCCGGCAGAAGACGCAGGCAAGACGCATGGCGCTGCAACGGCTTAGGACAGACCGGTTCATGCCCTTTCCTGAGGTTCCGTTTGCGAAGAGGCTGGTCTAAGGTCTAAAGGATTGCTCCCGCGATGCCGTTACGCCATGGCTTGCGGGTGATGTTCAGGCAGGGCGAACCTGCCGCAGCGAGAGGCACCATGAGCGATACCAAGAAGGCCGGATCCGACCTCACCGAGGCCGCACTCTATTTCCACTCCCATCCGCGTCCGGGCAAGCTGGAGATCAAGCCGACCAAGCCGCTGGGCAACCAGCGCGACCTGGCGCTGGCCTATTCACCGGGTGTTGCTGCTCCCTGCCTTGAAATCGCCCGCGACCCCTCGACGGCTGCGCTCTACACCTCCCGCGCCAACCTTGTCGGCGTGATTTCCAACGGCACGGCGGTGCTGGGCCTTGGCGCCATCGGGCCGCTCGCCTCCAAACCGGTGATGGAAGGCAAGGCCGTCCTGTTCAAGAAATTCGCCGGCATCGACGTGTTCGACATTGAAGTGGACGAGCTGGACGTCGACCGCTTCGTGGACGCGGTTGCCGCGCTCGAGCCGACCTTCGGCGGCATCAACCTGGAAGACATCAAGGCGCCCGAGTGCTTCCAGATCGAAGCCAAGCTGCGCGAGCGGATGAACATTCCGGTGTTCCACGACGACCAGCACGGCACGGCGATCATCGTCGGTGCGGCGGTGAAGAATGCACTGGAGCTGGCCGGCAAGCCGATCGGCACCGTCAAGGTGGTGGCGTCCGGTGCGGGCGCGGCCGCGCTCGCCTGCCTCAACCTGCTGGTTTCGCTCGGCGTGAAGCGCGAGAATGTGTGGATCTCGGACATCGAGGGCGTGGTCTACGAGGGCCGCGAGGTCCTGATGGACCCGTGGAAGTCGATCTACGCCCAGAACACCGACAAGCGCACGCTTGGCGAGATCATCGAGGGCGCAGATGTGTTCCTCGGCCTGTCGGCCGCCGGCGTGCTGAAGCCGGAGATGGTGGCCAAGATGGCGCCGCGCCCGCTGATCCTGGCGCTTGCCAACCCCAATCCGGAAATCCTGCCCGAGGACGCACTCGGCGTCCGCGACGACGTGATGATGTGCACCGGGCGCTCGGATTATCCGAATCAGGTGAACAACGTTCTCTGCTTCCCCTACATCTTCCGCGGCGCGCTGGACGTTGGTGCGACGACGATCAACGAAGAAATGAAGCACGCCGCCGTGGCGGCCATCGCCGGCCTTGCCAAGGAAGAGCCCTCGGACGTGGCGGCGCGGGCCTATGGCGGGGCAAGCGAGAATTTCGGGCCGAAGTACCTGATCCCCTCGCCCTTCGACCAGCGTCTGATCCTGCGCATTGCGCCGGCGGTGGCCCGCGCGGCGATGGAAACCGGCGTTGCAACGCGGCCGATCGCGGATTTCGAAGCCTATCAGGACGTGCTGAACCGCTTCGTGTTCCGCTCTGGCCTCGTCATGAAGCCGATCATCCAGGCGGCCATGCGCGAGCCCAAGCGCATCATCTATGCCGAAGGCGAGGATGAGCGCGTGCTGCGGGCCGCGCAAGTGCTGATCGAGGACAAGGTGGCCGTGCCGATCCTCGTCGGGCGTCCGGACGTGCTGCAGGCGCGCTGCGAGCGCTTCGGCCTGAAGATCCGCCCCGGTGTCGACTTCGAATTCGTCAACCCGCAGGATGATCCGCGCTACCGCGACTATGTCGAGGAATATTTCGCCTGCGTTGGCCGCAAGGGCGTGCCGCATGATGCCGCGCGCACCATCGTGCGCACCAACTCTACCGTGATCGCGGCGCTGGCCGTGCGGCGCGGCGATGCGGATGCGGCCATCTGTGGCCTGGAAGGACGCTACATCCGGCATTTGCGCGACATCCGCCAGATCATCGGCGTGCGCGAGGGCGTGGCGGACCTGTCAGCCCTTTCCCTGCTGATCAATGACCGGGGCGCCCTGTTCCTGACCGACACCTTTGTCACCACAGATCCTTGCGCGAAAGAAATCGCCGAGATGGCGACGCTGGCAGCCGAGGAAATCCGCCGCTTCGGTATTGAGCCGAAAGTGGCGCTGCTGGCCGCGTCGAACTTCGGATCGCGGGAACTCGGATCGGGCGAAAAGATGCGCGCCGCGCTCGAGATCCTGTGGCAACGCTGCCCGGACCTCGAGGTGGACGGCGAGATGCATGGTGATTCGGCCCTGTCTGCGGCCCTGCGCCAGCGCGTGATGCCGAACAGCCGCCTGAAAGGCGAAGCGAACCTGCTGGTCTTCCCCGGACTGGATGCAGCCAACATTGCGCTCAACCTCCTCAAGGTGGCGACCGATGCGCTGCATGTCGGACCGATCCTGCTCGGCACCGCCAAGCCTGCGCATATTCTGACGCCGTCCGTGACCTCGCGCGGCGTGGTCAACATGTCGGCATTGGCCGTGGTGGAAGCGCAGAAGAAGACGCAGAACGAGGTCGAGTGACACAGGCCCTCAGTCCCCCTCCCCCTTGTGGGGCGGGCCGGGGTGGGGGGCTTCACGTTTCTACGACAGAGATGGGCGCGGGAGCTTTGGACATACGTCCAGCAGGGCGTTGTTGAGGACTTCAACAGGCCCGTGGCAGTCCACCGGATCGCAGCCCTCTCCCCCTTGAGGGGGAGAGGGCTGCGTCAGCAGAAAGAGGGGGGTGTAGCGGTTCGTTTCAACGCGGCCTCTCTGCTGAAAGGGTCAGGCTGTTTACCCCCCTCTGCCCCCTACCGGGGGCATCTCCCCCTCAAGGGGGGAGAGGGTTTGAGGCTTTGCCAATTGAACGTCTTGGCGGCAGCGCGCGATCAGACCGGGCCGCATCGCTGTAACCGCTGGTTAGTGCCGGATCCGACCGAATGAAAACCCGAGGCCTCTTTGACCTGCCCTTTGGTGACGCGCTGGATGCGAAGGCCGAAGCGCGGATGGCGGGGCGGCTGGACGGGTTGCTTGCCGGGGTGGACGAGGCCGGGCGCGGGCCGTGGGCAGGTCCCGTGGTGACGGCGGCGGTGATCCTCGACTATGCGCGGCTGCCGCACGGGTTGAACGATTCCAAGAAGCTTACCGAGGCGAAGCGTGAGGCGCTGTTCGAGGAGATTTGCGCCAGTGCCTGGGTGAGCTTTGCCAGCGCGTCTGCCGCAACCATCGACCGGATCAACATTCGGGCGGCGACACTCGGCGCAATGCGGCGGTCCGTGCAGGGCCTCGCCCTGCAGCCGCGGCATGTGGTGGTCGACGGGCGCGATGTGCCGCCGGGGCTCGGGATCGATGGCCAGGCCCTGATCAAGGGCGATGCCCGCTGTCTTGCCGTTTCGGCGGCCTCGATCGTGGCAAAGGTGGTCCGGGACAGGATGATGGTTGCCGCGGATGCGGAGTATCCGGGCTATGAATTTGCCGTGCACAAGGGCTATGGCGTGCCGGCGCATATGGCGGCCTTGCAACGTCTCGGGCCCTGCCCTTTGCACCGCATGTCGTTCAAGCCTATTGCTGCGCTGCTGCAGGACGAGCGCTGAGCGCAGGCAGATATTCGCCAGATACTCACCCGAAAAACAAAAAAGCGGCCACAAGGGCCGCTTTTTCAGACTGGGTAGCCAGTTGTCTCAGTTGAGACCCGACTTGACCTCTTCGATGCTCTTGGCAAGCAATGTGTCGGAAATCTTGTCCGATACTTTGGCCTTGAGCAGCGTCTCCGCAGCCGCTACGGCGAGATCAGCAGCCTTGGCCTTGACCTCGGCAATTGCCTGGACTTCGGCCTGGCCGATCTTGTCCTCGGCAATCTTGCTACGGCGAGCGATCATTTCCTCGAGCGCACGCGTGGTTTCAACGGTCAGTTGCTCGGCTTCGGCGCGGGCTTCGGCGACAATCGCCTCTGCTTCTGCTTCAGCTTCATGCCGGCGACGCTGATACTCGGACATCAGAGCCTGCGCTTCCTCGCGAAGCTTGCGGGCTTCCTCGAGTTCACGGCGGATGTCGTCCGCACGCTTGTCGAGAGCTCCGGCAATCTTGCCCGGAACGCCGACCTTGATGATCAGCACGAAGAAAAGAATGAGGCCAACGAGAGCCCAGAACGATGCATCCATCATAGACCGGGTTCCCTTAGTTCATCGCACCCTTGACCGCCTGATCCACTTCGGACTTCGACGGGGTGACACCGATGAGAGCCTCGACAAGCGCCGAGGAGGTTTCGCTGGCGATCTCGCCAACCTGGGCCAGGGCGCTGCTCTTGATCTGGCCGATGCGGGCTTCCGCGTCAGACAGCTTGGCGGCGATACCGGCTTCGGCGGTCTCACGCTTGGCGTCGGTTTCGGCCTTCAGCTTGTCGCGCGTATCCTGGGCGATGGAGCGGGCACGACCACGGGCTTCGGCCAGCGCCTGCTCATAGGCAGCGATGGCTTCATCGGTTTCCCGCTTCAGCCGGTCGGCTTCGGCAAGGTCACCGGCGATGCGGTCACGACGATCCTCAAGGATACCGGCGATGCGTGGCAGGGCCACGTTCTTCATTACCCAGTAAAGGATAACGAAGGTGATCGCCAGCCACACGAGCTGAGAGACAAAATGGGTCGGGTCGAACGGCGGGAAACCGGCCCCGTGTTCGGTTGCCGGGATGTCCATGAGCTGAACATGTCCAGCAGTCGCAGTGGTTTCGCCTGCCATTATCGCCTCCAAGTATCGAACAGCGGCGCAATTGCGCCGCCGTCGATCTTAACTGTACCAATACGTCGGGTTGCGACGGATCAGACGGCGAACAGCAGCAGCAGGGCGATCAGCAGCGAGAAGATGCCCAGAGCTTCGGTCACGGCGAAGCCGAACACCAGACGACCAAACTGGCCATCAGCGGCGGACGGGTTGCGCAGGGCGCCCGAGAGGTAGTTACCGAAAATGGTGCCGAGAGCGATAGCAGCACCACCCATGCCAAGGCAGGCGATACCAGCACCGATGAACTTTGCAGCTTCTGCTTCCATGACAAGTACTCCTAGTTGACTGTTGTCAGCTTGTTCAGGCGGCCAGGGGCCACGTGATGGGTGGGTTTAGTGGGACGGGTGAAGCGCGTCGTTGAGATACATGCAGGTCAGGACCGTGAAGACATAGGCCTGCAGGAACGCGACGAGGAACTCCAGGGCCGTCAGCGCCACCGTCATTCCAAGCGGAAGGACGGCCCCGAAGATGCCAACCGTTCCGGCGGCACTCAGGGTGACGACGAAACCGGCAAACACTTTCAGGGTGATGTGACCAGCCAGCATGTTCGCGAACAGACGAACGGAGAGGCTGATCGGGCGAGACAGGAAAGAGATGACTTCAATCGGCGCCACAATCGGAATGAGGGCAGCCGGGACGCCAGCCGGAACGAAGAGATGCAGGAAGTGCAACCCGTGCCGGGCGAAGCCATAGATGGTAACCGTCAGGATCACGACCATCGCAAGGGCGAAGGTGACGATGATCTGGCTGGTGACCGTGTAGAAGTAGGGGAACATGCCGAACAGGTTCGCCACAAGGACGAACATGAACAGCGAGAACACCAGCGGGAAAAAGCGCATGCCTTCCGTACCCGCCGAGCTTCGCAGAAGTCCGGCAACAAATTCGTAGCTGAGTTCTGCCAACGACTGCCAGCGGGTCGGAACCAGACCACGGCTGGAGGAGGAGAAGATCAGGAATGCCGAGGCCGCAAGGACCGTCAGCACCATGAACAGCGACGCATTGGTGAAAGACAGGTCAACACCACCGACTTCGATCGGCACGAGAGTCTTGATGTGGAACTGATGGATCGGATCGTTCGCCACCGGTCTACCTTCGCCGTTAATCGTTCATGAGCGCAGTCTGCGCGGGCTCTTAATCGTCGCGCCGTGAACGCGTCAAGTCACTTGTCGTTAGATTCCGGACCGGACCCACGGCTTTCGCCTTTTTTCTGCGCTGCGGCACGCTGGCCTGGCTGTCCCTGCTCTGCGACCAATCCGGCCGAGCGCATGACATTCAAGACACCAGCAACGAATCCCAGGAGAAGAAAGACGATCAACCCGAATGGCGACGTCCCGACCCAGTGATCCAGCAGCCACCCCATCATCGCACCGACCGCGATGCCTGCCACGAACTCCGAAGAGAGTTGCATGGCCTGGCCAATCCCGGCCCCTGTGCTGCCCGACTGCTTGGCCTCAGCGCGTTGTTCGCTGCGGCGGCGCTCGTCGAGCTTCTGGGTCAGCTTGTCCCGTCGCGCAGACAGGTCGGCTTCAGAAAGGTCCCGTCCGGTGCCGTTGTCTCCACCGGGCTCAGACGACTGGTTCATAAGTGCCCCACATCCAGCCCTGATTTCAACGGCTCCCGAGACCCCCTCAAGCCGCGCGCACAATAGTCGGCACCCGGCGGACTGTCAAGAACACGGAGATTTTATGTAAATATTTGAAATTCTGATGGATTTGGCGTTTGTGACACGCGCTGTGGCATCTGGTCCTGCGGCGATTGCCGAGGTGATTCCGGTCAATCCGACCCCACTACCCTGCATCGAGGAAACGTTCCGCCGTCTCCAGGTCGACGGAGACCAACTGCGACACGCCCCTCTCGGCCATCGTGACGCCGAACAGCCGGTTCATCCGGGCCATGGTGATCGGGTTGTGGGTGATGACGACGAAGCGCGTTTCGGTGCGCCGGGACATTTCATCCAGCAGGTCGCAGTAGCGCTCCACGTTGGCGTCATCCAGCGGCGCATCGACCTCATCCAGCACGCAGATCGGCGCCGGATTGGTCAGGAACACGGCAAAGATCAGCGCCATCGCCGTCAGGGCCTGCTCTCCGCCGGAGAGCAGCGTCATGGTCTGCGGCTTTTTGCCCGGGGGCCGCGCGACGATTTCCAGCCCGGCGTCGAGCGGATCATCGCTGTCAACCAGCTGAAGCTCGGCCGTGCCGCCGCCAAACAAATGCGTAAACAGGCGCTGGAAATGGCCGTTCACAACCTCGAAGGACGCAAGAAGACGCTCACGTGCCTCCCGATTGATGTTGGAAATGCCGGTGCGCAAGCGCCGGATTGCCTCGACCAGATCGTCCCGTTCGCCGGCGAGCGTCGAGCGCTGACCATCGATCTCGGTCAGTTCGTCCTCGGCGCGCAGATTGACGCCGCCAAGGCGCTCGCGTTCAGCCTTGAGCCGGTCGAGCTTGCGTTCCAGGCCATCGAGATCCGGCAGCGGCGCGCCTTCCGCCATTCCGGCCAGGCCGGGAAGCTGATCGAGCGGCACCCCGAGGGCCTCGTCAATACGCGCCACAATCTCTTGCACCCGCTGGCGCGCTGCCTCCAGCCGTTCTTCGGCGCGAATATGCGCCTCACGCGCTTTTGCCAATGCATCCTGCGCCTCGCGGGCCAGACGGTCGACGCCGGACTGGGCCGATTCGGCCCGGAGCAGTTCGTCATCGGCGGCGCGGCGCACCTCTTCGGCCTTGGACAGGGCCGTCAGGACGTCCCGCCGGCGCAGTTCGATGTCTTCCGGGGCCTCGATAAGCTCCTGCCGTTCCTCTTCGGCTTCCTCGCGGCGCTGGCGCAGGGTTTCGATCTGGCTGGCGGCATTGCGTGCGCGGGCCTTCCAGCTTTCCGTCTCGCGCACAATGGCCTCCAGACGGCGGTCGCGCAGCTGCTTCTCGCGCGCCAGCCCATCGGCCAGAAGCCGCGCCTCCGACAGGGCAGCGCGGGCCGTGGCGATCTCGCCTTGAAGGCTTTGGATCGTCTCGATGTGCGCGTCGGCATCGGGCAGCTGCTCCAGCCGCTCGACCGCCTCTGCATGGCGCTCGCGGGCCTCCTCGGCTTCCTCGGCAAGACGGCGGGCCAGATCCTCGGCCCCCTGCAGGCGCAGGGCGAGCTGGGAGACGGCACGCTCGGCGGCCAGCAGCGCTTCACGGGCTTCGGCGGCGGCGCGCTGCCGGTCTCGCAGGCGCTGGCGGGCCTCCTGCTCGGCCTCGCCGGCCTGTCGGACCAGCCGTCCGGCGTTTTCCAGCGTGCTGCGGGCAGCGGCTGTCTTGTCGCGGGCGACGCGAATGTCTTCGCTGAGCGCTGCAAGGCGGTTCTTCTGGGCGAGGCGCTGCGCGGCCGGTGTCGGCGCGTCGGCGGCAACCTCAAGCCCATCCCAGCGCCACAGATGCCCTTCGCGGGTCACCAGACGCTGGCCGGGTTTCAAGGCATGAGCCAGATCAGCGCCAGTACCGGCATCGACGAGGCCGATCTGAGCCAGCCGGCGCGCCAGCGCGGCAGGCGCCTCAACGTGGCGTGACAGGGCCACAGCCCCGGCCGGCAAGGACGGATCACCCGCGGCGATGGCCGCTCCCGTCCAGCGCACGGGGGCGGAAGCATCCAGCGAGGCTTCGAGGTCATCCCCGAGCCCGGCGCCCAGCGCGGTTTCGAGGCCCGGTTCCACGGTCATCGCATCGACAACCGGCGTGAAGGCACCGGCAAAGGTCGCCAGCACGCTTTCAAGGGTGCGGGCCTCGGTCTCGAGCCGCGACTGCAGCCGCTCGGCCTCGGCGAGCGGAGCGCGGGCATTCTGCTCGGCCTCGCGTGCGGATGCGGTGCGCAGCTCGGCAATCTCGGCGGCCTCTTCGGCGGCCATGACAGCGGCCTCGGCCTCCTCGAGCAGCTCGGTACACTCCGCCACCCCATCAGCGGCATCCATTTCAGCGCGCAGGGCGTCGCGGACGCGCGCGGCATCACCGGCCTGCGAGCCAAGGCGCTCGGCGCGCTGGCGGGTTTCTTCGGCGCTGCGCTGGAACTGCTGCCGCTGGGCGGCGAGTTCTGCAGCGGCGCGGGTGGCGACCGTCAGCCTGTCTTCCAGCGCCGCAACTGCTTCGCTTGCGGTGGCAACGCGCTCGCCGGCGAGTTCCGCGCGTTCCATCGCGGTCTCGTTTTCCTCGACCAGTTCGGCCCGTTCCTCGGCAAGGCGCTCCAGCACCTCGTCATTCTCGGCGACGAGCTGTTCCTCACGGGCGATGTCGCCAACGAGCTGACCAAGACGGCGGTCGAGGTCAACGAGCCTTTCGCGGACGCGGCGGTCCTCGGCGTCGAGTTCATTGCGGGCTATCACCAGTCGCTGCAGCGCGGCACCAGCGCGGGCTGCTGCGTCGCGGATCTCGGGCAGGCGATGTGCGGCAATGGCTTGCGTCATTGCTGCCTCCGTCTGGGCTTCGGCCGCCTTGACCACTTCGGCCCGGCCGGCGGCATAGTGCCGTTCGGCCTCTTCGAGACTCGCACGGGCTTCGGTCACGCGCAGGAACAGGATGCCAGCTTCTGCCGCACGGATTTCGGACGAAAGATTGCGGTAACGGGCGGCCTGACGCGACTGGCGGCGCAGGTTGTCGATCTGCGCGTCGATCTGGACCAGCACATCCTCGAGGCGTTCGAGGTTCTGCTCGGCCGCGCGCAAGCGGATTTCAGCTTCGTTGCGGCGGCTGTGCAAGCCGGAAATGCCGGCAGCTTCTTCCAGGATCTGGCGGCGCGAGGTCGGCTTGGCGGAAATCAGTTCGCCAATCTGGCCCTGGCGCACCATGGCCGGCGAGCGGGCGCCCGTGGACGCATCGGCGAAGAGCAGCTGGACATCACGGGCACGGACGTCCTTGGAGTTGATCCGGTAGACCGAGCCGGCCTCGCGCTCGATGCGGCGGCTGACTTCCAGCAGGTCGGCATCGTTGAAGCCTGTCGGCGCACGGCGTTCGCTGTTTTCGAGAAACAACGTGACTTCCGCCGTGTTGCGGGCCGGGCGGTTGAGCGAGCCGGAGAAGATGACGTCGTCCATGCCGGACGCGCGCATGTTCTTGTAGGAGTTCTCGCCCATGACCCAGCGCAGGGCCTCGACGAGATTGGACTTGCCGCAACCGTTGGGCCCGACCACGCCGGTGAGCCCGTCGCCGATGACAAATTCCATCGGCTCGACAAAGGACTTGAAACCGACAACGCGGAGCTTGGTGAATTTCACGGCCGCGCCTCCGGCTGAAGGCAGGCGAGAGCGGTCCGGCGGGCGCGGGCCCGCCGGTCAAGGCACTCAGAGGTACTTGTCGATGATCTTCGACATTTCCTCAAAACTGAGAGCTCCGGTTGCTTTTTCACCGTTGATGAAGAACGTCGGCGTGGAGTCCACCTTGAACTCGTTGCCGGCCTTGTCGCGCACTGCGTTGACTCCGTCCAGCAGGGACTGGTTTGTCAAGCAGGCTTCGAAGGACTCCTGTGTGAATCCGAGCTGCTTGGAGAAATTGAGCATCGCGTTGTAGGGATCATTTGTGAAGGCCCAGGCGCGCTGGTCGGCAAAAAGGGCGTCCATCACGTCGAAATATTTGTCTTCCGGGGCGCAGCGGGCGAGCATGAACCCGGCGGCGGCAACCGGATCCAGCGGGAACTCGCGGAAGATCATGCGAGCTTTGCCAGTATCAATGTACTGCTTCTTGATTTCCGGAAGGACGCCCTTGTGGAAATTGGCGCAGTGGCCACAGGTCAGCGAGGCGTATTCGATGATGGTCACCGGCGCATCTTCCTTACCGATGAACTTCTCTCCAAGCGGCGAGGCCTCCATCAGCTTGGCGACATCGACCGTCTGGGCCAGGGCGACAAGCGGGAAGGCAGTCGTCAGCGCGGTGCCAAGTCCGAGGGCCATGGTGCTGGCCAGAAGCTTTCTGCGGGTCAAATTCACGGGCGTGGTCCTGCCTTGCCAAGATGAAGATCTGTGATGCTGTGTGCCCGCTTGTGGCGAACCCGTCAACCGAACAGGGCAATTGTGGCGGCAGTAGGAAGGTGAATGTCGTGCGCGGTGAAAGCCAGCCGCTCCGGCGAGCGCAGAGCGCCATGCCTCAGTTGCTTGACGTCCGGTTGCGGGCGATCACCTGCGAGCCGAGTTTTTCCAAGGCTTTGCGCAGGCCCTCATGTTCGACACCCTCAAGGCGGGCATCAAGCTCGCGCTGCTCTGCTTCGGTCAGGTCGCGCACCTGAGGCCGGCGCTTGCGCACCGGAACGCTCACGGGCTTTTGAACAATGCGGATGCGGCCAACTGCCGCCCAGCCGAAGTAGCCATTGATGCGGGCGAGGATCTGCGGCATCTCGTGGGTCAGCAGGAGAGCCGTCGCGCCATCCGTGTTGACCACCAGCGTCGCCGGATCAGTTACGGTTTCACCGTCCCGATCGACCGGGCGCGGCCAGAGGAGGCGTTCGGGCCTGACCCGTTCGCCATAGCGTTCTCCGACAATATCCGGCCAGGAGGCAACCAGATCCGCCGTGGCAAAGCCACGCTTGCGGAAGGCTGGTTGCATCGCCTTGCCGATCAGGTCCGCGAGCGGTCTGGAACCACCGCGTGCGGGCCCCTTGCTGTCCCAACTCATCGTCACCATCCGCTGCCGCACTCACCCGCGGCGCCGGCCCCGGCATCCTGTCATGCCTGACCCAAGGGTCACGGGCCTTTAGGACAAAATCAAGACGGTATTGTGCGGCGCGCTGCATCCACAGGCTGAAGCGGGTTTATCCCCAGCCTGTCCAAGGGCAAGCGCGGGGATTGCTTGATTTCGGGAGGGACCGCGCCACCCTTGCCGGCATGACGCGAACCACCCCTGCCCGCCCGGCCGCTGCCGGGCAGCCTCCCGCACAGCTGACCGATGCCCTGCTGGCCTGGTACGACCGCCATGCCCGCGACCTGCCCTGGCGCGTGCCGCCGCATGAGCGCAAGGTCGGCGTGGTGCCTGACCCCTACCGGGTCTGGCTGTCGGAAATCATGCTGCAGCAGACGACCGTGGCCGCGGTGAAGGACTATTTCACCGCCTTTACGGCGAAGTGGCCGAAGGTGGAGAAGCTCGCGGCTGCCGAGGCGGACGATGTGATGCGGGCCTGGGCGGGGCTTGGCTATTACTCCCGCGCCCGCAACCTGAAGGCCTGCGCCGAGGCAGTGGCTCGGGACCACGGCGGCCGGTTTCCCGAGACGGAAGACGGGCTGAAGGCCTTGCCCGGCATCGGCCCCTACACTGCTGCGGCGATCGCCGCCATCGCCTTCGACCGGCCAGCGGCCGTGGTGGACGGCAATGTCGAACGGGTGATGAGCCGGTTGCGGCTGATCGAGACGCCGCTGCCTGCTGCCAAGCCCGAGATCAAGGCGGCAATGGGCGAATTGACGCCGCAGGAACGGCCCGGCGACTTTGCCCAGGCGGTGATGGACCTTGGCGCAACGATCTGCACGCCGAAGCGGCCGGCCTGCGCGCTGTGCCCGTGGATGGGGCCTTGTGCCGCGCGGGCCGCAGGCGTGGCCGAAACCCTGCCGAGGAAGGCCGCCAAGACCGCCAAGCCGACGAGGACGGGCGCAGCCTTTGTCCTGCGACGGGCCGACGATGGCGCCGTGGCGCTGCGCAAGCGGCCGCCGAAGGGCTTGCTGGGCGGCATGGCGGAAGTGCCGGGCAGTGAATGGGCCGTGGATTTCGACGTCGCCGCCGCACTGGCGCAAGCGCCTGTCGCCGCGAAATGGCACAAGCGCAGCGGCAGCGTCGGCCACACGTTCACGCATTTCCACCTGGAGGTGACGGTGTTCACGGCGGAACTCGGGGCTGGCGATCTTCCCGAGGGCTGGTGGTGGTCAACGCTGGACGCGCTTGAGGGCGAAGCCCTGCCGACCGTGATGCGCAAGGTCATCGCGCATGGGCTGGGCTGATCAAAGCGGCGCTCAGAATGCCGGTGGACGGCGGGAAATGACCTTTGCCTTGACCAGTGACGTGCTGGTGGAGGCCCGTTCCGCGATCCGGTCAAGAATGCCGTCGATGTCGTTCAAGGAGCGGACGAACAGGCGGGCAACGAAACAGTCATCGCCAGTGATCTTGTCGCATTCAACCACTTCCGGCGTCTCCTGGATCATCTGCTGAACCAGATGCAACTGGCCCGGCATGGGGCGGATGCGGACGACGGCTTCCAGACCATAGCCAAGCGCAGCGGGGTCAATGTCAATCGTGCTGCCGCGCAGGATGCCCCGTTGTTCCAGACGGCGAAGCCGGTCGGAGGTTGCCGGGCCGCTGAGACCGGCTGCTTCTGCCAGCTGTTTCAGCGGCATCCGGGCATCCTGCACCAATGCCTGTAGAATTTTCCGGTCAATCTCGTCCATTGCCACACCTCCAAAAGCTTTTTCTCATCTCAGCCTTCCATTTGAAGGCCATTCTGGCAAAACTCCTTTCTAGACACCAGTACCGATTTCACCAAAGAGATTAGACTGCATCCACATCGAGTCAGGAGCATGGACATGCAGGACCAGACACGCGGCACGATCCAGATGGTGGCAGCGATGGTGATTTCGGGAACGATCGGCTGGTTCGTCGTCATGGCCGGTGAGCCGGTATTGACGGTGGTGTTCTGGCGCTGCGTGTTTGGCGCCGGGGCCCTGATGATCCTGTGTGCCGCGCTGGGTTTGCTGCGGGTGCGCCTGAAGCGGAAACAGCTGCTGATGGCCGGGCTCAGCGGGGTTGCGCTGGTGCTCAACTGGTTGCTGCTGTTTGGCAGCTACAGCCGCGCCTCGGTTTCGGTGGCAACGGTCGTCTACAACACGCAGCCCTTCATGCTGCTGGGTTTTGGCGCGCTGTTCTTCGGCGAGAGGATCACGGTGGTAAAGCTCGGCTGGCTCGGCCTCGCCTTTGCCGGGGTTGTGGCCATCGTGCTGAACCGGCCGGATGCGAGCTACGTCTCCGATGACTATCTGCCGGGCATTGCCATGGCGCTGCTGGCCGCGCTCGGCTGGGCCATTGCCGCGATCACCACCAAGGCGCTGAAAGGCGTGCCGCCGCAGCTGATCGCACTCATCCACGTCAGCGTCGGCAGCGTCATGCTGGCCCCGTTCGTCCTGGCCAATGGCCTGCCGGCAACGCCCGAGACCTGGGCCGTGCTGGCCAGTATGGGGCTCATCCACACCGGGTTGATGTATGCCCTGCTCTACGCCGCCATCCAGAGCCTGCCGACCGCACAGCAGGGCGCGCTGGCCTTTGTCTATCCGGTCGTGACCATTCTGGTGGACGTCTTCGCCATGGGCACCCGCCTGCAGCCGGTGCAGGGGCTGGGCATGGCTGTCATCCTGCTGGCCGCAGCCGGCATGACGCTGGGCTGGGGCCAGCGCAGGACGCGCGCAGTCGAGGCATCGCGCTGAGACAACAAAGCAGTTGCCTTGGGCAGGGAAGCGGGCATATGGGCAGGCAACCAACAAAGGTGCTGCCCATGTTCACCCATACGATCCCTGCCCTTTTCACGCCGGACGAATGCGCCCGCATCATTGATCTTGCCGAAAGCGGCGAGATGCGCGAAGGCGGGCTCGTGGGTGGCGTGCAACACGCCTCAATCCGCCGGGCCCGGATCAACTGGCTCGACGATCAGGGCGACGCGCTGTTCGTCATGGAGCGCATCATGCGCGGTGTGGCTGAGGCCAACCGCGAGGCCTTCCGCTTCGACATCACCGATTTCCATGAACGGCTGCAGGTCGCAAGCTACGACGAAAGCGACGAGGGGCATTACGACTGGCATTCCGATATCGGTGACGGCGCCATCGCCCGCCAGCGCAAGCTGACCATCGTCGTGCAGCTGTCAGAGCCCGCGCTCTATGACGGCGGCGCATTGGACCTCAATCTTGGCAGCGCGGAATGGGCTGCGCCGCGTCCGATCGGCACCGCAACGCTGTTTGCCAGTTTCATGCTGCACCGGGTGGCCCCGGTGACACGTGGCCGCCGCTACTCGCTGACCTGCTGGTGCCATGGTCCGTCCTTCCGCTGAAGGACGGACCCATCCTAGCTTCCTTGGCCAGTCCTTCCGCTGAAGGACGGACCCATCCTAGCTTCCTTGGCCAGTCCTTCCGCTGAAGGACGGACCCACCCTAGATTCCTTGGCCAGTCCTTCCGCTGAAGGACGGACCCACTCTCGCTTCCTTGGCCAGTCCTTCCGCTGAAGGACGGACCCATCCTAGCTTCCTTGGCCAGTCCTTCCGCTGAAGGACGGACCCACTCTCGCTTCCTTGGCCAGTCCTTCCGCTGAAGGACGGGCACTCGGCGGTCTGGCCCACTACTCGGCTGGCGCAAGGGTTGCCTTGCTGGCCGGGCTGGAGAAGTGGCGGCTGTTGAGGTGGAAGACCAGCCAGATCGACAGGGCCTGCAACGCCAGGGCAAGCGCGGTGACGAGCCAGTAGGCGACCGAGAACTTGGCAACCAGACCGACCTCAACCAGACCCTTGTTGATGTAGAACTGCAGGAGCACCGAAAGGGCAACGGCGGGGCAAACCAGGGCATAGGAGCCGACCGACTTCGCCGGGCCGGTGATGAAGCGGCCGATGTAGCCTTGGCGGCGCAGCACCGTGAACCCGAGAAGACCGAACAGCACCTGCACCGCGAGCAGCCAGGTGAGCAGGGTGAAGCTGTCAGCGGCCCCGGCATGGACCTCAAACTGGCCATGCAGGCCATGCGCCTGCCGCATCAGGGCGATCCCTGCCACGGTGGCGAAAGGGATAACGACCAGGAGGCTGGGCGCGGCCTCGTCGTTGGCGCCGTTTTCCAGCATCGACCGGAAGCCAAGCACGATGCCGACCGCGCCGATCAGGGTGGCTGTCGCGAGGAAGAAGGTCGAGGCCATGTAGCTGGCAGCAACCGTCAGCGGTGTCGCACTCATCGATGCGGGCGCAGCCAGACCGACGGCAACCATGGCGAAGGTGAAGGCCGCCATCACCTGCGAGAAACTGTTGTTGCGGGCACAGTCAAATCCGCCTGCGGTCAGCACGCGGCCAAGGAATGCGCCGATCAGCGAAAGGGCGTAAACCCCGATCCCGGCGAAGGCGACGAGTGCCAGCGGGAACAGATATTCCACCACGGACCAAAGGCCGGGCACGAACAGCAGACCGGCAATGAAGCCGACGTTGACGGACATGGCCAGCGCCAGCGGAACGGTCATCAGCAGGGTCTCGCCGTTGCCCGACTTTAACTGGGCAAAGGCGGGCGTCCGACGCCAGGCGACAAACTGACGGACATTCCAGACCATGAGCCGGATGTGCAGCAGCGCGAAGAAAGCGACACCGGCATAGGCAAGCGCAATCATGCCGCGCAGGAGCCACGAGCCGCCCACATAGGCACGGGCAACATCCTCGAAGACGGGCACAGTCTGACCCGGATGCGGGATCCAGAACATGAGATAGAGAAAGAACGTCACCGCAATGCCGCCAGCCCCGAGCGCTGCAAGGAAATACTGCGGGGTGTAGCGGTTGCCCAGATCAGGAAGACGGAACGGCATGGAACCCTCCTTAGTTTCATTTTTTTGAATATATCAGATCGGACAGGATTTCGGCTAGCACGCAGAACTACGTGGACAGGGCCTCGACGCCATCCGCTAAAGTTGCAAGAGCGGCTGGACATTTTTTTAGAACCGTTCTAGATTCATTTAACGATTTCGAGCCAGGGAGTAGGCCGCATCATGAAGGGCAGTGCGAAAGTCATCGAGCGTCTGAACGAGGCGCTGTTTCTCGAGCTTGGCGCCATCAACCAGTACTGGCTGCACTACCGCCTGCTGGACGACTGGGGCTTCACGCGCCTGGCCAAAAAGGAGCGCGCTGAGTCCATCGAGGAGATGCAGCATGCGGACAAGATCACCACGCGCATCATCTTCCTCGAAGGCCATCCGAACATGCAGAAGCTGGCGCCCCTGCGCATCGGCCAGAGCGTGAAGGAAGTGCTGGAGTGCGACCTGGCCGGCGAATACGACGCCCGTGCGTCCTACGCCAAGTCGCGCGAGATCTGCCGCGAGGAAGGCGACTTCGTCTCCATGCAGATTTTTGAAGAGCTGCTGCGCGATGAGGAAGGTCACATCGACTTCCTCGAAACCCAGCTGGAACTGCTGTCGAAGATCGGCGAAGAGCGCTACGGCCTCCTGCAGGCCGAGCCGGCCAACGAAGTCGGCGACTGATCCTTTCGCACAAGCCCCATCAGACCAACGCGCGGCCCCTCCGGGCCGCGCTCAGCTTTATGACAAACCCTCTATGGTCATCCCGGACGCAGCGAAGCGGAGATCCGGGACCGGAGAGCCAAAGTCTCTTCGGGATGAACTCATTGAAACATTGAGGCCTCTACTCTCCGGTCCCGGCTCGGCGCTGCGCTTGGCCGGGATGACGACGCTGAGGTCGAGGTTTGTCAGTAGTCTGGCGCGGCCCCTTCGGGCCGCGCGTTTTTTGTGGTGGCCTCACGCTTGAAGTCACACGCCGTCATTCCGGACAAGGTGAGCGTTCAGCGAACCGCAGATCCGGAATCCAGCATGTCTGAGCGAGCGCAAGCGAGCCCGTTGCCAATTCAGCTTTCGACGCAGGACTGGACCTGATTTGTCGCGCTACGCGCGGCTGATTTCTGGCTCCCGGATCAGATCCGGGACAGGTCCCGGCTCGGCGCTTCGCTAACGCTCAGCTGGGCCGGGATGACGGGGCCTCAGGGCGACGGGGACTCGACTTCACGAAAAGGCTGACCGGGCCTCATGCCGAGACCCGGTCAAGGCCATCCTGGATCAAGGCGCTGGGATGCTGACGCATCACGCCTTGAAAATGCTCAGTCGCCGCACGGGCTTGACCAACTCTCGGTGAGTCAAGCTCACAGCGAGTTGGTCTTACTGGAACGCGGTTTCCGCGAAGCTGCGCAGCTTGCGGGAGTGCAGGCGTTCATGCGGCATGGCGCGGAGCTTCTCCATGGCGCGGATGCCGATCTCCAGATGCTGGGCGACCTGCCGCTTGTAGAAGTCCGTTGCCATGCCCGGCAGCTTCAGCTCCCCATGCAGCGGCTTGTCGGAGACGCAGAGCAGCGTGCCGTAGGGAACGCGGAAGCGGAAGCCGTTGGCGGCGATGGTAGCGCTTTCCATGTCGAGGGCGATGGCGCGGGACTGCGAGAAGCGCTGCACCAGGCCGCGCTGGTCCCAGAGTTCCCAGTTGCGGTTGTCGATGGAGGCGACGGTGCCGGTGCGCATGACCTTCTTCAGTTCATAGCCGGTGTAGCCGGTGACTTCCGCCACCGCGTCTTCCAGCGCCACCTGCACCTCGGCCAGAGGCGGGATTGGCACCCAGACCGGCAGATCCTGGTTCAGCACGTTGTCATCGCGGACATAGCCATGGGCGAGGACGTAGTCGCCCAGGGTCTGGCTGTTGCGCAGACCGGCGCAGTGACCGAGCATCAACCAGGCATGCGGGCGCAGCACGGCAATGTGGTCGGTGATGGTCTTGGCGTTGGACGGGCCGACGCCGATGTTGACCATGGTGATGCCGGAGTTGTCAGCGCGCTTGAGATGATAGGCCGGCATCTGGGGCAGCTTGGCCGGGGTCGCGCCGGAACTTGGCTCGGTGGCGCCATGCAGTGTCACCAGATTGCCAGGCGAGACAAAGGCTTCGTAGCCGCTGTCCGGATTGGCCATCGCGTCCTCAGCCATGCGGCAGAACTCGTCGATGTAGAACTGGTAGTTGGTGAAAAGCACGTAGTTCTGGAAATGCTCGGCGGCCGTTGCGGTGTAGTGCTGCAGCCGGTGCAGGGAATAGTCGACGCGCGGCGCAGTGAAGGGCGCCAGCGGCATCACCCCATCCAGCGGCTCATAGGTGCCGTTGGCGATGGAGTCGTCCATCAGGGTCAGGTCGGGCAGGTCGAACGTGTCGGCCAGCGGCCTTTCGAGCTTTGCGGAGGCGGCGCCTTCCACGTGGGTGCCGTCATAGAAGGCAAAATGCAGCGGGATCGGAGTCTCGCTGTCGCCAACCAGAATCGGCACATCGTGGTTGCGGATCAACTGCGTGATCTGGTGCGTCAGATACTGGCGGAACAGGTCCGGTCGGGTGATCGTCGTGCCATGGAGGCCCGGTCCGGAGACAAAGCCATAGGCAAGGCGGCTATCGAGGCGGGAATGGCTGTCGGTGACCAGGCGGATCTGCGGATAGAACGCCCGAATACGGCCATCCGGCACGTTGCCTTGCAGCAAGTCATTGAAAGCATTTCGGATAAACGCCGTATTGCGTTCGAAAAGCTCGATCAGGCGGGCAACGGCTTCATCGGCCTTCATAAAGGGCTGGAGCGGGGCTTCGGGTGCGAGGACCAGATTGCGCGGCTGCAACAGCGGGTTCCTGTAGGAACGGTTCGTCAATTCAATTCTCCTTCTTGTTCTTATCCCGGCAGGATCCGCCTCGTATTCCGCGCCGTCAAGCTGTGCGGCAGAGGTTTTTGAAAATTTTTTCGCAGCCCGGAGAAATCTTCAGTGACACATATTTTTGCACAAGCCGGTGTCAAAGCGTTAACGCGCTGGCGCTGCCGGGCACTGGAGCGTGGCCACAAAACGTTGCATTCCCCTGTTTCTTCCATGGTGGCTTTCGCAAAATGCCAGCAGGGGCCTTTACCTCTGTAAACAAACTCTTGAAATCAAAAAGAAAATGAACTCCGGCGCTTAACTTCGGATTTACCAAGACCGGTAACCATGAACCTCGAAATTGCGTGAGGTTTTGCGTCGCAATGACTGTTCTGCGTACTGGGGTGTCCTCGCGGACACCCCTTAAAACCCGATCCTCTGCCTCCCTGACCTCCGTGCGGCCGACAAGCCCTCTGGAGACACCGGAGACGGCTGGCCAGCCTTCCTGGCTCAACACCATTCTCAAGGGCGACTGTGTCGCTGCCCTGGAGAAGCTGCCGGCCAAGTCGGTTGACCTGGTCTTTGCCGACCCGCCCTACAACCTGCAGCTTGGCGGCGACCTGCACCGGCCGGACCAGTCGAAGGTGGATGCCTGCGACGACCACTGGGACCAGTTCGCCAGCTTCGAGGCCTACGACGCCTTCACCCGCGCCTGGCTGATGGCGGTCAAGCGTGTCCTGAAGAAGGATGGTTCGATCTGGGTGATCGGCTCGTATCACAACATCTTCCGCGTCGGTGCGATCCTTCAGGATCTGGGCTTCTGGATCCTGAACGACATCGTCTGGCTGAAGTCGAACCCGATGCCGAACTTCCGCGGCAAACGCTTCACCAATGCGCATGAGACGATGATCTGGGCCGCGCCGTCGCGCGAGGCCAAGTACACCTTCAATTACGATGCGCTGAAGACCTTCAACGACGATTTGCAGATGCGCTCCGACTGGCAGCTGCCGCTGTGCACCGGATCGGAACGGCTGAAGGACGAAGACGGTCAGAAAGTGCATCCAACGCAGAAGCCGGAATCCCTGCTCTACCGGGTGCTGACGGCCTCGTCCAAGCCCGGGGATGTGGTGCTCGACCCGTTCTTCGGCACGGGCACGACCGGTGCGGTGGCCAAGCGCCTTGGCCGGAACTTCGTCGGCGTGGAGCGCGAGGAGGCCTATATCGAGGCTGCCCGCAAGCGCATTGACGCCATCGAGGCCGGCAGCGGCGCGAGCCTCGACATGCAGAAGGGCAAGCGCGCCGAACCGCGCATTCCCTTCGGCTCATTGCTGGAAACCGGATTGCTGGCTCCGGGAACGGAACTGACCTGCCCGAAAGGCAAACATCAGGCCGTTGTGCGGGCGGATGGCTCGCTCATCAGCGGCAGTCATTCCGGCTCGATCCACAAGGTCGGGGCGCTGGTCCAGGGTGCCGAGGCCTGCAACGGCTGGACCTTCTGGCACATCAACGACAATGGCGCGCGCAATCCGGTCGATGACCTGCGCAAGCTGCTGAGATCCCGTCTGGCGGAATGACATCAGGCCGATGCGGCGCCTGATGTGACGGGGGAGGATTGGCCACAATTCTCGCCTGTCCGTCACTCCTCCGGACGCGGACATTCGCGTCCCCGCGAATTGCCAAGGATACCCCCGGTCCCGAAAGCGGCCGGGGGTATTTTTCTCCGCGCGGCGTTTTACCTTGGAACTGGTGAGCGGGCCGGAAACAGCATTCCCAGCCATCTGGTCCGCTATACTGCCGGCACCCAAGTCGCAGGAGCACAGCCGCCATGCCCCAGAACCTTGCTCATGTTGCCCTTGTCGTTCAGGACTATGACGAGGCGATCAGCTTTTTCACCGGCAGGCTGGGGTTCGAACTGGTGGAAGACAACTACCAGCCCGAACAGGACAAGCGCTGGGTCGTGGTGAAGCCGAAGGGAAACGCTTCCGCCTCGATCCTGCTGGCGCGCGCCTCCAACGAGCACCAGGCCAAATATGTTGGCGACCAGGCCGGCGGGCGCGTGTTTCTCTTCCTGCAGACCGACGACTTCTGGCGCGACTACAACGACTACAAAGCCAAAGGCGTCGAGTTTGTCCGGGAACCGAAGGTGGCCGATTACGGAACGGTTGCCGTCTTCAAGGATCTCTACGGCAATCTCTGGGACCTGGTCGAGTTTACCGACGGGCGTCCCTAAGAAAAGCAGATCTTTCGCCCGTCACGATGCGTGCGGCCGCGCGTCCTTCCGATCAACCCGCCCCGTGCGGCCGATCAAGGAGTGAGCCATGCCGACCCAGACCCCCGTATCGCTGATCAAACCCCTCAACCGCCTGTTCGGCAGTATCGACATCACGATCGCGCCGAATAATGCGAGCATGTCGTTTAGTGCACAGCAGTTGCCCAGCACCTACTACATGGACGACACCAATGCGTTCCTGCGGCTGCGTCCGCTGCACCGGTCGGGGTTCGGCATGTTCGAACGTGCGACACGCGTGGTCGGGCTCTATGTCGGCAACTGGGATGGCAACGCCAGCTACCAGGTCAATTCGCAGAATGCAGCGGAGGTTATTTTCCGCAATCTCGGCAGCACCGCGAATGACATCCGGACCGCGATCCAGAACCTTGTCAACGGACAGACCCTGACCACGGCGCAGCTGATCACCCAGAATACCGCCGTCGTTGCTCCCCCAATCGTCAACCAGGTTGTCTACATCAATGATGGCGCGATGCAGGGCACGATCTGGGGGGGCAATGCAGCGGTCACTGGGAGCCGGTATCAGCCGATGTGTGTCGTTGACGCAACCACGATCAACGACCGGGCCCACACCGGGCATGCCTTCGCGACCCGGCCTCTGGTGGAACAGTTCTATACGGTCTACTACCCTGGCCTGCTCGACCAGATGATGCGGCTCGGCTATTCCGCGCAGTCGCTGGCAATCGCCATTGGTGCGAACGGCCTCCCCGTGACCGAACAAGTCACCACGGACCGCGAGTATTTTCCCCGCTCTGCGTTCGGCGACAACCGCCAGCGCCAGCTCGAATTCATGTGCCGGTTCTTCGGCAGCTTCGTCTGAGGCAGCCTTGTTTGAGCTTGGGAGCCAGAGGCCTCGTTGCCCTGAGGTCGAGCATCACAGCTGGCGGCAGGCGACTTTTTGCGCCCCGCGTCCCCCTTACCTCCAAGGGGCAGCGGTACCGCATATGAAGTCTGACAAGCGTTCGATGTGACGACCTGGGCCCAAGGAGTTTAACCCTGTGGGAGCCTCTCCGCTCCCCTCCCCCTCGTGGGGAGGGGTTTGGGGGTGGGGGAAGCGGACCCAAATCCAGGCCACCAACATTCTTGACCAGGCTTGCTTCAGACGCCTGGTGAGCTGTTGGCCGCCGGAGCCCCCCACCCCTTACCCCTCCCCACGAGGGGGAGGGGGGCTTCGACGCCTCGACAGCCGTCTGGCCACATACGCGTTGGCCCTGCCTCTTGGAGCGGAGAGGCATCCCGTTCAGCAAACGCCCCTTCCCTCACCCGAAGGCCACGAGGGCCTTGCGGCGGCGGCCGATGGCCAGCGTCAGGCGGTCGTTGGCGGCAAGGTCCCCCGGCGAGATGCGGCGGCGCGGGTCATCAACGGTTGAGCCGTTGAGGCGGACGCCGCCGGCCTCGACAAGGCGCCGGGCTTCGCCATTCGACTGGGCGAAGCCGGTCGCGACGATGAGTTCGAGCAGCCCGAGACCAGAGGCAAGGCTTGCCAGCGGCAGGGTATGGGTCGCCTCGGCACCGTCCTCGTCATCGGAGAACAGCGCCTCGCCCTGCTCCAGCGCGCCTCTTGCGGCAGCTGCGCCATGCACCAGGGCTGTGACCTGCGTTGCCAGGATCTTCTTCGCCTCGTTCAGCTCCGCCCCCTTGAGGGCCGACAGCCGCGCGACCTCGTTCAGCGGCAGCTCGGTGAAGAGCCGCAGGTACTGCGCCACATCCGCATCGGCGGTGTTGCGCCAGAACTGCCAGAAACCGGCCGGCGACAGCTTGTCCGGATGCAGCCAGACGGCGCCGGCGGCAGTCTTGCCCATCTTCTGGCCGTTGGCGGCGGTGACCAGCGGCACGGTGAGGCCGAAAAGCTGGCGGCCATCGCGGCGGCCGAGGTCCACGCCATTGACGATGTTGCCCCACTGGTCGGAACCGCCGATCTGGAGCGTGCAGCCGTGCCGGCGGGCAAGCTCCAGGAAATCAACTGCCTGCAGCATCATGTAGCAGAACTCCAGCACGGTCAGCGGCTGTTGCGCTTCCAGACGGGTGCGGACACTGTCGAAGCTCATCATGCGGTTGACGGTGAACTGGGTGCCGTAATCGCGCAGGAACTCGAGGAAGCGGAACTCGGTCAGCCACTCGGCGTTGTTGACGAGCAATGCCCCGTCGGTCCCCTCCAGATCGAGGATGCCCTCGATGGAGCGGCGGATGCCGGCCATGTTCTCGCGGATCTGTGCCTCGGTCAGCAAAGGGCGGCTGTCATTGCGGAAGCTGGGATCGCCGACCAGCGTGGTGCCACCGCCAAGCACGGCGATGGGCTGATGGCCAAGCTTCTGCAGCCAGCGCATGGTGACGAGCGGAACCAGATGACCGACATGCAGGCTGGCGGCGGTGGCATCGAAACCGGCGTAGAACGTTACCGGTCCGGCGTGGAAAGCGGCATCGAGCCCCTCGAGATCGGTCGCCTGATTGACGAGGCCGCGGTCCAGAAGGACGCGAAGGGCTTCGGACTTCAGACGCGTGGCGCGACCGGTGGCTTCATCAACATGCTGGGTCATTCTGGTCTCCTGGCCGCGCCAGGGACCTTGAACCATGCAAGCCGCCTGACGCGGCGGCTATGTGGTTCATCTCATGCTGTTTGATAATCGAGCAGGATCGAACACGGCCGCCTAGAAGGGCGCCGTAAAATAATAAACCGATGCAAAGGTGGTCAGGTTTCTGCTCATGGCGCTTTTGATGCCTGCTCCGTGCCCCGCTGTCAAGCCGCTGGGGTTGGCGAAATCCGGATGCCCTCCGCGATGAGCTTTGGCTGCAACGCCTGCCAGTCCGCCGGCACCGAAGCGAGAACGGCCTCATCGAGGATCTCGACCTTGTAGCCCCGTGCGGCGGCGCCCCGCGCGGTCAACTGCACGCAATGGCAGGCATCAAGGCCTGCTAGCCGCAGCGATCCGACCTTCAGGCGCTCGAGATGCGCGGAGAGTTCTGGTGCGGAAAAACCGTCGCCGACGTGCTTGACGATATCAATCACTTCACCTGGCTGGATGTCCGGATCGAGCGCAAGTCCCGTGCGGCCGGGGTTGCCCGCACCGCCGAGCGCCAGGCGAGCGGCAAGGCGTGCCGGCCAGCCCTGCCAGACATGACGCAGAACGATCACCGGTTCTCCCAGCCGTCGGGCTTCAGCTGCAAGCGCGTTGACATGTGCGATTGCCCGGGCCCGCTCCGCCCGGGAATAAGCGCCTTTGCCGTCGCGGCGGGTGAAGTCCGATTGCAGATCGATCAGCACCAGCGCTCTGCCCGGGCGCGTTGACGGATCGATTGCGGGCCCCGACGTCGGCTGGCTGATGGCAGACAACCGCCTGACAACATACCAGATCAGGCCGGTGAGGCCGGCACCAGCACCGACTGCGACGATGATCCATGGTTCCATGCGCATGCTCCCTCTGCTCGTGCGGTCGAGGCGATCCGGACGTGGTCGCCTCAGGGACTTTCAGGCCAGCGGCTGCGGGGCATCAGGATCGTCCTCGTAGGCGCCGAAGCCATCGACAAGGGCCGTCATGACGCGCAAGGCAGCCGAAAGGTCTGCATCTTCCAGCTGGGCCGCGATATCGCCGAGGCGGTTCAACTCGCGGGCATGCAGGCTAGCGTAAGCGGCCCGGCCCTGATCCGTCAGCGCGAACAGGGGCGAACGGCGATGGGCCGGGTTTGGGCGCTTCTGCACGTGCCCCTGCTGGTCGAGCGTATCCATGACCAGCTGCACCTGCTGCCGTGCAAGGAACAGCTGCCGCGCGGCCGCAGCCACACTGAGTGGCCCCGTCTCGGCCAGAAGCTCCAGCACCGCACGCCCCCCGAGCGAGAGACCAGTGCCGTCCAAATGGACGCTCACCGATCGCGCCAGCCGCCGATGGGCGGGACGTATCAGGCGGATGAGGTCATAGAGGCGGGCAGCCGCCTTATCAGGGTTCGGTTTGGTCATGGATCGCAATAGACATCAAAAATGTCAGTTTGACAATATAATTGTCATTATTTCGCGACAACCAGTTACCCGATGCGACAAGTTGCGACGAACCGGTTCAGCCGTCGCTGCTAGGGTGCCGATGGGCAGACGGACATGGCTGGGGGCAGCCATGCGAGGGAGTTGAACCGCATGAAACGCATCTGTCTGGCCGCCGCCGGCCTGTCGCTTGTCCTTTCCGGGGCGATCTTTGGTTTCTTCTATGCCTGGGTCTGTTCGACCATGTGGGGACTGGATGCCGCCGATCCGCGCATCGCCATCGCCGCGATGCAGGCGATGAACGGCTCCGTCCGCAACGCCGTCTTCGCGCCGGCATTCTTTGCAACACCCGTGGTGCTGGCCCTGACCGGGCTGCTGGCCTTGCGGCTGAAGGCGCGCGGAGCCGGTGCTGCCTTCCTGGGAGGGGGGCTCCTGTACTTTCTGGGTGGCCTGGTTCTGACGATGCGCTTCAACGTGCCGATGAACGAGGCCCTGGCCCTGGTGCGCGTGCCGGATAACGTCGAGGAGGCCCGCGCGATCTGGCAGGCCTATTCCCCCAACTGGCAGGCCTTCAACCAGACCCGCACCATGGTCAGCGGCCTGACCTTGCTCGCTACCGGTTACGGGATCTGGCGTCTGGGGCGCGACCTGCCTTTTACGCCAACGGGCCGGTAACCGTAATCCGTGCAAACCGGTGCGTCAGATCACACTTGTTGCCGTCAGGCGTTCCTGTCAGTGCAGCCCGCGCTGCGAGCGAAGGTCATCCCGACCGTGCAAGGAGCCTGACAATGACGGATACCACCCCGCGCAACATCATCTATGCCCTGCGCCAGAACACGCCGATTACCGGGATCGTCGGCAGCGACTTCACCCATGTGATTCTTTGCTTTCTCCTGCCCCAGACGGATGGCAGCGTCGCCCCGAGTTGGGAACTGCAGCAGTTCCTCGCCAATCCCTCCCTCGTCGATCAGTTGCAGGAGGGCGGGAAGCGCAAGGTGATGGTATCCATTGGCGGCGAGAGTGTGCCGGCGGGCGGTTGGGCTGCGATGGCGCGGAACCTGCCCGCGGCGGCGGCCTCGGTTCTGGGCTTTCTCACCGCGCATGGCCTCGATGGTGTGGACATCGACTATGAAGACACCGCCGCGATCACGTCCCCCGCTACGGCAGGCTATGATCCGGCAGCATTCCTCGCCGGCCTGTCCAATCTGCTGAAGGCCGAGCCCGGCTTTGCCGGCCGGCTGATCAGCCACGCGCCGCAGCCGCCGTATCTCTATCCCGGTGCCTATCCATCCTACCCGCAAGGGCCCTATCAGGCGGTGATGGCCGAGGGGGGCGCCTCGATCGACTGGCTCAACATCCAGTATTACAACAATCCCTGGTATGTCGGAGCGTCAGCAGCCGAGCAGGCGCAGAAGGTCGCCGGGATCAGCGGTGGCGGCTTCCCGTCCAGCATCCTGGACCTGTCCAAGACCATTGCCCCGGCCAAGCTTGTTCTTGGCCGCGTCACCTCCGCAGACAATGGCGGCTCTGGATATCTTGATGCGGCCGACACGGCCAGCGCGCTGGTCACTCCCCTCGTGCAGGCGCTCGGCTCCAGCTTCGGCGGTGTAATGGGCTGGGAATTCTCGCAGTCCCCCTCCATAAGCGGCAACTCGGTCGCCTGGGGCGCGGCCATGGCAGAAGCCCTGCAGGCCTGAGCCACGCCGGCTTCCGCGAGGCAGCACCTGGATAATCAACACGGTACCCCACCGGGTTTCGCGTCGGCCAGTCTCGGGCCGGACCGGCGCGGAAACCAAGCCGTAAGGCGCGTATTGACAATGGCAGGGCGGAATCAGACAATCCGCGCGCCGGTTCGGGTCGTGACGAGTCGGTGAGGGGCAGGTCTTGCCCTTGAAAAAGCGACAGCGGGAGAGGCTGGACGAGGGGGCATTGCCAGGCATGGCAAGGCTCGCGGGCGCCAGCGCCGAAGGAGCAACCGCCCCGGAAACTCTCAGGCAAAAGGACCGCTTCGCTTCGACGCTCTGGAAAGCAGCGCGCAGGCTTATGCCCGCGTGCTCACCGAAGGAGTAACCGGTGCTGCGCAGGAACTAGACCTGCGCGATTGCCGGGAAATCTCTCAGGTACTCGGACAGAGGGGGTGGTGGATGGGTCGCTTGCGGTCCGTTCCGGCACCCTTGCGACGAGGACCTTTGATGGGCACGACCGATTCTCACGCCGCCGACGCGGCGGATCTCAAGCGCACTCCCCTTTACGATTTGCACGTCGAGCTTGGCGCCCGCATGGTGCCCTTCGCCGGCTACGACATGCCCGTGCAGTACCCCACCGGCATCATGACCGAGCACCAGCACACCCGTGCCGCGGCCGGTCTGTTTGACGTGTCGCACATGGGTCAGGCCTGGCTCATTGGCCCCGATCACGAAACGACCGCCCGCGCGCTGGAAGCCCTGGTGCCGTCGAACATGGTCGAACTCGGCCGCGGCAAGCAGCGCTACACGGTTCTCCTCAACGCCGAAGGCGGCATCGTCGATGACCTGATGGTCACACGCCCGGTTGCTGAAGCGCAGGACGGCCGCCTGTTCCTCGTCGTCAATGCCTCGCGCAAGGACGTGGACTACCCGCTGATCCGTGCCGCTCTGCCGGCCAATGTCCGTCTTGAGCTGATCGAGGACCGTGCGCTGATCGCGGTGCAGGGTCCGCAGGCGGTTGCAGCCGTCGCAGCCCATGCGCCGAAGGCCGCCGAGCTTGCCTTCATGAGCGCTGACTGGATGGAATTCGACGGCATCACCTGCCACGTCTCCCGCTCCGGCTACACCGGCGAGGACGGCGTTGAAATGTCCGTTCCGGCCGACAAGGCCGAGGCGATCACCCGGGCGCTTCTGGCGGACGAGCGCGTCAAGCCGATTGGCCTTGGCGCCCGCGACAGCCTGCGCCTTGAGGCTGGCCTGTGCCTTTACGGCCATGACCTCGACGAGACCACCTCGCCGGTCGAAGGCGACATCACCTTCATCCTGCAGAAGCGCCGTCGCGAGGAAGGCGGCTTCCCTGGTGCTGCCCGCATCCAGCGCGAATTCGCCGAAGGCCCGGCCCGCAAGCGCGTCGGCCTGAAGCTCGATGGCCGCGCCCCGGCCCGCGAAGGCGCCGAGATCAAGGTTCCGGGCGGCGACACCGTTGGCATCGTCACCTCCGGCGGCTTCGGCCCGACGGCTGGCGTGCCCATTGCCATGGGCTATGTCGCGGCGGCCCATGCGGCCCCCGGCACGAAGCTCGCGCTTGTCGTGCGTGGCAAGGACCTCGAGGCGACTGTCGTCGAGATGCCCATCGTCCCGCACCGCTATTACCGCGCCCCCAAGGCGTGACCTCATCCGATCCGAACAGCATCACTTCCGGAGACTGACCACATGACCACCTACTACTCCAAGGACCATGAATGGATCGCCGTTGATGGCGACACCGCCACCGTCGGCATCACCGACTACGCCCAGAGCCAGCTCGGCGATGTCGTCTATGTCGAGCTGCCGGACACCGGCAAGGCCCTGAAGAAGGGCGACGAGGCCGCCGTGGTGGAATCGGTCAAGGCCGCCAGCGAAGTCTATGCCCCGATCGACGGTGAAGTCGTCGCCACCAACGCAGCGCTGGTGGACAGCCCGGCCAATGTGAACGAGGATCCGGAAGGCGGAGCCTGGTTCGTGAAGCTGAAGATCGCCGACAAGGGCCAGTTGGCGGATCTGATGGACGAGGCGTCCTACAAGGCCTACGTGGAGACGCTGTAATCCCATGGCTGGACACATCTACAAAGCTGGCGTCTTCTGGCGCATGGAAGGTGACTTCAAGCCGGGCAAGTACTCGCGCGGTCACCTCTGGCGCTTCGACGGCGGCGTGGATGTGCCGGCCTCGTCCTCACCCCATGTCGTGCCGCTGCCCTATTCGGTGACAGCGGCGGTCGACCCGGAGGAGGCGCTCATCGCGGCCCTGTCCTCGTGTCACATGCTGACCTTCCTCGACCTTGCCCGTCGCGGAGGCCTCATGATCGATGCCTACGAGGATCAGGCCGAAGGGCTGATGGAGCGGATCGCTCCCGGCCGCATGGCCATCACCAAGGTGACCCTGCGCCCGTTGCTCACCCTTCGCGCGGCCGAGCTGCCGGACCCCACCTGGCTGACCGACCTGCACGACAAGGCGCATGAGGTCTGCTTCATCGCAAATTCGGTGAAGTGCGAAATCAGCGTGGCGCCCGAACCCGTGCGCCTCGTGGCTCCCTGAGCCGATACCGAGCCAGTTAAACGCCCTGCAACGCCAGACAAGGACGCACCAGACGATGCGTTATCTGCCGCTTTCCGACACCGACCGCGCCGATATGCTCGCGCGCGTCGGCGTGTCATCCATCGATGAGCTGTTCGCCGATATTCCCGAAGCCGCCCGCCTCAAGGGCCTCGTCAACTTGCCGACCCGCAAGTCCGAGATCGAGGTCGAACGTCACCTCAACCGCATGGCGGGCAAGAACGTGGCGGCCGGCTCGGTGCCCTTCTTCGTGGGCGCCGGCGCCTACCGTCACCACGTGCCGGCAACCGTCGATCACCTGATCCAGCGCTCGGAGTTCCTGACCTCCTACACGCCGTATCAGCCGGAAATCACGCAAGGCACGCTGCAGTACCTGTTCGAGTTCCAGACCCAGGTTGCCCGCCTCACCGGCATGGAAGTCGCCAACGCCTCCATGTATGACGGCTCCACCGGCACCGGCGAAGCCGTGCTGATGGCCCACCGCGTCACCCGCCGCAACAAGGCGGTGATCTCCGGTGGCCTGCATCCGCAGTACCGCGCCGTGGTCGAGGGCCTGTCGAACCTCTCCGGTGACAAGGTCGTGTCCCTGCCGGCCGACCCGATGGGTACCGAGGACATCCTCGCCGCCATCGATGGCGAGACCTCCTGCGTTGTCGTGCAGTCGCCGTCCTTCTACGGCCAGATCATCGACCTGAAGCCGATTGCCGAAAAGGCGCAGGCCCATGGCGCGCTGCTCATCGCCGTCTTCACTGAAGTCGTCTCGCTCGGCCTGATCGAGTCGCCGGGTGCGCAGGGCGCGGACATCGTCGTCGGCGAAGGCCAGTCCATCGGCAACGGCCTCACCTTCGGCGGTCCCTACGTCGGCCTCTTCGCCACCAAGCAGAAGTACATGCGGCAGATGCCGGGGCGTCTGTGCGGCGAGACCGTGGATGCGGAGGGCAAGCGCGGCTTCGTGCTCACCCTCTCCACCCGCGAGCAGCACATCCGCCGCGAAAAGGCGACGTCGAACATCTGCACCAACTCCGGCCTCTGCGCGCTGGCCTTCACGATCCACATGACGCTGCTCGGCGAAGCCGGCCTGACGCGTCTGGCCCGGATCAACCACGCCAATGCGGTGAAGCTGAAGAAGCAGCTTTCGGCCATTGCCGGCGTCGAAGTCCTCAACAAGGCCTATTTCAACGAGTTCACCGTCAGGCTGCCGAAGCCGGCGCATGACGTCGTTGAGGCACTTGCGGCCCGTGGCATCATCGCCGGCCTGCCGGTGTCGCGCCTGGAGCCGGGCAAGGCTGACCTTGCCAACCTTCTCGTGGTCGCCTCGACCGAAATCAACACCGACGAAGACCGTGCTGCCTTTGCAGCCGCCCTCAAGGAGGTGCTGGCATGAGCATGAACACCCAGGGCCGTCCGACGGCCGCCGGCGATGCCGGTTCTGCATTCCGTCCCAAGACCTTCACCGGCAACCGCGCGCTCGACATGGAAGAGCCGCTGCTGTTCGAGATCGGCCGCCTGGATGTGACCGGCGTCGATCTGGACGAGCCGGAAGCCTTCGAGGCCGAGCTTGGCGCCCATGCGCGCAAGTCGGGCATCGGCCTGCCGGGCCTGTCCGAGCCGGAAACGATGCGTCACTACGTGCGCCTGTCGCGCAACAACTACGCCATCGACGCCGGCCTCTACCCGCTCGGCTCCTGCACCATGAAGCACAACCCACGCCTCAACGAGAAGATGGCGCGCGTGCCGGGCTTCGGTGACATCCACCCGCTGCAGCCGCTGTCCACCGTCAAGGGCGCCGTCGAGCTGATCTCGGAGCTGGGCGACTGGCTGATGGAACTGACCGGCACCTCCGCCGTCGCCATGAGCCCGAAGGCCGGCGCGCATGGCGAACAGTGCGGCATGATGGCGATCAAGGCCGCGCATATCGCCGCCGGCCGTGATCCGAAGATCGTGCTGGTTCCCGAAAGCGCCCATGGCACCAACCCGGCCACGGCCGCGCTGCTCGGCTTCAAGGTCGTCACCATCGACGCCAAGGAAGACGGCACCGTCGATCTTGCCTCGGTGAAGAAGGCCATTGCCGACAACGCCGGCAACATCGCCGCGATCATGCTGACCAACCCGAACACCTGCGGGCTGTTCGAGCGCGACATCATGGAAATCGCCGCCGCGATCCACGAGGCCAATGCCTATTTCTACTGCGACGGCGCCAACTTCAACGCCATCGTCGGCAAGGCCCGTCCGGGTGATCTCGGCATCGACGCGATGCACATCAACCTGCACAAGACCTTCTCCACCCCGCATGGCGGCGGTGGCCCGGGCTCCGGTCCGGTGGTCCTGTCGGACCGTCTCGCCCCGTTCGCCCCGCTGCCCTTCGTGCGCAAGTCGGCCTCGGGTCTGGAAATGGTCGAGACGGAAGCCGGTCTCAAGGACGGCGAGAAGCCGTTTGGCCGCATGACCGCCTTCCACGGCCAGATGGGCATGTTCGTGCGTGCGCTGGCCTACATGCTGAGCCACGGCTCGGACGGCCTGCGCCAGGCGTCGGAAGATGCGGTGCTGAACGCGAACTATGTCCGCGTTGGCCTGCAGGACCTGATGACCCTGCCGTTCGGCGTGCGCCCCTGCATGCACGAAGTGCTGTTCGACGACAGCTTCCTGAAGGACACCGGCGTCACCACGCTCGACTTCGCCAAGGCGATGATCGACGAGGGCTATCACCCGATGACCATGTACTTCCCGCTGGTGGTGCATGGCGCGATGCTGATCGAGCCGACCGAGTCCGAAAGCCGTGCGGCCCTCGACCTGTTCGTTGCCACGCTGCGTGACCTCGTCATGTCAGCCAAGCGCGGCGAGACGGAGCGCTTCACCGGCGCGCCCTACCTTGCCCCGCGCCGTCGCCTCGACGAGACCCGCGCCGCCCGCGCGCCGATCCTGACCTATCAGGACCCGGTCCCGGCCATGGTCACCCCGGCCGCCGCCGAGTAAGTTCAGGCCAAGCCCAAGACAAGAAAGCCCCGAAGCGTCACCGCTTCGGGGCTTTTTGTTTCGATGTGAGTTCTGAGCCAACAGGGCTCAGCGGCGCTTGGCCGGCTTCTGCGGGCCTTCGTCGAAGCCGAAGACCAGACGCTGGCCGGCTTGCGAGCCAACAGTGAAGGACTCATCGACCAGCGTCCAGATTTCGGCCGGAGCGCCGGAGCCGACGGTGACTGGGATGGAGAAGACCTGCGACTGAAGCGGCGCGTCTTCGGCGCTGCCGGAAATGAGAGACACGCGCAGCGGCAACACAACCTCTCCGCCCGGCCACACCGGCCCCGGCGTGACACGGCCGGACAGGCCGATCTTGACCTGGACCCGGTCACCGACGCGGAAACACTCGCGGGCCCAGTTCTCGATGCTGGCCTGGTAGAGCAGATGGCGCGGATCGTCCTGCTTGCCCCTCTCGTATTTCATGATCAGGAACGTCTCGGACCGAAGTTCGAGACGCGGGCAGTTGGGCTGCTGCTCGAAGGTGCGCGGATCGACCTGGATCGGCCCCTGACCCGTGGTGACGATGCTGGTGACGACACTGCCCGTTCCCGAGGACGGCGTGGACGAGCTCGTGTCGTCCCCTGTCAGACCGCACCCGGCCACCAATCCGGCCAGAACGAGGGCAAGCGCCGTACGGGAAAAGGACTTACGGACGGCGGGGCACTTGGCGTTCAGCATGCGATTGTCCACTCGTTCACGAAGAAATCGACCCGTGTCTATATCAGGTCACCTGATGCTTGGCGAGGCCGGGAGCCGCATCAACGGCCTTTGGCGTTGATCAGGAAAGGCATTTCACTTGACAGGCACGGGGGGCAACCCTCTATTGCGCCCATGAGCCATGCTCAAGGATCCGACATGACCGAGCCAGCGGGAGCCCTTCCGGCTCTGGCAATCAAATTGTGTGCGCCGCGCGGCTTTTGCGCAGGTGTTGATCGCGCCATCCAGATCGTCGAACTGGCCCTTGCCCGGTTCGGACGTCCGGTCTATGTGCGCCACGAGATCGTGCACAACCGTTTTGTCGTTGACGGGCTGAAGGCCAAGGGCGCCGTTTTCGTCGAGGAACTGGACGAGATCCCGGTTGAGGATCGCGAACGGCCGGTCATTTTCTCCGCCCATGGCGTGCCCAAGTCCGTGCCGGAAGACGCGCGCGGGCGCAACATGTTCTACCTTGATGCCACCTGCCCGCTTGTTTCCAAGGTGCACAAGGAAGCCGAGATCCATTTCCGCCGCGACCGCGAGATCCTGCTAATCGGCCACGCCGGCCATCCGGAAGTGATCGGCACCATGGGCCAGCTTCCTGCAGGAACCGTGTCGCTGATCGAGACCGAAGACGACGCGCGCAACTATCAGCCGCGCACCGGTCTGCAGCTTGCGTTCATCACCCAGACCACCCTGTCGGTTGACGACACCAAGGGCATTGTCGAGGCGCTGAAAGAGCGCTTCCCCGATATCGTCGCCCCGCACAAGGAAGACATCTGCTACGCCACCACCAACCGCCAGGATGCGGTGAAGGTGGTTGCGCCGCAGGTGGAGGCCATGATCGTCGTTGGTGCCCCCAACTCGTCCAACTCGCAGCGGCTGCGGGAAGTGGCCGAGCGGGCCGGCTGCGCCACCGCGGTGCTGGTGCAGCGCGCCTCGGAGCTGAACTGGGACGACTTTGCCGGCATCACCAGCCTCGGTCTGACCGCAGGTGCATCCGCGCCGGAAACCCTGGTCGAGGAAATCATCGCCGCCTTTGCCGAGCGCTTCACCGTTTCGGTGGAAGAGGTCCGGACCGCGGAAGAAACCATCGCCTTCAACCTGCCGCGCGAGCTTCGCCCCATGGCGGACGCCCCCAGCGCCAGCGCCGCCGAGTAGCTCGACATGGCCGTCTATACCGAAGTTGCCGACGAAGACCTTGCCGCCTTTGTCGCCCGATACGGCATTGGCCGTCTCCTCTCGTTCAAGGGCATTGCCGAGGGCGTGGAGAATTCCAATTTCCTCGTTCACACCGAGGCCGGGCACTTCATCCTGACGCTCTATGAGAAGCGCGTGAATCCGGATGATCTGCCGTTCTTCATCGGCCTCATGCAGCATCTGGCGATGAAGGACATCAACTGCCCGCAGCCGCTGGAAACCGAGGACGGCGCCATGCTCGGCACGCTGGCCGGGCGCCCGGCCGCCATGGTGACCTTCCTTGATGGCATGTGGGTGCGCCGGCCACGGCTGGAACATTGCGCAGCGCTCGGCGAGGCTCTGGCGCAGCTGCATCTTGCCGGCAGCGACTTTGCCATGACGCGCAAGAACGCGCTGGACGTGACCGGCTGGCGGCCGCTTTACGAGGGCTGCGAAGCCCAGGCTGACACGGTGTCGCCCGGCCTTGCACAGGAACTTGCCGAGGAACTGGCGTTCCTGGAGGGCAACTGGCCAAAGGGGCTTCCGTCTGGCGTCATTCACGCCGACCTGTTCCCCGACAATGTGTTCTTCCTCGGCAACGAGCTGTCGGGCCTGATCGACTTCTATTTCGCCTGCACCGACGCCTTTGCCTATGACGTGGTCATCTGCATGAACGCCTGGTGCTTCGAGGCCGACGGCTCGTTCAACGTGACCAAGGCGCGGGCGCTGCTCAATGCCTATCGCAAGGTCCGGCCTTTCACGGAAGCCGAGTTTGCAGCGCTTCCGGTGCTCGCGCGCGGCGCGGCGCTACGCTTCCTGCTGACCCGCCTTTACGACTGGCTGCGCGTGCCTCCAGGCGCGCTGGTGACGCCCAAGGATCCGATGGAATATCTCAAGAAGCTCCGCTTCCACCGCAGCGCCCGGTCCGGCCGCGACTATGGTCTGAGCGCATGAGCGAGAGCGATGGCGAGCGCGTGGTGATCTATACGGACGGTGCCTGTTCGGGTAATCCCGGACCGGGTGGATGGGGCGCGATCCTGCGCTTCGGCCCGCATGAGCGCGAGCTGAATGGCGGGGCCGCCGACACCACCAACAACCGCATGGAGCTGATGGCCGCGATCGAGGCGCTGAATGCCTTGAAACGCGCCTGCACGGTGGATCTCTACACCGACAGCGTCTATGTGCGCGATGGCATCACCAAGTGGCTGTTCAACTGGAAGCGCAACAACTGGCGCACAGCGGACAAGAAGCCGGTGAAGAACGCCGAGCTGTGGCAGGCGCTGGATGAGGCGCAGCGCCGGCACCAGATTTCCTGGCACTGGGTCAAGGGCCACGCCGGCCACCCGGAAAACGAGCGCGCCGATGAACTCGCCCGGCTCGGCATGAAGCCGTACCAGCGGGGCCGTGGAGGCGCGGCGGAGACCGGCGCATGATGGCCCTGCGCAAAGCCGATCCGGAGCCGGACACGGTCAGCGTCTCACAGACGGACATGACGGCGGATGCGGCCCGGACGGTGCTGATCCTCGCCAATCCGACCTCCGGCAGCTATCGCCCTGCCCGTCTCGAGGCGATCTGCATGGGGCTGACCGACAGCGGCTATGCGGTCACGCTGCACCTGACCAAGCGCGCCGGCGAAATCGGCGAGATCGCCGCCAACCCCGGCCTTGCCACCGGCATTCTTGCGGTCGCAGGCGGCGACGGTTCGGTCAATGAGGCGATCACCGGTTTTCAGCACAACGCCAATCCCCCTGCCCTGGCCGTGATCCCGTCCGGGACGGCGAATGTGCTGGCCGCCGAGCTTGGCCTGCCGCGCAAGGCGGATGCTATTGCGGCCATGATCGCCCGCCGCCGGACCAAACCGCTGTATTATGGCCTCGCCAACGGCCGCCCCTTCGTGCTGATGGCCTCGGCCGGTTTCGATGCGGAAGTGGTGCATGCCGTGCCGCTGTCGCTGAAGCGGCGGCTGGGCAAGCTCGCCTACGGCATGATCGGGGCGGAAGTCGCGTTGTCGCGCAAGGGTGAGGATCTCATCGTCGAGGCGGACGGGGAACTCATGACCTGCCGGCTCGCCATTGCCACCAAGAGCCGCTGCTATGGCGGCCCCTTCGTCGTGTGCCGTGAGGCGTCGGTGACCGAGCCCGGGCTGCATCTGGTGACGCTTGCGGAGGACAACGCGCTCTCGGCGCTGCGCTACGGGCTGGCGCTGATGATGGGACGGCTCGACAGGGCTCGGGGCGTCAAGGTCGTCAGTGCGGAGCGCATCAGCATCACCGCAGCCCGGCGCGTGCCGGCACAGGTGGACGGCGACCCGTTCGGCGTCACGCCGCTGACCATCGAACCGGCCCCGCTGCCGGTGTCCATCATCGTTCCCTGAGCCCGGCGGCAAGCCAGTTGGCCTGGCATCGCGCTAGCGGTGCAGATAGCGCGAAACCTCAACCACGGAGGTCATCCCCGCCATGTGCGGGGATCCAAAAAGCCTATGCCCCTAAGGTAGGGCGCCTGGAGAGCAAGGCGCCAAATGGATCCCCGCACAAGGCACTGCTGTCCGGTTTAAGTTTGTAGGCCTGGGAGTTGCATCTGCCTTGTGTCATTTGGCGGGGTTGGCGGGGCTTTGCTGAGGTGGTCGATTGGCCGTTTGTGCATGATGTTGAGGCGCAGGAGGCGGGCAAAGGCGCGGGGCTGAGGGATTGCGCGCTGGGTGGCATGGACGATGCGCAGCAGGATGTA
>NZ_PUDR01000021.1 GCF_003012935.1 Pannonibacter carbonis | reverse complement strand
GAAACACGCTATTCTCATGACGCATGACATTGACCTCCTGCCCGTGTCCAGACCGTCGCTAAACGCCTGAACACGAGTAGAATCAATGTCATGCACCTTGTCCAGAAACTTAAACCGGACAGCAGTGGCACAAGGCGGGGATGACCGCTGCGATGGCGCGATAGGCCTGCGGACTGATATCGGCTCAGATGGCCGCTATGCATACCTCCCCTCACCCCACCGCCATCTGCCGCCGGGCGAGATGGTCTTCCATCAGGACGAGGAACGAACCGGCGAGGATGAGGGCGGCGCCGGGCCAGAGGTAGCCGTCGGGGATGAAGCCGAAGGCGAGCCAGCCGGTGAGGATGTTGAGCGGCAGCTTGAGATGGTCGAAGGGCTGGACGAAGGCCGCATCGGCGCGCGAATAGGCAAGCGTCAGGAGGTAGTTGGCCGCGACCGTAAAGAGGCCCGCGCCCAGCGCCAGATAGAGGCTGAGGCCGGTTGGCACGACGGCACCATCAATCAGCGCCAGCGCGCCGTTGACCGGCGTCAGCAGCAGGAGAAGGTAGAGCGTCACCGTGTCGGCGGATTCGGCTCCGGTGAGGCGCTTGGTCACCAGCGAGGCCCCGCCCCAGAGCGCAGCAGCCAGCACCGGCAGCAGCGCGGCGAGCTCGAACCGCTCGCTCCAGGGGGCAAGGATCACCATGCCGCCGGCAAAGCCAAGCAGCGTTGCCATCCAGCGCAGGGGACCGACCTGCTCTTTCAGGAAGATCCGCGCGCCGAGGATGACGAAGAAGGGCGAAGTCATGATCAGGGCGACGGCCTGCCAGATCGGCACATGGGCCAGCCCGAAGACCCAGGCCTGCACGCCGCCGACCGCCAGAAGAATACGCAGCGCATGCAGCTTTGGCTGACGCGTCACGAGCGCCGCCCTGCCCCGCCTGAGGATCCAGGGCAGCGCGAACAGGAGCGCCACCAGATATTGCCAGAAGGCGGCGCTGGCGGCCGGCAGACCGAGCTGCATGGTTGCCGCCTGCAGGCAGACATTGACGAGGGCAAAGCTCGCCCCGGCCCCGATCATGCAGGCGGCGGCAATCAGCGGCTTTGAAGGGAACGACGAAGTCTGCACGACACGGGCCATCCTGTGGCAATGGACCCGGGGCAAAGCCAGGCGCAAGCCGGTGCCGACCGCAAGGCCGGCGCGCAGCGACGACTGGCCAGGTTCTCTTTCATCCGGACTGTAACCGTCGGCTCCGGAGTTGCACCGGATCTGCTGTCCCTTCCAGCGTCAGCTGAAAGGCGCTCGCGGGCTGCGGACTTGGGTCCATCCTCTCGGAAGTCCCCCAAGGCCATCACCGCCGGTGGGGAGTTTCACCCCGCCCCGAGGACCTGTTTCTGGTGCAGGGAGACTAAACCGCTATCCGGCATCGGCGCAAGCGGTGATTTTCAGTCATACTGAAAGCCAGGCGCGGATTTCATCCGGCAGACGGGCGATCAAGGCCGGGTGTTCGGCGGCCAGTTCCTCGTAGCCGCCATAGCCCCAGGTGACGCCGATGGCCCGCATGTCATTGGCGTGGGCGCCGATGAGGTCATGCTTGCGGTCACCGATCATGACGCAGCTGGCGGCATCGCGCGCTTCCTGCTCGATGAGGTGTGCAATCAGTTCGGCCTTGGCCGAGCGGGTGCCATCCAGTTCCGAGCCATAGACCTTGCGGAACTGCGGCATGAGCCCGAAATGCTCGACGATCTTGCCGGCATAGGCATGCGGCTTGGAGGTCGCGACATAGAGGGTGAGGCCTGCGCCGGTAAGCGCCTCGACCAGCGGCGCGATGCCGGCGATCAGCTCGTTCTCGTAGAGGCCGACGCTGGTGTAGCGCTCGCGGTAGAGCGCCACGGCACGGTCAAGCAGCGCCTTGTCGTCATGGGTCTCGCCGTCCTGGCCCAGCAGCACGGCAAAACTCTCCCACAGCGGCGGACCGATGCACCAGCCCAGCTCCTCGGCCGCCGGGACCGGCGTGCCGAGCTTCTCAAGGGCATACTGGATCGAGCGGGTGATGCCGACAAAGGGATCGGTCAGCGTCCCGTCCAGATCGAACAGGACCGTGTCGATCCCCTTCGCGCCTGGCGTCATTCAAACTCCATGATCACGGCATCGACGGCGAGACTGTCGCCGGGCTTGGCCTTGATCTCGCTGATAACACAATCGCGTTCGGCGCGAAGCACGTTTTCCATCTTCATCGCCTCGACGATGGCGAGCGCCTCGCCGGCCTTCACGTCCTGGCCTTCGCTGACCATGACGGAGACGACGAGACCCGGCATCGGGCACAGCAGGAACTTCGAAGTGTCCGGCGGCAGCTTTTCCGGCATCAGGGCGTCGAGTTCCGCCGTGCGCGGGGTCATGGTCTTGGCAATGACGGAGAAGCCCTGCCAGTCGAGCCGGTAGCCGGAAGTGACGGGGCGTACCTGCACCACCACGCGGCGGTCCCCGATGGAGCCGCGCCACAGCCGGTCACCCGGCACCCAGTCCGAAGTGACCGTGACGACATCACCGCCGTCGACGGAGACATCCATTTCAAGCGGTGCTGCCGGATAGCCCTCAGTGATGCGGACCGGGATGTAATCCTTGCCGATCTTCACGGTCCACTGCTCGCGCACGGCACCCGTGTGCGGACGCAGCCGGCCCGGCAGATGGTCCAGGCGTTCGCGGCGCAGGGTTTCCATGGTCAGCGCCACCGCCGCCAGGACCGATTTGGCCTCGGCATCCGGAACTGCCGGCGTAAAGCCATCCGGATATTCCTCGACGATGAAGCCGGTCGACAACGTGCCGGCGCGCCAGCGCGGATGGCTCATCAGCGAGGTCAGGAACGGCACGTTGTGCTGGATGCCATCGACATAGAAGGCGTCGAGCGCTTCCGACATGGCCTCGATCGCCTCCAAGCGTGTCGGCGCATGGGTGACGAGCTTGGCGATCATCGGGTCGTAGAACATCGAGATTTCCGAGCCCTCGACGACGCCGGTGTCGTTGCGCACGGTCACGCCGTCTTCCGACTTCTCTTCCGGCGGGCTGTAGCGCACGAGACGGCCGATGGACGGCAGGAAGTTGCGATAGGGATCCTCGGCATAGATGCGGCTCTCGACCGCCCAGCCGTTCAGCTTCACATCGGCCTGCGCAATCGCCAGCTTCTCGCCATAGGCGACGCGGATCATCTGCTCGACAAGGTCAATGCCGGTGATGAGTTCGGTCACCGGATGCTCCACCTGCAGGCGGGTGTTCATCTCAAGGAAAAAGAAGCTCTTGTCCTGACCGGCGACGAATTCCACCGTGCCGGCGCTGTCGTAGTTGACGGCCTTGGCAAGCGCCACGGCCTGCTCGCCCATGGCGCGGCGGGTGGCTTCATCGAGCAGCGGCGACGGGGCCTCCTCGATGACCTTCTGGTTGCGGCGCTGGATCGAGCATTCGCGCTCGCCGAGATAAATGACATTGCCGTGCTTGTCGCCCAGCACCTGGATCTCGATGTGGCGCGGGTTCTGGATGAACTTCTCAATGAACACGCGGTCATCGCCGAAGGACGAGGCGGCTTCCGACTTGGAGCGCGCGAAGCCTTCGTGCACCTCGCCGGCGTTCCAGGCAATGCGCATGCCCTTGCCGCCGCCACCGGCCGAGGCCTTGATCATGACCGGGAAGCCGATCTCGGTGGCAATCTCCACCGCATGTTCCGGCGTCTCGATGACCCCGAGATAGCCCGGCACGGTGCTGACCTTGGCAGCGTTGGCGAATTTCTTCGATTCGATCTTGTCGCCCATCGCCTCGATGGCCTTGGGGTTCGGGCCGATGAAGACAATTCCGGCGTCCGCCAGGGCTTTCGGGAAGGCGGCACGTTCGGACAGGAAGCCATAGCCCGGATGCACGGCCTCGGCGCCGGTCGCCTTGCAGGCGGCGATGATCTTGTCCATCACGAGGTAGGAGTCTGCCGCGGCAGCAGGCCCGATGTGTACGGCCTCATCGGCCATTTCCACGTGCAGCGCGTCCTTGTCCGCATCCGAATAGACCGCAACGGTCTTGATCCCCATCCGCCGCGCGGTCTTGATGACACGGCATGCGATTTCGCCGCGGTTCGCGATCAGGATCTTGGAAAACATGCGCGTCTGCCCCCGCCTATTGATTGGCTTACTGGTGTTGGGTGATCTGGTTGTAGGCGCTTGTCCACCTGCCGCGCAATATCACCAAAGGATGACTCCCCTCATCTTGACTAACAGTCAGAGCGCCACTTGAGCGCGTGGATTCCGCGGGGTCAATCTGCGGTCGGCGAAGATTTTTTTAGTAAATATCGAAGAATGTGCCTATGGAGAAAAATACGGGGGACCCAATGAGGGGAATAATCCTTGCCGCAGCGGCGGCACTGACCATGACATCTGCAACGGCAGCCTTCGCGGACGAGCTTTATTGGCGCCATGAAACGGTGAAGGGCTATGAAAAATACTTCACCTCCACAGAGGATGGCTCCCATTTCATCATCTGGTGCAATCCGGCGCGCGGTCTTGCCGGCGCGATCCTCGACATCGACATCAAGGGCCACAACGCCCCGGCTCGCAAGACGATCAAGATCGTGCTCGACCGCTCGGCCTTTGACGTCACAGCCGATGAACAAGGTTATGTGAAATCGGACTGCCCGGCCTGTGCCGACCGGTCGGAAATGCTCTGGAAGAAACTGGAAGCGGCAAAGAACCTCGCCGTGCGCTTCGCAGACGAGAGCTATTCGCAATTCTCCCTGCGCGGTGTTCGCGAGGTGCTGAAAGGCTCGCCCTGCGCGCCGGGACGCAGTTCCTGAAGCGCGTGCGCATCTGAATTGAACCACACGCAAGCTGCGACTGGATTTCTGCAAGCCTCTGGCCTATGACGCAGGCGCCTGCGCCCCCGCCGGCGCGGGCCCCTGCCCGCCTTTGCCCGCCCGTCATTGCAGGAGCCGGACGCATGGACGTCATCTATCTCGAGGATCTCGCCTTTTTTGCCTATCATGGGCTTTATGAGGAAGAGACCCGGCTCGGCCAGCGGTTTCATGTCGACCTTGCCTGCTGGATGGATCTTGGGCCAGCCAGCCGCGAAGACGATTACGCCCTCACCGTCTGTTACGGGTCACTGACGAAGATCATCGAGGGCGTTGTTACGGGTTCGCGCTTCAAGCTGATCGAGCGTCTCGCCGGCGCGATTGCCGAAGCCGTTCTGGCCGCTGACCCGCGCATCGAGAAGGTGCGCATCCGCGTGCACAAGCCGGGCGCACCACTGCCGATTTCCTCGGGCAGGGCCAGCGTCGAGATCGAGCGCACACGCGAAAGTTAACGCCGGGGCCTTACTGTCGGCCGTTTGCCGCTTATCTTAGAGATGTAGTCTGGTCCAGGGTCCGGCCTTCACAGTTTGATGGCCGGTCGGTTGCAGACGTCGTTTATTGGAGCAGCCCATGCCCATCCCATCGCCTCGTTCAGCAACCCGGCCAACTGTCGCCTGCATTGCCGTTGCACTGACAGCGCTCTTCGCCACAACCACGGCAAGTCTGGCCAGGCCGGACCTGCGGCAGATGACCTGCCGCGAGGCGCAGCAGACACTCGCCCGAAACGGCGCGGTCGTCTTCACCACCGGACGGAACACATATGACCGCTTTGTCACCAGCCGCGCCTATTGCGACAGCTGGGAAGATGCCGTCCCAGCCTATGAAAAGACCCGCGACGCACCGCAATGCCAGATTGGCTTCCAGTGCGAAGAACCGCTTTTCAGTCGCCGAGGGCGACTTTTTGACAACTAAAGATGACGAAGACATGAGAATAATGACAATAAAGCCGAAACCCCTACTGCAGCGCACACATAGCCATTACTCAGAGTTTGCGAATACATAGAATGAGACAAATATGCCAATTTCTCCATAAGTAAAAAATGGAGAACTACATAAAACCGAAACACCAAATCAATCTAAGATTTTTTCAATCAAACAATGCAACCAGTATCGAAAATTCTCTCGTTCTACAATTTTCAAATTTTTGAAATTTAATCGTTCATTTACGCGGCGCACGCAATCTTACCTTACGGAAAATTGATTTCCCGGAGAGATTGTAATGCGGATTTCCACACTAGTCTTCGTAGCAGCCGGCATCTCTGCGGCATCGGGCGCCGGCCTCGTGTTTGCGCTGCAGCAATCGAAGAGTGCAAATCTCCACCTCGAACAGGCCATCGAGGGCAAGTACCAGTCCTACCTGCTGGCCGACGAGTTGCGCCAGAGTTCGGATGACCTGACGCGCCTTGCACGGACTTATGTGGTGACGGGCGATGCCCAGTATGAGGCGCAATACAACGCGATCCTGGCCATCCGCAACGGCGAGAAGCCAACGCCACAGGACTATCACCGCATCTATTGGGACTTTGTTGCCGCCGGTACTGCAAAGCCGCGCCCGGACGGCGAGACTGGCGCGCTGCTGGACCGGATGGTCGAAGCGGGCTTCACGCAGGCAGAACTGGCGCTGCTGGATGAGGCCAAGAAAAACTCTGACGGCCTCGTCAACCTTGAGGTCGAGGCGATGAACTACGTCAAGGGCCTCGACAAGGACGGCAAGCCGATCGCGGCCGACGATCCGGCCAAGCCGATCAAGATGCTGCACAGCACGCAATACCATGGCTTCAAGGCCAACATCATGAAGCCGGTCGACAAGTTCTACCAGATGATGGAACAGCGCACCCAGACAGCCATCGAGATTGCGCAGGCCGAAGATAATTTCGCCAGCCTGATCTTGAACATTTCAATCGCTTTGACGCTGGCGACCCTGATGGGTCTTGTCGCCATGATCTACTTCGGCATGCTGCGCAGCATGAACAGGCTGGGCGAGGACATGAGCGCGATTGCCGGTGGCTCGATCGATCGACAGATCGTAGGATTGGGGCGCGGCGACGAAATTGGCGACATGGCGACCGCCCTTGAGAGCTTCCGTCAGTCGCTGATCGAGAAGCGGGCGATGGAAAGCCGCCAAGCCGAGGAGGCCGCTGCCGTCAATCAGCGCATCGCAGCCGAACGGCGCAACATCGCCATGTCCTTCAATGAACGCGTCGCCGGTATTTTTGGCGATCTGTCCGGCTCGGTGAAGGATCTTCAGGGCATCTCCGGCCAGCTCAAGCACTCGGCCAGCGCAACGGATGAACAGTCCCGCCGCTCGCTGGTGGCAACGTCCGAGGCCGGCTCCGCCGCCCAGACGGTGGCATCTGCGACCACCGAGCTGACCTCGTCCCTGTCCGAGATCACCTCGCGCATCACCCATGTGAAAACCCGCATCGGCGCTGCAAGTTCGGTCTCGTCCGAAGCCAGCACCAACATGGAGCGGCTCGACAAGATGGCCGAGAGCATCGGCACCGTCATCGGCCTCATCCAGGATATTGCCGAACAGACAAACCTCCTGGCCCTCAACGCCACCATCGAGGCCGCCCGCGCCGGCGAATCCGGCAAGGGCTTCGCGGTCGTGGCCGCCGAAGTGAAGACGCTCGCCAACCAGACTGCCCGGGCAACCGACGACATCCGCACCCAGATCGAGGCGATCCAGAGCTCGACCACCAGCTCGGTCTCGTCGATCAACTCGATCAACGGCATCCTGACCGAAATGCAGGGCTTCGTTGAAGATCTCGCCTTCTCGATCGCCCAGCAGGAAGAGGCAACCGGTGAAATCGCCCGCGCTGCCCAGGTCTCGACCCACAACACCGACACCCTGACCCAGTCGGTCAACCAGGTCGGCTCGATGACCCAGGACAACAGCCGTCTCGCCGACAAGCTGCAGGACGAGGCCCAGACCCTCAACCAGCGCGCAAGCGTGCTGCAGAAAGCCATCGAAGCCTTCGTGTCCGAAACCTCCGTCAAGGCCGCCTGAAGGCCTGACAGACGCGTGCAGACATCAAAAAAGGGCGGATCCCTGGATCCGCCCTTGAGCTTGATAACAAACCTCGACCTCACCTCCGTCATCCCGGCCAAGCGCAGCGCCGAGCCGGGACCGGAGAGGCGAGGTTTCTTTATTTCAATAAATTAACCCCGGAGAGACCTTGGCTCGCCGGTCCCGGATCTCCGCTTCGCTGCGTCCGGGATGACCATCGAGGGTTTGTCACCAGCCTGAGGGCGGATCCCCGGAGCCGCCCTTTTTCATTCGACCGCCCCAGCACGTCATCCCGGCCCAACTGAGCGCAAGCGAAGTGCCGAGCCGGGACCTGTCCCGGGCCTGACCCGGGATCCAGAAATCAGCCGCGCGGAGCGCGACAAACCAGATGTAGCGGAGACTTTGAGATCATCATTGCTGTGAGCTCGCTCACGCTCGCACTGAAGAGCTGGATTCCGGATCTTCGGTTCGCTCATGCTCACCTTGTCCGGAATGACGGTGCCTTGTCTCAAAAAAGGGCGGATCCCCGGATCCGCCCTTTTTCATTCAGCGTTGTGACGCCCGGCCCGGCTTTGCCGCTCAGAGCGGAATGTTGTCGTGCTTCTTCAGCGGCATTGCCACTTTCTTCGCCCTGAGCAAGGCAAGCGCGCGGGAGACGCGCTTGCGGGTTGAATGGGGCATGATCACCTCGTCGATGTAGCCGCGCTCGGCTGCGACGAAGGGATTGGCGAAGCGGGTCTCGTAGTCCTTGGTCCGCTTGGCGATCTTGTCCTTGTCGGCGAGTTCCGAGCGGTACAGGATCTCGACTGCGCCCTTGGCCCCCATCACCGCAATCTCGGCCGTCGGCCAGGCGTAGTTGATGTCGCCGCCGATGTGCTTGGAGCTCATCACGTCATAGGCCCCACCATAGGCCTTGCGGGTGATGACGGTGACTTTCGGAACGGTCGCTTCGGCATAGGCAAACAGCAGCTTGGCGCCGTGCTTGATCAGCCCGCCATATTCCTGCGCCGTGCCAGGCAGGAAGCCCGGAACGTCGACGAAGGTGACGATCGGGATGTTGAAACAGTCGCAGAAGCGCACGAACCGCGCGGCCTTGCGGCTGGCGTCACTGTCCAGAACGCCCGCAAGCACCATCGGCTGGTTGGCGATGATGCCGACCGTCCGTCCCTCGATGCGGCCGAAACCGGTGATGATGTTCTTGGCAAATCCGGCCTGGATCTCAAAGAAGTCGCTCTCGTCGACGGTCTTCAGCACCAGTTCCTTCATGTCATAGGGCTTGTTCGGATTGTTCGGGATCAGCGTGTCGAGGCTGAGATCGAGCCGCGAGGGATCATCGTGGCAATCGACTTCCGGCACGTCGGCCGCGTTGTTCATCGGCAGGAAGTCGATGAGGCGGCGCATTTCCAGAAGCGCCTCGACGTCATTGTCGAACCCGCCATCGGCGATGGAGGATTTGGTGGTGTGGACGCTTGCCCCGCCCAGTTCCTCGGCCGTCACCGTTTCATTGGTCACGGTCTTCACCACATCCGGACCGGTCACGAACATGTAGGACGTGTCGCGCACCATGAAGATGAAGTCGGTCATCGCCGGCGAATAGACATCGCCGCCGGCGCAGGGCCCCATGATCAGCGAGATCTGCGGGATCACACCCGAGGCGATCACGTTGCGCTGGAACACCTCGCCATAGCCGGCCAGCGCGGCAACGCCTTCCTGGATGCGCGCGCCACCGGCATCAAACAGCCCGATGATCGGAGCCCGGTTCTGCAGCGCCATGTCCTGGATCTTGATGATTTTTTGGGCATGGGTTTCGGACAGCGATCCGCCGAAGACCGTGAAATCCTTGGAAAAGACGTAGACGACACGGCCGTTGACCGTGCCCCAGCCGGTGACAACGCCATCCCCCGGGATATGCGCCTCGTCCATGCCGAAGTCGGTGCAGCGGTGCTGCTTGAACATGTCGAATTCCTCGAACGACCCTTCGTCGAGGAAAATGTCGATGCGCTCGCGGGCCGTCAGCTTGCCCCGCGCGTGCTGGGCGGCGATGCGCTTCAATCCGCCGCCGAGCCGCGCGGTTTCGCGCCGGTGTTCCAGTTCGGCCAGGATTTCCTTCATGGTGTGCCCCTTTGGCATGACGTGCTTTGCCATCGGTCTATCATGAGCGCGCAAAGCCCGGAAAGTCAGCACAAAGATGGACGCCGGGCTCCTACCGGGTGATGGACATTCAGGCAAGCCCGACATTGTGCCTAAAGGGAAGGCAGGCAAGCGTGAAGATTGCGCTTTTGCAGACCCAAGTGATTTGCAATGCTTGCCTAAATGATCGGCAAACGACGACGGGGGAGAACATGGCCGCAGAACGGGTGGTGTTCAACGAAATGCTGGGACTGGATGGCACGGTCCGCCCGGCCTATGCCCGGCTTGCAGACTGGCTGGACAAGCAGCCGAAAGGCTTCCTGTCGCGCAAGAACCGCGAGGCCGAAACCATCTTCCGCCGCCTTGGCATCACCTTCGCCGTCTATGGCGCGCAGGCAGCGACCGAACGGCTCATTCCCTTTGACCCGATCCCGCGCATCCTCTCGGCCGGCGAGTGGCGGCGTCTTTCGGCCGGCATCGACCAGCGCGTGCGCGCTCTCAATGCCTTCCTGCACGACATCTATCACCGCCAGGAGATCATCCGCGCCGGCCGCATCCCTGCCGACCTGATCATCCAGAACGCAGCCTTCCTGCCAGAGATGGTCGGCTTCACCCCGGCGCGGCGCGTCTATTCTCATATCATTGGCACTGATCTCGTTCGCGTCGGCGAGAATGACTTTTATGTTCTTGAGGATAACACCCGCACGCCCTCCGGCGTGTCCTACATGCTGGAGAACCGCGAAACCATGATGCGGATGTTCCCGGACCTCTTCCAGATGCACCGGGTCGCACCCATCGAACACTACCCGGAACTCTTGCGCCAGACGCTGGAGAGCGTTGCACCGGAGGGGACGAACGGGGATCCGACCATCTGCATCCTGACCCCGGGCATCTACAACTCGGCCTATTTCGAGCACGCTTTCCTCGCCGACCAGATGGGTGTCGAGCTGGTCGAAGGCCGTGACCTCTTTGTCGACAATGGCAAGGTCTGGATGCGCACCACGCGCAAGCCGAAGCAGGTGGATGTCATCTACCGCCGCATCGACGACGCGTTCCTGGATCCCCTCACCTTCCGGCCGAATTCGATGCTGGGCGTGCCGGGCCTGTTCGACGCCTACCGTGCCGGCACGGTGACGATCTGCAATGCGCCGGGCACCGGCATTGCCGACGACAAGGCGATCTACGCCTATGTCCCGGACATCATCGAGTTCTACACCGGACAAAAGCCGATCCTGAACAACGTGCCGACCTGGAACTGCTCACGCGCCGACGACCTTGCCTATGTGCTCGACAACCTGGCCGACATCGTCGTCAAGGAGGTGCATGGCTCGGGCGGCTACGGCATGCTGATCGGACCGACCGCCTCGAAACGGGAAATCGCCGCCTTCCGCGAGATCCTCAAGGCCAATCCGACCAACTACATCGCCCAGCCGACGCTGGCGCTTTCCGCCTGCCCGACGCATGTGGCCTCGGGCGTTGCCCCGCGCCATGTCGATTTGCGCCCCTTCGTGCTGATCGGCGATCAGGTGCGCATCACGCCGGGCGGACTGACCCGCGTGGCACTGAAGAATGGCTCCCTGGTGGTCAATTCCAGCCAGGGTGGCGGCACCAAGGATACCTGGGTTCTGGAGGACTGATCGCATGCTTGGCCGTACCGCCTCCTCCCTGTTCTGGATGTCGCGCTATCAGGAGCGCGCGCACAACACTGCCAAGCTGCTGGAAGCGGCCTGGCGCACCGCCATGCTGCCGCACCTCGGCACCGATCCTGCCGGCGACTGGCGCTCTGTTCTTGTCGGTGCGGGCTGCGAAACTGCCTATCTGGAAAAGGTTGGCGAGATCTCCCAGCGCGGCGTCGTCAACTTCATGCTGTTCGACAAGACCAATCCGTCCTCGATCCATTGCGGGCTGGAGACCGCCCGCAACAATGCCCGCTCGGTGCGCACCGGCATCACCTCCGACATGTGGGAGGCGATCAACACCACCTGGATCGAGTTTGCCGACGTCAAGCCGCAGACCGTGTCCCAGGACAAGCTGCCGGAGTTTCTGGCCTGGATCGGCCAGCGCGCGCTGTTGTTCCGTGGCGCGCTGCTGGGAACGATCCTGCGCGACGATGGCTACCACTTTTCGCAGCTTGGCCACTTTGTCGAGCGTGCCGACCACACGGCCCGGGTGCTGGACACGCGCTACTGGATCTTCCTGCCGGACACCGACGTGGGCGGCAACGCGCATCACCACCAGTGGACGTCGATCCTGCGCGTCATGTCGGGCCTCAGAAGCTATCGCTTTGCTTATTCCGACCCGCGCATCAAGGGCGTGAACGTCGCCGACTTCCTCATCCTGCGCCGGGAAATGCCGCGCTCGCTGGCCCATTGCTACGACTGGATCACGGGAACCATGGCTGACCTCACCGCGTTCTATGGTGACGAGATGCCCAGTTCGGCGCAGGCTGCAGTCATCCACGAACAGCTGCGCAGCGGCTCGATGGCGGGCATCTTCGACAGTGGCCTGCACGAATTCCTGAGCGACTTCACCTTGCGAAACAACAAGTTCGCCGACCGGCTCGCGCGCGACTACAATTTCGCCTGAGGCCTGCCGACACGGCCCGAGGAACCCTGATCATGCGCCTCACAGTTCGCCATACCACCCGTTACCGCTATGACAGCCCGCTCGCCAATGCGATGCAGCAGCTGCGGCTGACCCCGCCGGACTGTGCCAGCCAGCGGATTCTCAACTGGTCCATCACGGCGCCGGGCATGGACCGGGCCACTGCCTATCACGACGCCTTCGGCAACCTGGTGCACATGATCTCCTCCAGCCTGCCGATTGAGGAGGTCGAGATTACGGCCTCTGGCGAGGTGGAAACAGCTGATCTTGCAGGCGTCATCGGTCATGAGACCGGCGAGGCGCCTGTGCGGATCTACACCCGCGTCACGTCGCTGACCGAAGCCAACCCGGCAATCCGCAAACTGTCGCAGTTGATCACATCCGATGACCAGATCTCCGGTTGCCATGCCCTGATGCACGCCATCCGCGACAAGGTCGGCTATCGCATCGGGGTGACCGAAACCCATGCCTCCGCCATCGAGGCCCTGGCCGCCGGCGAAGGCGTCTGCCAGGATCACGCCCACATCTTCATTGCCGCCGCACGTGCGGCCGGGGTCCCGGCACGCTACGTCTCGGGCTACCTGTATCTGGAGGAGCAGCAGGAATCCGAGGCCCATCACGCCTGGGTCGAGGCCTGGCTCGAGGGCCTCGGCTGGGTCGGGTTCGATGTCTCCAACGGCTTGTGCCCCACGGATCGCTATATCCGCTTGACGCTGGGGCTAGACTCGCGCTCCGCTTCACCGATCCGCGGCATCCGGTTTGGCGGCAAGGAGGAGAACCTCCACGTCGAGGTGGATGTCCTCCGGGCGGAAGGGCAACAACAGCAGCAATAGCCGCGCCATCCGGGCCGCCGCTATCAGAGGCAGACGATACGTGACTTACTGCGTCGGACTAAAACTGGACCGGGGGCTGGTGTTCGCCGCCGACACGCGCACCAATGCGGGCGTGGACAACATCGCTTGCTTCAAGAAGCTGCACACTTGGGAATTGCCAGGCGAGCGCTGCTTCACGCTGCTGACCGCCGGCAACCTCGCCATCACCCAGTCCGTGGTCACCATCCTGAGCGAGCAGATTGCTTCGCCGACGCTCAATCCGGTCAACCTCATGACCGTCGACACCATGTTCCAGGCCGCCCGGCTGATTGGACAGGCGGTGCGGGATGTGCGGGCCCTCGACGGCGAGGCGCTGGCAACCAATGCGGAAAGCTTCTTCCTGACGATGATCCTCGGCGGGCAGATCAAGGGCGAGGAGCCGCGCCTGTTCCAGATCTATTCGGCGGGCAATTTCATCGAGGCAACGTCGGATACGATGTTCTTCCAGATCGGCGAGCACAAATACGGCAAGCCGATCCTCGACCGGGTGACGCGCCGTGACATGCGGCTGGGCGAGGCCGCCAAGCTGGTGCTGCTGTCCTTCGACAGCACCTTGCGGTCCAACCTGTCCGTCGGCATGCCCATCGACCTAATGCTCTACAACACGGACAGTTTCACGACCAAGCGCCAGAAGCGGATCCACAAGGACGATCCGTATTTCCAGACCCTGTCAGCCGCCTGGTCGAGCGCCCTGCGCAAGGCCTTCACGGAGATCGAGGAATTCGAGATCTGATCAGGGGACGCAGCCGGTCTGGTCTGGTCTGGTCTGGTCTGGTCCGTCATGCGCCGGATGCTGCGGCAAGGCCGTTGCGGTTAACCGGTCAAGCGGAGCGGACGGCAGCCAGGATCAGCGCCGCGGCATCATACTCGCTGCGCTTGAAGGTCCGGATGCGCCGGGCTTCGTCATCCTCGCCCCACAGTTCCGCGTTCCAGTCTTCATCCACATGCGCCGCCGCCCAGAGGGATTCGGCGGGATGTTCACCGCGCGCCAAAAGGAAGCCGATGACGGCAGACCCGGTGATCGAGGTCACCGTGTGCAGGGCAGCCAGTTGCAGCGGCGTGAAGTCATCGAGTGCCCGGCGATAGGCCGCGACCAGTGCCTCCTCCTGCGCCACATGGGTCACACCGGCGATCAGGCGGAACTGGCCGCCTAGGGCTCCCCCTACCCTTTCCAGCAGCGGATCCCAGGTCAGGCGCTGGCGTTCGGCCAGACGCTCCGGATCGCTGGCCCGGTAGCAGAGCGCATCATTGCCGGCATAGCGGGCAATCTCGTCGGCAACCTCGGTGAAGCGGATGGAAACGGCATCGATGGCCGCATTTGCCATGCGGGTCAGCGGCATGACACCGGGGTTGATGACGGTTTCCTGCGCCTCCCACTCGGCGGCGACAGCTTCAGCCAGCGCCCGGGCCGGGACGGCAAGCAGGTTGCGGGCCGGTGTCTTGACCTGGCGACCATCCAGCGTGACGGCAAAGCCGCCTTCAACCTCGGCAATGCCGACTGTTGTGTAGAAGCGCTTGGGCAGATCCCGCCGGGACAGTTCCCGGGCCCGCTCAACCGGATCATATTTGGCAAGATCCGCGCTCAGATCCTCGAAAATATCGCGCATCAGGCTTTCTCCATGGCCCAGCCGAGCTGGCTAGCCAGCGCGCTTTCCAGGGCCGCAAATGTATCAATGATCAGATCCGCACCGGCGGCCGCGAGCAAGTCACCATCATGGTAGCCCCAGGTGACGCCAATCGCATGAGCCCCGGCGGCACGCGCCATCTGCATGTCGAAGCTGGTGTCACCGATCATCACGGTCCGGTCAAGCTCGGCGCCTGTCTCGGCAACAGCCCGCAGGATCATGTCGGGATGGGGCTTTGACGGGCTCGTATCGGCCGTCTGGATGGTGATGAAACGTCCCTCCAGATCATGAACCTGGAGAAGATGCGCCACGCCACGCCGCGCCTTGCCGGTGGCAAGGCCAAGCAATACGTCGCTGCGGGCGCCAAGCCGCTCGACGACCTCGCGTGCACCGGGATACAGCGGATCAAAGTCCAGCCCCAACTCCCGCCGCTCCCGTTTCGAGGCCCGGTAGGCGGCGGCCATCTGCAGCACCTTGTCCTGATGCTCGGGGCCAACCAGTTGCGCAAAGGCCCGTTCCAGCGACAGACCGACGATGGCCAGGGCCTCCCGCCTGCCGGGCATGGGAAGGCCTGCGGCAGCAAACCCGACCTCGAGCCCGTGCAGAATGGTCTCCTGACTGTCGACCAGCGTGCCATCGCAATCAAACAGGATGAGATACATACCGGTATGGTCCATGCCTCAGGCCGGGGAGACGGCGACTCAGTCGACTTCGTCCTGCTCCTCGACATAGTCGCCCACGTCGAATCCCAGGAGGTTCCAGGTCTGCTGCATGTGCGGCGGCAGCGGCGCCGACACGTCGATCTTCCCGTGACCGGAGGGATGCGGGATGATGATCCGGCGTGCCAGCAGATGCAGGCGGTTCTGGATGCCGCCGGGCAGCTCCCAGTTCTCGATGTTGAAATACTTGTCGTCGCCGATGATCGGATGGCCGATATGCGCCGCATGCGCGCGCAGCTGGTGCGTGCGGCCCGTCACCGGCTTCATGGTCACCCATGACAGTTTCTGTGCCGACTGCTCGACCACATTATAGAGCGACACGGCATGTTGCGCCTCGTCCTCGCCATGGCGGGCGATCTTCATCCGCTCCTCGCTCTCGTCGCGAGCCAGGAAGGTGGAGATGCGGCCCTGGCGCGGGCGCGGAACACCGGCGAGCATCGCCCAGTAGATCTTGCGCGTATTGCGATGGCGGAAGTTCTTGGTCAGTTCCTGTGCCGCCTGACGGGTCTTGGCCACCAGGATGATGCCGGAGGTCTCGCGGTCGAGACGATGCACCAAACGCGGCTTGTTGCCCTTGCTGTCGGTGAAGGCATCGAGCATGCCATCAAGATGGCGCTTCAGGCCCGAACCGCCCTGCACGGCCAGACCGACCGGCTTGTTCAGCACCATCACCATGCTGTCCTCGAACAGCATCATGTCCTCGACAGCCTTGCGGTCGTCATCAATCAGCTTGCTCGACTTCGGCCGCGCGTTCATCCGGTCATCGGCCTTCAGCTCGATGCCAAGCGGCGGAATGCGCACGCTCTGCCCGACGGCAAGCCGGGTGGCGCTGTCAGCGCGCTTGCCATCGACACGCACCTGCCCAGTGCGCAGGAGCTTCTGCAGATGACCAAAGCCAAGGCCAGGGAAGTGCACCTTGAACCAACGGTCAAGGCGCATGCCGGCCTCGTCGGCGGACACGGTTTTCAGTTCAATACCAGACATACGGATCTCATTGTGACGCGGCAGCCCTTGCAGCCCATGCCGCCAGACCGGACGCTGTCCAGCGCTGTGACCAGTGTCGCAGCCGGGCCGTTAAAAAGCGATGCCCGACCGTGGTCTGCCACAGCCTTTTGTCATTGCGCCTCTCATAAGCGCGCAAGGGCAAATTGGCAAAGGAATTCCTCAGAAAGCCTCAACTGATGGCGCGCGCCAGGGCCAGACCGGCAAACAGCGCGACAATGGAAACGACGACAGAGGCGAGCACATAAATCAATGCCAGATGCGTATCGCCCCGCTCCCAAAGCGCTGAAACGTCCAGGGAAAAGGCTGAGAAGGTGGTGAACCCGCCAAGAATTCCGGTCGCAAAGAACAACCGCAGACCGGTTGGCAGCCCGCCGGTCTGGCGCGTCAGCCAGCCGATGAACAGGCCCATGACCAGCGAACCCAGAACATTTACGGTCAGCGTCGCATAAGGAAAACCTGTGCCAAGCAGGCGTGGCACATGGGTGTTCACGCCATGTCTTAGCCCTGCACCAATCGCACCGCCAAGCATCACCAGAAGATAGTCCACGCCCTGTCCTCACCTCACCATGCTGGCGACGCATTGGCGCCGGCAACCTCTCAATGCCACAGCAGACGGTGAACGCAAGTGCCGGTCATCGGTCAATCGCTGCCGAGGCGGCTGGCAATCATAGCCTCGATCGAGGGGATCAGCTCCGGATCGGCGGTGAGGAACGGCTGCTCCTCCTCAAGAATGGCGAGGAACAACCGTCGCCTCAGACCACGGACCTGATCCTGCGGCAGACGCTTCGCCTGAATGGACGACTGAAGAATGGCGACCAGCCGATCGGCGGCGGTCAGCCGCCCCCAGAGATAATCATGCTCGCGCCAGGAGCGGTTGAAGAAGGCGCCAAACGTGTTCAGCGCCGAGCCCTTCAACTGGAACCCTTCGTCCAGCAACGAACTGGCGTCACGCGGGCTGATACGGTCGACCAGTGTCTCGTTGACCTCGGAGAAGTCATTGCGCTGGAACACCGGCAGCGTGATCAGGTCATAGAAGGCAAAGCCGATATAGGCGCGCGTCAGTTCGCGGCGCAGCAGCGGGACAAGATAGGTGAACGACATGACCGCAAAGACGTCGTCATGCAGCCGGTCCAGATTGACCAGCCCCATGTGGCGGCCGATCTGCTCCATCACCGCTTCGAGTTGCGACAGGTCGATGCTGCTGCCTCCGACCGCCAGTTCGGCCGCAGCCTCGGCGATTTCGGACGGATAGGACTGCGCCGACCAGCAATTTTGCAGCTTGTCGATCTGTTCATAGAGTTCGCGTTTCAACGCATCGAGGTCATCGGGCTTCTGGGCTGCAACCTCATGCGCCCGCGACTGGTAGAAGCTGTTCAGCTTACGGACGACAAACCGCAGACGGCGGATGCGGTAGTCGACATCAAGCAGCCTGAGGAAGGCAATGATCCGGTCCGGGCGTGCCTGTGGTTCCGCTTTCGATCGGCTGTGGCTTTGCCCTTCCACGACAGAAGCATCGCGAAGAAACGCCCGCATGGCCTCGATGACATCCTCCTCCTGGAGGATCACCCCCGCGCGCGCCGACAACGCCGCAATCAGGCTGGAAACACGCTCCGCCAACGCCTGCAGCTTCAGCGTCTGATAGCCGAGATGCGCGTAGCCGGCCTGCCGATGCGCAGCTTCATTCGCCACAGTCCGGCATTGCGTCAGTTCCTCGATGGTCAGCGGCTTGTCGCCGGCATCCGGCAGGATCCGGCCGACCTCCCGCTCCACCATTGGTTCGGTATCGGCAATCACCTCGGCGAGGCGGCGGGCGCGGCGGTTTCGCGCCTCGATGGCACGCAGATCATCGCCGATCGGTTCATTGCGCGGAATATGGGCCAGAGACGACAGGATCACCCGGAAAAACCCCGGAACGCTATCGCCTTCCGGCAGTTTGCCGCGCTCGCCGCTCGATGGCACAGGATCGACATAGACCAGGCGCCGGGCCACTTCGCGCGTTGCCGGACGTTCGCCGATCGCGGCGATCACCGGCGCAAAGGGCTTGTTCATGACGACGCTGCCGTCAACGAAAGCCCGGCGCAGCAGATCATCTTCGGTTCCGCCGAGGATATTCGTCAAGAAGGACATGCGCGTGTCCCAGGTCTCGCCACGCTCGGCCAGAACCTTGTCCATCTCGCCGATTGTCGCCGGCGGAAAGGCGCCCGGGAAACTGGAGGTCGCCCTTGCGGCAAAGACATGTGCCGGCGCGAAGGCCGGAGTGAACTGGCTGTCCAGCACGCCCGGCGTCCGGTGATGGCAGGAGAATTTCAGGATCCGGCGGTGTTCGCGTTCATCGATATAGACGGGTTCGTCGATGCGGATCCGCTGGCTGCGGCCATGGTAGTCCGTCAGCGTGACAAACAGGTCGAGGGTCTGGCCATTTGGGACGAGTGTCGCCTTCGGGCGCCAGTCCCTGTCCATCTCGCGGCAGGCGTCCAGCATCCAGCCGATGTAGCGCTCGCCGGAGAACGGCGGGGTAAACCAGCGCGACTGGGTCAGGAGCCGCAGTTTCTCTCGTGTCTCGGCGCTGGTGATCTGCGCCTTGAGGCCTGAGGTGATCATCCGGTCAATGACCGGCGACATGCCACTCTTGAGGAATCTCGACAGCCCGTCCTGCGGTTGCGCCAGCTTTGTGACATCGGCATTCTCAAGCCACAGGTTGCGATGGTCATCCAGCGGCAGGTCATGGGCGATGGCACGGGACAGCATGACCCCATTCACCCCGCCCGCGGATGCGCCGGCAATCGTATCTACGACCACCCGGACATTGATGTCGGGGTCATAGGCTTGCAGCAGGGCGATATAGACGCGTGTCGTGGGAGACAGCAGAGCGCAGCTTGCCTCATCCTCGAGGTCAAGCGGCTCGCGCGCGCCATGGCAGCTCGACGCCTTGACCAGGTTGAGGATCTCGCGGCTGACCCCGTGCATGTAGATCGCCAGCGACACGCCGCCGTAAAAGACCAGCGCCAGGCGGATCTCGATCTGCTTCATGATGGCCCCCGATCCCAAGGACGCTGCGCCCCCCGGCGCGCCTCCTCCTCCAGCCCTATCTAGCCACGGCGGGTATTTCGGCTTTGCTAAGAGCGGAGAAATCTAGTCCCGGCGACGCTCCCGACGCAACCGCGACCAATAGTCAAGCCGCTTGCGGATCTCTCGCTCAAAGCCGCGTTCCGGCGGATCATAGAAGGTCTGCCGGCCCATGCTTTCCGGGAAATAGTCCTGACCGGAGAAGCCGTCCGGCGCATCATGATCGTAGGCATAGCCCTCGCCATAGCCTTCGGCCTTCATCAGCTTGGTCGGCGCATTCAGGATATGTTTGGGCGGCAGCAGCGACCCGTTCGCCTTTGCAGCCCGAACAGCCGCCTTGTAGGCGACATAGACGCCGTTGGATTTGGGCGCTGTGGCGAGATAGACGACGCATTGCGCCAGCGCCAGTTCCCCTTCCGGGGAGCCGAGCATCTGGTAAGCATCGCGCGCAGCATTCGCCTGCACCAGGGCCTGGGGATCGGCAAGGCCGATATCCTCGACCGCCATGCGGATCAGGCGCCGGGCGAGATAGATCGGACCCTCGCCGCCATCCAGCATGCGGCAGAACCAGTACAGCGCCGCATCAGGATCAGACCCGCGCACGGACTTGTGCAGCGCAGATATGAGATTGTAGTGCCCGTCCTGCCCCTTGTCATAGATCGGGGCGCGCCGCTGCACGATGTCCTGCAGCCGGGCCGCATCAAAGACCTCTCCCGGCTGGGCCGCCCGCCAGACGTCCTCTGCCAGCGTCAGGGACGAGCGGCCGTCGCCATCGGCCATGCGGATCAGGACAGCCCGCGCCTCGGCATCCAGCGGAAGCGGACGTCCTTCCTCGCTCTCCGCGCGGTCCAGCAGTTTGCCGATGGCCTCTGCGTCCAGGGAGCGGAAGGTCATCACATGGGAGCGGGACAAAAGCGCCGCGTTGAGCTCGAACGACGGGTTCTCCGTCGTCGCCCCCACCAGCGTGATCGTGCCGTCCTCCATTACCGGCAGGAAACTGTCCTGCTGGGCCCGATTGAAGCGGTGGATCTCGTCCACGAAAAGCAGCGTTCCGCGTCCGGCCAGCCGCCGCACCCTTGCCGTCTCGAACACCTTCTTCAGATCGGCAACGCCGGTGAAGATCGCAGAGACCTGTTCAAAGCCGAGATCCGTGGCATCGGCCAAGAGCCGCGCAATCGTCGTTTTGCCGGTTCCGGGCGGTCCCCAGAAGATCAGCGATCCGAGCGTCCGGGTGCGCAGCATGCGCGACAGCGTGCCATCGGGCCCAAGCAGGTGGTCCTGCCCGACGACATCCTCCAGCCGACGGGGGCGCAGCCGGTCGGCAAGCGGTCTCGGGCCGCTCGGACCCTCGGGCGCGGCGAACAGGTCTCCCATGGCCTAGCTGCGCAACACGAGGCGAGAGACTTCCCCGCCGCGCTTCACATCCAGCCGCCACAGACGCGGCTGGCGTTTGGACGCCCGCTCAAGCATCGCAGTGGTTTCGATTCGCTCCTCGTTGACTGAAAGGACGATATCGCCAACCTGCAGGCCAACCCGCGCCGCCGGCGACCCCGCTGCAACCTCGGCAATGACCACACCTCGCTCAAGCGCTTCCAGACCCAGTTCTTCCGCCACTGCCGGCGACAGGTTCATCACCGTTGCGCCCTCGAAGGGCGAGTAGCTGCGGATCAGCCTTGCGTCCCTCGGCGTGGTTTCCGGCGCCACCTTCAAGGCAACGACAGCATCGCTCTCCTTGCCGCCCCGGCGCAGCGTGAAGCGTGTCTCGCCACCGACTGCCTTGGTCGCAAAGCGATAGCCGAAGGAATCCGGATCGAGCACTTCGACGCCATCGACGGCGGTGATCAGATCCCCCACCTTGAGCCCGGCCTTGTCCGCCGGTGCACCCGGAAATACTTGGGTCACAAGCACGCCGCGCGGCCTGTCCAGGCCGAGCGCTTCTGCAATCTCGGCGCTGACCACCTGCACGGTGGCGCCAAGCCATGGCCTCTGGATCTTGCCGACTGTCACGGCGGAATTGGCGACGAACTTGACCATGTTGGCCGGAATGGCAAAGCCGATGCCGTTGGAACCACCGCCGCGCGAGAAAATCGCTGTGTTGATGCCGACAAGACGCCCTTGCATGTCGACCAGCGCCCCGCCCGAATTGCCCGGGTTGATGGCCGCATCGGTCTGGATGAAGAACTGGTAATCGGTGATGCCGACCCGGGTGCGGGCCAGCGCCGAGATGATGCCTTGCGTTACCGTCTGTCCAACCCCAAAGGGATTGCCGATAGCGAGGACAATGTCGCCGACAGCCAGTGAATCAGAGTCTGCGAATTCGACGTTCGGAAAACCATCCTGCCCGTCGCGAATGCGCAGGACGGCAAGATCCGTCCGCTCGTCCTTGAGGATGATATCGGCATCGAACTCCCGCCGGTCGGCAAGCGCGACGCGCACCTCATCCGCATCCTTGATGACGTGGTGGTTGGTAATGATTACCCCATCGGCGGAAATGATCACACCGGAGCCGAGCGAGGACTCCATCCGCTGGCGCGGCCGGTTGGCACCGGGCACCTGGTCGCCGAAGAAGCGGCGGAAGAAGGGATCATCGAGGAAGGGCGATACCGGCTGCTGCACCAGGCGGCTTGCATAGACGTTGACCACGGCCGGAGCCACGCCCCTGACAACTGGAGCGAAGGACAGCGTGATCTGCGCCTCGGAGACCGGAACCACCCGCTCCTGCGCTAACGCGGGGACGTGATCGGCCATGACACTCGCCAGCGCCAGGACGGCACAAGCGGTCAGCTTCAGACCCGACGCAATCGTTTTGGCCAGTCGCATCGACACTCTCCTTCCAGAACGACGAATCCGGCCCCTAAGGCCGGATTCGATACATGCCAGATAGGAACGCGGCGGCGCAATGCCAAGCGCAGCCGGATGAGGTCAGGCAGACCGCACCTGCGACAGGAAGGCCCGCACTTCCTGGTCAAGATGGCTGGCCTGCTGCGACAGTTCGTCAGCGGAGGCGACAAATCCGCTCGCCGCCGTCCCGGTGCGATCGGTCACTTCGTTGACGCGCCGGATGTTGGACGACACTTCTGCCGTGCCGCGTGCGGCGCGTTGGGTGTTGCTGGCAATGCCCTGCGTGGCAGCGCTCTGCTCCTCGACCGCAGACGACACCTCGGTTACCGACATGGTGATCTCGTTGATTGTCTCCTGAATATCGGAAATGGCGGAGACGGCGTCATCCGTCGCAGCGCGGATCGCGTCAATCTGCTGCTGGATCTCGCCGGTTGCCTTGCCGGTCTGGGAGGCCAGTTCTTTCACTTCGGAGGCGACCACCGCAAAGCCGCGCCCGGCCTCTCCGGCGCGCGCGGCCTCGATCGTGGCATTGAGCGCCAGGAGATTGGTCTGGTCGGCGATGTCCGAAATCAGGGTGACGACCTCGCCAATCCGATTGGCGGCTTCTGCAAGCGAGCGGACGGTGGCATTGGTTGACTGGGCACGAACAGTCGCAGTCTGGGCAACCGTCGAAGACCGATGGATAAGTTCACTGATCTGGCGGATCGACCCGGACAGTTGATCAGATGCAGACGCGATCGACTGCACCTCTTCCATCGCCTGGTTCGACATGTCCGCGGCCCGGGAAGCACTATCCCCGGCCTCGGCCGTCATCTGCTGCACATCCTTGGCCGCATCCTGCAGGGAATGGGCTGACTGCGACACGGCGGCGACAACCTTGCCGACGCTTGCCTCGAAGTCCTGAGCCAGTGTGGCCAGCATGGCCTTACGCTGCTGCCCGATGGTGCGGCCGCGTTCGCCTTCCTCACGTGTGCGGCGCTCCTGCTCTTCGGCGGCATTTTCGCGGATCGCAACCACGGCACGTCCGATCTCGCCAATCTCGTCGCCGCGACGGGCAGCCTTGATGTCCTCACCCAAATTTCCATTGGCAATGGACTCAAGCGCGCCGACAAGGGTGGTCAGCGGGCGTGTGATGCTGCGCGCGAAAAGGAGCGCAACGACAGCGGCAATCGCCAGGGTGATCAGCGTCCACAGCACCATCCGGTCCCGCATCGCGGTGACGGAGGCCATGGCCTCGTCCAGGCTCTTCTCCGCAACAACCGCATAGGTCTTGCCCATGAAAGAGATCGGACGAGCAACCACGATCCGCGCGATCCCGTCGCTGCCGCGAACCTCGCCACTGGCCTCCGTCCCGTTGAGCGCGGAAAGAACCGGTGCCGCGTCGGTCCGGGCGCTGAGGGCCGTCGGCTGAGCAGCGAGCGGCATGTTGGAGAGGACAACCCCGCCCTGCCCCACCAGATAGCTCTGTCCGGTTTTGCCCATACCATCGCGGTCCGACAGGATGCTGTCGACGAGTTCAGCCCCGACGCGAAGCGCCATGACACCCATGAACTTCTGCTCACCAAAAGTCTCAATGACAACCGGCTGGGCGACGAAGAAGGACGGTGCATCGCCAGCTGGCCCGTAGGGCGCAAAATCCGTGATCGCCTGCGTTCCGGACGGCTTGTTTACAGCAGCATTGAAAGCCTGCGCCAAACCCGTCGATGCGACTTCGCCTTCGGATACGGAGGCCAGGAAATCAGCCCCCTTGGTCACAGAATAGAGAACATAGCCATCCGGCAGGATACCGTAGATATCGCCGTAGCCACCAAGCTTCCATGTATTCATGAAAGCGCTGTGCAATTCGCTGTGGCGCCAGGAATACATGGTCTTGTTGTCGGAACCGATGCGCGCGGCCCGATCGGCGGCCGTGCTGCCCGGGGCTTGATAGTATTCCCTGATCGCCTGCATGTCGGTGTCAATGTTGACCCGCGTTCCGGCCAGATCTTTCATCATCAGGGCCGCGCCGGCACTCGTAGCAGCATTGGTCAGATCCGCGCCGATGTTGCCCATCTTTGCATTGAGCAAGGCCTGCCGGGATTTGACCACCAGTTCAAGTTCCGCCCGCGCCGCCTGTTCCAGGCCATCCCGCCCACTCACATAGCCGATGACCCCCACGGCCGTGCAGGCAGCTAGCACAAGTCCAAGGGTCAAGGAGGGAATAATGACGGAGAGCCGGAGAATTCGGTTCGATTGCTTCGGCAGGCCAGAAGAGGCAGTCATGGATACCAAACCCCAAATTGATTTATTGGGGACGAGAATGAATCCATCGGCCTTAACAAGGCGATAACGTACCGGCAAACAACCTAAGAATGTAAAGTCGAATGACTACCGGTCCAAAATACAGAAAAGGCGGGCCGAGGCCCGCCTTTACGAAAAGCAATTGCTTTCCGAATATTACGCTGCGTTTTCAGCAGCCTGCTCGGCGGCAACGCGAGCCCGGTCCGACGCACCACGAGCAGACTGGTCACGATCAACCAGTTCGATCACAGCCATCGGCGAGCTGTCGCCATAGCGGAACCCGGCCTTGACAACGCGGGTGTAGCCGCCGTTGCGCTCCTTGTAGCGCGGAGCAAGGGTTTCGAACAGTTTGCGCACCATGGCAACGTCGCGGATCTGCGAGATCGCCTGGCGGCGAGCATGCAGGTCGCCACGCTTGCCGAGGGTGACAAGCTTGTCCATGATCGGCTTCATTTCCTTTGCCTTCGGCAAAGTCGTGACGATCGCCTCGTGTTCGATCAGCGACGCTGCCATGTTGGCAAACATCGCATTGCGGTGGCTCGATGTGCGGCCGAGCTTGCGGCCGGATTTACCGTGGCGCATGGCCCTCTCCTTTTGACTTTAGACTTCAGGCGGCGCTCACAGCGACGCGCCTGGTTGAACCTGGACCGGGGCGCTTGCGCCCTCAGTACTGATGATCTTCGTACCGCTTGGCGAGATCCTCGATGTTCTCCGGCGGCCAGTTCGGCACGTCCATACCCAGGTGGAGACCCATCTGGGCGAGAACTTCCTTGATCTCGTTGAGCGACTTGCGACCAAAGTTCGGAGTGCGCAGCATCTCTGCTTCGGTCTTCTGGATGAGGTCGCCGATATAGACGATGTTGTCGTTCTTCAGGCAGTTTGCCGAACGAACGGACAATTCGAGTTCGTCCACCTTCTTGAGGAGCGCCGGGTTGAAGGCGAGCTCTGGGACACTGTCCTCGGCCACTTCGCGCTTCGGCTCTTCGAAGTTGACGAAGATCGAAAGCTGATCCTGCAGGATGCGCGCAGCATAGGCCACGGCATCATCCGGCTTGATCGAACCATCGGTCTCGACCGTCAGCGTCAGCTTGTCGTAGTCAAGAACCTGGCCTTCACGGGTGTTCTCCACCTTGTAGGACACTTTCTTGACCGGCGAATACAGGCTGTCGACCGGGATCAGGCCAATCGGCGCGTCTTCCGGACGGTTCCGGTCGGCGGCAACATAGCCCTTGCCCGTGTTGACGGTGAATTCCATGCGGATCTCGGCGCCCTCGTCCAGCGTGCAGAGCACGAGGTCCGGGTTCAGCACCTCGACATCGCCGACGGTCTGGATATCACCAGCCGTCACGACACCGGGGCCCTGCTTGCGCACGACCATGCGCTTGGGGCCTTCACCCTGCATGCTGATCGCGATTTCCTTCACGTTCAGGACCAGGTCCGTCACGTCTTCACGCACGCCCGGAATGGACGAGAACTCGTGCAGCACACCGTCAATCTGGACCGCGGTCACCGCTGCGCCCTGAAGCGACGACAGAAGGATCCGGCGCAGGGCATTGCCCAGCGTCAGGCCATAGCCACGCTCCAGCGGTTCGGCGATCACGGTGGCGACGAAACGCGGGTTGTCACCCGCCTTCACCTCCAGCTTGTTCGGCTTGATAAGTTCTTGCCAGTTCTTCTGAATGGTCACGCTCATACCCCTTCGGCTGTCCCGCCGGATTTACCGGCCATTCTTCGCCATTGGAGGAAACCAATGCCCAAGACCAAAGGTCTCAGACGCGACGACGCTTGCGCGGACGGCAGCCGTTGTGCGGGATCGGCGTCACATCGCGGATGGACGTGATCAGGAAACCGGCAGCCTGGAGGGCACGAAGCGCGGACTCACGGCCCGAACCCGGACCACGGACTTCAACTTCCAGGGTCCGCATGCCATGTTCGGCAGCCTTGCGGGCTGCGTCCTCGGCGGCAACCTGCGCGGCGTAAGGGGTCGACTTGCGCGAACCCTTGAAGCCGAGCGCGCCGGCGGACGACCACGAGATCGTGTTGCCCTGGGCGTCGGTGATTGTGATCATGGTGTTGTTGAACGTGGAGTTCACGTGTGCGACGCCAGAAGAGATGTTCTTGCGTTCGCGGCGACGCACGCGCGTCGTGTCCTTAGCCATTTTCTATCCTTACTTTCGATCTCGACACCGCCGTAATTCCGGCGGCTCCACCAGCAATGCGCCGGATTACTTCTTCTTGCCGGCGATTGCCTTCGCAGGGCCCTTGCGGGTCCGGGCGTTCGTATGGGTGCGCTGACCGCGGACCGGAAGGCCGCGACGGTGACGCAGGCCGCGGTAGCAGCCAAGGTCCATCAGACGCTTGATGTTCATCGCGGTCTCGCGACGCAGGTCACCTTCAACGAGGTAATCGCGGTCGATGGTCTCACGGATGGCGAGCACTTCAGCGTCGGTGAGCTGGTTCACACGGCGCTCTGCAGCGATGTTCGCCTTCTCGATGATTTCCTGGGCGAACTTCGCGCCAATGCCGTGGATATACTGAAGCGCGATCACAACGCGCTTGTTCGTCGGAATGTTGACGCCAGCAATACGTGCCATGGTCATCTCCATTTATGGGCAGCGACAAGGCTGCCTGGTTGGTATTCCCCGCGTCCGGTGGAGCCCGGCCCCTGCGGGAGTTAATTTGCCGGACTTGACCAGCACAGAATGTGCCGCCCCCGCACGAGACGGAGCCGGCACATAATCTTTTGGATTAGAGCGCGTCCTTTAACGAACCTCAACGCTTTCGTCAAGCTTCGAAAGAACATCGGCAATGGCAGCCGTGACAGCATCGATGGACTGCATGCCATCGATCACGGTCAGAAGACCATTGCTCTCATAGTAAGGGATGACCGCCGCAGTATCCTGGTTATAGGCCTCGAGACGCTGCTTGAAGACTTCCGGGTCATCGTCCTTGCGAACAGGCAACCCGGCAGCCTTGGTTTCCTCGGCCCGGTTCATGATTCGCGACACGAGTTTCGACTGGTCGACCCGCAGCTCAATGACCGCATCAAGGCCGATGCCTTTTCCGGCAAGCATTTCCCGCAGCGCTTCAGCCTGGGCAAGCGTACGCGGAAAGCCGTCGAGGATGAAACCCTTCTGGGCATCCGGCTCGGCAATACGGTCACGGATGATGCCAACGACGATCTCGTCGGAGACCAGCCCCCCCGCATCCATCACGGCCTTCGCCTCAAGACCGATCGGTGTACCGGCGGCGACGGCCGCCCGAAGCATGTCACCAGTGGACAGCTGCGGGATACCGTGCTCCGCCACAAGGCGTGTTGCCTGTGTGCCCTTCCCTGCCCCCGGCGGTCCGACCAGAATCAGTCTCATCTCCGCTTCCCCCTCAACTTCGCTTTCTTCACAAGACCTTCATACTGATGCGCAAGCAGATGCCCCTGGATCTGAGAGACAGTGTCCATGGTTACACTCACGACGATCAGCAGCGAGGTTCCACCGAAATAGAACGGAACGCCAGTCGCGGAAATAAGGAATTCGGGTAAGAGACAGACAAGAGTGATGTAGATGGCACCGACAACGGTCACGCGGGTCAGGACATAATCGATGTACTGGGCCGTCCGCTCTCCCGGACGGATGCCCGGCACGAAACCGCCATGGCGCTTGAGATTGTCAGCTGTTTCCGTCGGATTGAACACGATCGCGGTGTAGAAGAAGCAGAAGAACACGATCAAGGCTGCATACAGCAGCATGTACAATGGCTGTCCGTGACCGAGCAGCGTCGTGATCGTGGTCAGCCACTCATTCCCCGATCCGGCCGAGAACCCTGCAACGGTTGCGGGGACGAGCAACAGCGAAGACGCGAAGATCGGCGGAATCACACCGGCAGTGTTCAGCTTCAAGGGCAGGAAGGACGTGTTGCCTTCGAACATCTTGTTGCCGACGTTGCGCTTGGGATACTGGATCAGCAGCCGGCGCTGTGCCCGCTCCATGAACACGATCAACGCGATCACGGCAATCGCAAGGACGATCACGCCGAGAATGATCCAGGTCGCAAGCGCGCCCTGACGGCCCAGTTCGAGCGTGGACACCACAGCAGACGGCAGTCCGGCAACAATCCCGGCAAAGATGATCAGCGAGATACCGTTGCCGATGCCGCGCGAGGTGATCTGCTCGCCGAGCCACATCAGGAACATCGTCCCGCCGGTCAGTGTGATCACTGCCGAGATGCGGAAGAACATGCCCGGGTCGGATACGACGTTCGAGGCCCCCTCGAGACCCACGGCAATGCCGTAGGACTGTACGATGGCCAGCAGCACCGTGCCGAAGCGGGTGTACTGGTTGATCGTCTTGCGGCCCTGCTCTCCCTCTTTCTTCATGGCTTCGAGCGACGGAACGACCGTCGTCATCAGCTGCATGATGATCGATGCGGAGATATACGGCATGATGCCGAGGGCGAAGATAGCCATGCGCTCGACGGCACCGCCGGCGAACATGTTGAACATGCCGATGATGCCAGACTGGGCCTGGTTGAAGGCCTGGGCAAAGGCATCCGGGTTGATGCCTGGCAGCGGGATGTAAGTGCCAAGCCGATAAACCAAAAGCGCCCCCAGTGTGAACCAGATGCGCTTCTTGAGTTCGTCAGCCTTTGCGAAGGCTGAGAAATTGAGATTTGCCGCAAGTTGTTCGGCAGCCGATGCCATGCCGTGCTCCGGAAGGTTGCTGTCCGATAAAGGGGGAAGCCCAGGCCTATTCGGCCTGAGCTCCAAGCACGACGACCTTGCCGCCGGCCTTTTCGACTGCTTCGATAGCCGACTTGGACGCGCCGGCGATCTCGAAGGACACTGCAGCCTTCAGCTCGCCGTCAGCCAAGAGGCGAACGCCGTCCCGAAGACGCTTCAGGACACCGGCAGCCTTGAGTGCCTCGACGGTCACGACCGCATTGGCATCGAGCTTGCCGTCATCGATCGCCTGCTGGATACGGGCCAGCGACACGATGTTGAAGTCCTTGGCAAAGATATTGGTAAAACCGCGCTTCGGGAGACGGCGATGCAGAGGCATCTGGCCACCCTCGAAGCCCTTGATCGCAACGCCCGAACGGGACTTCTGCCCCTTCACGCCACGACCACCGGTCTTGCCCTTACCAGAACCGATACCGCGGCCTACGCGGGTGCGGTTCTTGGTGGAACCGGGATTGTCCCGGAGATCATTGAGGTTCATTGATCTTAACTCCTGGCCCGTCACGCTTCTTCGACGACGCGGACGAGATGCCGGACCGTGTGGATCATGCCGCGCACTTCAGGAGTGTCCTGCAGCGTCGAGCGGCGGTGCATCTTGTTCAGGCCGAGACCGATCAGGGTCGCCCGCTGATACGCCGGACGGCGAATCGGGCTTCCGATCTGTTCGACCGTAATGGTCTTTTCGGTGTTCGCCATGGAACTACCCCTCGTTCAACTGGTGTGCGAAGTGCCGAGGTTCAAGCCTCGGCGCCAACCGCCACCGCATCATCGTTGTCACGGCGGCGCGCCTGGATCGCCGACACCTTAAGGCCACGACGGGCCGCGACGGAGCGCGGGCTGTCTTCCTTGGTGAGGGCGGCAAAGGTTGCACGCACCATGTTGTAGGGGTTGGAGGACCCCAGCGACTTCGCCACAACGTCCTGGACCCCGAGGGTCTCGAACACGGCGCGCATCGGGCCACCAGCGATGATACCCGTACCGGCCGGAGCCGCACGCAGGATCACCTTGCCGGCGCCATGACGGCCCTCGACATCGTGATGAAGGGTACGGCCTTCGCGCAGCGGCACGCGCACCATGGCGCGCTTGGCTGCCTCGGTTGCCTTGCGGATGGCTTCCGGCACTTCACGTGCCTTGCCATGTCCGAAGCCAACGCGGCCCTTCTGGTCACCGACGACGACGAGCGCGGCAAAACCGAACCGGCGGCCACCCTTGACCACCTTAGCGACGCGGTTGATGTGTACGAGCTTGTCGACGAACTCGCTGTCGCGCTCTTCGCGATCGCGCTCCCGTGTGTCCTGTCTCGCCATATTATTAGTCTTCCGTTCTTCAGAGCGCCAACGGGCGCTGGTCAGAATTCAAGTCCGCCCTCGCGAGCCGCATCGGCAAGCGCCTTGACGCGCCCGTGATACTGATACCCGCCACGGTCGAACACGACCTGCTTGACACCGGCGGCCAAAGCGCGCTCGGCGACAAGCTTGCCAACGGCAGCAGCTGCTGCAACGTCGGCGCCCGTCTTCAGGCTGCTCCGCAGATCCTTTTCGATCGTTGAAGCGGAGGCAACCGTGTGCCCCTTCTGATCGTCGATGATCTGGGCATAGATCTGCTTCGACGACCGGAATACAGAAAGACGCGGACGACCGTTCGCGACCTTCTGGATCGAACGACGGACGCGATCGCGACGCCGTTCGAAAGCAATTTTGCTGTTCGCCATGATCCGGTCCCGTTACTTCTTCTTGCCTTCTTTGCGGACGATGTATTCGCCCGCATAGCGGATGCCCTTGCCCTTGTACGGCTCGGGACCGCGATACTCGCGGATGTTCGCAGCGACCTGGCCTACAACCTGCCGGTCAATGCCGGAGATGTAGATTTCCGTCGGCTTCGGACACCGGATTTCGATGCCAGCCGGGATCGGATAGACCACGTCATGCGAATAACCGAGAGCAAGCTGAAGATTGCTGCCCTGGACCTGCGCACGGTAACCCACACCGGTGATGTCGAGCTTGCGTTCGAAGCCCTGCGATACACCCGTGACCAGGTTCTGAACCAGCGTCCGCGACATGCCCCACATGGCACGCGCCGTCTGGCTCTTGTTGACGGGCTGCACCGAAATGCCACCCTCGTTAATCTCGGCCGAAACATTGTCATTGAGCTCGAGGGACAGCTGTCCCTTCGGGCCCTTGACCTCGATCATCCGGCCGTTGATCGTTGCCGTTACCCCGCTTGGCACGGGGACTGGCTTCTTGCCAATTCGAGACATCTGATCAACCTTGTCAGAAACAAAGAAAGCACTCGGCCGCGTCAGAAGACGCGGCAGAGAACCTCACCACCTACGTTTTCATCCCGCGCCTGATGGTCAGCCATGACGCCGCGCGGTGTCGACAGGATCGACACGCCCAGGCCATTTGCCACGTGCGGAATGTTCTTGACCGACGAGTATACCCGACGGCCCGGCTTGGAGATCCGCGTGATTTCGCGGATGACCGGCTGGCCATCGAAATACTTCAGTTCGATTTCGAGCTCGGACTTGCCGCCCTCGAATTCGACCGTCGAATAACCCCGGATGTACCCTTCCTTGGCCAGGACATCAAGTACATGCTGGCGCAGCTTGGAACCAGGTGTTGAAACCTTGTTCTTGCCGCGCATTTGGGCATTCCGGATGCGGGTGATCATATCACCCAACGGATCGGAAATCGCCATCGCAGCTTCTCCTTACCAGCTCGACTTGACCAGGCCCGGGATCTTGCCCTGGGAACCCAGTTCACGCAACGCAACGCGCGACATCTTCAGCTTCCTATAGAAGCCGCGCGGGCGACCGGTGACTTCACACCGGTTGCGAATGCGGCTCGGAGCCGAGTTACGCGGCAAGGCTGCAAGCTGCAGCCGGGCCGCGAAGCGCTCTTCAAGGGACAGGGACTCGTCATTGGCCTTCGCCTTCAGAGTTGCCCGCTTGACCGCGTATTTCTTAACAAGACGTTCGCGCCGCTTGTTCTTCTCGATCGCGCTCTTCTTCGCCATCGTCGTTCCTCGTTCCTTTCCCGTATGTCCGCGTTATTTGCGGAACGGGAAGTTGAACGCGCGCAGCAGCTCGCGCGCTTCGTCATCAGTCTGCGCAGTTGTGCAGACCACGATGTCCATGCCCCAGATCTGGTCGACCTTGTCGTACTCGATCTCGGGGAACACGATGTGTTCCTTGATGCCCATGGCATAGTTGCCACGTCCATCAAAGCTCTTGGCGTTCAGGCCGCGGAAGTCACGAACGCGCGGAAGCGCGATGGTGATCAAGCGATCCAGAAATTCAAACATCTGCGTCCGGCGCAAGGTGACCTTCACACCCAGCGGCATGCCTTCACGAACCTTGAAGGTCGCGATGGACTTGGCCGCCTTGGTGATCACGGGCTTCTGACCGGCAATGAGAGCCAGGTCATCGGCCGCGATCTTGGCCTTCTTGCTGTCCGCAACAGCCTCGCCGACGCCCATGTTGAGAACGATCTTCTCAAGCGACGGGATCTGCATCGGGTTGGTGTAGTTGAACTTTTCCTGCAGCTGCTTGCGCACTACATCATTGTAGTGCGCCTTCATCCGCGGAACGTAATTGGTGTCAGCCATCGATCTGGTCTCCCGAACGCTTGGCTACACGGACCTTACGGCCGTCTTCCAGAACCTTGAACCCGACGCGCGACGGCTTGCCGTCCTTCGGATCAGCTACCGCCAGGTTGGACAGGTGGATCGGAGCTTCCTTTGCCACGATGCCTGCTTCCTGGGTCTGCGTCTGGCGCTGGTGCCGGCGGACAACATTGACGCCGCGAACGACGGCCTTGCTATCGGTCGGCAACATCTGCAGCACTACGCCGGTCTTGCCTTTGTCACGACCGGCAAGCACGACAACCGTGTCGCCTTTTTTAATTTTCGCAGCCATCAGAGCACCTCCGGCGCGAGCGAAATGATTTTCATGTGGTTCTTCGCACGGAGCTCGCGCGGCACCGGTCCAAAGATACGGGTGCCAATCGGCTCCTTGTTGTTGTTGACCAGGACCGCCGCGTTGCGGTCGAACCGGATCACGCTGCCGTCGGGACGGCGAATGTCCTTCGCCGTACGCACGACGACCGCCTTCATCACGTCGCCCTTTTTGACGCGGCCGCGCGGAATAGCTTCCTTGATGCTGACAACGATGATGTCGCCAACGCGGGCATACTTCCGCTTCGAGCCGCCGAGCACCTTGATGCACATGACACGACGGGCGCCGGAATTATCCGCCACGTCGAGGTTTGTTTGCATCTGAATCATGACTTGGCCGCCTTATTCTATCCACGACGCTCCTGCCACGGGCGCCGGATGTCAAACAGGGCCGTGGTCAAACGACCACGGTCCAACGCTTCGTCTTGGAGATCGGCGCGCACTCTTCAATCTGAACAGAGTCGCCAACCTGGCAGTTGTTGCTTTCGTCATGCGCCCGATATTTCTTCGAGCGACGGACGGTCTTCTTCAGCAGCGGATGGGTGAAGCGACGCTCCACCTTAACCGTCACCGTCTTGTCATTCGCGTTGCTGACAACGGTGCCCTGCAGGATGCGTTTTGGCATGGTCGTCTCCTTACGCGTTTTCGCCCACGCGCTTTTCGCGCATGATCGTCTGGATCCGGGCGATGTCGCGGCGAACCTGCCGCACGCGTCCGGTGTTCTCGAGCTGACCCGTTGCCTTCTGGAAGCGCAGGTTGAACTGCTCTTTCTTGAGGCCTTCGAGCTCCGTGCGGAGCTCGTCGAGGGTCTTGGCCCTTACATCACTTGCCTTCATGGCTCAAAATCTCCTGGCTGCCTTACTCGGCGATCCGCTGGATGAACCGGCACTTGATCGGCAGCTTGGCAGCACCAAGGCGCATTGCCTCGCGGGCAATATCCTCAGGCACACCGTCGATCTCGAACATGACCCGGCCCGGCTTGACACGGCAAGCCCAGTAATCCGGAGCACCCTTGCCCTTACCCATGCGGACTTCCGCAGGCTTGGACGAAACTGGCACATCCGGGAAAATCCGGATCCACACGCGACCCGCACGCTTCATGTGACGGGTGATGGCACGACGGGCTGCCTCGATCTGGCGCGCGGTGACACGCTCCGGTTCGACGGCCTTGAGGCCGAACTCGCCGAAGTTCAGGTCTGTCCCGCCCTTCGCGAGGCCATGGATGCGGCCCTTGTGCTGCTTGCGGAACTTCGTTCGCTTCGGTTGCAGCATCGTTTTTCTCTCGTTTCTTGCGTAACGCGACCCTGCCTAATCAGGCAGTGCGCTCGCGACCCCGATCCCGATCCCGGCGCTGGCCGCGATCACCCTGATTCGATTCCGAGCCTTCGGTCGCCCGGCGCTCAGACGCCATCGGATCGTGCTCGAGGATCTCACCTTTGAAGACCCAGACCTTGACGCCGCAAGCACCATAAGCGGTGTGAGCGGTCGCTGTGCCATAATCGATGTCAGCGCGCAAGGTGTGCAGCGGCACACGGCCTTCACGATACCACTCCAGGCGGGCGATTTCCGCGCCACCGAGACGGCCGCCGCAGTTGATGCGGATGCCCTGGGCGCCGAGACGCATGGCCGACTGGACCGCACGCTTCATCGCGCGGCGGAACGCAACGCGGCGCTCCAGCTGCTGTGCGATGGAAGCGGCCACGAGGGTCGCGTCGATTTCCGGCTTGCGCACTTCAACGATGTTGATGTGCACTTCCGAGCTTGTGATCGAAGCGAGCTTCTTGCGAAGCTTCTCGATGTCCGCACCCTTCTTGCCGATCACCACGCCCGGACGACCCGAGTGAATGGTGACGCGGCACTTCTTGTGCGGGCGTTCGATGACGATCTTGGACACCGCAGCCTGCTTCAGCTCGGCCATCAGATATTCGCGGATGCGAAAATCTTCATGGAGAAGCTTGCCGTACTCGCCCTTGTTTGCGTACCAGCGCGAGTCCCAGGTGCGGTTGATCCCGAGGCGCATGCCGATCGGGTTAACTTTGTGTCCCATCAGGCAGTCTCCTCGACTTCACGGACAACGATGGTCAGGTTCGAGAACGGTCTCTCGATCCGGCCAGCCCGACCGCGCGCACGGGCATGGAAACGCTTGATGACGAACGCCTTGCCCACATGGGCTTCGGCGACGACCAGGCGATCCACGTCCAGGTCGTGGTTGTTCTCGGCATTCGCAATCGCCGACATCAAGGTCTTCTTGACGTCACCTGCGATGCGCTTGCGGGAGAACGTCAGGTCCGCAATTGCGGATCCGACCTTCTTGCCGCGGATAGCAGCCGCCACGAGGTTCAGCTTCTGCGGGGAGACGCGCAGCATGCGCGTGACCGCCTTGGCCTCGTTGTCGGCGAGCGTCCGCTCACGCTTCGGCTTGCCCATCGTTACTTCCTCTTCGCCTTCTTGTCGGCGCCATGCCCGTAGTAGGTCCGGGTCGGCGAGAACTCGCCGAGCTTCTGACCGATCATTTCTTCAGACACCAGCACCGGAACGTGCTTCTGCCCGTTGTAGACGCCGAAGGTCAAGCCGACGAACTGCGGCAGGATTGTCGAGCGGCGGCTCCAGGTCTTGATGACCTCGTTGCGGCCAGTCTCGCGAACCTTGTCCGCCTTCTTCAGCAGATACCCGTCGACAAACGGACCTTTCCAGATCGAACGTGTCACGATCCGTACCTCTTAACTCTTGCGCGCATGACGGCTACGAACGATGAATTTCGCCGTAGACTTGTTGCGACGCGTGCGCTTGCCCTTGGTCGGCTTGCCCCACGGGGTAACCGGATGACGGCCACCCGAGGTGCGGCCTTCGCCACCACCGTGCGGATGGTCAACCGGGTTCATGGCAACACCGCGAGTATGCGGACGAATGCCAAGCCAGCGGGAACGACCGGCCTTGCCCAGGTTGATGTTGCCATGGTCCGGGTTGGACACGGCGCCAATCGACGCCATGCAGGTACCCAGGACACGGCGCTGCTCGCCGGACATCAGGCGCAGGACGGTATAGCCCTGGTCGCGACCGACGATCTGAACGAAGGCACCGGCAGAGCGAGCGATCTGACCGCCCTTGCCCGGCTTGAGTTCCACGTTGTGCACGATGGTGCCGACCGGGATAGAGGCCAGCGGCATCGCGTTGCCCGGCTTCACGTCGACAGCCTGACCGGCGACGACACTGTCACCTACGGCGAGGCGCTGCGGCGCAAGGATGTAAGCCAGTTCACCATCTTCATAGCGGATGAGTGCGATGAAGGCGGTGCGGTTCGGATCGTACTCGAGCCGCTCGACGGTGGCTGCAACGTCGAACTTGCGACGCTTGAAATCCACCAGACGATAGCTGCGCTTGTGACCACCACCGACATTGCGGGCCGTCAGACGACCGCGGTTGTTACGGCCGCCGGTCTTGTTCAAGCCTTCGGTCAAAGTCTTGACCGGCTTGCCCTTCCAAAGATCGGCGCGGTCCACCTGAACCAGCTGGCGCCGGCCGGGGGACGTGGGGTTAAATGTCTTGAGTGCCATTTTTTCCTGTCCCCGCCTCAGAGCCCGGTGGTCACGTCGATGGACTGACCTTCAGCAAGCGTCACGACAGCCTTCTTGTAGTCAGACTGCTGGCCGATACGGCCGCGGAAACGCTTGACCTTACCCTTGCGAACCAGCGTGTTCACTGCAGTGACCTTGACCCCGAACAGGGCCTCGACCGCTGCCTTGATCTCCGGCTTGGTCGCCGTCTGGGCCACCTTGAAGACCACCTTATTCTGCTCGGCAGCCATGGTCGCCTTCTCGGTAATCACCGGGCTGACGATCTTGTCGTAGTGAGCGACCTTGCTCATTTGAACCGCTCCTCGATGGCCAGCACCGCAGCCTTGGTCAGGACCAGGGTGTTGCGACGCAGGATGTCATAGACGTTGATGCCCTGAACCGGCAGAACGTCGATGGACGGGATGTTGCGGGCTGCAAGCGCGAAGTTCATGTCGATCTCCGAGCCGTCAATGAACAGCGCGTTGGCCAGACCCAGCTTGCCGAACTTTTCCTTCAGCATCTTGGTCTTTGCCTCGGCCGCCTTGGCGTCCTCGACGATGATCAGCGAACCAGCCTTGATCTTGGAAGACAGTGCATGGGCAAGACCCAGTGCACGAACCTTCTTCGGCAGATCATGGGCATGATCACGCACAACCGGACCGAAAGCCTTACCACCGCCGCGGAACTGCGGTGCCTTGCGGTTGCCGTGACGGGCGCCGCCCGAACCCTTCTGGCGCACGAACTTCTTCGTGGTACCAGAGACTTCAGACCGGCCCTTGGTCTTGTGCGTACCAGCCTGGCGCTTGGCAAGCTGCCAGCGCACCACGCGGTGGATCAGATCCGTGCGCGGCTCGAGACCAAAGATCTCGTCCGACACCGTGATCGAACCGGCGGCCGAACCTTCGAGGGTTTTGACCTCAAGTTCCATCACTCACTCTCCTTGCCCGAGGCTGCCGCGTCGACGGCCCGGAATGCGCCCGGAACCGGCACGCCTTCCGGCAGCGCCTTCTTGACGGCGTCGCGAACCAGGATCCAGCCGCCCTTCGAACCCGGGACAGCGCCTTCGATCATGATCAGACCGCGCTCCACGTCCGTCCGGACAACCTTGAGGTTCTGCGTGGTCACGCGGGCATCGCCCATATGACCAGCCATCTTCTTGCCCTTGAACACCTTGCCCGGATCCTGCCGCTGGCCGGTCGAACCGTGCGCGCGGTGAGACACCGAGTTACCGTGCGAAGCGCGGCCACCACCGAAGTTGTGGCGCTTCATGACACCGGCAAAGCCCTTACCAATCGAGGTGCCCGTCACGTCGACGAACTGACCTGCGATATAGTGGTCGGCAGTGATCTCCGAACCAACGTCAATCAGGTTGTCCTGGCTGACGCGGAATTCGGCGATCGTGCGCTTCGGCTCGACCTTGGCAACGGCGAAATGTCCGCGCATCGCCTTCGGCGTGTTCTTTACTTTAGCTGCACCGGCGCCAAGCTGCAGCGCGGTATAGCCGTTCTTTTCCTCAGTACGATGAGCAACGACCTGGCACTTTTCCAGCCGCAACACAGTGACCGGAACATGCTCGCCAGCATCATTATAGATGCGCGTCATGCCCACCTTCTGAGCGATCACTCCAGAACGCATTGGCGTATCCCCTTTGATCCGACTCAGAGCTTGATCTCAACGTCGACACCGGCCGCCAGATCGAGCTTCATCAGAGCATCAACCGTCTGCGGGGTCGGATCGACGATGTCGAGAAGGCGCTTATGCGTGCGCATCTCGAACTGATCACGGCTTTTCTTGTCGATATGCGGACCGCGAAGCACGGTGTACTTCTCAATCCGCGTCGGCAGCGGCACGGGTCCCCGCACCTGCGCACCGGTCCGCTTCGCCGTGTTCACGATCTCCCGGGTGGAAGCATCAAGAATACGGTGATCGAATGCCTTGAGGCGGATCCGGATATTCTGACCGTTCATTTCAGATTTCCCGATTAGGCAGCTCCCCTGCCCTTCGCATCAGGCGAAGGGCAGAAAAGCCAGCCACTTACTCGATGATGGAAGCAACGACGCCGGCGCCGACGGTACGGCCGCCTTCACGAATTGCGAAGCGCAGGCCGTCTTCCATGGCGATCGGAACGATCAGCGTGACGACGACAGAGATGTTGTCGCCCGGCATGACCATTTCGGTGCCTTCCGGCAGTTCAACGATGCCCGTCACGTCGGTCGTGCGGAAGTAGAACTGCGGACGGTAGTTCGTGAAGAACGGCGTATGACGGCCGCCTTCTTCCTTGGTCAGGATGTAGGCCTCAGCCTTGAACTTCTTGTGCGGCTTGACCGTACCCGGCTTGCACAGAACCTGACCACGCTCAACGTCCTCGCGGCCAACGCCACGAACCAGAGCGCCGATGTTGTCGCCAGCCTGGCCCTGATCGAGCAGCTTGCGGAACATTTCAACGCCGGTCACGGTCGTCTTGCGGGTGTCGCGGATGCCGACGACTTCGACTTCCTCGCCAACCTTGACGATGCCGCGCTCGACACGCCCGGTCACCACGGTGCCACGGCCGGAGATCGAGAACACGTCTTCGATCGGCATCAGGAACGGCTGGTCGATCGGACGCTCCGGGGTCGGGATGTAGGCGTCGACTGCGTCCATCAGGGCGCGAACAGCGTCGCGGCCGATGGCAGCGTCACGGTTTTCGACAGCCGCCAGGGCCGAGCCCTTGACGATCGGAATGTCGTCGCCCGGGAAGTCGTAGGACGACAGCAGCTCGCGCAGCTCCATCTCGACGAGTTCCAGCAGCTCTTCGTCGTCGACCTGGTCGACCTTGTTCATGAACACCACCAGAGCCGGCACGCCGACCTGACGGGCGAGCAGGATGTGCTCGCGGGTCTGCGGCATCGGGCCGTCGGCGGCCGAGCACACCAGGATCGCGCCGTCCATCTGGGCGGCACCGGTGATCATGTTCTTGACGTAGTCGGCGTGACCCGGGCAGTCGACGTGCGCGTAGTGACGGTTGGCCGTCTCGTACTCGACGTGGGCCGTGGAGATCGTGATGCCGCGGGCCTTTTCTTCCGGCGCTGCGTCGATCTGGTCATAGGCCTTGGCAACTGCACCGCCAACTTCCGCCAGCGTCATGGTGATCGCTGCGGTCAGCGTCGTCTTGCCGTGGTCAACGTGGCCAATCGTGCCAATGTTCACGTGCGGCTTCGTGCGCTCAAACTTTTCTTTTGCCATCGGATTGCTCCGCTTTCTTTAATTTCTTGTCAAAGACGGTGGGTGGTTCAGGCGTACTTCGCCTGAACCTGGTCGGCCACGGCCTGCGGCACCTGCTCGTAGTGATCGAAGACCATCGAGTACTGAGCGCGGCCCTGCGACATCGAGCGCAGGTTGTTCACGTAGCCAAACATGTTGGCCAGCGGGACCATCGCGGTGATCGCGGTGACGACACCACGATCTTCCGTACCGTTGATCTGCCCACGGCGGGAGTTCAGGTCGCCGATGACGTCGCCCATGTAGTCAGCCGGGGTTACGACCTCGACCTTCATGATGGGTTCGAGCAGCTTCGGACCAGCCTTGGCAATGCCCTCACGGAAACCGGCGCGTGCGGCGATTTCGAAGGCCAGGACCGAGGAGTCCACATCGTGATACGCACCATCCGTGAGGGTCGCCTTGATGTCGACCATCGGGAAGCCGGCGATCGGACCCGAGGACATGACGCTCTCGATGCCCTTGGTGACGCCCGGGATGTATTCCTTCGGAACCGAACCACCGACGATCGAGCTTTCGAAGGCATAGCCTGCGCCAACTTCGTTCGGCTCGATCACCAGCTTGATGCGGGCGAACTGGCCGGTACCACCGGTCTGCTTCTTGTGGGTGTAGTCCACTTCGGCACGGCGGGTGATCGTCTCGCGATAGGCCACCTGCGGAGCGCCGATGTTGGCTTCCACCTTGAATTCACGACGCATGCGGTCGACGATGATGTCGAGGTGAAGTTCACCCATGCCGGCGATGATCGTCTGGCCGCTTTCCTCGTCGGTCTTGACGCGGAAGGACGGATCTTCAGCAGCCAGGCGGTTGAGCGCGAGGCCCATCTTTTCCTGGTCGCCCTTGGTCTTCGGCTCGACGGCGATCTCGATCACCGGCTCGGGGAATTCCATGCGCTCCAGGATCACCGGCTTGGTCGGGTCACACAGGGTGTCACCCGTCGTGGTGTCCTTCAGACCTGCGATGGCAACGATGTCACCTGCATAGGCGATTTCGATGTCGTCACGGCTGTTGGAGTGCATCTGCATCATGCGGCCGACGCGCTCCTTCTTGTCCTTAACGGTGTTCTGCAGGGACGTGCCCTTGCTCAGAACGCCCGAGTAGATACGGCAGAAGGTAAGCGAACCGACGAACGGGTCGTTCATGATCTTGAACGCCAGCATGGACAGCGGCTCTTCGTCCGAGGACTTGCGGGTCACTTCACCCTCGGTCTTCGGGTCGATGCCCTTGATCGCCGGAACGTCCAGCGGGCACGGCAGGTAGGCCACAACGCCATCCAGCAGCGGCTGAACGCCCTTGTTCTTGAAGGCCGAGCCGCAGAAGATCGGAATGAAGTCTGCGTTGATCGTACCCTTGCGGATCAGAGCATGCAGCGTCTCGTTGTCCGGCTCGACGCCTTCCAGGTAGGCTTCCATAGCAGCCTCATCGACCTCGACAGCCGTCTCGATCATGAGGTCGCGGAATTCCTTGGCCTTGTCGACGAGGTCAGCCGGGATCTCGACTTCATCCCAGGCAGCGCCCAGGGTTTCATCGCGCCAGATCAGAGCCTTCATCTTGATCAGATCGACAACACCGGCGAACTCGTTCTCGGCACCTACAGGGATCTGCACGCAGATCGGCTTGGCACCCAGACGGGTCTTGACCATCTCGACGCAGCGGTAGAAGTCCGCACCGAGCTTGTCCATCTTGTTGACGAAGATCATGCGCGGCACGCGGTACTTGTCCGCCTGGCGCCACACGGTCTCGGTCTGCGGCTCGACGCCAGCGTTCGCATCCAGAAGGGCGACCGCACCGTCAAGCACGCGCAGGGAGCGCTCCACCTCAATGGTGAAGTCCACGTGACCCGGGGTGTCGATGATGTTCAGGCGCTTTTCATTCCAGAAAGCGGTGGTCGCGGCCGACGTGATGGTGATGCCGCGTTCCTGTTCCTGTTCCATCCAGTCCATGGTGGCAGCGCCGTCATGGACTTCACCGATCTTGTGGCTCTTACCCGTGTAAAACAGGATACGCTCGGTGGTCGTGGTCTTGCCGGCATCAATGTGAGCCATGATGCCGAAGTTGCGGTAGTCCTCGATCTTGTGCGTACGAGACATGGCGTCAGCCCTTTAACTCTAGGATTACCAGCGGTAGTGCGAGAAGGCGCGGTTCGCGTCCGCCATGCGGTGCGTATCTTCGCGCTTCTTGACGGCCGAGCCACGGTTGTTGGCGGCGTCGAGGACTTCGCCCGACAGACGGTCAACCATCGTGGTCTCGTTGCGATTGCGGGCCGCATTGATCAGCCAGCGGATCGCCAAGGCCTGGCGACGATCAGCACGAACTTCTACGGGAACCTGGTAGGTTGCACCACCGACGCGGCGGGAGCGAACTTCCACCTGCGGCATGACGTTCTCGAGAGCGGCATGGAACACCTCGATCGGGTTCACACGTGCCTTCTTCTCGATGACGTCGAAGGCGCCGTAAACGATACGTTCAGCGGTCGACTTCTTGCCATCGTACATGATGGAATTCATGAACTTCGTGACGATGATGTCACCGAACTTCGGGTCCGGAATGATTTCACGCTTCTCGGCGCTATGACGACGGGACATCTAACGCTCCTTACTTCGGCCGCTTCGCGCCGTACTTCGAACGACGCTGCTTACGGTTCTTGACGCCCTGCGTGTCGAGCACGCCGCGGATGATGTGGTAGCGAACGCCCGGCAAATCCTTGACGCGGCCGCCGCGGATCATCACGACAGAGTGTTCCTGCAGGTTGTGGCCTTCGCCCGGAATGTAGCCGATGACTTCGAAGCCATTGGTCAGACGCACCTTGGCGACCTTACGAAGCGCCGAGTTCGGCTTCTTCGGCGTCGTCGTGTAAACACGGGTGCACACGCCACGCTTCTGCGGGCAGGCCTGCATGGCCGGCACCTTGTTCCGCTTCGGCGGGTCCTTCCGCGGCTTGCGGATCAGCTGGTTGATGGTCGGCATTCTGTGCCCTTTACCTTTGCCATCCAAAATTCATCTGCAACTCTGCTTCTCGCAGATTCCAGTCAAACGGAATCGCGCCTCAGCCATGCCAAACGGCATGGGAGGCGCTGCGAAAACCAGAGGACCACGATGTTACTCGCGGTCATGCAATCGACGCGTATTCGCCTTTGAACCCGGCAGCGTTTAAGTTTTCAGGTTCCTTGCTAGGTCGCTGGAACACATCAGGACTTACCGCCTGCCATCGGGATGCGCGGAAACTACCCACGCCCCCGCCTCACGTCAAGGGAAATCTCAGGAATTCCTTGGGCTCGAGGGCTCTGGCTCCGACAGAGCCTGATTTCCAGGCCACGTCCGTCACATAGAGCATTAATGCCCACTTTTGCCCGTGTTTCACGCAATTTTATGTCCCTCGGCGGAGTGGACCGTCACCCGGCGCAGGTCAGCCATGCGGCGCAGCCACCCCATTATTAAGGCAGATTCGCCGGACACCCCCGCATTTGCGCTGATTCTGGTCCTGCTTTTTGCTTTGCTGGTTAACGCTGACTGAGTCCCTGCCCCAGGAATCGCAGCAGGGGCGTAAATGCCTGATTCACGCATGCCAGAAGCTGCTCCAGGCTCGCCCTGGGCGCAGCGCCTGAGTCCCTGCCCCCAAGACAGCAAAAAGGCCCCGCGCTGAGCGCAGGGCCTCTATCCGCAGTCCGGGTGAACGGTCTACTCGCTCTTGAAGGCGATCACGGCGACATTGCCATCGAGCGCATCCTGATAGGCATCGTCATATGTCTCGTCGTCGGGCTCACCGGCCAGCACGCCGATCTGATCGAGTTCGGCAAGCGCATAGCCATTGGCCGACAGCGCTTCCAGCGCCCGCTGGATGGCCGTCTCTTCATCGGGGCCCGTCAGCAGCACATGCACGGCGATGGCATCCTGGGAAGCACCCTCCTGATCCTCCCACACCCGACCGACAACGATAAAGACGATCGGCTCGTCGGCGGCGTCATTGTCATTCATAGCCATCGCGGCCTCCCTGTTTGTCAAAAAGAAAGGCCGCCAGTGCGGCGGCCTTTCCAGATGATCTGACTTACTCGGCCGCGCCGGACAGATCTTCCAGCAGGCCTTCGGCCGCGCTGCCATCGGAGCGCTTGCGGCGCTCGTCCAGGATGAGATCGTCGCGGTGCGTCGCGATCTGGCGGATCCGCTTCATCACGCCGCCTGTGCCGGCGGGGATCAGACGGCCGACGATTACGTTCTCCTTCAGGCCGACCAGCGGATCGGTCTTGCCATTGACGGCGGCCTCGGTGAGGACGCGCGTCGTCTCCTGGAAGGAGGCGGCAGAGAAGAACGAACGGGTCTGCAAGCTCGCCTTGGTGATACCAAGGAGAACCGGCACGCCCTTGGCCGGTGTCTTCGCCTCGTCAACGATGCGCTCGTTGACTTCCTCGAAGTCGATCCGGTCAACCTGTTCGCCGGGGAAGAACTCGGTCTCGCCGGAATCGGTGATCTCGATCTTCTGCAGCATCTGGCGAACGATCACCTCGATGTGCTTGTCGTTGATCACCACGCCCTGGAGCCGGTAGACTTCCTGGATCTCATTGACGAGATAGGCCGCCAGCGCCTCGACGCCCTTGACCGCAAGAATGTCATGCGGGGCCGGGTTGCCGTCGAGGATGTATTCGCCCTTCTCGATGGCATCACCTTCCTGCAGGTGGAAGTGCTTGCCCTTCGGGATCAGGTATTCAACCGGTTCCATCCCCTCGTCATTCGGCTCGACGATCACGCGACGCTTGTTCTTGTAGTCGCGGCCGAAGCGGATGGTACCGCTGATCTCGGCGATGATCGCGTGATCCTTCGGACGACGGGCTTCGAACAGTTCCGCCACGCGCGGCAGACCACCGGTGATGTCCTTGGTCTTGGCACTTTCCAGCGGGATACGTGCGAGCACGTCACCTGCCTTCACACGGCTGCCCGGCTGAACCGAGAGAATGGCGTCCACGGACAGGAGCAGACGCGCGTCCGTGCCACGGGCCACCTTGGCGATTGTGCCGTTCTCGGTCTTGACCACGACGGCCGGCTTCAGGTCCTGGCCACGCTGCGACGTACGCCAGTCAATGACGACGCGCTTGGTGATGCCGGTCGCCTCGTCGGTCGTTTCCTGTACCGATGCACCGTCCAGGAGGTCCTCGAAGTCGACCACGCCATCCACTTCCGACAGCATCGGACGGGTATACGGATCCCACTCTGCAATGCGCTGGCCACGCTTGACCGCATCACCATCATCGACATGCAGCTTGGAGCCATATGTGATGCGGTGCACGGCGCGCTCGTTGCCATCGCTGTCGACAACGACCATCGACATGTTGCGGACCATGGCGATGAGGTTGCCATCGCTGTCGCGCGCCACCGACCGATTGCGCATGCGGATCGTGCCATCGACGTTGGATTCGATGAAGGACGAGTCCACCACCTGGGCCGTACCACCGATGTGGAAGGTACGCATGGTCAGCTGGGTACCCGGCTCACCGATCGACTGCGCGGCAATAACGCCGACAGCCTCACCCATGTTGACAGGCGTACCGCGTGCCAGGTCACGGCCATAGCAGGTGCCGCAAACGCCGGTCTCGGTCTCGCAGGTCAGCACGGAGCGGATCTTGATCTGCTGCACCTTGGCAGCCTCGATCACTTCCACGTCCTTCTCGTCGATCATCCGGCCACGCGGGACGATGATCTCGCCGGTCGCATGGTTGAACACGTCTTCCGCCACCGTACGGCCGAGGACGCGCTGTCCAAGGCTGGCGATAACCTGGCCGGCATCGACAATCGCCTGCACGGTAATGCCGTTCTCCGAACCGCAATCCCGCTCGATGATGATCGAGTCCTGCGCCACGTCGACGAGACGGCGGGTCAGGTAACCCGAGTTCGCGGTCTTCAACGCCGTATCGGCCAGACCCTTGCGGGCGCCGTGAGTGGAGTTGAAGTACTCGAGAACCGACAGGCCTTCCTTGAAGTTCGAGATGATCGGGTTTTCGATGATCTCGCCCGACGGCTTGGCCATCAGACCGCGCATACCGGCCAGCTGCTTCATCTGGGCCGGAGAACCACGCGCACCGGAGTGCGACATCATGTAGACCGAGTTCATCGGCTTCTGACGACCAGTCTCCTCGTCGATCTGAACCGCCTGAATGCGCTTCATCATCTCGTCGGCGACGCGGTCGGTGCACTTGGCCCAGGCGTCAACGACCTTGTTGTACTTCTCACCCTGGGTGATCAGACCGTCATTGTACTGCTGCTCGTACTCGGCAACCATCGCGGCCGTCTCGCCGACCAGCTTCTGCTTGGTCTCCGGGATCACCATGTCGTCCTTGCCGAACGAAATGCCGGCGCGGCAGGCGTTGACGAACCCGAGCTGCATGATCCGATCGCAGAAGATGACCGTCTCCTTCTGACCGCAGGCGCGGTAGACGGTGTCGATCATCCGCGAGACTTCCTTCTTCGTCATCAGCTTGTTGCAGGTGTCGAAGGGAACCTCGAAATGCTTCGGCAGCAGTTCGGCGATCATCATGCGGCCAGGGGTGGTCTCATGGATCTGCGAAACCGGATTGCCATCGGCATCCACGGTCTTGAAGCGGCCACGGATCTTGGTGTGCAGCGTGATGACCTTGTTGGCCAGGGCGTGCTGAAGCTCGCCCATGTTGCCGAACACCATGCCCTCGCCCGGCTCTTTCTCCGCCATGATCGACAGGTAATAGAGGCCAAGAACGATGTCCTGCGAGGGAACGATGATCGGGCCACCGTTCGCCGGATGCAGGATGTTGTTGGTCGACATCATCAACGTGCGCGCTTCGAGCTGAGCTTCCAGCGAGAGCGGAACGTGCACGGCCATCTGGTCACCGTCGAAGTCGGCGTTGAAGGCCGAGCAGACGAGCGGGTGCAACTGGATCGCCTTGCCCTCGATCAGGGTTGGCTCGAAAGCCTGGATGCCCAGACGGTGCAGCGTCGGCGCGCGGTTCAGCAGCACCGGATGTTCGCGGATCACCTCGTCGAGGATATCCCAGACTTCCGGACGCTCCTTCTCCACCAGCTTCTTCGCCTGCTTCACAGTCGAAGAGAAGCCCTTGGCGTCGAGACGCGAGTAGATGAACGGCTTGAACAGCTCCAGTGCCATCTTCTTCGGAAGACCACACTGGTGCAGCTTCAGTTCCGGGCCCACGGTGATGACCGAACGGCCGGAATAGTCGACGCGCTTGCCGAGCAGGTTCTGACGGAAGCGGCCCTGCTTGCCCTTGAGCATGTCGGACAGCGACTTCAGCGGACGCTTGTTGGCACCGGTGATCACACGGCCACGGCGGCCGTTGTCGAACAGGGCGTCAACGGATTCCTGCAGCATGCGCTTTTCGTTGCGGATGATGATATCCGGCGCACGCAGCTCGATCAGGCGCTTCAGGCGGTTGTTGCGGTTGATCACGCGGCGGTACAGATCGTTCAGATCCGATGTCGCGAACCGGCCGCCATCCAGCGGAACCAGCGGGCGAAGATCCGGCGGAATGACCGGAATGACGGTCATGATCATCCATTCAGGCCGGTTGCCGGACTGCTGGAAGGCTTCGATGATCTTCAGGCGCTTGGCCAGCTTCTTCGGCTTCAGCTCGGTCGTTGCCTCGGCGATCTCGACACGCAGGCGCTCGCTTTCGCGGTCCATGTCGAGCGCCATCAGAAGCTCGCGGATCGCTTCCGCGCCAATCATGGCGGTGAAGCTGTCCTCGCCGTACTCGTCCTGCGCCGTCAGATAGTCTTCTTCCGAGAGCAGCTGATGCTGCTTCAGCGGGGTCAGACCCGGCTCGAGAACGACATAGTTCTCGAAATACAGGACGCGCTCCAGATCCTTGAGCGTCATGTCCAGCAGAAGGCCGATGCGCGACGGCAGCGACTTCAGGAACCAGATGTGCGCCACCGGAGCGGCCAACTCGATATGGCCCATGCGCTCACGGCGCACGCGCGACAGCGTGACTTCCACGCCGCACTTTTCGCAGATGACGCCCTTGTACTTCATGCGCTTGTACTTGCCGCACAAGCACTCGTAGTCCTTGATCGGGCCAAAGATGCGCGCACAGAACAGACCGTCGCGTTCAGGCTTGAACGTACGGTAGTTGATCGTTTCCGGCTTTTTGATCTCGCCAAAAGACCACGACATGATCTTTTCGGGGCTGGCGAGGGAGATCCGGATCTGGTCGAAGGTCTGCGCGGGAGCCTGCTGGTTGAACAGGTTCATGACCTCATGATTCATGGGCTCTCTCCTTCGATGCGCGGATAGGGAGCGGGCTGAACAGCCCGCTCCCCTTACCCGGCACGGTATATCTTGTATCAATCGTTGTCATGCCCGCGGAGTTCACTCCGCCGCGTCAGCCGCGGGCTCGTCATTGTTCAAGAGTTCGTTCTGCTGCAGTTCGACATTGAGACCGAGCGAACGCATTTCCTTCACGAGAACGTTGAAGCTCTCCGGAATGCCCGCCTCGAACGTGTCGTCGCCGCGAACGATAGCCTCGTAGACCTTGGTACGCCCGGCGACGTCATCCGACTTCACCGTCAGCATTTCCTGCAGCGTATAGGCTGCACCATAGGCCTCGAGTGCCCAGACCTCCATTTCACCGAAGCGCTGGCCGCCGAACTGCGCCTTGCCACCCAGCGGCTGCTGGGTCACGAGCGAGTAAGGTCCGATCGAACGGGCGTGGATCTTGTCGTCCACCAGGTGGTGCAGCTTGAGCATGTAGATGTAGCCCACGGTGACCTTGCGATCGAAGGTTTCACCCGTGCGCCCGTCATACAGCGTCGACTGCCCGCTCGGATCGAGACCGGCAATGTTCAGCATGTCGACGATGTCAGGCTCATGCGCACCGTCGAACACCGGCGTTGCGATGGACACACCCCGACGGACCTGCTCTGCCAGAAGCACGACGCTCTGGTCGTCGTAGTCCTTGACCGCATCGCCCTTGATGTTGTCGCCATAGATCTCGACGATCTGGCCCTTCAGCGCCTGGATTTCGCCCGACTTGCGATACTCGTCATAGAGTTCGCCGATCTTGCGACCCATGCCCGCACAGGCCCAGCCCAGGTGGGTTTCAAGGATCTGACCAACGTTCATGCGCGAAGGCACGCCGAGCGGGTTCAGAACGATGTCCACATGAGTGCCATCGGCGAGGAACGGCATGTCCTCGTTCGGGTTGATCTTGGAGACCACACCCTTGTTACCATGGCGGCCGGCCATCTTGTCGCCCGGCTGGATCTTGCGCTTCACGGCGACGAAGACCTTGACCATCTTCATGACGCCCGGGGGCAGCTCGTCACCGCGCTGCAGCTTGTCGACCTTGTCGATGAACCGCTGTTCGAGACGCTTGCGGCTCTCGTCATACTGACCGCGCAGGGCTTCGATCTCGCTCATGAACTTTTCATCGTCCACGGCAAACTGCCACCACTGCGACCGCGGGAACTCGGCCAGCACTTCGCCGGAGAGAACCGTGTCCTTCTTCGAGCCCTTCGGACCGGAGATGGCGGTCCTGCCACGCAGCATCTCTGCCAGGCGGCCGTAGACGTTGCGGTCCAGAATGGCCTGCTCGTCATCACGGTCCTTGGCCAGGCGCTCGATTTCCTCGCGCTCGATGGCCATCGCACGCTCGTCCTTTTCGACGCCGTGACGGTTGAACACGCGGACTTCGACGACCGTTCCGGTCACGCCGGGCGGCAGGCGCAGGGACGTGTCGCGCACGTCAGAAGCCTTCTCGCCGAAGATGGCGCGCAGGAGCTTTTCTTCCGGCGTCATCGGGCTTTCGCCCTTCGGCGTGATCTTGCCGACGAGGATGTCGCCCGGCTTCACTTCGGCGCCGATGTAGACGATGCCGGCTTCGTCGAGGTTCTTCAGCGCTTCTTCCGAAACGTTCGGGATGTCGCGCGTGATTTCTTCCGGCCCAAGCTTGGTGTCACGGGCGGCGACTTCAAACTCTTCCAGGTGGATAGAGGTGAAGACGTCATCAGACACGATGCGTTCGGACAGGAGGATGGAGTCCTCGAAGTTGTAGCCGTTCCACGGCATGAACGCGACGAGCACGTTGCGGCCGAGCGCCAGATCACCCAGATCGGTCGACGGGCCGTCGGCGATGATGTCGCCCTTGCCGATCACGTCGCCCACCCGCACCAGCGGACGCTGGTTGATACAGGTGTTCTGGTTCGAACGCTGGAACTTCATCAGGCGGTAGATGTCGACGCCCGACTTGGACGGATCGAGATCTTCCGTGGCGCGGATAACGATACGAGTCGCATCGACCTGATCGACCACACCGCCGCGGCGCGCACCGATGGCAGCGCCGGAGTCACGGGCCACGATCGGCTCCATGCCGGTGCCGACGAACGGAGCTTCGGCGCGAACCAGCGGAACGGCCTGACGCTGCATGTTCGAGCCCATGAGCGCGCGGTTCGCGTCATCGTTCTCAAGGAACGGAATGAGCGCGGCTGCAACAGATACGAGCTGCTTCGGCGACACGTCCATAAGGTCAACGCGCTCGGACGGAACGAGCATGTTTTCACCGGCGTGACGGCAGGTGACCAGTTCGTTCACAAAGCGGCCAGTCTCGTCCATCTGGGCGTTGGACTGGGCGACGTAGTGCTTCGCCTCTTCCATGGCCGACAGATAGACCACGTCATTCGATACGACGCCGTCCTTCACCTTGCGGTACGGGCTTTCGATGAAGCCGTACTTGTTGACACGGGCAAAGGTCGCCAGCGAGTTGATCAGACCGATGTTTGGGCCTTCCGGCGTCTCGATCGGGCAGATACGGCCGTAGTGCGTCGGATGCACGTCGCGGACTTCGAAGCCGGCGCGCTCGCGGGTCAGACCACCAGGTCCAAGGGCCGACAGGCGGCGCTTGTGCGTCACTTCGGACAGCGGGTTGGTCTGGTCCATGAACTGCGACAGCTGCGAGGAACCGAAGAACTCGCGCACGGCGGCAGCCGCCGGTTTCGCGTTGATCAGATCCTGCGGCATCACCGTGTCGATCTCGACGGAGCTCATGCGCTCCTTGATCGCACGTTCCATGCGCAAGAGGCCGACGCGGTACTGGTTTTCCATCAGCTCGCCGACAGAGCGGACGCGGCGGTTGCCGAGGTTGTCGATGTCGTCGATCTCGCCGCGGCCATCACGCAGGGCCAGCAGCAGCTTGATGACGGCAAGGATGTCCTCCTTGCGCAGGGTGCGCACGGTGTCCGGGCAGTCGAGATCAAGACGCATGTTCATCTTGACGCGGCCGACGGCCGACAGGTCATAGCGCTCTGCGTCAAAGAACAGCGACTGGAACATCGCCTCGGCGCTGTCCAGCGTGGGCGGCTCGCCCGGACGCATGACGCGATAGATGTCGAAGAGCGCGTCCTCACGCGACTCGTTCTTGTCAACGGTCAGCGTGTTGCGGATATACGGACCGGTGTTGACATGGTCGATGTCGAGCACGGACAGCTCTTCATAGCCACGCTGCACCAGTTCATCGAGCATCTTCGCGGTGATCTCGTCGCCGGCTTCGGCGTAGATCTCACCGGTCACGTAGTCGACGACGTCCTCGGCCAGATACTGGCCGTGCAGGTCCTCGTCAGTGACCTTCAGCGCGGTCACGCCCTTTTCGACCAGCTGCTTGATCGTGCGCGCGGTGACCTTGCGGCCAGCCTCGATCACGACTTCGCCGGTGTCGGCGTCGACCAGATCATAGAAGGTCTTATTGCCCTTCAGGCGATCGCCATCGAACGGCATGCGCCAGGCGCCCTTGCCCGACCGCTTGTATTCGACGCGCTCATAGAAGGTGTTCAGGATTTCTTCGCCGTCGAGGCCGAGCGCCATCAGCAGGGAGGAAACCGGGATCTTGCGGCGGCGGTCGATACGCGCATAGACGATGTCCTTGGCGTCGAACTCGATGTCGAGCCAGGACCCGCGATACGGGATCACGCGGGCAGCAAACAGCAACTTGCCGGAAGAGTGTGTCTTGCCCTTGTCATGATCGAAGAATACGCCCGGCGAGCGGTGCATCTGCGAGACGATCACACGCTCGGTGCCGTTGACGACAAAGGTGCCGTTGTGCGTCATGAAGGGCATGTCGCCCATGTAGACGTCCTGCTCCTTGATGTCCTTGACGGACTTGGCGCCGGTGTCTTCATCGACATCAAACACGATGAGGCGGAGCGTCACCTTCAGCGGGGCAGCAAAGGTCATGCCACGCTGACGGCACTCGTCAACGTCGTACTTGGGGGTATCGAATTCATACTTCACGAATTCGAGCAAAGCCGTGCCGGCAAAATCGGAGATCGGGAATACGGAACTGAAGACCGCCTGGAGGCCTTCATCCCCACGCCCGCCCTTGGGCTCGTCGACCTGCAGGAACTGGTCGTACGAAGCCTTCTGCACCTCGATGAGGTTGGGCATGGCCGTGACATCGCGGATCGATCCGAAAAACTTCCGGACACGCTTGCGACCGTTGAACGTAAGAGTCATTGTCGCTCCTCGCATCGCCTGGGTGACGGCTGTCCGCAACGCCCCTTATCCAATCGGACCCACTGGGTCCAGGCGCTTCGGATAACCGTCCCCTATCTGGGACTGACGCCCCGGAAACGGGTGGCACCCGCCGGGGCTGGATATGCGGTCCCGGGAGCCCCGGGACCGCGATTTCATCTGAAGTCGATTACTTCAGTTCGACCTTAGCGCCAGCTTCTTCAAGCTTCTTCTTCAGGTCTTCAGCTTCAGCCTTGGAGACCTGCTCCTTGACAACCTTCGGGGCGCCTTCGACGAGTTCCTTGGCTTCCTTCAGGCCGAGACCGGTGATCGCACGGACTTCCTTGATCACGTTGATCTTCTTGTCGCCAGCGTCAGCCAGGACGACGTCGAATTCGGTCTGTTCTTCAACGGCAGCAGCCGGAGCAGCGGCAACGGCAGCAACGGCCACCGGAGCAGCGGCGGACACGCCCCACTTCTCTTCGAGCATCTTGGACAGCTCAGCAGCTTCCATGACGGTCAGTGCGGACAGGTCTTCGACCAGCTTGTTCAGATCAGTCATTTTATTTACCTTACGTTCGAACCAATAGTCTTTTTACAGACAGTGTTGTTTGGGTGGGGCGCCTTATGCGGCCTCGTCCTTCTTGGCATACGCGCCGAAGACGCGGGCAAGCTGCCCGGCCGGAGCGTTGACAACCTGGGCGATACGGGTTGCAGGGGTCTGGATCATGCCCACCAGGCGTGCACGCAGCTCATCGAGCGACGGCATCGTGGCGAGAGACTTGACGCCTTCCGCATTCAGGTTGGTCTTACCCAGAGCACCGCCGAGGATGACGAACTTGTCCGTCGTCTTGGCGAATTCGACCATTGCCTTCGGGGCCGCGACCGGATCGTTTGAAAACGCGATCAGGGTCGGGCCCTTGAACAGGCCGCCGATGTGCTCCAGTTCAGTGCCTTGAAGGGCAAGTTTCACAAGGCGGTTCTTGGCAACTCTGACGGACCCGCCGGATTCGCGCACCTTAGACCGCAGGGCGGTCATCTGGGCAACCGAGAGACCCGCATAGTGCGCAACGACCACAACCGTAGTGCCAGACAGCACTTCGTTGAGGGACGTCACGAACTCGTGCTTTTCCGCTCTTTCCACTTGCCTACTCCAATTGGTGGCGTTGCCGCCACCGGTTTGCCTTTGCCGTTCCGCGCCAGGGCCGGTTGTCCGGACCACACGCGAGACGACGCTCAGGGTTCCTGTCCCCCCTCGCCTCGCAGGCAGCGCGGCAAGGCAGTTGGTTCGAACGGGTTCTGACGCCTTTTGGGCGATGAAACCTCTGTTCTTACCCATCTATGCAGGCCCATTCGGCTTAAACCGGTTTCCCGGCACCTGCAGTCTCGGACAGGGATGACCCGGCCTTGCGGTCGGGCCAGATCCCCCCGGGGTTACCGGGGGGAACTTCGTTGCGGCTTAGCCGTTGATCGAGGCCAGCTCGACCTTGACGCCCGGGCCCATGGTCGAGGACAGCGCGACGCGGCGCAGGTACTGACCCTTGGAGCCGGACGGCTTTGCCTTCTGGACGGCATCTAGCAGCGCGCGGATGTTCTCGACCAGGGCATCCTGGGAGAACGACAGCTTGCCGATGCCGGCGTGGATGATACCAGCCTTCTCGACGCGGAACTGCACTGCGCCGCCCTTGGCGTCACGCACGGCCGAAGCCACGTCCGGGGTCACCGTACCAACCTTCGGGTTCGGCATCAGGCCGCGCGGGCCGAGAACCTTACCGAGGCGGCCGACGAGCGGCATCATGTCCGGGGTCGCAATGCAGCGATCGAAATCGATCTTGCCGCCCTGGACTTCGTTGACCAGCTCTTCTGCACCGACGATGTCGGCACCAGCAGCCTTGGCTTCGTCAGCCTTGTCGCCACGTGCGAACACGGCGACGCGAACCGTCTTGCCGGTGCCGTTCGGCAGCACGCAGACGCCGCGGACCATCTGGTCGGCGTGACGCGGATCAACGCCCAGGTTGATGGCGATTTCGACGGTCTCGTCGAACTTCACCTTGGCCCGGTCCTTGATCATGACCAGGGCGTCATTCAGGGCGTAGGTCTTGTTGCGGTCGATGCCTTCGCGAGCCGCACGGATGCGCTTACCAATCTTCGCCATTGTACTTACTCCGTGACCTCGAGGCCCATCGAACGGGCAGAACCCTCAACCATGAGCATTGCAGCCTCAACATCGTTGGCGTTGAGATGCTTCATCTTGGCCAGAGCGATGTCGCGAACCTGCGCCTTGGTCACCGAACCGACAGTTCCCTTGCCCGGGGTCTTGGAACCGGACTTGATGCCTGCGGCCTTCTTGAGGAAGAAGCTCACCGGAGCTGTCTTGATCTCGAAGGTGAAGGAGCGGTCAGAGAAATACGTGATGACGACCGGGCACGGAGCGCCCTTCTCGATATCCTGGGTCTGGGCGTTGAACGCCTTGCAGAACTCCATGATGTTGAGGCCGCGCTGACCCAGCGCCGGACCGATCGGGGGCGACGGCGTGGCAGAACCAGCAGCCACCTGCAGCTTGATGTAACCTTCAATTTTCTTCGCCATACTGCTCTCCTATTAAGCATGCCGGGCGACCGGCGTTCAGGAGTGGTGGTATGGATTGGCGGCCCGGCGAAGGCCCGCTTTTCCTGCCACCCTTTACTGGCAGGCGGAACTCCGCCTGCTGCAGCCACGCGGGCTGCCGTTCGGGTCAGCCGAGCTTGTCGACCTGACCGAATTCAAGTTCAACCGGGGTCGGACGACCAAAGATCGAAACCGCCACCTTGAGACGCGCACGCTCATCATCAACTTCCTCGACAAGGCCGGAGAAGGACGCGAACGGACCGTCGGACACACGCACCTGCTCGCCGACCTCGAAGCTCACGGACGGCTTCGGACGGTCGACGCCTTCCTGGACCTGGTTCAGGATGCGCAGGGCTTCCTTTTCCGAGATCGGCATCGGCTTCTGTTCGGCGCCGAGGAAACCGGTGACCTTCGGGGTGTTCTTGATGAGATGGAACGCCTCGTCGGTCATATCCATCTTCACCAGGACATAGCCCGGGAAAAACTTGCGCTCGGCATCGACCTTACGACCCCGGCGCACCTCAACGACCTTCTCCATCGGAACGAGAATTTCCTCGAAGAGATCGGACAAGCCCTTCTGCGCGGCTTTTTCGCGAATGGAATCGGCCACCTTCTTCTCGAAATTGGAATAGGCGTGCACAATGTACCAGCGCTTGGGCATGAGATCAGATCCGCATCTTGTATCGAGGTTACCGGTCGTCAGTTGCCGAGGCCGAGCAACAGACTGACACCCCAGCTCATCAGCTGATCGGCCACCAGGAAGAATATCGAGGCGACGAGAACCATCAGGAACACCATGATGGTCGTGACGACGGTTTCCCGGCGGGTCGGCCAGATAACCTTCGAAGCCTCGGAGCGCACCTGCTGGATAAACGTAAATGGATTGGTCTTGGCCATTCCGGTCCCGATTTTTTCACGACGAGCGGGCGCGCAGAATCATCCGCGCGCCCCGCCCGAGTGGTCCTCTTTAAGGCCTCGGCGGCCAATCTGCAAGAACAAAATGGCAGGGGCAGCAGGGCTCGAACCCGCGACCTGCGGTTTTGGAGACCGCCGCTCTACCAACTGAGCTATACCCCTGCACGGGCGATGGCGAACCACCGCCCTATCTCGCTAGTGTTTAGCCCCTGCCTTGCCAGTTAGGCAAGCAAAATCAGGGACTAGGCGGTGCCAGCTCTGCAGCTGGCACCAGCATCACCTTACTCGATGATGGAAGCAACGACGCCGGCGCCGACGGTACGGCCGCCTTCACGAATTGCGAAGCGCAGGCCGTCTTCCATGGCGATCGGAACGATCAGCGTGACGACGACAGAGATGTTGTCGCCCGGCATGACCATTTCGGTGCCTTCCGGCAGTTCAACGATGCCCGTCACGTCGGTCGTGCGGAAGTAGAACTGCGGACGGTAGTTCGTGAAGAACGGCGTATGACGGCCGCCTTCTTCCTTGGTCAGGATGTAGGCCTCAGCCTTGAACTTCTTGTGCGGCTTGACCGTACCCGGCTTGCACAGAACCTGACCACGCTCAACGTCCTCGCGGCCAACGCCACGAACCAGAGCGCCGATGTTGTCGCCAGCCTGGCCCTGATCGAGCAGCTTGCGGAACATTTCAACGCCGGTCACGGTCGTCTTGCGGGTGTCGCGGATGCCGACGACTTCGACTTCCTCGCCAACCTTGACGATGCCGCGCTCGACACGCCCGGTCACCACGGTGCCACGGCCGGAGATCGAGAACACGTCTTCGATCGGCATCAGGAACGGCTGGTCGATCGGACGCTCCGGGGTCGGGATGTAGGCGTCGACTGCGTCCATCAGGGCGCGAACAGCGTCGCGGCCGATGGCAGCGTCACGGTTTTCGACAGCCGCCAGGGCCGAGCCCTTGACGATCGGAATGTCGTCGCCCGGGAAGTCGTAGGACGACAGCAGCTCGCGCAGCTCCATCTCGACGAGTTCCAGCAGCTCTTCGTCGTCGACCTGGTCGACCTTGTTCATGAACACCACCAGAGCCGGCACGCCGACCTGACGGGCGAGCAGGATGTGCTCGCGGGTCTGCGGCATCGGGCCGTCGGCGGCCGAGCACACCAGGATCGCGCCGTCCATCTGGGCGGCACCGGTGATCATGTTCTTGACGTAGTCGGCGTGACCCGGGCAGTCGACGTGCGCGTAGTGACGGTTGGCCGTCTCGTACTCGACGTGGGCCGTGGAGATCGTGATGCCGCGGGCCTTTTCTTCCGGCGCTGCGTCGATCTGGTCATAGGCCTTGGCAACTGCACCGCCAACTTCCGCCAGCGTCATGGTGATCGCTGCGGTCAGCGTCGTCTTGCCGTGGTCAACGTGGCCAATCGTGCCAATGTTCACGTGCGGCTTCGTGCGCTCAAACTTTTC
>NZ_PUDR01000020.1 GCF_003012935.1 Pannonibacter carbonis | reverse complement strand
CGCCCGCATACTGCCCATGGCGGACAACCACCCGCCGTGGTCTACTTCAACGCAACCCAAACCGATCAGCAGGTGCAGGCAGTAGCTTAAATCATCCGGAAATCTGTCCAAGAGTCGGGGAGTAGCTCACTACTCATCTGACGGACAGAAGTCAGACGACGAGAGCCTTCTGTTTCGTCCGCCGACGACTGGCCCTAGCAAATTCCTTGTTGTTTGCGCTGGAACAAATTCTGAGCCAAAAACTCATATAAATTCCAGCTGCCGGGCCCCGCCACGCCGATCCGCGAAGCCAAAAATCCCGTTCCTGCCTGCCCTTTGACGTCTGCGTTGCGCGCAGGCGCTGACGGCTGCCGGATTTCTGCGCCCGGCTTCTACTTTTCCATGCAACAGGACATATCCATGCTTTTCCAGAAAGTTGCCGCCCTTAATGACGTTGTCCCGACGTCCGACCCTGCGCCGGATCCGGCAGACCGCCGGAGCGCCCGCGGAACGCAGGCGGCGTCAGTCCGGCTTCCGGGTCTTGCGGTGCTGCTGGCAACGACCATCCTGTCTGCGGCTGCATCTCCGGTGATGGCCCAGTCCGCAGCACCGGGCGCAACCGTGCTGGAGACGATCACGATCCGCACCGATGATGCGCCCAGGGGACTGACCCCGCGCGAAAGAATTGCGCGGCTGCCGGGAGGGGCCTCCTATGTCGGCAGCGAAACCTATGACCAGTCCGGAACCGGGATCGTGTCGCGGGCGCTGGCAGGCGTTCCGGGTGTGGTGGTGCAGGAGTTCTTTGGCGGCAACGATCAGCCGCGCATCCAGATCCGGGGCTCGGGGCTGCAGCAGAACCCGGTCGAGCGCGGCATCCTGATGTTGCAGGATGGGTTGCCGATCAACCGCGCCGATGGATCCTATATTGTCGGGCTGGCCAATCCACAGACGGCGGCGGCCATGGAGATCTATTGTGGCTACCTGGCCAACCGTCTGGGTGCCAGTGTCTCGGGCGGTGCGATGAACTTCGTTTCGCCGACGGGGCGCAGCCAGCCCGGAGCATCGATCACGCTGCGCGGCGGCAGTTTCGGTCAGGTCGGGGCGCAGGCGCGGGCGGGTTTCGAGAGCGAACCGGTCGATGGTCATGTCCAGCTTGATCTTGCCCGTCGTGACGGGTTCCGCACCTACAACAGGTCACAGCGGGTCGGCGTTGGCTTCAATGCCGGCTATGTCTTCAGCCCTGAAGTACAGACCCGCATCTTTGCCGGATATACGGATCTGCAGTTCGACGTCGCGGGTCCGCTCACCAAGGCGGCGCTGAAGGCGGATCCACGCCAGGTGTCGGCGGGACCAGTGGTGACCCCGGCCGGCGCGATCAATCCGGGGCCGAATGTCCAGCGCGACAAGCCGGAGCGCAAGGCACGGCAGTTCCTGTTTGGGACCCGCACCAGCGCCGAGTTTGACGCGCATCTCTTCGATCTGGCCCTCGGTTACACCTATACGGATGACACGTTCCGCTTTCCGGTCTCCTCCGGTGTTCGTGAAACCCTGGGCGGCGATGTGACCGCCGTTGCCCGTTACGCCTACGCACCGGATCAGGATGCCAGGCTGCCGCTCGTCGAGGCAACGGCGCAGGTGACCGCAGGCGAGGCGCAGCGCCGGTATTTCCTCAACAATGCCGGCAAGACCGGCGCGATGTTCGGCAAGAGCGATCTGACGTCGTCGACCCTGTCTGCCTCGCTCGGGCTCAACCTGCCGGTCACGGACACGATCACGGTTTCACCGGCGATTGCCGGTGCCTTCGCGCATCGTGAGAACCGGGACCGCTATGGCCAGGCGACACGGCCGACACTGGCCTTCAATCCGGCCCGCCCGGGCATGGCACTGCCTGCCGGCGCGGTGCCGGCCGTCAGTTCGTCCTACAACCGCGATTATGCCGGTTTCACGCCGAGCCTCGGGGCGAGCTGGCAACTGGATGATCAGAACCTCCTGTTTGCCGCGATCAGCCGCAGCTTCGAGCCGCCGACCCATGATGACCTGCTGTCCACCGTCAATGGTACGCCGACCAGCAGTGCGGGACGTCCGAACCCGGCCAATCCGGGCCTGAGGGCGGCTGTCTTTGCCACGCCCAACCTGAAGGCCCAGACGGCAACGACCGTCGAGGGGGGCTGGCGTGGCGAGTTTGGCCAGGTTTCGTCCGAAATCTCGGCCTATTACGCGCTTTACGATGATGAACTGCTGAGCTTGCGCGATGAAACCGGCGCCTCGCTTGGGGCCATGAACGCCGGCCGTACCCGACATGTCGGGGTGGATGCCAACCTGACGGCCCAACTGACAGATCAGATCACCGGCCGCATCGCCTACACGTTCCAGGATTTCCGCTTTGTCGATGACCGGCTGCGCGGCAACAACCGGCTGGGTGGCGCGCCTGCCCATATCCTCAGTCTCGGCCTCGACTACCAGCCCATCGAGGGACTGAGCGTCGGTGCGGCATTGAAATGGGTGCCGACCCGCACGCCGGTCGACAACATGAACACGCTCTATGCCGACCCCTATGCCCTCGTTGACGTGAATGCCAGCTACAAGCTGACGGAGCGGGTCAGCCTGTTCGGCGAGGTCACGAATGTGTTTGACCAGAAATATGCCTCCTCGATCCTGATCGTCGATCAGGCGCGCGCCGACCAGGCTGCCTTCCTGCCAGGCGACGGCCGGGCCTTCTATCTAGGACTGAAGGCGAGCTTCTGAACTGAAGGCTGCAAGGTTCTGCAGCACGACCAAGAAGGAAAAGTGACATGACGACACAGCACACGGCGCGTCCCTACAGCCGTTTTCTGGTGGCCAGCATGTCGGCAACGGTGCTTGCCATCGTGGCCTGCCTGTCGACACATCTGGTGGTTCTGTTCGGGCTTGCCGGCATGGTGGCCTGGCTCGGGGAACTGGAGCACGCGCTGTTGTTCGCGTCGGCCGGCTTTGGGGTACTGACCCTCTTTGCTGCCTATCGCCACCGTAAAGGTGGGAAATGTCACGATTGACACGCCAACGGATGGCGGAGACCTTTTGGGCCGCTTTCCACACGGCATGGGACTGATTGCCGTATGACTGAAACAGGCAACGGCAGGGACAGTCACAAGCTGATCGTGGCTCACCAATTGGCGCCATGCCAGCAGTTTTTCCTGCTGGCCGGGATCTGGGCGGTGTTCAGCCCGCTGGTGTGGCTCTTTCCGGCAGAGCTGGTGCCGGATAGGACCAGCTGGCATGCAACCGAGCTGTTGCTTGGTGTTGCTGGAGCTGCGGCCGGCGGGTATCTGCTGACGTCCTTGCCGGCCTGGACTGCCGGTCAAACTGCGTCGCGCAGTCTGACTTGGGTGCTGGTTGCTCTCTGGGTTCTGGCGAGGGGCATTGCCACTGTCGCAGTGTTCAGCGGGCAGCCGGAGGCACAAGAGGCGACCGGCTGGGCAAATGCCCTCTATTTTTTGGGTCTGGCGCTGGCGCTTGCGATCCCGCTCACTCGGGCACGCGCAGTCCGCCGGGCCTGGGCTCCAGTGGCAATGGGGATGGCGGCGACCGTCGCCATTATGGAAAGCACAGCTGATTTGCCAGCCAGCCTGGTGTTGCTGCCGTTCGTCTTGCTGTTAACATTTGTGGGCGGCCGTGCCGTGCCCGCCTTTACAGCAGCCTGGATGCTGCGAGCGGGAAATGCCAAGACTGGTCCAGCGCTGGGTCCGCGTTCCGCCTTGCCAGTCCTGGCGCTGATCATTCTTGCTAGTCTGGCCGAGGTGCAGGGCTGGACGGTGCCGGCGGCATGGCTGTGGATGATTGCTGCCGTTGTCCTTCTCGGGCGCATGTCAGCCTGGCGGACCTGCAGCACCTTTCGCTATCCCGCTTTGTCCTGGCTGCATGTCGCATATGCCTGGGTTCCGCTGGCCTTCCTGCTGCAAGGCCTTGCGCTTGTGTGGCCGGATTTCGTCGATCTGGCGTCTGCGCGCCATGCCTTCACCATTGGTGCGATGGGCGGCATGATCATGGCGATGATGTTTCGTCCGGCGATGAAGCGTGTCGGAGACCGTCTGATCCTGACGCCATTGATGAGCTTCGGGCTGGTCTTGGTGCAGCTTTCAGCCCTGACGCGGGTTGCCGGACCGGCAGTCGATTGGGAGTTTGCCGTGCAAACGGCGGCGCTGGTCTGGATCTTGGCCTGGGTGGTGTTCATCCGTGCCTACTGGCCGGCCTTCATCGGTCCGGTGCCACGCCCGGCCTTCAGCGCGCGACTCGGCTGACAGGGCGACAGGCGCCAGTTCAATCAGGCCAGTGCCAGAGGCTGGGTAGGGCAGCGTAGAGCATGAGAGCCGTGAACTGGATCATGCCCGCTGCTTCTGCGAAGCGCGACATGTGCCGGGACAACGGCAGGCCGCACAACCAGACGGCAATACTGCTGTCAGCAAGCAGGAACAGGCCAAGCGCGATCAGACCGGCAGCGACCGGATGGATGGCGTTTGCATCAATCCGGCGCGGGCTCAGGACTGCCAGGCTGGCAACGCCGATTGCCAGAAACAGAGCTGCTTCCGTCAACGCGCCGGCGATGGGGCCGATCTGGTCATCGAGAACCTGGCTGCGGGTCATCCCGGTGACCAGGTAGGTGACGACCAATGTCGCGCCGTAAGCCAGCGGAAGCGGCCCCCTTGATCGTGCCCGGGAGGAAAAGGCCGGAGGATTGAACGAGGAGCGGTTCATTTTGCGGCAGGAGCCACAAGCAGGCGCCGGGCATAGCCGGCGGCAAAGGCAATGTAGGCCCCGGCCCAGGCAAGACCTGCGGCATCGAGAAGATGGGCGTCCAGTTCGGCGGCATAGGGGCTAAGGACGCGCGCTAGCGTTCCGATGAGCACCAGCGCGAACACGAGGAGGTCGAGGCGGTCTGCTGTCAGAGGATTGCCGGAGTGCCCCCGGCTGGCCCGGGTCATCACGGCGAGCGTCATGACGCCAATTGCCCCGGCTGTCCACATGTGCACTGCGCCCAGCGGATCGATCAGCTCCGGTCTGAGGATGGCGCCACCAACTGCTGCAAAGCCCAGTGCGAGGACCATGTATCCCGCATGCAGGATCAGCAACAGCGGTTCGCTTCGGGTCGCAAGCCCGCACCAGCGTGACAGGCGCCACATATTGGCCAGCCCTGCCAGCACCAGCACCGCAGCGGTTGCCTTGTGATCCGGCAGGGCAATCCAGCACACCAGCGACAGGCCGCTTGCAGCCAAGACGGCAGCGTCGCCGCGTCCGAATTCCGGAGGAAGCGGGGAGATCTTGCGCGCCTTCAACCAGTTGCGGGTAAAGGCTGGCAGGATGCGGCCGCCGATCAGCAGGATCAGGAACAGCACCAGCGACAGGCTCGCCCGTAGTGCGTAATCCGCGCTGCCGGTCAGATGCGCCTCGGTGTGGAAGCCGAGATTGGCGAGAGCCAGCAAGCCAACCACGGCGACAACCTTCAGATTGCGATGGTTTCCGGCCAGTATGACCTCGCGGGCAAAGACGCTGGACAGGGCGACGAGAAACAAAAGATCAATGGCTGCGGCCAGCGGAGCACCGATGAGGGCAGATACCGATACCGCGACACGACCGGCAAGCCAGATCAGCACTAGGGCGAGCAGTTCCTGGCCGGAAACTGGCGGCCGTCCGGTCCAGTTGGCCACGGCCGTCAGGGCGAAGCCGGCGATGATCGCGCTGACGCCGCCAAAGAGCAGCGTGTGCACATGCCAATCGCGCGGTACAAAGGATGATGTCAGGTCGAGCGCACCAAAGTAGATCGGCAGCCAGACAAGCACGGATGCTGCCATGGCGAGGCTTCCAAGGAAGAAGAAGGGCCGGAAGCCTCCGGAAAGCCAGTGAGGATGCGCCATGACTGTGTCTCGTCGTGTGTCTGGAGATGACGTGCGGAAGGTTACAAGCCGGGGTCGGGCCTTGTTTTGTCTGTGGCCCGCCCCGGCCCAATTCAGGTCAGGTCAGGTCAGGTCAGGTCAGGTCAAAGCCCGCCGAGCAGGGCTTCGAACTTCTTCTTGGCCTTGCCGGGGGTCTTCACGGCCTTGGCCGCGTCGAGATTGACCGGTGCACCGACGACGACGGCAGCGATCATGCCCATGCCGAGGTGCGGCTTGCACTTGACGCCGTAGACGCCTTCCTGGGTGAAGGTGACGGTCACGTCCTTGCCCATCTTGCCAACGAAGGCTTCAGCGCCATCCGGCAACATGCCCGGGATGGTCTCGGCATTGTGACCGGCGTCGGTAGCCTTGAAGATTACGGTGTCGCCCGGTGCGATCTTGATCAGCTCCGGTTCGAACACCATGGCACCAGCCTCGCCGCGATTGAGCATCTTCACTTCGTGCTCAGCAGCTTGAGCGACCCCGGAAAGGGTTGCGACAGCGACGGTGGCAAGAATGAGGGCTTTCAGGGTCATTGCGGTCTCCATAAGTTGAGTTTCATATTCAGCAATGAAGCCTAGATATCGCTTGTGCACCGCAACCACTTTGTTTCAGATCAAACTCCCGGGAGCTTCGGTACCTTGGGGGAAACTGCATCAGGGAAGATGGAACCGATCCGTTGCCGCTGTTTCCTTGCCATCGGCCTCCCGAACGAGGCGGAACGTGATGTCGCCGGCAAGGTCTGGATGACCGGTGACTATGACCCTGAGCTTGCGCAACGCATCGGCGGGGACGACGACGGGAAGCCCTGCGGCATCGGTCTCGCCAAGCCCTGGAGACGAAATCTGCAGGCGGGCGTTGCCGGAGGCTGTGAGGTTGAACCGGGCTTCCTCTGTCGTGGCGTTCGTGATGCGCAGTTCGTAGGCATTGCGGACCTCGCCAGTGCTGAGGGCGACGGCGACCGGATTGCGGTCGTGGATGACAAGGAGCGACAGGGTTGCGCGATTGCTCAGATGGAGACTCATGGCCGCAAGCAGCACCAGTCCGACAAGACCGATCACAATAATCTTCGGACGCAACAGGCGGGCAGGGGTGCGGCGGTCGCCCTTGCTCTCCCGCTCGATGTTGGTCCAGGTCTCGAAGTCGATCAGTCCCCTCGGCCGGTGCACCCTGGCCATCGTCGTATCGCAGGCATCGACGCAGAGGCCGCAGTTGATGCAGGCGATGCTGGGGCCCTCACGAATATCGATGCCGATGGGGCAGACCACGACACAGGCGTTGCAGTCGACGCAATCACCCGCCGGCAGACCATGCCCGCGCGCGAGCTCGGCTTTCTTGGCCGACATGCGCTGTTCGCCACGGTGCTTGCGGTAGGTGACAGTCAGCGCCTCCGGATCCCAGATTGCCCCTTGAAGGCGGGGCCAGGGGCACATGAAGGTACAGACCTTTTCCCGGGCAAACCCGGCCATCGCATAGGTCGTGAACGTCAGGCTTGCCAGCATGCCATAGGCGATCATTGGCGCGTCGCCGGTGGCAAGCTCTGCAAGCAGTGTTGGCGCATCCGCGAAATAGAGCACCAATGCCCCGCCGGTCGCCGTCGCGATGACAAGCCACAAGACGTGTTTCACACCGCGACGGATCAGCCGGCGCAGCGTCAACGGCTGCTTGAGGGCAAGCAGCTGCTGGCGGCGATCACCTTCAAGTTTGCGTTCCACCAGCAGGAACAGATCCGTCCAGATGGTCTGGGGGCAGAGAAAACCGCACCAGACACGCCCGGCCAGGGCGTTCAGCAGCACGAGGATGATGGTTGCCAGAACCAGCAGCCCCGTGAGGTAGTAGAGCTCCTGAGCTCGGGCCTCGATCCAGAACAGATAGAAGCGGACATTGGCCAGATCAAAGAGAATGGCCTGATCCGGCTGGCCATCGCCACGCGTCCAGCGCAGGAACGGCAACACGTAGTAGATGGTCAGGCAGAGCACCAGAAGTCGCCACTTCAGTGTGCGGTACTTGCCCTTCACGGATTGTGGAATGACGGGCCCGTCGCCCAGAGCGTCCGGCTTGCGGTTTACGGGCGGAATGAGCTGGTAGGTCATCGGCCGGTGCCCGCTGCGGCTTTGTGCTTCGCTCTGCGACGGATGGTTCTGGCAATCAGAAGCACGTAGAGGGCGAGCGTGAACAGTGTCAGCCAGGCAGAGGCTGACCTGAGATCGGGGATTGATGTGAGGTCGGAGGCCGCACGCAGCGCGGTGGCCACATGCAGCAAAAGCAATGGGATGTAGAGTGGAGCGGAATAGCGCACATCCACTCCGGTCACTGACGGAAGGATGATCGGCGCATGGGCGAAGACCATCGACAGGACGAAGCCCAAACCGATTGCATGCACGTAGAGATCATGTCCTGCCGAAGAAACCGATGGCGGCAACAGCAGCAAGCCGGCGGCTGCGACAATCATCCAGCCATAACCACCGAGCAAAGCGATGGCCGAAAAGCGTGCAAGGCCACGCCCCTGAATGGTTATCAGGGCAATATCATTGGCCAGGAGCCAGACCGCGAGCGCAAACAGGGACAGGGCCAGAAGCCATGACGATCCGGCAAGTGGCTCGCCACCAAGCAGGGACAGGCAGAAAACAAAAAGAATGGCCGCAAGGGCTGCCTGGCTTGCCGGCGAGGGTGCGCGCAGACGGGACAGTTCAATGCGTTCCGCCGTGATCGTCAGGATGAGAAAACCAAGCCAGATATAGCCGGCCGCTGTCGTGTCGCCTTCAACAAGCCACCAGAGCGTTCCCATTGGCCAGAGCACTGCGCCAACAACAAGGACAATGGCAAACAGGCTGCGAATGACCAGGGCCGCCTGCACTGCCAATCCGGCCAGACCGATGCCAGCGAGGACAAAGAGGAGACCTGCAGCCAGTGGATCGAACCAAAGCAGCGCACCCGCAGCTGCGGACGCAGCCGGAATGGCGAGTGCGGCAAGCCACCCTGTCGCCACGGCCCGCTCAAGACAGATCAAAGTGCCGAAGAACCCGCACAAGACAAACACCGCATGCCGGTCCGCCAGGCTGGCGGCCGGCTCAAACTGGCCGAGACGGGCCATTCCGGCCGATAGTCCAGCAACCAGCCCGATGACGGCAATAAGGGCGAGGAGTGCCAGAAGCGGTCGCGTGTCCCTTTGCATCATTGCGATCCCAGAAGGCCGGAAACGGCCGTGCGCAGACGATCTGCAAGGGAAACCGATGTGCTGCCGGTGAAGCGATCCCGGACCTGCGGCGTGGCCAGGTCCGGCGTCCAGTGAAAGCTGCGGTCCAGGGTGACGGTGACGGCCTTCCCGGGCGCCAGAGACCCCTCGATAGCAGCCCTTGCCGTTTCTGCGATCAGGCCACCCAGCGGACAGGTGGGTGTCGTCATGGCAATGGTAACCTGTACCCGGTCTGAGGTTACCTCGACGTGGCGCACCAGACCGAGATCAACGATGCTGACACCAAGTTCCGGGTCTTCGACCGAGGCGAGGGCCTGCATGACCTGATCCTCGAGCGAACTGGTCATGACCGCGTGATCCGCACCCGCCAGAACTGCGGTCCATTCTCCATGTAGTGCCACTGAAAGGCGGCGACAGTCCGGGTTGCGAAGGCGCGGCGCAGCGGCACCGGGTCATGATCGTTGACAATCTCGAAGGATTGCCCAGGAAGCAGGGCATCGAACGTTTCAAAGATAACGGCCTTGCGCACTGCACAGGGCAGGGCACAGACATCGATGACGGGCGGTGTATCAATGTAGGGCGCGTTCATAATGCCTCCGGACGAGAAGTCATGATATGGGAGGAGACACTGGCAGACGTCCGGCGGATGGTCCTTGTTCCGGCACAAACTTCCGCTATGAAGACCCTTCGGCGGGACACTGGGTCTCGTTGAGACTGGCCAGAAGCTCGAGGCTTGCGACGCCCTGTGAGGCAGCATTCGCAATCTGGCGGAAAGCGTCGGCGAGGGCTGTCAGGTCCTCGGGATCCATCACCGCCGCCTCCGGCGCATTCAGGTCATCGAGATAGGGCAGGAAGCCGGCAAGCTGCCGTGCCCTCGATCTTGCAGACTCAAGCAGACGGCGGCGGGCGCGGCGGACCTCGAATTCCGCAAACACAGCCACTGTCCGCTCGACTTCCTCCTGGCAAGAGCAGGGAAGCCCCATGTCATGCAGGACATTCGACAGGCGCTGCAACAAGGCAGTGTCCGTCGCAGCCGAGGAGACAAACGGGGCCTCCGGATCTAGAGGCCCAGCCATTGCAGCAGTCCCTTGTCTTCGCGCACCAGCCGGATACCGAGATTGGCGGGTGGAATTCCAATCGAACAGGCCCCGGCCTTGGGGTCGCGGAAGAAGGCGATCATCAAGGCGCGGTGGCTCCCTTCTGCAACACGAACGCCACAGTTTTCCGTCACCTGGGTTTGTCCGCTCTCCGTCACATGGTGACGGGTATAGCAGGTGGTGGTCCATTCCCAGATGTTGCCGGAGAGATCGACGAGGCCGTGCTCGTTGGTTCCGAAATGTCCGATGGGCATCGGCGTTGGATCGATCGCTTCCTGGGCTTGGGACTCCGCTGCGTAGATCGCCATCCAGCGCTTTGAGGGGTTGGCCGGGTCACTGACCTCCGTATAGGCATCGTCCTTGAACCGGGAACCGGCAGCCAGGGCCCATTCGCGATCGGTCGGCAGGCGCCAGTTCTCACCGGTCTTGGCGGACAGCCAGCTGGCGTAAGTGACGGCGTCATTGAAATTGACCCCAACCACCGGCAGGCCGGCATCGCCCTTCGTATCAAGGGCAAGACAGGCACCGTCCTGGACGCAGGCCTCATATTCGCCGCGGGTCACCTGATTGCGCATGATCGAGATCGGTGCGTTCTGTTCAATGGTCAACAGCGGACCATTGACCGGGGTGCCCCGGTCGAGGAATTCGCCGGGTTCGCGATAAATGACGGACGAGGCTTCGATGCGGACAAGTGCCGCATCATCGGGCAGCGGCGAGAAACCTTGCAGGGCTGCCATGGCCGTCAGGCTGATTGCGGCGACGGTTCCGTACTTGAAAATGGACATTGGATGCCTCCACCAGCGATTGGCAGTTCGGCGACCCGCGGGGCGGCGCGGGTCGCCGACGACCGGCCTCATTCCCCGACGATGGGGCCTGGTGCCGATACCTGCATCATCAGGTCATTGTCCCACGCGCCGTCGACCTTGAAATGGGCGGCCGCGCCGAGTTCCAGGGCCTCGATCAGGTTGTGGTTGACATAGGCGTAGATGCCCGGCTGCAGGAACTTGTAGGTTGCAACCGTTGCACTGCCGCCGGCGACGAACCAGGTCTCCAGACCCTTCTGCGGCGGGTTGTTGAACTTGCCCCGTTCCCAGACATAATCGCCATGGCCGCCAATGAGGTGCGGGCGCGTGTCGCGGTTGGCCGAGCTGTGGATCATCAGCACCGTCTCGCCGACCTTGGCCGTCATGGCCTTCTCACCGGTGAGCGCACCAACTGCGCCGTTGAAGACCACATGGGTCGGGATCAGACCCTTCATGACTTCAACCGTATCGGCGTAGGCGTCACCCGGCGTTTCGTAGTCGATGTACTTGCCGGTCTCGTCCTTCGGGACATAGAGGTCGAACTCGCCGATGGTGTAGGCGCGGTCATAGGTGATCGGGTTGCCCTGGTCATCCTTGAGGCCGTCGCGTGGCAGAACCAAAAGTGTGCCTGACATGCCGCTGACCACGTGCCAGGCAACCATGCCTGTTGGGGCGCAGTGATAGACAAAGGCACCGTTCTTGGTCGCCTTGAACCGCAGGGTCACCTGTTCACCAGGGTTGACGAAGGTCAGTTGAGCGCCGCCGAGAGCACCGGTTGCCGCATGGAAATCGATGTTGTGCGGCATCGTGTTGGTTTCGGGATTGACCAGCGTCAGCTCGACGTAGTCCCCTTCATGCACGACCATGGTCGGTCCGGGCATCGAGCCATCGAAGGTCATCGCCTGGAAGGTTGTGCCTTCGCCATCGATGACGATCTCCTTTTCCTCGATCGTCATGGTGAACTGGACGACCTTCGGACCACCTTTGGCCACCTGGTCATGGTCCATGACGAGGGGCGGGGTCAGAAGCTTCGCCTTGACACGCTCCAGTCCGGCCGTCAGATCGGTTTGGGCTTTTGCATTGAGGGTCGGATCGGGCCCTTCTTCGGCGCGAAGCGGGGAGGCGATCATGAGGGCGAGTGCTGCTGCGCCACACAGGGCTGCACGACGGGTCAACATGGCAAGTCCTTTCTTGTGTTTGCCGTTGCTGTTGACTGGAGTAAACGACAGAAAAGGCGATGCTTTTTTGCGAAAAGGCAAAGAGCATTCCGGACATGACCGCGCTGGCCATTTCGTCGCAGGCGCGGTTATAACAAGCTGATCGTGTTGAGTAATTTCTGAGGATTGACGAATGGCCGCGCATCGACTTGACCGATCTCTGATCCGGAACCTGAGTATTTTCCAGGCGATGACCGATCCGGATCTCGACAATGTCCTTGCGATGGCGTCGGTGCGCCAACTGCCAGAGGGCGCTGCAGCCTTCACGCAAGGGACCGAGGCGACCGAGTTCTTCTGCCTGCTCAATGGTCGTCTGAAGGTGGTCCAGACGACACCGGACGGTCAGCAGGTCGTCGTCCGGCATGTCAATCCGGGGGATATCTTCGGAATTGCCAAGGCAATGCGCCGCCCGGACTATCCGGCGACCGCCGTTGCGATTGTCGAAAGCCTGGCGCTTGCCTGGTCGTCGACCCAGTGGGAAGTGTTTATCGCCCGCAGCCCGACGCTGGCCCTCAATGCGCTTCAGACCGTCGGCCAGCGGCTGCAGGACGCCCACACGCGGATCCTGGAATTGTCGACGGAGGAGGTTGAGCGGCGCGTTGCGCATGCAGTTTTGCGGCTCGTTCGACAGGCCGGGCGCAAGACGGAGGAGGGGATACTGATCGACTTCCCCGTGACGCGCCAGGATATCGCGGAGATGACCGGTACGACGCTGCACACGGTCAGCCGTGTCATGACGGCCTGGGAAGCGAAGGGGCTGGTTCAGTCCAGCCGCAAACGGGTCGTTGTCGTGGATCCGCACCGGCTCTATGTGCTGGCTGAGCGCAGCGACGACTGAGGACGGTCCGAAGTTTGTTCCTCGACAAGGACCGCTGCCCGTCCTCGGCTTAAGACGCTGGGTCATCCGTATCAGAACCGGAGTGCGTCATGACCCATGCAACTGTCCAAGACCTGAAACCCGTCGTTACCGTTGACCTGCGCTCGCTGCCAAGGCCCCAGCGTCATACGCTGGTGTTCCGCCAGTATGATGCCCTGGGTCCCGGTGAGTGCTTCGAGTTGATCAATGATCATGATCCGCTCGGGCTGCTCTACCAGTTCCAGCAGACCTTGCCGGGGCAGTTCTCCTGGACCTACAGGGTGCCCGGTCCAATCGACTGGCACGTGATTGTTGGCAAGGAAGGGGAACCCGAGGAGGTTCGCAAGGACGACTGCTGCGGCGGCGGCTGCGGCGGCTGAAAACAAGAAGGGCACCGGAAGGTGCCCTTTTTAGTTTGACCGGATGGTTTAATTTGACCGGGTGGCTGCTGCCATCGTCATTGCGCAGGTCCCCGCCGCATGGCGGGGGGCAGGGGCTGGTCGCCGAAATCCACGTTGGACCGGCGCAGCAAGGTGCCGGCCTCGTCGACCACCAGTGTCAGCCGTCGGTTGGCATGGAAGAAAACACAGGCATAGGTGCCCGCATCCTCGTTCTCGCCCTTGTAGAGGCGCCCGGTAATCTTGCCGGCGCGCATCAGGTCAATAAGGTCGCCGGCAGCAAGCCCGAGGCCTCTGGCAATGTCTGCCGCGTCAAGTGTCATATCCTCGCGCATCATCCGTTTTCTACCTCGTCCTCGATCTCGTAAGGAGAGCGGCCGGAGCGGATCGTCTCGTTGATGTCCTCCAGGAACTCGGAGAGCGAAATGCCATGCTCCGAGCAGGCCTGGCGGACGTCATGCATATGTGCAATCGGGCAGCCGATGCACATCAGCTTGCGATGAATGAAAAGCGGGATGGTGACCTTGTAGGTCTCCATCAGGTCGTCGAGGATCGTGTCGGCTGTCACCGGACCTGTCAGGGCTGCGGCCATGGTGCAATCTCCTGGCTGATGATGATCAGACTAGGTCGGGCAGAGCTTGGCAACGTTGATCGTGCGCAACGTTGGCCGCTTAAAACCGCGCCAAGTTGCCGGTCACAAGCAGGACCGGCCCAACAATCGTCGGCCTGCTGCGAAAAGGACGCAAGCACCATGGCCCCATCGATCGCCCCCGAGCTCGTGGAACTCTCACGGCAGCCGGTTCCACGTTACACCTCCTATCCCACGGCACCGCATTTCACGAGTGACGTAACGGCGGACGATTATGCCGGCTGGCTGAAGTCGGCAGGCCAGGAGGGGGGGGCCGTTTCGCTCTATCTGCATATTCCCTTCTGCCGCACGATCTGTACCTATTGTGGTTGCACGACCAAGGCGGCGCTGCGCGATGATCCGGTGCGGGCCTATGCTGCGGTGGTACATGACGAGATCGCGCTGATCGCCAATCACCTCGGCCGTGCACCCGTCACCCATATCCATTGGGGCGGTGGTACGCCGAACATCCTGCCGCCCGACAGCTTCACCGCTCTTGTCGAGGATCTTTCCGCCAGATTTGACCTGCAAGACTGGTTCGAACACGCCATCGAACTGGATCCCCGCCATGTCACACAGGAAGGTGCAAGGCTGCTGGCGCGGCTCGGCATCAACCGGGCAAGCCTCGGTGTCCAGACACTGGATCCGCAGGTTCAGGCCGTGATTGCCCGTATCCAGCCGCTGGAGCGGATCACTGCCGCCTTCGAAGCCCTTCGGGAGGCGGGGATCACCGCGATCAATGCAGATCTTATGTATGGTCTGCCGCGGCAGTCGCTGGGCTCCATCCGTGAGACCGTCGAGGCGGTTGTTCGGCTGAAGCCGGAGCGGATTGCCGTTTTCGGCTATGCGCATGTCCCCTGGATGAAGCCGCATCAGAAACTGATCCGGGACGAAGACCTGCCGGGGGCCGCTGAACGGCTGGCCCAGGCGCGGCTGGCGCGTGAACTCCTAGTCGATGCCGGATACTGCGAGGTCGGGATCGATCACTTCGCCCTGCCGGATGACGCCTTGACCCTTGCCGCCCGGGCGGGGACGCTTCGACGGAACTTCCAAGGCTACACTACGGATGTGGCAGAGAGCCTGATCGGCATCGGGGCCTCGTCAATCAGCCGCACGCCGCAAGGCTATGCCCAGAACGCACCGGACAATCATGGTTGGCGCAGGGCCATCGAGGCGGATCGCCTGCCTGTGGTGCGCGGCCGGCGGCTGCAGCCCGATGATCTGACGCGCGGGCGTGTGATCGAGGACCTGCTGTGTCGTTTCAGCGCTGACGTTCCCGCCGAAGTGGCCGGTTCGAACCTCGAACTGGCCAGCCTGCCGCAGCTTGCAGCGCTTGCCGAACGCGGCTGGTTGCGGATCGGCGATGGACAGGTCGAGATCCAACAGCATGCACCGGAGATTGCCCGGATCGTTGCCAGCGCCTTCGACGCCTATCTGGGCACAGCCGGGCGGCATTCTGCGGCGGTCTAGTCATGTCTGTCCCGGATCCGGACGCGCGTTCGCAAAGGGGACAAGGGTCATCTTTGGCTGGCTGGGTGTTTGCCGTCTCCTATCGGCCGTTCTCCCTGGCTGCGTCCGTGCTGGCGGCCCTGGCGGTGCCGGTCTGGTTGATTGCCTATCTGACGGGGATCGAGACGGTCAGCGGTCTGTCCGCACGGGACTGGCATGTCCGCGAGATGCTGTTCGGTTTCCTGCCAGCGGTGGTCGGAGGATATCTACTCTCGGCGACACCGAACTGGTCAGGGCGCTTGCCTGTTGCAGGCTGGCGTCTCGCCGGTGTCTTCGGGCTCTGGCTTGTCTGCCGCCTGCCGCTGGACGTGTCATTGCAAGGTGATGCGGCGGCTGCCCTGGGCCTGTTCGCGCTCGATCTTGCCTTTCCGGCCACTCTTGCAGCACTGCTTGCGCGTGAAGCGCGGGTTCGGGCACCACGACAGACGCGCCTGGCCGTGCTGGCTTTCGCCGGGCTCGGGGTGTCCGGTGCAGTTTTCAGCCTCTGCGCAAGGCTCGGGGTGATGCTCCCGGGCCTGCCGGCCCTGCCCTGGGTGGGGATCAGCCTTGCCCTGGCCTTGATCGCCCTGGTCGGAGGACGGCTTGTGCCCAGCCTGACCCGCAGTACCCTTGGCCCCGGGCTGAAGGACCAGGTGGCGCCGGTGGGGGGGAGAGTGGATCATGCCGCAATCGGCGGGTTGCTGATCGCAGGAATTGTCCTGGCTGCCGGGGGCAGCGGCCGCGTACCTGCGGTGATTGTCCTCTCGGCTGCGGCGTTGCAGGGTTTGAGGCTGCTGCGCTGGCGTGGCTGGCTGTTGCGGTCGCCCGAAATCCTGGCCTTGCATGTTGCCTATGGCTGGCTGGTGGTGGCGCTGGTCTTTGCCGGGCTGTCGCTGCTGCCGGATTCGGGTCTTGTGAGGGATGCGGGGCTGCACGCCGGAGCGGCGGGAGCCATCGGAGGCATGACCATGGCAGTCATGGGGCGGCTCGCCCTGTCTCGATCATCGATACGCCGCGGTAGGCTGGAGCGTTGGCAACGCGGTCTGTTTCACCTGGCGTTGGCGCTTCTGCATGCGTCCGTGCTGCTGCGGGTTGCCGCGCCGCTGGCGACTGGTCTGTTCGCCTCGGCCTATGCGGTAAGCCTGATTGCTGCGGCAATGGTGTGGTGCCTCGCCTGGACCAGCTTTGCCGTCGCCCAGGCGCTGGGGCATCCGCGCTTTCAACCAACCAGTTGCCGGTAGATTGCTGGTAGTGCTGAGGGCAGGCGCTCGGGGTGAGTTACGATCGAATAGGCCCCGCGCCCGAAGAGATACGGGAAGTAGTCACGGGCGGTTTCGTCCACCGTGACGCCGAAGACCTTGAGTCCGGCCTTGCGCGCTTCCCGGATGGCCATGCGGGTGTCCTCGATGCCATAGCGGCCCTCGTAATAGTCCATGTCATTCGGCTTGCCATCGGTCAGAAGCAGCAGGAGGCGGTGCCGTTGCGGCCGCTCGGCGAGGCGGGTGGTGACATGCCGGATGGCAGCGCCCATGCGGGTATACTGGCCGGGCCTCAGTCCCTCGATCCGCCGGATCACGCGGGCATCGACCGGGTCGACGAAGTCCTTCACGGTCTCCACGCTGACGGATGTACGCCGGCGTGAGGTGAAGGTGAAGATGGCGTGCTCGTCGCCGCATGCGTCCAAGCCCTGGCTGAGGGCCAGCAAGGCTGCCTTTTCCACATCGATGACCCGGTGCGCGCCAAGCGAGGCATCGGTGGAGAGCGAGATGTCCATAAGGACAGCCATCGACAGATCGCGATCGATGGCGCGGCCGGCAAGGAACAGGTTCTCCGACCCTGGGCTGCCGGCCGAACGATCCGCTGCTGCCCGCACGACGGCAGAGAGATCAAGATCTTCGCCATCCGGCTGGCCATGCAAAACGACGCGGCGGGGACGCAGCGCCTCGAACTGGCGCCGAACGGCCCGGATCTGACGCTGCATGTCATCGGAAGCTGTCCAGCCACCGTCGCCTTCGCTGGCCCGCCGGGTAAAGACGCGGCAATGGTCGGGGCGGTGGGCCTGACGCTTCCAATCCCATTCGGGATAGGTCAGGCCGACGGTCAGGGCGGAGCCTTCGGCCTCGCTCGGCGCCAGGTCGAGATCCATCTTGAGGCGGGCGGCCGTGCGCTGGCTGTTGTTGCCGATGGTCAGGTCAGTGAGGTCGCCTGCGGCCTGGCGTGCGCCGTCTTCGTCGTCCTCATCGACCCGGCGGTTTACGTTGACCATCTCGGCGAGGGAGAAAATCGTCTCGAACCGGTGAAAGCAGAGCGGATCGCCCCTGTCGCTCATGTCGGTCTGGCGGCGCTCGGCCTGGCGGCGCTGTTCGTCGGCCCGAACGGAATTGCCGTCGCTGTCCTCCGGCTCCTCCGTTGCCTGCACACCCGTTGAGTGACGGATGTCGCCGAACAGCGGGATTGGTAAGTAGGGCTTGTAGCCGCGCGGGGCTTTGAACATCGACAGATCGGCATGAGGCTCTTCGATGGTGAGCAGCAGGCTGATATCGTTCGGTCGCCGGCCGCCGAGAAGTGCGCAGATGGTCTCCTCCAGCCGCGCCTCGACCGACGGAAGCCCTCGCCGGGGACGTTGTGCCAGCGTGGCCGCACGCAGCCGGTGGAACAGCGGTCGCAGTCCGGGCCAGGCGTTGAGCGATTCGCGTGTTGTCCGGACCGCCGCGCGCAACGCAAGAAGATCGCTCACCAGCGGATCGGGATTGGTTCGCTCAACCGGCACGGCATGAGCGAACCATGCCGCCAGCCATTCGTAGAGGGCGGCATTGTCGTCCCGGTCCGGGAAGCAGTCGACGGTTGGCGGCAGGCGCAGGGACATCGTGTCGAGAACCGCTCGGCTGAGCGTTTCGCGGCCAAGGCCGGCCTTGCGCAGGACGCTCAGCCGGTGGTGGCTGAGCGTTGGCGCTGCTTCCGCAATCCGGATCGCGCCACTTCCGCCGAGGGCCCTGAACAAGACACCGAGGCGAAGCCGCATGGTCGACAGCGGAACGGCGGCCTCGGGGTAGCGTGGCAGGGTGGTCAGGCTGCCCACCAGCCGGTGCCAGTGGGATCCGACAAATTCCTCCGGTTCGAACAACGACATGATGTTACCCCAGTGCCAGTTCCGCGACCCGTGCCAGGGCGGCCTGTACGTCCGGATCATCGCTTAGGGGTTGCAGCAGGGCCGCCTCCAGGGCGATGGCCGGTTTCATGCCGGCGCGGATCAGCGTTGCGGCATAGATGATCAATCGGGTCGAGGCGCCTTCCTCAACGTCCTGTCCCTTGAGGTCGCGCAGCGCATTGGCAACCCGTACCAGCGGCATGCAGCGATCCTTTGGCAGGCCGCTTTCCGCCGAGACGATGGCAGCTTCCGTCTCAGGATCCGGATAGCCGAACTCGAGTGCCACGAAGCGCTGGCGTGTCGATGGCTTCAAACTTTTGAGGACGTTCTGGTAGCCGGGATTGTAGGAGATGACGAGCATGAACTCCGGCGGGGCCACCAGCGTCTCGCCGGTGCGCTCGAGCGGCAGCGTGCGCCGGTCGTCGGTCACGGGATGCAGCACGACGGTGACATCCTTGCGCGCCTCGACGACTTCATCAAGATAGAGGATCGCGCCTTCGCGCAGGGCCCGGGTGAGGGGGCCATCGACCCAGACCGTCTCCCCGCCCTTCAGCAGGAAGCGGCCGGTCAGGTCTGCGGCAGTCAGGTCATCGTGGCAGGAAACCGTGTAGAGCGGGCGGCCGAGGCGGGCGGCCATATGGGCGACAAAGCGGGTCTTGCCGCAGCCTGTCGGGCCTTTCAGCAGCAGGGGCAAATGGTTGGCATAGGCCTGCTCGAACAGTTGGCACTCGAGACCGGTCGGAGCATAGAAGGGGAGCGCTGAGGCTGCAGCGGCGGACGATGGGGCGGACATCGGCTTCTTCCTTGGCAGGATTGCGGGCAGATGCGGCCCCGTGAAGGGGCCGCATCCGGGATCATTCAGCCGGCTGGGCGGCGGGTGAGCCGACCGGACGGGCGGCCTTGCGGCTGTCCCGCACGGGGCCGAACACGGCCCAGAGGAACATCAGCGCAGAGATGACGACCAGTACGCCCGAGCCGAGGCGGACCCAGTAGAACGGGGCAATCTGGTCCTGGACGTCCATGTAGGACATGCCCATGACCCGCTGCAGATGAACCTGCACGGCGCCGGCAAAGGTGAGCGCAAAGGTCATCAGCGTCATGGCACCGGTCATGATCCAGAACGAGACGATGTTCAGCGTCTGGTGATAGGGAGCTTTGCCGCGCAGATAGGGCATTGCGTAGCTGATGAGGGCGAGATTCAGCATCACGTAGGCACCGAAGAAGGCGAGGTGTCCATGCGCTGCCGTCACCTGTGTTCCGTGGGTGTAGTAGTTCACGAAAGACAGCGTGTGCAGGAAGCCCCAGACGCCGGCCCCGAAGAATGCGCCAACGGTGCAGCCCAATGACCAAAGCATCGCCGCCCGGTTCGGATGGTCCTTGCGACCCTTGAACACCATCGTAAAGGCAAAGATGACCATGGCGAAGAACGGAGCGATTTCAAGCGCCGAGAAGATGGAGCCGACCCACTGCCAGTAGCCGGGAGCACCGATCCAGTAATAGTGGTGACCAGTGCCAAGGAGGCCCGAAAACAGGGCAAGGCCTACGATCGAGTACAACCACTTCTCGATGACTTCCCGGTCAACGCCGGTCATCTTGATCATCAGGAACGCGAGGACGGAGGCCATCACCAGTTCCCAGACGCCTTCCACCCACAGATGGACGATGTACCACCAGTAGATCTTGTCGACGGAAAGATTGTCCGGTTCATAGAAGGCAAAGAGCCAGAACACGGCGATGCCCCAGAGCCCGAGCAGCAGCACGCTGGTGACAGCGGTGCGGCGTCCCTTCAGGACAGTCATGGAGATGTTGTAGAGGAAGATAAGTGCCACCACGACAATGGCGATCTTGATCCACAACGGCTGCTCCAGGAACTCGCGCCCCCCATGGATACCCTGGGTGTAGCCAGCCACGGCGGCGAGCGCTCCGAACATCAGCAGGCCGAGCTGGATATAGGCGAGCAGAGGGCTTTCGATGTCCCGTTCCGCCTCTTCCGGCACCAGGTAATAGGCACAGCCGAAGAAGCCCATCAGCAGCCAGACGATCAGGGCGTTGGTGTGGATCATGCGGATGATGTTGAAGGGCAACAGTTCCGACAGCGTATTCGGCAGAACATAGACCGTTCCTGCCAGTGCGCCGGCAAGGATCTGCACGCCGAACAGGACCAGGGCACCGACGAAGTACCAGTAGGCCACTCTTTGTGAAGCGTATTTCATGGCGTTGTCTCCTCAGCCGGCGTCGTTGGGCGGCCAGCCCTGCGTGTCGATGCGGCTGGTCCACTCGAGGAAGTCGACGAGGTCGTTCAGTTCCTGGTCGGTCAGGTGAAACTGCGGCATCTGGCGGCGGCCCTCGACGCCGGATGGCTGTGCCTGCATCCAGGCGATGATGCCTTCGCGTGCCGACTGCGGGTCATCCTTACCGCCGTAGCGGACCCAGACATTGCCGAGTTCCGGGGCGAAATAGGCGCCTTCCCCCAGAATCGAGTGGCAATTGATGCAGGCGTGCTTTTCCCAGACGTGCTTGCCGCGAATGACGCTCTCGTTCAGCGTCGACTCGTCGGTGGACTTGGTCACGATATGCCAATGGCTCTGCGCGGTCAGGCCGACAAAGACGACGAAGAAGAAGATAGAGCCGCCATAGAAAATATTGCGGGCGGCTGATCGTGTGAAGCGCTCGACGGGCGGTCGATGCGGTTCATGTGGTGATGACATGCTTGGTCTCTCCCGTGTGTTGCCGGTACAGGGCAAATGCTGACGGTGAGGCCAGAGCTAGGGGGTCTACCGGGAGGCGACGTTGCTGCGGCGCAAACTCTGGATCTGTTCCAGAAATCCGACAGTTTGCGCGGGCGCAAATCGCTGCGATCTCTCCAATGATATGAAAATAGGAAATTAGATGCCGCATCGTGCAGACAGGATCGCCGATCATGAAAATGCCCAAGATCGCTATTGTTACCGTTTCCGACCGGGCCAGTGCCGGGGTCTATGAGGATCTGAGCGGCCCGGCGGTGTTCGATTGGCTCAAGACGGCCGTTGAGCCACCCTACGAGGTTGTCCGGCGTCTCATCCCTGATGGCGAGGAGATGGTCAGTTCGACACTTGCAGGATTGTGTGATGACGAGCAGTGCGATCTTGTGCTGGTTGCTGGAGGAACGGGGCCGGATCTGCGCGACCAGACGCCCGAGGGCGTGGCGCGCATCGCTGAGAAGTACTTGCCGGGCTTCGGGGAAGCCATGCGGCGAGCCAATCTTGCCGAAGTCCCGACGGCAATCCTGTCCCGTCAGGAGGCGGTCACACGGGGAAAAAGCCTGATCATCACCTTGCCCGGCAAGCCGGCAGCGATTGCGACCTCGTTGAACGCGATCTTTGCCGCCGTGCCCTATTGCCTCGATCTGATCGGCGCTGCCCGCCTGAGTACCGATCCACTGGTTGCGCCAAGTTTTCGTCCCAAGCCCCACTAGGCAACTTGCCGCGCTGACTGGGCTGGGACCTGGGAGCAGGACCTGGCTGCCCCAGATCCCAGATCGCCGGGAATTCTCAGGCCGGGATCTGGTTGCGCCAGGCAACGCCGCTCGGACCGTCGATGAACCCGTCGCAGAAGCTGCCGCCCGGGGCATGGGGAAGCGCCTGTTCGCTGAAGGCTTCAGCGTCGATGCGGCCGTCGATCAGGTCGCGGAACAGTCCGATGACCTCGAAGAAGCCGGTCGACTGGGGCGACAGGCGCAGGCCGCTGACCCCGAGATGCCTCAACCGGTCCAGCGCATGGGCCATGTTGGCGCATTGGGCGGACAGGGTCTGGACGCCGTTGATTGCCAGGAACTTCTGGTCTTCGAGCGTGTCCACAGCCAGGCCGTCGGGATCCTCGGCGCAGACAAACTGGCATTGGTCCTTCGGCCGGTCGTGATAGCGGGCATGGTAGCAGCGGCCGGAGATCGCCAGTGGTAAGCGGCCCCAGCCCCAGACGTCGACGGGAATGGTTCCGGCGGCCTTCGCGAGGCGTTCGACGGAAGCGGCGGGCAGTTCCGGCGGCAGGCAAAAGCGGGCGGCTCCGCGCCGCGCCAGAAACCGCAGAGTGCCCTCGTTGTAGACATTGATCAGGGGACCGACCGAGAACTGGGCGCCATCTGGCAGGTGGGCGAGGGCGGTCAGGTCGTTGACTTCCACGTCCAGGCCGAGGCCAGGCAGGTCCGCCGTCATCTTGCGCTCACGCTTCAGCGTCACGAGGGCAAGGCTTGTGACAGCCACCTCCTTGCCGCCAGCCAGAAGCTGCTCGATCGCTTCAGGCAGACGGTCCTGATAAAATGGCAGGCGCTTGGAACAGACCAGTTCGCCAATGACGACCCGCTTCACGGCTGGCTCCTCAGCGAGACGGGCATAGAACGCGCTCCAAAGATCGGCATCCCAGAAGCCCTGGATCGGGCCAATCGTCAGATCCATCGGCTTATCTCCAGATCTTGTTGTAGGCACCGGCCGTGGCGCTCTGGCCCTCGGTCAGTCCGGCGAGCATGCCGGCGGGCATGGGCTGGCCGGCCTCAAGCGCCTCGACGGCGTTGCGGAAATTGCGCACGACTTGTGCAACATAGGCACGTGACCGTTGACGGCCTTCAATCTTCAGCGCGCAAACACCGGCCTTGGCGAGTGCCGGCAGCAATTCCGAGGCATCGAGGCTGGCCGGGTCTTCGAAGACATAGCCGGTGCGGGGGCCGACCTTGAAACAGCCCTTGCACAGGGTCGGGTAGGGCGCGGCCTCGCTTTTGGCAGAGCGATGGATGGTGTAGCCGCCGAGGCGTGCGGCCAGTTCGTCGTCTTCTTCCGTGTAGGTGACGTGACTTGCCGGGGAGCAGACGCCGTTCATGTTGGGCGAGCGGCCGGTGATGTAAGACGACAGCGAGCAGCGGCCTTCCGTCATGACGCATAGCCCGCCGAAGACGAACACTTCGCTCTCGACGTCAATCTCGCGGTTGATCGCCGCGATCTCCTGGACACTCAGCACGCGCGGCAGCACCACGCGCTTCACGCCGAAGGTTGCGGCGTAGAAGTTGATCATGTCGGCATTGGCAGCAGCTGCCTGCACCGACAGGTGCAGGCGAAGTCCGGGATGCGCTTCGGCAGCATGGGCGATGAGACCAAGGTCGGCCAGGATCACCGCGTCCGCACCAGCGGTGCTTGCGTCGGCAACGGCGCGGTGCCACGTCGCTTCGTCGCCCGCGCGCGGAAACGTATTGATGGCAACAAGCACCCTGGCGCCGCGTGCATGGGCATAGGCGATGCCCTCGGCCATCTCGGGCCGGGAGAAGTTCAGGCCGGGGAAGTTGCGGGCGTTGGTGTCGTCGGCAAAGCCGCAATAGACCGTATGCGCACCGGCATCGACGGCCGCGCGCAGCGAGGCGGGGGTGCCGGCCGGACAGACCAGTTCCATCATCGCACTGCCTCCGTCCGGGTGAGCGGCACCCCGGTCAGGCCTTCGGCGAGGCTGATGATCCGTGCGGCAGGACCTGCAAGCGGACCTGTCAGGCGGGCAATCTCTGCGCCGATGTCCAGTTCCGCGTCATCAATCGCATTGCGCAAGGCGAGGGCAGCAGACGTGTCGCCCTCGATGGTGAGGTCACGGGAGAAGAACAGGGCGTCACCGTCCCACACGCAATGCACCAGCCCGATCAGGGCGGCCAGCTTGCCGGAAATGCGCGCATCCGCTTCCGGCGGGGCGGCATGCAGGCTGACGCAAACCGGATCCTTGCCAAGATCGAGGAGGAAACTGATCGGCACATCCGTCGCCATCAGGGCGAAGCGGCTCTGGCGATAGGGGCCGAGCCGCTCGATCAGGCGCGGGTGCCGGTTGAGGATGCGGCGGGCGACCTCGCTGAGGATCCGCCCGGCCGGCGCGGACGGGGCAAGGCGCAGGCCAAGGGCGAGGAAGGGCGGAATTTCGGGAATCGGGCGCGCGGCCCGAGTGTCGCCGGCGAGAGTGGTCATGCGGGGCTCCGGATGTCGCTGTCGGGCGCACCATAGGAGCGCCGGCTGCGGCTGTAGTTGATGCGCATCAACTTCGCCGGCGACAGGCCCTGTTATTGCTCGCCTGTCAGGCAACGTGCCGCCGAGGTGCGGCATCCTGACAAACCAAACGCTGCCCTGGCTTGTGCCATCCTTGACGAGCCCGGCTTGTGGGAAAAGTGATGGCCACCGAACGGACTTCCTATGCGCCAGTTACCTGCCTTTCCGGATCTGCGGTCCTTTCTTGACTGGTGCGAGGGGGCAGGCGATCTCAAGCGGATCGCCGCGCCCGTCAATCTCGTGGAGGACATGACGGCGGTGCACCGCCGCGTGCTGTTGAAGGGCGGGCCTGTGCTGCGCTTCGATGCGCCGGTGAATGCAACCGGTCAGGTGATGCCTGTTCCTGCCATCACCAACCTGTTCGGCACACGGGCGCGGGTTGCCGCCGGACTGGGGCTCAGCCTTGATGCAGTGCCATCCTTCGGGGCGTTTCTTGCCGCGCTGCGCAACCCTGTGCCGCCAAATGGCCTGCGCGACGCCTTGTCGCGTTGGCCGCACCTCACGGCCGCCCTGAAAAGCCGGCCCCGCGTGGTGGACCGCGCCGTGTCGCAGGAAGACCAGATGTCCCGGCCTGACCTGGCGCGTCTGCCGGTCCAGACCTGCTGGCCGGGGGATGCCGGACCGCTGATCACCTGGCCAGTGGTGCTGACCCGGCCGCATGGATCGGATCCTTCTGAGACGGGCGCCTACAATGCAGGGATCTATAGGGCGCAGGTCCTGTCCGGCGACCGCCTGATCCTGCGCTGGCTGGCGCATCGCGGCGGGGCCGCGCATCACCGCAGCTATGAACGGGCCGGTGAGCCGATGCCGGTTGCAGTGGTCCTCGGCGCTGATCCGGCCTTGTTGCTGGGGGCGGCACTGCCATTGCCGGAAACGGTCTCGGAGCTGGCGTTTTCGGGTGTCCTGCGCGGCGCGCGGACGCGCCTCGTGTCGGCCCGGACGATCCCGATGCTGGTGCCTGCCGATGCGGAGATCATCGTCGAGGGCTGGGTGCAGCCCGGCGATGTCGCGCCGGAAGGACCGTTCGGGGATCACACGGGCTATTACAATTCGGTCGAGGCTTTCCCCGTACTGACAGTCAGCGCCATCACCCACCGGCGTGATCCGCTCTATCTTTCGACCTGGACCGGGCGGCCGCCCGATGAACCTTCGGTGATAGGCGAGGTGTTCAATGATCTGGCCTTGCCGCTGATCCGGCAGCAGATCCCGGAGATCCGCGACCTGTGGCTGCCTCCTGCCGCCTGTTCCTACAGGATGGCCGTGGCGAGCATCGACAAGCGCTATCCGGGGCAGGCCCGCCGGGTCATGCTGGCGTTGTGGGGCATGCTGCCGCAGTTCAGTTACACCAAGATGATCGTGGTCGTGGACGACGACGTAGATCCGCGTAACTGGGACGACATCGCCTGGGCACTTGCCACCCGGTTTGATCCGGCGCGGGACAGCCTCGTCCTGGATCGCACGCCGATGGACTATCTCGATTTTGCCTCGCCGCTGGATGGTTTGGCCGGCAAGATCGGGCTCGATGCCACCACCAAGATCGGATCCGAGACCCAGCGCCCCTATGGCACGGTCATGCAACTGAGCCCGGCGGCAGAAGCCGCTGCCGAACATATTCTTGCGCGGGAGGGACTGGTATGAGACCTGCCATGCACACGGTCGTGCTGGGTGTCTCCGGTGCCTCCGGGGCGATGCTGGCGCTGGCGACGGCGGGCGAACTTGAGAACCGTGGCATTGCCTTCGATCTCGTGATCAGCCCGGCAGCCGAACGCACCCTGGCGCTGGAATGTGGACCGCATGCGCTGATGGACTTGTGCGGGCTGGCATCCGCGCGACACCCGTCGTCGGATGTGGGTGCGCGCATTGCCTCCGGCTCCTATCCGTCCGCCGGGATGATCGTTGCTCCTTGTTCCATGCGCAGCCTTGCGGCCATCGCACACGGGCTGGATGACAATCTGCTGGTTCGAGCTGCTTCAGTGCATCTCAAGGAGCGGCGGCCGTTGGTCCTGATGGCGCGCGAAGCGCCGCTGACGCTGGCGCATCTGCGCAACATGAGCCTGGTGACGGAGATGGGTGGCATTATCCTGCCGCCGGTGCCGGCCTTCTATCACCGGCCGTCATCACTGGAGGCAGCGGTCGCCCAGATTGCGGCGCGGGCCGTTGATCTGCTGCGGCTGGGGCCGCCGCAGGCTGCGGCATGGACTGGGCCGGATACGGAACAGACTGCTGGCACTGGATCGCTTCTGGTAGTTCCCGGCCCCTGGAGGATCGAGGAATGAGTGGCATGTTTGGAGCAGCCGAGTTCGCGTTGGCCTTCGCGGCGTTTTTGTTAGCGCACCGCGTTCCGACGTTCCCGCTCGTCCGCTCAGCGCTTGTCGCAAGGTTCGGAGCCGTGGGCTTTACACTGTTGTATTCGCTGTTGTCCCTGCTGCTGCTGGCCTGGGTGATCGGAGCGGCGGGGCGTGCGCCCTATATCCACCTGTGGGACACATCCGCCCTGCTGGCGCAGGTGGCATTTTGCCTGATGCTCTTGGCCTTCGTGATCGTCTGTCTGGCACTCGGGCGGCCCAACCCGTTTTCCTTTGGCGGCCTCGACAATCACCGCTTCGATGCTGCCCGTCCGGGCATTGTGCGGCTGACGCGTCATCCGCTGCTGCTGGCGTTGGCGCTGTGGTCCTTTGCGCATCTTCTGGTCAATGGCGACTTGGCGCATGCGGTGCTGTTCGGCAGCTTCCTGGCGTTCGCCCTGCTGGGAATGGGCATGATCAACCGTCGCAACCGGCGCCGCATGGGACCTCCCTGGCATGATCTGGATGCTGCGGTCCAAAGGGCTCCGCTGTCTGCCAGCCTGCAGCCGATCGCTGCAACCGTGTTCCGCGTCCTTGCCGCACTGGCCCTGCTCGGAATGCTGTTGCTGTTGCATCCGGTGCTGTTCGGCGTCGATCCCCTTGCCGGTCATTACCTCCCCTAGACGTGTGGTGGTCATCTCAAGCTGCACAAGAGGGCTCAGGACGCAGGGTCGTCGATGAGGGGTGTTGGCTTGGCGAAGGCTTCAAGGTCGGGCCGGTTCTCGATCACCACCCGGTTGCCTTCGATGTGGACGCCATAGGGGGCGAGGGCCTTGATTGCGCGGGACATGTTTTCGGCCGTCATGCCGAGCAGCGAGGCGAGTTTGCGCTTTTCGATGTCGAGCAGGAAGGCATCAACGCCATTGCGCGCTGCGCTTTCCTGCAGCACGTAATTCGCCAGCCGTTCCAGGGATGTGCGCAGCTTCAGGGTCTTGGTGTGCTTGATCGAGGCGCGGTAGCAACTGGCAAGCTCGCGGACAACCGCACGCGCAAAGCCGCTGTCTTCGTCGAAGATCGAGCGCACATCCTCCGAGGGCAGCATGACGATGCGTGAGCGCTCCAATGTGCGCGCCGACATCAGGTAGGGCGCACTGCGGATGGTCGCGGCCAGGATAAAGGTGGAGACCGGACGCACGATGCCGATCGTTGTGTCCTTGCCTGTCCATGTGGCGAAGAGTTCAACGCTGCCATCCATGACGACATGCAGGAAATCGCTGCTGTCCCCTTCGCGGATCAGGTCCACGAGGGGCGGAAACGACTGTACATAGGCGCCGCGCATCACGGCTTCGAAATTTTCGTCCCGCATGCTGCGAAACAGATCGAGGTGCCGGATTTCGGCCAGATAGGCTGATTTCATGTGTTGTCACTGTCTCCCTGCGTGATTTGCCCTCGACGATTGATAAATGTCAATCGCAAAATTCAAAAACACGTCATCTCAGTCCTAGCAGATCAATCGACTGTAATAACAATTCGACCTTTGCGTTTATTTCGTCTCGCTGCGTCAGATATTTGATGCAGGTCAAGTTTTCGCGGACGATCTCTCGCCAGTCTCCGCATGACATCCCGACGCGAATGGGTGTCAAAGCTGGGAGAGTACCCTGTGATTACGTCGCCATCCGTTTCCAGCGGCGCGCAAAACCGCGCGCTTGCGCTGAGTACGATCGCCTTTACGGCCTGTTTTGCAGTGTGGACGATCTTTTCCATCATCGGTGTTGCCATCAAGACAGAACTGGGTCTGACCGAATTCCAGTTCGGACTCCTGGTGGCAACGCCAATCCTGACCGGATCAGTGACACGGCTGTTCCTTGGCGTCTGGACGGAGAAATACGGCGGTCGTCTGGTTTTCTCTGCGCAGATGCTGCTCACGGCGGCCGCGACATGGGCACTGACCTACGCCACCACCTATCCGATGTATCTGCTGGCAGCGCTCGGAATTGGCCTTGCCGGTGGCTCCTTCATCATCGGCGTCGCCTATGTCTCGCGCTGGTATGACGCTGGCCACCAGGGCACGGCGCTCGGGATTTTCGGCGCGGGCAATGTCGGGGCGGCGGTGACCAAGTTCGTCGCGCCCTTTGTCATGGTGGCCTATGGCTGGCAGGGCGTTGCCCATGTCTGGGCCATCGGCCTTGCACTCATGGCCGTCGCATTTTTCCTGCTGGCCAAGGACGATCCGCAGCTCACCGCCCGGCGTGCGTCCGGCGTCAAGGCACCCTCGCTCGCCGAGCAGTTTGCGCCGCTGAAGAACCTGCAGGTCTGGCGCTTCTCGCTCTACTACTTCTTTGTCTTTGGGGCCTTCGTGGCGCTGGCACTGTGGATGCCGCATTACCTGATCTCGGTCTACGGCGTTGACGTGAAGACGGCCGGTATGGCGGCGGCTGCTTTCTCCCTGTCTGCCTCGCTGTTCCGCGCCTATGGCGGCCATCTGTCTGATCGCTTCGGCGCGCGCGCCGTCATGTACTGGACCTTCGGCTTCTCGCTGGTGTTCCTGTTCATGCTGTCCTACCCGCCGACGGATTATGTCATTCGCGGCAAGGATGGCCTCATCACCTTCTCGACTGAAATGGGTCTGTGGCCCTTCGTCATGACCATGTTTGCGCTCGGCTTCTTCATGAGCCTTGGCAAGGCGGCGGTGTTCAAGCACATCCCTGTCTACTATCCCGATCACGTCGGGTCCGTCGGTGGCCTTGTCGGCATGATCGGTGGTCTTGGCGGTTTTGTCCTGCCGATCATCTTCGGTGCGCTGCTGGACGTCACCGGCATCTACACCAGCTGCTTTGCGTTGCTTTTCGCCCTTGTCGCGGTTGCGCTCGCCTGGATGCATCTCTCCATCCGGCAGATGGAGCGCGCGGCCCATGGCGCCGTGCTTGACCGGCTACCGGAGCTGCCGGAAATGCAGGACATTCACGTGCCCGGCAAAACGGTAATGAGCGGCGTCCTGACCGAGTGGAAGCCGGAAGACAAGACGTTCTGGCAGTCGAAGGGACAGGCCATAGCCCGGCGCAATCTCTGGATCTCGATCCCGGCGCTGCTGCTTGCCTTCTCTGTCTGGATGGTGTGGTCGGTCGTGGTCGCGCGGCTGCCGGCCATCGGCTTTGCCTTCACGGCGGACCAGCTTTTCTGGCTGGCAGCCCTGCCGGCGCTGTCCGGGGCGACGCTGCGCATCTTCTACAGCTTCATGGTGCCGATCTTTGGTGGCCGGCTCTGGACTACACTGTCCACGGCCTCGCTGCTGATCCCGGCGCTTGGCATCGGCTATGCGGTGCAGGATCCGGAGACGCCGTATCTGATCTTCCTTGTGCTGGCGCTGCTGTGCGGGCTGGGTGGCGGCAATTTTGCCTCCTCGATGGCCAACATCAGCTTCTTCTTCCCCAAGGCAGAGAAGGGCAATGCCCTGGCACTGAATGCCGGTCTCGGGAATCTCGGCGTCTCGGTGATGCAGTTCCTCGTGCCGCTTGTGATCACGGTCGGGGTCTTCGGAGCCATCGGCGGCGCACCGCAGCAGCTTGGCGACGGTGGTCAGCTGTTCATGCAGAACGCGGGCTTCATCTGGGTGCCCTTCATTCTCGCGTCCACGGCGGCCGCCTGGATCGGCATGAACGACATCGCCGATGCCCGCGCCAGCTTCAAGGAGCAGGCGGTCATCTTCGGCCGCAAGCAGAACTGGCTGATGTGCGTTCTCTACATCGGCACTTTCGGCAGCTTCATCGGCTACTCCGCAGGCTTCCCGCTGCTGGCCAAGATCACCTTCCCGGACGTGAATGCCCTGCAGTATGTCTTCCTCGGGCCATTGGTCGGCGCGTTGTCGCGGGCCGGTACGGGCTGGATGTCTGACAAGTACGGCGGTGGCCGCGTCACCTTCTGGGTCTTTGCCGGCATGATTGCGGCAGTCGCCGGCGTGATCTTCTTCCTTGGCATCAAGGACCAGCCAGGCGCGTTCTGGGGCTTCTTCTCCTGTTTCATGGCGTTGTTCTTCTTCACCGGCGTCGGCAATGCCTCCACCTTCCAGATGATCCCGGTGATCATGGGTAAGGAAGTGGCCCGGCTGATGCCGCAACTGACCGGCGACGACGCGCGCCGCCAGGCGGAACGCGAGTCGGCGGCGATCATCGCCTTCACCTCGGCCATCGGCGCCTATGGCGGCTTCTTCATCCCCAAGGCCTACGGGACGTCACTCAGCATGATGGGTTCGCCCGTCGGCGCACTCTGGGCGTTCCTCGCCTTCTACGTCCTCTGCCTCGGGCTGACCTACGTGGTCTACACGCGCCCCGGCGGTCTTCTCCATGCCATCGAACGCCGCGCTGCAGCTCCCGCTGCCGTCCAGACGGCCTGATCGGATCTGAAAGGAAAGCCAGATGAGCCATCTGCTCGACCGATTGAACTTCTTCCAGTCAAAACAGCTGGATACATTCTCCAACGGCCACGGCCAGACCACGCGGGAGAACCGCGACTGGGAGGAGACCTATCGTAATCGCTGGCGCCACGACAAGATCGTGCGCTCCACCCACGGTGTGAACTGCACGGGCTCCTGCTCGTGGAAGATCTATGTCAAGTCCGGCATCGTCACCTGGGAAACCCAGCAGACGGACTATCCAAGGACGCGGCCGGATCTTCCCAACCACGAGCCGCGCGGCTGCGCCCGCGGTGCCTCCTACAGCTGGTATCTCTACTCGGCCAACCGGGTGAAGAACCCGCTGATCCGCGGACGCCTGATGCGCGCCTGGCGGGAATTGCGCAAGACGCTCACCCCGGTCGCCGCCTGGGCCAAGCTGCAGTCTGACCCGGCGCTGCGCGCGTCCTATGTGAAGACACGCGGCAAGGGCGGTTTCGTGCGCGCCACCTGGGAGGAAGCGACGGAGATCATCGCCGCGTCCAATGCCTATACCGCAAAGACCTGGGGTCCGGACCGGATCTTCGGCTTCTCGCCGATCCCGGCCATGTCCATGGTCAGCTATGCCGCCGGATCGCGCTATCTGAGCCTTATCGGTGGCACCTGCATGTCCTTCTACGATTGGTACTGCGACCTGCCGCCGGCCAGCCCCATGACCTGGGGCGAGCAGACGGACGTTCCGGAATCGGCGGACTGGTACAATGCCGGGTATCTGCTGCTGTGGGGCTCCAACGTGCCGCAGACGCGCACGCCGGACGCCCATTTCTACACCGAAGCCCGCTATCGTGGTGCGAAGTCCGCAGTCATCTGCCCGGATTATTCGGAAGCGGCCAAGTTCGGCGATGTCTGGCTGGCGCCCAAGCAGGGAACGGACTCGGCCCTCGCCATGGCCATGGGCCATGTCATCCTGCGCGAATTCCATCTCGACCGGCAGGCCGAGTATTTCGAGGACTACGTTCGCAAATACACCGACATGCCGATGCTGGTGCGTCTGGAGGAAAAGGACGGGCGGCTGATCCCCGGCCGGTTCCTGCGTGCCGATGACTTTGACGGCAAGCTGGGCGAGACTAACAATCCGGACTGGAAGACGGTTGCCTATGACCGCAAGTCCGGCCGGATGGTTGTGCCCAATGGCTCCATCGGCTTCCGCTGGGGCGAGACCGGGGTGTGGAACCTGGAGGAACGGGCCAAGGGCGAAGACACGGACCTTCGCCTGTCCTTCGTGCTGGAAGAGGACCAGGACGATGTGGTCTCCGTCGACTTCCCGTATTTTGGCGGCAAGGCCAGCGGGCCTTTCGAGGTTTGCCAGCATCCGGATGTCCTGACCCGGGCGATCCCGGTCAAGCGGTTGAAACTGGCCGACGGCGAGGCTCTGGTGGCGACGGTCTTCGACCTGTTCTGCGCCAACTACAGCCTCGACCGTGGCCTTGGCGGAAACTGGGTCAGCATGTCCTATGACGAGGATGTGCCTTACACGCCGGCCTGGGCCGAGAAGATCACCGGTGTGCCGCGCGACAAGATCGTCCATGTCGCCCGCGAATTCGCGCTCAATGCAGAAAAGACACGCGGCAAGTCCATGGTCATTCTCGGGGCCGGTCTGAACCACTGGTACCACATGGACATGAATTACCGGGGCATCATCAACATGCTGGTGATGTGCGGATGCGTTGGCCAGTCCGGCGGTGGCTGGTCGCATTACGTGGGACAGGAAAAGCTGCGGCCGCAGACCGGCTGGGCCCCGCTTGCTTTTGCCCTCGACTGGGCCCGCCCGCCGCGCCACATGAACTCTACCTCCGCCTGGTATGCGCACACCGACCAGTGGCGCTACGAGACTGTGACCGCCGCCGAGATCCTGTCGCCGACCGCTCCGGCCGGAGACTGGAACGTCAGCCTGATTGACTACAACATCCGCGCCGAGCGGATGGGCTGGCTTCCGTCCGCCCCGCAACTGAAGCAGAACCCGCTGGATGTCGGCCGGGCTGCCAAGGCCGAAGGCATGGAGGCCAGGGACTATGTGGCGCGCGGCCTGAAGGATGGCTCGTTGCAGATGTCCTGCGAGGATCCGGATGCGCCGGAAAACTGGCCGCGCAACCTCTTCATCTGGCGTTCCAACCTGCTGGGCTCCAGCGGCAAGGGGCATGAGTATTTCCTCAAGCACCTTCTGGGCACTGACCATGGCGTGCTTGGCAAGGACCTCGGCGAGGAGGGCGGCGTCAAGCCGGTCGAGGCCGTCTGGCACGGCGAGGCACCGCGCGGCAAGCTGGACCTGCTCGTCTGCATCGACTTCCGCATGTCGACGACGGCCGTCTATTCCGACATCGTTCTGCCCACGGCCTCCTGGTACGAGAAGGACGATCTCAACACGTCCGACATGCATCCCTTCATCCATCCGCTGCAGGCAGCGGTGGATCCGGCCTATGAAAGCCGTTCCGACTGGGAAATCTTCAAGTCCATCGCGAAGAAGTTCCAGGAAGTCGCGCCGGAGGTTCTGGGTACGGAAACCGATGTGGTGGCCCTGCCGCTGCTGCATGACACGGCCGCCGAGCTTGCCCAGGGCGACGTCAAGGACTGGAAGAAGGGCGAATGTGACCTTATCCCGGGCAAGACGGCACCGGCCTATATCGCTGTCGAGCGGGATTATGGCGCGATCTATGACCGGTTCACCGCCCTTGGGCCTCTGATGGACAAAGTCGGCAATGGCGGCAAGGGCATCAACTGGGACACCAAGCACGAGGTGCATCACCTCAAGGCGTTGAATGGCGAGCACCGCGCCGGCAGCTCGAAGGGCCTTGCCCGCATCGACACCGCCATCGACGCCTGCGAAGTCATCCTGATGCTGGCGCCGGAAACAAACGGGGAGGTGGCCGTCAAGGCGTGGAACGCCCTGTCCAAGGCCACCGGTCGTGAACATGCGCATCTGGCTGCCAAGAAGGAAGACGAGAAGATCCGCTTCCGCGACATCGCTGCCCAGCCGCGCAAGATCATCTCGTCGCCGACCTGGTCGGGCATCGAAAGCGAGGAGGTCTGCTACAACGCCGGTTACACCAACGTCCATGAGCTGATCCCCTGGCGCACGCTCACCGGGCGTCAGCAGCTCTATCAGGATCACCTGTGGATGCGTGCCTTCGGTGAAGGCTTCTGCCAGTACCGGCCGCCGGTGGACCTGAAGACCATCACTCCGGACGTGAATGACAGCGCCCGCGACGGACGTCCGCATATCGTCCTGAACTTCATCACGCCGCATCAGAAGTGGGGCATCCACTCCACTTATTCCGACAACCTCCTGATGCTGACGCTGAACCGCGGTGGCCCGGTGGTCTGGCTGTCGGAGCGCGATGCACAGAAGGCCGGCGTCGCCGATAACGACTGGGTCGAGGTCTACAACTCGAACGGGGCGCTGACGGCCCGCGCGGTTGTCTCCCAGCGCATGAAGGACGGCACGCTCTTCATGTACCACGCCCAGGAAAAGATCGTGAACACGCCGGGCTCGGAGAAGACCGGCCTGCGCGGCGGCATCCATAACTCCGTGACCCGCGCCACGCTCAAACCCACCCACATGATCGGCGGCTACGCCCAGCAGAGCTACGGCTTCAATTACTACGGCACCGTCGGCTCGAACCGGGACGAGTTCGTCATCCTTCGCAAGATGAACAAGGTCGACTGGCTTGACGAACCCGCCAGCGCAACCGCCGCCCAGAAGGAGGCAGCAGAATGAAGATTCGTGCGCAAATCGGCATGGTGCTGAACCTCGACAAATGTATCGGCTGCCACACCTGCTCCGTCACTTGCAAGAACGTCTGGACCACCCGCGACGGCGTCGAATACGCCTGGTTCAACAACGTCGAGACCAAGCCAGGCACCGGCTATCCGACCGACTGGGAAAACCAGAAGCGCTGGAACGGCGGCTGGACCCGGACCCGCTCCGGCAAGCTGCAGCCGAAGCAGGGGGCGAAGTGGCGCATCCTTGCCAACCTCTTTGCCAATCCGGACCTGCCGGAGATCGACGACTATTACGAGCCGTTCGACTTCGACTACGACCATCTGAAGTCGGCGCCGGAGATGAATGCTTTCCCGACGGCCCGGCCGCGCTCCAAGATCACTGGCGAGCGGATGGAGAAGATCGTGAAGGGGCCGAACTGGGAGGAAATCCTGGGAGGTGAATTCTCCAAGCGCAGTCAAGACTACAATTTTGAAGGCGTGCAGAAGGAGATCTACGGCCAGTACGAAAACACCTTCATGATGTATCTGCCACGCCTGTGCGAGCACTGCCTCAATCCGGCCTGTGCGGCGTCCTGTCCGTCCGGCGCGATCTACAAGCGCGAGGAGGATGGCATCGTCCTGATCGACCAGGAGAAGTGCCGTGGCTGGCGCATGTGCGTGTCCGGCTGTCCGTACAAGAAGGTTTATTACAACTGGTCGACCGGCAAGTCGGAGAAATGCACCCTCTGCTATCCACGCATCGAAAGCGGCAATCCGACCATCTGTTCGGAAACCTGCGTCGGCCGCATCCGCTACATTGGCGTCATGCTCTATGATGCTGACAAGATTGAGGAAGCGGCCTCGGTCGAACACGAGAAGGACCTCTATGACGCCCAGCTCGGCGTCTTCCTTGATCCTAATGATCCAGCGGTGATTGCCGAGGCACGCAAGGCCGGCATTCCGGAGGACTGGATCAAGGCGGCGCAGGAAAGCCCGGTGTGGAAGATGGCGATGGACTGGAAGGTCGCCTTTCCGCTGCACCCGGAATACCGCACCCTGCCGATGGTCTGGTACATCCCGCCGCTGTCGCCGATCCAGAACGCAGCCAAGGCCGGCAAGATCGGTACGGACGGCGAGATGCCGGATGTCCGCTCCCTGCGCATTCCGGTTCGCTACCTCGCCAACATGCTGACAGCAGGCGACGAGGCCCCGGTGGTGCTGGCCCTGGAACGCATGCTGGCCATGCGTGCCTACATGCGCGCGAAGACCATCGACGGCGTGATCGACGAGGGCATTGCCGCGAAGGTGGGGCTGTCGTCGGCCATGATCGAGGACATGTACAAGATCATGGCGATTGCCGACTACGAGGACCGTTTCGTCATTCCCACCACGCACCGCGAACAGGTGGAGGAGGCCTATGACCTGAAGGGTGGCTGCGGCTTTACCGATGGCAATGGCTGCTCCACCGGCATCTCCAAGACCTCGCTCTTTGGCGCCTCCAAGCGGCCCTTGCGGATGCCGGAGGAGGTGCAGTGATGGACCGGTCCCTGAAAGCCTTCTCGCTTCTGCTCAGCTATCCCTCGCGTGAACTCCAGGCGGCGATGCCGGAGATCACAGCGGTTCTGGTCGCCGACAGCCGCCTGACGGCGCTCGCGCGGCGCGGGCTTGCCAGCCTGGGCGAAGGGCTCGCCGCAGGCGATATCTATGATCTGCAGGAGACCTATGTCGGGTTGTTCGACCGCAGCCGGACCCTGTCGCTCAACCTGTTCGAGCATGTGCATGGCGAAAGGCGTGACCGGGGCAGCGCGATGGTCGACCTGGTGGAGACTTACCGGGAGGCGGGCTTTGAGCCCGTCACCGGCGAGTTGCCCGACCATCTGCCGGTGCTGCTGGAGTTCCTGGCAACGCGGCCTGCCGAAGAGGCAAAGGCGATCCTCGCCGATGCCGCCCACATCCTGACGGTGCTTGAGCGCCGTCTGGCCGGGCGGGAAAGCCCCTATGCGGCTGCCTTTGTCGCTCTGGGGCAACTGGCCGGTAAGGTTGCCGCAAAGGAAACCGTCGAGGCGCTTCTGGCCGAACCGGAGGATGACCCGCAGGACCTCGCCGCCCTCGATGCGGTCTGGGAGGAATCGCAGGTCACTTTCGGCCCGGATCCGAACGCCGGCTGCCCGCAGGTTCGCGACATGCTCACCCGAATGGATCAACCGGCCCGGCCCGCCGCAGCATCTGTTGCTGGCTGATGGAGGTTCACATGCACAATTTCTTCTTCGGCATCTATCCCTACATTGCCCTGTCTGTGCTGGTGATCGGGTCTATCGCCCGCTATGAGCGCGACCCCTTCACCTGGAAAAGCTCGTCCAGCCAGTTGCTCAGGCGCAAGCAGCTGATGATCGGCTCGGTGCTGTTTCATGTCGGCATTCTGGTCATTTTCTTTGGTCATCTGTTCGGCCTGCTGACCCCGATCTGGATCTTTGATGCGCTCGGTATCAGCCATGGCGCAAAGCAGGTCCTGGCGATTGTTGCTGGTGGCATTGCCGGCATTTTCGCGCTCGTCGGTGGTCTGATGCTGCTGCACCGGCGGCTGATGGATCCGCGCGTGCGGGCGACGTCCAGCTTTGCCGACACGGGCATCCTGTTCCTGTTGATGGCCCAGCTTGTGCTCGGGCTTGGTACGATCTTGGTCTCGTTGCAGCATCTCGACGGTCACGAGATGACGAAGTTCATGTCCTGGGCACAAGGTATCTTCACCTTCCAGGCGGACGCAGCGGCGCAGATCACGGATGTGAGCTGGCTGTTCAAGCTGCATCTGGTGCTGGGCCTGACGATCTTCCTCGTCTTTCCCTTCACCCGTCTCGTCCACATGCTGTCTGCTCCTGTGCGCTACCTTTGGCGTCCGGGCTATCAGGTGGTGCGCTCGCGCCGCCGGCCGTCACAGATGGCAGGAGAGTGACCGATGTCCGGTGTTGCCGCTTCCCACATCTTCGTTGACGGAGCCGAAATTCCGGCAAGCCGTATTGCCGCCGAGGCGCAGAACCATCCCGCGACGGCCGGCCGTCCGGGCGACGCCTGGCGCGCCGCAGCCCGTGCCCTTGTCATCCGCCAGCTGCTGCTGGCGGAGGCGGAACGCCGCGGCCTGACCGCAACGCCCGAACGGCTGGACGATGTCCGGCTGGAAACGGCGGAAGAGGCGCTGATCCGCGACCTTCTCGATGAAGCCCTCATCGTGACGCCGCCATCGCCAGAAATGGTGCAGGCGGAGTGGCAGGCTCATCCGGGCCGTTACCGTTCGCCCTCGCTCTGGGATGCCGCTCATATCCTGTGCGCGGCCAACCCTGCCGATCTGCCGGCCATGGCCAAGGCGGAGGACCGGGCCAACCGGATCCTCGGGCTGCTCGAGCGTGATCCCTCTGCCTTTGCCGAGCTGGCGCGGGCAGAGAGCGACTGCGGCTCGAAAGACGCGGGCGGCGCGCTTGGACAGATCGTGAGCGGGCAGATGGTGCCGGAGTTCGAGGCGGCGCTGGAGCGTCTGGGCGAGGGCGCGATGACGGCGTCGCCGGTTCGCACCCGCTTCGGGTTTCACATCATCAAGGTCCACGCGCATGCGCCTGGCCAGGTGCTGCCGTTTGACAGCGTCAAGGCCAGCATCGGCGAGGCGCTGGAACGGGCAGCCTGGGCGAGAGCCTCGCGCGCCTTTGTTGCCGGTCTGGTAGCTGCAGCGCGGATCGAGGGCATCGACATGGAGGGCGTGTGATGGGTCAGGTAACGCCCCCGTCAGGTCTTTCGCGTCATGCGGCCGGGTGTTCCTGTTGCGCCGGGACAAGCGTCCCCGGATCGACGCCGCTCGAGGCGCTGATGGAGCGCAACCGGACCTGGTCGGATCAGCGTCGCGAGGCGGAACCGGGCTATTTTGCAAGACTGGCCGGCCATCAGGCGCCGGAGTTCTTCTGGATCGGCTGTTCCGACAGCCGGGTGCCCGCCAATGTGGTGGCCGGTCTTGATCCGGGAGAGGTGTTCGTCCACCGCAATGTGGCCAATGTGGTGCATTCATCGGACATGAACCTGCTTGCGACGCTGGAGTTTGCCGTCGAGGCGCTGTCGATCCGCCAGATCATCATCTGCGGCCACTATGGCTGCGGCGGGGTCAGGGCGGCGACAGAGGACCTGCCGCATGGACTTGCCGATCACTGGCTGGAGCCGATCCGCCGGCTGGAGCGTCAGCATGCGCTGGATCTGGCAGGGGCTTGCGATCTTGAGGCCCGGCGCGACCGTCTGGCGGAATACAATATCATAGAAGGCGTCCGCAGGGTCGCTGAAACGCCGATCCTGCAGCGGGCCTGGGGCAGGGGCGAGGACATCGCCATCCATGGCCTCATCTACGGTCTCAAGGATGGTCTATTGCGCAACCTGAACTGTTCCATCGCCCGGCCGCAGTCAGCGGTCCCGGTTGCCAGGGTTTGAGGACATGCAGATGCCTATACCGTTTGCCTATCTCCTTGCCGAGGAAACCGGCGCTGCCGATCCGGTGTTGCTGGCGGTGGCCGAAGCGCTGCAGGCGCGTGGGCTGCGCCTTGCCGGCACGGTCGCGCTGCCACCGGCCGCTCCCGATACGGGGCATCCATGCGAAACCGAGCTGCTGGTGTTGCCTGACGGGCCGAGGCTCTGCATTTCGCAACAGCTCGGTCGCCAGTCGCGCGGTTGCCGGCTGGATCCCTCTGCGCTTGAGGATGCCGTCATGGCCGTGAACGCCCGTGCGGACCAGCCGGCTGATGCGTTCCTGCTCAACAAGTTCGGCAAGCAGGAGGCGGAAGGTCGCGGGTTCCGCGATCTCATTGCCAGCAGTCTTGGTGACGGCATTCCCGTGGTCGTTGGCGTCAACGGGCTCAATCTGCCCGGGCTGCAGGCTTTTGCGGCAGACGAAGCCATCCGCTTGCCGTGCGACGTGGCAGCAGTTGTCGGATGGGTCGTTGAGGCCAAGTCCGAAACCTGCGCCAGACCCGCAAGGGTGCCAGCCTGATCCGGGTTGACACCCAGGCATCAGGCCAGATCAACAATCCGTGCGCCTGTGACCCATGTGAGTGCCGTTTCTATGGCAGTGCGGGACATCAGGCAGAAGGCGGTCGACAGGCCATCGGCGACGGCGGCAGACGGCGCTGTCACGCTTACCTGTGTCCAACCCGCCGCCGCCGGGCGCCCGGTGCGCGGATCGAGGATATGGCCGGTTGTGCCGCCCTGATCAAAGGCGGTGCCGAGCGGGGCGGATGTGGCGAGTGCGAGATCGCGCAGGCGCGTGCTGCCCCGGTTGCCCGCCAGCGTCACGTCCCAGTCACGCCCGCCGGGCTGGCCACCGAGCGCGCGCAGCTCACCGGTGTTGATCATCACCTCCGTGAGGCCTTCTGACTGCAGCAGCGCCGCGATCCGGTCGGCGATATAGCCTTGTGCAATGCCATTCAGCGTCAAGGCCGCGCCGGACCTGTTGAGCCGGATGACCTGTGTGTCGATATCGACGCCAGACCATCCCACACGCTGTAGCGCTGTGGCGATGTCATCATCCGAAGGCTTGCGTCCGCTGGCATGGGCGGCGGCATAGGTGGCCCAAAGTGGCTGGATGGTCAGGTCGAAGGCGCCTTCCGTTGCCCTGTGGATGGCGCCAGCAATGCCGAGGCAGTCGACCAGTTCCTGCGGCGGGGCGGAGAGCTGGCCATCGCGGTTGAGGCGGGCGAGGGCGCTGTCGGTGCGGTACAGGCTGAAGATCGCCTCCAGCCGTTCCAGTTCCGCGCGGACGCTGCGCATCAGGCGGTCGCCCTGTGGATGGGCGAAGGTAATCCGCGTTTCAGCTCCCAGCGCGGTGCCGCGCCATGTGGTCAGGCTGTCCGCTGCTGCGGCGACTGATCCGGGCAGGGAGGTTGCGAGCCCGCACAGGCCGGCGGCGGCGGAAATCGTCAGGAAACGGCGACGGGTGAGATGCGGCATGGTCGCCTCCCTCAATGTTGTTTGGCGTTTTCGGGCGGCAGGAAATTGCCGTCCGCATCGGTTGCAAATTCGACAGGGGCAAGGACATCAGCGTCCGGGATGGCGGCCAGATCGATCACGCTGCCACCATGTTTCTCGGCGAAAGCGGCAGCGCTCTCCCGGCTGGAAAAGGGTACAAGCTCCGGCGCCCCCATGCCGCCGGCAAGCTTTGCGCCGACGACATAGATGGCAGTCTCGGCTGCGATCCAGTTTTCGGCGCCCGGATTGTCCCAGCTTGGGGCCTTGGCCATGTCGCTGACATAGACCGCGCGGATGCCGTGGCTCTGCTCGGGCAGGCGCTGGTATGCGATGGCATCGCGCACCTGGCTGAAGAACAGGGGGCGGCCGTCCATGCCCTCAAGATGGACCTGGGCCTTTGGGCCAGGGTGTTCCAGCAGGTTCATCTGGCAGTAGTGCCCCAGAGCCGTTTCGGTCATCGCCACGGGCGGGGGGAGGTCCTTGGCGGCCTCCGGCTGGCAGGCGGATAAGAGCAGGGCCAGCGGCAGCAGGGCAACAAGTGGCCATCTGATACGCGCAATCATGACTGTACCCTCCGGAAGGCGGCGATGGCCGCGAGGAAGGCTGCAATGGCCCACAGCGTGAGCGACAGCAGTGCCTGCAGCGGGGGAATGGCATTGGCAGCCCCGCCGATCCCTGCCGCAGCAGACGTTGCCTCCGATGCAGCGAGGTTGAACAGGCGGAAGGCGTCGGCCGGATTGGCCAGCAGCGCCAGCGGGAAAATCCTGGTGGTGAATACGCCGCCATTGTCTGCAACGACGCCGGCCAGCAGCGCCAGATCGAACAGCACGATCATCACCAGCCACAAGGCAATCACCAGAGCTGCAGCGGTGCCTGAGCGCCGGGACAAGGCTGAGACGGTATAGCCAAGGCCGAGGAAGGCTGCCCCCAGCAGCAACGACGTCCATGTGAGGCGAAACAGGGCGGCAAGGCCGGCGAGGGAGCGTGGATCAACGGCAAAGGCTGCGATGGTGGCAACGCCGTAGCCGCAAACAACCGCCAGCGCCAGGATGGCGAGGTGGGCAAGGAACTTGGCCGCCACGAGCTGCCAGCGCTGCACCGGATAGGTCAGCACCAGCGCCAGCGTGCCGCGCTCCTGTTCGCCGGCAATGGCATCAAAGGACATCAGCAGCGCGATCAGCGGCACCAGATAGACCCCGAGCGAGGTGAGGCTGGCGACGGTGATCGTGAGGCGATCAACGCCGAGGTCCCCAGTCGGTGCGGTACCGGCAGCTGACAGGACCGCTGCGAAAAGCACCATCATGGTGATGGCGATGGCAACCCAGCGGTTGCGCAGGGCAATGCGGAATTCAGCCGCCGCAGCGGCGAGAAGGCGGCTCATTGCGCGCTCCCCTGGCTGTAGAAGGTGTAAAGGGCCTCAAGGCTCGGCGGGATCACGTCGACATCCTCGATCGCGCTGCCGAGCCCGGTTATGGCGCTGAGACTTGCAAGCTTGGCTGCAGGCTGGCAGGTCAGCTCCACCCGGCTTCCGTTCCTCCGGGTTCCGCCGAGCTGCGCTGCCACCGCATCCGCTTCGCCGTGCCGGGCGACAAGATGGATCTGGATCGGCAGTTGTGCCGCCTGGCGCAGGGCGGCCAGCGTGTCGTTGGCCACCAGCCGTCCACGCGACAGGATGGCGATCCGGTCGGTGCGGGCCTCGACCTCGGTCAGGGCGTGCGAGGAGTGAAGGATGGCGGTGCCTTCGCGGGCAAGGTCATCGAGCACGGTGTAGAAGTCATGCCGGGACACCGGATCGAGCCCGCTGGTCGGTTCGTCCAGCACCATCAGCTTCGGCCGTCCGATCAGCGCCTGGGCGAGCCCGACGCGCTGGCGCATGCCTTTCGAGTAGGTGCCGATGCGCCTGTCCATCGCAGCCGTCAGGCCGACCCGCTCCAGAAGTTCCGCAGCCTTTGCAGCGGGTTCACCCTTCAGGCGCAAATAGAGGCGGATCTGTTCGCGGCCGGTCAGGGCCGGATGGAAGGCAACGTTCTCGGGGAGATAGGCCGTCATCTCGCGGGCGACGCGCTCGCCTGGGCGGTGACCGGCGACCTGGACCGTTCCACCGTTTCCGTCCAGAATCCCGAGCACGATCTTCATCAGGGTGGACTTGCCGGCACCGTTATGACCGAGCAAGGCCACACGTTCCCCGGCAGCGACCTCGAGGTCGACCGCGTCGAGCGCCCGCAACGGTCCGAACAGCTTAGTGAGTTGTGAGAGTATCAGGATCTTCATCGGTCTCGGTCCGGTTGCGGGCCTCCGCGAGGGCGCGCTGCTCAAGCGCTGCCAGCTCAGGGGAAACGGAAATGGAAAGGGCGCGCGTCAGGGGCGCGCTGTCGGTAACGCCGCCTGGCAGGATGGCGGGGAAGGATTCCTGGCTCCAGCGCACCAGCTGCACGGCGGGCGAGCCCAGCAGCAGCTTGGCGGCAGGCTGGGACCACAGGATGTGGTCCATCAGGTCGTTGGGCCGGAACGGGCTGTCGGCGATGCCATCGCCGTTCAGGTCAAAGGCGGCGTGGTCCGACCAATAGTTGCCGCGCCCGCCGTCGCTCCATTCGACATGGCGGGTGCCGACATATTTGACCTGGTTCTGGTTGGCGACGAAGGCATTGCCGGAAATGTTGTTGCGCTCGGATCCGGCGGTGAAATGTACGCCAATCTGGCAGCCCTCAAAGCGATTGCCGGAAATCAGGTTCTTGTGCGCATTGTAGATGAAGGTGCATTTCTCGGTCAGGCCGCCCCTCACAAGATTTCCGGTCACGACGGCGTTGTTGGCGTAATTGAGCATCAGCCCATGCCGCCGGTCGCCCAGTGACATGTTGCCGGTTACCTTGATCTTGTTGGAAAACATCAGCGCGAAGCCGAGCGTGTTGCCGATCGACACATTGCCGGAGATCTCGCTGTCGTTGGTGTACATGTAGTGAACGGCGAAACGCAGGTCGCTCATGCGATTGTTGTGAAACACGTTGCGCTTGGAGGCGTTGGCGAAGATGCCGTCCCGGCCCCAGCGGATGTCGTTGCCTTCCACCACCGTGCCGGGGGCATTCCACACATAGATGCCATTTCCGCGGTCGTTCACCCGTCCGCCCTGGCGGCCCTCGATCCGGTTGCCGGTGACAAGACTGTCCTTCGCCCCGTGCAGGGTGATGCCATGCAGATTGGCGCTGAGATGATTGTTCTCGATGCGGGCTGCGGTGGCCGTGGAACTGACAAAGACGCCGCTGCTGATCTCGGTCGCATCATCGCCAGAACCACTGATGAAAAGGCCCCTGACGGTCACGCCAGGCCCGGTGATGGTCACCGTGTTGCCTGTGCCGCCGCCGGTCAGCCTTGCGCCGGGCTGGCCTTCAAGAGTGAGCGGGAAGGCAAGGGTGATCGGGCCGGGATGGTCACCGGCCTGCAGCACGAGAACATCGCCGGGGCTGGCCCCGGCGATGGCTGTTGCCAGCGCGCCCGGCACGGGCGCAACCTGCAGCGTTGCTGCTGCTGCCGGCGTTGCCGCAGCAAGACAAAACGCCAGCAGGAGGAGTGCCGGGACGCGCTGCATATCAGGCTTCCTTCGGCTCGACGAACATGCGGCCGCGCATTTCCATATGCAGCGCATGGCAGAACCACTGGCAGTAGTACCAGTACACCCCCGGCTTGGCGGCGATGAAAGTCACAGAGGCGGTTGCCTGGGGTGCAACTTCCATGGCAACGCCATGGTCGCCCATGCAGAAGCCGTGCGTCAGGTCCTCGATATCATCCATGTTGGTGACATAGACTGTGACCTCGTCGCCTTCCTTGACGGTGAAGGTCTCAAGGCTGAAGGACGGGGCAACCGAGTGCATGTAGACGCGCACCTTGTTGCCGTCGCGGATGACATCGGCGGCATAGTCGAGCTCGATGCCATCGGCGGCTGCCTGCTTGCGGGCGTCCTCCCAGAACGGGTCATTGCGGTCCCATACATGCACGGGGTTCATCACGGAGCGATGAACAACGATTGAGTCATGCGGTTCGGCAAAGGTCGGTCCGTCATGCAGAAGGGTCAGCTTGTTGCCGTCGATGGAAAACAGCTGCTCATTCTCCGGCTTCAGCGGCCCCACGTTGATGTAGCGGTCCTTGGAGAACTTGTTCATCGACATGAAGTACTTGCCGTCGGCGTCGAGGGTTTCGCCCATCGTGGTGGAGTTGTGGCCCGGCTGGTAGTGCACGTCCGTCTTGGAGATGATCGGATCGACTTTCTCGCCCGCATAGGCGCGCACAGCCTTTTCGATGTTCCAGAACACCACCTGGCTGTCGAGGAACAGCGTCGTATAGGCGTTGCCCTTGCCGTCGAAGGCGGTGTGAAGCGGCCCGAGACCCAACTCCGGTTCTGCCACGACCGCCGAGCGCGGATCTGCATCGGTCTCGAACAGGGCATCCAGCTTGCGCACGTCGATCACGGAGACCGTCGGAGACAATTTGCCGCCGATGCACAGGTGGATCTTGTCCGGGGCCATGTTGCAGCCGTGCGGATTGTTCGGGATCGGGATGTAGCGGGTGTACTTCTTGTTCTTGCCCTTGCGGCCATCCACGACCTTCACGCCGTTCAGCTCGATAAAGTCGCCCGCAGCGATGCCCTTCTCGATTTCGGCGATGTTGAACACCACCACATGGTCCCGGTCGGTCGCGGTCATCTCGGCGAGGTTCGTGCCCATCTCCGAGTTATAGGACGTCGAGAACGCATATTTGCCGTCATAGTCGGCATCGGTGTTGTCGAGGTTGCCTGTGACCATGACCTGCCAGGCGATGGTCATGTCGTCCGCATTGATGGCGGTGTAGAAGTTCGTGTACTGGCTCGGATCATCGAGGATCGTGCCGTCGTTGACCATCGGGCCTTCGTCTTCACCATTGGCGAAGATGTAGTTTGTGCGGGGCCATTTTTGCGGACGCATCCCATGGATTGCCTTGGCGTTCGGGATCTCGATGATCTTGTCGCAGCGCATCACGTCGCAGCGCACGCGGGCCACGCGGGTGTTGGCCTTGTCGTTCATGAACAGGAAGCGGCCATCGTACTTTCCTTCAGTGAAGGACATGTGCACGTGGTGCAGGTCGCCGTTGTCATGGATTTTCTTGCCGTTGGCGGCGAGGAACTTCTTCGTCTTCTCGGTCATGTTCTCGGTCAGGACCTTGAGAGACTCGTTCGTCTGGCCCCAGCCGGTGGCCGAGCAGCGGTTGAACACCGGCACGCGGATCAGCTCACGCATGGACGGCACGCCGAGAATGCGCAGTTCGCCCGTCTGGCCCGAGGACCAGAAGCCGTAATATTCGTCGAGTTCGCCCGGCGCGACATGGCCGGAGGCGTTGGACGAAGTTGTGGCTGCCCGGGTCTCGCTGGTGCTGCCGACGAGGGCGCCGGTGGTGCCAGCGGTCAGGGTGATGCCGCCAACAGCCACCGATCCAAGGGCAGCGCCGCCGGCGGCGGTCGCGCCCATCATCTGGCGGCGTGTGAGGCCGCGCGGTTCGTTCGTATCAGACATGTGCTTGTCCTTTTTGCAGGCTTGGTGTGTTGATTACGGGCTTGTGGCCCTCGGTCGGCGCAGGGCGTTCGCCCGTTCCGGCCGCCGCCCGCCGTTTCAGCTTGCGCATGACGACGGGACATCTCGTTTCGGACTGGTAGAGAACCTGGCAATTCATGCAGTTGACGCATTCATTGGGGTTGATTTCGCCAGTCGGATGAATGGCCTGCACCGGGCATGTGTTGGCGCAGGTCTGACAGGGGTTGCCGCACTCGTGGTAGCGCTTGAGCCAGTCGAACATCCGGATCCGGGCCGGAATGGCGAGGGCTGCGCCCAGCGGGCAGAGATAGCGGCAGTAGAAGCGCTCGACGAAGAGCCCGATGGTGAGGAGCGTTCCGACATAGAGCAGGAACGGCCAGGCACGGGCGAACTTCAGGACGATTGCGGTCTTGAACGGTTCGACTTCGGCCAGATGTTCGGCCTGGTCCATCGAGGCCAGAGAGACACCGAAAAGGCCGAGGAAGATGATGTACTTCAGCGCCCACAGCCGTTCGTGCAGGCCCCAGGGCAGGGTGATCTGCGGCACGCGGAACACGCGGGCGATCCTGTTGGTCAGCTCCTGCAGGGCACCAAAGGGGCAGAGCCAGCCGCAGTAGGCGCCACGTCCCCAGAAGATCAGCGCGGCCGCCACTGAGAACCACAGGATGAAGGTCAGCGGGTCGAGCAGGAATGCGTCCCAGGTGAAGCCGCTCTTGACCGACGCCGCCAGCGCGAAGAGGTTGACCACCGACAGCTGGGCGTTGGCGTACCAGCCGAGGAACACCAGCGTCACCGTCAGGAACCCCATGCGGAACCAGTGGGTCAAGCGGGCCGAACGGGTCAGGTAGGTCTGGAAGAAGAAAGCGAAGGTCAGCACGGCCAGCATGATGGTCACGCCCGCGATCTCCAGCGTCTTGTCGCGCCAGATCCTCTGCCACAGCTGCGTCTTGGCGGCGGTCTCATCGTCAGTGGCTGAACTTGCATCCGAAGGAGCGGCGATGGCGACCGGTTGCACCACCGGTGCCACCGTCGTCACAAAGGCGGCAGGGGGCTGCCAGCCAAGGTCGAAGGTCGTGAACAGCTTCTCGATCGGGCCAACGTTGCGCTGGACGAGGAGCTGGATCCGGAACGGTTCGGCCGGATTGAAGCCGGACCCAGCCGGGATGCGGAAGACATCGCGCTCGCTGAAATCCGGCGCACCTTCCGATGCGAGGGGGCCGAGGCGCTTGTTGTCGCGGTCCTTGAAGCGCACCGAGATATCGCCCTGGATCAGCTGGACCCGGTCGAAGATACCGCCACGGACATAGCCAGAGCCCTTGTAGGAGTAACGGCCCCGCCCGGCGAGCAGCAGGGCATGATCGCCCGGCTTCAGCCAGCCGTCGACATTGGCCTTGTCGCCCGGTTCCAGCAGCTTGCCGCCAATGCCGGGGATGCTGACGAGACTGGCGTAGAGGTCGATGAAGCTGTCTTCGGCGGAGCCTTCCTCCGGCCGTTCGGCAGCGCGCTGGTCGGGGAGGGCGGCGAAGGCGTCATTGACCTGGCCGATGTCCAGCGAAAGGCGGCGCACGGTGCCATCGCCAACCTGGGTCAGCCAGTCGTCGGCAGCAAGTGCCTCGTGATTGATCTCGAATGTGGGGCCGGTGCCTGGCAGCGTGCTCTGAAGCCCGCCAAGACCAAGCGACCGCGCGACCTTGATGCTCGACCGGACGACAGAGTCGTCGATGATCATCACCGTCACGGTTGCGCCCGAAATGATCTTCAGATCGTGATCAGACCCACCGGCAGCGGCCTCCCGGGCAATGTCCAGCCCACGGTAGCCGTCGATGAGATCAACCATCTTGGCTTCCGGGATGCCGATCAGGACGATCGGTTCGGAGTGTTTGAGAAGTTTGACGCCCTTCAGCACCGCGTCGGTGCCGATGGCGACCATCACATGGATGGGCTTGCCCGAGTAGCCGGTCGTGCCGACGAAGTCCGAGGTGACATAAGCGTAGCCGACGGTTTCACCGCCGCTCAAGACAGGTGCGACCGGGATGTCGGTGCGGATAGGTCCATAGGCATCTGCCCCCTCGACAAGGGTTGCAGGCGATACCTGGAGCAGGAAGCGGGAGAGATGCGAGCCATCCTTGCCCTGCTGGGCCAGAACCTGTCCTAAGGGAAGCAGGAAGGCGAACAGGGCGAGCAGCAGTCCGGTGAGAAGCTGGAGGCAAAGGGAACTTTTGGTCGCGGCAGACGGGGAAATGCGAGGGCGGGTCATGATCCGATCCTTGGCGGAGCGCGCTGCGACGCGCGCGTTGCCACTCCGTCCGGTGCACGAACGGCATTCCAGACGGACGCAGCTTGGCTGGGTGCGGGGCGGGGGAGGAGAACGGCATTTGCGGTATTGCCAGCCATCGGCGAGCACATGGCGCAGTCAAGGCACAGATCCGTGCAGCATGGCATCGAGCTGTCCGGGTCCGTGTCGCCAGACACGGCCTGCCCCGATGCATCTATCCTGACAATGCGCTGGCCATCACTGCTGCAGATAACGAATTCGATAACGCTGGCCGTGTGGGCAGGTTGTGTGCCGCGAGCTTTTGCCCCCATGCCAAAACCCGTCAGCGCTGCTGCAATTGCCAGCAGGCAAGCAAGCAGGGCGTTGAGGCCGGGTCTGATGGAGCGCGTGTTCATGGCCTGACATAGGCTGACATGACGTGCACCGACGTTGATATTTATCAACCGAGATAACAAAAATCATTAGATTTGATGTTTCGCAATTGTGAAAGTTCAGGCAATTCTGCAGCAGACGGACGATCTCTTCCGTAAGAACGCGGTGCCGCTCATTGACAGATATTGCGCGTCACGAAGGTCTGATACCGTGATCCGTGATCCGTGATCCGTGATCCGTGATCCGTGATCCGTGATCCGTGATCCGTATCCGCAGCAAGACGTCGCCTGCGCCGTTCGAGCGGGCAGGGCGAAAAAGGTCCCCACTTCAAACTTTTTGGCTGATAGCCGGCCTGGCGACCCGCCGCCTTTGACCCGGTAGAGCAGGCATCTGCAAATCCGTAGTTACAACTATAGTATGCAAAAATGCGAGGTCTCGCTTGCGGCGATGCTGAATTGGATATCTAACTGAGGCGTGAAAACCTGTGATTGAAACGCATGCCTTACTACGCCCATTCAGCGCCAGATGCTGACGAAGCACTCTGGCAGACACTTCCCGATCATTCCGTGCAGACTGCGGAACTGGCATCGAAGTTCGCGGCGGATTTTGGCGGCGAGCGGCCAGCCTATCTGGCCGGCCTGCTGCATGATCTCGGCAAGTACAATCCCGAGTTTCTCGCCTATATCCGGGGGCAACTGCGGCGCGGCGGCAAGGGGCCGGACCATTCGACGGACGGGGCCGGTGTCCTCCTGCGAGCGGCAGAAAGCGCAGCGAGGCCAATTGATCGCGCCGTTCTCGAGTTGCTCGCCCACGCCGTCGCAGGTCACCACGCGGGACTTCCCGACCGGACGCGCAGCGTTCAGGAAGCAAGCGCCGGTGCACTTCAGGAGCGGCTGGAGCGGTGGGACGACACCCGGCTCGATCCGGTCTGGCAAGACGAACTCAGCGCTGATTTCAGCGCCCTGTTTCCGCCGGGGTTCCGCATGGACCCCAGAAAGGCAAGCACCAACCCGGCCGCCGCCTCGGCCTTCCAGATCGCGTTTCTGGGCCGGATGCTGTTCTCCTGCCTCGTCGATGCGGATTTCAAGGACACGGAGACCTATTACAACCAGTTGAAGGGGCTCATCGCCGACCGGAACTGGCCCGCCCTGCAGGATGTGCTGCCAGAGCTGCGGGCGCGGTTTGACCGGGAAATGGCCTCGAAAGCGGCCACATCCGGCAAGCTGACGTCCTTGCGCGGCGAGATCCTCGCCCATGTGCGCGGGCGGGCAGCCGAGCCAGCCGGCGTCTTCACGCTCAATGTTCCGACCGGCGGCGGCAAGACGCTCGCTTCGCTCGGCTTCGCGCTGGATCACGCCGCACGGCATCGCCATCGGCGCATCATCTATGCCATCCCCTTCACCTCGATCATCGACCAGACGGCGGCGATCTTCCGGCGTGTGCTGGGCGACGAGATGATCCTCGAGCACCACTCGGCCATCGAGGAGGAGAGCCTCAAGGCGCTTGGCCAGCGCGACAAGCTCAAGCTGGCCATGGAGGACTGGGCCGCGCCGGTGGTGGTGACCACCAACGTGCAGCTGTTTGAGAGCCTCTTTGCCAACCGGCCGGGGCGCTGCCGCAAGCTGCACAACATCGCCCGCAGCATCATCATCCTTGATGAGGCGCAGACCCTGCCGCTGCCTTACCTGAAGCCATCCGTCCTGGCGCTAGACGAGCTGGCGCGCAATTACGGCTGCACCATCGTGCTCTGCACGGCAACACAGCCGGCGCTGGACCGGCGCGACTTTCCGGCGGGCAGCCTGATGGGGCTGGAGCTGGACAACCGGGAACTCGCCCCTGATCCAGCCCGGCTGGCACAGGAGCTCAGGCGCACGACCATCCGGCGGGCAGGCGTTCTGAGCGACGACGATCTTGTGCGGGATCTCGCGTGCCATCCGAGAGCCCTCGTCATCGTCAACAGCCGCAAGCACGCTCTTGAGCTTTTCTCCGCCGCCCGGGCGGCGGGGCTGGAAGGGCTCGTTCACCTGTCGACCCGCCAATGCGCGGCCCACCGGCAGGCGCTGCTTGCGCGTGTTCGGGAAGAGCTGCAAGGCGACGGCCCTTGCCGCGTGGTCGCCACGAGCCTGATCGAAGCCGGGGTCGATGTCGATTTTCCGCGTGTCTATCGCGCCGAAGCGGGGCTGGATCAGGTGCTGCAGGCCGCCGGCCGCTGCAACCGCGAAGGCTCGCGTTTGCCGGAAGACAGTCAAGTCCTCGTGTTCAAGCCAGAGGTCGCGCAGCCGCCTGAGGAACTGGCGCAATTCGCGACGGCCTTTGCCAGTATCGAGCGCAGGCACTCCGATCTCTTCAGCCCGGAGGCGATCCGGGACTACTTCCAGGAAGTCTACTGGCAGCGCGGTGCCAATGACGGAAAGAGCGGTCTTGATGCCAAGGGCATCCTGGCGATGGCACGGATGGACAAGTCCGGCACCAACATCGCCTATCGCACGATTGCGAAGGAGTTTCGGATGATCGAAAGCGCCATGTTGCCGGTGATCATCCCATACGACGACCACGCCCGCCACTGGATCGGCCAGCTGGACGTCGAGTCCGTATCCTCCGGCCAGATTGCCCGCGAGCTGCAGCGCTATGTGGTGCAGGTGCTCCCGAAGGTACGGGCGGACCTGATCGCCAACGGCGCCGCCTCCGTCCGCGCCGCTCACCTCAGGGCGGACCAGTTCGTCGTGCTGGTGGAGGCGAGCAAGCTCTACACGCCGGAGGTGGGGCTGTGGTGGGAGGCGATTGGAGTACTGAGTACCGAGGATCTCTTGTGGTAGTATAGAAAGTAACTAGGAACTTGCAAAAGGTCGTGTGGCTCCTATATCATGTTTGTAGCCACGAACATGAAAGGGTGTCCTGGTGAAATTTCCAGAGTTGCCATCAACAGAATGGGCGACGTGGATTGCTTTGGCGCTGGCGCTTGTAGATCTTGTCGTCGGCTTTACGAAGTGATTGGAGAATGTCGCGAGTATTCGCGTGGATAGAAACCTAGTTACTTTCTATATGCAAGAAAGCCCTGCCGGCACGCCGGCAGGGTGCAACGATGGCAGATTTCCCGCCATCATCCCGGGGCGAGAGCGCGGCGGAGGTCCGGATCTGAGTGGCGCAGTCTGTCATTCTTGATGCGGTGGGCCGGCTAGGGTCCGGCTAGCGGTTTCTTGCTCGCGGCTGTTCGGGATGGTCAAGGAGTTTTCTGAAGTTTGTAGGTGGCCTGATTTTGCCGGGTCGCTGGTAGGTCGTAAAAGGGAGGTCGTCTATCCATGCCCTACGGCGTGAAACTGTTGGTCTCAGGCCCGCGTGCCTGCTTCACGAGGCCTGAGATGAAGGCCGAGCGCGTGTCGTATGACACGCTGACACCCTCGGCGGCGCGGGGAATCCTGGAGGCGATCCACTGGAAGCCGGCGATCCGCTGGGTCATCGACCGCATCCATGTGCTGCAGCCGATCCGCTTCCAGTCGATCCGCCGCAACGAGGTCGGCAGCAAGGCTCCGGCCGGCAGGATCAAGACGGCGATGAACCGGGGCAGTCTCGAGGATCTGGCGCTCCTGGTGGATGAGGACAGGCAGCAGCGCGCCTCCACGGTTCTGGTCGATGTCGCCTATGTCATCGAGGCGCATTTCGAGCTGACGGCGCGCGCCGGCGCCGATGACACCGAGGGTAAGCACCTTGAGATGTTCAACCGCCGCGCCGAACGCGGCCAGTGCTTCCACCAGCCGTGCCTCGGCACCCGCGAGTTTGCTGCAGATTTCCGGCTGATCAGTGACGGCGAGCCTCTTCCCAAGGCGATCGCCGAGACCCGCGACCTCGGCTTCATGCTGTGGGACATCGACCACTCCCGGCCCGACCGTCCGTCCCTGTTCTTCCGCGCCATGCTGGAGAACGGTGTCATCGCGGTGCCGCAGCCGGGCTCACTGGAGATCCGCCGATGACCATCCTTCAGGCTCTGAGCCGTCTGGGCGAGCGCATGGAGGCGGACGGCCACCTGCCGCCGCTTGGCTACTCGCCGGAAAAGATCTCCTACGTCATCTCGCTCAACGAAGATGGAACTCCTGTCGACGTCCGCGACCTTCGCGATGTGACGGGCAAGAAGCCGCTGCCGCGCACGGTCGCCGTTCCTCAGGCGATCAAGCGGACCTCCGGTGTCGCGCCCAACTTTCTCTGGGACAAGACCGCCTATGTGCTTGGCGTGACAGCGGGGGAGGGCAAGCGACTTGCAGAGGAACACGCGGCCTTTGTCGAGCGGCACCTGACCGAACTGAAGGATGCCGACGATGCAGGGCTTGTCGCCTTGCGCCGGTTCCTTGAGCGCTGGACACCGGGGGACTTTGTCGCCCTGGATTGGCCGGAGGCGATGAAGGACCAGAATGTGGTCTTCGCGCTGGAAAGCGAGCGCCGCAGCCGGTACCTGCATGACCGCCCGGCCGCCAAGGCCTTGTGGGCCCGGATGAATGCGGCGGCGGATGCAACGCTCGGCATCTGCCTCGTCTCCGGCGAGACGGCACCGATTGCGGTTCTGCATCCTTCGATCAAGGGCGTCTGGGGCGCCCAGTCATCCGGGGCTTCGCTGGTGTCCTTCAACCAGGCCTCGTTTGAATCCTACGGCCACGAACAGGGGCTCAACGCGCCGATGTCCGTGGCCGCCGCCGCCCGCTATGGCGGTGCTCTCAATGAGCTCTTGCGCCGCGACAGCGGCCACTCCGTCCAGATTGGCGACGCTTCCACCGTGTTCTGGGCTGAGGCCGTTGATCCGGATGTCAGTGAGGACGACATGGCCATCGTCGATGCCGTGAGCCAGGAATGGTTCGCCGACATCCCGGAGGTCGATCTCACCATGCAGTCTGCCGAGGTTGGCGCCGCCTTGAGCCGCCTCCAGTCGGGCGAGCCGATTGCGCTGGTGCGGCCGCAACTCGCCAAGGGCGTCCGCTTCTACGTTCTCGGCCTCTCGCCGAATGCCGCACGGCTGTCGGTGCGCTTCTATCTGGAAGATGACTTTGGCGCCGTGGCTGAGACGCACAACAGGTTCGTCCAGGACATGCGATTTGAACCTCGATCCAAAGACCGGCCGATTTCGATCCGCCACCTGGTCTTGCGGACGGCAACAGCGCGCCGGGATGACACAGGCAAGGTCAAGTACGACGCCAAAAGCATATCGCCTCTGCTATCGGGCGAACTTTTCAGATCGGTCCTGACAGGAAACCGGTTTCCTGCGGGTCTGCTCTCGCTGCTGTTGCTGAGAATTCGCTCAGATCACGTCCTGGATGCGCTGAGAGTTTCAATGATCAAGGCGATCATTGTTCGCAACATGCGCCATGAGGGCAGGCTTCCACTCTCCGCTTCAGGCAGTCCAATGGAGGAGTATCTAATGCGTTCTGACCCTGATGACGAAAATGCCGCGCGGCGGCTCGGCAAGTTGTTTGCCCTGATCGAGCGAGCTCAGCTTGCCGCACTGGGAGACGAGATCAACTCGACGGTCAAGGACAAGTACTTCGGATCCTGTGCGGCCACTCCCGCCCAGACCTTTCCCAAGCTCCTTGTCTATGCGAACCAGCACCATCTGAAGCGCCTTCGCAACGGGCACTCGGACGCGAAATGGATCAAGGACGCCAGTCATGCGCGCCGCGTCGGTGCGGCCATTGAGCGGGACATGGGAAGGTTGGCAGCCACTTTTGAGGACGGCTTTCCAGCGCTGCACTCCGACGAGGAACAGGGCCTGTTTGTCATCGGCTACTACCAGGAACGATACGGCAAAACGCAGGGAGCCAGCGATGGGGATGACCTCATCGAAGACGACGTTAATGACGCGAACGAACCGGAAGGGCAGGAATGATGAGCGCTATCCAGAACCGTTACGAGTTTGTCTTTCTCTTTGATGTGGCAAACGGAAATCCGAACGGCGATCCTGACAACGGCAACATGCCGCGCATTGAGACGCAGACCCAGCTGGGTCTTGTCAGTGACGTCTGCCTCAAGCGGAAAGTCCGCAACTATGTTGATCTGGTGAAAGGCGGCGAGCCACCTTTCGCCATCTATATGCAAGAGCGGGCGATCCTGAACAATCAGCACAAGAAGGGCTATGAGGCTCTCGGCATTGAACCCGCACCGAAAAAGCTGCCGAAGAAGGAGGCGGAAGCGCGCGACCTGACACGCTGGATGTGCACCAACTATTTCGACATCCGCACCTTCGGCGCCGTCATGACGACTGATGTGAACGCCGGGCAGGTAAGAGGTCCGATCCAGATGACCTTTGCCCAGTCGATTGATCCAATCGTGCCGCAGGAAATCTCGATCACGCGCTCTTCGGTCACCAACGAGCGTGACGCAGAAAAAGAGCGGACCATGGGCCGGAAATTCATCGTGCCATATGGTCTCTACCGCAGCCACGGCTTTGTCTCGGCCAGTCTTGCTGGCGATGCCACGAAGGGCACCGGATTTTCCGAGGATGATCTCGAGCTTTTCTTCAACGCGCTGGTTGACATGTTCGACCATGATCGCTCAGCCGCACGCGGCGAAATGAATGCCTGCAGGCTCATCATTTTCAAGCATGCCAGTGCGCTTGGTAACGCGCGCGCGCAGAGCCTGTTCGAGCTCGTCAAAGTAAGCCTGAAGCCCGACGTCAAGCTGCCCCGCCACTTCTCCGACTACATCGTCACCATCGACCGCGACAACCTGCCGGCCGGTGTGGACCTGATCGAACGGCTGTAACCCATGACAGGCGGGGAGGGGAGTGAGCTGCCACAGGACGGCGAGCCCATCCCGCTCTCCGCTCTGCAGCATGCCGTCTATTGCCTGAGGCAGGCGGCCCTGATCCATCTCGAGCGGCTGTGGGCGGACAACCGCTTCACCGCCGAGGGGCATGTGCTGCATGCGGTGGCCGACAAACCCGGCAGCCGGTTTTCGCGCGGCGTGCGGCGGGTGTCGGCGCTCGCCATCGCCAGCCGGCGGCTGAACATCGCCGGCGTCGCCGATGTGGTGGAGTTCCGTTCCTCGCTGCAAGGCGAGACCGCCTATCCGGTCGAATACAAGCGCGGCAAGGCCAAGCTGCACCGGGCCGACGAGGTGCAGCTCTGTGCGCAGGCCTTATGTCTTGAGGAAATGACAGGCCGGCCCGTTCCGGCCGGAGCCCTCTTTTATGCCGAGCCGAAACGGCGGCTCGAGGTGCCCTTTGACGCGGACCTCAGGGAACTGACCGAGAGGACGATTGCGGATCTTGCGGCCGTCTTCGCCTCGTCCCGAACACCGCCGCCAGTCTACCGGGCAGACCGCTGCCGCGCCTGTTCCCTGAGCGATCTTTGCCGCCCGAAACAGGTCGTGCGCCCTGTCCTAGCCTGGCGGCAGCGCCAGCTTGCCAGCCTGCTCAGCGAGGAGGACCCATCCTGAAGAAACTTCTCAACACCGTCTATGTCACCACGGAAGGTGCCGCGCTGCGCAAGGACGGCGACAATCTGGTCGCCGAGGTGGACGGGGCTGAGCGCGCCCGTGTGCCATTGCACATGCTGGGGGCTGTCGTTGTCTTCGGTCCGGTTCTTGTCTCGCCAGCCTTGATCGGGGCCTGCGCCGGAGCCGGCATCACGCTTGTGCTGCTGGAACGTAACGGCCGCTTTCAGGCGCGTATCGAGGGACCTGTTGCGGGAAATGTCCTCTTGCGCCGGGCGCAATATGCCGCCTCCGAGCGTCCCGATGACATAGTCCGCAGCATGGTCATGGGCAAGATCGCCAACCAGCGCAGCGTTCTCTTGCGCCACCTGCGCGATCATGGCGCCGATGCCGATGAAACTACCAGGGCGGAAATGGACCAGGCAACCGCCCGCATGGCGCGGCTGTTGCAGAAGCTCGAGGTGCTGTCCGGTCTTGACAGTCTGCGCGGTGCCGAGGGCGAAGCGGCGCAGCTCTATTTCGGCGTGTTCAATCACCTGATCCGCTCACCCGACCCCGAGATCTGCTTCAAGGGGCGCTCGCGCCGGCCGCCGCTTGACCCGGTCAATGCGCTTCTGTCGTTCCTCTACACCCTGCTCACCCATGATTGCCGCAGTGCTGCGGAAAGCTGTGGCCTTGATCCGGCCGTGGGCTTTCTCCACCGCGACCGCCCGGGCCGTCCGAGCCTCGCCCTCGATCTGATGGAGGAACTGCGTCCCGTGCTGGCGGACCGGCTGGCCCTGTCGCTGTTCAACCGGCGTCAGCTGAGGGCAAAGGATTTTGAACCGCGCGACGGCGGCGCAGTGCTCCTCACCGATGACGCGCGCAAGCTTGTCCTCACCGCATGGCAGGAGCGCAAGCGCGAGGAGCGTCAGCATCCCTTCCTGGATGAAAAGGCGCCGCTCGGGCTCGTGCCCTATCTGCAGGCGCAACTCCTGTCCCGGCACCTGCGCGGCGATCTTGAGGCCTATCCCCCCTGGTTCTGGAAGTGAGCCGATGCTTGTTCTCGTGACCTATGATGTCAGCACCTCCAGTCCGGGCGGCGCCGGCCGATTGCGCCGTGTGGCCAGGGCCTGCCAGAACTTCGGCCAGCGTGTGCAGTTTTCGGTCTTTGAAATCGAGGTCGATCCCGCCCAGTGGACACAGCTGAAGGCCCGCCTGGAAGGGATCATCGCGCTGGAAACCGACAGCCTGCGCTATTACTATCTGGGCTCGAACTGGCAACGCCGGGTCGAGCATGTGGGCGCCAAGCCAGCGGTCGATCTCAATGGACCGCTGATCGTCTAGGACAGGTCCGATAAAAGCAGGTCGGCCTTGCCTCAAGTGTTGCACACCGGCAAGGCGCGCAGGGTCTGCGGCCCCATTGCCGCACAGGCCGTCTCAGTCGTAACTGGGGCGCATTCGCGCGAACCTGAAGCGTGCCTCAAAACCCGCCCCGGTTCGCGCTCACGCCAGCTCTTTGAAAACATGGAAACATTTCTGGCCAGTGCGCCCATTCAGCCGGCAACGCCCCAGATCTGCATGACGCCTCGCGCTGAAGAGCCGATTTTCATTTGCCCACCAAGCTGTTACGACCATACCCGTCGCTCCCTCACGGGAGCGCGGATCGAAACATCCAGCGGGGCTGGAACTACTTGCGGCTCCTCGTCGCTCCCTCACGGGAGCGCGGATCGAAACGATCAGCGCCCTCCGCCTCTGGTATTCTTGATCGTCGCTCCCTCACGGGAGCGCGGATCGAAACATGCGGTCAAGGCTGGCAATCCTGCTTGGGCAGACGTCGCTCCCTCACGGGAGCGCGGATCGAAACAACTTACCCACATAGTGCGGCAAATCAGATGACTGTCGCTCCCTCACGGGAGCGCGGATCGAAACAGCACAAAGTCAATATGCAGGTATGTGCTGAACATGTCGCTCCCTCACGGGAGCGCGGATCGAAACCTGACATGAACGCGCCTGTTGCCATGGCAGCGCGTCGCTCCCTCACGGGAGCGCGGATCGAAACATCGAGTGCACGTCATCTGCCTCCGATGATAGTTGTCGCTCCCTCACGGGAGCGCGGATCGAAACCGCGAACGCATGGCCGGCTTCGTCGCTGTCGATGGTCGCTCCCTCACGGGAGCGCGGATCGAAACTTTTTCCCGAGCGTCGTTCTTCAGGCGGCGAATGGTCGCTCCCTCACGGGAGCGCGGATCGAAACGCATGATGGAAAACAGTTACCTGCAGCCGCTTTGTCGCTCCCTCACGGGAGCGCGGATCGAAACCTTGAACCCGCCCGCGCCCGTCGACGCCGTGAAGTCGCTCCCTCACGGGAGCGCGGATCGAAACCTTGTTCGGGACATTCACCGTTCCGCCTGTGCCCGTCGCTCCCTCACGGGAGCGCGGATCGAAACATGTCCCCGGAAGCCAGCAGGTAGGCCCGGCTCGTCGCTCCCTCACGGGAGCGCGGATCGAAACCATCACTCACCTGCCTTTCCGAGATCGGGAACAAGTCGCTCCCTCACGGGAGCGCGGATCGAAACCTCTTCCGGATCGACCAGCCGCTCTGCTGTCAGCGTCGCTCCCTCACGGGAGCGCGGATCGAAACGATGGCTGTGATCCCGGAACTTAACGTGAAGGTTGTCGCTCCCTCACGGGAGCGCGGATCGAAACTTCGACATCGTGACCTATACCGGGGACGGTGTAGTCGCTCCCTCACGGGAGCGCGGATCGAAACTACGCAGTCCCTTGCGGGGTGTTGCGCTCCCTGTCGTCGCTCCCTCACGGGAGCGCGGATCGAAACACAGACTACAGGGTGTGAAACCTGTTGAAAGAGCGTCGCTCCCTCACGGGAGCGCGGATCGAAACCCTGACGAGAGCGGGGCTCCGCTGTTCCGAATTGGTCGCTCCCTCACGGGAGCGCGGATCGAAACCCGGATATGGACTGCGCCAACATCGCAGACGGCAGTCGCTCCCTCACGGGAGCGCGGATCGAAACACTCCGGTGACGGACTACAGCTCCATGTCCCCGATGTCGCTCCCTCACGGGAGCGCGGATCGAAACACTTGCCGGCGCAGGCCGTGGAACTGATCGAACAGTCGCTCCCTCACGGGAGCGCGGATCGAAACCACGAAGGCCATCCGGTCCTCCTCGAAGCCGCTGGTCGCTCCCTCACGGGAGCGCGGATCGAAACTGAAGCAGCTCGCAACGCCGGAACCGGCACAGACCGTCGCTCCCTCACGGGAGCGCGGATCGAAACTGGATAACACCGTTAACCCAGACGTCGACGTTGGTCGCTCCCTCACGGGAGCGCGGATCGAAACAAACAGGACGTCCGGCGTGGCCGCGAGCACAAGCCGTCGCTCCCTCACGGGAGCGCGGATCGAAACCGGCATTTGCGCCAGCGTCGTGGCGTCCAGCAGCCGTCGCTCCCTCACGGGAGCGCGGATCGAAACGGCGTCATCGACGCGGCGAAGCGCGTGCCGACCCGTCGCTCCCTCACGGGAGCGCGGATCGAAACACAATTTCCAGGAAGACGAAGACGCCCTCGACGGGTCGCTCCCTCACGGGAGCGCGGATCGAAACAACCGCCTTGGTCAGGTCTGTGACGGTCGTACCGTGTCGCTCCCTCACGGGAGCGCGGATCGAAACACGACGACAGGTCAGGCCAGCCCTGCAATCCCTGTCGCTCCCTCACGGGAGCGCGGATCGAAACATCGATTACCTGGGGCTCATGTCGGCTTCCGAGGTCGCTCCCTCACGGGAGCGCGGATCGAAACTATCCGAGCGCATTGCTGCATTCGAGACATCGCGTCGCTCCCTCACGGGAGCGCGGATCGAAACATGCAGGTGGCGGCAACGAGTGGATGGCTGCGGCGTCGCTCCCTCACGGGAGCGCGGATCGAAACCTGAACGGGATGACCGTTGGCGACTTCAAGGCCGTCGCTCCCTCACGGGAGCGCGGATCGAAACAAGATGGGGTTCGACATCGAGCCGGAAAAGCCGGGTCGCTCCCTCACGGGAGCGCGGATCGAAACTGGTGCGTACCGATGGCATAGCGCGGCGAGCCCTGTCGCTCCCTCACGGGAGCGCGGATCGAAACGGCACCAAGGGGAACGCCAAGCTACCGCCGCCATGTCGCTCCCTCACGGGAGCGCGGATCGAAACTCGACCTGCACCAATTGGCTCGAAGAGCGGCGGCGTCGCTCCCTCACGGGAGCGCGGATCGAAACTCAGCCCCGGTCGCCAGAACTGTAGCGGTCGCGACGTCGCTCCCTCACGGGAGCGCGGATCGAAACCTCCCCGTCCTCGCCCCATCCGTCCGCCGAGAGGGTCGCTCCCTCACGGGAGCGCGGATCGAAACAAATAAAGCGAATAGACAAACGGAACATCATCCACGTCGCTCCCTCACGGGAGCGCGGATCGAAACCTCCTGGAAGACAGCCCTGATCGCTCCGACACTGGTCGCTCCCTCACGGGAGCGCGGATCGAAACTCCTTTTTCCCACCTCCAAAAAGTCCACCACTCAGTCGCTCCCTCACGGGAGCGCGGATCGAAACTCGTTGAACTCGTTGCGGGTCGCGCTGACCAGCTGTCGCTCCCTCACGGGAGCGCGGATCGAAACCTCGAGCTGGGCAAGCTCTACTCCTGGGTGGCCGGTCGCTCCCTCACGGGAGCGCGGATCGAAACGTTGGCATAGTCATCCGGGCCGAGGGTCATGAACGTCGCTCCCTCACGGGAGCGCGGATCGAAACCCATTTTGCAGGCGTCATCAATCACGTCACGCATGTCGCTCCCTCACGGGAGCGCGGATCGAAACCCATCGGCCGGTCAATGGCCGCCGCCTCCGACGTGTCGCTCCCTCACGGGAGCGCGGATCGAAACCCTTTCCCCTCCTCGTCATAGAACCGGCGGAACGTCGCTCCCTCACGGGAGCGCGGATCGAAACTGCGTTGCTGCATCCGCACCCTGGAGCGCCTGGAGTCGCTCCCTCACGGGAGCGCGGATCGAAACCCGGTCAACCGGGTGACGATCGGCACCGACCTGTGTCGCTCCCTCACGGGAGCGCGGATCGAAACCCGGTGATCACGGAAAAGGAAGTGCCGTGGGGCGGTCGCTCCCTCACGGGAGCGCGGATCGAAACAGCAACCTGCACATGGATGCAACGCGCAAGAGCGGTCGCTCCCTCACGGGAGCGCGGATCGAAACCGCCGTGCGCCGGTTCGAAGCCCGCACCGGAACCGTCGCTCCCTCACGGGAGCGCGGATCGAAACAACGCCACGCGTGTAGATCACCCATGCAGGGCGCGTCGCTCCCTCACGGGAGCGCGGATCGAAACACACCCTGCTCGCTCCGCGACAACGTGCGCCAGCAGGTCGCTCCCTCACGGGAGCGCGGATCGAAACTCCGCTGTTGTGTGCCAGCCGCTGAGCTTGGTGAGTCGCTCCCTCACGAGAGCGCGGATCGAAACACCCGGTTTCCGTCGCGGATAGACACTGACCTGCCACTGAAGTTTCATCCAGCAGCGTTTAGAGCCCTGGCAGGGTTTACGCCTTGCGGCGCGATGTGTGCAACATGCGATCGGCGGAGCTGGTCCGGGTTGCGCAGCCGATCACATGCTGCGGAAAGGGAGTCGGCATAGGCCGCCGGAGTTTGGTAGGCGAGCGCAGAGTGCGGGCGCCGATTGTTATAGTCGTCGACCCAAGCCGTGACCTTCTCGCGGGCGTGGTCAAGGCCCAGAAACAGCGTCTCGTTTAGCAGCTCATCGCGCATTCGCCCGTTGAAGCTCTCGCAGAAGCCGTTCTGCATTGGCTTGCCCGGCGCAATGAAATGCCAGGCTATCCTGGCTTCCTGTGCCCATGTCAGCACGGCGTTCGAGGTGAACTCCGTACCGTTGTCGGAAACGATGAGGCCTGACTTGCCACAAAGCCGATAAATGCGATTGACGCCCGAAGGCTCGCCGCCCTGCCGCAACAGGATGAACAGCCGTCTGTAGCCAAAGCGTTTGCGCTCGTTGGCCATGTCGCGGATTTTTGTCCGCAGTTCGGTCTCTGGCGGTCGGCGGGACTGATAGCGGATCATCGTCCGATAAGCGTTGACAATGCCACGGGCCTGCCTCTCCGACAGGCCCAGAACGGCCCGCAGATGCGCGACAGCCTCGCGCTTGGCGGCGGGCCTTACCATTTTTTTGAAAGAAGCTCACGAAGGGCGGCTGCATCCAGCATCTGCTCGGCCAGCAGCTTCTTCAGCTTCGCGTTCTCCTCCTCAAGCGCCTTCAGCCGCCTGGCCTCAGACACGTCCATACCACCTACTTGGCCTTCCAGTTGTACAGCGTCGCTTCCGAGATGCCGTGCTTGCGCGCCAGATCAGCGGTCTTCGCTCCCGCCTCCTGCTCCCTCAGCACGCCAATGATCTGCTCTTCCGTGAACCGTGCTCGTTTCATATGTCCGTCCTCTCTTGAGCCGGACTCTAAACGCGTGTGGAGGAACTTTGCAGTGGCAGGTCAAGATGTGCTGCGCGCTGCCCCCGAGTTCGAAGTCCGTCACGCCGTTCCCAGATGAATCGCGCTGCTAGGGCTCTGAATCGGTTGTGGCGCCAGTTGAATCGATTAAACGTAACTTGATAAAATATGTAATAGACTTCCTGCGACGCTTATCCAGTTTCGGGCAATTTGTGTTAATTTCCAGCTAGGTCAGCCAGACCTTCGCGCAACCCAATTCCCCTGGTGCCATCCATTAGAAACACAATTCCAGCGTCCTCGAGGGCGCGCTGGATGTCCCGCAGTGTTCGGTCGAAGGGGACTGATTTCTCCTGCTCGAACGCCGCTATGGTCCGCCGGGCGCAACTGGCTCTCTCTGCCAGTTCATCCTGAGACCAGCCCAGCCACGCGCGCGCTGCCCGACACTGCTTTGCGTTTATCATTTGGTAACCATAAATCTGCATCGAACTATCAACTCTGATCAAAATGTGCAATTTGGGGCCATCTAATCAGCTTGAAAGGAAGCCTATGCACAATCAGTACCTTAATGCCAGCGCACCCCATGTTTTCAACAAATCCGACGTGGATACCGGGACCAAAGGGATCATTTTGCCCGTAGAGCTCTGTGAAGCGGTCGATCGATCCGTCGAAGAATGCTTCGCCAAGGAGTATCGCACCGATGAACTGCTTGGCGATGATCTCACGCAAATTCGCGGGCCGCTCGATAGCCTCTGCAAGCGTCATGGATTGCTGCTTGAAACCGGGATTGCTCACGGATTTGCCGCCCAGGGGGATCGCTTCGTCGTCTGGACGCAGGTTCCTGTGAGTGTTTCGAAAGCGGCCATCATGCTCGTCGAAAACAATCCGCTGAAATGTCTGGAGGGGCTTCATCTTCCGGTTTCTGACAGCCGCGTTAAGCAGGTGATCATTGACGTCCTGGTGTTAGATCGTCTGACGTCTCTTCTGCATGTGATTTCTGTGAAGCGGGGCGGTGGGGCTCAGGGCGGTCGAGCGGCCCGGGAGGCCAGAACGGATCTTCTCACCGCCGGACTCCTTCTGAAAAATCTGCTTCGACAGCAGGGAAGGCCGGTTCGCGAAGTCAGCCAGGTGCTTGTCGACTGGTACGGCCGCTCTGGGATCATCGCACGGAAAACCGTGACGCGTGAAACCGTTGATGAGCATTTTGGCGTGCCGATTGCCGCGATGGTCGACGCGATGTCCGCGCGCATGCAAGCAGCCATTGCTGAACGAATGGCGCATCGTCTTCTCAAAGCAGTCGGGCGTAAGATCCTGCCATTTGAGGATCTGTCCTCTGAGGATGATGGCCAAGGCGCCGACAATAGCTTCCCGGATTTCGAGGAGGGTTCGTCCCTTTTCGGCTCTGCAAGTTTTGCTGAGTGTCTCTCGGTTCTTCCCCTCCGGCGGCAGGGACGCCAGATGCGTCGGATCGGCAACTGACCAGCGGATACCAATCGTAACAGTCCAATTCCTGCTTCCTAAGCGGGCCGGACAAGCCCCGGGTGCCTTGAACATGTGATCCTGATAACTCGGCCCGGATCGCTGCATCGTCATTCTCCCAGTCTCTGCTGACCTTTCAACCCGCAGGCGTGTCATCTGCGAGGTGGGGACAGCTGTGTCCAATTGATCTGAAAGGACCTGCTATGTCTGATGTTCTTCGACACTACTTCCGTCGTGAAAAGCCGCGTTTTCACCAGTTCCTCGCTCACTGCATCGTTCGTCGCGCTCTTCGTTGCGTACCCGCAATGCGCCGCTCTGATCCTCCGGTCATCGGGATCGTCGCAGGGGAAAATCCGCCGATCGACGAGATCCAGGATGCTCTGACGGTGATGTGCCTGCCGAACCTGGATTTTCTTAAGCAACGGCATCCGGAGTCACTCGCTGTATTCCTGGAATGCCCTCCCGCAGATGACCGCAAGCCACGGGAACTAGAACAGGCCCGGTCTGCGTTCCTTCAGGCAATGAAGAAGAAGAAAGCTATTTTCGCGGTCGTGGAGCGCGAGGAGGGTAAGCGATGTTGTATCCTCACCTTCCGCTCGGTTGTGAGCCATGCGATTGCGCAGTGATTGATGTCAGTGCGGGAGTTTGTCCATGGACGCTCCAATGGAGCTTCTCACAAATGGGGCGAGGCGG
>NZ_PUDR01000002.1 GCF_003012935.1 Pannonibacter carbonis | reverse complement strand
GTTGGCCTTCAGCCCATGCCGCGTCGCAACTGCACTTACACTCGCTCCCGGCCGCAGTGTCTCGGCGACAATCCGCGCCTTCACATCATCGGGCCATTGCCGATTGCGACGCCGCCTCGCCCCATTTATGAGAAGCTCCATTGGAGCGTCCATGGACAAACTCCCGCACTGACATCAATCACTGCGCAATCGCATGGCTCACAACCGAGCGGAAGGTGAGGATACAACATCGCTTACGTTTCGGATAACTCGTCTGACGATAAAACTGGGTATACTTCGCAGCGCACAATATGGCACTGATCTGTCCTTGCTTGATCAGACCGCGCTCGAACTAACATTTTTTGGAATAACTTCCGGCTCAAATTTCGCCCTTTAAATTCTTAAAGGAACACAATCAACGCAGCACGAAAACAGCACTTGAAATCGTTAGGACCATCCTTCTGGCAAAAATCCTTATATAAATTTGCGATTGTAACTTCAAGCAGTAGATCGAGCACTGACGTAATCCAGCGCCATCGTTGAAGCCCCTTTAAAACGGGTAACTTGCAAGACACGCAAACAGAAAAACTGTTTCTCGCCGTGCCTTTACAAGGATGGAAACATCATAGAGAGGATGATCGGCAGGCTTAACGAGTTCCGCAAGATCGCTACTCGTTTTAACCGCAACGCCAGAAACTTTCTGTCGTCCCTCTGCCTCGCGGCAGCCGTATCCTCTTGGATATGAGTCGGAAACTTGGTGTCGCGTCGTCGAGGTATGTGTGATGGATATTATTGGTAGCGTTAAGCGTGGCCTAGGAAATGCGTGGCGCAGGGATTACGAAGAAACAAAATTAGGATGGGTTTGCATTCGGAACGAGAATATATACCTGGGCCCCAAGTACCTGGTAGCTGTCAATTCTCCGCTCCAAGAGCCGAATTTTGAATACATATACAATTACTCCTGGCGGTCAGATCGTGATCTGGTCTGTAAAATATACTCATCAATAAATGGTTTTAATGTGTTTGGCGGCAGATTCTATGTGCCCGGTGTGAGATCTGGACTAACACCTGAGAGCCTGCTCGACTATTTCAACATACCGATCGACATCAGTGTGCCGTCTGGTCATGAATTCCCAATCTATGCGCCGACAGCAGGTCTCGTGCTAGGTTTGAGCTGGAGGTCGCATGAGGGTAAGGACCGAAAATTTCATGACATTTTAGATGAAGACGGTAAAATTGTTTCTGGATTTTTTGATTGTTCAAAGGAAATATTTGAAGTCAACTATGATTTCAATGAGTGGATTTTCCAGCGCATGAATCAAGCATGTGATCAGTTTCTTTCCGATGCGCAAGACGAAGGGTGTCTTGATAAGTTTTCATTCCTTCTTGACGCGCGTAGCTGAGAGATAGCAAATTTCACCAACATCGCGTGTTTTATTAAGTGAATAATTACGTTGATGAATAGGTCGGGCCCATGCATTAACTACACAGAGCGAGTGTTCTGTATGTAAAAAGACGGTATTCACCTGACAACGCCGCGTTTTGAAGTGCGTTCAGGCGGCTCGGGTTTGTGGTTGCATTGAATCCTGTTTGGGTTCGAGTGTCAGCGTCTCTCCAACTGCGTCACCGATCGAACTCCGAACCACCCGCCCTTGACATCCCCCGGCGCACGGCCCACATCTGCGTTCGGTTCGAGGCGCCGGCCGCTCGCAGGGGAGACCCGTGGTGAAGTCCTCGTGACAGCATATGCCTGACCAGCGCATGCGCACATGGCAACGCGAGTACCCGTGGCTTTCACGCATGCTGATGCTGATGAAGGCAATCAAGATGACTGACATGACAGGCCCGGGAACCACCGGGGACTACAAGGCCCAGGCGAAGCGGTTGCGCAGCGCCATGGCCAGCCAGGGCACGCCCATTTCCCATTCGCGCGCCCTCGAACTCATCGCCGAAGCTCATGGCGCGCGCGACTGGAACACGCTTGCCGCGAGGACCCCGGCCATGCCGCAATCCGCACCGCGGCCGGCGACCAATCGCGCCTTCCTGCAGGTGGGGGCGAGGGTCGGCGGGCACTATCTCGGCCAGCCCTTTACCGGTGAGGTCCTTGCCGTTTCGAGCCTCGGCAATTCGGGACGCTACAAGCTGGAGATCCATTTCGACGAACCGGTCGACGTGGTCACCTTCGACAGCTTCTCCGCCTTCCGCCGCCGCATCCGGGCGACGGTGGACGAGAACGGCACCTCCCCCCAGCGCACCTCGAACGGCCAGCCGCATCTGGTGATCGAGACGGCGGGCTGATCGGCCTGGCTTGCGGGCTGTGCAAAACTCTGTTGCGAGGCTCTGCAAGCGAGTTGGCCGGCTCTCGCGCTGCTCGGCCGGAGTGACGCCGCGTGGACAGAGATCCCCAACGCGAGGCGAAAACCAACAAAGGGCGGCCAGTGGCCGCCCTTTGCACATCTTGGAAGACGGGTTCAGCGCATCGTCGGGATGACGAATTCGGCGCCGTTCTTGATGCCCGACGGCCAGCGCGAGGTGACCGTCTTGGTGCGGGTGTAGAACTTGAAGGCGTCCGGGCCGTGCTGGTTCAGGTCGCCGAAGCCGGACTTCTTCCAGCCGCCGAAGGTGTGGTAGGCGAGCGGAACCGGGATCGGAACGTTGATGCCGACCATGCCGATGTTGATGCGGGTCGAGAAGTCGCGGGCGGCATCGCCGTCACGGGTGAAGATCGCCGCGCCGTTGCCATACTCGTGGCTCATCGGCAGGTCGATGGCTTCCTCGTAGGTCTTGGCACGCACCACCGAGAGGACCGGACCGAAGATTTCGGTCTTGTAGATGTCCATCTCCTTGGTGACGTTGTCGAACAGGCAGCCGCCGATGAAGTAGCCGTTCTCATAGCCCTGCATCTTGAAGTTACGGCCATCGACCACGAGCTTGGCGCCCTGCTCGACACCCTTGTCGACCAAGCCCTTGACGCGGGTGTAGGCGTCCTTGGTCACGAGCGGACCGAAGTCGACGTCATTGCCGGCGGTGTAAGGTCCGATCTTCAGGCTCTCGACGCGCGGGGCCAGCTTCTCGATCAGGCGGTTGGCGGTGTCCTCGCCGACCGGGACGGCGACCGAGATCGCCATGCAGCGCTCGCCGGCCGCACCGTAACCGGCGCCGATCAGGGCGTCGACGGCCTGGTCCATGTCGGCATCCGGCATGATGATCATGTGGTTCTTGGCACCGCCGAAGCACTGCACGCGCTTGCCGGCTGCACAACCGCGCGAGTAGACATACTGCGCGATGGCGGTGGAACCGACGAAGCCGACGGCCTGGATGATCTCGTCATCGAGGATGGCGTCGACGCTGTCCTTGTCGCCGTTGACGACGTTGAGGATACCAGCCGGCAGGCCAGCTTCCAGCATCAGCTCGGCCAGCATCATCGGCACGGACGGGTCACGCTCGGACGGCTTCAGGATGAAGGCGTTGCCGGCGGCGATGGCCGGGCAGAACTTCCACATCGGGATCATCGCCGGGAAGTTGAACGGGGTGATGCCGGCCACGACGCCCAGCGCCTGGCGCATGGAGTACATGTCAATGCCCGGGCCGGCGCCTTCGGTGAACTCGCCCTTCATCAGGTGCGGCACGCCGATGCAGAACTCGGCCACTTCCAGGCCGCGGATCACGTCGCCCTTGGCGTCCGGAATGGTCTTGCCATGCTCGCGGGACAGGGCCTCGGCCAGCTTGTCCATGTCGCGGTGCAGGAGGTCGACGAACTTCATCAGCACGCGGGCGCGCTTTTGCGGGTTCTGGGCGGCCCAGGCCGGCTGGGCGCTGGCGGCGTTCTCGACGGCGGCGCGCATCTCGGCCTTGGTTGCGAGCGCGACCTGCGCCTGCACTTCACCGGTGGCCGGGTTGTAGACGTCGGCAAAACGGCCCGACGTGCCTTCGACGTGCTTGCCGCCGATGAAATGTCCGATCTTCTTCATGGGCTTCCTCCTGAGCGCGAGCCGGGTCCTCAGTTGGGTCCCGTTGTTCGCCTGGGTCTTGTCTTGCGCCTTTCTTTTTGCAAAGACAACGGCGCAGTTTCCGCATCCGTTGTGCGTGAATTATAGTGCAAACCGGAACAGGCCGCCGCATCGCGGCTGTGTCGCAAATTGTCCTGCAATGACCGGAGTTTGTCGTGGATTGGGATGACATTCGGGTGTTTCTCGCCATCGCCCGCAGCGGCCAGATCCTGGGCGCGGCGCGCCGTCTCGGCCTCAACCACGCCACCGTCGCCCGCCGCCTGACCGCGCTGGAAGAGGCGCTGAAGACCCCTCTGGTCGAACGCGGCACCACCGGCTGCAGCCTGACGGTCGCCGGCGAACGCTTTCTCCAGTCGGCCGAACGCATGGAAGCGGAGTTCCAGGCCGCCCGCTCGGACCTGACCGACACGGAGATCGACGTCTCCGGCACGGTCCGCATCGGCGCGCCCGACGGCTTCGGCGTTGCCTTCCTCGCCCCGCGCCTCGGCGAACTGACCGCCCGCCATCCCGGCCTGACGATCCAACTGGTGCCGGTGCCGCGCTCCTTCTCCCTGTCGCGGCGCGAGGCAGACATCGCGGTGACAATCGACCGGCCCGACACCGGGCGCCTGGTCGCGGCCAAGCTCGTCGACTATGCGCTCGGCCTTTATGCCTCAAGGGCTTACGTCGAAAGACGCGGGCTCCCCGGCCAGACCTCGGAGCTGCGCGACCATGATCTCGTCGGCTATGTCGAGGACCTGCTCTATTCGCCCTCGCTCAATTATGGCGCCGAGATCGTCCGCGACTGGTCGGCCCGGTTCGAGATCGCCTCGGCGCTCGGCCAGACCGAAGCGGTGCGGTCCGGGGCCGGCATCGGCATCCTGCATGCCTTCATTGCCCGCAAGGACCCCACCCTCGTGCCGGTCCTGCCGCAGATCCGGCTGACCCGGGCCTACTGGATGGTGACGCACGAAAGCTCGCGGCCGCTGCGCCATGTGGCGGCGGTGCAGGATTTCCTGCGCGATCTCGTCACCCGCGACCGGGCGATGTTCCTATAACCATCTGTCCGCGCTGTTCTTTTTCGAGCGAGGCCAGAAACTGCCGGACCTCCTTCAGGCGGGTGAAGCGGTGCAGGGTCAGGTGCACTGGCGGCGATTGCCACACCTCGAGAAGCTTCGCCCGCGACGAATGCCGCGTGTCCCAGATGAACTTCAGGAACTCGACCGTCCGGCCGTTGAACTGCTCCGGACAGCTCTCCGGCAGGTCCGGCCGGCTCTGGCCGCGATAGACCCAGCTGCGCCGCAGCACGCGAATTGTGCGCAAGATCACGGGCACATCCAGCCAGATGAAGGTGTCGGCCCGGGCGATCCGTTCGGGATAGGTGCGCGAATGCCCGCCCTCGAAGATCCAGCGGTCCTGCCGGTGGACCTCGCTGCTCAGGCGGTCCTTCTCTTCCTTGCTGCGTTCCACCCAGCCCGGTTGCCAATGGATCTGGTCCATATGAAACACCGGCAGCCCGGTCCGCTCTCCCAGCTCCCGGGCCAGTGTGCTTTTACCTGAACCGGGACCACCGACGATCATCACGCGTTGCATTGGAACTCTCAGAGGATGCGATGGGAAACACACTGTTCAATAGACAGTCAGGCTCAGGCGCGCCACCTTGGAGGTGAAATTGACACTCGATGGACGCTTCGAGAGGAGAGACACAATGAGCTGGCTGACTGCACCCGATCCCATTCCTGGCGATGCGGCGAGCTGTGATCCGATCGACACGATCATCATGCCGCGCACGTCGGATCTCGGCGGCTTTGAAGTGCGCCGCGCCCTGCCCTCGTCGCGGCGGCGCATGGTCGGCCCCTTCATCTTTTTCGACCAGATGGGCCCCGCAGAACTGCTGGTCGGCGGCGGCGTTGATGTCCGGCCGCATCCGCACATCGGCCTTGCCACCGTCACCTATCTCTTCGACGGCGAGATCTATCACCGCGACAGCCTCGGGTCCGACCAGCTGATCACGCCGGGCGAGCTGAACTGGATGTCGGCCGGACGCGGCATTGTTCACTCCGAGCGGGAACGGGCCGAACGCAAGCTGGCTCCACGCACCCTGTTCGGCATCCAGAGCTGGGTTGCCCTGCCCGCGCATCTGGAGGAAACGGAGCCCGACTTTGCCCATTACGGCGCTGACCGGCTGCCGCTCCTGAACGACCAGGGCGCTACAGTGCGGCTGATCGCGGGCTCCCTCTATGGCGAGACCTCGCCGGCCCGCACGGCGAGCGAGTTGTTCTACGCCGATGTTGCACTGGAAGCAGGTAGCCGCATCCCGCTCGACGCCAGCCATGAGGAACGGGCACTATACACCGTAGACGGCGAGATCGAGATCGCTGGCCAGACCTTTGGCCCGGCGCAGCTTCTGGTGTTCAAGCCGGGCGACCGGCTGGAGATCCGGGCGACGGCGGCCGGCCCGGCGCGGTTCATGCTGCTGGGCGGCGCGCCGATGGATGGCCGGCGCTACATCTGGTGGAACTTCGTCTCCTCGTCAAAGGAGCGGATCGAGCAGGCCAAGGAAGACTGGCGCCGCGGCCGCTTTGACATCGTGCCAGGCGACGAGAGCGAGTTCATTCCGCTGCCGGCGGACTGACCAGCGCCGAGCCATCGGTTGGGGACGGCGGCTCGCTGCCGTCCGGCGGAATCCCGACGAGTGGTGGATAGGCGGTGTCGAGCGGTGGCAGACCTGGCGTCTCATCGGACTGTTCAGTGCCTCCCTCCGGCGGAAAGGCGACAAGGGGCTTAAACTCGATCGGACCAAAGGCCTTCGGTTGGCCGGGTCCCTCCGGGGCGAGATCCGCCAAGGGAGGAGATGCTGGTGCACGGGTATTCCCGCCTTCGAAGCGGGCCGGACGGATGTGATCCGGCGGCGAGAACTCGATGATCACATTCAGCCTGTCGCGCGCTGACAGATCCCCTGTGAGGTTGGGATCCTCCGGTGAAACCCGAAAACGCACGCCGCGCTCCGTAACATCGATGCTACGCATATTCGAGATGGCGCGGAGAACGGGCGTAGGAAACTCCCAGGCGTAGCGACGCGACAGGGAGTCCAGAACCTTGCGTGCCAGCGCAAGGCCTTCCGATGCGGTGCGCGGGTTGGCGGCATTGAGTTTCAGCCGCAGAAAATCCACCCGGTCCACTGTGCCACGCATGAGGAAAAACAGCGTAGTGGGCTCCGAACTGCCATCCTGGGCACCGACCGGAACGAGCTCGGAGCTGCATTGCCACCGGTCGGTCTGAAACGGTGCGGCACTCCATCCCGTATTGGGAAGCCCCAGCAGCGCAAGCTCAATGCACAGTTCCGTCGGCAGCCCGATAAAACTCAACTTAAGCGCTGCCGGCAGCTCCGGCTCCGGCGCCACCAACAGGGCCTGCACATTGCCAGGAAGCGGCGCCAGCGGATCATCAGGCAGTGCCAGCGGGGTATGAAGCTGAGCCGTAGCGAATGCAAAGCGCCAGTCGGTGTAAACACCCAAGGCGACAACAGCCGTTCCCAGAAGGATCAGAGGCGGCAAACCCAGCAGTACCAGCCGGCGAACATCCCAGCGGCGCTTGCGGCGGGGCGCGGGATCCGGCTCGGGCGGCGCCGCATCCCCCCAGATCAGCTTGCGCTTGTCGGCGCGCATGGAGGCGCGAAACCGGTCAAGCGGGCGATAGCGTCGCCGGATTTTCTGCGCCTCTTTCATGGACTCACTACTGCCGAACGAGGGTCCCGGGACCCATGTCGCAAGACATCCCCGACTATCCCACGCGCGTGGTGCCATGCAAGGCTGGCGGAAATGCGACGGTCAAAGATTTGCGCTTCCCTTCGCCCCTGCAACCGATACACTCCTGTTAAAGTTGCGAGGGTGCAAGGTCCGGGGTGGGGTATGCTGGCAGCATTGCATGCAAGGATCGAAGGCAAACGCGCCGAACTTGTCGCGTTGACGCAGGATCTGGTTCGCATCCCGACGATCAACCCTCCCGGCGAAGATTACACGCCCTGCGCGCAGCTGATCGGCGAACGCCTGCGGCGGCGCGGCTTCGAGATTGCCTATATCCGGGCCGAAAACACCCCCGGCGACAGCGACCGCCACCCGCGCACGAATGTGATTGCCCGGCGCGCTGGCGCAAGGCCAGGTCCTTGCGTGCATTTCAACTCGCATATCGATGTCGTGGAGGCCGGGCATGGCTGGACGGTGGAGCCGTTCGGCGGACTGGTGCGCGACGGCAAGGTCTACGGGCGGGGCACCTGCGACATGAAGGGCGGGCTGGCCGCGTCAATCATCGCGGTGGAGGCGTTGATCGAGCTGTGGCCGGACTTCAACGGCGTGCTGGAAATTTCCGGCACAGTGGACGAGGAGTCCGGCGGTCTTGGCGGCGTGGCGCACCTGGCCCGCATGGGGCTGTTTTCGAAGCCCCGCGTCGACCACGTGATCATCCCCGAACCGCTCAACAAGGACCGGATCTGCCTTGGACACCGGGGCGTGTGGTGGGCGGAGATCGAAACGCATGGCTCCATCGCGCATGGCTCCATGCCCTTCCTGGGCGATTGCGCCGTGCGCCACATGGGCGCGGTGATGGACGCTTTCGAGCATGAGCTTTACCCAAAGCTTGCGGCCAAACACACCTCGATGCCCGTGGTGCCCGAAGGGGCGAAGTCCTCGACGCTGAACATCAACTCCATCCACGGCGGCCAGCCGGAAGGCTTCGAGGGGCTGCCGAGCCCCTGTGTGCCCGACAGCTGCCGGATGGTGATCGACCGGCGTTTCCTGATCGAGGAGCACCTGGACGAGGTGAAGGGCGAGGTCGTCTCCATCCTCGACCGGCTGAGCACGACCCGGCAGGGCTTCAAGTACTCGCTGAAGGATCTGCTGGAAGTCATTCCGACCATGACAGACCGGCAGGCACCCGTGGTGCGGGCGGTGGCAGACGCCATTGAATCGGTGCTGGACCGGCCGGCGGATTATGTGATTTCGCCGGGCAGCTACGACCAGAAGCACATTGCCCGGATCGGGCATCTGCATGACTGTATCGCTTATGGGCCGGGCATTCTGGACCTGGCCCACCGCCCGGACGAGTTTGTCGTGATCGACGATATGGTCGACAGCGCCCGGGTCATGGCGCAGGCCGCGCATGCATTGTTGTCGGGACATGGCTGAACGCCGGACCGGCCAAACGAGGGGAGAGAGGACATGATGCAATACCGAGGATCGCATCTGCGTGCTGCGGCGCTGGCCGGCCTGTCCGTGCTGGCATTTCTGGGCGCAGGCCCGGCGGAAGCTGCCAAGACCAGCGTGACGCTGGGTGTGCGGCTGGAGCCGCCGCATCTCGACCCGACCGCCGGCGCGGCGGCAGCCATCGACGAAGTGGTCTTCATCAACCTGTTCGAGGGCCTGACCCAGGTTGACCGGGACGGCTCGGTAAAGCCGGTTCTGGCGGAAAGCTGGACAATATCCGAGGACGGCAAGACCTACACTTTCAAGCTTCGCGATGGCGTGAAGTTCCACGACGGGTCGGACTTCAACGCTGACGACGTGAAGTTCTCGCTCGAGCGCGGCAAGGCTGCTGACAGCGCCAATGCGCAGAAGGCCAAGTTCGAGCAGATCGAAGCCGTCGAGGTGGTCAGCCCGACCGAAGTCAAGGTGACGCTAAAACAGCCGGTTGGCGACTTCCTGACGTTCCTCGGCACTGGCGACGCCGTGATCGTGGCACCGGAGACGGCCGCCGAGAACAAGGCCAAGCCGGTGGGCACCGGCCCCTTCCGCTTCGGCCAGTGGGTGCAGGGCGACAAGGTGGACCTGACGCGCAGCCCCGACTACTGGGGAACGCCGGTAAAGCTGGAGAAGGCGACCTTCAAGGTGATTGCCGACAACGCTGCCGCCTTCTCGGCGATGATGGCCGGGGACGTGGACGGGTTCCCGATCTTCAACGCGCCGGAAAACCTGCCGCAGTTCGCCGCCGACCCGCGCTTTGCCGTGGTGGTGGGCACGACGGAGGGCGAGACCATCCTGTCGACCAACAACGCGCGCGAACCGTTCTCGAACCTCAAGGTGCGCCAGGCCATTGCCCATGCGATCGACCGCAAGGCAATCATCGACGGGGCCATGTTCGGCTATGGCACGCCGATCGGATCGCATTTTGCCCCGCACCATCCTGCCTACAAGGACATGACCTCGACCTATCCGCAGGATCTGGAAAAGGCCAAGGCGCTGATGGCCGAGGCAGGGCTGGCCAATGGCTTCAAGGCAACGCTGAAGCTGCCGCCCCCGACCTATGCCCGCCGTGGCGGCGAGATCCTGGCGTCCGACCTGAAGAAAATCGGCATTGAACTGGAGCTGATCCCGCTGGAATGGGCGCAGTGGCTGGAACAGGTGTTCAAGGGCAAGGACTACGATCTGACCATCGTGTCCCACACCGAGGCAAACGACATCAACATCTATGCCCGGGATGACTATTACTTCAATTACCAGAACCCTGAGCTGAAGGCGCTGATGGCGAAACTCGAGGCAACCAGCGATCCGGCAGCGCGCAATGAGCTCTATGGCGAGGCGCAGGAGATCATCGCCAAGGATGCCGTCAACGGTTACCTGTTCCAGCTCGCCAAGACCGGCGTGTGGGACGCCAAGCTGAAGGGACTTTGGGAAAATGCTCCGGTGCAGGCGAATGATCTGACCGGCGTGTACTGGGAAGACTGAATTCTGACGCCGCCCCTGACGCATCCGGCCGGCACCGCGTGGCTGGCCGGATGTCTGACGGGATGAGCGAACCGAGCGGGTATCCGGGTCTGGGGCGAGACACGGGATGCCAAAGAGACTTGAAAGGGACTGGGGCAGTTAGTTGGGCAAGGACATGGGCAGGGACTTGGGGAACCCGGGGTGCGCAGCAGCAGCCGGGCGGCGGGAGGTAGCATGGCGCACTTCCTGATCCGCCGGCTGATCAGTCTTGGCCTGACGCTGCTGCTGGCGGCGCTGGTGGTGTTTGTCGTGCTGGAAGTCCTGCCCGGCGACCCGGCGCGGCTGATGCTGGGGCTGGAGGCACGCGAGGACACGGTCCAGGCACTGCGCGAGCAGATGGGACTGAACCGGCCCGTCATCGAGCGTTTCTTCGTCTGGCTTGGCGGGCTGGCCACCGGCGATCTTGGCGTCAGCTACACCTATTCTGTTCCCGTGCGCGAGCTTGTCGCGGCGAGATTGCCCGTGACACTGCCGCTGGCGCTGATGGCCCTGACCCTTGCGGTCGTACTGGCCCTGCCCGCCGGCGTATGGGCGGCGAGCCGGCGCGGCCAGACGACCGATACGGGCCTGATGGCGCTGACACAGGTCGGCATCGCCATTCCGAATTTCTGGTTTGCCATGCTGCTGGTCTATGTTTTCGCCGTGACCCTCCGGCTGGTGCCTTCCGGCGGCTTCCCCGGCTGGCAAGCCGGGCCTGGAGCGGCGCTGACGGCCCTGATGCTGCCGGCCATCGCGCTTGCGCTGCCGCAGGCGGCGATCCTGACGCGGGTGATGCGTTCGGCGCTGATCGACACGCTGGGCGAGGATTACATCCGCACCGCCCGGGCCAAGGGCCTCAGCCAGCGGGCGGCACTGTGGGGCCATGCGCTGCGCAATGCGCTGATCCCGGTGCTGACCATTCTCGGGCTGCAGTTCGCCTTTCTCATCACCGGCACGATCATCATCGAAAACGTGTTCTACCTGCCTGGTATCGGCCGGCTGATCTTTCAGGCCATCACCCAGCGAGACCTGATCGTGGTGAAGAGCGTCGTGGTGCTCCTCGTCGGACTGGTCATTCTCGTCACGTTCCTGGTCGACATCGCCTATGCGCTCGTTGACCCAAGACTGAGGCGGAAGGCATGACGCGGGCGCACACATCCTTCGTCATCGGTGCCGTGATCAGCGGCCTTGTCGCCCTTTCGGCGGCCGTGTCACTGGTCTGGACACCGCATGCCATCGACACGCTCAATGTGGCGGCCAAGCTGCAGGGGCCTTCAGCCGCACATCTTCTGGGCACCGATCAGTACGGCCGCGATCTCCTGTCGATGCTGATGGTCGGCGCACGCACCTCGATTGCGGTGGCGCTTGTGGCCGTCGGCATCGGCCTTGGCGTCGGCCTGCCGCTCGGGCTGCTGGCGGCGCGGCGCGGCGGGATCCTTGATGAAGCGGTGATGCGCTTCAACGATCTGGTCTTTGCCTTCCCTGCCCTGCTGTCGGCAGTTCTGATCACGGCGCTGATGGGGCCGGGCGCGTTCAATGCGATCCTTGCCATCGGCATCTTCAACATACCGGTCTTTGCCCGGGTGGCGCGCGGGGCGGCGCTGGCGCTGTCCTCACGCGAGTATCTGATGGCCGCCCGGGTGGCAGGAAAGGGCGAGGGGCGGGTGACGCTCGAGCACATCCTGCCCAACATCGCCAGCCTTCTGATCGTGCAGGCGAGCATCCAGTTTTCCCTCGGTATCCTTGCAGAGGCGGGTCTGTCCTATGTCGGGCTGGGGGCGCAGCCGCCGCTGACCAGCTGGGGCCGGATGCTGAACGAGGCCCAGACCATGATGGCCTTCGCGCCGCAGCTGGCGCTCTATCCCGGCCTTGCCATCATCATCACCGTGATCGGTCTGAACCTCCTGGGTGACGGACTGCGCGACCTGACGGATCCGCGCCTGCGGCGGAGGACGGCATGAGCCCGTTGCTCGAACTGGATCGGGTGAACCTGTCGATTGGTTCCGTGCCGATCCTGACGGACCTGTCGCTGACCATTCGAACCGGCGAGGTTCTCGGCCTCGTCGGGGAAAGCGGGTCCGGCAAGTCGCTGACGGCGCTGTCGATCTTGCGCCTTCTGCCGCATGGGTCACGGCTCAGCGGCGCGATCCGGCTGGAGGGCCGCGATCTGGTGGGCTTGAGCGAGGCGCAGATGTGCGCGATCCGCGGCAATGCCATTTCCATGGTGTTCCAGGAGCCGATGACGGCGCTGAACCCAGTGAAGACCATCGGCGCGCAGGTCGCCGAAAGCCTCGTGGTGCATGGCAAGGAAGACCGGGCCAATTCAGCGCGCGAGGCCGGACGCCTGCTGGAGCGGGTCGGGCTTTCGGGTGACCGGGTGTCGCCGCAGCGCTATCCGCACGAGCTGTCCGGCGGACAGAGACAGCGTGTCGTCATCGCCATGGCGATGGCTTGCCGGCCGCGCCTCATCATCGCCGACGAGCCGACCACGGCGCTGGACGTGACGATTCAGGCGCAGATCCTCGACCTTCTGAAGGAAATCGTCCGCGAAGACCGGCTGTCGCTGCTGCTGATCAGCCATGACCTGGCGGTCGTTGCCGACATGGCGGACCGGGTCATGATCCTGAAGGACGGCCGCGAGGTGGAAAGTGGCCCGACAACAGCCCTGTTCCGTGGCTTCAGGGCGCCCTACTCCCGCGCGCTGATGGCGGCTTCCGCCCATGTTCCGGACCGGCTGGCCACACGGGTGCAGCCGCAGACCCGGAATACTCTGCTGGAAGTCAACCGGCTCGTCGTTGATTACAAGCTGTCCGGTCAGGGCCTAATGGCCCAGCTGACCGGCCGGCAAGGACGGCTTCGCGCCGTGTCGGATGTCAGCTTCACGGTCGGGGCCGGCGAAAGCGTCGGGCTGGTCGGGGAGTCCGGTTGTGGCAAGTCGACCCTGGCCAGGACCATCCTCGGCCTGCAATCTCCGAACGGCGGCCATATCCGTCTCGACGGGGAAGATCCGCATGGTCTTACCGGCCAGGCTTTGCGCGATCTCCGGCGCAAGGTGCAGGTGGTGTTTCAGGACCCCTATGGCAGCTTTGATCCGCGCCAGACCGTTGCACGGGCCATCGCCGAGCCGCTGTATCTGCTGCCGGAGCTCTCGGGCACGGAGAAGCGCCTCAGGGTAAGTGAGGCGCTGGTTTCCGTCGGCCTGACCCCGAAGGATGGCGGGAAATATCCGCACGAATTCTCCGGTGGTCAGCGCCAGAGAATAGCCATCGCCCGGGCGCTGGTGACACGGCCCCGTCTGATCGTAGCCGATGAACCGGTCTCGGCACTGGATGTGTCGATCCGGGCGCAGATCCTCGATCTCTTCGCACGCCTGCAGGACCAGTATGGTCTCAGCTATCTGTTCATCTCACACGATCTCAGCGTGGTGCGCGCGATCACCGACACGGTCCTGGTGATGAATGCCGGCGAGATTGTCGAGCGGGGGGCGACCGGTGCTGTTTTCGATGCGCCACAGCATCCATACACGCGGCTTCTGGTCGCCTCGGCACCCAAGCTCGACGCTGTCCTGGCGGCGAGAGCCACACGGGAACAGGTCAACGCATGAAAAAACGCCGCAACTTCTGGCTCGAGGCTGCGGCGCTTTTGAAACGCAGTCGTGGTGACCGAAAGCGGATCTGACAGGGAACCAGAAGCGTCAGCGAACGGGCTTGACCAGACGCATGCGCCAGGTGACGCCCTTCTTGTCGGAGACGAGGCGGTAATCATCAAGGACGACCCAGCGACTGGTGTCATCGGTCGCCTCCCAGAGGCGGGCGATCAGCTTGTTGGCACCAGATTCCGGACGCTTGGGCGAATACATAGACAGGGCGATGACACCATCCTCGGCCAGCCAGGGGATGTAACGGGCGACAACGGCACCCGGATCCTCGGCGAAATGCAGCACCTCGTTGAAGACAATCGCGTTGAAGCGCTCATCCGCAGCCGGCTCGAACGTATGCATGTCGCCCGCGCGCAGCGAGGCGATGGACGGGTCGACATTGGCGATATCAAGCGCCTTCGGAGCAAGGTCCACGCCGACGTAGTGCTTGAGGCCGAGCGGGGCGAGACGCTCATAGAGCAGACCTTCGCCGCAACCGATATCCAGAACCTTGTCGAAGGCACGGTTGAGCATCAGCCACATGCCGATGATGCCATAGCGGCCGCTCTCGGGCAGGTCACGCAGGAAGGCCCAGCGGCCAGCTGCGTATTCCTCATCCCAGCCTTCTGCGGTGCTTGCATTCTTCGACATGACACACTCCACGGCCCTGACGGCCTGATCAAACCTGATTTGCCGTTTCACTTATAGGGATCGGCCGCATCACGCAAACCATCCCCCAGGAAATTGAAGGCCAGCACGACGATGATGATGGGGATGACCGGCGCCATCAGCCAGGGATAGATCGTGACAACCGAGATGTTCTGTGCCTCGTTCAGCATCACGCCCCAGGACACCGACGGGCGGCGCAGGCCGAGATTGAGAAAGGACAGGGCTGTTTCGCCCAAGATCATGCCCGGGATCGACAGGGTGGCAGAAGCGATGATGTGGCTGGTGAAGCCTGGCAACAAATGTTTGGAAATGACTCGGGACGGTTTTGCCCCCATCAGCATGGCAGCCTGGGCGTATTCTTCCTCCCGCAGCGACAGAAGCTTGGACCGCACCGCACGGGCAAGCCCCGGCCAGTCGAGCAGACCGAGAATGACGGTGATGCCGAAATAAATCCAGACCGGGTTCCACGTGACCGGCAGGGCGGCCGACAGCGCCATCCAGAGGGGGAGTTCAGGCAAAGAGCGCATGATCTCGATCAGCCGCTGGATCAGGCTGTCGACAATGCCGCCGAAGTAGCCCGCAATTCCGCCGAAGAACAGCCCGAGCAGGATCGAAATGGCAACACCGACCAGGCCGACCGTCAGGGACAAGCGGGCCCCGTAGATCAGGCCCGAGAATTGGTCGCGTCCAAGCCGGTCGGTGCCGAGCAGGTAGAAAGAGCCGCCCTTGGGCGGACATACCAGATGGAAGTCGGCCTTGAACAGTCCCCAGAACTCGTACTTGTCGCCGGAGCAGAAGAACCGCAGCGGCATCGGCTTGCTGCGGTCCTGCTGATAGGTCCACTGCAGCGTGTTCATGTCGATCTTCGCCTTCATCGGATAGACGAAAGGCGTGCGCAGCGAGCCCTCATGGAAGAGATGCACGCCCTGTGGCGGCGCAAACAGGAACTTGGAATCGCGCGTATTGGCCTCATAGGGGGCAATGACCTCTGCAAAGGGAACGCAGAGATAAAACAAGATCAGGACCACCGCCGACCAAACGGCGACGCGATGGCGGCGGAATTTCCACCACATGATCTGCCATTGCGAGGCCTGGAAGTAACGCTCCTGTTCGGCCGTCAGCTCGCGGGTCACGTGCGGATTAAACGGTGCCGGATCGACGTAGTGCTCCGACGCATCACCGGGATGCTGAGGGCCGGTCATGTCGCGGCCCTCCCGCCCAGACGGATGCGCGGATCCAGGATGGCGAGAAGGATATCCGAAATGAGCATACCAACCAACGTCAGAACCGCGACGAACATGAGGATGAAACCGGCAAGAAACTGGTCCTGCGCCTGCAGGGCGTTGAGGAGAACCGGGCCGACCGTCGGCAGGTTGAGCACCACGGACACGATCACCGAGCCGGACACCATCGAGGGGATCAGGTTGCCGATATCGGAAATGAACGGGTTGAGCGCCATGCGCAGCGGATATTTCATCAGCAGCCGTCCTTCGGACAGGCCCTTGGCCCGGGCCGTCGTGACATATTGCTTGTGCAGTTCGTCAAGAAGATTGGCGCGTAGGCGCCGGATCATCGCCGCAGTGCCGGATGTTCCAATAACGATCGTTGGCACAATGAGATGGGCGAGCACCGACATCGCCTTGTCGAAGCTCCAGGGTTGATCGATGTACTGCGGCGCCATAAGGCCGCCGACAGACAGGCCAAACCACTTGTTGAAGAAGTAAAGAAGGATCAGACCGAGCAGGAAGTTGGGCGTTGCAAGGCCGATGTAGCCGAGGAACGTGAAGCCGTAATCGCCCCAGGAATACTGTCGGGTGGCCGAGTAAATGCCGATCGGGAAAGACACGATATAGACGAACAGGATCGTCGCTGCGTTAAGCACAATGGTCAGCGGCAAGGTCGGGCCGACAACGGCCTGCACCGGCTTGTCGAACTCGAACGACCAGCCCCAGTTGCCCTGGATCAGCCCGTCAAACCCATGCGGCCCTGGCCACAGGCCGATCCAGATCAGGAACCGTTCGAAAAAGGGCCGGTCCAGCGCAAACTCGGCGCGCAGGAATTCCAGCTTGGCGATGGAGGACGCCTCTCCGGTCGAGCGCAGCACGGCAATCTGGTTGGAGATGTAATCCCCGGTCGGCAGCTCGATAATGAAGAAAATGAGAAAGCTGATCACAAGCAGCGTCGGGATCATCGTCAGGATCCGGCGCAGGATGTAAATGAGCATTGGGTCCCCCACGGGTCAGAGGTGACGGGAAGGTCCCGTCACCCTGGCCTAGTCACTTTGCGGCGCTGGAAAGCCAGAATTCATCCATACGGTGAATGCCGAACTGTGCGCCCGGATCCCAGCCGTAGATGGCTTCGTCCGGCACGTTCTCGAGGCCCTTGACCACGACAGGCTGCGGCACTTCCGAAACGAGACCGATGTGGATGGTCTCATCGGCATGGATCTGGAGGATCTCCTGCCAGATGGTCTCACGCGCCGACGTATCAGCGGCGGTAAACCAGCCCTGGTAGAGCTCGCTGAGACGCGCAGCCGGAGCCCAGTCGGGCTTCTCGCCGCCTTTGCCGGCTGTCTCGAGGTAATCCCCCCAGGTCGGCCAGGTCAGCTGGTCGCCGCGCGCCGGCACGTAGTCGGTGGGCGGCATGTCTGCGGTCGGGATGCCGTTCTCGAAGCCGGTGCTCACGGACATCACCAGTTCGCCGGCCATGGCCCGGTCACGGATGACATCCCGCTGGCTTGGCTTGGCAAACAGCTTGACGCCAATTTCCTTCCAGGTTTCGGCCACCAGTTCGAGCGCATCGACTTCGGTCTGGCTCTCGCCGTTGGTCTCAATGATGATCTCCAGCGGACGTCCATCCGGCAGCAGGCGAATGCCGTCTCCGCGGCGCTTGGAAAGGCCGATCTCGTCGAGCAGCGCATTGGCCTTCTCGATGTCATGCTCGGCCCACAGGGTCTTGTACTCGTCCTTGAACAGCGGGCTCATGCTCAGCACCGTGTCATTGCCGGCCTGGCCGAGCCCGAAGTAGAGGACGTTGTTGATCATGTCGCGGTCGATGCCGAGCGACAGGGCGCGGCGAAAGCGGGTGTCGCGCAAAAGTTCACGCCAGACCGGGTCCTTGACCGTCAGGTTCGGCAGCAGCGAGATCTCCGAGCCCTTGGAATTGGGCCACAACAGCGTGCGGTAGCCGTGCTGGGCCTCGCCCTGCTTCAGCACCGTGATATCGGAGAAGGACAGGTTGCGGGCCTGAAGCTCAACTTCGCCGGCCTGGGTCTTGGCAGGGATCAGCTTGCCATCGGCCACGGTCATGATGACCTTGTCGACATAGGGCAACTGCTGACCGGCCGGATCCACCCGATGATAGAACGGGTTGCGGACGAGTACGAAGCGCTGGTCGCTGTCGGCTGTGCGACGGATCCAGGGCTGCAGAGACGGCAGATCCGGGTTCATCGCGTTGTACATGTCGTCGAGCTTGTTGTGCAGCGGCGCCCAGCCGCGCACCTTCTGCGCCTCGACTCCCTTGGCGATAACCGCCGGATCACCGTACTTGGCGTGGAACTGCTTCAGGTAATGCGCCGGCCGGTAGATGAAGGGCGGGCGTGACAGGGCCAGTTCCGCCAGAAACAGCGGGTTCGGCTGGTCCCAGCTGTAGCGCACAGTGGTCTCGTCGATGACCTCGAACGTCGGCCCCTTGCCACCAGCCAGCAGGAAGGGCGGCAAGCCCGACGGGGTCAGATCCGGGTCAGACACCACGTCTTCAAAGAAATAGCGGAAGTCCTCGGCAGTGAAGGGCGCGCCGTCAGACCACTTGTGCCCCTTGCGCAGCGAGAGTGTGAAGATCCGGCCCTCTTCGACGGTCACGTCCTTGAGCAGGTCCGGGACCAGTTCCAGCTTGTCGTTATAGCCGACGAGCCGGGCATAGCCCCAGACGTTGATCAGGCGCACATCTCGGGCGCGGCCGATCAGGGTGTTGATCGTGCCGCCGACGCTGCCGATCTTGCGGCCTTGTGCCTCAAGGTCCACGACCAGCGGATCAGACGGAACCCGTTCCGCCACCGGCGGCAGCCCCGTGTAGCCAAGCGCCTCCAGCCCTGGCGTTTCCTTCAGGTCCAACGCAAGCGCCTGAGCGCCGAACAACCCCGCCAAGACAAGGGCTGGAAGGCCAAGGGCCATCCTGAGTTTCATGCGGCAGTCTCCCGTTCAGCACCGGCAAGGCCGGGCGCACAGACAAAATGATTGGGTTCAAGCTCAACCAGGGCGGGGGCAATGCCGTCGCCAAGACGGAAGGGTTCCGGCCAGGAGGTAGGGTCCGAGGCACGTTGTGCGCCGAGCGCACCGAAATCAAGCGGGGCGTCCAGATCCGGCTCCGGCACGGCGGCCAGCAGGGCTTTCGTATAGGGATGCAACGGATTGGCGATGACCGCGCGGGTTTCCCCCAGTTCGACGAGACGACCCCGGCACATCACCGCAATACGGTCGGCGATGTAGTCCACAACGGCCAAATTGTGGCTGACGAAGAGATAGGTCAGTCCGAGATCACGCTTGAGGTCTTGCAGTAGATTGAGGATCTGCGCCTGCACCGATACATCTAGCGCCGAGGTCGGCTCGTCGCACAGGATGAATTCCGGATTGAGCGCCAGTGCGCGGGCAATGCCGATGCGCTGGCGCTGGCCACCCGAGAAGGAGTGCGGATAGCGACGCAGGTAGCGCGCATCGAGCCCCACGAGCCGCATCAACTCGCGCACCCGTTCCGCCCGTTCGACCGGCGTGCTGATGTTATGGATGAGCAAGGGCTCGGTGAGGATCTCGTTCACCGTCATGCGCGGATTGAGCGAGGAGAACGGGTCCTGGAAGATGAACTGCGCCTTGCGGCGGAAGTCCATCAGCGCCGGCCCCTCCAGGTTTGCCACATCGCAGCCGGTCTTGCCGCCGTTGTAGTGGATGCTGCCGCCGCTGATCGGAATGGCGCGCAAGATGGCCTTGGCAAGGGTCGTCTTGCCGGACCCGGACTCACCCACAAGGCCAAGGCACTCCCCCTTGCGGATGGTCAGATTAACCCGGTCCAGCGCCGTCATGCTGCGCGCTTTGCCGCCGAACAGGCTGCCCTTGCGGATCGAGAACTGTTTGGAGACGTCCCGCACCTCCACAAGCGCCTGGCCCGGAGCCAGTTCCGGAGCATCAGCGGCCGGACGGCTGACCGCCGGGGTCTCAACAGCGATCGGCCGGATTGGAACCAGCCGCTCCGACTTGTCCATGGCAAACCGCGGAACGGCGCTAAGCAGCGCCTTCAGATAATCGTGCTGCGGATTTTCAAACAGCGCCCGGGCCGAGCCCTTCTCCATGATGCGGCCGTGATAGATCACCACGACTTCGTCCGCCATGTTGGCAACGACGCCGAAATCATGGGTGATCATCAGGACGGACATCTCAAGCTCGGCCTGCACATCCTTGATAAGCTTCAGGATCTCTGCCTGGATCGTGACATCGAGCGCCGTCGTCGGCTCGTCCGCGATCAGGAGGGCCGGGCGGCAGATCAGCGCCATCGCGATCATCGCGCGCTGGCGCAAACCACCGGAGAGTTCAAAGGCGAAATTATCGAGGGCACGCGCCGGGTCGGGAAACTGCACCAGGCGCAGCATCTCGCGGGTCAGTTCGCGCGCCTCGCCCGGACCGACGCCACGATGCAACCGTGCCGCTTCGCCAATCTGGTCGCCGATGGTGTGGAGCGGTGACAGCGAGGTCATCGGCTCCTGGAAAATGATGGCCACCTTGTTGCCGCGCAGGTGACGCATGCGCAAACCCTTGCGGTCAAGTTGGGCGATATCGACGGGGGCGTCGACACCGGTCGGGTCAGACAGGATCACCTCGCCTGCGGCAATGCGCGCGGCAGAGGGCAACAGTCCCATGATGGTCTGCGATACCACGGTCTTGCCGGATCCAGACTCGCCCACCAAGGCCACGGTCCGGTTCTGGGGAACAACAAAAGACACGTTATCGACGGCGCGGGTGACGCCTTCGTCCGTGTGAAAATCGACTGTCAGACCATTTATCGATAAAACATTCACTCTTCGTCCCTCCCCCAAGAGACTGTTGGTGAAACAGGCAATAGCGTGGCCGGCGGCCACCTTACAACAACCAATACCAGACCATCCCCACACCGGACAGGTTAAATGGCGATTGTGTGATCGCTATCACACTGGTTCAGGGGGAGAAAACGCCTATTCCGCAGCCACTTGCCCACTGGCGGCGCGCAGCAGTTCCGGATCGCCATCCGCATCGAGCTTCCAGACTTCGACATCTCCGGTACGGCCGCGCAGACGGTGTGTCCCGACCGGGGCGCAGGCGCAACCCGGCGGCAGGCGGTTGATCGTGTCCTCGCTGGCCAGGATAACCACCTCATCCGACGGGGCAACCTCGCGGCCCAGCGACTGCAGTCGCTCGCAGACATTCACAGCATCGCCGACAATCGTATAGTTCCAGCGATCCAGCGCACCGACATTGCCCACCACGACTGACCCTGAATGCAGTCCGATCCGCAGATGCATCGCAGGACGTCCGGCGACGGTCTGTTGCTGGTTCCAGCTTTTCACCGCATGACTGATCCGCTGCGATGTCCGCACCGCCGCCACGGCGTGGTCGGCGCGGGCATCGGGCGCGCCCCAAAAAGCGAGCATGCCATCGCCGATGAACTTGTCGACCGTGCCGCCCTCGCTTTCGACAGCCTCAACCAGCAGCGCGAAATGTTCATTGAGGAGTTCTGCCGTCTCGGCCGCCGACATGTGTTCCGAAACGGCCGTAAACCCGACGATGTCGCTGAACAGCATGGTGAGTTCCGCCTCCCGTGCCTTCGCGGCCCGGTCGATGCCGAGACGCATCAGCTTGCGGAACAGGGAGCGCGGCACATAGGTGTTCATCGCCTTGAGGCCAATCACCATGGCATTGAAGGCAAGCGCGACCTGATCGACCTCCTTCACCCGGCTGCGGGGAAGCGGCGTGACGTCGTCAAGGGCCAGACGCCCGACATGCTCGGCCTGTTCGGCGATATCGCGCAAAGGCCGGGATACGCGTCGGCCCAACCAGATCGCCAGCAAAACGGCCACCACCATGGCGCCGAATCCGACCACCGCAGAGCCGGACAAACGGCGGATTTCCCTGGACACCGACGTGCCGCGAAAATACTGGCCAATCATCCAAGGGGTCTTGCTGTAGCCGGTCACCGGCACACGCATCAGGATGAATTCCTCGCCGTTTGCCTCGATGCCGAGCACCTCGATGCCAAGGTCAGCCGCCTTCTGGAACGTCGAGAAGTGCTCGCCAGTCGGGATGCCTGACAGGACCGGATCACCGAACTCTAAGACTGGTGATGGCACCTGCTTTTCCGGTGAACCACCCGTCAGCAGAAGATGCTGGTCCGAATGGACAATCAGATCTCCCTCGCCGGTGATGATGAAGGTGGTCGCATCCGGCCCCTCATCAAGCGCACGGACGGCATCCCCAAGGCTGGTCATGGACGTTCCGGCAGTGAGATAGGCCACGGGATCGCCGCCCCGGACAATTGGCACGGTCACATTGGCAAAGACACCGGACTCATTGCTGACCAGAGGTCCCCAGACCGGCCGTGAACTCGGCATCGTCTCGGGCATGGCATGCTGAATACCGCCTGGCACCTCAGATGCCCGCTTGAATGGCCAGAGCTTGCCGTTCGGCGCCTTGTAGACGCCATAGGTCTCACCGCCGGCGTCGGTTATCAGCAGCACGGTAATACGGGAATTCGCCGCCAGAGCCGCCGAGAGGTCGGCTAGCACATCGTCCTTGTTGCCAAGGTCAATCTGCCCCTCATCGAACAAGACCTTCAGCGCAACAACAGCCTCTTCCATCTGGTCGAGATAGCCGCGAACCTGCCGCTCCATGCTCTGGATGATCAGGATCGCCTTGTCATTCAGGAGCGAGAACGTGTTCTGGATATTCGCCTGGACCATCATGAACAGGACCAGCGACACGGCAACGCCGACCAGCAGGCCAAAGCCGAGGCTGACGATCCGCGTCAGGGGAACCTGCCGGAGCCAGGGAAAACGCAGGCGTGCCGCCATCCTCGTGCTTGTCCTCTCTTGCAGTCCCATCGACCGGACCGCGAACCGGTCAGGTCAATGAGGGATGTCCCGAATTGGCCGGCAAAGCAACCATGCTCCTTGTAACAGGCTGTCGTTGCGGCATTCTAAAGCCCAAGTCCTGAACGAATGTCGTCGCCATCCTCGTCGAGCCGCGGCGCGGCGCGCTCCAGGACGAGTCCCGCGTTCCGAAAGCGGATCGGCGTCCGTACGGAAGGCACCGCTCCGTCAGCAGCCCCGTCCGCCGGCAGGGCGATCTTCATTTCCCTGTGACGAACCTGGGGATCCTCGAACACATCCGCAATGGTATTGATTGGACCAGCCGGTACGCCCACACATTCGAGCCGGGCCAGAAGATCGTCCCGGGTCATGGTCAACGTCAGAGCGGCAAGCCTCGGGACAAGCGTTTCGCGTGCGGCAACCCGCGCGCTGTTGGTGGCAAAGGCAGGGTCGGATGCCAGTTCCGGACACCCCAACACGCCGCACAGGCGCTGGAACTGGCCGTCATTGCCACAGGCAATGATCAGGTGGCCGTCGGATGTGGCGAAGACCTGGTAGGGCACGATGTTGGGATGTGCATTTCCCATGCGGCGCGGCGCCTTTCCCGAGATGAAATAATTCTCGGCCTGGTTGGCCAGCACACCGACCTGAGCATCCAGAAGGGCCATGTCGATATGTTCGCCCTGCCCGGTAATGTCGCGGCGGCGAAGAGCCGCCAGAATTCCAATGACGCTGTAGACGCCGGTGAAAATATCCGCCACCGCAACGCCGACTTTCTGCGGCTCGCCATCTGCGGCACCGGTCAGATCCATGTAGCCGCCAAGGCCCTGGATCATGAAGTCGTAGCCTGCCCGGTGGGCATAGGGCCCATCCTGACCAAAGCCGGTGATCGAGCAATAGATCAGCTTGGGATTAATGGCCTTCAGGCTGTCGTAATCGAGGCCGTATTTCGCCAGACCGCCGACCTTGAAGTTCTCGATCAGGATATCGGTGTCCACGGCGAGACGGCGAACAAGGTCCTGGCCCTCAGCCGTCGTGAAGTCGACAGCAATCGACCGCTTGCCCCGGTTGCAGGCATGAAAATAGGCAGCATCCGGCTTGCCGCCATCTGTCGGCTCAACGAACGGCGGTCCCCAGGTCCGCGTGTCGTCCCCTTGCGGGCTCTCGACCTTGATCACCTCGGCGCCGAGATCAGCCAGGGTCTGCCCCGCCCAGGGTCCTGCCAGGATACGGGCGAGTTCAAGCACCTTGATGCCTTCGAGGGGTGCACGCACGGACTGCTCCTTCGCGATTCACGTCAGGTTGCCAGCTTGGACAGCCGTTGCGATAACTCTCCGGGTGCAGCAGCGCAATCAAAACCGAACGTTGCAGCCTGCACGTTCAGGCTTGCCCGCGAACAACCCGCCCTGCTACGGCTATACCCTGTTCCATCCCATCCTCTTTTCCAATCCGGATTGCCTCGCCATGTTCAAGAAGCCAACCGTCACCGAGGACATCCGCGCCTTTGTCGAACGGACAGCCGAATATCTGTTCGACAACCGGATCCGTCTCACGCGCGGCACCGGACAGCCCAACATCAACCCGATGTGGGCCAAGACAAAAGATATCGAGTTCCTCCACTACAACATCAAGAACATGGGCTACGCCCTTGCCCGCAAGCTGGCCGCTGACCTGCCGCTGCGGACCGGCCTGTCCGCCCATCATGTCGGACTGGAGAGCAAGGCCTCGACCCAAACCGATCTTGAGTCCGACTGGGCAGCCTATTGGGCGGGGCGGCTGCAGATCCCGATCTTCTTCCATCGCAAGCTCTGGGAATTCGTCTATGTGCTGCAGGCCCTGCACGAGCATGGCATGATCCAGCCCGGCAAGCGCGGCCTCGGATTTGGCTGCGGCGAGGAGCCAATCCCTTCGTTCCTCGCAAGCGAAGGCGTGGATGTGCTGGTGACCGACCTGCCGCCGGACAATGAAGCGGCCAAGGTGTGGTCAAAGACCAACGAATATGCAGCCAGTATCGAGAAGGCCTTCCGCGCAGAACTGGTAAAGCGAGAGGCGTTCGAGCGTCATATCAGCCTGCGCTATGTGGACATGAATGCCATTCCAGACGATCTGACCGGTTTCGACTTCACCTGGTCGATCTGTGCGCTTGAGCATCTGGGTAGCCTCAGACACGGGATCGATTTCATCGAGAATTCCCTGAAGCCGCTGCGCGCGGGCGGGATCGCTGTGCACACCACAGAATTCAACTTCATGAATGATGGCGAGACTCTCGACAACTGGGGCACCGTTCTCTACCAGCGGAAGCACTTCGAGGACCTGGCCGCACATCTCACCGCACAGGGTCACAAGGTTCGTCCGCTGAACTTCGATATCGGCAAGGCACCGATGGACCAGTTCATCGACATTCCGCCCTATGTCAACGACTGGCCGGAGGTCCTTACCCAGTGCTGGACCGATGGTGCGCCGCACATGAAGCTGTCCATCGACGGATTTGCTTCCACCTGCTTCGGTCTGATCATCGAAAAGGCCGCGTGACGAGCGAAGCCCGTCTGGTTAAACCGCAGCACACCGACGCCTGCCGCAGGAGTACCCAATGTCGACGCATGAACAGACCGTTGTCCGGCTCGAAGAATACCGGCCATCCGCCTATTGCATCGATACGGTCGATCTTGACGTCTGCCTGCATCCAACCTCGACCTACGTGAAAGCGGTGCTCTCGATCCGTCGCGCTCAAGGCACTCCTGCCGGAACGCCTCTGACGCTGGACGGCGACGGACTGCAGTTGGAACGCCTGCAGCTTGACGGACACGATCTTTCGGAGGACGACTTCTCGGCAACGCCGTCGGCCCTGTCGCTGCTGCACCCGCCATTCGAGCCGTTCCGGCTGGAGATCGAAACCCGTATCAACCCGGATGCCAACAGCACGCTGATGGGGCTCTACCGTTCATCGGGCACCTATTGCACGCAGTGCGAGGCGGAAGGGTTCCGGCGGATCACCTATTTCCTCGACCGGCCCGATGTCCTGACCGTCTACACGACGCGGATCGAAGCGGAGTTGGAGGAAGCTTCTGTTCTCTTGGGCAATGGCAACCTCAAGGAAAGCGGCCTGCTGCCGGGTACCGGCCGCCACTTCGCTGTCTGGCATGACCCGCATCCCAAGCCCGCATATCTCTTTGCCCTCGTCGCCGGCAATCTCGCTTGCGTGAAGGACAGTTTCACCACCGCCTCAGGCCGAAATGTCGAGCTTGGCATCTATGTCGAGCCGGGCAAGGAGGACATGTGCGCCTGGGCGATGGATTCGCTCAAGCGCTCGATGACATGGGACGAGCAGACCTTCGGCCTCGAGTATGATCTCGACGTGTTCAACATCGTCGCCGTGTCCGACTTCAACATGGGCGCGATGGAGAACAAGGGCCTCAATATCTTCAACGACAAATACGTTCTGGCCGATCCGGAAACGGCTACAGACCAGGACTATGCCCATGTCGAAGCCGTGATCGCGCATGAATATTTCCACAACTGGACCGGCAATCGCATCACCTGCCGTGATTGGTTCCAGCTCTGCCTCAAGGAAGGGCTCACCGTCTTCCGCGACCAGGAGTTCAGCTCCGACATGCGATCGCGCCCGGTTAAGCGCATCGCCGATGTGCGCTTGCTGAAATCACACCAGTTTCCGGAGGATGCCGGTCCGCTGGCCCATCCGGTACGCCCGCGCGCTTACCGCGAGATCAACAATTTCTATACGGCCACGGTCTACGAGAAAGGAGCCGAAGTCGTCCGCATGCTGAAAACCTTGCTCGGCGAGACAGACTTTCGCAAAGGCATGGATCTCTATATCCGCCGTCATGACGGCGATGCGGCGACCATCGAGCAGTTTCTCGACTGTTTTGCAGAAGTGAGCGGGCGCGACCTGACCCAGTTCTCGCTTTGGTACGACCAGTCCGGCACGCCGCGCGTCGAGGTAAACCTCGTCCATGACGCGGAAAACGGTACGGCCTCACTGACCCTGACCCAGAGCCTGGCACCGACACCGGGCCAGGACAGCAAGCAGCCCATGTTGATCCCGGTACGCTTCGGCTTCCTCGGCAACAACGGTGAGGATCTTGACCTTAGTCCGCGAGAAACGCATCAAGCCAGCGGCGATGTCCTGCTCCTTTCGCAGCGCAGCCAGACCTTCACATTTGATGGCGTCTCTAACCGACCGGTCCTGTCCCTGCTGCGCGGCTTTTCCGCACCTGTAAACTTGAGCGCGTCACAGTCTCCGGCTGATCTGCTGTTTCAACTGCGGCACGACAGCGATCCCTTCAACCGTTGGCAGGCCGCGCAGGATCTCGCCACGCGCGAACTGATGCGGCTCTATGCTGGCCTGCGCCAGGATCAGGCCACAGCGGTCGATACCGCCCTCGTGACCGCTTTCGGCGAGGTCCTGTGCAACACCGCCCTCGATCCGGCGTTCAGGGCCCAGGTGCTCAATCTGCCCGGCGAGGCCGATCTGGCGCGGGAAATCGGCAAGGACCTCGAACCTGTTGCGATCCTGACGGCACGCAGGATGCTACGCTCGGCCATCGGCCGGGCGCATGCCGAGGTTTTCGCCGCTGAGGCCGAAGCGCTCGGTCGGCGCTCGTTCACCCCGTCGGCGGCCGATGCCGGCGAACGGGCACTGAAAGGCCTCTGCCTTGGTTACCTGGCTGTCTCGGACCGGGACGACCGGGAGGAGATTGTCACGCGGCATGCCCGCGAGGCGGACAACATGACCGACCGTCTGGCCGCTCTGACCGTGCTCGTCCATGAACAGATGGCTGGGGCTCCGGACGCCCTTGCCAGCTTCGAAAGGCGGCACGGAGGGCATGCCCTCGCCATGGACAAATGGTTCACAGTTCAAGCAACCAACCCGGCGGACACGGCCCTGACGCAGATCGACGCCCTGACCCGGCATCCCGCCTTTGATTGGTCCAATCCGAACCGGGTGCGGGCGCTGATCGGCGCGTTCTCAACCGGAAACCAGTCCCAGTTTACGCGTGCGGACGGAGCGGGGTTCGTGTTCCTTCGCGATGTCGTCGAACGGCTCGACCAACGTAATCCGCAGCTTGCAGCAAGGCTTGTTTCAGCCTTCCGGTCCTGGCAGGCGCTCGAGCCAGTGCGTGCCGGGCTGGCCGAAGGGGTCCTGACACGCATTGCCGGATCCGCGATCCTGTCAACGGACACGCGGGATATTGTCGAACGCTGCCTGGCTTAAGAGTCCGATATCAAGCACTTAGCAAAAGGTTAACGCGCCACCTCCAGTTCACGGCGCCGCGTTAACCAAAAATTTCCCATCAGCCACTGGACAAAACCCGGCTCGTGGATTCAAATGCAATTGATTCGGACGTAACTGCTTACCGGATCGACGTTTTTTCAAGACAATCGGGGCTCTACCGATGGCGCGGGCATTTGCCGGCAGCGCGTCCATGCGACGCCTTGCCCAGATTACAGCTGGAAAGAAAAGCGGCACGCTCACCGGGCACATCCGCCTGCTGGCTCAGCCGACCTACCAGCGCCTGCTGCGCACCGAGCCCCTGTTCCGCCGCCTGATCCCCGTCCTGTGCCTGGTCTTCATTGCCAGTCTTGCCGTCTATCGCGTGCTTGAGCTGTCGTTCGACTACCAAGATGTCGAACTGCAGGCACGCGACGAAATCTCTCTTATCGCCTCCGTTCTTTCCGCCCGGGTTGGCTCTGAGGAAAGCCAGTTGCCGGATGTCGGTTATCGCTCCGCCCTGCAACGGGTCCTGGCCGACGCTCTGCCGGCCGGCGCGACGGGCGAAGGCCGCGTCATCCTCGTCACCGATCCGACCGGCCTGATCGTCGCCAGCGCTCCGTTGCAGACCGAATTCGAAGGCCAGATGATCGCTGATGTGTTTGGCCCTTCGCAGCCGTTGACGGTTTTCGGTGCCCGTGCGGGGGTCCTGACCATCAACAAGGACAGCGACAACCCCGCTCTCGCCACCGTGCATCATCTCAGCGGCCGTCTTGGCATGGTCGCCGTGATGCAGCCGGAGAAGGACATCTTCGCCGAATGGCGCGGCGATGTTTCAGCAAATGTGACGCTGTTTGTCGGCACGGCAACCGTACTGCTGGTGCTGGTTTACGGCTTCTTCTCGCAAGCCACCCGCGCCGAACAGGCGGATGAGATCTATGCGGCCACGCGGGCCCGCATCGATACGGCGCTTGCCCATGGCCGCTGCGGCCTGTTCGACTGGGACCTCGCAAGGGGCCGCGTGTTCTGGTCCGCCTCGCTTTACGACATGCTCGGACGCGAGCCAAAGGATGATATCCTTGGCTTCTCAGAGATTTCGGAACTGACGCACAGCGATGACATTGACCTCTATGCCCTTGCCGAAAGCCTCCTGATCTCCGGCGAGACGACCGTCGACCGGATGTTCCGGATGCGTCACGCCAACGGGTCATGGGTCTGGCTTCGGGCGCGCGGGGAGGTCCAGACAGAGCCGGGCCGCAGCGAGCCGCATCTGATCGGCATCTGCATCGACGTCACCGAACAACATGAACTGGCCGAGCAGAGCCGGACAGCGGACCTGCGCCTACGCGATGCCATCGAGACGATTTCGGAAGCCTTCGTGTTGTGGAATTCGGACAATGAACTGGTCATCTGCAACTCCAACTATCAGTCGCTGCACAACCTGCCCGACAATGCCGTAAAGCCGGGCACGCCATATGCCAAGGTGATGGCCGCCGCGCGGAACTCCCACATCACCACCATCCCGGCCCGTGGCCCCGCTCCGATTGCCGGCACCAATGCGAGCTACGAAGCGCAACTGGATGATGACCGTTGGCTGCAGATCTCGGAACGCCGGACCAAGGACGGCGGCTTCGTGTCGGTCGGCACTGACATCACCGCCCTGAAACGCCAGGAGGAACGTCTGATGGAGAGCGAACGCCGCCTGATCGCCACCATCTCGGACCTGCGCAAATCCCGCCAGACGCTCGAGATGCAGGCGCAGCAGCTCGTGGAACTGGCCGAAAAATACTCCGAGGAAAAGACTAACGCGGAAAACGCCAACCGTGCCAAGTCTGAATTCCTTGCCAATATCTCTCACGAACTGCGCACGCCGCTGAATGCGATCATTGGTTTCTCGGACATCATGGACAAATCAATGTTCGGCCCCATCGGCTCGGAGCGCTATGCGGAATACTGCCGCGACATTTATGACAGCGGCACCTATCTGCTGAACGTGATCAACGACATCCTCGACATGTCGAAGATCGAAGCCGGCCGCATGGACATGAATGTTGCAGCCTTGGACGCCGGGACCGTCATTGACGAGGCCATCCGCATCATCCGCGCCCCGGCACAGGAAAAATCCATCGATGTAACCTGCAGCATGCCACAGGGGCTGGTGGTGGCGGCAGACAGGCGTGCGCTCAAGCAGGTGCTGCTCAATCTCCTGTCGAACGGGGTCAAGTTCACGCCGGACAGCGGCCAGGTTTGCCTCACGGTCAGCCAGCGCAGCGGCATGGCAACATTCGAAATCAAGGACACCGGTATCGGGATCCGCAAAGCCGATATCGAACGCCTTGCTCAGCCCTTTGTCCAGGTCGAGAACCAGTTCACCAAGACGCACAAGGGCTCTGGCCTCGGTCTTGCCATTGCCCGTTCGCTCGTCGAGCTCCAGGGCGGCGCCTTGATCCTGAACTCGGTTCCAGGCAAGGGCACAACCGTGACCTTTACCCTGCCGCTTGCTGAGGAAGCCCACGCCGCTTGAAGGGGTTCAGCCGGCGTCCGGCGTATCCGGCAATGCCACTGGCCCGACGAGACGCTCGAACAGTTGCCGCACCGATTGCTGTGTCTCAACAAGATCCAGTTCCAGGCGGCGCAGGTCCGGTGCAGCGCTCGCTGTCAGCAACAGCTCGACCACGCCGCGCGGGGCCTCGGACACCTTGAACGAGCCCGCAAGCGTCATTCGCATGACTTGCGTCAGCCGGTGATATAGCCGCAGTGCGGAGGACAGCGTTCCGGCTGTATCCGGATCGATGACACCGGCGTCGAGGGCCCGGGCCAAAACTTCACCCGTGTTCTGCGCGAGGATCTGGGGATGGCGCGGCCCCTCGACCAGTTGCAGGTACTGGGCGATGAATTCGATGTCCACCAGTCCACCGGCGACCTGCTTCAGGTCCCAGATGTCCTTGGTACCCTTCTCTTTCTCGATCCGGGCCCGCATGGCAGCCACGTCGGCAGCGGTCTTCGCCTGATCGCGTGGCTGGCGCAGCGTGTCATGCAGGAAAGTCGTCACTTTATCCGCAAAGGCTGTTGAAGACGCCGCAATTACCCGGCCCCGGGTCAGGGCCATGTGTTCCCAGGTCCAGGCCTCGGATTTCTGATAGGTTTCGAAGGCCGTGAGGCTGGTAGCCAGCGGCCCCGCGTTGCCGGACGGACGCAGGCGGAAGTCAACCTCGTACAGCGAGCCTTCCGCCGTCTGGGCCGACAGCGCCGTCACGAGGCGCTGGGTCAGGCGGATGTAGTACTGGCTGACGGCCAGCGGCCTTGCGCCATCCGACTGGGACACTCCCTCCGGCACGTCGTAGAGCAGAATGAGATCAAGGTCGGACGTTGCCGTCATCTCCTCGCCTCCCAGCTTGCCCATGGCGATCACGGCATGGTCGCCACCGGGAACATGGCCGTGGTTCTCTGCCACATGCGCGTCCACCCGGGTCAATATCCGGTCGACCACCACCTCTGCTAGACGAGCCAGAGCATAACCGACCTGGTCGCCGCTCAAGGTGTCCGAGAGAAGCCGCAGACCGATGAGAAACTGCTGCTCCTGCGCAAAAATTCGCGCCCGGTCGAGGGCTTCCTCGTAAGAGCGCGCCTGTACGAGCGTCAGGTCGAGCCCGGTACGGAATTCCTCGCGGCTGGGCATCGAGCCGTAGAATGCCGGATCAAGCACCGCGTCCAGCACATGCACGCGCCGCGCCACCGTCTCTGCCAAACGCGGCGCCGAGCCCATGACCGTTGCCAGCATGTGCAAAAGATGCGGGTTCGACCGCAACAACGAAAACAGTTGCACGCCGGCCGGCAACCGGGCGAGGAACGCGTCGAAGGCTCGCAGAGCTGCGTCTGCATTGTCCGTCCTGGCCAGTGCCGAGATCAGGACCGGATGAAGTTCAGTCAACCTTTCCCGCGCCTTCGTTGACCGCATTGCCGGATAGCGACCGAAATGCCAGGCCTTGATCACCTTGGCCGCGTCGGACGGTTGCCGATACCCGAGACCGGACAAGGTCTGCAATGTGTCCGGATCATCATCATCACCGGTGAAGACCAGGTTGCCGAGTTCAGACGCCAGTTCAGGTTCATCCTCGAACAGGTCGGCATAGTGGCGCTGCACTTTCTGCAGGTACACCAGCAGCTTTGCCTCGAAGGCCGCCCGCGTCTCAAAGCCGCAAAGATAGGCAACGCGCAACAGCCCCTCGTCGTCTTGCGGCAGGAGATGGGTCTGTTCGTCGTTCAGCATCTGGATACGGTGCTCGACACCACGCAGAAAGCGGTAGGCGGCAGTCAGATCAGTCCGCGCCTCTTCCTCAATCCAGCCGGAAGCCACGAGCTTCTCCAGCATGTCCAGTGTCCGGCGGCCCCGCAAATCGGGGTTCCGTCCGCCGGCGATCAGCTGCTGTGTCTGGACAAAGAACTCGACCTCCCGGATGCCGCCGCGCCCGAGTTTTACGTTGTGCCCGGCGACTGCGATCTTGCCGTGTCCCTTGTGCATGTGGATCTGGCGCTTGATCGAATGCACGTCGGCAATCGCTGCAAAATCAAGGTACTTGCGCCAGATGAAGGGAACGATCTCGTGCAGGAAGGCCTCACCTGCCTTGATGTCACCGGCGCAAGGCCGGGCCTTGATCAGCGCCGCACGCTCCCAGTTCTGGCCCAGCGCCTCATAATAGGCAAGCGCACCAGGGACGGAGACTGCAACCGGCGTTGCCCCCGGATCAGGCCGCAGGCGCAAGTCTGTTCGGAACACATAACCGTCGCCGGTCCGCTCCTGCATGATCTTCACGAAGCGCTTGGTCAGCCGCACAAACTCGACCGGAGCCTCCGCACCACCACGCATCGGCGTGATTGCCGGATCGAAGAGCACGATGAGGTCAATATCGGAAGAATAATTCAGCTCGAAGGCACCGTGCTTGCCCATGGCAAGGACAATCAGGCCGGAGTTCACTTCGGGCTGGTCAGGATCGGCGATCTCGAAACGTCCCCGTGCTGCCAGATCGCGCAGGCAGAAGCGGATAGCTGCCGTCAAAGCGGCATCGGCAAACTCGGCAAGAGCCCGCGTCACAACATCCAGATCGATGGCGCCGGCAATATCGGCAAGGCCAAGTGAGAGGGCAAGTTCCTGCTTCAGCTTGCGCAGGACGCGCATGAGATCGGCTTCGCTGTCGGCCCGGGCGTCACGCGCCGCTGCAATCATCGCGGCGATCTGGGCATCCGGATCCGTGCTCATGATCCGCCCTAGCCGCGCGGGGTCAAGCAGGCACAGGTCACGCAGATAGGCCGAGTTGGCCATGACAGCGCCAAGGAACGGCTTGAGCTTTGCGTTCTGGTCGAGAAGCTCCAGAAGACGCTGGCTTTCTGGCGCCGTGTCGGCATTTGCCCGGCTCTCAAGATCGTCAAGGAAGCCAAGCCCCCGGCCCTGATCGATCGCCAGTGGCACAATCACGATCCGCTGGTGCAACGACAGGCCCTCCCCCGCCTCAGCTCCTGTCAGTACCATCGATTTCCTCGCCTCCCGCTTTTGCCGCCGGCGCGACCATCAGGTCAATTTGCGCCTTCAGCCCCGGCCTTGCGTCCTCGAGCGTCAGCGTGCCGCCATGCAACCTGGCTATGGCCCGCACGAGACTGAGGCCAAGTCCATAGCCAGGCTCGGTCCGGCTCTGTTCCAGGCGAACAAAGCGGTCAAGCACCCGGTCACGGTCCTTCACCTCGATACCGGGGCCATTGTCGGCCACGGACAGCAGAATCCGGTCCTTCTCTTGCCTGACCATTACGGTGATTGCCAGGGGCTGTCCATTCTTGGACCGTGCGTATTTCAGGGCATTCTCGATCAGGTTCACCATCGCCTGTGCGATCAGTTCCCGATTCCCCAATGCGGTTTGAACCGGTAGCAGGTCCAGCTTCAGACTGCCGCCCTCGTCCTCCAGCACCGGTGCGTAGAGATCGGCCAGTTCTTCGGCAATCGCCGCCACATCCACCGGCTGCAGGCCGCCGTCTGGCGACATCGCTTCTACCCTGGCAATCTGCAGCAAAGCGTCAAAGATACGGATTAGTCCCTCGCTGTCTTCGATGGTCGCTTCCATGGCTTCGCGCAGGTCCGCTTCCCCGCGCGCCTCGTTCAAGGTCGTCTCGAGCCGCGTCCGCAGCCGGGTCAGCGGCGTCTTGAGATCGTGGGCAATGTTGTCGGTCACATCGCGCAGGTTCTGCATCAGTTGTTCGATGCGTTCCAGCATGGCGTTGAGGCTGATCGCCAACCGATCGAACTCGTCGCCATTGCCGGCAAGCGGCAGCCGCTGCGACAGGTTTCCATCCATGATCTGGCGACTTGAGGCTGCAATCGCATCGATGCGCTTGAGCACGCGGCGGCTGACAAAGGCCCAGGTCACCAGCGCAAGCACCACCACCACGACCAGCCAGACCCGCAGGGCTCCGGCCAGGATATCGCGGAAGCGCGTCTGCTCGCCAAGATCACGGCCGACCAGCAGCCGGAACCCTCCAGGCACCTCGAAGGTGCGCACCACGGCTTCGCGCTCGGTCTCGCCATCGCCACGGCCATATTTCACCCGGCGGACCCCGCCATCCGCCTCTTCCAGCACGGTCGTCGGCAGCCGCGAGATATTGCCGGCCAGCACATTTCCAGCGAAATCGACGAACAGGTAGAGACTGGCATCCGGTCGCCTGGCGCGGCTGTCGATGGCGGCAACCAGCGCCCGCGCCCCGCCCCGGGCATATTGGTCGGCAAGGCCCTCGATCTCCGCATCGACCGTCTGTACCACCTGCTCGGTCATCAGCGTATCGGTGTTGCGCGAGATCGAGACAAAAAGAAATCCGGAAAGCCCGGTAAAGACAGCAAGATAGAGCAGAGAAAGCTTGAACGCCGTCGTGCGGAGAAGCCTAGCCAGCGCTGTCACGGCCGGCACCATTGCGGATTGTATAGCCGGCACCGCGTACGGTGTGCAGGAGGGGGCTATCGAAGTCCTTGTCGATCTTCGAGCGCAACCGGGAGATATGCACGTCAATGACATTGGTCTGCGGATCGAAATGATACTCCCAGACATTCTCCAGCAACATGGTCCGCGTCACTACCTGCCCCGCGTGCTGCATCAAGTATTCCAGCAGGCGGAATTCGCGCGGTTGCAGCGGGATGTCCTTGCCGGCACGGGTGCAGCGATGCGCCAGCCGATCAAGTTCCAGATCGGCGACCCGGTACACAGTCTCGACATCGACGCCGGCCTTGGGGCGACGGCCGAGTGCTTCGATACGCGCAAGCAGTTCGGTAAACGCAAAGGGCTTGGGCAGATAGTCATCTCCACCAGCCCTCAACCCGGTAACGCGATCATCCACCTGCCCCAGCGCCGAAAGGATCAGGACAGGCGTATGGTTGCCGGCCTTACGCAAGGACTGGATCACGGACAACCCGTCGCGCTTCGGCAGCATCCGGTCGACAACAAGCACGTCATAGGAGCCGGCGGAGGCCATTTCCAGGCCCTCCTCGCCATCACTAGCCTGATCGGCCATGTGACCGACCTCCTTAAGTCCCTTGGCCAGATAGGCCGAGGCCTGCTTGTCGTCTTCAATTATCAGAATCCGCATCATGTTGCACTTGTACCTGAGTTGGGGCTGGAGATGGAATAGGGTCCGCAGTTCCCTTTCGGGGAACTGCGGACCCTCCTGGCTCCACCGGGCAAAAGTGCGGGGCGGACTGCCCGGGAAGAGGGTCCTGCCAGCCACGCCTCGACGCCGAGGCAGCGGACACGTCAAGCGCGGCAGGCGGTCGGGATCCGGTCTTGGGTCAGGCCAGCGGGACCGCGACGAAGCGTGCGGCGTCATCACTGAAGACACGCATCAGCACGGCCTTGCGGCCATCCTTTTCCGCCTTGGCAATCGCCTTCTCCACGTCCTTTGCTGAGGTGACCTTCTGGCCCGCGACTTCGGCAATGATGTCGCCTTCCCGCAGGCCTTTCTGGGCCGCCCGGCCATTGGGATCGATGGCCGTGACAACAACCCCGTCAACGTTCAGGCCGGCGCGCTTTGCAGCGGTGACCTCGATGCCCAGATCGGCAAGCTGGGTGCTTCCAGACACCGACGGCGCCACCTGCGCAACCGCATCCGGATCAATGAGCGTGCCAAGCGTAACGGTCACGTTCTCCTCTGCACCATCACGCCAAACGGCGAGCTTCACCTTGGTATCCGGAGCATAGGAAGCAATGATCCGCGACAGGTCACGCGGGCCCTTGATCGGCTTGCCGTCGACCTTGAGGATTGTGTCGCCCGCCTTGATCCCCGCCTTGTCTGCCGGGCTGCCGCTCTGGGGATCCGAGACGATGGCACCTTCCGCCCTGGCAAGTCCAAGGCTCTCGGCTATGTCGCCAGTCACGGGCTGGATCTGGACGCCGAGCCAGCCACGCACCACGGCGCCGCTATCCTTGAGATCACCGACCACATCGGTTGCCGTTGAGGCCGGGATGGCGAAGGCAATGCCGACATTCCCACCGGAGGGCGAGAAGATCGCTGCGTTCACGCCGATCACTTCGCCTTTCATGTTGAAGGCGGGACCACCGGAGTTGCCGCGGTTCACGGGTGCGTCGATCTGGATGAAATCGTCATAAGGACCAGCGCCAATGTCACGGCCGCGTGCCGACACGATGCCCGCCGTGACCGTACCGCCAAGGCCGAAGGGGTTGCCGATAGCGACAACCCACTCACCCACAGCCGGGGCGTCATCAGCAAAGCGGACGTATGTAAACGGCTTGTCGCCCTCGACTTTCAACAGCGCAAGGTCCGTCCGTGGATCGGCGCCGATCAGGCGGGCCTCCAGTTCATTGCCCTCGTTGTCGATGACGGTGAACTCGGTTCCCTTGTCGATCACATGATGATTTGTGACGACATAGCCATCATCGCTGATGAAGAAGCCTGAGCCTTGCGACATGCCATAGGCCTTCGGCTCACCGCGCTGTTGGCCACGCTGGCCTTCACCCTTGCGCTCGAAGAACCGCTGCAACGGATGTCCCTCAGGCAGCGCGTCGAGGCCGGGGATGCCGAAGCCTTGCTGGCCACGGTTGCCGAAGTTCATCATCTGGGGCTCAGGCGCCTGCTTGACACGGACGCTGACGACGGCCGGCTGCACAGCGGTGACAACCTGCGAGAAGTCTGCCGGCGCAGCACTCTGCACCCGAACAGCTTCGGCAAAGGCCGGCTGCCCTGGCAGGATGGTCTGGGCACTGAGGACACCGGCCAGTCCGAGCACAATGGCACCGGCAAGCAGGTGCGAGCGGCGTGAGCCAAGGAATTTGCGGGGTGCGGTGGCGGTAGCGGTCATAAAGCTCTCCTTGGAGGTCTGGAGCAAAACAGAACCGGACGGGGACACGCGGGGACATATCCCTCGTCCTTCACCACCAATATGGAGAGCGCCTCCTTACAGCCGCCTGTCAGGCGGATTAATCCTTTGTAATGTTACCTTTAGCCACGACATTGCAATAAATCACAAGTCCGATACCATTTTTTCCGAGATACCCGCCAGTTTACTTGAGCCCCTTATCGCTCTGTAAAGGCTTCACACTTATCTTCGTCCCTTAGGGACAGTTTCGAACTTGATACTTGGGGCGGACATGCTGGCATCTTTGGTCGATCTGGCGCGCGAAAGCAGCAGCGACAAACGACGTGAACTGATGGGGCACGTTGCAACGCTCTTTGTCGATGGCGCTGAACGCTACACGAATGAAGAGTTGGCGCTCTTCAACGACGTGCTGACGAACCTGCTTGATGTCGTCGATGTCGATGGTCGAAGCATGCTGTCACAACAGATCGGGTCTATCGAGACCACACCGCGCGAGCTGGTACTCAAGCTCGCCAACGATACGGCCATCGTCGCGGCCCCGATTCTGGAAAACTCTCCGGTTTTGACCGATGATGACCTTTACACCCTGGCCAAAACCAAGGGACAGGATCATCTGTTGGCAATCTCGAAACGCGATGCCCTGCAGGCTCGCGTGACCGACGTCCTCCTTGAGCGCGGCGAACAGCCGGTGCGCAGGTCGGTTGCAGCCAATACAAGCGCCGAGCTTTCCGACTGGGGCGGACGCCTCCTGATCAAGCTGGCCGAAGCCGATACCACCTTGCGCGAGTCCCTCACCGAGCGTCACGACCTAAACAAGGCCAACTTCGAAAAACTCCTGGCCATGCTGCCGGAAGACCGGCAGGCCAAGCTGCGCCACATTTTTGAAAACAATGAACGTGTCGCCCGTGACCTGTTCCGGGAAGCCAGCCTGTTGGTCGACGATTCCAAGATCGAAAGACGTAAGGCCCGGCTCAACACCAAGGTCGCCCTCAAGGACATCCGCGACGGGCATCGCTCTCTTGACCAGGTTGTCATCGAGTACAGCCTGGCCAACGATCTCTATGACCTGTCATATCTGCTCGCCCAGTTGAGCACCGTCGACGAAAAATTCGTCCGCAATGTCATGGTCCGACAGGATATCGAAGCAATTGCCGTGTTGTGCCGCGCCCTGGACATAGGCGAAACAGCCTTCGGAGCCCTGTGCAAGGCCCGTGCACGTCAGCTTAAATCCAACCCGGCCATTGTCGACACATGGGTTGGAGAATTTCGTATCCTTTCAGTCGTCGAAGCACAGCGGACAATGCGCTTTATCAAGGTGCGGCTGACGACGATGGCGACGGCGGCCTGATCAGAGCCCGCTCAGCTAGTCCTTCGCACCATCCGCGTTGAGGATCCGATCCAGTTCGGCTTTCTCCGCAGCAGTCAGGCCAGCGCCTGAAGAAGCCAACGCCGCTGCGCCCTCGCGCCGACGCCGCAAGGCCACGATGACCGTTGCGAGCCCCGCAACCAGAGCCAGCGGACCAGCAATCCAGAGCGCAAGCGTGTGCCAGGCCATCCGCGGCTTCAGCAGCACAAACTCGCCGTAACGCGAGACCAGGTAGTCAACCACCTGTGCATCCGTGTCACCGGCAACCAGCCGTTCACGCACCAGAACCCTGAGGTCCTTGGCAAGAGGCGCATCGCTGTCGTCGATCGACTGGTTCTGGCAGACCATGCAGCGCAGTTCTGTCGAAAGCGCGCGCGCCCGCTTTTCCAGTGCCGCATCCTGCAGCACTTCGTCGGGTGCCAGTGCCTGTGCCGAGGCAACCGGCATCAGCAGCGCGGGCAGAAGCAGAAGCAGAAAGCCAAATCGGGCCAGGAGGGGCATGCCAGGGTCCTTCATTCGGCGGGGCTTAGTCCGGCAATCTTCGCCCGGGCGGGCTTGGGCGCACCAACCCGCAAGCGGCGGTCGGTGATCGAGATGATCCCCCCAATGGACATCACCAGCGTCCCGAGCCAAATCAGCGTGATCATCGGCTTGTAGTAGGCCCGGATGTCGGCAGCACCGTCAGCCCGCGTCTCGCCAAGCGACACGTAGAGCTGCGAGAACCCGAAGGTCAGGATCGCCGCCTCGGTGGTTGGCATGCCGCGGGCCTGATAGAGCCGCTTCGACGGATCAAGCACACCGACCTCGGTGCCGCCCTGACGCACTGTGAAGTGCCCGACCTGTTCGGTGAAGTTCGGTCCCTGGCGCGGCGCAAGGCCTGAAAATGACAGTTGGTAGTCGGCCACATCAAACGTGTCCCCCGGACGAACGGTGCGCACGAGTTCGGTCTGGAACGCACTCGACATAACGATTCCGAGCAGCGTCACGCCGATACCAAAATGCCCGAGCGTTGTTCCGAAGGCCGAGCGTGGCAGCCCGACAAGACGGGAAAGCCCGCGCGACAGACCGACCTCGCCGATCCTTGTGCGTGTCACCAGTTCGGCAATCGAGCCCGCCATGATCCAGACAGCAAGACCAACGCCGATCGGTGCGAGAACCTGTTTCATGCCCCAGAGCCAGAACACGGCAAGCGCTGCTACAAGGGCCAAGCCGAAGGCGGCATAGAGCCGTTGTGTCGCTGCCAGAAGATCGCCGCGCTTCCAGGCCAGCAGCGGTCCGAAGGGCACAGCGAGCAACAACGGGATCATCAACGGCCCGAAGGTGAGGTTGAAAAACGGCGCGCCGACCGAAATCTTCTCGCCAGTCACAGCTTCGAGGGCCAGCGGATAAAGAGTGCCGACCAGCACGGAGACCGTCGCAGCCGTCAGGAACAGGTTGTTGAGGACCAGCGCCCCTTCGCGGCTGATTGGGGCGAACAGCCCCCCCTGTTTCAACAAAGGTGCCCGCCAGGCGTAAAGCGTGAAGGATCCGCCAATGAAGATGCAGAGGATGACGAGAATGAACAGCCCCCGCTCCGGGTCGACCGCAAAGGCATGAACGCTCGTCAAGACGCCCGAGCGCACCAGGAACGTGCCGAGCAACGACAGTGAGAAGGTGAAAATAGCCAGAAGGACTGTCCAGACCTTCAGCGCCTCGCGCTTCTCCATCACGATGGCGGAGTGCAGCAGGGCTGTTCCGGCGAGCCAGGGCATGAACGAGGCGTTCTCGACCGGATCCCAGAACCACCAGCCGCCCCAGCCGAGTTCATAATAGGCCCAGTAGGAGCCCATCGAGATTCCGAGGGTCAGGAACACCCAGGCCAGCAGGGCCCAGGGACGTACCCAGCGCGCCCAGGCAGCGTCGATACGGCCGAGGATCAGGGCCGCGACGGCGAAGGAGAACGTTATCGAGAAGCCGACATATCCGAGATACAGCAGCGGCGGATGGATCGCGAGGCCGATGTCCTGCAGCAGGGGATTAAGGTCATTGCCCTCGATCGGAGCATTCACGATCCGCTCGAAGGGATTGGACGTTGCCAGAACGAACAGGAGAAAGGCAGCCGTGATCCAGCCTTGCACACCCAGGACAGCCGCCCTGAGTTGCGCCGGCACGTTCCCGCTGAACAGCGCCACAAGACTGCCGAACATCACCAGAATCAGCACCCACAGCAGCATCGAGCCTTCGTGGTTTCCCCAGACCCCCGAGATCTTGAAAATCAGCGGCTTGGCCGAGTGTGAGTTCTCCCAGACATTCACCACCGAAAAGTCGGAGGCAAGATAAGCCCAGGTCAAGGCTGCGAAGGACAAGGTGACCAGCACAAACAGAACATTGGCGACCGGTGCGGCCGTCTGCATCAGCCGCCTGTCGTCCGTGACAGCGCCCCAGACCGGAACTACGGACTGGATCAGCGCCAGCACGAAGGCCAGCACCAGCGCGAAATGTCCTGTCTCTACGATCATCGGTCCCTCGTCCGGTGGTTTTGTCCGGTTATAACGCGCATTTGCCCCTTGTGGAGCGGCGCCTTCTGCCGCAAGGCGCAAGAAGAATGCAGGCCAAGTCGCTTCGCTGCCCTTAGAGCTGCAAAACGTCCGGGCTCACTGGGCTGTGGTGTCGTCACCCTTCCAGACGCCTTGCGCCTTCAGCGCGTCCGCGACTTCCTTGGGCACATAGTTCTCGTCATGCTTGGCGAGCACACTATCGGCCCGAAAGATCCCGTCAGGACCGACAATGCCTTCAGTCACCACGCCCTGCCCCTCGCGGAACAGGTCGGGAAGGATACCGACATAGGTGACGGGCACCGTATTCGCCGTATCCGTCACCCGGAAACTGACCTTTGCATCCTCGGACCGCTCGATTGACCCCTCTTCCACCAGGCCGCCGAGGCGAATGCGCTGGCCGGACGGGATCTGCTTGGCGACCACATCGGTCGGCGTCTGGAAAAAGACGATCTGATCATTGAGCGCGTAGAGGATCAGGCCTGCTGCCGAGGCCAGTACCACGGCAGCGGCCCCGATCAGCGTCAGCCGGCGTTGCTTTCGTGTCATGTCGCGTCCCGCATCCCTCTTGCGTGACCGGCGGCCGGCATTGGCCACCGTCTCAGTTGTTATCTCAGGTCCGGCCTACGAGCCGAGACCATTGTCAGCCTCAGCCCTGTTTAAGGCATCGAGCGCAGCAGCGTCATCCTGCAGCGCCTCCCGCGCGCCCGCGGCACTTGCCCGGGCGGCGTCCTTGTCCCCCATCACTGCCTGTGCCCGGATCAGCCGAAGCCAGTCTTCCGCCGAACCGCCCTCTGTCTCAAGCCGGGTCTTCAGTCCGTCGACCATGGACCGGATCATGTCGTTCCGGTCACCCTCACTCAGGGCGGCCGCCGCCTCGACATCTGCAGCAGCCGGACCACGGGGTGGCTGCAGGCTCGCGGGCAGCCTGCCTTCGAGTTGCGCCAGTTCCTGCTCGGCAGCAGGCACCCAGATTGCGCGCGGGTCTGCACCCTCCAGCAAGCTCCTCCAGGCAGCGATAGCTTCCTCACGCTTGCCTTCTTGTCCGAGAGCGAGGGCGAGGAAGAACCTGGGCTTGGGCGCCGCCGGGTCTAGTTTCACTGCCCGGTCAAACGCCGCGCGTGCCTCTGCTGTCACAAGCCCTTCGGCAGCAACGACAAGTGCTTCGCCGTAACTCGATTCGCGCGGTTCACTCGCCCCGTTGAGGCGGATGGCATTGGCATAGGCCTGCGCCGCATCCTGGGGTCTGCCAAGGCTCATGTACACCGGGGCCAAAACCTCCCAGCCCTGACCATCCTGCGGATTGGCAGCAAGATGCCGCTCGACGCGGGCGACCAGCACATCGACCGGCTGGCCTTGCGGATCGGACTGAAGACGGGCCTCCAGTGGCTGGTCGGGCTGATGCGGCGATCCGAGCCAAAGATACAGCCCCAGAGCTGCCGCCGGCAGCAGCAGCGATGCCAAGAGTTGTACGAATTTAGCAGCTCGCGTCCCGACCGTTCTGGTCTCGCCCTTGTTCTGCCGGTGTGCGGCCAGAAGACGTCGCGCGATTTCGGTTCGGGCTGCGTCGGCTTGCGCCGCATCCACAAGCCCCCGCTGAAGATCACGGTCAATCTCGTCGAGTTGTGCCATGTAGACGGCCTCATCAGCCGCCCGGTTGGCAGAGGCCGCTGTCAGCGGGTCACCGCCACGGCGCAGCGGGACGAGAATGGAGAGGGCCGCAAGGCCGGTCATCAGGGCGAACAGGATCCAGAGTGTCATGGAATGACATATAAGGTGGGAGACCCCACCCTGACCACTGCCAAGTGTGTGACCTTGGGTCGCGCGTGAATTTACGACATTGCCCGGTCAGGCCGCGCTGCTTGCTTCGACCGCAGCAAGGGCGGACTGCCGGCTGCGACGGAGTTGTCCGGCGTAGTCCGGCCCGAAATAGACCTCGGACAAAAGGATCGCCGCGTCGATTGCGGACAGATGCGCCGCGCGCGATGCGCCTTTTTGCTTGGCAAAGTCAGACAGAAGCGACCTGGTGATGATCTCAAGTGTCTGCTCGACCGTCTGCCGGGTCCGCTTGCTGACGTCGTTGATGGCCAGAGTTTCTGCGGTCCCTCGCGCCATGGCCAGCACTCTCAAGGTCCGCACAGCATCATCCAGGGCATGGCTATCGGCTTTCCAGCGCCCATCCCGGTCAACCTTCGGCACTGCCAGGGCCCGGCGGACCGCTCCGCTTGCGGTCTGCAACTCGCTGGTCACGATCTGTGACATCTCGCGGCGGGTCTCGGAAAGTCGGCCTCGCCAGGCATCGGCCCCGCTCAGGTCCATGTCGAACTCAAGGCCGCGCATCAGGTTGGCATAGCCTGACACAGCCTCCGAAAACGCGACCGGATCCGGATTGTCCCGCTGGCTGCGGGCCAGGATGCTCAGGCGCTCGGCTTCCGAGATGACAACATCCATGAAGGGGGCAAACGGGCTGCGGCTGAGATCACGTGCCTTGTTTGTCCCGGCCAGACGGGTCGCAAAGGTGCCCAGGCTCCAGGGCGCGTCCGCCCGGTCCAGCACGGTCGCGGCCAGCATCGCAATATAGTCGGGATGCTTGCGGGCATGGGCCTCGACCAGGGTCAGGACATCAGTGTCCTGCTTCAACCGACGTTCGGTCAAGCTCGTCGGCATGCGGTCGAGAAACCGTGTCAGCCAGGGTTCGGCAAGAAACAGCTTCGTGACGTCCTGCAGGTCGGCAAAGGCACGGTCTCCGCCCAGGACCATGCTGAGCCGCCGCCGTTCGCGATCCGAATCGTTGGCCCGTGCCATGGCTTCGGCAAGGGCCTGCGTCGCCATCTTGCGCAGCGCCGCAACGCGCTCATGGGCCTTGTCATCATCAGAGTGCGGTTCTTGGAGGTCCTGTCTTGCCTGACGGATCTCTGCCGGCAGGAGATCCCGCTCCAACCACTGCCAGATTTCGTTCAGATAGGGCCGGTAGACGCGCCCTTCCTGCTTGCGTGGCAGATGTTCATTGACCAGGAATGTATCGAGCGGCGAGAAAAACAGGCGCTCCAGATGCCCGCGGCGCGTCGCGGTCGGCAGCGGTCGATCGTCACGCGGCGCACTCCGGTCGAGCGCCTCGCCGCGCAGCAGGGCTGCGGATGCCGCCAGGATCAACTCCACATGCGGATCGCCCTTGCCAGACTGACGTGCCCGTTCGAGACCTCGGACCAGCGTGCCGACAGCCCTTGGCGAAAGGGCCATCAGGTAGGACTGGATCTTGTCGGTCAGGAGCGCTTGGTCTGTCATCTTTGCTTGGGTCTGCCGTGGCAGGTATGTTCCTGTCTAACATTCAGGAACTTAAGCAATTCTTTCCAGACACTTGCCCCAGTCCGTCACATTTTAACGATTGCCGATGACAAAAAAGGCGCACCGACCCGGCGCGCCTTGCTGTCTTGCAGACCTGAAGCCGTCTCCATCAGCTGATCGGACGCCAGATCCCCTTGTCATCAGCGCAGGTTGTTGAGCGCGCGACCACTGGAACCGGCGTGTCCTTCGAGGTCACCGAATGGGTGAGCGCACGGCATTCGGTCTTGTTGACCTGATAGCGGGGCCCGAGGCGCACCTCACCGGCGCGACCTGTGCGCGGATTGTCCCATCGTACGGTCCCGCCCGAGCCGGGAGTGGCCAGCGCCTGCTTCTGGGCTTCGGCGGCAACTTTGCGATCACTGGTCTCAAGCCCGAGCTGCGGGGTGCCGTCCAGCAACTGGTTGATGGCGGCATTGGCTTCAGCTTCGGCCAGGGATTTCTCGGATTGACCGAACGCGGTGCCCCAGAGCCCGGCCCCGCTGCCGCCAGTGTCGCCCACCGAACCGCATGCGGACAGCCCGACCGAAACGGCCAGCACCATCGTTATTCCCATCCACCGCATCTGGCACTCCATCGCCGGGCGCATACTGGTCTGACACCCAGGTTCTCCCGATTGGCGCCGTGGCGCCGACCAGAGAACCATGCTTCATCACCTTGGTAAATTTAGTCTCACTTTATGGCCGAACTGGGCCGTTTCGTTGCCCGGCTGCAGGCAATATCCAAAACAGCATCCCTTCTTGTCGTGCTTTCCTCAAGCAACAGCAACACTTTGGCCAATCACTTGATGTGACGATACCGCAATGCAATGCGCACTGTCGTGATCCCTGTCACATTTCCCACGTCCGTCTCGCACTTATCCCACGGCTGCCGGCAAGACCAAACGTGCCCGCAGTCCGCCGATTTCCGCAGCCGACAGCTCGAACCGGCCGCCATAGAGAGCGGCAAGATCGGCGACAATCGACAGGCCGAGGCCTGTGCCCGGCACGCTCTCGTCCAGCCGCCTGCCGCGCTTGACCGCCTCGCGCCGCTGCTCTTCGGTCAGGCCCGGCCCATCATCTTCGACAAGGATTTCCAGAAGGGCCCGCTCGTCGGGAGCTGACGCAATCACGGCAACCTTGAGGTCGACGCGCGTCCTTGCCCATTTGCAAGCATTGTCGATCAGGTTTCCGGCCAGTTCCTCCAGATCCTGCTGCTCGCCCCTGAACCGGACAGCCGGATCCATTTCGGCGCTGAAGGTCAGCCCCCGATCGCCGTGGATGCGGGACATGGCCCGCATCAGCCGCGCCAGCGCCGGCTCGACCGGTGTCGCCACGCCGATGACCCGCCGCTGCGCTGCCTGACGCGCCCGTTCCAGATGGTGATCCACCTGGGTGCGCATCAGTTGCGCCTGTTCGGCCACTTTCTGGGCAAAGGCATCACCACCACTGACACTCGCCTCGTTCGAGATGACGCTGAGCGGGGTCTTCAGGGCATGGGCCAGATTGCCGACATGGGTACGGGCCCGTTCCACGATCTCCGCATTGGAGCGGATCAGGGCGTTGAGTTCAATGGCGAGGGGAGCCAGTTCGCGCGGTACATTCTCGTCGATCTGCTCCGCCTCGCCATCCCGGACAGCTGCGAGCGACTGCTGCATCCGGCGGATCGGCAGCAAGCCGAAACGCACCTGCACGAAGATTGCCGCAATCAGGCCAATGCCGAACACCGAAAGGGTCAGCACCACCTGCTCGGTGAAGGCGGCCAGATCCTTGCGCAGGCCCTCGGTCTTGCCGCCGACGGCAATCAGGTAGGACTCGCCATCAAAGCTGATGATCCGCTGGGAAACCCGTAATTCTTCGCCGCCGGGACCGGTCGCAAAGCCGCCGCCTGTGCGCTGCCCGAACGCGAGCGGCGGGACCAGCAGCGGATCACCAACCAAGCTCCCGGACGCATATACCAGCTTCCACTCCGGCCAGTCCGCGATAGTCCAGTACCAACCAGACAGCGGCAGGGAGAAGCGCGGCTCGCCCAGATTTTCCGGCCGGTTGATGGTCTTGCCATCGCTTGGCGCCATCGCCCCGATGATGGCCTTCTGGTAGACTTCCAGCTGACTGTCGAGACCACGCTCCACCGTATCGCGAAACAGTTCCACCAGAATAAAGCCGGCGACCGCCAGTGCCGCGACAGACCAAAGTGACGCGACCAGAACGAGCCGCGCCGCCAGCGACCGGCGACGGGCTGGCCGGTTTGCGGCGCTCACGTCGGCTCCCCGATCCGGTAACCGAGGCCGCGCACTGTCTCGATATAGTCGCCGCCCAGCTTCTTGCGCAAACGCCCCACGAACACCTCGACCGTATTGGAATCACGGTCGAAATCCTGATCATACAGATGTTCGACCAGTTCGGTCCGCGAGATCACCTTGCCCCGGTGATGCATCAGATAAGCCAGCAAACGGTATTCATGCGACGTCAGCTTAACCTGCATCCCGGCAACCGTTACCCGGCCTGCGCGCAGATCCAGACGCAGTTCACCGCATTCGATTTCGTTCGAGGCATGCCCGGCCGCCCGCCGCACCAGCGCGCGAACCCGCGCCAGAACTTCTTCCATGTGGAAGGGCTTGGCGACATAGTCATCAGCGCCGGCATCGATGCCGGCCACCTTGTCGGACCAGCGGTCACGTGCGGTGAGGATCAGCACCGGCATCACGCGTCCGGCGCGCCGCCATTTCTCCAGCACTGACAACCCGTCGAGCTTCGGCAGGCCGAGATCCAGCACGACTGCGTCATAGGGCTCGGTGTCGCCGAGGAAATGCCCCTCCTCACCGTCATAGGTCCGGTCAACGACATAGCCTGCTTGTGTCAGTGCGTCGTTGAGCTGGCGGTTCAGGTCCTTGTCGTCCTCGACAATCAGAATGCGCATGGAAAAATCCAGGTTGGCCAGAGCAACTCCAGCAAAAAATGGGGATCAGTCTTGCGGCCGGACTTGCACGAAAACAAACCGACAGAAAAAATTCTGCGGTTCCGCTCTCGCCACAAAAGCCCTGGCAAATCGACTCACATTGCTGTTTTGCGCGCGATCATGGCAAAATTCAGCGGCTGGCGTCGACAACCACCGTTGTGACCTGGCCATTTTTCAGCACGGAGAGCTGGTAGACATACCGCCCCCCTTCTTCGCACAGCTGCGCCCGGACTATTTCCCCCTGGACGCTTGCCGCAACACTGCCAAGCGACTGAGCGTTGCCACTTGCAACCACTTGCTGTGCTTCCGACTGAGACAAGCAAGCCGCGTTGGCCGAAAAGCCGCTGGCAACAACAAGGGCAAGAACGAGGAAAAGGCGCATCATGGTCAGGTCCCGGACTGGCGTGTTTGAACTTGCCGACAGACTTAGGCCCTGGCGCCTGAATGGGACATGAACAGTCCCGGCCTTCCTCAGCGGCCGGATGGGCCGACGTGCTCGATCATCCGGTAGAAATCAGCCAGGGTCCGGCCACGTTCCAGCCGGAATGTCTCGCCGGTTGCTTCAAGACCTGCAATCCGGTCGATCCGGAACATCCGGAAGTCCTGCCGCAATTCGCACCAGGCAACCAGCGTCCAGACCTTGCCCCAGAACCACAGGCCCAATGGCCGTACGATCCGGCTGCTCGCAGCGCCCTCGCCATCCCGATAGGCAAGGTCGAGCCGCTCGCGCCGGTCGACCGCTCCTTCGATGACATCGAGATGCGCCCGGACCTCGGCAGTCATCTCCGGCGCCACCGCATGGATCTGGATACCGCCGGGCCGGGAGGCGATCTTTTCCGGCAAGACCGCCTCGATCTTGATCAGGGCTTCTGCCGCCGCCCGTGCCATGGCTGCGCCGCCCCAGGCACTGACCAGCCTTGCGCCGGCCACCAGCGCCACAATCTCGTCGCGGGTGAACATCAAAGGCGGCAGGTCGAAGCCGGAGCGCATGACATAGCCGACGCCGGCCGCCCCCTCAACGGGGACGCCCGACGCCTGAAGATCCGCAATGTCGCGATAGATGGTGCGCTCGGACACTTCCAGCCATTCGGCCAGTTGCGCCGCACGCACCAGCCGCCCGCCGCGCAGGTGCTGGACGATCTGGAACAGGCGATCCGCGCGGCGCATGTGGTCTTACCTCGTGCCGGTCTCGACATAGAGCCCAATGCCATTGCCGAACGGATCCTGACAATAGGTGAAACGTCCGAACGGAATGCTGATCGGATCGGACAACACCTTTCCACCTGCCTTGGCCAGCCGTTCCATGCCGTCTTCCAGCGCGTCCGGGCACAGCAGATGGATCACGCCACCCTGGCCTGCCGGAGCCGGCGTGCCAAGAGACAGATGACCGGAGGGCATGTTCATTTCATCCGCGACCGGGAACTTGGCCATTTCCATGCCGTCCATGTTCTCGCGGATCAGCTGGACCTGCAGCACGTCATTGTAGAAGGCAACGGCCTTGTCGAGATCAGGAACCGGGATCTCGAACCAGACGACGCTGTTGCGGGGGGCGGAAGTGGTGGATGCGCTCATGTCAGTCTCCATCAGGAGGGGGAAGGAACGGCTGAACCCTATCTCCCCCCTCCTGACAGCCTTCTGTCAGGAGCCATTCAGCGCCTGTCGATTTTCGCTCACTCGGAAACCTGACCGCGCCATCCGGCGGGTCCCGTGGTCACATGCCGAAGCAGGACATTGACCACACCGACAATGACAAGCGCGACCGGCCCCCATTCCGGCGGCAGCACGGCATCCCAGTCCACGACCGAGAGCTGGTCCAGCACCTGGCCAACCAGAACCGCCAGTCCCAGCCCACCATTGAACATCAGTGTCTTCCATCCACTCATGACAGCTTCTCCTGTTGTGATTGAACGGTTTCCCCGCGCCACCGCGCGAGTTCGAGAGCGATGCGCCCGCGATAGTGCCAGGCCAGAAAGCCAAGTCCGGCCAGCGCCAGCACGCCGCCGGCAATCAGCAGACAGGTCCACAGCGCATGGCCGTGAGCTGCAGCGCTGCCAGCAGCCACCGCCCCGCCCGCGCTGCATCCGGCAAGCCCCTTGCGCGCGGCAACAGTGCGGGCGAGCGTCGCGCGCGTGGCAGGTCCCAGCGTGCCATCCGGGGCAAGCGGCGGATGGTCGGACTGAAACCGCAGCGTCGCCAGCCGCGTCCGCGGGCCCTCGATCCCATCGACGGGGCCCGGTCGATAGCCAAGCAGCCGCAGATGGCCTTGGGCGATCTTCACGTCAGGATCCGTTTGCGCCGGCGTATCGGGCGCAAAGCCATAGGTGCCGTCCTGGATCAGCTCCGCCTCGTCCCTGCGGCGCGTGACCAGCCCCGGCAGAACCCGCCCGCCCGCCTTCGTCCCCGTGCGTGCCAGCAGTTCGGCAGCCCGGCCAAGGTCACCCGCCTTCAGCGCCTTGGCCCAGCGCCAGCCCAATGCCCTCGGCCCGAGATTGTAGACAACGGACACCACCGCATCGAAGACAGGCTGCGGCAAGGCGCCAAGCGCTGCTGTGACCATTGGCCCATATTCGTGATCCAGCAGCTTGCGCAGCAGCGTCAGCGCCGCAATCGGATCGATGGTCTGGCCCGGCGCCAGGCCGGCATGGCCTTGCGCCTGCCACCAGCTGCGGAACACGCGCGAGCCTTCGGTGAAGCCATAGCCGATGGTCGGCACCCCGGCCGGGTCAAGATAGGCCCGGCCGACAAAGCCTTCGTGCCGGGCAATGAAGGCAAGCCCCTGCGGACTGACATCCATGCGTCTGCTCCCTTCCTGGAGTTTGCGCCGCTCACGCATCGGGAACCCCCGGCAACAGGCAATGCACCGCAATGCGCACGCTGCCTCCGGTGAAATTGCCGCCATTGGCGCTGAGCCGGACGGCGGTTGCCGCATAGAAGGCCGTCGGTCCGATGACACCCGCATTGCTGGACCCGGCCGCGCTCCCGAGCGTACCGCCGAACTTGCTGCGCTCGGCGGCAAGCCCGCAGTCGTAGGACGCAGCACCGGTGATGCTTGTGAGCGTGCGCGTCGACACGCCGAAGACGACAGCCCGGTTGGGAATGAGCCCCGTGGCCTCGACGAAGGCTCCGCTGAGGCCCGACAGTGTTGCCTCCAGCGTCGCCAGTCCCGTCGTCGCCCCGCCGGCCGAACGCGACAGCACGGCCGATGGCGACAGCAGTCCGCCATAGTCACGCCAGCCGGCCGCGGTCCGCACCACCAGCGTTCCCGCGCTGGCCAGATAGGCAACCAGCCCAGTCACCGGCGGATGGAAGACCCAGTCCGCGCCGGTCCATTCGGCAACATGGTCCCCCTTGCCCGCAAAGGCGCCGCTCGCCGGCGTCGTCACCAGATGGCAGTCGCCGATGAGCGGTGAGCCCGGCGGGGTGCCGGTTCGGGTGAGGAGATACAGATGCGCCAGCGTGTCCAGCCGGGCCAGCGCCTCGTTGTGGGTGACATGCTTCTGCGCCTGCGCGGCCGCGATCAGCGGCAGGCGCAACCGGACGGTTTCAGACATGGAGGATCTCCTTCAGGGTGAGGCCGGGTCCGGCCAGATCGGACAGTTGCGCCACCTCGGCCGTGAATACCGTCTGCAGCGCGCCGAAATCGGCCAGCTCCTGCGTCGCTGGATAGAGGTAACCGGGGGCCTCGACGGTCACATCGTGCCGGACAGCCGCGCCGGAGAAGAGCTGCAGCCGGTAGGCTTCCCGTGTCTCGCCAACGGGCACCTCCGCCGCCTCCCACCCGTCGCCGCCGATGCGGCTGCGCCGGATCCAGCCAAACCGCACCCCGCCCGCCTCGCGCCGGGCCGTCAGATGGACCGGGGCGAAGGGCAGCGCCGCGCGGCCCAGGCCGGCGGCAGTGAAGTCGGTGCGCGCGGCCGAATCGAGCGCCACGCCGGGTGGCAACAGCCGGTAGGACAGCGCCTGCCCGCGCTGGTCCGCCTCCAGCGGCAGCGCCACCAGGCTCGCATCCATGAGTACCAACTCGGCTCCGGCATCGGCACCTGCCAGCGCCTCGGCTTCCGTGCCCTTCTGTCCGCGCAACAGGCTTGTCAACCGATAGCGCCGCTCGCCCACCAGATCCGCCTGCCGGAACTGCAACAGCTCGAAACCGCCCGTCCGGCTGCGCAGTGCGAGCGCATTGTCCCCGGCCAGCACAGCCGTCTCCGACAGGCTCTGCAGGTGACCGGAGAACAGCTCCAGCTCCGGCCGGTTCTGCCGGTCCCAGCGCCACAACGGCCCGGCCTCCAGCGGTATCACCAGCCGTCCGATGGTGGCCGGCCGCTCGATGCGGGCGATCTCGGCAAAGCCTGCCCCGCCCGGCCGCTGGCGCAGGACAGCCAGACTGCCCGGCCAGGGCCGTGCCTGCGCGGCCAGATGCGGCGCAAAGGCCGCGCCCCGCTCCTCCAGCAGCGGCAGGTCAAGGAACACGGCCTGCGCCGGCCCCGGATCGGTGCTCCGCCAGGGGTCCGCGCGCGGCGTGGGCGCCCTTGCAAGGGCTGCTGCCGGTTCGCTGCGCACCGCCTCGATCCGGCGAACAAGACTGTCCTCGATCGCGGCGATGGTCATCTTCAGCGGCGGCGAGAAGCTCTGGTCGGGCGTTGCCGCCAGCTCCACCACATCGCCAACCTCCAGCGCCACGTGGCTTATCGGCAACAGGAATTCCACCCGCTCCCGCTCCGCCCAGCTGCGGTGCAGCCGTGCTTCCGCCGCCCGTTCCAGCAGCGCCACCGGCACCGCCACGCCCGGGTCCAGCGTCAGCACGTGCCGGCTGCCGCCTTCCAGACGCCGGCTCGCGACGATCTGCCGGCGATGGTCGCGCTGGATGTCCTCGCCCGCGATGCGCACCTCCGCCGGCAATTCGCCCGCCTGTCCGCGCACCCGGGTCAGCAGGGCCGCCTCCGGCTCGCTCTCCACCAGATCCTCACCGGTGAGGGCAAATGCTGCTCCCGTCTGCGCCCCGGTCAGAACCAGTTCGCTGCCCCGGTCCAGCGCCCGCCCGCCGAAGGCCTCCAGCAGCGGCTCGATGGCCTCGCGCGCCGTCAGCGGCCCGGCCAGCGTCAGTCCGTCGATGACCTCGGCCAGTCCTTCAACCCGTACCCGCCCGTCCGGGACGCCGAAATCGGCCAGGATCGCGCGGATCACCGCGTTGAGGCTCGCCCCGCCGAGGCGCCCGTTCAGCCAGTGGCCAACCTCCCAGTTGCCCCCGTCCGACCAGACCTCGCCATAGAGCGGAAAGGCAGGAAACGGCCGCGCATCCCATGTCCAGACATGCAGGTTGCCGCCGTCCACCATGCGCCCGCCATAGAGCGGCGACAGGGGATTGTCGCCCATCGGCCAGTCCGGATGCCGGTCGTCCCAGAAGCTCAGCGAGGCTTCCAGCGCCCGCCGCTGCACCGCATCGTCCCGCCCGCCACCGGAGAAGTAGGGCAGCGCGGATTCCGAGGACTTCGGGTCGACGAAGACATTCGGCTGGTTCGCACCCTTGTCGATGGCCGGCACGCCCAGTTCCGTGAACCAGATCGGCTTGGACCGTGGCACCCAGGCCGTCGCCGGCCCGGTCTCCACCCCGCCGATGCGCTCCACATGCGGGGTCTCCCACCAGCCCTTCAGGTCCTTGGCGCGGAAGACGAACGGCTTGCCATAGGCCCCGTCGGTGATCGGCGACCGCACCCCCGCCGCCCGATCCGCATCGCTGGCGTAGAACCAGTCGAAATACTCCCCGCCCCGGATCGCGCCGCGCAGGGCCGCCACATCCAGCGGGTCGCCCGTCTCCCGGGCGCGCGCATCGCTCAGCGGCATGTAATTGTCGATCGCAACAAAACTGATCGCCGGATCGGCCCAGAGCGGATCGAGCGGAAAGCGCAGCTCGCCGCCTGCCGGCTGATGCGCGCCATATTCCGACCAGTCCGCCGCATAGGACACCCGCGTCTGCGGCCGCAGCACGGTCCGCACGGCCGTCGCGAGGTTTTTCAGCGCCGTAACGAAGGGATAGCTGCCGCCGCCTGCATGGGCGAGCGTCAGCCCGCGCATCTCGGAGCCGATCAGGAAGGCATCCACCCCGCCGGCCGCTTCCGCCAGATGCGCGTGATGCAGGACAAACCGCCGGTAGGACCACTCGTCCGGGCCGGCATAGCCAATCACATCGCCCGCCCGCGAGAAATCTGCAGGCGCAGCCGTGCCGGTGAAGGTGGCCACATCGGTCGCAAGCGCTGCCCCCGGACGGATGCGCCCGCGCCAGGGAAAGGCGGCCTGCCGCGCCCCGCCATAGGGATCAGGCAGGCTGTTGTCCGGCGGAATGTCCATCAGGATGAAGGGATAGAGCACCACCCGCAGCCCCCGCGCCTTCAGGTCACGGATCGCGGCCAGCACCGAGGCATCGCAGGGCGTGCCGCCATAGGCCGGGCGCCCATCCAGCTGCGACACGACCTCCGCCTCCTCGCGCGTCACCGGCCCCACGGTCCAGGTCATGCCGCTTGTCTGCCGGCCTGCCCCCTCCACCTTGGGCCGGATCTGGCACTGGCCAGCCCGAAGGTCAGAGCCGAACCAGGCCACCACCAGCGCCACGCTTTCCAGCGCCGGGCACAGGTCCTGCAGCTCGTCCAGCGCCGCCGTCCAGTCGGTCGCGGCCAGCTTGGTGTGGCGGTTGACGCTGCGCGTCTCGCCCGGCCGCGGGGTGTCTGTCACCGGCACCGGCGCATAGACGAACTCGCCTGCGCCGGGGATCAGGGTCACGGCGCGGATCTGCCGCTCCAGCCGGTCCACGACCCGCACCACCTCGAAGGTCAGCTGCGGCAGACGGTTGCCGAAGGGCTCCAGCGGCAGCCGCTCGAACACCACATGCGCCGTGTCGCGATAGGCGGGAGCAGCCCCCTGCACCGCCGCGATGAGGGGATCAACGCCCTGGTCCGGGCTGCCCGGATAGACCCGGTGCGTGATCGCGCTGCGGTCGATCAGCTTGCCATCGGCCCAGATCCGGCCGACCCGGGCAATCGGGCCCTCGCACAGGGCAACAGCAAAATTGGCGAAATAGCTGTAATTGCGGAGCTTCGGCCCGCCGCCCTTGCCGCCGGCGCTTTCCTCGCTCACCACTTCCTCAAAGCGCGTCGCCCAGATCACCTGCCCCGCCAGCCGCGCCCGGCCATAGACGAAGGGGATCGGCGCGCCCTCGGTCGAGGCCTGCACCGACAGGTCGGCCAGCCGGCCCCGGTCGACCGTGCGCCCGCCGCCAAACAGCGACTGGTCGAGAAGGTTTCCGGCCACTGCCCCGGCGGCCTTGCCGAGAATGCCGCCAAGCCCGGCCGCGCCGACAAGGCCGCCCAGCGCCTGTCCGGCGGCCGCAAGGATCAAGGTTGCCATGGCAGGGCTCCGGGAAAGGAAAACACATGGGTGATGCGCCGCGCCCAGGCGGTGCCGAGCGGGCATTCGATGACGCCGACGCGCTCATAGGCGTGGATCAGCTGCTCGCCGGTCGACAGAATCCCGGCATGCTTGACCGGCGCCCCGTCGCGCCAGCGGAACAGAAGCACGTCGCCGGGCTGACGCTGGTCGAGGGACACCGGCACCAGCCAGCGCTCTGCCGCCGCCAGTAGCGTTTCGGCCTCCGGACCGTCCGCCGCCTCGGCCCAGTCGGGCGCATAGGGCGGCAGCGGCTCGGGCTCGTCGCCGAGATGTTCCCGCCACAGCCCGCGTATGAGGCCGAGACAGTCGCACCCGGCGCCCTTCAGGCTCGCCTGATGCCGGTAAGGCGTGCCGATCCAGCGCCGCGCCGCCGCCAGCAGCACCCGCCGGTCGAGGGGTTCAGCCGACAAGTGCGCCTCCATCGTTCTCTCCGGTGTTGCGCCCCGGATAGGCCAGCACGAAGTCGGTTCCCGGCATGTGCGGGAAACCGCGGAAATTGACCGCATTGGCGAATTTCGCCCGGCAGGTGGCAAAACGCTTGTCGCAGCCGGCTGTCAGCTCGATCTGTGTGCCCGCCCCGATGGGCTGCGGCGCGGTTAGCCACAGCGACAGCGTCGCCGCCGACCCGCTCCTCGCATGCCGGGCGATCTCGCCGGCAAAGCCCGTCAGCGGCCCGTTCAGGACGACAAATCGCCCGCCGTCGAACCATCCGGCGTCAAAGCCGATGAGGCCCGTCACCGTCAGCTCGCGCGCATCCGCCGCCCCGCTCACCGTGGCCACTGCCCGATAGCGCGGATCGGTCAGCGCAATGCCGCAGCGCGTGTCGCCCAGATCAGCATCGCAGCGGCTGGCAAACACCCGGCCGCGCCGCGCCTCCAGCAGATGGCCGAGCCCGCGCAGCTCGGCGCGGAAACTGCGGCCGGCCCGCGTCACCTCGCCGATGACCGCACGGCGCAGCAGCACCGCCTCAGCCGGTTGGGCCCAGTTGACGAGATGGACCGCCACCTCCGCCCCGTCCCAGCGCCCGGCCTCCAGGTCCGCCTCGGCAAAGCCGTCCAGCGGCACCGGCCCGTCCGTGTCGAGCGCGCCCGACACCTCACCGCCGCCCGCCGCCAGTCCCGGCCCGCACGTGTCGGCGCTTGCCTCCATGCCGCGCGCCGGATGGCAGACGACCCCGTCCACCGTCAGGCTGCGGTCATGGTCGGTAAAACCCAGCCGCTGCCCGTCGCTGCGGGTCAGGATCCACACCGCGCAAAAGCTCGTCATCCTGCCCGCCAGATGGGCGGCCAGACCCGGGTCAAGTGTCTTCATGAGATTGGGTCCTGCCTTCGCCATGGCGTTGCCGCTTTGCGGCCTGCCGATGCTCGAAGCTTGGGTTTCGCCCACTTTCCCCCGGCGGTCATGCCATGACTTGATCATGGCATCCATGCCGTCACCTCACCCGAGGAACGGAGCCGCCGAGATGAAAGTTCGATATTTCAACGGGATGCGAGGTTGCGATCACCGCGTCTTGGTCCGCCCGTCATTCGGCCCAGCCCCCGCTCAGCCGCCCAACCGGATCTCCACCAGCGGGATATGCAGCGCCTCGCCGGCCTCAAAATGCGTCAGGCTCAGGTCCAGGCTGTCCGTGTCGAAGCGCACCGGCACGTCGAACAGGAACCCGGCCGTCACCACCGCCCCATTCGCTGGCGGTGTCGCAAGCACCACCTCGCGCGTCGCCGTATCAAAGGAAAAGCCGCCCGGTGGCAGCTCCGTGCCATTCACCGCCAGCTTCAGGCTGCCCGCCACCGGCAGGTCGATCACCCGGGCATAGGCGGCCGGTCCGCTGCCATAGACCTTGACCAGGGGATAGCGCGTCCGGCTGCCCGTTCCCGTGCCGAGCGCAACGTTCAGCGCCCCCGGCGCGCCGCCGGTCAGGGCCGAGCTGTGGTCGAAGGGATCGCGGAAGCGGAACCCGGACATTCGCCCCCGCGCCCGCTCGAACAGGGCGACGACGGCGCGCAGGTCGGCGAGCGAGCGGATGCCCGAGCCCGCATCATACCGCCGGCGGCTGTCGGCCCAGCGTGCGTTGCGCGTCTCCCGGCCGCTGGCCAGCGTCACCACCTCGGTGCGCCGCTCCGGCCCACCCCGGGATCCGAAAGCAATCGGCAAGGGAAAGCTCTCGTCCAGAAATGCAATCATCGCGTCCCCCCATCGATCTCGCGTCCGGTTTGATCTTTCTCAAGGACCGGAACGGCCACTGCCGCCATGGTCGGTCCGAACAAGGAGTAAAGACGCATGAGTCACGTTCCCCACGAATTGCACGAAGAGTTCCCGGAAGCTGCCAACGCGCTGCACGCGCTGAAGCTGTCCAGCGCGCATTTCGTCAAGCTTTCTGACGAGTATCACGAGGTAAACCGCGAGATTCATCGCATCGAGACCGACATTGCGCCCGCGTCCGACGAAGCCCTTGAGGCCCTCAAGAAGCAGCGCCTTCACCTGAAAGACCAGATCGCGGCCATGCTCGCCGCCGAGGAAAACACCGGCTCCTGAGCCCCTCCTCTTCAAGCCGGTGTTAGAGCCCGCGCCGTCCCCGTCCGACGGCGCGGGCCACCAACGCCGACACCTGGGCCTCAGACCTGCGGAAACTTTCCGCATCCCGGGTTGTCACGTTCACCACCACCGGCCCGCTTCCTGCGCCCGGGCCAGCACCGCCCCCCGACATGGCCCCTGACATAGCCACGCCCAGCCGCCCGTCGGCTCCGCGCGCCAGCGGCAGGATTGCCTCGGCTCCGGCCTCGCCCATGAGGCCCAGGCCGCCCGAATGCCCAAAGAAGGTCGGCTGAGCCACCACGCCTCCGTCGGCGAAGGCCGTCACGCCGCCGCTGATCAGGCTCGAAAGTCCGTCTGTCCCGAACAGCCCCCCCGCCATCGACCCGACCAGCGTGTCGAGCGGCTTCAGCGCCTGTCCCAGCACGCGGGAGGACAGGCTCAGCACCATCTGCTTCATCACGCTGTCCAGCGCCTTGCCGTCCACCAGCGCCGCCTTCAGGCCCGTGCTCATCAGGCGCGAGAACTCGCCGGCTGAGCGGGTCATGTCCTGCATCTGCGCGCTCATCCGGCCCATGTCACCGGTCAGACCGCTGTCGCTGTCATCCTCCATCACGGCGCTCCCTCATCCGGAAAATCGGTCATCAGCCGGGCCAGATCCCTGCGGCTCAAGGCAGCCGCCCGCCGGGTCAACCCCAGCGCCAGCGCCAGTTCGCGCGGCGTCGCGGCCCAGGTCATGGCCGGGCTCCAGCCCAGCCGGTTCATCGCGAGAAAAAGGGCAAGGTCCCAGGGAAACGGCTCCGCCGATCCGGGCCTTGCCCTGCTCAAGGGCGCGCGCCAGCGTCCTCCTCGCCCGCCTCACCGGTGCCAAAGGTCACCCTGAGCAGGTCAGCCGCAATCGCGGCATAGCCCGGTGCGCCGCCCGGCGCCCGCATCGAGGCCACCTGATCATCGCTCACCACATGGCCGGCTCCGCGCAGGCCTGCCCCCAGCACCCTGACCAGATCGCGGGCCGACAGCCGGCCGGATCCGAACCGCTCGACGAGCCCGTTCAAATCCTCGACCGCAAAGGCCGCCTCCAGCTCGGCCAGCGCGCCCAGTGTCAACACCAGCGTCCATTCCCGGCCATCCAGCATGGCCGAAATCTCTCCGCGCAGACGGTTCACCATCGCCGTTTTCCTTCTCAGATTGCGGTAAAGGTCAGTTCACCAGCGGATTCCAGCGCCATCTCGTAGGTCACCTCGCCGTCATGCTGGCCGGCATATTCCAGCGCCGTGATCTGGAACGGCCCGTCCAGGGTGCCGAAACTCGGGATCGTCACCTGCCAGCGGCGGATTTCGCCAGAAAAGAAAAGAGTGCGCGCCTGCGCATCACTGGTGAGATCGCGAAAGATCCCCGAGCCGGAAATACTGGCCGCCCGCGTTCCTGCCCCGTCCAGCAGTTCCCGCCAGCGCCCGGTGCTGTCGGCGCTGGTGATGTCGACCGCCGGAGCGCTCAGCGCAATGCGCCGCGCCCGCAAGCCCGCCACCGTCAGAAACGACCCGCTGCCGGTCTGGTCCAGTTTCAAAAGCAGATCACGTCCACGTTGCGCCGCCATGGCCAGTCTCCCGGTCTGTCAAGTTGAGGTCATTCATCAATCGTCTCGCCCCCTCCCTCGTCGCTCCCGGCTAAAACGTCGCTCGCTCCCCCCTCCTTCGTCGCTCCTGCGCAGGCAGGAGCCCAGTAACCGAGGCGGCCAAATGCAGCGCACGGGAAAAACCCCGCCAGTCCCGCGTTCGAAACCACACGCCGAGCTCACCAACCGAAACCGGGGCTACTGGGCTCCTGCCTGCGCAGGAGCGACGAGGGGACGGAAACACCTACGGCTCAGTCACACAGCGAAGCCTTGCGCCGGCCCGCCAGGTGCGGCCGTCCGTCATGCGCCGGCTTGTGACCTCGATGCGCCGCACCGAGACCATCTTCGCGCCCGTAATGGTCAAGGTGGTCGTCTCCAGCGTGGTCACGGCCAGCACCAGAGCCTCCATCGCCTCGTCGCGGCTCGCCCCGCGCGAATAGACGGCAAGCTCAAGCTCGTGCTCCTCGCCGTCGCTGATCGTTCCGCCCAGCAGGCGGCTCGCCAGCGCCTCCAGCGTCAGATAGGGCAGCGGCTGTCCACGCGGCGGCCCGTCATAGAGCCTGGCACCGCCCAGCAATGTCAGCAGCGCCGGCGTCGCCGACAGTCTCGTCAGGACCGCGCTGCGCAGGTTCAACCCATGGCTCATGCCGGTTCCTCCTCAAGCATCAGCTCCACCTGCCGCCGGCCGCCATCGCGGTCCCTTGCGGTCAGCACCCGGAAGCTGCGGGCGTCCACCGTCACCTTCCAGCCGCCGCTCACATCAGCGCGAAAGCGCAGGGTCATGCGGTGGGTGGCCGTGCCGCTGAGCCGCCCGGCCGCGACGGCCTCGCCCTGCAACAGGCCGGTCAATTGCGCGAAGTCGATACCGATGTCGGTAAACCCTGCCGTGGCCTGCCCGCTTGCCGCCACGCTCAGCTCCGGTCGCCACAGGCGGACGGACAGCCGATAGGCTCCCGCACCGCTCACAGCAGCGGCATCCGGAACGGCATCAAGAGCCGGTCGAGACCGTACGGCAGGCTCGCCATGGCAAGGTCCGTCCCGGCTTCCCTGTGCTCGTACCAATGCGCGGCCAGCATGCGCACCGCCTGCCGCAACGGCTCCGGCACATCGGCCGGGGAAGCCCCGTATCCAGCCGTGAAGTCGATCTCGAGCCCGTTCACCGGCTCCACCCCGGAGCCCATGTCCGGCGCCACCACCAGCCGCGCCGGCTCCGTGCCGCGCCGGAGCGTCCAGGCGGCAGGGGCCAGCGTCACCGGCATGCCGTCCGCGCCATAGACCGTCACCGCCGTCACCGACAGCACCGGGGCCAGCGGCAGCCGCAGGATGCGTCCCGCTGGCCAGCCGTCCAGCGCGATGCGCCAGCCCTGCGTGATCAGCGCCCGCCGCGTCACCTGTTCCACATGCTCGCGCGCGGCCTTGATCAGGCTGGCAAGCAATCCGTCTTCCTCGGTCTGCACCAGCCTCAGCTGGGCCCGAAGCTCCGCCAGCGTCACCGGCTCCACCGCCGGCGCGCTCGTCAGCCAATGTGTCATGGCCACCTCTTGTCAGGAATTTTTTCTTAAGTGTAGTCGTCATGCAGCAAGACCGAAGCCCCCCACCCCCACCCCCTCCCCACGAGGGGGAGGGAAGCTGAAAGGCCTCGGCAGCAGTTGGTGCAGTTGTTCAATCCGGTAGGCGCTTCCGCCCCCCTCCCCCTCGTGGGGAGGGGGTGGGGGTGGGGGGGGATGCGGGCGCAAACCGCATAGGCTTGGGAGTGGGGCGGTTCGGCTCGAACTAGAACAGGATTGGAGGCTCCCCCTCCCCCCTACACCGCGAACACCAGCAGCTTGATCGCGGCGAAGTCCTGCACACCGCCGCCGACACGCTTGGTCGTGTAGAAGAGCACGTAGGGCTTGGCGGAATAGGGGTCGCGCAGGATGCGCACGCCCTGGCGGTCGACCACCAGATAGCCGCGCTGGAAGTCGCCGAAGGCGATGGCGGCGGCGTTGGCGGCGATGTCGGGCATCGCTTCGGCCTCGGTAACGGGGAAGTTGATCAGCGTCGCCGGGGCACCGGCGCTCGCCGGCGGCTGCCAGATGTAGTTGCCGTCGGCGTCCTTCATCTTGCGCACCGCCGCTTGGGTGCGGCGGTTCATGACAAAGCGGGCGTTCTGGCGGTATCCGGCGCGCAGCGAATAGATGAGGTCGATCAGCTTGTCGCCCGGGTTGGTCGCGGCGAAATTGCCGGCCACGCCCGTGTTCAGCGTGCCAAGCGACCCCCAGGCCCAGGAGGCATCGGCAACACGCGGCACCGACAGGAAGCCGGTCGGCTTGTTGATGCCGTCGCCGTTGACGAAGGCCGTCCCCTCCTGCTCGGCAAAGACCATCTCGATCTCTTCCGCGATCCAGGCGTCCACGTCCACGGCCGCATCATCCAGCAGCGCCGAGGTGGCCGAGGGCATGGCATAGAGTTCCATGGTCGGGAAGGTCAGCTCCGCCAGCGTCTGGCTGTTGGTCTGCGGCCGTGCAGCGGTCTCGCCCACCCAGCCGGACTGCGGCCCGGTCAGGGAATAGGGCTTCTTGAACACGCTGCCCGACACCTGCCGGTTGCCGGCAATGGCGCGGATCGGCGACACGTTCGCCAGCCGCATGAGAATGCCGCTTTCCGTCTCCGCCGGCACCAGGAAGCCGCCATCCGGGTTGGAGCCGATCGACAGCGCCTTCATCTCCAGCGCCTTCAGCCCGTCGTCGCGTCCCTCGCGCATGTAGGCGTCAAACGCCGCCTTGTGCTCCAGCCCGGCGCCATTGCGCGGCGTCTCGCCGGAGAGTTCCGGCCGCCGGGCCTTCAGGGTCAGTTCGTCCAGCCGGCGCTGCGTCTTGTCGAGTGCCGCATCCAGCCGGTTCAGCTTGTCCAGCGTCACCACATCCGCGCTGCCGCGCGTCTCCAGTTCGGCCAGCCGCGTGTCATTGGCATCTCGGTAGGCGGCAAAGGCCGACTGCAGGTCGTCCAGCGCCTGGCGCGGCTCCAGTCCATAGGCCTTGGTCTCAAGCATCATCTCGTTCATCGCTGTCTCCGCGTTGGGCAGGGGCATGATCTCGGGCGGCGGCTCATCGCGCCGCGGTCTCCGCCGGCAGTGGCGTCAGCCGTGCTGCCGGGTGTTCGGGAAAGGTCACCAGCGACACTTCCCAAAGGTCGATTTCGGTGAGGTGCCGGCGGACACCGCCCTCACCCTTGACGGCCGCCAGGGCGCGAAAGCCGATGGAGAGGCCGTCCAGCGCCCCGGCGCTGATCAGCTCCGCCGCCTCGCGCGCCGCGGCCACACCGGTGAGCAGCCGTCCGGTCACATAGAGGCCGTGCGCGTCCTCGCGCGCCTTCTCCCAGATGCCGATGGGCTGCATCCGGTCGTGCTGCCACAGCATCCGCAAGGCCGCAGACCCGCGCCGGGCGAGCGAGCGGGCAAAGGCGCCCGGCAGCACCACATCGCCTGCGCCATCGGGCTGATGGAACACGCTGGCGTATCCGGCAAAGCGGGTCATCGCGCTGCATCCCGATTGCTTGGCGTCTGGTCCGTGATCTGGCCAAGCCGCTGCAACGTCGCGGCAAAGGCGGCAAACACCCGCGCGGGCCGGGCCTGCGGCATGGGTCTGCGGTTCAGGTTCAAGGTCAGGCTGCGGGCAGGCGTCATCGCCCCGCCACGGGCCAAAAGGCCTGTGTCCGTCATGACTTGGCTCTCCTTGTCGAGGTTCTGAGTCCGGCTTGCCCGCTTCATGCGGCAGGCGAGCCCGGCGCTTCATCGCGAAACGTCACGCGGCGCCGTTTCTTGAGTCTGCGGCGCCGTTTCTTGAGTCTTCTGAATCGCTTGGACCCGGCTCTTCAGCCGCCGTCATGGTCGTTGAAGATCTGATTCAAGCGCTCGATCTCGTCCACGAACTGGCTGAAGCGCCGGTTCGAGGCGGACAGTTCCTTCAGCAGCAGCCCGGCCAAAGCCGAGGCCGATCCCGCCCACAGCAGCAGCGCCAGATGGGCCAGGTCGCCGCGTTCGACGACGGCGGTGAGGACCGCCTCAGACATTGCCCTGCCCTGCTGCGTCGCCCTGCCCTGCGGTTTCGCCCTGCCCTGCTGCCTCGTCTGGCCCGGCGCGGCGGCCATAGCCCACCGCCGCCCGCTTCTCGTCCTCGGACAGGAAGTCCGCCGCCCCCACGCGCCGCCACAGGGCCTCGCGCTCCGGCGACAGCGCCTCGATGGCATCGGCGTCCGGTTCCAGCCGCAGCGGCGCGCCATAGGCCGGGGCCAGCCAGTTCGACAGGCTCAGCGCCGTCCGCCGCACAAGCGGCAGCACGGTCTGGCGCCAGAACGCCCGATTGGCTTCCTGGTAATTGGCAAAGGTGTTGTCGCCGGGAATGCCGATCAGCATCGGCGACACACCGAAGGCCAGCGCGATCTCGCGCGCCGCCTCGCGCTTGGCATCGATGAAATCCATGTCCTTGGGCGTCAGGCCCATCGGGCGCCAGTCCAGTCCGCCTTCCAGCAGCAGCGGCCGGCCGGCATTGCGTGCGCCCTGATAGCCCTCTTCCAGTTCCGCCTTCAGCCGCTCGAACTGGTCCAGTGACAGATTGGCCCCCTCGCCCGCGCCATAGACCAGCGCCCCGGAGGGCCGCGCTGCGTTGTCGAGCAACGCCTTGTTCCATCCGGCGGCTGCGTTGTGGATGTCGAGGCTCACCTGTGCCGCCTCGATCGGCGCGCAGCCATAATGGTCCGACAGCGGGTGAAACAGCGTCAACTGCCGCACCTGGGGCACGTCGCCAAGGCCGCTCAGCCGCAGCGACTTGCCGCCCACCTGATACTCGAACGCCTCCGGCCAGCCGGACGTCCCCGGCACCACCTTCACCCGGTCGGGGCGCAGCACATGCAGCTCCGCCGGCAGGGCATCGGCGTCTTCGCTGACATAGATCCGCTCGACATAGGCATTGCCCGCCACCAGCAGGTGACCGAACAGGGTCTCCAGAAAATCCGGCCCGCTCTGGCCCCGGTTGGGCCGCGCCAGCAGGCGCAGCAGCGGGTGCTCCGTCAGTTCCTCTTCCTCGGAAAACAGGCTCAGCGGAACACTCGCCGCCGCCTCGCTGACCATCCGCACCGCCCGGTAGACAACCGGGTTACGCAGGTAGCCTTCCCGCGCCAGCGCCGCATAGTCGCGCGGGCTCCACACGGGCCGCCCACCGCTGGCAAAGGCGATCAGCGGCGCCGTGCGCGAGGCCTTTTCCTCATCCAGCGCTGCCCCGCGCGGTTTGAAAACTGAGTCCAGAAACCGTGCCAACCCCATGATCCTGAATCCTTTTTCCGTATCACTTAAGAGATTGAATCCACGGCCTCACAGCTTGAGTCACATGACAGCCTCAGCGCGCTCACGACCCAACCCCAGGCACCCTCTCCCCCCTTGAGGGGGAGATGCGCCCGTCAGGGGGCAGAGGGGGGTAAGCCGCCTCTCGGGAAAACCGAAGCACTGATCCATGCCCCCCTCACAGCCGCCTCAGCCGCGGTGTCCCCCGTTCGGACAACAGCAGTTCGCTCAGGGCCCAGACCAGCGCGTCCAGCCGGTCGGGCGAGCGGCCTGAGGTGAGGCCGCCCGGCCCGAAATCCGCCATCTCGTCCTCCAGCGCCGGCATAGCTCCGACGTGGCGCACCCGGCCCTGTTCGTAGATCAGCGCGATCGGTTCGGCCCGTGCATACTTGCCCCGGCTCGCCCGCACGCTCTTCACCGGCACCGCCGGATCAGCGGCGGCGATCACCTCGCGCACCATGTCGCCGCCCTGATTGACCTCGGCGACCAGACAGTCCGCCTGATAGTGCCGCCACAGCGCCACCGCCCGCCCGGCCCAGTCGGCCGGCCGCGCCCGGGCCAGACTGTGATCGGCGAGCACATAGGCAATCCCGTCCTCACCGAGGCCCGCCACCACCAGGCCGCAGGCATCAGAACGTTTCGTGGCCGTGGCCGGCGGATCGATGGCAATGACGATCCGCACCAGATGATCCGGCGCGGCGGCGATCCGGCAGGCGTCCAGGTCACTGCGTTGCCACAGGGCATCGGGCCGGTCCTCGATCAGTTCGCCGTCCAGCTCCTGCCGCCCCAGCCGCGTTCCGGCGTAACGCGCCACCACCCGCTCCAGAAAGCCAGGCGCCAAAAACAGCGCATTGGCCCGGGTTGCGGCCCGGGTCAGCGTGGTGCCGGGCATGTTGATGAGGCGTTTCAGCAGCGGTACTGCGCGGGGCGTCGTCGTCACCAGCTGGCGCGGCCGCTCGCCCAGTCTCAGGCCAAACTGCAACATGTCGAAGGTCTCCTCGCCATTGCGCCACTTGGCCAGCTCGTCGGCCCAGGCGATGTCGAACTGCGGCCCGCGCAAGGCCTCCGGGTCTTCCGACGAGAAGGCCTGCGCCACCGCGCCGGTGCGCCATTCCAGCCGTCGCCGGCTCGGGTTCCATTGCGGTCGCTCGGCTTTGGGATGCACCGACAGGATGCCCGACACCCCTTCGATCATCACCTCGCGCACATCCTGATAAGTCTCGCCAATCAGCGCGATGCGCCCCGCAGGTGCCGCCTCGCCGGTCCAGCCATGGCCAAGGGCGCGGGCGCGGATCCATTCGGCCCCGGCCCGGGTCTTGCCCGCGCCGCGTCCGCCCATCATCAACCACACTGCCCAGTCGCCGCCGGGGGGCAATTGATGCTCATGGGCGAAGGTCGGCCAGTCCTTCAGCAGGAACGCCATCTCGCTCCGGCTCAGCCGGTCCAGCGCCTCCTCCATCCGCCCCGCCTGCCCAAAGGCCAGCAAGGCGGCGCGCAAGTTCCGCGCGCAGGCTGTCGGGGTCAGGTCCGTCATCCGTCTCCTCGCTGCGGCTCTTCTGCAGGTCCATGAGCGTGTCGAGCGTGCGGGCTAGGCTTGCCAGCGTCCTTGCGCCCTGGTCCATGTCGGAGAGCTTAGCCCCCTCCCCGGTCTCGCCCGCCATCAGCCGGCCCAGCCGGTCTTCGAGCCGCGCCACCTGGGTCTCGAACGCCCGGTAGAGCCTTGCGATCATCCGCGCCTGCTCATCGGGTTCAGCGTCGGCAAAGCCCTCCAGCGCCTCGCCCCGCCGCATCCAGCCCTCTTGCCGGATGCGGTAGGCAAGCCGTTTCGTCGTCACCTTCAGCCGCGCCGCGATCATCGCTTGCGACAGGTCCGTCTCCTCATAGAGCCGCCGCGCTTCGCGCCAGACCTGCGCCGGGTCGGTGGCCATATCGGCAACCGGCCGCCGGACCCGGCCACCCGACTTCGCCGGACCCGCCTGGTCTGGGACCACCGTGTCCTTCGCCGTACCTTTTGGAGCCCGTGTCTTGCCAGCGCCAGCCTTCGTCGTGGTGGGCGTCCTGACTTCAGGCAAGCCATCCCCGTCCCCGGCAGTGTCCTGCATGGCCAAGCTCTCCCGCATAACTGTAAGATCTCGTCACTCAACGGCAACGCCAGTGGCTGCGCGTCGCAGCCAGATGCCGCGCCGCCAGCCGTCTTGGCCCGGTCAAAAATCCATCTCAGTCAGAAAGGCCGGAAACTTGTCCCCGGGTGGGGTCACCGGGTGCATTGTGTCCTGCACACGGCGCTCCTTGCGCAGGCGTGGATCAACATCCCACCCCCACTCGCCGTCAGCCGCACTTCTTCGACCATGACAAGATCCTACCCGAACAGCGCTTCGCTGTCAAGGATTATTTTCCTATTTTGTGAATTGGGTTCCACATCAGCCCAACAGATCCATGGCTCCACGCGCGCCGTAACAGATCCACAAATTCATTGCTTCATCGCGAGGTCCCATGTCCCTGAAAGCGCGCCGCCCGTCCGGACTTCTGCTGCCGCCCTTCCTCTTCGCACTTGTCGCAGCAGTTCTGCTTCTCCTGATGCTGCCCGCGCGCGCGGCTCAGCCGCTGGTGCTCGAAGAGTTCTTCCGCGGCCGCACGGTGGCCGAAGGCGTGTTTGAAAGCCGCATCGCTGGCGTCCGGCGCGAGTTCAAGGTTTATCTCGAGGGTACCTGGAATCCGAAGACCTTCACGCTCCGCCTGCGCGAGGATTTCGTCTATGCGGATGGCGAAAAGGACACCAAGGTCTGGTTCTTCCAGAAAGTCGGCGACCGCCGCTACATCGGCACACGTTCCGACGTGCTTGCACCGACCCATGTCACGCCCGAGGGCGACAGCCTCGTCTTCACCTATGCCGCCGAGGTGCCGGTTGGCGAAGGCTCGATTGCCCTGCGCTTTCTCGACACCCTGACGCCGGTGGACGCAAAAACCGTCCGCAACACGGCAAAGGTGGTCAAGTATGGCATCACCGTGGGCACGGTGGACCTCACCTTCAAGCGCCCCTGACTCCCACGTCAGACCGTCAACTTTTGACGCAAGCCCCCCGCCGGAACATGATCATTGTTCAATCAGAGTGAACTTCAAGTCGAACATTCGCGGCATTCCCGGATCCGCAACCGCCCCTTAAGTTCAGCGCATCAAACAGATCGGCCCCACACCGGGGCTGCCAGATCGGGAGACTTTCCCATGCTGAACCAGATCCGCGGCCTGCATCATGTCACCTCCATCGCCGGTGACGCTGCCGCCAACAATGCCTTCTTCACACGTACCCTCGGGCTGCGCCGCGTCAAGAAGACGGTCAATTTCGACGCGCCCGACGTCTACCATCTCTACTATGGCGATGAGGTCGGCACGCCCGGCTCGGTCATGACCTATTTTCCCTTCCCTGGCGCGCGCAGCGGACGCCCCGGCACCGGCGAGGTCGGCACCACCGTCTTCGCGGTTCCGGAAGGCGCAATCGGCTACTGGAAGGATCGGCTCACAGCTGCCAGAGTCGACGGCCTGATGGAGGACACGCTGCTGGGCCAGAAGCGCCTGCATTTTGCCGGTCCCGACGGCGACGGCTTTGCCCTCCTTGAAGTGCCCGGCGACACACGTGCGCCTTGGATTGGCACCGACGTTCCCGCCGATGTCGCGATCCGCGGCTTCCATTCGACGACGCTGCGCCTGCGGGATGGCGGAGCGACGGGCGAGCTGCTGCGCTTCATGGGCTACCAGCAGGCAGAGACCGCGGAAGGCTTCACCCGCTACCAGATTGCTGGCGGCAATGGCGCGCATGTCATTGATGTCGAGGTCATGCCGAACATCGCTCACGGCGTCTCTGGCGCTGGCTCGGTGCACCACGTCGCCTTCGCGGTCGAGAACCGGGCCGCCCAGCTCGAGGTCCGCAAGGCCCTGATGGACACCGGCTTCCAGGTCACGCCGGTGATCGACCGGGATTACTTCTACGCGATCTACTTCCGCACGCCCGGTGGTGTCCTGTTCGAGATTGCCACCAACGAACCGGGTTTCGACCGGGATGAGGACACGGCCCATCTGGGCGAAGCGCTGAAGCTGCCGAGCCAGCACGCGCACCTGCGTCCCTATCTGGAAACCCACCTGCCGAAACTCGAGGGCTGATCCATGGCGAAAGACAGCTACGCCCACTACCTGCGTCCGGCCCCCGGGCCGGACGAAGCCCCTCTTGTTGTCGCCTTGCATGGCACGGGCGGTGATGAACACCAGTTCGCCAACCTCGCTGATAGCCTGTTTCCGGCTGCAACCGTGCTGTCACCGCGCGGCGATGTGTCGGAACATGGCGCCCTGCGCTTCTTCCGCCGCACTGGTGAAGGCGTCTATGACATGGCCGATCTCGCCGCTAGAACAGACAAGATGACCGGCTTCCTGTCCGCCTGGAAGACGGAACTTAGGCCTCGCAAGCTGCTCGCTTTCGGCTATTCGAACGGGGCCAACATCCTGGCCAGCGTCGCCTTTCAGCGTCCGGATCTGTTCGACGCCATCGCACTACTGCACCCGCTGATCCCGTTCGAGCCAGTCGCGAACCCGGCTCTCGCCGGGCTGCCGGTGCTGATCACGGCGGGTCGCCGCGATCCCATTTGCCCTGCTCCCCTGACGACGCGCCTGCAGAGTTGGTTCGAGGCGCAGGGTTCGGCTACGCGAACCCTCTGGCACGACGGCGGACATGAACTGCGCCCGACCGAGATCGAGGCCCTTGCCCGTTTCGGCCAGGACCATCTGACCTGACATGCAAAAGCCCCCACGGCCGTGCCGTGGGGGCTGATCTTTGCGTCACAGCTGAGGTCGACGTCAGGCCGCGCTAACGCGGCTCAGGAAGTCGTCGATGCTTTCCGCCAGCTGACGGGTCTTCAGTGCCACGTCATTCGAGGACTTCGCCACATCCGCAGCCGAGGCGGAGGTTTCGTCGACCGCGTGTTTGACGCTTGTCATGTTGACCGTGATTTCTCGCGTCCCGGACGCCACTTCCTGAACAGAGTGGCTGATTTCGCCGGTCGCTGCGCCCTGCTGTTCGAGAGCCCGGGTGATGGAGGCGGTGTACTCGTTCACCTGCACCATTGTCTTGGCAATCTCGTTGATCGCCGCAACGGAGCCGGCCGACGCGTCCTGGATCGCCGTGATCTGGGCCGCGATCTCTTCAGTCGCCTTCGACGTCTGGGTTGCCAGTTCCTTCACCTCAGCGGCCACGACCGCGAAGCCACGTCCTGCATCCCCGGCACGTGCCGCCTCGATGGTGGCATTCAGCGCCAGCAGGTTGGTCTGTTCCGCAATGTCCTGGATCAACTGCAGCACCGCGCCGATCCTCTGGGCCGAGGCCGCAAGGCCGGCCACCTGATCGTTGGCTGATGCGGCCTTCGTGTTCGCGGCGGAAACCACCGCGCTGGTATCCGCAATCTGGCGCGAGATCTCACCGATGGACGCCGACAGTTCTTCGGAGGCCGAAGCCACCGTCTGGACGCTGGCATAGGCCTGCTCGGTCGCAGCCGCCACGGAGGCAGTCCGGCCGGTGGTGTCCTTCGACATGTCGAGCAACAGGTTGGAGATCTGCGACATGTTGTGGGTGGATTCCTCAACCGGCTGCAGCAACTGGCGGGACTGGTCACGGAACCCGGCGATCATCGCCTCAAGGGCCGCCTGACGCTCGCGCTCCTTGTCAAACCCGGCGCGCTGATCAGCTTCGAGCTGACGCTGCCTCTGGCCGTTGTCACGGAACACTTCCACCGTCTTGGCCATCTGGCCGAGCTCATCGACACGCGCCGTTCCCGGCACGGTCACTTCCAGATCACCGTCGGCAAGGCTGAGCATGGTGCGCGACAGCTGGTCGATCGGCCGCGTGATCCGGCTGATCAGATACATCAGCGCCCCGGACACCACCCCGATGGCAATAAGTGCCATCACCAGCGCTGTCAGCTGGGCTTCCCGTTCGGCGGCTTTCAGAAGGCTGAGATCGAAGCCGATGAAAACACTGCCGATGCGGCTTACTGTTCCAGCCTCATCGCGCAGGATCGGCTTGACACCGATCATGTGGGTCTCAGTCTCGAAGAACCGCGTTGCCTTGTCATCGCTGGGCGCCTGCGCTTCGTCAGGAATCCGGGCAAGCAGGTCCTTGCCATCAACCGCTTCCTTGGCAACCGTGGCGAATATAGCCCCGTTCTCCTCACGCACCACCGCAAAGGAGAACCGGCTGTTTTCGGTGAGCGGCTGCAGCACCGTCTTGGCCAGATCCTGGTTGAAGTCCCAGATGGCGTTGCCCAGGGCCTGGTTGGACATCTCGGTACTGATCTTGATCTCGGACTGGAACGCATCCTCGACCGTGGAAATCAACTCCGAAGAGGTGAGGTAAGAAAATGCCGCAAAGGCACCTGCGACGATGACCACCACAGGCGTGATGGTCTTGAACTTGATGGATTGCCAGAATTTCATGGCCAGTCCCCGATTGAGCTGACCCCATGCTCCAACCAGCGAGACAAAATTCCGTTAATGCGGCTGCAGATAACCAAACAGATCAGCTGAAAAATCAGGCAACATTGTCCATTTACCTTTTGTCAGCCCTGATTACCCAGCGCATCGGCAAAAATTGCAGGCCCATATTGCTGATTTCGCAAGGGCGGGGCTCGTTCGCTGGGTAACTTCTATTTCTCGGGCCGACGTTTGGCCTTGCGCGGAATTTGCATTGGCCAGTTGACCACGTGATCTTCGTAGTCTTCAATCTCGATACCGGCTTCCGACACTGTGCGCCCACGCACGGACACGCCGGCCTGATGCACGGTGTCCGGTTCTCCCGACACAAGCGGATGCCACCAGTAGAGATCCTTGCCTTCCCGCACCAGCCGATAGGCGCAAGTCGCCGGCAGCCACGTCAAGGTCCGCACTTCTTCCGGCGTCAGCTGGATGCAATCGGGAACATTCACCGTGCGGTTCGGATAGTCGCTGCAGCGGCAGCTGGCATCGTCAAGCAACTGGCAGGCCACATTGGTCCAGACGATCTGGCCGGTGTCCCAGTCCTCCAGCTTGTTGAGACAGCAGCGGGCGCAGCCGTCGCACAGTGCCTCCCACTCCGTTGTCGTCATGTCCTCCAGCGCCTTTTCACGCCAGTAGGGAACCGGCAGATCGGCAGCCATCGGGGGAATCTTGGTGTCCGGCATTGATTTCGTAGCCCGTTTCGGGTTCCCTAGTCGCGACAAGGATAGGCGTCGATCCTTTAACAGCATCTACAGGCAACGGATAGCGCTGTGAGCTCCGACCATCAGGATGATCGCGGCCCGGATCGCCCGCCGGAGCAGGCGGACAGGGGTGCTGCATCTGGGCAAGACAAGGCCCGTCCTCGTCGCAACACCTATCGCTCGCTAACGTCCCGCCTCCTCTCGGCCGACGCTTGGGTCGATACGGCGCTGTGGCGCGCAGGGCGGTCACTCGGTGAGGGGTTTCGCGCTTATGACCGGTTCCTGCGCCGGTTCGAGGTTCGCGGCTTTGGCCGGGCGGCAGCCGAAGTCGGCTCCGACGGCGCCACGTTTGGTCTTCTCGGTCTGCTCGTCCTCCTGACCTTCGCCCAGCCGGCCTTCGAGGCAACCCGCAACGCCGACTGGATGACGACAGAAGATTTCGCCGTCACCTTCCTCGACCGCTTCGGCAAGGAAGTCGGCCGGCGCGGCATCGTGCTCAACGATACCGTGCCTCTGGAGGAATTGCCGGATGTGCTGGTCAAGGCAACTCTGGCGACCGAGGACCGCCGCTTCTTCGAGCATTTCGGCATTGATTTGTTCGGTACGGCACGCGCCATGGTGGAGAACCTGCGGGCCCGAACGGTGGTCCAGGGTGGCTCATCGCTGACCCAGCAGTTGGCCAAGAACCTGTTCCTGTCCAATGAGCGCACTTTGGAACGCAAGATCAAGGAAGCCTTTCTTGCCCTGTGGCTGGAGGCGAATCTCTCCAAGCGCCAGATCCTGAAGCTCTATCTCGACCGCGCCTACATGGGCGGCGGCGTGTTTGGTGTCACCGCGGCCTCAGAGTTCTATTTCGGCAAGAACGTTCGCGAATTGTCGCTGGCCGAGGCAGCGATGCTTGCCGGCCTCTACAAGGCGCCAAGCAAGTACGCCCCGCACATCAACCTGCCAGCCGCCCGTGCCCGTGCCAATGAAGTCCTGACCAACATGGTCCAGTCCGGCTTTATGACCGAGGGCCAGGTCATCGGAGCCCGCCGCAATCCAGCCGTGGCTGTCGACCGGTCGCAGGAACAGGCGCCCGACTATTTCCTCGACTGGGCCTTCGATGAAGTGAGGAAACTCGCCCGCCGCAACCCCGCCCTCGCCCGCGACCGCATCGTCACCGTCCGCACCACGCTGGATCCGGCCCTGCAGCGTCAGGCGGAGCAGTCCGTCGACGGTGTCCTGACAGAATTCGGCCAGGCCCGTCGCGCCCGAGAGGCCGCGCTGGTTGTCATGGTTCCAGATGGCGCTGTCCGGGCCTTGGTCGGCGGTCGCGACTATGGCAAGAGCCAGTTCAATCGGGCCGTCGCCGCTTTGCGCCAGCCCGGGTCCTCCTTCAAGCCCTTCGTTTACATCACCGCTTTCCTCAATGGTTATTCGCTCGCCAGTATCGTGCCGGATGCGCCCGTCTCGATCGGCAACTGGAGCCCGCGCAACTATTCCCGCGGCTATGCCGGTCCCATTACCCTCAAGGATGCCTTGACCCGCTCGATCAATACGGTTCCTGTCCGCCTGTCCATTGCCGTCGGTCGCCCGGCGATCATTGAGACAGCCTACAAGATGGGCATCACTCACGAATTGCAGAACACCGTGTCCCTTCCTCTGGGCGCCTCGGATGTCTCCGTCATCGACATGACCGCCAGCTATGCGGCCTTCGCCAATGGCGGATTGAAAGCATCCCCCTACGCAATCCTTGAGGTTCGCAATTCCCTCGGCCGGCAGCTCTATGACCGCAGCCGCAACGAGCCGGAGCCCGAGCGTATCCTGCCGGCCGACAAGGTCGGCGAGATCAACGAGATCCTGGTCAACGCAGTCGAGAACGGCACAGGACGAAGAGCCATTGTTGAGGGCGTCGTCGTCGCCGGCAAGACCGGGACCACCTCCGCCTACCGCGATGCCTGGTTTGTCGGCTATACGGGCAACTTCGTCAGCGCCGTCTGGTTCGGCAATGATGACTTCTCCCCCACGGACCGCGTTACGGGCGGCACCTTGCCGGCCCTCGCCTGGCAGAAACTGATGGCCTATGCCCATGCCGGTATCGAGCTTGTCCCGATGCCCGGCATCGACCCAACGCGCCTGAAGCCGGCGCAGATCGCCCGCAACAGCGACGTTGCGCCGGCTGCCAGCCAGCCACGCATTCTCTCAGCGCGCACCGCCGAGGTGCTCGGCCAGATTGGCCGGGCGCTTGACGCCCTCGGTCAGACTGCCGCGATCGGCGAGGAGATCGCCCGGCCATGAAGTCCGCTTTTCCGCTCGGGCCCGAAACCGACTGGCAGAAGACCAGCACGCCGGATATTCTGCGCCCCACGCGCATGTCTCGCCTTGCCCGGGCTCTTGCCCTCGTCGGCACCATCGCCGTAGCCGTCGCCGCCGGGTTGTGGTCTGCCCATCTTGCCTTGACCAGCGAGGACCTGTTCAAACCGATCCGCATCGGCGTCTGGGGCGCCCATCCCCTCGCAGGGACCCCGGAGGCTGATCCTTATTCCGCAGCAATCTATGCCCGGACCGGGCGCATTCCGCTGGCCAATGGTGAGGGCGTCGCCTTTGTTGCCTCGACGGATTCGTCCGGCGAACTGCTGAGCCCTGCTTGCAACTATCGGATCGCCGGCCAGACCCCCACAGCGCGCCTGTGGACCCTCACCTCCGCCGACCGGGACGGACGCCTCATGCCCACCCCTGCCGGCAGGGTCAGCCTGTCGAGTTTAGGCCTTCTGCGGGCATCCGATGGCAGCTTTGAAGTGTCCGCCTCCCGCGCGCCGCGCCCCGGAAACTGGCTGCCACTTGGCACGGGGGAAAGCCTCAGTTTCATCCTGCGCCTCTATGATGCTCCGATCACAACCGGGGCCACGCTCATCGGCCTCGCCATGCCGGAGATCACGAAGGTCAGTTGTCCATGAGCGGCCGCCGCTTACTTGTGCGCCTTGCGCTCTATGGACTTGCCAGCCTGTTTCTGGCCGGGATCGTCCATATTTTCGTCGTACTGACCGTCCCCGGCCATGTGCGCGCCGAAGCCTTCGCCCGGCTGGCCCGGATCGGCTCGGACCGGCAGTTCCATGTCCTGCCGGCAGTCGCGCCCGGTGCGGAGCCGCTGCCGATGTTGGACCCGGAAATGGGCCATGCCTTGTGCTGGTTCCGCCTTGCCGATGGCCCGGTCAGTCTCAGCGCCGCGGTCAACTCGCCGTTCTGGTCCATGGCCCTGTTCAATGGCGCAGGCGAGGTCGTCTACAGCCTCAACAACCGCACCTCGGGCAGCGGCGAACTGGCCATGCTGGTGCTGACGACACCGCAACTGTCGATCCTTCGCGCCAACCCGCCGGAAAACCTCGATGAACTGATCGTTATCGAAACAGACCAAACGGAAGGCTTCGTCCTCCTGCGTGCCTTCATTGCCGACCGGCCGAGCACGGAAGTCATCAGTTCAGGCCTCAAGGCTGCCCGGTGCGACACCCTCAAGCCCGACATGCCAGCGTCCAGCTGAAGCTATTTCTGCGGTGCGGGCCGTTCGAGGCCCCATCTGGAGTAGATCCGGGATCGTTCCGCATCAATTGCCGTCTGGTAGCGGTCCGTATGCTCACAGCCTTTTTCGGTCAAACGGACAACAGTCTCCAGTTCCTTGATGGCCCGGTTGACCTCCCAGATCCGGCTGCCGGAGGGCGTCTCGATCTCAAAGTGGTCGACGGCGGTCTGATAGGCTTGGATCCGGAACCTCAGGGCCTGCGCCACCCACCCGGTATAGGCCCGGTTTTCCCACACCCGCGCATTGGCCCCGGCATAGGTGTCGACGGTCACGAGGTCCCGGCTTGACAGCGCCCGCAACCGGTCGAGATCCGCCTTCGCCACCCTTGTCGCCACCTCGCAGAAGGGCGGTACCAGGGTCGCATCGCCGCGCGCATCTGCCGCGATCCGGTCGAAACGCACTTCGCTCGACCGGAAACGCTCCGACCCCAGGAACACTGTGTAGTGCGTTACTGGCACCAGTCCCTGCTTCTCCGGCAGCAACCGGGTCCGCGCCAGTTCCACCTTGGTGCCGCCAATCCAGTCCTGTGTCGCCGGCGGACGGATCAGTCCCCAGCCCAGATTACGCAACAGCTTTTCGTCATCGGTCAGCAGGAATTCGGAAACCGGCTCCTCGCGCAGACGCGCGGCCATGTTTCCTGCTTCCGGCATCAATGCGTCATGGACAACGGACGGCCTTGCCCGGTTAAAATCACCGGTTGGGCGGCTGCAGCCAAGCGGCCCAAACAAGACAAACGCCGCCGCCGCCAGCAGCGGGGGCAGAAAAGAGTAGGGCCGTCGGCACGTCAGCCGGGCAGTATTCATAGTCATGCAGCCATCCTCGCGCGGGTTGTCGCGCGGCGGCTCACGCGTCAGTCAGGGCCGCCTGGTCGTGTTCGGGGGCCGCATTCTTGGCCGATGTTCCGATGGTCCCGATTCTCGGGGCGAGATCAAGCGCCACGCGCTCGATGCGCACACCGGGAAACAGGACAACACGGTCCGTGGCCGGGGTCTCGTCCGCTCCCGTCGAAGTGGCTCGGTGCTTCAGCGGCCTGCGGGCCGCTGCAAAGTCCAGCAAGGTTCCCATCCTCGTCTCCGCCATATCTGCGGCCCGATGTAACCCGGGCCGATCGCCCCACAGCTGTCTTGCCTGTCGGTAACATCGAGTTACGCTCCGTCAGGGTTAACAGCCTGCTAACGGTTTACGTCTAAGTTTAGACAACGGATCCGTCGGTCCGTCTTGTACATCAGGCTGTGTTGACGCGTATCCATGTCCCCAGTCCCTTTCGGTAAAGGCCTAGACCGGCCAGCGCTTGATCCCGAGATCATCCGCACGGACCGCCTGCTTCTGGCAGCGGCAGAGCTCTTTTGCGCGCGCGAACGGCATGATCGAGCGGCGGTCAGGGCCTTCGCCGAACTTGCCCTCAACCTCTACGACGCCACCTCGCTTGCCGACCGCCGCCGTGTCGCCTGCCTGGTTGCCCGCGCGCCCCAGGCGCCGGCGGACGTGTTGACGCGCTTTGCCGACGACGAGGATGCGCTTGTCGCCTATCCCGTGATCCTGCATGGCGCGGCCATTTCGCCCGAAATCCTGGCGCGGATTGCCCGCCGCGGTCCGGAAAGCCTGCGCCGCGCCTTGCTGCGGCGTCAGGATCTCGACGAGGCGACGCTGGTGATCCTGGCCGCCGAAGCTGAACCTGACACGTTGCTGGCCCTGTCCGACCTGCCGGAGGGCAACCTGCCCGATGCAGCCCTTGACATTCTGTGTGGCCGCCCGGCGGTGATGGATCGCCTCGGGCCGCTGCTGGCCGAGCGTAACGCCTTGCCCAGCGACCTGCTGATGGCGAATTTCCCGACGCTGGACCCGGTCAACCGCCAGCGCGCCCTGGCCACCGCAGGTCTCCGCGCCCTAGCCGAAAAGGCCCGCCAACCGCTCGCCCGGCCGGCCCGGCCGACACTCAAGCCTCAATTGCTCAAGCGGCTCATAGAAATTGCCCTTGGCGCCGGCCACGAAGCCTTTGCAGCCGAGTTGGCGCAATTGCTCGGCCTCGATGGCGACTTCTGCCTTGCCATCGTCTCGGACATGAGCGGGGAAAGCCTGATGGTCGCACTCAAGGCGCTTGGCATGGCCGAGGCCGACGCATCCTCGATCCTGGTCCGCCTGACGGGAAACAATCTGTCGCTGGACGGTTTACGGGCTGCGCTGCGCCTCTACGACACCTTGTCCCTGGCCGCTGCCCAGTTGCTGGTGTCCACCTGGCGCCAGCATTCGGGAACGGAGCCGGACCACCAGCGGGCGGCGGCAAATGCGTCCGCACCTGTTGCCGGACTGCGTCCCGGGGCGCAATCCGGGCTTGCTACCGGCCTGCGCGGCTCCGACGCCTCACATCTGCCGCTTGACGGTCTTTCCGACAAGCGCCTGGCCACATCCTGACAGGCGCCCCTCACCCTTCCGGGATCACCGGCAAGGCTGCAGTGCCATCGCGGCTGTCGATCTCGACCACCCAGAAATCCGGATCCATTCGCTTTTCCCGCTCAAGCCGCTGGTTTGCCTCTTCGCGGCTGCCTGCCCTGATCAGGGTCTCGAACAGGCGTCCGTCAGGTGTGGATTCGAAAATCGCCTGCGGCGCCGGACCAAAAAGGTCCACTGTCCCATCCAGTCGATCCACCAGCACGAAGATCGCGCCCGCTTCCTCCGCCCCTTTGCGGGAAATGGCCGCAAAGGCCCCCTCCCCGGTCACCCGGCGGATGAGCGCGCTCACGTAAAATCGGCTGGTCAGTCTCGGCAAGGGCCGGCTCCCTGGAGCAATTGACGGTCAAGCTCAGGCGCTTGACCGTCCGGATACGGTTCGCCCGTCACTGCGTAACGGGGCAGCCGTCAGACCGCCGGTGCGAGGACCAGCCTCTCGCCGGCCGTCCTCAGCCCTCGAAAGGAATGCCGGTGAAATCTTCGAGCTGACGGATCAGGGCGGGGGACACCTGCCCTGTGATCGCCATCCCCCGGTCCAGTTCGAACCGCTGAATCGCGTTGACCGTGTTCTGGCTCATCACACCATCGGCACGCAAGGGGCCATAGCCAAGTTCCGCAAGGAGAGCCTGGACCCGTCCGAGCCGGCGTGCCTCCATATCCAGGGATCCGGACAGATCGCCCACCGTGCCAGGCGGCACGGGCGTCGCCTCTGCGACCATCTGCGGCGCGGGGGTGAAGGGGGGCGCTACGGGAACGGCTTGCGGCGCCTGGGCATCCGGCGCCCGTGCCGGACGGGCGAAGGGCGAAGGTCGGGGCACCGGGACAACCATCGTCGAGACAGGCTGTGGGGCGCCACTGCCGGTCATGGCCTGTGCAGCGGCAGCCATATTGTCCGTCTCCATCAGCAGCCGCGCCAGCAACGCACTGGTCGGGTGTCCGGTCTCTGGCTGGCCCGTCAGGATTTCGTAACGCCGGATCGAACGTTCGGTTGCCGGACCGATCAGCCCATCCAGCAGACCCTCATAGAGACCGAGGCGGCGCAGTTCAGTCTGGATATCGAGGATAAGCGTCGAGATCGGCTGCGCAATGACGCTGCGCTCTTCGCCCGCCCTCACGTCGACCTTCTGCTCCCGGGACACAAACAGCGGTGCAGGATGGCGCTGCGGCTGCAGGCTGATCGCATTGGCGATGATCAGGCATCCGGTCAGCGCCATGACAACGGAGCCGCCCGCAGCCAACGGATTGTCCAGGGCTGCCTGTCCGGCCCGGGCGATCAGGCCCTCGCGTTCTTCAAGGTCATCGAAGTCGTCTTTCCGGCGGGCCATGTCTGCTCCCGTGTCAGGCGACGGTTTTCAGAGGGGCGTCGACCTCTGCAACATCAGGTTTGGCGTGACTTGCCAGCGGCAGGCGGACTGCGACCCGCGTTCCGAAGCCCTTGCGGCTCTCGATCTGCAGCGTGCCGCCATGCAGTTCGGTCAGGTCTTTCACCATGGACAATCCGAGCCCGGTTCCCGCTGCTGCCAGCGGCGCTGCGCGGAAATACGGCTCACCGATGCGGGCAAGCGCCTCCTCATCCATGCCAAGGCCACTGTCAACGACGAACAGGTCGACCGCATCGTCACTAAGCCTTGCGCCAAGCACCACCTCACCGCCATCGGCGCTGAACTTTACGGCATTGGAGAGCAGGTTGAGCACGATCTGGCGGCAGGCGCGCCGGTCGGCCGGAAAGACCTGGATGCCGTCGCACAGGTCCATGCGAATGCTGATGCGCCGTGCTGCAGCCTCGCCCGCCAGCATGTGACGGCAGCTTTCAAGACAGGCGCGCAGGTCAAAGGGCTCGATGCTCAAGTCCATCCGGCCGCTCTCGAGCCGCGACACGTCCAGCAACCCCTCCACGACCTCCAGCAGATGCGTGCCCGATTCGTGGATCAGTTCGACATATTCCCGCTTGCGCTGCTCATCGGCCAGCATCGCCGGACTGGCGCGCAGCAGGTCCGAGAACCCGATGATGGCATTGAGCGGTGTCCGTATTTCATGGCTGACGGCGGCCAGCATTCGGGTCTTGGCCGCGTTCTGCGCTTCTGCGGCACTTTGGGCGTTCACGGCCCGCTCGTCCTCGGCCTTGCGCTGCGTTGCATCGCGCAGGACGGCGACCACGGCACCGTCCGGCAGCCGGCGGCAGGTCAGGTCAATCCAGCGATAGTCGGCGAGGCCCGCCTCGCCAGGTTGCGTTGCACCAGTGCGCAGGCGCATGTCGAGGCGCGGCGGTTCAAGCCCGCGTTCGGCGTCGGAAACTGTCTTCAGATAGGCTGGCCGGTCCGCCACATGCAGGCGCTGAAACAAACCCTTGCGCTGCAACTGCCTTGCCGGAACGCCCGACACGACGTCGGCAGGGCCGGTCAGCGTCTCTACATCGCCGCCTTCGCCCAGGCGCAGGACGAGATCCCCCAGCGTATCGCAGACAAGACGCAAGTCATGTTCCCTGTCCACGGCCAGCCCATCGCTGCGCCGCTGGTCAAAGGCAAAGCGCAAGGCGAGCATGGCCGCATAGGCAAGCCCGCCGCCCGCCGAGACGGCCTGCGCCACGCGCGGATCAATTGCAAGGGCGAGGACAGGCGCACCAGGGGCCATGGCCGTCAGCAGCGCAGCCTCGACCACGCACAGCGCCGTCACCCAGAGAACTGCACGCCGGTCGCCCGACAAGGCGGCCTCGACAGGGGCCAGCAGCAACCACAGCAGCGCAAAGGAGGCGACGCCACCGGTCAGCGCACAAATGGCGCCTATGAAGAGTGCAAACAGCGCGGCAGAAGCAGCCTGCGCCAGGGTCAGATATCCGGTGCGTGACAGGAACAGCACCAGCGGCCACTGTGCCAGCGCCCAGGCCAGCGCCAGGGTCAGCGGCAGTGACGCCGGACCGGCCAGCGCCAGATGCAGCGGCAACAGGATCAGAGCCGCCGATCCGGCTCCAAGACTAGCGGTGATGAAAGTGGCATGGCGCGGCGCGCGCAGCCGGTCCGAGGCGGCCGATGGGTGCACCAGGCCCTCGATGAAGCGGCTGATTGTATGGCCAAACACCTGTAGAACTCTGGACACGCTACACAACACACTCACTCTGACTGGCTAGGATCCGACGGAAGCCGGATTCTGTTCCAGAGACAGTTTTGCGCAGACCGCTTAAGGAACGCTGAAAGCCGGTCCATGTCGTGCAAATCTCTTTCCCGAAAAAGCGGTTCACGCCCAGCGACTTGCATCGGACTTGCTCAAATTTGAATCAATTTTGTCCTGCATTTTCATCAAGTCATCTGCGAATTTGATGAAAAACGCGTGGGGGATCTGAACCTGCCCTTTGGACGTCGCTGCTAATGTGACGGCATAAGAAAACCGCTGGCCCTGGCATGGAGCACGGCGGATCTCAGGAACTACACAGGGTAGCGTCATGTTTTTTCTGATCAGGACAGCCTTCTGGCTCACTCTGGTCCTCGTGCTGATCCCCTTCGGCACCGGCCAGAAGACCACCACCGGGATCGACGTCGATCCTTTGTCCGCCGTCCTGGCGGCCCAGGCGACGGTGTCCGACCTCACCGGTTTCTGCACCCGCAATCCGCAGACCTGTGACACAGGTGGCCAGGCGTTGGTCGCCATCGGGGCCCAGGCGCGCGATGGCGCACGTATCGTCTATGAGTTTCTCGACAAGTCGGTCGAAGGTACGGACCTGGCAGCTCCGCAGACTAGCGTGAGCGCCGGGACGCCCGTCTTCACCGGTTCGGTCGGCGGCAACGGTCCGATGTTCGCCGCCGATCCCGTTCCGGCCTGGCATTTGCCTGCGCCTGAAACAGTTCCGGGAGCTGCAAGTGTTGCTCCCGCCCCCGCATCCTCCACACCGGAGGTCTCCTTTGGGCCGGTGCCACGGCCCAATCCCCGGTCAGGCTCTCGTGTCTGACCACTGCTGACCGCGTGCGACTGCGTTCGCGCTCCTCGTACGCGGTGGTTTGCGCCCCGCATGACCGGATCGGCCCCGCCTTCTTGGCGACCGGTTCGGGAGACGGAAAACACTCCGCGGTTCTTTCCGCGACGCCGCAAGTGGGCAGCTGCCCTTTCCACTTGCGGCGTCTTTTTTTGTCGGCCGCGTGCCGGCTCCTTGCGTAACCGTTCCCAGGCCTTTCCGCAGCTTGCACTTGCGGGTCATGCGGCTATATCTCCCTGACCTTCAGTTCCGTCCGGGCGCCTTTTCCATGACCACTTCCCTTGCCGACATTCTCGATGGCTTCGAATTCCTCGATGACTGGGAAGATCGCTACAAATACGTCATCGACCTTGGCCGCGCCTTGCCTCCCTTCCCTGCCGAGTGCCGGACAGACGCCTACAAGGTGCGCGGTTGTGTGTCACAGGTCTGGCTGGTGACCGACGTGACCCGCAATGCAGCCGGCGAGCCGGTGCTGACCTACCAGGGCGACAGCGACGCCCTTATCGTCCAGGGCCTCGTTGCCATCGTGCTGGCGATCTTTTCCGGAAAGACGGCAAAGGAAATCCTGGCAACGGATGTCGACGCCCTTTTTGCCCGGATTGGCCTGCAGGACCATCTGACCCCGCAGCGGTCGAACGGCCTCAAGTCGATGGTCGAGCGGATCCGCTCCGATGCGGCGACGGCTCTGGCGACCTGACCCGGACACGGCCAAGCCGGTAGTGCTCGTCGAGGCCGTTCAGGGCAAGTCCCAGAACCACCTTCGCCGACCGGGCCGGCCAGCCGCGCTCCCGCTCGACCGTCTCCAGCCCTTTCAGCAGGCAGCAGACGTCGACAAGTATAGGAGACAGCCCAGGTCCGACCGCGTCCAACGCCGTCTCGACGCGCCGCCGCGCAGCCAGAACGTGATCATTGAGATCGATACCCGCATTGGCTCCGGCACCGCCGCTGATCCGCTCGGTTCTCCAGCCACCGGCCAGCCGTGGCATCATGCCGGCGAATGTAAAATCCTGCCGCAGCCGCTCGCCTGCCTCGACCTGTCCCCGGTTCAACAGGGCCCGTCCCTTAGCGTCACGCCGGCTGGCGAGCCATGCCAATGGGCTTTCGCCAAGATCAACCAGCACATGGCGGGCATTCTCATGGCCCACCGGTTTCCCCTCTGGCGCCACTGGTTGGGATGCCCGCTCCTGATGTTGTCCGCGAAAGCAATCATCACCGCCCGACAGCATGCGGCGCAGATGCATCCGCCCCGCATCGCTGAGGTGAATGGTTCCGGCCTCCTCGCGCACCAGTCCGGCCACAAGTAGTTCCATCAACAACTTGCGCCCATCCCCGTCCCCCTTGCCGCAAATGCCTTCGATGTCTGTCCGCATCATCGCGGCCCGGGCCAGCCGGCGCAGCAGAGCTCGGGAGTTCATCGGACACTCTCCCCGCACAGGGAAACGCGACATTCGGAACCATCAACCGCAATTCTGTCCTGCACCGCCATGTCGCGGATGGCGCGCTCGAATTGCTCCAGCATCCGGTCGTGACACGGGTTGTCCCTGAGATCCTCCATCTTGCGGCAGGCGTATCCGACCGTGGAGCGATCGCGGTTGTAGAGCCGCCCGACCTCGCCAAGCGTCAGCCCGAACGTGATATGCGCCATGTACATCATGACCTGGCGCGCACAGGCAACGTTTTTCCGCCCCCTCGTTTCCTGCATCAAGTCTTCCTGCGGAACCCCGTAGAACTCAGTCACCAGAATTTCAGCAGATCTGATGCTCCTTGAGATTTTTTCATTCGCCCTGATTCTTGATACCCGACACCTGCCTTGTCCGAATACTTCGAGAATTTCACTGTAAACATACTGCTCCATCAGATCTCCCCTCTTCTGCTTTCGATTTGTAGGCTTATTTTCCTACATTCTAAGAGAGCAATTTGAGGTGGGGGATAAGTTTCCTATCAATCTGAAGGCGAAATGGGCGTGTACTGCCAAGTTATCCCCCCAGGTCAAACCTCAGGCACACTGAACCGATCGCGCCGGGTGGAAGCTGTGGGAACAACAGGATGCAATATCGCAGAGCAAGGTTGATCAAAGCCGCTGGAATGGTGTTGCCGAGGCATCGCCTTGTCCGCCTGCTGGGACGGGAGGCCCTCCTGCCTTCGGACTGGCAGCCAGGGGCTGCGCTGCCACGAGCGGCAGTCTGGCGACTTTTGCAATTATTGCGGCAGGAGCGGGCGCGTCATGGCAGCGGTCACTGGACCGCAAGCCTGCCCCGGCTCCTGGCCCTGGAAACTGCCCTGATGCCAGCGTTTCAGTGTCGGGCCGGCGCGAAATGGCAACAGGCATCAAAACCTCCAGGTCCGGCCCGGGCTCGCCCTGCAAGCGCGATTGACCCCGCTGGCCAATGCAACTCGCGACAAGTCCAGCCCGCTCCGACCGCCGTTTCCGAAACCGCAAACAAAAAGGACCGCCCCGTTTTCGGGGGCGGTCCTGATCCGTGCTGACACGGATGCATTCGGTCTGAAAAGCCGCGCCGGCAGTCCGCGCCGGCGACAAGCCTTACTTGACGCGCTTGCGCTGCTGGCCGAGGCCCATCTTCTTCGCCAGTTCCGAGCGGGCGGCGGCATAGTTCGGGGCAACCATCGGGTAGTCGGTCGGCAGGTCCCACTTCTCGCGGTACTCTTCCGGGGTCATGTCGTAATGCGTGCGCAGGTGACGCTTCAGCGACTTGAACTTCTTCCCGTCTTCCAGGCAGATGATGTAATCCGGCATGACAGACTTCTTGACCGGAACAGCCGGCTTCAGCGGCTCCGGCTCCGGCTCGGACTGGGTGCCCGACGTACGCTGCAGGGCGCTGTAGATGTCGGTGATCAAAGCCGGCAGATCCGTGGCAGCCACCGTGTTGTTGCTCACGTATGCAGAAACGATCTCTGCGGTCAGGTCGATCAGGTTGGCGTCTACCGGATTGTCAGTCATGTCTCACCCGTTCCATATATCTTGTGGCGATTTCGCAAGTCGGATCGAAGCTTCTGACTTCGCTTACCTCTGGTAAGATCCTGAAGTCTTGCTTGCAGCGCTCGACTGCTAAAATTTGATTCTACTGCTTGGACAACGTTCTTGCGGTTATACAGGCGCGCTTCGCAGTCGACAAGCCCTGAACAACATCGAAAAAGTAATTCGTTATCGCGAATTGCCTGCCATCACTGTCTGTCTGTTCTAATTTTGTCGAATTTGTGGAGATGCAATTGAGTAAATTGCCCATAAGCGCAATCAAAGGACCATCAGCACAGGCGACTCAAACATAGACCAGACGTAATCAATTGCCTCATTGCCCATCCGGACTTCGAATGCAAGCCCGGATCAGGAAAGACAGGCGGTCTTTGCGGGTGAAAGAGGCGCAACCTGTCGCTTCAGCCCTTGCCTTCGACACCGATACGGCAGGTCCATGTCTGACAGGGCGTCAAAAAATCCGGGGCGCAGCGCTCCCCGGATGGCGATTTCTGTCTCTGTAGGCCGCCAAGCGGCCAGGCCTGAAGTCCGGTCGGCGATCAGCCCTTGCGCTTGCTGCCCTTGCCCTGCAGTTCCCTCACCCAGTCCTGGCGCGAACTGGCGCAGGTTGGATAGCCGGCAGCGAAAGCAGCTTTTGCCAGCAGATGCGCAGAGATCGGCGCAGTCAACAGGAAGAACAGAACCCCGGCGATCGCGCGGGTGGTCACGTCGAGCTGGCCCGCATCAATTGCCAGTGCAATCAGCAGTAGGCCTGAACCGACAGTACCTGCCTTTGAGGCAGCATGCATACGCGAATAGACATCTGGCAGTCTGAGCACGCCGACCGCCGCCAGCAGCGCGAAGAGAGCGCCGATAATCAGGGTCAGGCCGACGAGGATATCAACAAGCGCGGTCATTTCACTCTCCTGTTGCGCGCGACTGCGGCCTTTACTTCCTCGGCAATCGTCTGGTCGCCGGCCGCACCGCGGTTCTGGATGAACCGCGCAAGGGCGACCGTCGCCAGGAAGCCGACAAGACCAAGGGTGATGGCGATATCAATGTAGAGATAGAAGTCGGTCGCAACACCGATTACGGCGATAAAACCGATCACCGTGCCCACCAGCATGTCGAGCGCAAGGACCCGGTCCGGCAGCGTCGGTCCTACGACGGTGCGCACCACGGTCAGCAGGAAAGCCAGACACAACAGGGCAAGCGAGATCTGAATCGCCACGTCCAGGAAACCGGACGCAAAAGTCTCGAAGGGGCTCAACGGAATGCCTCCATGATCTTGCGCTCGAAGCCATCGCGAATGTCGGCAATGGTGGCTTCGGGATCCGGCAGGTCAATACAGTGCACATAGAGAACCTTGCGGTCTTCGGAGACGTCAACCGACAAGGTTCCCGGTGTGAGGGTGATGAGATTGGCCAACAGGGCAATCTCGAAGTCTCGCTCTACAGTCAGCGGAAAGGCGATGATGCCCGGGCTGACGTCCAGCTTTGGCCGGCTGACTAGCAGGGCAACACGCCAGGCCGAAAGGGCTAGTTCCTTCAAGAACAACAGGATCAGGCCGACGACCCGTCCTGTCCGCTTGAAGTAGCTCGATCCGCCAACCTGCTCGCGGATCATGAACAGGACACCCGTTCCAAGAACGAAGCCGAAGGCAAGGTTTACCACCGAGAAGGACCCAGTGACCGCTGCCCAGGACAGCGCCAGCAGGATATTGACGAGGAACAGACCGGTCATGCGCCGCCTCCGAACACCGACCTCAGGTACCCGACCGGATCAATCAGACCTGAGGCACCGCGCGAGGACACTTCCATCATCCACTCCGGCTGCAGACCGAACAGCACGATCAGCGCCGTCAGTATGCCGATCGGCACCCAGACCGCAGCCGTCGACTGCCCGCCGGCCCCGGCCAGCAGAACTCCACCACCCGGCAGACTTACCGATCCGCCATCGACGGTGCCCTCCGGACCACCACGCCAGAAGGCATAGATCCAGACCCGGCCAACAGCCAGCGAGGTCAGGAAGCCGGTCACGAGGATAGACGCGGCCAGCCAGTTCCAGCCAAGCGTCAGGGCAGCGTCGACCAGCATCACCTTCGGCCAGAAACCGGAGAACGGCGGCAGGCCCGCAACAGCCAGCGCCAGCACCAGGAACACCCCGGCAAGGACCGGACTGGCGCCATAGAGCCCGCCCAGCCGACGCAGGTCATAGCTTCCGGCCATTGCTGCCATCAGACCGGCGGCCATGTACAGGGCCGTCATCACCAGGATGGAGTGGACGGCGTAGAACACCGTGCCGGACAGGGCCAGCACCGAGCCCATCGCAATCCCGGCCAACATCGAGCCGATGCCGGAAATGACCAGATACCCGAGCAATCGGCGTACATCCGACTGCGCCAGCGCGCCAATCACACCGGTCAGCATCGTCAGCGCGGCGACCCAGGCGATCACGTCCGCCAGTTCGGCCCGCGCCGCCGGCATCAGCATGACGAGGATGCGCAGCAGCGCATAGATGCCCACCTTCGTCAGCAGTCCGGCGAACACGGCCGCCACGACGATGCGCGGGGTGTGATAGGACGAGGGCAGCCAGAAATTCACCGGGAACGCCGCCGCCTTCATTGTAAAAGCAAGGAAATACAGCACTGCAATGGTCATTAACGGGCCACTGACACCGCTTTCCTGCACCTTCATGGTGATGTCGGCCATGTTCAGCGTACCGAGCTGGCCATAGAGCAGACCGGTGGCGATCAGGAACAGGTTGGTACCGATCAGGTTGAGAATGCCGTATTTCACCGTGCCGTCGAGCTGGATCCGGTCGTTGCCGAGCACCAGCAGGCCATAGGACGAAATCAGCAGCACCTCGAACCAGACATAGAGGTTGAACACGTCGCCGGTGAGGAACGCTCCGTTCACTCCGGTCATCAGCAGCAGCAGGAACGGATAGAAGCCGTAGCGCCGGCCCGAATTGTCGATGGTAATCGAGGCATAAAGGCCGGCCGCAAAAGCTACGATCGCCGCCACCAGTGCCAAAGTTGCCCCCAGCGCATCGACGGTGAAGGCGATGCCAAAAGGCGGCAGCCAGTTTCCCATCACCATGGTGATCACGCCGCGCTTCAGCACTTCGGCCAGAAGCAGCAGATTGCTGATGACCAGCAGGCCAAGGAAGAACAGCCCCAACTTCGGCGCCAGCGCGATGTTCTTGCGGCTCATCAGGCACAGCATGCCGCCGACGATGGTCAGGATCGATGGAGCGACCACCAGCCAGTCGGCAAGCTGAACCGGAACGGTCTGCATGGCAGCTGAAAGGTCAACGGAAACGGAAGGACCGGCCATGGATCAATACCCCTGCGGCGGCAGAGCTTCGCCCTTGGGCTCGGCGACGCGCATCTCGTTGACGTCATCGGTGCCCAGTTCCTGGTAGGTGCGGAAGGCCAGCACCAGCAGGAACGCGAAGAAGGAGAAGGAAATCACGATTGCCGTCAGAACCAGGGCCTGCGGCAGCGGATTGGCGGTTGGCCCCGCCGGCACATAGAGTTCCAGCGGGATCACCGGTGGCACTTCCCGTGTCAGCCGGCCTGCGGTGAAGATCAACATGTTGACCGCATTGCCGAGGATCGTGATGCCGATGAGAATATGCACGATATGGCGCGACAGCATCAGATAGACGCCGACGGCAAAGAAAAGTCCGATCAGGACGGAAAAGCCAGCTTCCATCAGTCGCTCTCCCTTTCCTCAAGCGCCAGTGCGATCGAGCCGATTGCACCGACAACCACCAGATAGACACCGATATCGAAGAACAGCGGCGTCGACAGGTCGACCGTCACGCCGAACACCTCGACCGCCGCCCACTGGCTGGTCATGAAAGCCTGGCCCGTGAACAGGGACAGCACACCGGAGACGGCTGCCAGCAGCAAGCCGAAGGCCGCAATGCTCATCGGATGCGCCTTGAGTGCGCGTCTGGCCGGACCGACTCCGGCCGAGATCCCGTAGATTGCCAGCGCCGAGGCGCCCACCAACCCGCCGATAAAGCCACCACCTGGCTCATTGTGACCACGCAGCAGCACGAAGATCGAGAACAGCACCATCAGCGCCGTGATGAACGGGGCAAAGGTGCGGAAGATGACCGAGCGCATCAGCGGGCCTCCACCGGTTTGCGAGCAGCTTTCGCCGCCGTCTTGTTGGCCTTGTTGGCAGCGTTGCCGCTGTCCGGCTTCGTCTGGATCCGCACCAGACCGAGTACGGCCAGGCCCGTCAGCACCACGACTGCAATCTCGCCCAGCGTATCAAAGCCGCGGAAGTCGACGATGATGACGTTGACGATGTTGCGGCCATGGGCAATCGCGCGGCTGTATTGCGAGAAGAACTCGGACAGCCGTCCGTCGAAAGGCGTCTGGGTCACTGCCATCAGGGCCAGGGCGAGGCCCGCGCCGACGGAGGCCGCAACAACGCCCGTCACAAGTTTGGCGCCCAGCGGACGATGGTCACGCGGCGACAGGTTTAGACGAGTCATCACCAGCGCCAGCACCACCACCGACAGGGTTTCAATCATGAACTGGGTGAAGGACAGGTCCGGCGCACCAAACAGCAGGAACAGCGTTGCGACGGCAAAACCCTGGATGCCGAGCGAGACGATCGCCGTCAGCCGTGTCTTTGCCACCAGCACCGCGCCAAGGCCCATCACCGCAATGGCAATGACGGCCCACTCATAGAAGCGGAACTGCGGCCATTCGGGGATCGCCGGAAAGCTGCCCGTCAGATACGGTGGCAGCAGGAGGGCGATACCGGTCACGGCAAAGGTCAGCACCATGTAGGTCTGCATCTTGCCGCCCTGCAGCAGCCGTGTCACCACGGCCGAGATCCAGACTATCGCGGCAACCACCTGGTCGAAACCACGGTCCGGCCCCCAGCCGATGGCCGCCAGGATCGAGGCAATGATCCCGCGCAGCCGGTCAAGCTGCAGGAACAGCACGATGCCAAGCGCGACGGTGATGATTGACAGGATCAGCGGTGCCGAAATATAGCCCGGGATGAGATGTAGCTCGACGGTCGCCGGCGTGCCCTTCAGCGAGGACAGCATCGGCCCGATGAACAGTTCACCCGTCGTATGCGCCATCATGGCGGCGGCAAGACCGGTCAGCGACAGCACCACCGGCCCGGCCCACAGCAGGACTGGCCCTTCATGGGCATGCTTGGGCGTGTGCGTCTCCGGCCCGAAGAAGGGCTTGATCGCAACGGCAGCTGCAATCACCAGCATCAGGGCATTGCCGATGACGGCGACCACCGTCAGCAGCATCGCCCCCTGCGGCAAGCCCCAGGTGCCATAGTAGAGCACTTCCTTGGCGATGAAGCCGATGAAGGGCGGCAGGCCGGCCATGGACAGGCCTGCGAGTGCTGCCGCGGCAAAGGTGATCGGCATCGCCTTGCGCAACCCGCCCAGCTTGGTGACGTCACGGGTCCCAGCCTCATGGTCGATGGTGCCGGCGACCATGAACAACGCGCCCTTGAACAGCGAATGGGCGAAGAGATAGAGCACCGCGCCTTCCAGTGCCTTCTCGTTGCTGGTGCCCGTCAGCATGACCAGCAGCCCGAGCGAGGCGACGGTCGTATAGGCCAGCATCAGCTTCAGGTCGGTCTGGCGCACGGCGAGCAAGGTGCCCACCAGCAAGGTGACGCCGCCAAACAGCGGCAGCACGGTCATCCAGATGTCCGTGCCGCCCAGCACCGGATGCACGCGCATCAGCAGATAGACGCCAGCCTTCACCATCGTCGCCGAATGCAGGAACGCCGACACCGGGGTCGGCGCTTCCATGGCGTTGGGAAGCCAGAAATGGAACGGGAACTGGGCCGACTTGGTGAAGGCACCACCCAGGACCAGAAGGAACACGGGCAGATACAGCGCACTGCCGCGCAGCACATCGCCGCTGGCCAGCACTTTTGACATCTCGATCTCGCCGGTGATCTGGATGATCAGCAGGAACCCGGCCAGCAGCGCGAGGCCGCCGCCACCCGTGACCAGCAGCGCCTGCAGCGCCGCCCGGCGCGAGGCCGCGCGCAGATGGTCAAAGCCGATCAGCAGGAACGAGGTGATCGAGGTCAGTTCCCAGAAGATGAACAGCGTGATGAGGTTGTCAGCCGTGACAAGCCCCAGCATCGCGCCCATGAACAGGAACAGGAACGACAGGAACCGCCCCTGCTGCGGATGCCCCTTCAGGTAGCCGCCTGCGTAGAGAATGATGAACGTGCCGATACCGGAAATCAGCAGCGCGAACAGCGTCGACAGGCCGTCGATGTAGAATGACAGGTTGACGCCATAGGCCGGCACCCACTCGCGGGCAACCGTGAAGGTCTGCCCCTGCGACACGCCGGACACGAAGCCGGCGAAATGGGCGAAGATCAGGAAGGGCACCAGCGCCAGCGGCCAGGCCGCGTTGTGCTTGAGGATCCTGACGGCGAAAGGCGCAATCGCCGCAGCCGCAAAGGGCGCAAGCACGGCGAGGATGGTCATGTCGGGTGCGGCGGGCGTCATGCTCACTCTTCGGCTGGTCTGGGGCAGATCGTGACGTCCGGATCGGACGGTTCCGACCCGAAGGCTATGAGGAGGAAGTTAAAATTTTCGTTTGAATTGGTTCTTCCTGACCGCAATCGCAAGGTGCCTGCGTCAAATTGGAGCGTATTTTTACGTATCCCCAGGTCTCGCATTGGCCAGACCCAAGCTCGCTGGATGTTTTTAGCCGCAAACCAAGCATCGAGTGGCTGCTGCCTGACAGTTAGATTTGGGGCGCGGTGCAGGGAATCAGTTTGTGATGGAAATGTCAGCCGCTCTTATCCTGCTGTGCCTCAAGGATCCGCGGCATGTTGACCTCGATCCAGTCCGCAAGCACGCGCACCCGTTCTGCCGCCTCACGGCCCAGCTCCGTCAGCCGGTACTCCACATGCGGTGGCACCACCGGCAGGGATGTCCGGGTCAGGAACCCGTCCGCCTCCAGCTGCTGCAGCGTCTGCGCCAGCATCTTTTCACTCACCCCACCGATCTTGCGGCGCAACGTGCTGTAGCGGTGCATGCCGTCCAGCAGTGCCAGCAGGACCAGCACGCCCCAGCGGCTGGTCAGGTGTTTCAGGATCTCGCGCGACGGGCAGGCTTCGCTGAACACCAGTCCGCGCTGCAGCAGTCCGGACAGCGGCTCGGGCTGCCGGGCGCTGTCCCCGTCCATCTCGCTGCCTTTCCGGTCCAGAAGGTCCGCGCCATCCATTGCCAGCATCCTCGTTTCAACAAAGGTTATACTAACAAATTAGTGCGTACTTTCCAAAAGAAAGTTTGAAGCGCATATCAGGTCCATCGCACCCCCGAACCCGATCCAAACCCAAAGGGAGACCTGATCATGATTGCAATTACCGGAGCCAGCGGCCAGCTTGGCCGCCTCGTCGCTGAAAACCTGCTCGCCACCGAACCTGCCGTCTCGCTGCGCCTTCTCGTGCGCAGCCCGGACAAGGTCACTGACCTTGCCGCCCGCGGCGCTCAGGTTGCCGCGTTCGACTACAGCCGCCCCGAGACCCTCGCCCCTGCCCTCCAGGGCGTCAGCAAGCTGTTGCTGGTTTCCTCGTCCGAGGTTGGCAGCCGCGCGGCTCAGCACAAGGCCGTCATTGAGGCGGCCAAGGCGGCAGGCGTCGAACTCCTGATCTACACCTCGATCCTGCGCACGCCGCAGTCCGGCATGATCCTCGCCGCCGAACACAAGATCACCGAACAGGACCTCGCCGCCTCCGGCGTTCCCTATGTTCTCCTGCGCAATGGCTGGTATCTGGAGAATTTCATGGGCTCGGTTCCGGCCGCCATCGAACACGGCGCGGTCTTCGGTGCCTCGGGCGAGGGCCGCATCTCCGCAGCCGCCCGCGCCGATTACGCAGCAGCTGCAGCCGAAATCCTGCGCAAGGGCGCAGCCTCCGGCACCGTCCTCGAGCTTGCCGGCGACACGTCCTTCACCAAGGCCGACCTTGCCGCCGAGATCGCGCGCCAGTCGGGCAAGCCGGTTGCCTACACGAACATGTCTGAAGAGGCATTCAAGGGGTTATTGGTCCAGGTCGGTCTGCCGGATGGCTTTGCCGGTGCTCTCGCCGATGCCGACACCGCCACCGCAAGGAGTGAACTCTTCGATGACGGCAAGACCCTCTCCCGCCTCATCGGCCGCCCGACCGTCACGCTCGCCGAGGCCGTCGCCGCGACCCTCAAGGCCTGACGCTTCCGCCCTCCGGGCGTAAAGTGCGGAAGGGCCTCAGCGCCCGTCCGCCAGCGCCGGCACAGCCTTCAGATAGGCGGCAATCGCTTCCCGGTCGCTGGCCGGGAGCTTCGCCATGTTCTCCTGCACGGCGACCATCTCGCCGCCGACGGAATCGAAGTCCGGCGTGAAGCCGGTTTCAAGGTAATAGGCAATGTCGGCAGCGCTCCAGCTGCCGATGCCGCCCTCCCCGCCCGTGATATTCGGAATACGGCCTTCGCCCGTTGGTGCTGCAGCGCCTGCAAGCCAGCGGCTGCGGTCCAGGCCGCCGATGGCATCGCGCGGGGTGTGGCATTCGCCGCAATGCCCGGGCCCCTCGACCAGATAGCGGCCACGCTCAAGGACGGCATCACCGGCAGCCACCGTGACCATTGGCGCCGGATCCAGATTGGCCAGCTTCCAGAGCCCCAGTCCCCGGCGGATGTTGAAGGGGAAGCCCAGGTCATGCGCCGGTGCCTTTCCGGCCACTGCCGGCAGCTGCTGCATATAGGCTTGCAGGTCCATCACGTCGCCCGGCGTCATCCGGGCATAGGATGTATAGGGAAAGGCCGGGTAGTAATGCGCACCGTCCGGCGACACGCCGGCCAGCATGGCATTGGCGAAGTCGGCCTTGCTCCAGCCGCCGATCCCGTCGTTCGGATCGCTCGAAATATTCGGCGCGACGAAGGTGCCGAAGGGCGTCGCCAGTTTCAGCCCGCCCGCCAGCTTCAGCTTGTCCTCGCCCTTTGCGCCCGGCGCTGCATGGCACGAAGCACAGCCTCCAGCGTGGAACACCACCTCGCCCCGCTGCGGGTCGCCATCGGGCAAGGCTGCCAGGGCGGCGGAGGACAGAGGGCGCGGGGCGGTCAGCACCCAGCCAGCGGCAGCCACGGCCGCGCCAGCCACGAGGACACCAGTCAGGATCTTCCGACGCATCCCCGCGCTCCTTTTGCCGGATTACTTCTGGACCCGATAGACTTCGTGACAGCTCTTGCAGCTGGCCAGGATCGGCCCGACGGCGGCCTTCAGGGCATCAACATCAGCAGGGCCATCCTTGCCGGACGCCTGGGCTGCGGCTCCTGTGGCTGCCGAGAACTTGGCGAGCGCGGCAGCAAATCCGGCCGAATCTTCCCAGATCTTCGGGCTGGCCGTTGTGCCGGGGGCAGCTTCGCTACCCGCCGGGAAGAAGGCACCAAAGGACAGGGCAGCCGCGTTGAGCGAAGCAATGGCAGCCTTGCCAGCGGCCGGGCTATAGGCAATCTCGCCCTTCATCATGCCGCCCGAGAGACCGGCACTGGCGGCAACCGACTGCATGATCGCCTTGCGCGTGGCAACCGGATCATCGGCCGCCTGAACCGCAGGCATGACAAACAGGACCGCAGCGGCGGCCAAAACAAATTTCTTCATCAATCTCTCCCTCAAGGCAAAACGGCGCGTCACCATCCGCGCTGCTATTGAAGGAGGATTTGCCGGTAAAGCGGAAGTCACAGACGAGTGATCGGCGCGGGCCAGCGCCCTGATCGCGCCGTCACGCCAGCCCTGCAACCTTGAGCGCAAACGCCTGAACCAGTGCCACTTCCTTCAGCCGGTCGAACCGGCCAGAAGCGCCGCCGTGTCCGGCCTCCATGTTGGTCTTCAGCATCAAGAGGCTGTCGCCGGTCTTCACGGCCCTCAGCCGCGCCACCCACTTCGCCGGTTCCCAATAGGTCACGCGCGGATCGGTCAGGCCACCGACCGCCAGGATCGCCGGATAGGCCTTCGCCGTGACATTGTCATAGGGCGAGTAGCCGGCGATATAGTCATAGGCCTCGCGGCTGGCGATCGGGTTGCCCCATTCCGGCCATTCCGGCGGGGTCAGCGGCAGCGTGTCGTCGAGCATGGTGTTCAGCACGTCGACGAAGGGCACCTCGGCGATGATGCCGCCGAACTTCTCGCCGCCCATGTTGGCCACTGCGCCCATCAGCATGCCGCCGGCCGAGCCGCCCTGCGCGACGATGCGCTCATGCGCGGTGAAGCCTTCACCGACGAGATGGTCGGCTGCGGCGAGGAAGTCAGTGAAGGTGTTGCGCTTGAACTCGCGCCGGCCCTTCGAATACCAGGCGTAGCCCTTCTCCTTGCCGCCACGGATATGCGCAATCGCATAGACGAAGCCCCGGTCGACGAGGCTGAGGCAGTTGGTGTTGAAGCTCGCCGGGATCGAAATGCCATAGGAGCCATAGCCGTAGAGCAGGCACGGCGCGGAACCGTCCAGCGGCGTGTCCTTGCGATAGAGCACCGACACCGGCACCAGCTCGCCATCGGCCGCGCGGGCCTGCAGGCGGCGGGTGACATAGTCCGCCGGGTTATGGCCCGACGGCACCGCCTGTTCCTTGCGCAGCGTGCGCTGGCGCGTCTCGACATCGTAGTCATAGGTGCGCGACGGCGTCGTCATCGAGGAATAGGTGAAACGGATCAAGCTGGTGTCGAACTCATAGCCATCCGAAAGACCCAGCGAATAGGCCTCCTCGTCGAAGGCAATCGCGTGTTCAACGGCATCCACCAGCCGGCGCACGACGATGCGCGGCAGCCCATCCTCGCGCTCCAGGCGGACGATGAACTCCTTGTAGGCGGTAACCGACAGGATCAGCCGGCCGCCCTTGTGCGGCACCAGATCGCTCCAGTTCGCCCGGCCAGGATCGCTTACCGGCGCGGTGACGATCTTGAAGTCCTCGGCATCGTCCGCATTGGTCAGGATGAAGAACTGGCCACCGCTTTCATCGACCGAATATTCAATCGCCGTCTCGCGCGCCGCGATCAGGCGCGGGGCACTGGTCGGTGCGTCGGCCGGAATGACATGGACTTCGGAGGTCTCATGGTCATGGATGTCGATGACGATGTGGCTGCCCGACTGGGTCTTGCCGACGCCCATGAAGAAGCCGGCATCGGCCTCCTCGTAAACCAGCACGTCCGTCGCCGGATCGGTGCCGATCTCGTGGCGGAAGAGTTTCGACGGCCGGTGATTGGCATCAACCCGGATATAGAACAGATAGCGCCCGCAGGCCGAGAACTCGCCGCCGCCGGCGGTGTCCTCGATCACGGACGCCATGTCCGCGCCGGTCGCCATGTCGCGCAGCTTGAGGGTGTAGAACTCCGAGCCCTTGTCGTCATAGGCCCAGGCCAGACGGCTGTGATCGTCGGAATGGGTCGCGCCGGCCAGCTTGAAATAGGCCTTGCCCGCAGCTTCCTTGTCGCCGTCAATGAGGATCTGTTCATCGCCGCCGCCGCGCGAGGTCCGGGTCAGGATCGGATGCTGGCCGCCGGTCACATAGCGCAGGCCATACTCATACGGCCCGTCCGGCATCGGCACGGAACTGTCGTCTTCCTTGATGCGCCCCTTCATCTCGGCAAACAGCGTCTCCTGCAGCGCCTTGGTCGGCGCCATCTGCGCCTCGAGATAGCCGTTCTCGGCCTCCAGATAGGCGCGGATATCGTCCGCCAGGACGGCAGGATCCCGCATGACCTCCTGCCAGTTGTCAGCCCTGAGCCAGGCGTAATCGTCCTGGCGGGTGATGCCGTGGGTGGTCAGGGTGACGGGGCGCGCTTCCGCGCGCGGAGGAAGAACGGAGTGTGTCATTCAGCCGAGGTAGGTTGTTTCGGGAGGCTTGGCAAGGGGCACCAAAGCAACACAGCTCACTGCAGATTGGCCAACACGCCTGCGTGATCGGCAGCCTGTGCCGCCAGAGGGAAATTGACTGCCGCAGCGTTTCTGCGACTGTGGGCAGGAGACAGCTCAGGGCGGGAGGCGCGCCGTGGACGAGATCACCCGACTTGCCGAGGAATGCGTGACCCGGGCCTGGGGCTTCTGCGGGCTGGCGGTGCTCATGGTGATGATGGGCACGCTGTCTCATCCCCATTACAGCTTCCTGTTCGGGGCGCTTGGGGCCGGCATCACCGGGCTCTTCATGGCCTGGTATGGCCTCACCTATCACCGCCGCGCCCGTGTCGAGGACACGGAAGTCTGGATGCTGCTTGCCCCGGACCGGCGGCCGCAGAAGGCCGTGGCGCGGGCGCTGATCGCGGTCGCCATGCGCGATGCCCTGTTCGACAAGGCCCGCATGTCCGCCCGCCTCTCCGGCGCCTTCCTCCTGCTCTCCCTCGCCCTGTTCGCGGTCGCCGCGCTGAAGGCGGGTTGAGCATCTGCCGATTCTATTTCAGTCGAGCCCCTTCAGCCCATGGCAACGCGCCGGGTGTTCCTGTCACGCAGCAGCAGGAAGATCACGACGGCCGCATTGACGAGGTTCCAGGCCAGACCATTGAGGAAGGCAGCGGCGTAGGAGCCGGTCAGGTCATAGATCCAGCCGGACATCCAGCCGCCAATGGCCATGCCGAAGATCGTTGCCATGATGACGAAGCCGATGCGCTGACCGGCTTCCTTGGCCGGCAGGTACTCACGCACGATCACCGCGTAGCTCGGAATGATGCCGCCTTGCGACAGGCCGAAGATCAGCGACACGAGATAGAGCGAGGTCAGCCCGTCGAAGGGAATGTACAGCGCCAGCGCCAGCCCCTGCCCGACCGAGCCGATCAGGAGCGCGATCAGACCGCCGAGCCGGTCGGCAATCACACCGGAAATCAGCCGGCTGACAACGCCGCCGACCATCATCAGCGCCAGCATGTCCGCACCCGGCGCGATGCCATAGCCAAGGTCGACGCAATAGGCGACGATATGCACCTGCGGCATCGACATGGCGATGCAGCACGCCAGTCCCGCGACAACCAGCAGCCCCTGCAACGCCGCTGGTGAAAGCCCGAGATCGCGCGTGCCAGGGCTTTTCGCGACACCGCCCACGCTGAAGTCCGTCCCCAGCGGGCCGCCATGGACACGGGCACGCAGCAGCAATGTCAGTGGCACCATGGTGACGATCAGGATCAGCGCGATCGTCAGATAGGTGCTGCGCCAGTCACCGACGGAGAGGCCCCACTTGATGAAGGTCGGCCACAGCGCGCCGGCGAGATAGTTCCCGCTGGCCGCGCAGGCGATGGCAATGCCGCGCCGGCGTTGGAACCAGTGCGACACATCCGCCAGCAGCGGACCGAAAGTCGCCGCCGTGCCGAAACCGATCAGGAACCCTTGCGCCAGGGCAAAAAGCAACAGGGTCGGGGCCACCGCCGCCAGCGCATATCCCGCAGACAGCGCCAGCGCCGAACCGATCACCGGCAGGATGATGCCGACGCGGTCCACCCAGCGGCCAACGAGATAATTGCCCAGCGCGAAGCCGACCATCGCCAGCGTGTAGGGCAGCGACGCCTCGGCCCGGTCGACGTCGAATTCCGCCTGCACCGCCGGCAGCACCACGACCACCGACCACATGCCGACGCCGCCAAGCGTCGACAGCAGGATGGCAATCGCCAGCCGGAACCAGGCATAGGCGCCATCGGGACGCATCTGTTCATCGCTAAAGGCGGCCTGGGGCAAGGGGGCACTCCGGAAAGAAACAACTAAGGCGGGGCGTCAGAATAGGCGGTCCAGGCGCAAAGAGCCATCTCCTCTGCGACAAGCGAAAAGGATGAGACACCAGGTCGGCCGTGCTATCGGGACGGAACCGCTAAGGAACCGGACACGCCTGTCTCGGCTCCACATCATCCTTGTCTGGCCTCGCCCTTGCCGTCATGTCACCTTGCGGCAAACTGAAGGGACACTTCGCATGATCAATTCAGCCCAGAACCAGATACGCGGACCCGAGATTGCCGCCCGCCTTGGTCTGACGGATCTGTCGCCGGCTGCAGCGGATCTGCTTGCCCGTGGTGCCCGCGAAATCGTGCTGCCACGCGGAACCACCGTGTTCTCTCCCGGCCAGGCCTGCCCCGGCTGGATCCTCGTTGAAAGCGGTTCCGTCCGCGTCATGATGACGGCCGACACCGGCCGCGAGATCCTGCTCTACCGCGTCGAGCCCGGCGAAAGCTGCCTGCTCACCACCTCCTGCCTGTTCGGCGAGGAGCCCTATGCCGCAACTGGACAGACCGAAACCGACGTGACCGCACTGGTGCTGTCAGCCTCCACCGTGTTCCATCTGGTGGAGAACGAACCGGAGTTCCGCCGTCTCGTCTTCTCCGGCTTCGGCCAGCGCATCAGCACCATTCTCAAGACCATGGAAGACGCCATCTTCCACCGGATCGAGCCGCGCCTTTCCCGCCTGCTGCTGGCGCGGGCCGATGCGGAGGGCAAGCTCGATGCCACCCAGGCGGACCTCGCCAGCGACCTTGGCTCGGCCCGAGAAGTCATCGCCCGTCACCTTGGCCGTCTTGCCGACGAAGGCATTCTTGCCAAGGACCGCGGCCACATCACGATCCTCGACCGCGCCGCCCTTGCCCGCCTTGCGGCGGAGTGACGCGTCATCTGCCTGTTTGGTCCGACAGTAAACCTCAGTGTGACCTAGTCACAGACCCCTCCCCCTGCCCTCGCTAGAGTGAGGTCATTCAGCGCGATCTGCGCTGTCAGGGATTTGAACAGGGGACGAAACATGAGCGTCAACATGGGAAGCATCGACCGGCTGTTGCGGGTCATCTTGGGTCTGGCCCTTCTGGCCTTCGCCTTCTTCGGCCCGGCGGACATTGCCTGGAAGTGGGTCGGCTACATCGGCGTCGTCCCGCTGCTCACCGCCGCCATCGGCTGGTGCCCGGCCTACACAATCCTCGGCATCAAGACCTGCAAGGCGTCCTGATCCGTCCTTCATCTTCAAGGCGCGCTGCAACTCCAGCACGCGCCTTGATCCGGAACGGAAAGCCGGATCTGCCCCATGGTCCGGCTTTCCGTTTCCGGTTGTTTCAGCCGCCATGGACCCGCGTCCCGGCAAATCCGTTGCCTGCCACCTGATCACACAGGCCGGACCACTGGCAGCCGCCGCAGGCCTTGCGGATGGCACCTGCCGCAAATCCCGCCTGCAGCCGGGCAATCAGCGCCCCGTCCAGCACCAGTTCGCCACCGGTCTCCAGCGCCAGCCCCGTCAACGCCGCCACATCCGCCAGCGCCTGCGCATCCCGCAGCTTCACGCTGTCGTTGTGGCAATGCGGGTCATCGGTGCCGAGCAGCGGCGCGCAGATGTCATCCGGCCCTTCGACCATGAGAACGGGCTCGCCGGCGCGAATGCGGTCGATGATGCGGCCATAATTGACAACAAACCGCGGGCTGTAGCCCTCGCCGACAAAGGTCAGCATGCACAGGAAATGATGCGGTCGCAGCCGGATGGTCATATCCTTGCGTACCCTGTTTTCTCCGGCCTGTCAGCGGTCGGAACGTTTGCCAGGGCAAGACCTCTCCGATGTCACCCCGGGCGGAGCGAAGCGCAGACCCGGGGCCTACTCGCTCCCAGAGCGGCAAATAAGGTCCCAGCTTGGAAATTCGCTGATCCAGCTGCGGCGCAACGCAATGCCCTCATCACCGCTCTGGAAACGAGTAGACCCCGGATCTCGCGTTGCTCGTCCGGGGTGACAGGCAACGGAATGCGTGGCTGCCGTAACGAGGAAAAAAGAAAAGCCCGGCGTTGCCGCCGGGCCTTCCAAAATCAAACGTCCAGAACCGCTTACTTGGCTGCGGCTTCGTACATTTCCAGCACATAGTCCCAGTTGACCAGGCTGTCGACGAAGGCTTCCAGGTACTTCGGGCGGGCGTTGCGGTAGTCGATGTAGTAGGAGTGCTCCCACACGTCGACGCCGAGGATCGGGGCGGCGCCATGGACCAGCGGGCTTTCGCCGTTCGGGGTCTTCATGATGACCAGCTTGCCGTCCTTGACCGCAACCCAGGCCCAGCCGGAGCCGAACTGGGTGGTGCCGGCGGCGATGAAGTCGGCGCGGAACTTGTCATAGCCGCCGAGGTCGCTGTCGATGGCCTTGGCCAGCGCGCCCGGGATCGACTTGCCGCCGCCATTCGGCTTCATCCACTTCCAGAAGTGGATGTGGTTGTAGTGCTGGCCGGCGTTGTTGAAGAGGCCGGCGTTCTTGCCGAAGCTCTCCTTGACGATCTCTTCCAGCGTCTTGCCTTCGAGGCCGCTGTCCTTCAACAGGTTGTTGCCGTTGGTGACATAGGCGAGGTGATGCTTGTCGTGGTGATACTCAAGCGTCTCCTTGGACATGTAGGGGCCAAGGGCGTCATAGGCGTAGGGCAGCTCGGGAAGTTCAAACGACATCGCAGTTCTCCTTCAGAATTGATCATCAGAAGACGACAGGCCGATCGGGTCTGCGCCTCCTGGGGGGAGAGCACAGCGGGGATGCGTAGATTTACGCCCCGCGTCGCTGCGCAAGATAGGCGTCTTGCCATCGCCGGGCAATGCCATCAGCGCAATAAAAAAATATTTTTCTTCGTTTATTATTTTCACGGCCCCCTCGCACAGACAGCCTCACAAAATGGCGGCCAGCGCGTCTGCCCATGTAACTGTCCACATGAAACGGCGAGGTGAGGCAAGGCCGGGCTTTTCTGACGGCAGATCGCTGGCACCCTCAATCCATGAACATGATTTCAAAGGTGATTCGAGGCGCGGCCCATCATCGGCCGGCGCGCGCGCTGCTGTTTGCCGGCACGGTTTTCCTGGCGCTTGCATGCTTTGCGCTGGCTGCAGTGCAGGCCGGACAGGCCGGCACCGGTATGTCTGGCGCCAGGGTCATTGATGGCGACACGATTGAACTGGCCGGCGAAAAACTGCGCCTGGAAGGCATTGACGCGCCCGAGCTGGCGCAAACCTGCGCCCTCCCCTCCGGCCGCTCCTATCCGTGTGGCAAGGAAGCCGCCCGGGCGCTCACCCGTCTGCTCGCCGCCGGTCCGGTCGCCTGCATTGGCGAGACCCGCGATGACTATGGCCGGCTGCTGGCCACCTGCCATGCGGCCGGGGTCAATGTGAATGCCGAGATGGTGCTCTCGGGCCACGCCTTTGCCTTCCGCCGCTATTCGCAGAGCTACATCGCCGAGGAAACGGAGGCACGCCGGCACAAGGCCGGGCTTTTCGCCGGCGCGGCAGAGACGCCCTGGGATTTCCGCGCCCGCAAATGGGCGACCGCCGACAAGGATGCCCCTCCCGGCGATTGCCGCATCAAGGGCAACATCAGCAAGGCCGGGCGCATCTACCACATGCCCTGGTCCCCCGCCTATTCCCGCACCCGCATCGATGCCCGCCAGGGCGAACGCTGGTTCTGCACCGAAGCCGAAGCCCTGTCCGCCGGCTGGCGTGCGCCGCGGTAGTGGGGGCCGATGCGGTTCGACCGGCGCTGATCAGGTTACTTGACTGAAACCGCAGAAATCCTGCTCAGCCCTTTTCCCGGGTTGGCAGGCGCGCGCAGGGCGCTAGGGTGCGATCATCCGTCCCCAGCGAAAAGCCCGCCCGTGTCCAGCCCCCAGCCGCCAGCACATGCCCCCGTTGCCACGGCCCTTGGCGGGCTCCTTGCCCTTGCAGGGGCGATGGGCATCGGACGCTTTGTCTACACGCCGATCCTGCCCTTCATGACCGAAGGTGTCCCCTTGTCTCCGGCGGAAGGCGGCCTGATTGCCTCGGCGAATTTCCTCGGCTATCTGATCGGGGCCTTGCTGGCCGCGCTACCGGGCCTGCCCGGTCAGCAGCGGACCTGGCTTCTCGCGGCGCTTGCCGTCAGCGGGATCACCGGCATGGCCATGGCGGGCTCCGGCGGCATCGCTGCCTTTGCGGTTCTGCGGTTCGTCAGCGGCCTGGCCAGCGCCTTTGTCTTCGTCTTTGCGACCGCCCTGGTGCTCGACAGGCTCGCGCGCGCCGGCCGGCCGTCCCTGTCGGCGCTGCATTTTTCCGGCGTCGGGCTTGGCATCTCGTTGTCGGCCCTGCTGATCGCGGGCCTTGCCGCCGCCGGATCGGACTGGCGCGGCCTCTGGCTCTTCAGCGGCGGCGTGACACTCGCCTTGCTGGCAGCCGTCGCCCTGCTTCTGCGCGGGGCCGGCGCGGCGCCAAGCCGTCCGGCCAGTGTTGCCGAAGCACCACCGATGCCGGCGGCCGTTATCCGGCTGATCCTCGCCTATGGCCTGTTCGGCCTTGGCTATGTGGTCACGGCCACGTTTGTCTCGGTGATTGCCCGCAGCAATCCGGCGCTCGCCTCGGCGGAAACGCTCGTCTGGCTCGCCGTCGGCCTGTCGGCCGCGCCCTCGATCCTGATCTGGAACCGCATCGCTTCCCGCATTTCGGCCGCCCGCGCCTTTGCCCTGGCAGCTGCACTTGAGGCTGCCGGCGTGGTGCTGTCGGTGACCACCGGTTCGCCCCTCGGCATTCTCCTGGCGGCCGCGCTGCTCGGCGGCACCTTCATGGGCATCACCGCGCTCGGCCTGATCGAGGCCAGGCGACAGGCGGCCGGAGACCCGCGCCGCCTGCTCGCCGCGATGACGGCGAGCTTCGGCCTCGGCCAGATGCTGGGACCGAGCCTTGCCGGCTATGCTGCCGATGCAACGGGCAGCTTCCTGCTGCCATCGCTGGTGGCCGCCAGCTGCCTTGTCCTCTCCGGCGCCTTGATGCTCTGGCCGGCGAACAAGGCGGGCTGAGCCGCGCTTGCCCCTCAGGCGTGAGCGAAGGTCCAGTACAGTTCACGCGCCCTTGCCGCCACCGGACCCGGCGCGATCTGCCGCGTCTCGATGCGGTTCACCGGCACCACCTTGGAGTAGTTGCCGGTGGAGAAGATCTCGTCAGCTGTCAGGAACTCACCATAGCCGATGGTCCGCTCCACCACCTGGTGCCCGGCATCACGCAGCAGCTTGATCACGCGCTGGCGAGTGATGCCATTCAGGAACGTGCCATTCGGCACCGGCGTATGAACAACGCCGTCCTTGACCATGAACACATTGGCGCTGGTCAGTTCGGCCACATTGCCCAGCATGTCCAGCACGACGGCGTTGTCGAAGCCGCGCGACTTGGCCTCGACCATGGCGCGGGCGTTGTTCGGATAAAGGCAGCCAGCCTTGGCGTTGACGGGCATTGTCTCCATCGTCGGCCGGCGGAATGGCGACAGGGTGATGGAAAAGGCGCTGCCGGCCGGAGCCATCGGCGCCTCGAACAGGCACAGGCAGAAGCGGGTCGATTCCGGATCGGCGGCGATCACGCCCGGGCCATCGCCCTCGGCCCAGTACATCGGCTTGATATAGACGGCGCTGCCCGGCTTGAACTTGGCCGCGCCTTCCTTGGACAGCTCGGCCATTTCGCCCACCTGCATTGTCGGCTTCAGGCCCAGAGCAAGCGCCGAATCATTGACGCGCTGGCAATGCAGGTCGAGATCGGGAAACACGCCTTCAAAGAAGCGCGCGCCGTCGAAAACGGTAGATCCCAGCCAGCTGGCGTGGCTGCGCGGGCCCATCAGCGGCGGATTGCCCTCGATCCAGCGGCCATCGACATAGTTCCAGGTTTCGCTAAAGGCGCTCACGGCGTTTCTCCCGGTCAGGTTCTTTGCCGCAGACCAAACCGCCTTCACGCGCCGAGGTCAACCTTTTGCCGGCTCCTTGGCAAAAAACGCGAAATTCGTGCGTCGCAAGGTATTTGTTCTATTTTTGTTCGGATCATCCGGCTACAATCGGGAACATTTTCAACACCAGTCTCGAAGGTTCGACGATGCAGCAGCGCCTGTCCCTGATCACCCTCGCTGTCGAGGATCTCGCCGTCAGCCGCCGCTTCTTCGAGGAAGGCCTCGGCTGGACCGCCTCCAGCGAAAGCCAGGACGGCATCGCCTTCTACCAGCTGCCGGGTCTTGCCCTTGCGCTCTATCCGCGCACGGCCCTTTCCCGCGACATCGGAGCGGAAATCCCGGCCGGTGCCCACTCCGGCGTCACCCTCGCCTGGAACGGGGCCAGCGAGGCCGAAGTCGATGACGCTTATGCCCGGGCCTTGGCGGCTGGGGCCACACCGGTCGTTCCGCCGGAAAAGGTCTTCTGGGGCGGCTACTCGTCCTATGTCCGCACGCCCGACGGCCATCTCCTGGAACTTGCCTTCAACCCGTTCTGGCCCCTCGCGGCGGACGGCAGCCTCAAACTTCCGGGCTAGACTGACACCCGCAAACGCGTCAGGCGTGGGGTCCGGCTTACGTGCATCGCGTAATTTTATTGCGCTGAACGCCTGTGCTTTCCGCATAAAATTGTTTGTGCAATGCACAATCTGCTTGACGTCATGGTCTGTGGGTAGTCATCTATTGCCGCCTAAACTTTCGGCAGACTGCCTCTTTCCTGACGGAGCCCCATGATGGCCCACTCGGCCTATGTCTTTGATGCGTATGGCACCTTGTTCGATGTTCATGCCGCTGTGCGCAAACATGCCGAGAAACTCGGGCCACAGGCGCAGCAGTTTTCCTTTGTCTGGCGCCAGAAGCAGCTGGAGTATTCCTGGGTCCGCGCGTTGATGCAGCGTTACGCGGACTTCTGGCAGCTGACCGAACAGGCGCTCGACACCGCCTTCGCCCTGTTTCCCGACGCTGACAGGGGCCTGCGTGCCGATCTTCTCAACGCCTACTGGGCGCTGGACTGCTATCCGGAAGTGCCGGAGGTGCTGACCACCCTGAAACAGTCCGGCGCAAGGCTCGCCATCCTGTCCAACGGTACGCCGTCGATGCTGGAAGCTGCGGCCAAGGCGGCCGGGATCACCGAGCTGCTCGACGAGATCTTCTCCGTCGACATCTTGCGCAGCTACAAGACCGATCCGCGCGTCTACGAGATGGTGACCAACCACTTCCGTGTCTATCCGGAGGCGATCTCGTTCCAGTCGTCAAACCGCTGGGACGTTGCCGGTGCCAAGGCCTATGGCTTCCGCACCGTCTGGATGAACCGCGCGGGCCTGCCGGACGAATACCCGGATCTTGCCCCCGCAGCCGTCCTCTCGGACCTCAAAGGCCTGCCACTTCTGGGCTAGGCCGGATCCAGTTCCGGCACGACGATTGGCCCCGCGTCTTTCAACGCGAGGCCAATTGGCGAGAAGGTCTGTCCCGCGTCCGGCTCGGGCATGGGGCATAGCGGGTGAACCGGACGCAGGACAGGTCGGGCCGTCACGGCACTGACGGCCCTGCGGGGTGTGGCCACTGACCTTTCGGGGTGGGTCAGAAGGCGTAGGCCACGCCCAACATCAGGCGATGATTGGCGGAAAAGTCCTTCACCGTCTTGGTGTCGAACTTGTGCTTGTCCGCCGCGATCGCGGTGAGAGTGTAGTCGGCGCGGGCGCGCAGGTTGTCGGTCAGAGCCACTTCAAGACCAGCTCCGACCGATGTGCCCAGATGCATGCTCCGCTTGGCCTTGAAGCCTTGCACCTGGTAGCTGTGCTGGGTGGCAGCAAGACCGACCGACAGGTACGGCATGAAGTTGTCGATCGGCAGACCGATACGACCCTTGACGCCGAAGCTGTAGGGCGAGGACGATTTCACCTGCCCAAGGCCAGTGACCTGTGACTTGAGCTGGCCACCGAGGTAAGTGGCGGAACCTTCCACGCCGAGGATGACGCGGGAAACCTGCCAGTTGTAACCGGCGAAAGCGCCGAACGCGGCATCGACACGCGAGTTGGTCTTCTTGGTCGAACCGAACTCAGTCTTGGTGGCCGAGCCGGATACGCCCGCCTCGACACCGAAATAGGCACCCTCGAACGGGTTACGCTTGCGCTGGGTCTCGATGACGCTGGAGCTGTCGTAATCCGGCAGCGGCTGGGCGAGGTCGGCGGCCAGGGCGCTGCTGCCCCAGACACCAAGGAGCAGCACCAGCGGGGAGGCAAGGATGCCGGCGAATGTGGCCCGGGAACGGATAAGGGAATGCATGGGAGGGTCGTCTCCGTGGATCTCGATAAAGTCGTTCGCATCAATTTCTTACTGCGAAACGATAATTCGAAAAAGCCTTGTTTTTATTTTTTTGTCAAGCACGATATTTCGAGCTTGCGAAAACCTGGCTTGACCTGTAGTGACGACACTGCAAAAGACTGTCAGAAAGCCGACCATGACATCAGCGCATTCCCCAGAGACGAACGACGAGCGCACCCGCCGGCTGAAGCGCATCAGCACGATGGCCATGTGGCTCAAGTGGATTTTGACCGGCATGGCGGCGATCTGTGTGCTGTGCGGCCTGTTGATACTGTTTGTCCTGATCCTGCCGAGCTTCGTTGAACTCGACCCGGAGGACACAATCGACATCGGCGAGGTCTCCAGAGGACTGATGACCATCGGTCTGGGACAGCGCATCCTGATCGCTCTGTTTCTGACAGCCTGTATCGGGGCGATTGTGATGCTGCTCTGGAAACTGAGACAGCTCTTTGCACAATTCGGCCGACTGGACTTCTTCTCGAGCCGCACGCTGTCCTTTATTGTCGAGACCGGCTGGTGGCTGCTTGCACTTGGGCTGCTCGACATATTTGCCGATCCGATAGGATCCTGGATCCTGACCTTCGATCTTCCCGAAGCCGAGAGAAAAATCTCGTTTGCCCTTGAGGCCGGTCAGATCCTGTTCCTTGTCTTTGGACCACTCACCTTGTTGTTTGGCTGGGTCATGCGGGAGGCCGCGCTTGCGTATGAAGAAAACCAGCAGTTCGTGTGAAGGACTTGTCATGCCCATCATCATCGAGCTGGATGTGATGCTCGCGCGCCGGAAGATGCGGTCGAAGGAGCTTGCCGAAAAGATCGGCATCACAGAGCAGAACGTCTCCTTGCTGAAATCCGGCAAGGTCAAGGGAGTCCGCTTTGAAACCCTCGAGAAGATCTGCGAGGTTCTCGACTGCCAACCTGGCGACATCCTCATCTACAAGCATGAGGAAGGACAGGGCTGACGCCCTGTTTGGGGCCTTTTCGCCAGCCTCGCGCAAGCTTGGCGGCTTAAGTCCGGACGCATCCTCTCCGGCCGGCGCCTTTCAACTTTGTTCCCGGCGACACCTCACCCGGGATTTCGCCATGCCGCCGCGCCCTGCTTCATCGCCGTTCCGCGCCCGCCAGCTTCGCCCCGCTCCGCGATCCCGTATGCGCGGCGGCCGGCTCACCGATCTGTCCTGCAAGCCGCTGGCGGACTGCACCATCTATGATACGCTCGACAATGGGATCGGCGTCATCGTTGCCAGCAATGCCGACCTGCCGGCGCGGCTGCTGCTGCACGACGATCTGGATGTCACCATCGCCGAAGCCCGAGTGCTATGGCGTGAGGGACGTCAGCTAGCGCTGTCCCTGGAGACGGCCCCAGTCGGAGCAAGCCTCTTCTCTATGAACCTTTGACAAGGGGCTAAGATCGCGCCCCTCACCTGGCGTTATTTGTCAAATTTTTTCTTCGATTTCCCATTAAGTTCTGCACTATCAGTCAAGTTTTCCCATCACACCTCCCCCTCAGGAATCGCAATGGTTAATTCCTGCGGGGAAACGTAAGACTGCGGCTTCACGTTCTTCTCACGCAGCGGCAGTATGCTTCACATGATCAGTCGCCTCCCCACGCATCCCGCAACCAGTGGCCTGAAGATCCACTTGTGGGTCCTTGCGGTCCTGACGATCAGTTGCACGGTGATCCTTGCCGGACTGTCGACGCGGTCCTGGTATGTCGAGCTGAAGCAATCCCGGATCCATGCCAATGTGATCGCCGACTTTGCGCGCTACCTCGAGACTGGAACCCGCATCTCTGCGGAGCGTGGTCCGGCGAATTCCTACATGGCCGCGCCCGATGGCGTCCGCGCGAACTATCGTACCGATTGGGAAGCAGCTGCAGCCGAAACGGACGCCCTCCTCGACCAAATTGGCCCGCATGTGCCCCCGGAACTCATTGAAAAAGTTCACGATCAGCTGGCCAACGCCAGACGGCTTGTCGCCATGGCGGGCGAGCGCCCCCGCCTCAGCCGCCGCTATGAAGATATCCAGGCAGGCATCGATGCAATGTTCAAGGTGCATGATCACTTCGAGGCCGTCCTGCGCTGGCGGATGGCCGTCGCGCTCGAGGCCGAGCCGGATCTCATCGATGTGCTGTTCAAGGGCATGATGCTGGCGGACCTGCGCGAGCAGGCTGGCCGGCTTGGCTCCTTTGTCATTCCCCCTCTGGTCACCGGCGAGCCGATTCGCAGTCGCCATGTCATCGAGAGCCAGCAAGTACGTGGCCGGCTGCTGGCAACATGGATGCTTATGGAGCCCCTGGCCGCGTCGCTCGCGCCTGATTCGGAGCTCGGCCAACTCCTCGACCGGACGCGGCAGGACTTTTTCATCAAGGGCCTTGCCTTGCGGGACCAGCAACTCGGGCTCGACGCAACAGAGACGCGTCCGGTGATCGATGCGATCACCTTTACCCGGGCCTATGTCGCCTCGATGCGGCCGCTGCAACAGCTGCGGGCCGGACTGATGGAGGACATTCGCCTGACCTACCTGCAAAGGGAACAGGCGGCCTGGACCGGCATGGTCCAGTCAATGGCCCTGATGCTCGCGATAGTTCTGCTGGTCGCTGGCCTTGTGCTGGCGATGCAGCATTACATCTTCAATCCGCTGCTGGATGCCTCGCGGGCAATCATCGCCCTTGCCTTTGATCAACCGCCGCTCCCGACCCGGCCACGGCGCCACGTCGCCGAGATCCGCCTCGTCCACTCCGCCCTGGCGATCGTTGCCGACAAGTTGACAGAACGCCGGCGCATGACCGAGGAATTGCATCTTCTGGCCACCACTGACGGCCTGACCGGGCTTCTCAACCGCAGGACCATTGACGACATCGGCCATCGCCTCGCCGAAGGCGCCCGCAGTTCCGACGTGCCGCATCTGATCCTGGCCGACATCGATCACTTCAAGGCGATCAACGACTGTTTCGGGCACCCGGTCGGCGACGATGTGCTGCGGGAAATTGGTGCCGTCCTGCGCCGCACCTTGCGCAGCCAGGATCATGTCGCCCGCTATGGAGGCGAGGAGTTCGCCGTGCTTCTTGTTGGTCAGACAAAGGCACAAGCTGCCTGCGTTGCCCGCAAGCTGCGCAAGGCGATCAAGGCCCTCGAGCTGGAATCCCCGGACGGATACGCAATCCGGCTGACCGCCAGCTTTGGCATTTCCGGCGGCGCGGATGCAGACTGGGAGACCATCGTCCGCCGTGCCGACCAGGCGCTTTATGCCGCGAAGGAAGCCGGCCGCGACCGCATTCGGATCGGTTGACCTCAAGCAATAAAGCCTCACCCTGCCGGACGTAGCTTTGCGATTGATCGTAGACCTCGACCTCACCGTCGTCATCCCGGCCAAGCGAAGCGCAGAGCCGGGACCGGAGTGTCGAGGCCTCAATATTTCAATGAGCGAATCCCTGAGAGACCTTGGCTCTCCGGTCCCGGATCTCCGCTTCGCTCTCGTCCGGGATTGTTTGTTGTCCGTGGTGCTAGGGTAAAGGGGAAGCTGCGACCCTTAACCCGCAGCTTCAGCGTCAGGCGACCGCTCCGGGATCGGGTTTTCACCCGCTGTCATCATGGCTCCCTGACGCTTCCCTTTTCCCGCTTGGAGAGTTGACGGGGCCTCTGGCTGACACCCACGCCCGCAAACAATCCGAAGCACGTCAAGGATAGCACGGCCATGCCCGCCCTGCAGCAGCCTCCCGCCCATGTCTGCGGCTTCGATGTCGCCAAGGACAGCATCACCGCCTTCGACACCGCCACCGGCCGTGTCACAACCTTCCCCAACCGCTCCGCCAGCATCCGCAAGGCGCTGGCAGGCCTGTCGGCCGACTGCCTGTGCGTGCTGGAGCCGACCGGCGGCCACGAGCGCCTGCTGGTGGGCGAACTGACGGCAGCAGGCCTTGCCTGCCACCGGGCCGATACCGTCAAGGTCAAGGCATTCAGCCGGTCCTTTGGCCGTCTTGCCAAGACAGACGCCATCGATGCCCAGGCTCTGGCCCGCTATGGCGAGGAGCGCTGGAAGACACTCGCCCTGTTCACGCCGGCCGATGAGACCTAGAGCACGCTCGCCAGCCTCAATGCCCGCCGGCAGGAGCTTCTTGCCCTCAAGGTGGCCGAGCAGAACCGCTCAAAGATCCCCGGAGAGGGACCTGGCATCGCGATCATCCGCCGCTCCTGCCAGGTCATCCTGCGCGCGATCCTGCGCGAGATCGAGGCCATCGACGCCGCCATCGAGGCGCTCGTCGACGCCTCGCCGCAGCTCGCCCGCCGGATCGAGGTCAGCTGCTCCCTGCCGGGCGTGGGCAAGCGCACCGCCATCACCCTCGCCGCAACCATGCCGGAACTGGGAACGATGGACCGGCGCCAGGCCGCAAGCCTCGCCGGGGTCGCCCCGCATCCGAAGGACAGCGGGACCCTCAAGGGATATCGCCGGATGCATGGCGGACGCTCCACCGTCAAGCCGGCCCTCTTCATGGCAGCCTTATCCGCAAGCCGCGCAAACGGGCCATTAAAAGAGGTCTATCAAAGGCTTATCAACAACGGGAAGAAGCCAATCCTCGCAATCGCCGCCCTCATGCGAAAGATCATCGTCATACTCAACGCAAGGATCAGGGACAACGCACAACAACAGAGTTGATGACGAGCGAGGCTCGGGCAGAAACCTGAACGCCGCGCCCTTTCGGGTGCGGCGTTCCTTGTCACGATCTGACCTTGAGCCACTCAGGCGGCGAGGTCGAAGCGGTCGGCGTTCATCACCTTGACCCAGGCGGCGACGAAGTCCTTCACGAACTTCTCTTGCGCGTCATCCTGGGCGTAGACTTCCGCATAGGCGCGCAGGATCGAGTTCGATCCGAACACCAGGTCGACGCGGGTGGCCGTCCACTTCACTGCACCGCTCTTGCGGTCGCGGATCTCGTAGAGGTTCTTTCCGGTCGGGTTCCAGGTGTTGGCCATGTCCGTCAGGTTGACGAAGAAGTCCGTCGTCAGCTGACCTTCCCGGGCCGTGAACACGCCATGCTTGGCGCCGGCGTAGTTGGTGCCGAGCACGCGCAGGCCACCCAGCAGCACGGTCATTTCCGCAGCCGTCAGGCCCATCAGCTGGGCACGGTCGAGCAGCAGCTCTTCCGGGCTGACCACGTAGTCCTTCTTCACCCAGTTGCGGAAGCCGTCATGGATCGGTTCCAGCACCTTGAAGGAGTCTGCGTCGGTCATGGCGTCGGTTGCGTCACCGCGGCCATCGGCAAACGGCACCTCGACAGCGAAGCCGGCAGCCTTGGCGGCCTTCTCGATGCCGACGTTGCCGGCCAGCACGATCACATCCGCAACGCTCGCGCCGAATTCAGCCGCCAGCGGTTCCAGGACGGCCAGAACCTTGGCGAGACGCGCCGGCTCGTTGCCTTCCCAGTCCTTCTGCGGTGCCAGACGGATGCGGGCACCATTTGCGCCGCCGCGCATGTCGGACCCGCGGTAGGTGCGGGCACTGTCCCAGGCGGTGGCGACCAAGTCAGCCACCGACAGGCCGGACGCGGCGATCTTCGCCTTCAGCGCGCCGATGTCGTAGTTCTTCGGGCCAGCCGGGATCGGATCCTGCCAGATCAAGTCTTCCTTCGGGGCGTCCGGGCCGATGTAGCGCACGCGCGGGCCCATGTCGCGGTGGGTCAGCTTGAACCAGGCGCGGGCGAAGACGTCATCGAAGTACTCTGGATCAGCCATGAACTTTTCGCAGATGGCGCGATAGATCGGATCGACCTTCATTGCCATGTCTGCATCGGTCATGATCGGCATGCACTTGATTGACGGATCCTCGACGTCCGCCGGCATGTGCTCTTCCTTGATGTCAACCGGCATCCACTGCCAGGCACCGGCCGGTGACTTCTTGAGCTCCCATTCATAGCCGAACAGAAGGTCGAAATATCCCATGTCCCACTTGGTCGGATGAGTCGTCCAGGCACCTTCGATGCCGGATGTCACGGTATCACGCCCGATGCCACGGCCCTTGTGGTTGATCCAGCCAAGCCCCTGTTCCACGACATCGGCGCCTTCCGGATCCGCTCCAAGATTCTCGGCTCGGCCGTTGCCATGAGTCTTGCCGACGGTGTGGCCGCCAGCGGTCAGGGCTGCGGTTTCCTCGTCGTTCATCGCCATGCGGGCGAAGGTCTCGCGCACCTGGGCTGCCGTTGCCATCGGATCCGGCTTGCCGTTGACGCCTTCCGGATTGACGTAGATGAGGCCCATCTGCACGGCAGCAAGCGGGTTTTCCATCGTGTCCGGCTTGGACACGTCGCCATAGCGCTCATCGGACGGAGCAAGCCACTGCTTTTCCGAGCCCCAGTAAACGTCTTTCTCCGGATGCCAGATGTCAGCACGGCCAAAGGCGAAACCGAAGGTCTTAAGGCCCATGTCCTCGTAGGAAACGGTGCCCGCCAGGATAATCAGGTCGGCCCAGGACAGCTTGTTGCCATACTTCTTCTTCAGCGGCCACAACAGACGGCGTGCCTTGTCGAGGTTTGCGTTGTCCGGCCAGGAATTGAGAGGGGCAAAACGCTGGTTGCCGGTGCCGCCACCGCCACGGCCGTCGGCCAGGCGATAAGAGCCGGCTGCGTGCCACGCCATCCGGATCATCAGGCCGCCGTAATGGCCCCAGTCAGCGGGCCACCAGTCCTGGCTGTCCTTGAGCAGCGCCTTGAGATCGGCCTTCAGCGCGGCAACGTCGAGGCTCTTTACGGCCTCGCGGTAGTTGAAGTCCTTGCCCAGCGGATTGGTCTTTGTGTCATGCTGGTGCAGAATGTCGAGGTTGAGGGCATTCGGCCACCACTCCATGTTCGACATGCCTGATGCAGTCAGGCCTCCATGCATGACGGGGCATTTGCCGGACTTGCCGGTGTCAATCGCGTCCATTGTCCTCTCCGATCATCTGTGACCTTGCGCGCAGTCCCGAGGGTGTCGTCCCCTCTCGGTCCCAGCTGAATGCTGCACCCGAACCACGCCGCTGAGATGACACTAGCCCGTTACGCCGATCACCTTAAGTCGGAAGTTCTACTAGTCTTGATAAGAAAAACTGATTGATTCAGGCAAACCGCCGCGCTCCTGCCACGCACAGCACCACGACCAGCGTTGCCGCGGCCATCGCCGGGCTCACCGCTTCGCCGAGCAACTGTCCCGCCAGCAGCAGTCCAAGGAAGGGCTGGATCAGCTGCAGCTGGCCAACCGCCGCCGTCCCGCCGATGGCCAGCCCCCGGTACCAGAAGATGAAGCCGATGAGCATGCTGAACAGCGACACATAGGCAAGGCCCAGCCAGGCCGGAGCGGTCACGTCGCCCAACGCCTTAGGAAAGCTCAGCGCGCCCGTCACCGCCATCACCGGCAGCGCCAGGATCAGCGCCCAGCTGATCACCTGCCAGCCGCCCAGGTGCCGCGACAGCTTCGCCCCTTCCGCATAGCCAAGGCCGCAAACGATCACCGCCGCCAGCATCAGAAGATCGCCCTCGATTGCCCCGCCGCCACTCTGCGTCAGGGCAAAGCCTGCAACCGCCAGGCTGCCGAGACCGGAGAACAGCCAGAACAACGGCTTCGGCCGCTCCCCGCCGCGCAGCACCGCAAACAGCGCCGTCGCCAGGGGCAGCAAACCGATGAACACGATCGAATGCGCCGAGGTGATCGAGCGCAGCGCCACGGCGGTCAGGAGCGGAAACCCCACGACCACCCCGCCCGCGACCAGGGCAAGCGGCACCAGATCCGCCCGCTGCGGCCGCTTCTGCCGCAGGAGCACCAGCAGCAGCGCCCCGACGAGCGCCGCAATCACCGCCCGCGCCGAGGTCAGGAATACCGGCTCAAACCCCTGCACCGCCACCCGCGTCGCCGGCAGCGACCCACTGAAGATCACCACCCCGACAAGCCCGCTGCCCCAGCCTTCCAGTCCCATGCGCATGTCTGTGTCCTGTCCTGTCGCACCTGTTTCAAGCCTTTGGAATGCCCCCCAAACCCCCAGGCACGGCGCCTGCCGCCCCCCTCCCCCTCGTGGGGAGGGGTGAGGGGTGCCCCCCCGCTCAGGCCTTCATTGAAGGACGCAGCACGCCAGCCCAAAAGATCCGTCGGTCATAGAACCCCTCGGTCCCGCCGCCCCCCACCCCCAACCCCCTCCCCACGAGGGGGAGGGGAGCTGAGAGGCGGTGCCTATTCACCCAAGCCCGAGGGCACAGCGCCCAATGCCCCCCTCCCCCCCGTGGGGAGGGGTTGGGGGTGGGGGGCAACCCGGCAGGGTGAGGGTTGTGGGCAACCCGGCACGCCCGCTCCGCAACCAACCATCCCCCAAGAGAACACCCCTCCCCCTTCCACGACCAGACACAGACTGATACAATCCCGTCAAACTGTACCAGCATCAGAGACCATACACTTGGCACCCGTCCCGAGCCGCACCGAGACCGTGATGGCCACCATCCGCGCGCGGATTGCCGCCCGCAGCCTTGGCCCGGGCGAGCGGCTGCCCTCGATCCGCCGGCTGGCCGAGACCCTCGCCGTCTCGCCGGGCACCGTGGTGGAGGCCTATGACCGGCTCGCCGCCGAGGGGCTGATCCGCGCCCGGCGCGGCTCCGGCTTCTTCGTCGCCGGGCAGGCGCTGCCGCCCTTGCAGCTCGCCGACCCCGCTCCCGCAGCACGGGCGGTCGATCCGTTCTGGGTGTCGCGGCTGGCGCTGGAGGCCGATGACAGCGTGCCCAAGCCCGGCTGCGGCTGGCTGCCGCCCGACTGGATGCCGGAGGCCGCGCTCCGACGGGGCCTGCGCCAGCTTGCCCGGGCCGAAACCGGCGTGCTCACGGACTATGGCGGCAGCCGGGGTTCCGCGCGGCTGCGCCGCCTGCTGCTCGCCCGCCTCGCCGAGGAAGGACTGGAGGTCGGCCCCGGCCATCTCGCGCTCACCGGATCGGGCACCGAGGCGCTGGATCTCGTCTGCCGGCTGCAGCTGTCGCCCGGCGACACTGTGCTGGTCGATGATCCCTGCTACTTCAACTTCCAGGCGCTGCTGAAGGCGCATCAGGTGCGGCTTGTCAGCGTGCCCTACACGGGCACCGGCCCGGATCCTGCCGCCTTCGAGGCGGTGCTCGCCGCCGAGAAGCCCCGGCTCTATCTCACCAATTCCGCCCTGCACAATCCGACCGGCGCAACCCTGTCCCCGGCGGTGGCGCACCGCATCCTCGTCGCCGCCGGGGCGGCCGGCATGACGATCGTCGAGGACGACATCTTCGCCGATCTGGAGCCGGAACGCTCCGTCCGCCTCGCCGCCCTCGATGGCCTCAAGCGCGTGATCCGCATCGGCAGCTTTTCCAAGACCCTGTCCGCCTCGGTGCGCTGCGGCTACATCGTCGCCCCGCCGGACTGGATCGAGGCGTTGACCGACCTGCAGATCGCCACCCGCTTCGGCGGCCCCAGCCCGCTTGCCGCCGAGCTGATTGCCGAGGTCCTGACCGGCGGCACCTATCGCAAGCATGTGGAGGACCTGCGCCGCCGTCTCGAGCGCAGCCGCCGCGACGCCGCCCACGCCCTCGCCCGCCTCGGCTTCACCCCCGCCCTGATGCCGCGCGGCGGCTTCTACCTCTGGTGCCGCCTGCCAGAAGGCATTCCAGAGCCCCAGTCAGAAGGCCAGTCACAAGACCACCCCGGGGCCCCGTCCGCCACCGCGCTGGCCGAGCGCGCGCGGGCAAGCCTGACGCCCCTCGTCCTTGCCCCCGGCAACGTCTTCAGCCCCACCCGCACCGCCGACGCCTACATGCGCTTCAACACCCCGCACACCATGATGCCGGGCGTGCTGGAGCGGCTGGCGGCGGTGATGGGGTGAGCGTTTCTCGGCCATGAACGGGCGATGAACGCCTGCCTCAGCGTAAATTCAATCGACGTCGGTAAAGTCTTGCCGGACACTCACCTTCAGCATGGAGCCGCAAGATGACCTTCCAGACCTTCAGGACCTTGATTGCCGCCGCCGTAGTCACACTGTCGCTCGGCGCCCCCGCGATGGCCGACGTGGTGATCCAGTGGGCCTCGTCCAATAACAACGTGACGCTACAGTCGGGCGGCATCCTCGCGGCCGTCGGCAACACGCGCAATGCGGCCCGGTTCGAGATCGTGCGCCTCGAGGGCCGCCGGATCGCCCTCCGGGCCAGCGACGGCAGCTATGTCCGCGCCGGGGTTGGCCAGCAGACGCTGCTGGCCAGCGGCAGTCCGCATATCCGGGGCTGGGAGACTTTTGTCCTCGACAGCGCTGGTGGCGATACCTTCTCGCTGCGCTCGCTGCAGAACGGCAAGTTTGTCGAGCTTGACGCCTCCGGCCGTCTCGCCGCCACCGCCGATATCCGCAATTTCCAGACCCAGCTGCGACTTATCACTGTCGGCGAACGGCCCCAGGCCCAGCGGCCGGACCGTCCGCAGGTCGAATGGGCCGGCACCTGGCGTCAGGTCTGGGTCACCACACCCGACGGCCGTCGCGTCAGCGCCCCGCGCGGCACCGATGTCCGCTTCATCATTGCCCGCGACATGACCGTCTCCATCACTGCCGGCTGCAACACCATCGGCAGCCGCCTGACCCTGCGCGGGCAGCGCGCCACCTTTGCGCCCGCCATGATGACACGGATGCGGTGCGACACCGTCCTGCAGCGGTTCGAGCAGCGTCTCGCAGGGGCCATGGACGCGGTTCAAAGCTACGAGTATCGCGAAGGCCAGATCGCCTTCCTCAACGCGCGCGGCCACACAATCCTCCAGATCGCCCGCTGACCGCGTTGCTCTATTTTTCCGCCGGCGCTCCTGCGCGCCGGCGCAGCGCTGTTCCCTGCTGCCTTGCCGGTCCACAGCAAAGCGGCAGTCCGGTCCATCGGCGACCGAAGGTGGACCCGGATCTGACCAACCGCATGCGCGAAAGCTATTCCGTCCCGCCGCTCCGCAATCCGGCACAACGATCTGGACCAATACACAAAACAAAACCCGCCGAATGTTCGACGGGTTTGTCAAAGGCTGGAAGGCCTGCAGCTTGCTGCAGGCCTTGATCACTGGTTTATCAAACGCTTGAGTTCAGACGCGGATCTGACCGTAGCGCAGGGCCTCGACCACGGTGTGGGTCTTGTTCGTCGCGTTGAGCTTGACGCTGGCGTTCTGCAGGTGGGCGTGGACCGTGCGCTGCGAGATATCAAGCAACTCGGCAATTTCGCTGGCGGTCTTGCCGAAAGCGGTCAATTCCAGCACCTTGCGTTCGCGAACCGAGAGGGCACCCGGGCGCTGTGCGGTCACGACACCCATATCCTGGAGCTTGACGAACACCGCGTCGGTCAGAAGCTCCAGCGCTGCGAGCGTATACTTGTCCGTCTTCAGGCTGGGACCTGCGCAATAGGCAAAGGCCTGGAACGGATGCAGCGCGGTGGCCGGAATGATGATGATCTGGGTGCCTTCACCCGTCGCCGCCAGAAGCCGCGAATGCTCCATGTCCCCGGCCGTCACAGTCCAGACCGAAGCGCGGTTCGAGGCAAGGCCAAGAAACAGCGCGCTGTCGCCGGCGGTCAATGAAACATTGTCGGTGCTGCCGCCCCGCGTATCGGGCCAGCGAATGCGCTGGACGAGGCTCTCGATCGGTCGCTTGGGCATCGGCAGGCCGGTGACCAGCACATGGGTCGCACCGACGCGGCGCAGATTGGCCTCGAGAATGTCGAGAACGAGCTGGGCAGACCCGGCTTCGGAAATTGTACGCAACTGCGTGCTGAGTTCAGCTTCATCCAACATGTGTGCACATCCATTTTTATCCGCAGCTCAAGGCTGCTTGTGTTGTCTCGCCTCCCGGAAGAGGCGGGTTGACCCCGATGAGGTCGCAGGCTCTGGTGCCGTGTTGTTATGATGGGCGGCTACCCGAACCTGTGTGCCCCATCGCAACGAACCAGACTTGTTGTCCGTCCCATTGCAACTTCGAGGCTTGCCGTTGCGGCAGTTTTTGTTCTACCGCATAAACCATAAAAATACCAACCGTATTATGTCGAACAATGTTGCCAAATCCCGCCAATTTTTGAGACTTCTATGGCGGAATTTGACAATACCAATTGGTACGTCTCTGGGTTGCGTCTGTGGAAAATGGCCGGCGCTCCCCCCTTTTGCCTAACTTGCACCAACCTGCCCGGGGTGGAATAAAAGCTGGAATGCAAGGAGCGGACGACAGTGGCAGAACTTCAGTCTGACGGTGCGGCGGACGAAAGCCGCTGGTTTGAAGCGGTGGACCGGGCGCTGAAAGGCGCTCCGCGGGATCGGTTGACTTCGCACACGGAAGACGGGTTGGCCGTTGCCCCGCTGTATCAGCGCCGAAAGGATGTCCCGCCGCAGCAGGGCCGAGCGGCGGGGCAGCCCTGGCGGATCATCCAGCGGGTCGATCATCCCGATGTGGCCGTGGCCAACGAGTTGCTTCTGGCGGATCTGGAAGGTGGTGCGGACGGTCTGGACCTTGTCCTCGCGTCCTCGTCGCATGCGCGCGGTTTCGGCATTGCCGGGCAGGACATCGGCGCCTTCGACCGGCTGCTCGAAGGGGTCATGCTTGACCTCATCGAAGTCCGGCTGGACGGGGGATACGAAACCTCCTCCGCCCTTGCGCTGCTGATCGCACACGCGGAAAGGCGCGGCTACGACCCGGCCAGCCTGCATGTCATCTCAAACAGCGACTACATCGGAAAGCTGGTTCACACCGGTGTCCTGCGCAGCGGCATCGACATGCTGCAGCGCCGGATGCTCGATCTTGTCGGCTTCTGCCGCAACCGCGGGCTGACGGCCTCGATCCTGAATGCAGACGGACGGCTCTGGCATGACCGTGGCGCGACCCAGGCGCAGGAACTGGCCTTCACCCTGGCCGCCGCCGTCACCTATTTCCGGGACCTCGAGGCCGCCGGGATCGACTATGCCGATCTTCCCGGTCTCGTCGGCCTGACGCTGGTGGCTGATGCCGACCAGTTCGGAACCATTGCCAAGGCCCGTGCGGCCCGCCGGCTTTGGGCCGCGGTGCTGCACGCCGCGGGCCTGCCGGATGTTGCGGCCCGCCTGCATATGGAAACGTCCTGGCGCATGATGAGCCGGGCAGATCCTTACGTGAACATGCTGCGCGCCAGCGTGGCCGCCTTTGCGGCCGGTGTTGGCGGAGCGGACAGCGTGACGGTGTTGCCCTTCACGCAAGCCCTTGGTCTGCCAGATGCTTTTGCCCGCAGGGTGGCGCGCAACACCCAGGCGATCCTGATCGAGGAAAGCAATCTGCACCGGGTCGCCGATCCAGGTGCCGGCTCCGGAGCGGTGGAGGCGCGCACCGAGGAGCTGGCTGCCGCAGCCTGGAGCCTGTTCCGGACGGTCGAGGCCGAAGGTGGTCTGATCGCGGCGCTGAAATCCGGTCTGCCGCAGCGGGCGATCGGCGAGGCGCGGGCCGCGCGGGACAAGCGCATCGCCACCCGCCGCATGCCGATCACCGGTGTCAGCACCTTCCCCAACATCACCGAAGCCCCGGTGCGCGTTCTGGCCGCCGAGGCCGATGATGTCTTCCCCGCCTTTCGGCATATCGACCTTCCGGTGCCGGGACAGGGAGAGTTGCTGGGAGCGGTGACCGAGGCCCTCAAGCAGGGGGCCAGCCTCATCGATATCACCGCGTCGCGTCCGCCGGTCGAGCCGCTGCGGATCGCGACGCTGCCCGTCTATCGTATTGCAGAACCTTACGAAAAGCTGCGCGACGCAGCTGCCGTGGTTGATCCCCGGCAAGCGGCCGTGTTCCTGGCAACCTTTGGCCCGGTCGCACAATTCACTGCCCGCGCCACCTGGACCCGCAACGTGCTGGAGGCCGGCGGGCTGCGGACACCAGGCGGCGAGGAAGTCGAGGATATTCAAGCGCTTGCCGAGGCTTTCACGGCCAGCGGTGCCCGCATCGCCTGTCTCGTCTCCTCCGACCGGATCTATGCCGACAGCGCGATATCCGCAGCTGAGGCCCTGAAATCGGCCGGGGCAGAGACCCTGCTGCTGGCCGGAAAACCGGGAGAACTTGAGGCGGACTTGCGTGCGGCCGGCGTCACGACCTTCCTCTATGAAGGCTGCGATATCCTTGATCTGTTGAAAGACATTCACGCAAGGCTCGGCCTTGGCCTTGCCGCTGCTGAAGCCGGGGAGAGCCTGTCATGAGCCGCATTCCGGACTATTCCCGCCTGCCGCTGCCGGCCGTCTCCCGTCCGGCTGACCCGGCCGCCGCCAGCACCTGGACCACGCCGGAAGGTATTGATGTTGCACCGGTTATCGGCCCGGATGCGATAGCCGGGCTGAGTCATGTTGACAGCTATCCCGGCCTGCCGCCTTTCCTGCGCGGGCCCTATCCGACGATGTATGTGCAGCAGCCCTGGACCATCCGCCAGTATGCCGGCTTCTCGACAGCAGAGGATTCCAACGCCTTCTACCGCCGCAATCTGGCGGCCGGGCAGAAGGGGCTCTCGGTCGCCTTCGACCTGGCCACCCACCGCGGCTATGACAGCGACCATCCGCGTGTTGCCGGCGACGTCGGCATGGCGGGCGTTGCCATCGACAGTATTTTCGACATGCGCACGCTGTTCTCCGGCATCCCGCTGGACCAGATGAGCGTCTCCATGACCATGAACGGCGCCGTTCTGCCGGTTCTGGCGCTCTATATTGTCGCAGCCGAAGAACAGGGCGTTGCCCAGAACCTTCTTTCAGGAACGATCCAGAACGATATCCTGAAGGAGTTCATGGTCCGCAATACCTACATCTATCCGCCCGCCCCGTCGATGCGGATCATTTCGGATATTTTTGCCTATACCTCGCAGAACATGCCGAAGTTCAATTCCATCTCGATCTCCGGTTATCACATGCAGGAAGCCGGGGCGACGGCGGATCTGGAGCTGGCCTATACCATTGCCGACGGCATCGAATATGCCCGCGCCGGTGTGGCCGCCGGCATGGACATCGACCAGTTCGCGCCGCGCCTGTCCTTCTTCTGGGCCATCGGCATGAACTTCTTCATGGAGGTCGCCAAGCTGCGCGCGGCACGCCTGATCTGGTCAAAGCTGATGGCGGACAATTTCGCGCCCAGAAGCGACAAATCCCTGTCCCTGCGCACCCATTCCCAGACCTCCGGCTGGTCGCTGACCGCGCAGGACGTCTACAACAACGTCATCCGCACCTCCGTCGAGGCGATGGCTGCAACCCAGGGTCACACCCAGTCGCTGCACACCAACGCGCTTGACGAGGCGCTCGCCCTGCCGACCGACTTCTCCGCCCGCATCGCCCGCAACACCCAGCTGTTCCTGCAGCAGGAGAGCGGCACCTGCGCCGTGATCGATCCCTGGGGCGGCTCGTTCTATGTCGAGAAGCTGACCAATGACCTCGCCCAGAAGGCGCTCGCCCATATTGCCGAGGTGGAAAGCCTCGGTGGCATGGCCAAGGCCATCGAGAAGGGCATCCCGAAGCTGCGCATCGAGGAGGCCGCCGCCAAGACCCAGGCGCGGATCGACAGCGGCGCGCAGACCGTGGTCGGCGTCAACAAGTTCAAGCCGGTCAGCGAGGAGCCGATCGAGGTCCTCAAGGTCGACAACGCCGAAGTGCGCGCCCGCCAGATCGAGAAGCTGCAGCGCCTCAAGGCCGAGCGGGACCCTGCCGTGACCGAGGCCGCCCTTGCCGCCCTCACCGAGGCCGCCCGCGAGGGCGCCGGCAACCTCCTCGATCTGTCGATCAAGGCGGCGCGGGCCAAGGCGACGGTGGGCGAGATCAGCCTCGCCATGGAACAGGTCTTCGGCCGCCACAAGGCCGAGATCCGCTCGATTTCGGGCGTCTACAAGCGGGAGGCCGGCGCCATGTCGGACAAGGTCGCACGCGTGCAGCATCTCGTTGAACGCTTTGAGGAAAACGACGGCCGCCGGCCGCGCATCCTGGTCGCCAAGATGGGCCAGGACGGCCATGACCGCGGCCAGAAGGTGATCGCCTCGGCCTTCGCCGACCTCGGCTTCGACGTTGACATCGGCCCGCTCTTCGCAACCCCGGAAGAGGCCGCGCGCCAGGCGGTGGAAAACGACGTCCACGTGGTCGGCGTCTCCTCGCTCGCCGCCGGTCACCTGACCCTAGTGCCGGCGCTGAAGGCAGCGCTCGCTGCTGAAGGGCGTGAGGACATCATGATCGTCGTCGGCGGCGTCGTGCCGCCGCAGGACTATGACGCCCTCTATGCTGCTGGCGCCACCGCCATCTTCCCCCCCGGCACCGTCATCGCCGAAGCCGCCATCGACCTGATCGCCAAGCTGAATGGCAAGCTGGGCTATGAGGGCAGCGAAGCGGCGTGAGGGGGGGGGCTGGTCATCCGCACAGCGGTCATCCCCGCCTTGTGCGGGGATCCGGTACTCGTGGACAGGCCGTTGGTTGGCGCGGTGCTGCGGCATTTGCGAAACGGCTGACACAAGAACAGGTCCCGGCTCAAGGTCGGGACCGCGGTGGATATTGATCAACAAAGTCAGGTGGTTAGAGGATCCCCGCACGAGGCGGGGATGACGGGGAGAGGCTGCGGCGGCGCTTGCTGGTCCGGCGCTTGGTTGGGTGGCGCCTGGTGAGGTTGTGCCTGGGGAGGCGAGTGGCGCACGGCAGGGAGGGCCGGGTGGCAGGCATTGGGCGCGCAGTAATCGCGTGGTGTCTTTCTCAGGCCTTGTTTCAGGCAAGCCAGGTGTCCGCGTCGCGGGCGCCGTAGACAATCGCCACCACGAACACGCCGAAGTCTTTGGGTTCATAGATCACAATGTAGCGCCCCTCGATCAGGATACGAGCCGTTGCGCTCAACTCCGGACGGGCCGCCCCCATATGCGGCTGCGTTGCGGCCAGTTCGGCCCGATTGAGGATACGAAGCAGCAGAGCGTCCGCAGCAGGCTCGTTGTCCGTGGCAATGGCCCGCCAGATATCCCGGAGGTCAGCCTCCGCACGCGGACTGAAGACGGCCCTAGCCACGCTCGCGGGCTTCCGCCTTCAGTTCTCCCAGCAGTGTGGTACCGTCCAGCACACGTCCCGCACCACTGGCCATGCCTTCTTCGTAAGCTTGCTTGAGACGAGCGAGTTCAAGCAGACGCATTTCCTCGCGCTGTTCCCAGAGGCGCAGAGCGTCGCGGACGATCTCGCTGTTGGAGGCATAACCGCCATTCTCGACGGCAGCCTGCATCATCGCCGCCTGATGCGGTGTGAGGGAAACGGTGAGAGTGCGCATGGTGCTGGTTTTCATGGCCTCAACACTACCACGGCTCACAAAATCTAACAAATATTGTTGGGCAGGGTCGACGACAAAGGCGATGGCATCATCGCCGGGCATTGCCGGACTTCTGCCTGGCAAGGGCTGCACCGGTTTCTGGGTACAAGGTTGATGGCGGCGCGGAGGACAGGCTGGGCCAGTCTCCATAGGGTGAAGCTGGTTGGCCGGTGTCGAACTCTTGCCGAAGCGCTACGACTTCACTCCATTTAACCCCGGGAGAAACGTCGCGCAGACCCGGGTCCCGCTCGGTTCCATAGCAGTTGATTGCGCCCGCGTGCGGTGACCTGGCGCCGCTTGATATCACTCAACAAAGTCAGGCGGTTAGTGGATCCCCGCACAAGGCGGGGATGACGGGAGAGGGGGCGGCGCGCCTGGCGCGGCAGGGCTGGCGGAGGCAAGTGGTGCATTGCCGGGAGGGCCTGGCGGCGCGATGAGGGCAAGCACCTAGCCTGGCAGCTTTAGCGTGGACCAGAAGGCGCTGAGCGCGCCGCAGCACCGGAGGACCATTCCTCTGCCAGCAACCCGTAGATCAGAGAATCCCGAATGCCGATATGCGTCTGCCATTCGGCCCGCAGGTGTGCCTCCAGCGTGAAACCGAGCGCTGTCAGCAGCGCAATCGATGGCTGATTGTCCGGATCGGTATCTGCGAAAACGCGCCGATGTCCCTCGGCGAACAATTGGTCGATCAGCAAGGTGACAGCTTCACGCGCATACCCTTGCCCCTGTGCTTCGCGTGCAAGCAGATAGCCAATCTCGACTACGCCGTCGCGTTTCTTGCCTGCAGCCACAAAGCCAAGCGCAGGCTTTTCATCGGCCAGCTCATCTGCCAGCTCATCGGCCAGTACAATCGCCCAGGAACGCCAGTTCGATTGATCGTCGTGGGCAAAGTACTTGCGCAGATCCTCGATACAGTCAAAGGGCGCGCGCGACCACCATCGCATCATGTCCGGATTGGACATCGTCGAGAACAGGGCATCCGCGTCAGACGGAGAACGTGGCCGCAGTGTCAGACGGCCTGACCTTGTCGCCTCGCCAGAAAAAGTCGGTGCTGCTCGGATTTCCATTCTGAATTCCTTTTCTGCTCACGCATACCCAGCCAGGCCTTGACGCCTCGACAGTCAATCGGGTCTGCATCCGCCCCGATGCTGTCCGAGGCGCGTTCGATGCCATTGACCATCTGCGATGATCATGACGTCGCGCCTGCAACGGGCAGCGGCATCTCGCTCATCGGCAGAAGCCGCGAGTCCTCAAGTGCTGCCGTCCGGTGACCAATTCCCGCGAGATACCCCTCGTGTCTGGCGAAGGAGAGAAAGGACGCGACATTGGCTTGCCTTACCAGCATCGCCAGATCCCAATGTTCCGTGGCGGGGCCGATCAAGAAGGGGCCGCCTCGGCCAAGAAACAGGATGTCGCCGCCAGTTTCCCGCAAGAAGGGCAAGGTATGCTCGATATAGCGATCAAACGCTGCGGCACCGCTGATCGGCGATGACGGGGCAAGATCCGGGTGGCCGGAATAGTCGGCCACATCCCTGAAACGCAGCAAGTTCAGCATGACGAGCGGGCCGCTCAGATCGCGCTGAACGAAGCTGCGGCCGGCCTCATGTGTCGGTTCCAGATAGGCATCAGTCGTGGTGCTGGTCATCGGTGTTCCGTTGAATGGCGGGATCAGCGCTCTGGTTGTCGTGCGCACCAAATGCGAGACGCAGCGCATAGGTGCGGATGTCTTCGGGCCACGCCGCGATCCGGTGTTCCAATGAGGGTCGGTCGTCCGCAAAGAGGGCTCGGGTTGCCTCTTCATAGCCGGGCAAATCGCCGGCGATTGCCTGCATGAACTGATACGCGGCCTCTTGGGCTGCTCGCCTCCGCTGGCGCGGGCTCATCGTCTTGCGCGCTTCCTCCACGAGGCGTCGAAGCGTTGCAGACGCTCCGCCGGGCTGGCTTGTCAGCCATTCCCACTGCCGGGGCAGCAGGGTCACCTCGCGGGCGACGACGCCCAGCTTCGGCCGGCCTCGCGTCTTCGGGCTTTGTGCTTCGTCCGATCCCCGTGGATCTGACGCCACATCGGCTTTGGGGTGATCGCCACCCTCGTCAATCGCAGGGTGCCGGGACATCCGATCAAGGATCTCGGCCTCACTGCCACGCAGGTCGAGATCGATGACGCGACCCGTTGCGTCGTCGAACACGAGAACCGCGTCAGCTACGCCAGTCGATTGCCGGACAGCCACGGCGACTTCAGGCAAGGAGGCCGTGGATAGCAATCGGTGCCCGACAAATGCCGTGCAGATCTTGAGGGAGGGATCGGACATAGGGTGCTCGTTCAATCGATCGCCCGATTAATACCCGGATAAAATAACGAGTCAATTATACCCGGGTAATTTTACGCGCTTGCCTTCGATGGACCCGAGCCGGCGTGCGCGTTTTGCCTCGCGATCAAGCACGGATTGGGAATGTCCTACCGCCTCACCACAACCGGGCGCGGCCACCGGCATCTTTCTTTGCAGCATCGTCATCGCTGCACGAGGCGGGGATCTGGTGCTCGTGGACAGGTGTTGGTTGCCGCGGTGCTGCGGCACTTGGCGAAACGGCTGACACAAGAACAGGTCCCGGCTCAAGGCCGGGACGGCGGCGGATATTGCTCAGCAAATTCAGTTGGTTAGTGGATCCTCGCACAAGGCGGGGATGACGGGAGAGGGTGCGGCGGCCTGGAGCGGCCTGCGAACTGGCCTCTTCTGTAATTTTCGATATACCAGACAAAAGGGCCCGCGGTGCCGCGAGCCCTGGATCGGATTGCTGTGGTTCGTGCGGTCAGTAGGTCATGATTGCCGGAAGCCCCTTGGCTTCCTCGACCCACTTCTCGACCATCTTTTCCGATGGCACCTGACGGACCAGCTTCTTGGTCTCGTTCACTTCGGCCATCTTGGCGGCAAGATTGGCCGGGACGCGGTGCTTGAGTTCCTTGACGGTATCAACGCCGGCGGCTTCCAGCAGCTCGGAATATTCCTCGGCGACGCCCTTGATGCGCATCAGGTCCGCCATGTTGGCCCATTTGAGGATGCGGCTGCCGTCGATGCCGGTCTCTTCCGCCAGCGCCTTGCGGCCTTTCGGGTCCTTGGCACGATCCAGCAGGTCGTCCGTGGTCTTGATGCCAATGCCGTTGAGCTTTTCGGCATAGACCTTGCCGATGCCTTCGATATCAATCACTGGATACGCCATTCCACATCCTCCCTTGAGCCTGACGGGCCCTGCCCCACCAAGGCAGATTAGCGGTCACACCAGCTGATTCAATCCCGGAATGCGGGCGATGGCCGCATTTACGACCTCTTCGCCAGCCTGTTCGCGGGCAAAGCCGATGATCTCGCGCGCCACTGTCTTGACCTGATCAAGGTCGAGACCGGCGTTCGACAGTTCATTCAGTGTTGCCATGGCTCCCATCGTGCCGCCCATCATGCCGGCGATGGAGCCGAACAGACCGCCGGCCTGCTGCTGACCTTCGGCCATGATGGCCTCCGCGCCTGGCAAGGCATTGATGATCTGGGGCACGAGATCCTGCGGACCGTCCTTGGCGAGAAACCGCAGGATGATGCCGATGGCCGTGCGGGCGGTCTCCTCATTGAGGCCGGCTGCGGTCATGATGCGGGCTGCGAGTTCTTCCATCCGGATCTCCTGAAGCTTGGGACGCCGTGCTATGTCACATGTGAAGCAGACAGCATTGCCTATACACACCAGGGAGATCGCACGTCGATGACAGCTTTGCCAGTGGAGGCTGGTGGCTTATCAGTGGGTGCAGAATATCTGGTGCGGGGACGTTTCGGGAGTTCGGGATTTGAGCGAGAGCATTTTCATCGGCGGAAGCGGCAAGGACGAAGTGCTGAGCCTGAAGCTGGCCAACCGCCACGGCCTCATCACCGGGGCCACCGGCACCGGCAAGACCGTCACCCTGCAGATCCTGGCCGAAGGCTTTTCCAGGGCGGGTGTGCCCGTGTTCTGTGCCGACGTGAAGGGCGACCTGTCCGGCATTGCCATGCCGGGTGACCCGAAGGACTTCCTGCTGAAGCGCGCCGAACAGATCGGCATCGCCGACAGCTATGATTTCGAGGGCTTCCCGGCGGTGTTCTGGGACCTGTTCGGCGAGCAGGGCCACCCGCTGCGTGCCACGATCTCCGAGATCGGGCCGCTGCTGCTTGCCCGTATGCTGGATCTCAACGACACCCAGGAAGGCGTCCTCAACATCGCCTTTGAACTCGCCGATGACGAAGGCCTGCTGCTGCTGGATCTCAAGGACCTGCGGGCGATGATCGCCCATGTGGGCGAGCGGGCGCAGGAGTTGTCGAAGGTCTATGGCAATGTCTCGGCCGCCTCGGTCGGCGCGATCCAGCGGGCGCTGCTGGTGCTGGAGCGCGAGGGCGCGGACCAGTTCTTCGGCGAGCCGGCGCTCGACATTGCCGACTTCGCCCGCACGACGCGCGACGGGCTCGGCATCGTCAACATCCTGGCCGCCGACAAGCTGATGCATTCGCCGCGGCTCTACGCCACCTTCCTGCTCTGGATGCTGTCGGAGCTGTTCGAGGAGCTTCCCGAGGTGGGCGATCCGGACAAGCCGAAGCTGGTGTTCTTCTTCGACGAGGCACATCTGCTTTTCACCGGGGCACCCAAGGCCTTGCTGCAGAAGGTGGAGCAGGTGGTCCGCCTGATCCGGTCCAAGGGCGTCGGCGTTTATTTCGTGACGCAGAACCCGCTCGACGTGCCGGAAACGGTGCTGGCGCAGCTCGGCAACCGGGTGCAGCACGCTTTGCGCGCCTTCACGCCCCGCGACCAGAAAGCAGTGCGGGCCGCCGCCGATACCTTCCGGCCCAATCCGGAGCTGAACACGGCACAGGTGATCACCGAGCTGGGCGTCGGCGAGGCGCTGGTCTCAACCCTTGAGGGCAAGGGCATTCCCTCTGTCGTACAGCGGACGCTGATCCGCCCCCCCGCCTCGCGGATGGGGCCGATCTCAACGGCGGAGCGCCGCGACTGTATCGAAGCGAGCCCGATCTACGGCCTGTACGAACGCGTTCGTGACCGCGAGTCCGCCTATGAGATCCTGCTGGACCGGGCGCGCAAGCAACAGGACCGCGAAGAAGCCGAGCGGAACCGCAAAGCAGATACTGCCCCCAGAAGCGGAACGCAGCGCACACGCAGCGGCTTCCAGCTTCCCGACTTTGGCCGCGACGATACGCGGGGACAAACCCGCGCGCCCACCCGCCGGCCAGCTGCATCCAATCGGGACAGTGTGGTCGAGGCGGGTATGAAATCAGCCGCGCGCAGCCTCGGCTCGTCGCTCGGCCGGGCACTGGTGCGCGGCGTGCTCGGCTCGCTGAAGCGCGGGTTCTGAGGCCAATCCTGGGTCAGGAATTGGGCCGAAAGTTCTAGCCGGCTCACCATTGCGCGGCGCACAAGTGACTTCGCATTTGCGAGAAACTGTGCAACATCCCCTTCCGGGCGCGGCAAGACGCCCGGGAGGAACTGACCATGAGTGCATCGGCTTCCGTGAAGTCCGTGACACCGCCGATGGTGGAACGGCGCAAGGGCGGCACGCCGCTTGTCTGCCTGACAGCCTACACCACCCCGGTGGCGGCGATTGCCGACCGGCATTGCGACATCATCCTCGTCGGCGACAGCGTCGGCATGGTGCTGCATGGCTTGCCGTCTACTCTGGGCGTGACGCTCGACATGATGATCCTGCATGGCAAGGCGGTGCGGCGCGGCGTGGAGAAGGCGCTGCTGGTCGTCGACATGCCCTTCGGCACCTATGAGGAAAGCCCGGAACAGGCCTTCCGCAATGCTGCCCGGCTGGTGGCGGAGACCGGCTGCGCGGCGGTGAAGCTGGAAGGCGGCGTGACCATGGCCGAGACCATCCGCTTCCTGACCCGGCGCGGCATCCCGGTGATGGCGCATGTCGGGCTGACGCCGCAGGCGGTCAACAGCTTCGGCGGCTACAAGGTGCAAGGCCGCGGCGAGGACGGCGACAGGATTCTGGCCGATGCGCTTGCCGTTGCTGAGGCCGGTGCGTTTTCGGTGGTGCTGGAAAAGGTGCCCGATGCCCTCGCCCGGCGCATTACCGCTGAAGTCTCCATTCCGACCATCGGCATCGGCGCTTCGCCTGCCTGCGACGGGCAGGTGCTGGTCATCGATGACATGCTGGGCATGTTCACGGCCTTCCGGCCGAAGTTCGTCAAGCGCTATGCCGAGCTTGGGCATTCCGCCGAAGCGGCGGTTGCCGCCTATGCTGAAGACGTGCGCGCCCGGGCCTTTCCGGCGGCCGAGCATGTGTTTGGCGATGGCGCGGATCTCTCCAGCCTTGCCACACCGAAGCCGGAAGGTGCCGAATGACGACGATCCTGCACAGCCGCGCGGAGCTGCGCGCGACGGTGGCCGCCTGGCACCGGGACGGTTTGCAGATCGGCGTGGTGCCGACGATGGGCGCGCTGCACGAGGGGCATCTGGCCCTGGTGCGCCGGGCACTGGCCGAGACCGACCGGGTGATCGTGACGATCTTCGTCAACCCGAAGCAGTTCAACAACGCCAGCGACCTGTCGACCTACCCGCGCACGCTGGAAGCGGATACGGCCAAACTGACACCGCTGGGAACACATGTGGTCTACGCGCCGGGGGTAGAGGATATCTATCCGGCTGGCTTTGCCACCAATGTCTCGGTGAGCGGGGTGAGCGAGGGCCTGTGCGGGGCGCATCGTCCCGGACATTTCGACGGTGTCGCCACCGTCGTCGCCAAGCTGCTGCTGCAGACCGGTGCTGACCGGGCCTATTTCGGCGAAAAGGACTTCCAGCAGTTGCAGGTCGTGCGCAGGCTGGTGGCAGACCTGGACATACCGGTCGAGATCGTCCCCTGCCCGACCGTGCGCGAGGCCGACGGCCTGGCCATGTCCTCGCGCAATGTCCGGCTGTCGCCGGAAGACCGGGCCGTGGCGCCGCGGCTTGCGGCCATCCTGACCCGGACCGCCGGGGCACTGGCGGGCGGCGGGGCAGCCGCACCGCTCCTGGCTGCGGCAACTGCCGACATCCTGGCCGCCGGCTTTTCCGAGGTAGAGTATCTGGAGCTGCGCGCCGAGGATGGGCTCAGCCCGCTGGAACGGGCCGACCGTCCGGCCCGGCTGCTGGTCGCCGCCTGGCTCGGCGGGGTCCGGCTCATCGACAATATCGCGGTCGCTCCGGCAAGCTAGCTGCAACGGCCTGTTTACCGATGCAAGGACGGTGCTTTGGCCGCTTGCCCGGAGCGGCGGATGGCGGCATTCTGCGGCCAGCCGGGGAGCCTGATGCTCCCCCCGCCCTGCCTTGCCCAAGACGCCTTATTGGCGGGGGCATTCTCAAAGCCCAGGAGCTTATCCGTTGAGCCAGATCGACAAGGTTCTCGCCCGCATTGACGCGGATCTCGACAACGCGCTTGCCCGCCTGTTCGACCTCATCAAGATCCGCAGCATCTCGACCGATCCGGCCTACACGGCGGATTGCCGTCAGGCCGCCGAATGGCTGGCCAGGGAACTGACCTCGATCGGCATCGAGGCGAGCGTGCGCGACACCGCCGGCCATCCGATGGTCGTCGGCCACCGCAAATCCGGCAAGCCCGGCCCGCATGTGCTGTTCTACGGCCATTATGACGTCCAGCCGGTCGATCCGCTGAACCTGTGGGAGACCGATCCGTTCGAGCCGCGCATGGTCACCCGCGCCGATGGCTCGAAGATGATCGTTGCCCGTGGTTCGGCTGACGACAAGGGTCAGCTGATGACCTTCGTCGAGGCGGCCCGCGCCTATATCGCCGAGACCGGCGATCTTCCCGTGGACGTGACGATCCTGTTCGAAGGCGAGGAAGAATCCGGTTCGCCGTCGCTGCACCCGTTCCTCAATGCCAACAAGGATGAGTTGACCTGCGACCTGGCGCTCGTCTGCGACACCAGCATGTGGGACAAGGACACGCCCGCGATCTCGATCATGCTGCGCGGCATGGTCGGCGACGAGATCATCGTCAAGGCCGCGAGCCGCGATCTGCATTCGGGCAGCTATGGCGGCTCGGCGCAGAACCCGAACCACATCGTTGCCAGCATCATCGCTGGCTTGCATGACGAGACCGGCCGCATCACCCTTCCGGGCTTCTATGACGGCGTGACCGAGCTGCCGGAGAGCCTTGCGAAGATGTGGGCGGAGCTGGGCTTCTCCGTCGAGGAATACCTTGGAGACATCGGGCTGAAGTATCCGCGCGGCGAAAAGGGCCGCCTGCCGCTGGAACACATCTGGACCCGTCCGACCGCCGAAGTGAACGGCATGTGGGGCGGCTACCAGGGCCCGGGCTCCAAGACCGTGATCCCGGCCGAGGCCCATGCGAAGTTCACGTTCCGCCTCGTCGGCGAGCAGGATCCGGAGAAGATCCGCGCTGCCTTCCGCGCCTATGTCCAGTCCAAGATCCCGGCGGACTGCACCGTCGAGTTCCTGCCCAAGGACGGTAGCCCGGCGCTGTCGCTCGACCCGACGATGCCGGCGGTGGCCAAGGGCCAGGCGGCACTCGAAGCGGAATGGGGCAAGCCGGCGGCGCTCATCGGCATGGGCGGTTCGATCCCGATCGTCGGCGACTTCAAGCGCATGCTCGGCATGGATTCGCTGCTGATCGGCTTCGGTCTGGAGGACGACAAGATCCATTCGCCCAACGAGAAGTACGAGCTGCGCAGCTTCCACAAGGGCATCCGCTCCTGGGCCCGCGTGCTCGCCGAACTCGCCAAGGGCTGACGACACCACACCCCGAAATGGCTGCTCCCGGTTTTCCGGGAGTGGCTAACTTGCCGGGCGCACGACGTTACCTGAAATCGTCAGGTGGGCAGGAGCCGCAGCGCCGCCTGCGAGATCACCGGTGTCGGCATCGCGCCAGCGATAGCCGACGATGGCCGCCTCCCTGTAGCCGGACAGGATATTGCCGCGGATGACAGCTGTGCCTGAGCCTTCCACGGCACTGACAGAGACGGCGACGCCGCTGTCACGCACGACATTGTCTGCAATCACCACATCGCGCAGGTAGGGCCCCCAGCCGGCCATGACGCCGAACCTCGGTGCATTCTCGATGACATTGCCCGTAACAGTCGTATCAGCCTCCACGTAGATACCGATACCTTTGCCTGCGCCTCCCTGCTCCGGATAGGGGCTTTTCACGGAGAGATTGCGCACGAGATTTCCCGAGACAACCGCCATGCGGCCGCCCGAAAGGAAGTTGGCGACAGAGATCCCGATGGTGGCCCCGTCGACGATGTTGTCCGAGATCACCGCGCCCTCGAATTCAAACTCGCTGTAGATGCCGGTCTCGCCGGATCGCAGGCAGGAGTTGGCGATGATCTGCACATTCGAGGCTGTGTTGGCGCGGATGGCTGAAAAGGCGCAGTCCGCCACCCGGTTGCCGGTGATCATCACCCCGTTGGCGCGGAAGATATTGATGCCGTTGCCGTTCTGCCCCGTGCCGCCGGCTCGGGCCGCAATCCGCTCGATGCGGTTGCCCCGGATCAGCGTTCCATCCTCGGCCTGTTGCCAGCGCATCACCATCAGGCCGGCATTGGCGCAGTCTGTAATGACGTTTTCGGCGAAGACCAGCCCGCGCGCCTCGACAGACCGGATGCCAGCTTCGGCCGCCCCCGAGACGAGGCAGCGCTCGACATGGCCAGCGCAGCGATCCAGCGCAAGACCGGAGCGGCTGGAACCGGTGATCTCGCAATTGACGAGGCTCAGGTGATCGACATCGAGGAAATGCAGGAGGCCGAAGGCATGCTCGTTGATCAGCTTGTTGGCCCCGTCGAAGACGACGCCGTCCAGCCCGATGCGCGCCACGCCCTCGGCCGTGGCCAGCAAGCCGCCGCCGCCCTGGTAGACCAGTCGCGTGCGGCCGGGCACACCCACGATCAACGTTCCCGACGGCAGGCGCAGGTTCGCAACCGGGTAGGTTCCGGCAGGCAGGAACAGCGCCCTGCCCTTCTCGACCGCCCGGTTGATGGCGCGCTGCATCTGGGCGCTCTGGTCGTCGGCGCAATCAGGCAGCACGCCCAGATCGGCGGCATCGATGGTTCCGCGCAGATCAGCAACGCGGGTCTGGGCAACTGCAGCCGTCCCGGAAAGACACAGGGCGATGCCTGCCAGAAAGTGGCGTCTGCTCAGGTCTGGCAAGATCAGGCGGGTTCCCATCCGTGTGATGTCCGGCTTTCGTGTCGATGCGGCACAGGGGCAGCAGGTGTTACGCCCTGGTAGCAAGGGGCGTGCCGGTTGATCCGCCTCAATGCGGACATCTGCCGTTGCGTCAGACTAGAAAAGTCATCAAGGAGGAGACGGACCATGATCAGCCTGACCGATTGCATCGCGCTCTGTGGTCTGGACGAGGCAGAAGTCAAAGCACTGGCAGAGCACGAGCATCTGCCGGAAATCGCTGCGGCAGCGCTCGGGGCCTATCTACTGCATCTACCGCATGGGGCGGAGAAGGTGCAGCAGATGATCGAGGAGGACATTCGCAACGCCCTGGACCGGGGCGACCGGGCGCATGCGCGCGACCTGTTCATGGCACTGCGGCATTTCCTGAAGGAACACCAACCTTCGCCAAGGAGACATGGATCGGTCGCGCTCTAGAGCCCCATCAGGCTTGCAATATCTTCGACAGCGGCCGATGCGGGGACACGTCCGTCGCGGACATCGGCTTCCAGCGCCTTGATCCGGGCGGCGCGGGCCGGCTCGCGGGTCAACGCCTCCATCAGGCGCTGCTGCAGCATGTCCCACATCCAGGCGACCTGCTGGCTGGCGCGGCGGCTGGCCCATTCGCCGGTGGCCTGCATCTTCGAGCGGTGCAGTTCCACCTGCGCCCACATCTCCGACAGCCCCTCATTGGCAAGACCCGAGATGGTGACCACAGGCGGCGACCAGGTTGGCGAGCGCGGGCTCAGGATATGCAGGGCACTGCGATAGTCCGAGGCGGCGCTGCGGGCCCGGATTGCGCCGTCCCCGTCCGCCTTGTTGACGGCGATGAGATCGGCGATCTCGAGGACGCCCTTCTTGATGCCCTGCAACTCGTCCCCCGCCCCCGGCAGCATCAAGACGAGGAAGAAATCGACCATCTCGGCCACGGTCGTCTCGGACTGGCCGATGCCGACCGTTTCCACCAGGATGACATCAAAGCCGGCCGCCTCGCACAGGAGCATGGTCTCGCGCGTCTTCGCCGCGACACCGCCCAGTGTGCCGGCCGAAGGCGACGGCCGGATATAGGCGCCCGGATCCACCGCCAGCTGCGCCATGCGCGTCTTGTCGCCGAGGATCGAGCCGCCCGTGCGGGTGGACGACGGATCGACGGCCAGAACCGCGACCCGGTGGCCTAATGCCGTCAGGTTGCTGCCCAGTGTGTCGATGGTCGTGGACTTGCCGACGCCGGGAACGCCCGTGATGCCGACGCGATGTGCCTGGCCGGTGTGCGGCATCAGGCGCGTCAGCAGGGCCCGGGCGACGTCCCGGTGCTCGCGCTTGCGCGATTCGACCAGTGTAATGGCGCGGGCAAGCGTTGCCCGGTTGCCGGCGAGAATGCCGGCGGCCAGATGCTCGGGATCAAGGCTGGCGCTTGAGGCGGCGGGCGAAGCGGTCATGCCACAAGGCTTAGCCGATTACTTGCTGCACGTCATCCCGGCGAAAGGTCGGAAATTCAGGAAGCCGGCGTCCACAGAATGCGCTGGATGGCAGCACCGCGCAGCTGGTTATCCGGCGGCAGCTGATCCCACGGGCCGGTAAACTGCGGAATGGCGTAAACGAGCTGCACATTCGGAACGCCCCGCGCCGTGCAAATGGCCATGCCGCGCCACAACTCCTGGCCAATGCGGCAATCAGACCGGCGGGTGCCGACTTCCGCGAAGGTCATGCCGATGCGTTCCCCATTGGGGCCGGCCAGATGGTGTGTCACACCATGAACCGTGCGGATGCGGCCATCGCTGGCCTTGAACACCTGCAGCACCTGGAAACCATCGGAGTTGAACGCGCCGATGGCATTTTCGGTCGTCATCTCGACGGCGGTCTGGATGCTGTCGGTGGTAAAGCCGGGCAAGGCCGCCTGGATCGCCTTGCTCGAATAGGGGGTGGACGCATTGATGCCGCCGACGCCCTGTCCGGTGATCTGCACCAGCGTCACGTTGGATGTCCGGGCGGCCGCTGGAATGGCCGAAGGCACCGATGATGTCGTCTCGACATAGTTCGAGGTCTGCGAACAGGCCGCCATAACGACGGACAAGCCAAGTGCAGCGAACAGGGGTACGAAACGCATTGGCAGGATGACTCCGGAAACAACAACAGGGGGCGAACCGGTTTGACAAGGTTCGAAAGCTTAGCCAGCACGGGAGTGTCAGGCAAATGGGGCATGGCTGCGGCAGAGGGACATCGCCGCGCCGCCACCTTCAGCAGGCAGGGTTAACACCGGGTTTCCGTGAGCCTCCCCGACGGGGAAACCAGCCGCCGACCTCAGGTCTGGCCGCGGCCGATCCACTTGCCCGTGGCCGGCGGGACATAGGCCGCGCAGGCCGACAGCAAGGCCTCCGGCGTGTCAGCCACCTGCAGCATCGCGCGCATCGCCGGCTTGACGAAGCCCTTGTCGACCTGCGTATCGAGGAACCGGATCAGGCCGTCATAGAAGCCGCCGGTGTTCAGGAGGCCAAAGGCCTTGGCATGGTAGCCGAGCTGGCCCCAGGTCCAGACCTCGAAGATCTCTTCCATCGTGCCGGTGCCGCCGGGCAGCGTAAAGAACGCATCGGACAGGTCGGCGAACATCGCCTTGCGCTCGTGCATCGAGCCGACGACATGCAACTCGCTGAGACCCTTGTGCTCCAGCTCCTTGGCCTTCAGGGCCTCCGGCAAAACGCCGATGACCCGGCCACCTGCAGCAAGCGCCCCATCGGCCACAGCGCCCATCAGGCCGACGCTGGCGCCGCCATAGACAAGCGTCAGCCCCGCCTCGGCAATCACGCGCCCCGTGTCCCGCGCGGCGACTTCAAACACCGGATCCGTGCCGGAACTCGATCCGCAGAAGACACAGACTGACTTGATCGTTTGGGTCATCACGCACTCACACTGGCGGCGCGTTTCAGGTCGGTGAGGAGATCGCTGGTCGGTCGGATGACGCCGGCCTTGACGTCAAGGCGGGTCTTGATCGCCGGCTGGGTCAGATCCTGCAGCAGGGCCTTCTCGTCGTCATTGAGGTCAAGGAAGGCCTCGAGGATCGAAGCCATCATGACTTCCGATGCGCGGGAGGCGCCGTCATCGCATTTGAGCGCGATGCCGAGGCCAAGCTCGGGGATGGTGGCGCAGAACACGCCCTCTGCCCCGGTCTTGACGAAAACGCGGCGGCGGAAGCCGGCCATGGCGCGGGTGCAGAAGCGATCCGTACCTGCGACCATGAACGCGTTGTCGACGCAGGCATCATAGAGCCGGCGGGCGGCCTCGGCGCGCAAGGGCTCCAGGTTCTCGCCAGTGCCGAAGGCGGCAAAGGCGCGGGCAAAACCGTCCAGCGGGGTGGCAAAGGTCGGGATGGCGCAGCCGTCGATGCCGCAGATGTCCGGTGTCAGCGTGTCGCCGGTCATGGCCTCCAGCACCGCCTTGATCTCCTGCTGCACAGGATGGTCCGGCAGAACATAGCCACGGGTCGGCGCGCCCATCACCTTGGCAAGACCAAGGAAGCCGGCGTGCTTGCCGGAACAGTTGTTGTGCAGGGCGCAGGGCGTTTCGCCCGCGCGCGCAAGACCCGCCACGTCCTCGACGCGCGAGGGCCACTGGGGCCCGCATTCGAGGGCATCATCCTCAAGGCCGGCCTTGATCAGCATGACCCGGGCGGCATTGACGTGCCGCTCTTCGCCATTGTGCGAGGAACAGGCCAGCGCCAGTTCGGCCGGATCGTAATCCAGTGCGTCGGCAGCGCCCGATTCCACCAGCGGCAGCGCCTGCAGCGCCTTGATGGCAGAACGCGGGAACACCCGGCGTCCGGTGTCGCCGATCTTCAGCACGGGCGTACCATTGGCATCAAAGATGGCGATGGCACCGCGATGGCGGCTTTCCACCACATCGCCGCGGGTCACTTCGACCAGAACCGGATTGCTCATGAAACCTCGCTTGGGATGTGAAGAGACGACTGGTTCAGGCGTTGCTGACGGCAAGCGCTGGCCGGAGCCAGGTGCCGAGCCGGGCCAGCGCCTCGGCCAGCACTTCATCGCGCTTGCAGAAGCAGAAGCGGATGTAGTTGGTCGGTGCATCGGCCATGTAGAAGGCGGAAACCGGAATGGCGACAACGCCCGCCTCGGTCACCATGCGCTTGCAGATGTCGACGTCGCGCCCCTCGAGCCCGAGCGGAGTGATGTCGCAGGTGAGGAAATACGTGCCCTCGCAAGGCAGCACGCCAAAGCCGAGCCCGGCAAGGCCCTCGGCCAGCAGGTCCCGCTTGGCCTGAAGCTCGGCGGACAGGCCGTCGAAATAGCTGTCATCCTTGCGCAGGCCATGCGCCACCGCCTTCTGCAGGTTCGGCGGCGTGGTGAAGGTGACATACTGATGCGCCTTGGCAATCGGGTCGAGCAGCTTCGGCGCGCCGGTGACATAGCCGATCTTCCAGCCGGTGAGCGAGAAGGTCTTGCCGGCTGAGCCGACACGCACGGTGCGCTCGCGCATGCCGGGGAAGCTCATCAACGGGCGATGCACCGAGCCGTCGAACAGGAGATGCTCGTAGACCTCGTCGCAGATGGCATAGACGTCATGCTCGACGCAAAGCTCGGCGATGCGGGCGAGTTCGGCTTCCGAGAACACCTTGCCGGCCGGGTTCATCGGGTTGTTGAGGAGGATCGCCTTGGTGTTTTCGGTAAAGGCTTTTTCCAGCGCGTCGAGGTCAAGGCTCCAGGTCGGCGGCGTGACGCGCACGCGGACCGGGATGCCGCCGGTGCGCCGGACGATCGGCAGGTAGCAGTCGTAGAGCGGCTCGATGAGAATGACCTCGTCGCCCGGCTCGACCAGGGCGAGGATGCAGTCGGTCAGCGCCTCGGTCGCGCCGGAGGTTACCATCACCTCGTTGGCCCAGTCGATATCAAGGCCATAAAAGCGCTTGTTGGCCTCGGCCACCGCCTGGCGCAGCTCCGGAATGCCCATCATCGGCGGATACTGGTTCGGGCCATCGATCAGGGCGTCGGCGGCAACACGGCGCACATCTTCCGGACCGTCGACATCGGGGAAGCCCTGACCCAGATTGATCGCGCCATGCTCACGCGCCAGGCGGGACATCGCCTCGAAAATGGTGGTCTCAAGCCCGGTGAACACCGGATTGGTCGGCTTCATGCAACCCCCTCCGCCTGGCCTTGCCGGGGACTCACTCCCTGCCGGCCATTTTCCTTGCTGCGGTTTTAGACGGGACAGACGGCAACGTCGAGGGGGATGGGGACGGAAGGCGGGCAACGGCGTTGCAACCTCGCCATGCCAAGTGTGTGTCTGCCATCACATTGCCCTGATCGGGGTGTGGTATGTTCCTGTATCGCCGGTTGAAGCATCCGGCGCTTCGGAGACGAAGAGATGGTGAAGAGTTTTGTGAAGGGGTCCTGTTTGCGCCGGGCTGGTGCAGCGGCCCTTGCCGGCGTGATGGCGCTGGGGGTTCTGGCGGTGTCGGTGCCGCAGGCTGAGGCGCGTGACGGGCGCAACGGGGCGCTGGCGGCCGGTGCTGCCGTCGGTCTTGCTGCCGGCGCTCTGCTGGGTGCGGCCGCTGCCAACAGCGGACCGGAGTATATCGCCCCTCCCCCGGCCTATTATCCGCCCCCGCCGCCCTATCCGCACTATGGCGGACCGGTCTACTATGCGCCGCCGCCGGTGCCGCGCTGCTACATGTCGCCGATCCAGCGCTGGGATCCCTATATCGGCCAGTATGTGGTCGTCGGCCATCAGCAGATGTGCAACTGATCCTGTCATGGCCCGCCTGCGCGCGGGCCATCACGCTCTGCAGGCACAGCCTGTGACACAGCGCTGAACGGCGTCGCGCCTGCGTTGCTTTTCCACGGATCATCAACAACCAGACGGACTGTCAAAGGCTTGCCCACCGGATCGGCAAGGGCGGTGCAGACCGGACTGAAGCGATCCGAAGAGGTCAGGACAAGAGGCAGGTCAGGTCGCCCCTTTATTTTGTGGCGATACAGGCAGATTTTACAGTTTGCTCGCAAAAAGTGGTTAGTCTGTCGTCATTGTCACGACCATGAAGACGGACGCACCTTGCTGCTACGCCTGACCCCGACACTTGCCAGCCTGATCGCGACCTGCGTGTTGCTGACGGCCCTGACGATCCTGGCCTTGTCGGCCTACACGTCCCGATCCGTCACGGCGCAGCTTGGCAGCCAGCTGGTTGACCTCGGCATGGATGCGTTTGACCTGAAGTTCCAGACACATGTGACGCAGATCCGGGAACAGGGGGCCTATGTCGCCAGCGCGCTGCGCGGCGGCTCCATCGACCCGGACGATGACGCGGCGCTGACCGGATTTGTCCATGGCGTGCTTGCGGCCACGCCCCAGGTCATCGCGATTGACATCGTGCGGCCGGACGGCAGCGGTATCGAGGTCGAGCGCGGCGACAGCGGGGCCAATTTCGGCTTGCGGCCGATCCGGAGACTGCCACGCCCCACCTTGCTGGACCTTGCCCAGCAGGCGGAAGCGGCGCCAGGGCCATTCTGGAGCCAGCCGGAATACAATGAAGCGAACCGGCGAACGGAAATCAGCTATGTGGTGCCCTCCCGCTCCGGCGACCGGTTTCTCGGGCTTGCGAGGGTCCGCGTCTCCCTGAACAGCCTGTCCGTGATGGCCAGAGGCCTGTCGAGCACGGACATGACCATGTTCCTGTTTTATGGAAACATGGAGCTTCTGGCGCATCCGCAGCTGGACCCGGCGACGCAAAACGCCTCGGAAGACAATGATCTGGTGGACCTCGTCGATGCGCCGGGGCCAGTCCTGCCGCAGATGCAGACCATGGTTCCAGTGGATGCGGCGGGGTACAACCTCGTCGAGGCGCACGCCATGTTCCGGGTTGTAGCGGCCAATGGGGCCGCTTATTTCGTCGTGCTTGAACGCAGCGGGACGGATGCCGTCGGGCTGCCGGTTCAGGTCGGCGCGTATTTTCCGGTCAGCGTGCTGGAGGCACCGCTGCAACGGCTTGCGGTGGCCGGCCTGATTGGCGTCGGCATTCTTGGCCTCGCCGTCCTCGGCAGCGGCTTGCTGGCCTTCTACATCGGCCGGCCGATCCGAAGGGCCGCACGCAGCGCCCGCCTGATCGCCCGGCTGGACCTTGGAGACCTTGAACCCCTGCCAGACAGCCGCATCGTCGAGATCCGCGACCTGGCGCAAGGCTTCAACAGCATGCTGACGGGGCTGCGCGCCTTTCTCAGATATCTGCCGCAGACGCTGGTCCGCCGGCTGATCGAGACAGGCTCGATCGACCAGCCGCCGGTCAAGACCCGGGTCGCGGTGCTGTTTACCGATATCGTCGGCTACACATCAATCAGCGAAGGGCTGGATGCGGTGGAGACCGCAGATTTCCTGAACGCCCATCTGACGCTGGTCGGTGAGGCCATCGAGCGCAACGGCGGCACCATCGACAAATACATCGGCGACAGCGTGATGGCCTTCTGGGGCGCGCCGGAGGAACTGGAGCAGCCTGCAGCCGCCGCCGCGCGCGCTGCGCTCGACATTGCCCGGGCGATCAAGATGGACAACCGGCGCCGCGCAGGGGAAGGCCTGCCGCCAGTGCGCCTGCGCATCGGCCTGCATGTCGGACCGCTGGTCGTGGGAGATATCGGCGCGCCGCAGCGGGTGAATTACACGGTCATCGGCGACACGGTGAATATCGCAGCACGGCTGGAAACGCTCGGCCGCGACATCGATCCGGATGCCGAGACCATCATCCTGGCCTCGGCGCAGGTCGCGGAAGAACTGCCGTCTTCCTGTACACTTGCCCCGCTCGGGAGCCACCGGATCAAGGGCAAGGACCTGCCCGTCGACGTGGTCCGGCTGCTGCCGGCCCGCATGGGGCCGGTGTAAAGGCTGCGGACAAGAGGATCCAGTAATACCCCGATCCAGTAATACCCCGCGCCGGACCAGCAGGCAGACCGGCGGCGGAGCATCTGAGAAGGTCAGGCTGCGCGCTTGGCGTAGCCCTGCAGCGACGGCGCCTGCACCACGTCTTCGCAGACCGGATCAAGGAAGCCGGACGGCAGGACGAGACCCCGGGCCGAGCCGAGAGCAAAGGGTTGCAGCTCGAGCCCGAGGAAGCGGGCACGATCCACCGGACCGGGCAGGTCGAGACCCTGTGTCAGATCGCCCGAGAACCCGAAGCGATTGTAATAGGGCGCATCCCCGACCAGGATAATGGCCGAATATCCCGCGACAGAGGCGCGGTTCAGCGCGTGGCGCATCAACCGTGCCCCAAGCCCTTCGCTGCGGCAGGCCGCCTCGACAGCCAGCGGCCCGAGCAGCAAGACGGACTGCGCCCCTTCCATGGCGACATGCCACAGGCGCAGGGTTCCGACCAGGTCTCCCGTGGCATCAAGCGCAGCAAAGGCCAACGCCGGAAGACGTTCTTCGCGCAGGCGCTCGCTGGTCTTCTGATGACGGTCCGGGCCGAACGCCCGGTCGAGCAGCAGCTCTCGGGCCCCGGTGTGAGCCGGTGCCTCGTCCACGATCTCGATCATGGCCTTGTCTTTCAGATCACGTAGGATGCAAGGGCTGCGAAGCCGTTGAAGCCGACCGTCGAATAGGTCGTCGTGTAGGCACCGCAGCTTTCGATCAGGACCTTGTCGCCGATGGACAGGGAGACCGGCAGTTCGTACGGCGTCTTCTCGTAGAGGACGTCGACGCTGTCGCAGGTCGGACCAGCCAGGACGCAAGGGGCGGTCGCATCGCCGTCGCGCGGGGTGCGGATCGGGTAGCGGATCGCCTCGTCCATGGTCTCGGCCAGACCGTGGAACTTGCCGATGTCGAGATAGACCCAGCGCACGGTGTCGTCAGCGGACTTCTTCGAGATCAGAACAACTTCCGCCTCGATCAGGCCAGCATCGCCAACCATGCCACGGCCCGGCTCGATGATCGTCTGCGGCAGGTTGTTGCCGAAGTGATCGGTGAGTGCCTGGAAGATGGCCTGGCCATAGGCCGGAACGCCCGGGACGTCCTTGAGATAGCGCGCCGGGAAGCCGCCGCCCATGTTGACCATGCGCAGGGAAATGCCACGGGTGGCGCATTCCCGGAACACGGCGGCAACGGTGGCCAGCGCGCTGTCCCAGGCGCCGAGGTTTGCCTGCTGCGAGCCGACGTGGAAGGACACGCCGAAGGCTTCGAGACCGGCGCGATGAGCGGCTTCCAGCACGTCCGGCGCCATTTCCGGGGCGCAGCCGAACTTGCGCGACAGCGGCCATTCAGCGCCGGCGCCATCGCACAGGATGCGGCAGAACACTTTCACGCCGGGGGCGGCGCGGGCGATCTTCTCGACTTCGGCTTCGCAGTCGACGGCATAGAGACGCACGCCCAGCTCGAAGGCGCGGGCGATGTCGCGCTCCTTCTTGATGGTGTTGCCATAGGAGATGCGGTCAGCCGAGGCACCAGCGGCCAGCGCCATCTCGATTTCGCCAACGGAGGCGCAATCGAAGGAGGAGCCGAGTTCAGCAAGGGCGCTGAGGATCTCGGGGGCCGGGTTGGCCTTCACGGCGTAATAGACGGAGGTGTCCGGCAGGGCGCGAGCAAAGGCTTCGTAGTTGTCACGCACGATGTCGAGGTCAACCACAACACAGGGACCATCTTCAGTGCGTCGGCGGAGGAATTCGCGGATACGGTCAGTCATCGGGGCTTCTCCCGTTCAACAGGTCATGGCGCAGGGATCGCCGACGCCGACACCCGGGCATCTCCCATATGGACAGGGAGGCGGGGCGACGAACGCAGGCGTGCGGTCGAGCGCGCAGACAATCTGCGAACTGTTCCGGGTGAGCTGCCTTGGCTTGGAACGGGAAAACGCTCCGCACGGCCGGCAATGAAGTAACAAGTGCCTCTTCAGTAACGTCGGGATGTGGAAACCCGACAGAGACCAAAAAAGCCCTCTTACGTCGTTGCTTTAAGCCGTCCGGTTTTGCTGATCCCCCGAAGAGCGTGGTGGGGTGTGCGATCAGCTGCCACTGAAATTCTTGGACGACGATAGGCACGTGCGAATTTGGGCAAGACCTAAATGGATCCATTCGCCGTCATGATCAAGCGGTTTTTTGTGCTCTGCGCATAAAAAATGCGCAAGGCGCCGCTGCCTTCGGATTCATCATTAATCCCGCAGCTTTCTGCGGGTTTCTGAATGCAAAAAGGGACCGCGCGAACGCGGCCCCTCAGGGTCTGGTTCCGTCCCGGCCTGGGGGGCTGGCCGGAACGGAAGCCAGACTTTCTCGCCAGGCTCTGCGGCCTCAGTTGGCCGTCGGGGCTGCTGCGCCGGGCTGCATATGCTGCGGGCCCTTGCCATGACGGCCCTCACCCTTGCCACCGGCATCGGCATGACGCTTGCCATCATGGCGCCCGTCCTTGCCGTGACGGCCGTCCTTTTTCATCTTCCTGAAATCGGCCTTGGTGACGACACCGTCGTTGTTGGCATCAAGACGCTGGATCATGTCCGCCGTCCGCGCGGCGTTTTCCTCGGCGGTGATGGCAAGGTCACCGTTGGCATCGAGCTGCTGGAACATCCGGACAAGGCGGGGTTCGCCCATCTCGGCGAAAATCGCACCAAAGCCGGTGAGATCAAAACCGCCCGTGCTGGCCGGATCCGCCTTGGCGAAAAGATCACCGCGCACCTTGTCGAATTCCTCACGGGTGATCTTGCCATCGTTGTCGCTGTCAAAGCGCTCGAACAGGCCCATCATCATCATGCCGCCGTGGCCGGGGCCGAAGCCGTGGCTGCCGCGTTCACCCTCAGACTGGCCACGACCATGGGCCTGACCTTTGCCCATGCCCTGGCCTTGGCCCTTGCCTTCGCCACGCGGCCCCATCGGCATCATGGCGAGCGTGCCATCGTTGTCGCGATCAAGACGGGAGAACATGCGGGCAGAAATCCGGTCGAATTCTTCCCGGGCAACCTTGCCGTCGCCGTTGCTGTCAAGGCGCTGGAAAGCACGCACCCGCATCGGCTCTGCTTCGGCCAGGCGAAAGGCGCGGAATTCCTCGAGGCTGACCTTGCCGTCCTTGTCGGTATCGGCAGCAGCAAAGCGCGCGGCAACGGCTTCGGTCACTTCGTCCTGGGTCAGGACACCGTCCTTGTTCAGGTCAAACTGGGTCAGGATCATGCCCGGGCCATGACGGTCCTTGCCGCCCCACCCCATCCGGCCCCCATCCGCCAGGGCAGCGCCTGCTGCCACAAAGGTGAGCGTCGCGGCAACGGTGGTCAGGGCGAGTGTCTTGAGCGTCTTCATGGAACGTCTCCTTCAATGGTGTCCACGACAAGCTTTCGTGCTTGCGATGTCCTCAAGATAGCCAGCAGTCGCAGCTGAAATAGGACCGGATCCGGGCGGAAGTGTCGCCAGCTGTGCCGATGCGCAGCCTGTGCGACAGGTTGTTACATTTTGCCCTCCCCTGCCCTTTCGATTGGCGCTACCTAGGAAGGAGACGCAAGCCTTGCGCTCCAGGGTCAGAAAGCATGAGTGAACCGAGCCCCCACATCCTGGTCGTTGATGACCACAAGGACATCCGCGAAACGCTGGCGCGCTATCTGATCAAGAACGGCTTCCGCGCCACCAGCGCCGAGAGTGCCGCGCAGGCGCGCAAGGCCCTGAAGGCGGCCGTGATCGATCTGATCGTGCTGGACGTGATGATGCCGGGCGAAGACGGGCTGAGCCTGTGCCGGTCGCTTGTGGAAGGCGATGCCCCGCCCATCATTCTTTTGACGGCCATGGCGGAGGACACCGACAGGATCATCGGGCTGGAGATCGGCGCTGACGACTATGTCACCAAGCCGTTCAATCCGCGCGAGCTGCTGGCCCGGATCAAGGCCGTGCTGCGCCGCACCGCCAGCGTTCCAAAGACACGGGATGCGCTGGAGCAGGAACGCCTGTCCTTCGAGGGTTTCACGGTCGATGTGGTCCGGCGGGAACTGCGCGATGCGGCCGGCCAGCTTGTTGCCTTGTCGAGCGGCGAGTTCCAGTTGCTTTGTGCCTTCCTGAAGCGTCCGCGCCTCGTCCTCTCGCGGGATCAGCTGATGGATCTGACCACCGGGCGCGCGCCTGGACTGTTCGACCGTGCCATAGACAACCAGATCAGCCGGCTCCGGCGCAAGATCGAGCCGGACCCCAAGGAACCGGTCTTCATCAAGACGGTCTGGGGCGGTGGCTACATGTTTACGCCCGAGGTGAAGTCGCTGGGGGAGGAGACGCCATGACGGGCCTGCGCCTGCCGCGCTTTCGGCTTTATCCGCGCAGCCTGGGCGGTCAGCTGATTGCCCTGCTGCTGATTGCGCTCATTGCCAGCCAGGGCTTTGCCATCTGGCTGTTTGCCGGCGAGCGCCGGGTGGCGATCTATGAGGCCATCGGCGACGGCGTGATCCTGCGCGCGGCAACGCTTGTGCCGCTGCTCGACAGCGCTGATGGCCAGGTGCGCGACCAGATCCTCAAGGCGGCCAGCACGCCGGTGACCCGGTTCTGGATCGGAGCGGAGCCGGTCGTTTCCGCGCCGGGCCGGTCGTCGCCAGAGCGGCGGCTGGAGGACGCGCTTGCCGAAGAACTGGGAAACGGCAAGGACATCCGGGTGGAGTTGATCGGGCGCAGCCGAAACCCGGCGCCGTCCCAACACCACCAGTCGCCAAGGAAGGACCAGGACACTGAGCCGGACAAACGGCTTGAGAAGCAGCGCGAGCGCGCTGAGAAACAGGCAGAGCGGATTCGCCGCACCTTGCTGGCGATCAATTTTTCAGTGCCCCTGGCGGACGGCACCTGGCTGAATGTCACCACCAATCACCGGCCGCCGCCAAGCGGCGCCTTCCAGACCCTGCTGCTGCAGATCGCGCTGATGGCTGGAGCCATCATCCTCATCGTGGCCGTGACCATCCGTCAGGTCAGCCAGCCACTGCGCGCCCTGGCCGGGGCCTCGGATCGGCTTGGCCGCGGTGAGGATGTTTCAGCGCTGCCCGTCGCCGGCCCCCGCGAAGTACGCCAGACGATCCAGGCATTCAACGCCATGCAGGAACGGCTGAGCCGCTTTGTCCGTGACCGGACGCGCATGCTGGCCGCCATCAGCCACGACTTGCGCACGCCGATCACCTCGCTGCGCATCCGTGCAGAGTTCATCGAGGATGACGAGGACCGCGAGAAGTTCATCGCGACGCTCGACGAAATGGCGGCGATGACCGAGGCGACGCTGGCCTTTGCCCGCGACGAGGCCGTGAAGGAAAGCCAGGAGACTGTGGATTTTCCCGCCCTCCTGGTTGCGCTGACCGATGACCAGATTGACATGGGCCGCGACGTGCGGCTGACCGGAACGTCGCCGCTACAGCTCACTTGTCGGCCGCTCGCCCTGAAACGGGCCATCCGGAACCTGATCGAGAATGCCGTGCGCTATGGCGCGGTTGCCCGCGTCAGCCAGAGTGTCGAGGACGGCCAGCTGCGCCTGATCATCGACGATGACGGCCCGGGCATCCCGCAAGACCGGCTCGCGGATGTGTTTGAGCCCTTCGTCCGGCTTGAAACCTCCCGCTCCAGCGAAACCGGAGGCATCGGCCTTGGCCTTGCCATCGCCCGCTCGATCATCCACGCCCATGGCGGCACAATCACCCTGGAAAACCGCGCCGAAGGTGGCCTCAGGGCGATTGTGCTTCTGCCGGTCTAGGCGGGCTTTCGATCAGGCATTCCGCCAAGTGCCTGAAGCTTGTCGGGGTTTCGGGTGATGAAAACCGCCACAATCAACTCGTTTTCGATCGCCAGAGCCGTTGTCTGAAGGTTACCTGCTGCATCCCGGCTCACATAGCCTGGCAATCCATCGATCCAGCCGAAGCTGAGCAACTCAGTGCGTGCGGCCGCGAACTTGCGCGACAGACCTTCAAACAGGCGCAGAGCGCGATCACGGCCCACAATCGCATTGGGAAACGCCAGAACCTTGCCGCCGCCATCAGATTTCAGCACGACATTCTCGGCAAGGAGTGTTGCGAGCATGGCGATGTTCCCGCTCGTGGACGCCTCATGGAACGCTTTGCTGATCCGCTGCCCTTCACCTTTTTCGATCTGGTACCGAGGAGTTTCACTGCGCAGATGCCGACGGGCCCGGCTGGCCAGCTGGCGCACTGCAGCCGGATCCCGTTCGAGGGTTGTTGCAACTTCACCTGCCGGCAAACCGAAGACATCATGCAGCAGAAAGGCCGCTCTCTCGAGCGGCGACAGCCTTTCCAATGCCAGCATCAATGTCAGGTTGAGATTATCCAGACGGCTCTCCTCATCGGGTAGAACCGGCTCGACCAATGGCTCCGGCAACCACATCCCGACATAGGTCTCTTTGCGCCACCGTCCCGATTTCATGACGTCTAGACATAAACGGCTCACGACCCGCGTGAGAAAAGCTGCCGGTTCGCGGATCTCAGCCTGACTGCGCCCCTGCCAACGCAGCCAGGCTTCCTGCACCACGTCCTCGGCCTCCACGAGGGACCCGAGCATGCGATAAGCAAGACGCAGCAGCCGTGGCCGCTGCGTCTCATAAAGTTGCAGGTCAGAACTAGCCTGCGACACGGAGCGCCTCTTGCGAGTGAGCCGCACGGAAGCCGACTTGCAATCGGTTCCATAGATTGATCGCGCCAATTGCAAAGGTCAGATAACTCTGCTCACGCGCATCGAACTGGGCCGAGAGCCGATCATAGACCTCATCAGGCGCACCCCTGTCAGACAACAGTGTCAGGCATTCCGCCCAATCAAGTGCGGCCCGTTCACGCTCGGAGTAGAGAGAGCTGTCCCTCCAGGCATTAAGCAACTGGATCCGCAACTCGTTCTCGCCAAGCGAGCGAGCAACACGAAGATGCATGTCGAGGCAGAATGCGCAGCCATTGATCTGGGAAACACGCAGCTTGACCAGTTCAAGCAGCCGCAGATCCACTCCGGATGACTGAAGGGCCACCTCCACTTGAACCATCGCCTGATAGGCATCGGCCGCAAGTTCAAACTGGTTGGTCAAACGAGGGGACATCACAACACTCCTATGAACACGCTGCCGGCAACGGCCGGCAAAACAGGCGGGTCCACTGCCATGACGAGTGAGCTGACCGGACATGTGACATTGCCCCTGAATAAATCAGCCGGAATAGTCCCTCTCGCTGACCGGCTCCAGCCAATGCGCTGTGACACCGCCCTCGGCTTCCTGGATCGCAAGATGGGTCATCGCCGAGTGCGGCGCGGCGCCGTGCCAGTGTTCTGTCTCCGGCGGGAAGAAGACAGTGTCGCCGGGATGAAGCTCGACCACCGGCTCACCGCGGAGCTGCACCCGGCAGATGCCGGACAGGACATGGATCGTCTGGCCATGCGGATGGGTATGCCAGTTCGTGCGGGCGCCGGGCTCAAAATGCACGAACAGTGCTGCAACGCGGGCCGAGCCTTCCGGTTCAGCCACGACATCCTGCCAGACGGTGCCGGTAAAATAATCGGGATTTGCCCGCCGCGTCGGGCGGCTGCCGGCCTTGTGAATGTTCATCGATCCAGTTTCTCCCTGTTCCATCGGCATGGAACCTTGGCTGCCCGTGAAGCGCAAGTGTCGCGCGAGGCCGTGCCTGTGCCGGACTTCCGGGCGGAGTTCAATCCAGACGACCGGATGCGCCGCCGCGCGTCGCCTGTCAGGCTTGAGCTGAGTGCTCACTTGCGGGATCCGGCACATCCTGAGCGGCCTTCTCAGCCAGGGCGGCAGCCTCTGCGGCATTCATGCCGAGACGGGTCTGGGCCAGATGCTCCACATGCGCCTTCAGTTCCGGCGAGGTCCGGATCAGATTGCGGAAATCTGCCGCAGACAGCACAAGCAGGGTGCAGTAGCCAAGCGCCACCACATCGGCGCTGCGCGGCTGGCCGGTCAGCAGCGCCATCTCGCCGACCACATCGCCGCGTCCCATGCGATGCACGCCGAAAGCTGTCCGCACTTCGGCCGCGCCAGAGGAAATGAAGAAGGCCGCATCGCCCTTCTGGCCCTTGCGGATGATGTGCTCCCCCGGCAACACGAACAGGGGTCGCAACAGGCGCGAGATCGTCTCCCGCTGCTGGTCGGGCAGGCTCGCGAACAGCGGATTGGAGGCAATGAGATCCCGCGTCTTGAGCCCCAGATCGATATGCGGGCGCTGGCGGGTCTCGCCCATCTGCACTGCGAGTTCGCGCTGCAGGTCGTTATAGAGCTCCGAAGCAATCAGCCGCTGGGCATAGGCTTCAGCATAGGCCGTCTCTTCCATCCGTTCGCCCGTGCGGCGCAGGAACTCCAGTTCCAGCGCATCCGCGTAATCGGGATACTGCAGGCGGAGAGCTTCCAGCGCGCGCAGCACATCATCCTTCCGGCTGTCCAGCACCTCATGCAGGATCGTCGACACCCGGTCGCCCACCATCGGACGAATGCGCTTGACGTTGAACAGGATCAGTTCGTTGAGAACGATACGTGTGAGAAGCAGCCGCTCGAACCGGTCTGCAACCACACGCCCGAGGAAAGCATCTGTTTTCAGCCAACGGAATACCCATTGCGCGGCCCGAAAGCTGACATCGAAGGCGACGAGGCGCCGGGCGGCCCGGTTGTAGCCTGCGCGGCCCTTGGTGCGCGCCAGATCGGCAATCGCCCCGACAATGGCCAGATGCGCCGAGATCGTCCGGTTGGATACGGTGTTCTCTCGGAAATGATGCAGCACAAGCACACGCTCGCGGTCGGCCAGGGCGATCAGTCCGAGTTGGACCCGTTCCTTGTCCATGATGTCTTCGGAGAAGGCATTCGCCTCGGCGGCGGCAGCCGAGCGCGCGGCGTAGCCGTCGCTGACCTTGCGTGCGACAGTCGGCGAGATCGCGTAGGCGGACGCCATCTGGTCGACGCCATCGCGCACATCCGACAGGACCAGGGCCTGGAACTGGTTACGCAGGGCCTCGTCGAGCGGCGACAGCTTGTTGAGCTTCAGCACCTTGATCAGCGGCTTCAGGGTCGTACCGTACACCAGCAGCGTGAACAGCACGAAGCCGGTGGCCTGGACCGCGATGAAATGCTGGATGTCGTCGGGAATATTGCGGTGTTCGGTTACCGACAGGGCCAGCGTCAGCGTCACCGCGCCGCGCATGCCGCCCCACAGGATCACGGTCTTGTACTTGTTGCTGACCCCCTCCCCAAGCCGCATGACGCCCAGCAGGGGCAACAGGCCAAAGATCACCACCGCGCGCCCGACAAAGGCGGCAAGGATGAGCACCACGAGGATAAGAGCATCCAGCAGCCGGAAACCGTCGAGCATTTCCGGGATCAGGATCGATGCAATGACGAAGATGAGAGACGCCGCCCAGAAGGCGATCTGCTCCCACACATCATGCAGATAGGACCAGGCATCCGGCGTCACGCGGGCCGGGCCATAGAGATTGAACATGATGCCGCTGGAGACCACGGCCACCACCGCAGAGACACCGACCACCTGCTCGCTCAGCACATAGACGAGATAAGGCAGCGCCACCGAGAAGGTCACCTGTGCCAGCTTGTGCTCCCGCATCACGGGCAGGATGGCGACCGCGATCCGGCCAATCACGAGACCAAAGACAAGGCCGCCGACAAAAGACCGGAAAAAGGTCATCACCGCAGTGGACAGTTCAGGTGCCTGGGCCCCGGTCAGCATGCCGAACAGGATGACGAACAGCACGATGGCGGCGGCGTCATTGAGCAGGCTTTCGCCCTCCACCAGCCGCCCGAGGCGGGCCGGCGCGCCGATGTCGCGGAAGATCGAGACGACGGCGACAGGATCGGTCGTTGCCACGATGGCCCCAAGCAGAAGGCAGGCAACCAGCGGCACGCCCGAGAGCGGATAGATGGCGAGCCCGATGCAGGCCGTGGCCACCAGCACCGCCACCACGGCCAGCACGAGGATCGGACCGATGTCCTCGAAGATGCGGCGGATTTCCAGGGTCAGTGTCGTCTGGAACAAAAGCAGCGGCAGGAAGACGTAGAGGATCGTCTCGGAATCAATCGGAGGGTCGACGAAGACCTGCGCCAGATCGTTCAGCGCATCGGTGCGCGGGGTATAGAGCAGATAGGCCGCGAGAGCACCGATCAGGGCGCCGACTGCGGCGAGCAGCACGCTCGGCGCAAGATCCAGCCGCCGCGCCAGTGGCTGCAGCAGCGAGATGACGATCAGCAGGACCGCGAAGGCGGCGATGACGACCGGGGTGTGCATGGCGCCGACCTTCCAGTGCCACGTGGCAAATTATGGTGAGTTTTTCAGAGCTTGTTTCAATTTTAGCTGCACACGCCGTGTCTGGACAAGACGTTACTGCAAGGGACCGGCGTTCTTTCGTTCCGACAGCCAGATCCCGCCAAGAACCAGCACCAGCGCCACGGCATGGTGCCAGCGGAAGGGCTCTCCGAGCAGCACCACGGCAAGAATCGCGGAGAAGATCGGCACAAGGTTGATGAAGACACCGGCGCGCCCTGGTCCGATCAGTTCGACCCCGCGCATGAAGTAGATCTGTGCAAGCAACGAGGGGAACAGCGCGATGAACAGGACGATGGCCCAACCGGTGACGCCAGGCCAGATCGCAGCGCCTGCGGCCATTTCGTAGATTACGGCGGGAACGGAGGCGATGGCGGAAATGATCGACAGCAGCGTGAAGAAGACGAGGCCCGACAACTTCGGCCGGTTGCGCAGCGCCAGCGTGTAGCCCGCATAGAACAGGCTGGCGATCAGCATGATGCCGTCGCCAGGATTGATCTCCAGCTTGGCCAGATTGGCGAAATCACCCTGGGCCGCCACCAGCGCGACACCGACGATCGTCACCAGAATGCCGGCCAGCTGCAACAATTTCACCTTTGCCCGGAACACCAGAACCGTGCCAGCCAGCACCAGCGCAGGCATGGAGCCCTGGATGATGCCGAGGTTGATCGCGGAGGTGTAATAGGCCGCGATGTAGAACAGGATGTTGAAGCCGACGAAGCCGAACAGCGCCATGGCGATCATGGCGGGAAGGTGCGGCCGCGCCAGAGGCCACTCCTCGGCCAGCCGGCCGCGCATCAGCATGCCCATCAGCGCCGCCACGATGATCCAGCGCAGGAACACGATCACCATGGGCGAGACTTCGCCGATGGCCAGCCGTCCGGCGATGGTGTTGCCGCCCCAGAACAGCATGGCCAATGTCAGCAGAAGAACCGGGCTGGTGTTGAGACGAGCACCGAGGCTGCGGGCAGCTTCGATCATCAGGGAGTTCCTTTGTGGCGGGGAGAGCGCCCGGAGACCGGCGGCGGGCGCTAGTTGATTGCCGCCACCTGTGACCGGAAAATGCGACGCTGGCAAGCCGCGTCCGACATCGCCTCGCGTTTGGCGATGGATCAAGGATGATTGTTTCCCTGATGGAAAAGGTCATGTGGACCACCATGTGATTGACGAAATCGCTGGGGCTGACAAAAGTGATCGCCAATCAGATGGATCGTCCCCCTGCACGGCAGGGTCGCGGACAACGCAATGGAGAGCGGCATGACGGAACGGGTCGAGACGCATGGCCTCAAGATCGCACGCGAACTGCATGACTTCGTCAATGACCGGGTGCTGCCCGGAACGGGCGTGTCGTCCGATGCGTTCTGGAGCGGGTTTGCGGCGATCCTGACCGATCTTGCGCCGGAAAACCGGGCGCTGCTGGCCAAGCGCGATGCGTTGCAGGCGCAGATCGATGCCTGGCACAGGGCCAATCCGGGCGCGCCGGACATGACCGCCTACAAGGCCTTCCTGACGGACATCGGCTATCTCGTGCCGGAGGGCGACCGGTTCTCCGTCGGCACGGCCAATGTCGACCCGGAAATCGCCTCCGTCGCCGGGCCGCAGCTCGTCGTGCCGGTGATGAACGCCCGCTACGCGCTCAACGCCGCCAACGCCCGCTGGGGCTCGCTCTATGACGCGCTTTACGGCACGGATGCGATGGGCTCCCTGCCGGCCGCCGGCGGCTATGATGCGGCGCGCGGCGCTGAGGTCATCGCCCATGCCCGCAAGGTGCTTGATGACGCGGCCCCGCTGGCGGTCGGCTCCTGGAGCACGGTGACGGGCCTCAGCCTGGCGGGCGGCATGCTGAGCGTGACGAATGACGCGGGCGAAACGGGACTTGCCGATCCGGCGCAGCTCAAGGGCTACACCGGGGCGCCGGACGCACCCGCCTCGGTGCTGCTGGCGCGCAACGGACTGCATCTCGACATCCAGATCAACCGCGCCCATCCGATCGGCGCCACGGACCCTGCCGGCATTGCCGACGTGGTTCTGGAATCCGCCCTGTCCACGATCATGGACTGCGAAGACTCCGTTGCTGCCGTCGACGCCGAGGACAAGGTCGTCGTCTATGGCAACTGGCTCGGCCTGATGAAGGGCGACCTCACCGACACGTTCGAAAAGGGCGGCAAGAGCGTCACCCGCCGTCTCAACGGCGACCGCAGTTACACCGGAGCTGACGGCGAAACGCTCACCCTGCATGGCCGCTCGCTAATGCTGGTGCGCAACGTCGGCCACCTGATGACCATCGACGCAGTGCTTGACGCCGAGGGCCACGAAGTGCCGGAGGGCATTCTCGACGGCATGGTGACGGCGGCCATCGCGCTGCACGACATCGGCGCCAATGGCCGCCGGGCGAACTCCCGCGCCGGCTCGGTTTATATCGTCAAGCCGAAGATGCACGGGCCGGAGGAAGTCGCCTTCGCCGACCGCCTGTTCGCCCGCATCGAGGATGTACTGGGCATGGCCCGCAACACGCTGAAGATGGGCATCATGGACGAGGAGCGCCGGACCACGGTGAACCTTGCCGAATGCATCCGGGCGGCCAAGGACCGGGTGTTCTTCATCAACACCGGCTTCCTCGACCGCACCGGCGACGAGATGCACACCTCAATGGAAGCCGGGCCGATGATCCGCAAGGGCGACATGAAAGCCGCCACCTGGATCGCGTCCTATGAAGCCAACAACGTGGACGTCGGTCTGGCCTGTGGCCTGCCTGGTCATGCGCAGATCGGCAAGGGCATGTGGGCGATGCCGGACCTGATGAAGGCGATGATCGAGCAGAAGATCGCCCATCCGATGGCCGGCGCCAACACCGCCTGGGTCCCCTCCCCGACGGCCGCGACGCTGCACGCGCTGCATTATCACAAGGTCAGCGTGAAGGCCCGCCAGGGCGAGCTCGCCAGCCGGGCGAAGGCAAGGCTGGACGACATCCTGTCGATCCCGGTGGCCACCCGTCCGAACAGGTCGGCAGAGGACATCCAGGCGGAGCTGGACAACAACGCGCAAGGCATTCTCGGCTATGTGGTGCGCTGGGTGGATCAGGGCGTCGGCTGCTCCAAGGTGCCGGACATTCACAATGTCGGCCTGATGGAAGACCGGGCGACGCTGCGCATCTCCTCGCAGCACATCGCCAACTGGCTGCGCCACGGCGTCTGCAGCGAGGCCCAGGTGATGGAAACGATGAAGCGCATGGCCGCCGTGGTGGACGCCCAGAACGCAGGCGATCCGCTGTACCAGCCGATGGCCGCCGATTTCGACGGCTCCATCGCCTTCAGGGCCGCCTGCGACCTGGTGTTTGAAGGCACCCGCCAGCCAAACGGCTACACCGAACCCGTGCTCCACGCCCGGCGGCGTGAGGCCAAGGCACGCAAGGCCAGCGAGATGGTGTCTCGCTGACCGGTCGACGTGCCCGTTGACAGGAAGGTCCATGGTCCAGTCGCCCGAGACGTCAGAAGTTCCTGAGCGTGTCTACCCGTCGATGGTCCGGCTGCTGGCCCGGTCGTCCGGCGGCCGGGATCATATGCCCGGCAAGCAGGACTGGCGCGACATCGAGCGTTGGCTGCTGGATGAGGGCGGACGGATACCGACCCTTCATGCCCTGTTCGAGGCATTCTGCTGGCATCTCGTTGCTGCGGATGTTCCCTTGCACAGGGCGAGCCTGCATGTCGGGACCCTGCATCCCCAGTTGCTGGGTTTTGCCTGGAACTGGAGCGAAGCCGACGGGTTCTGTGACGAGGTTCAGGTCAGCGAGGAGGCCTTGCAGCATCCGGCGTTCCTGCGCAGCCCGCTGTCCGTTGTCTTCCAGACCGGCGAGGAACTCGTGCTTGATCCGCGCGATGACGCAACCGTTGCCCAATACGGCATCATGGCCGACCTGCGCCAGACCGGCTTTACCCAATATATCGCAACTCCATTGGGAGCTGGCGACTATCACAATGTCGCAACCGTCGCCACAAGGCATCCGGACGGGTTCTCGCCCGAACAGCACGAGATCCTGTGCTCGCTGCTGCGCCTGTTTGCCCTGCATGTCGAGCGGCATATCGCACTCCGGATTTCACAGAATGTGGTCGCCACCTATCTCGGCGCTGATGCAGGCAAGGCCGTACTCGACGGCGTCATCAAGCGCGGCAAGGGCAGCCGCATCGAAGCGGTCATCTGGGTCTCGGACCTCCGCGGTTTCACCGATCTGTCCGACCGGCTGGCCCCAGACGACATGTTGCTGATCCTCAACGCCTATTTTTCGGCCTTGGTCGAGGCCATCACGCGACATGGCGGCGATGTCCTGAAGTTTGTCGGCGATGGCCTGTTGGCTGTGTTCCCGCTCGACCGGACCTACGACCAAGCAAATGCCGCCACCGCAGCCCTTGCAGCGGCGCTGGACGCGGAGATCGCCGTCGCCGAACTGGGTTTGAACCCACCCGATGAGCTGTCCGGCATCGAGGGCTGGGCGCCGCTCCTGTCTGGCATCGGCCTGCATGTCGGGGACGTCTTCTTCGGCAACGTCGGAGCTGCCAACCGGCTGGACTTCACGGTCATCGGATCAGCGGTCAACACGGCCAGTCGGGTCGAAGGCCTTACCAAGCCGTTGGCACAGCCCATCATCATGACGGCGCCTGTCGCCAATTCAGTTGCCGTTGCAGCGATGGCGACGGTCGCGGTCGAAAGCCTGGGCCGCCACAACCTGCGCGGACTGCCCGAACCGATGGATCTGTTCGCGCCGATCAGACCGCGCGACGCCTGAATCACAAGCAATCGCACATCACTGATGGGCTGGACCGAAGGGTCCGGCCCCTTTCGCATGAACCTGAGCCGGCAATGCACGTTGCACATTTATTCCGCAACCGACGGTCGAATGTCGTGAAACCGACATATTGGTCTAGTTATCTATACATTCGGAGCAAAACGCACATGGTACGCCTTGAAATGTGCACTCAATGCACATACCTTAGCGGAAAGAAGAACGCGTAAGCGCCCCATACCACCAGACGCAGGAGAACAAGACCATGAACGTCTACACTGCCCGTGCCCTGATCATCGATCATCGGCAGGACTACAACCGCGACCGGCTGCCCTGGCTGCCGTCCAGCCTCTATCGCCTCTTCGCCGAAGCGGTGAAGGCCAATCGCAAAGCCTGACGCATCCCAAGCGGACAGCATGAAAGCCCCGGTCATTCCGGGGCTTTTGCTTTGTCCCTCTTGGCCTTAACTGGTGCGAGCCTCATCAAGCGCAAGACGGGCGGCGCGGACAGCCGTCTCCAGATCAGGCTGGAAGTGCACTTCGCCATCCTTCAGGCCATGGGTCGCCAGCGCGCCGCGAATGGCAGGACTCGCTCCGACAAGATAGAGCGCCACGTTGCGTCCGGATGCCTTGCGCACAACGCCGATCATCGTCAGGGCTGCGGTAGAATCGATCAGGGCCACGCCGGAGAAATCCAGCACCAACGCCCTGTGCTGATCGGCAATCCGTTCCAGCACGGCCCCGACGGTTGCGGCCGAACCGAAGAAGAACGCACCGGACAGACGGTAGACGACCAGATCGGGATCGCTGGCAAGGCCCGGCTCGAAAGGCCGCTCGCCGCGCAGATAGGTCAGACCGCTGTCATCCCCTTGCATCCTGTCGGCAACATCCTCACCGACAAACGGCTTTTGCTGCTCGACCTGCACAAGCTTGGCCATGCGGTCGATGAAGATGGCCGCGCCGAGCGCCACACCGACGAGGATCGCCTCTGTCAGGTCACGGAACAGCGTCAGGAAGAACGTTGCGGTAAAGACCAGCGTGTCCGCGCGCGAATTGCGCAGGATGGTGCCAATGGCATGCCGCTCCAGCATGTTCCAGGCCACCACCGCCAGCACCCCGGCGAGCGCAGCCAGCGGGATGAAGCCGGCGAGGGGGGCAGCGACGACAAGGAACAGCAACAGGAACACGGAGTGCAGCATGCCGGCGACTGGTGATGTAGCCCCGGCGCGGACATTCGTGGCCGTGCGGGCAATGGTGCCGGTCACGCAGATGCCGCCGAACAGCGCCGAGCCGATGTTGGCAATGCCCTGTGCCACCAGCTCGCAGTTTGACCGGTGACGGCGGCCCGTCATTCCGTCGGCGACCACCGCCGAGAGCAGCGACTCGATGGCCCCCAGCAGGGCGAAGCTGATCGCCTCCGGCAGGACGGCCAGCATCTTAGCGGCTGAGAAATCGGGCAACGCGGGGGCCGGCAGACCGGCCGGGATGCCACCGAACCGCGAGGCGATTGTGTCCACCGGCAAGCCAAAGGCAGCGGCACAAGCGGAGGCCAGGACAACGGCGATCAACAGCCCGGGCCAGTGTGGTTTGTAACGCCGCAACAGCAGAATGACGGCAATCGTTCCCGCTGCAACGGCAACTGTGGCCCCGCTGACCGTCGGCAGAGCGCCGACCAGGGCCGGCAGTTTCTCCGCCAGAGGTCCTGGCTCCGGTCCGCTCAGGGTCAGACCGAACAGGTCCTTGAGCTGGCTGGCGAGAATGATCACGCCGATGCCCGCAGTGAAGCCGACCGTCACCGGGTGCGGGATATACTTGATGTAGGTGCCAAGCCGGAAGGCACCGATCAGGGCAAGGAACACGCCGGACATCAGGGTGGCAAGGATCAACCCCTCCATGCCATGGCGCGCGATACAGGCAGCGACGAGCACGATGAAGGCACCCGCCGGGCCACCGACCTGATAGCGGCTGCCGCCCAGCGCCGACACGAGGAAGCCGCCGACGATGGCCGTTGTCAGCCCTGCCCCGGGCGAGGCCCCGGACGCAATCGCAATCGCCATCGACAATGGCAGGGCGACGATGGCAACCGTCAGGCCGGCAATGGCATCGGCCCTGAAGCGCGCCGGGCCATAGCCTTCGCGCAAGGCCGTGACGAGTTTGGGCGTGAACAATTCGGCAAATGTAGGTTTGCCGGACTGCAATGCTGACGGCCCCGAACCACTGGACATGGCATCCTCACGGCCCCGGCGCTGGCTTTGGGGAACTGACCGCGCGCCGGGGGCTGCAACGGCCGGTCCACAAGCCCAACGCTAGCTGCCGGCAGAGGACCGGTCGCGCAGGCGAACCCCGCGGCCACCGGACAGGCTGGCGACATTGTCACCAATCAGTTCGATCCCGGCACCTTCGAGCGCCTCGACGACGCGGGTCAGTGTCTCGATGACGCCGCGCACCGTGCCGTTGCTGGCTTCCATGCGCTGGATCGTCGGCACGGAGACACCAGCCATCTCGGCCAGGGTCTTCTGGTCAATGCCGAGCAAGGCCCGGGCGGCCTTGAGCTGTGCCGAAGTCAACATGATTTCGCCCTGTCGATTCTGATGCTTCAGATATCAATGTTAGCTGAAATCATATGACGATAAGCTGCTCAGCATCAAGAGGAGATGGTTTGAACCTGCACCCAGAAAACGCCGGGCTATGCCGCCTTTACAGGCACTGGCCAGCTAAACTGCGGAACTGCAGAGGGCTGCCAGCCCATGCCAGCTTTCCGTCGACGGCAAAAGACAACAGGCATGCACGGCGGCCAACGCCGACAACAGAACCGCACCTGTTCCAAGGGCGAGACGGATCGACGGATCGGCAAAGATCTCCGCCAGTGTTTCATTGCCGCCCTGGCCCTGGCCTACCTCAAGATTGATGGTCATGACTGTCATCTGTTCTTCTCCTTACCTCTGGAAGGACCCGCTCACGCCTCGGCGTCAACTGCTGGCTCGTCTTTCTTCTTGCCGAATAGGCCACCGAACCAGCCCTTCTTCTCGCCCTCGGCTTGCTCGGCAGCAGCGTCAGCATCCGGTGCCGGAGGAGCGACGATGTCGCCGAAGCTCTTGAAGAACTCGCCGGCCAGTCGCTTGGCGGTGGAATCAATCAGGCGCGCGCCGAGCTGGGCGAGCTTGCCGCCGACATTGGCGTCGACCTCATAGTTGAGAATGGTGGCGTCCGGGCCGTCTTCCTCGAGCCAGACCTTGGCACCGCCCCGGGCAAAGCCGGCCACGCCTCCGGAGCCTTCGCCGTCAATCCGGTAGCCCTTCGGCGGATCCAGCTCGCTCAAGGTCACCTTGCCGCCGAAGGTCGCCTTCACCGGCCCGACCTTCAGCGTCACCTTGGCTTCCAGCTCTGTGTCGGAATGCTTGATCAGTTCCTCGCAGCCGGGGATCGCGGCCTTGAGCACGTCCGGATTGTTCAGAGCCTCCCACACCTTCTGGCGCGGGGCTTCAATTCGTTGACTGTCGGCCATCTGCATGGGGCTGTTTCCTCGGCTTGATCGGACTACGGATTTTTTGCCAGTTCTGGGGTGTCACGCTGTCCCTTGCGCCGCAACACGATGATCTCGGCCAGCACGGACAGGGCGATTTCTTCAGGAGTGATGGCGCCAAGGTCAAGCCCGGCCGGGGCTTTCATCCGGCCAATCTGGTTCAAACCGATACCATCCCCCTGCAGCTTTTGTGACAGGGCCTCCGCCTTCTTTCGGCTGCCGACAAAAGCGACGTGTTCGGCATCGACGGCAAGTGCTGCCTTCAGTGCCGCCAGATCGCCGCGCCCTTGCGTGGCGACCACGACATAGCGGGCCGCCGGACTTTCAACCGGCAGGGCATAGCCCTCGATCCGCTCGTCCGCCGACGCAAACACCGGTTGATCCTCCGGCAGGGCACAGACGGTCAGGTCAAACCCAAGACGCGGCCCAAGGTCCGCAAGAGCAACGGCGACCGGGCTCGCGCCCAGAACGATCAGACGCGGACGGGGCAGCACCGGTTCGACAAAGACATCCATCGTGCCCTTGCTCGGACACATGCTTCTGGCGTAGCGCACGCCCTGACGCTCATCCCCCGCTGCGACGCCTTGTTCGGCCAGGAGATCCTCGGGCTGCACCGAGATGAGCCGCGTCTTGCCATCGGCCAGCGCCTCGCGCGCGGCCTTCAGCACGGCGCCGCGGGCGCAGCCGCCGCCGATCCAGCCGGCGAGCATCGTGCCATCGGGCGCGATCACCGCCTTCGCCCCCGCCTTGGCCGCCGTGACAGAAACGGTGCGAACCACGGTGGCAAGTGCGAAAGGAGCGCCCACCCGGCGCAGGCGGTCCATGACGGAGTTGACGTCTCTGGCGTCCCAGTGTGGTGGTTGTGGGGTGGTCGATGGGGTCATGTTTTGATCCTCACACCTTGGCCAGATAGGGTTCGAGCGCTGCCAGGCTTTTCAGGTTGTGGGCGGGCGCGAACAGGTCGACATGGGGCAGCGCGGCTGCCATGCCGGCGGCAACCGGGGCATAGCCGTCGCTGCCGATGAGCGGATTGAGCCAGACGATGCGGCGGCAGCGGCGGGCGAGCCGGGCCATTTCCGCGCCGATCTCCTCGGCCGGGCCGGTGTCATAGCCATCGGAGAGGATGATGACGCAGCTGCGCGAGGTCAGCACCCGGGCCGCGTGCCAGCGGTTGAAGTCGGCCAGCGCCGCGCCGATTCGCGTGCCGCCGCCGACGCCCTGCGCCATCAGCCCGAGCCGGTCCAGCGCCCGCGCCGCATCCCGCTCCTTGAGCGCAGAGGACACATGCACCAGCCGCGTGTGGACGAGGAAGGCATCGGCCTGTCGGAAGGCATCCAGCAGACCATGCACGAAGCGGACGAAAACGCCGGTGTAGTTGTTCATCGAGCCCGAGGCATCCAGCAGCACGACGAGGCGCAGCTGGCGCAGCTTCGGCCCCTTGCGCACCAGATCCAGCGGCAGGCCGCCGCGGGCCACCGACTTGCGCAAGGTGCGACGCAGGTCGAGGCGCGGGCCCTGGCTGCGGATGCGGTCGCGGCGGGTGAGACGACGGCGCATCACCAGCGCCAGCCGTTCGGCCAGCCGATGCGCCTCGGCCTCCAGCTCCGGATCGCGGATCTTGCGGAAGTCGGTCTCCGCAAGGTTCTCCGCCCGGCTTGCGCCCTCGCGGGTGCCCGCCGGATCTTCCTCGCCGGCCTCGGGGGCTTCTGCCTCGCGGCTGACGTCCAGCGCGGGCGACGAGCGGCGCGCGGCCTGGTCGTCCTGCATCTGCTTCAGCGTGCGGGCACCGCCGCTCTCGCCTGCAGAGCCCGCGAGCGTCACCGCCTTCTTCATGCCCTTGCGCAGGAAGTGCGCATCAAACAGCGCATCGAAGGCGAGCCAGTCCGAGCGCCGGCCGCAGAACAGAGCCTTCAAGGCCGGGCGTAACGTCGCCGCGCGCTGGCCAGCGGCACCCGTCACCAGCCGGCCTGCATCCGCCGCCTCGCTCGGGCCGATGCGGAAGCCCTTGTCGCGCAGCAGCGCGACGAAGGCAGCCAGCGTCAGGCGCAGGGCGGGACCCGGTTCAAACGCGGCGGTCTGGGGGGCAGCGGTCTGGCTCATGTCCGCCTCACGCAACCTTGCCGATGAGGCGGTCCGTCACCTCGCGGGTGATGCGGGATCGGTCCTCGCGCGTCTTCAGGACGCAGGCGAGCGTATCGAAGACCAGCTCCCGGTCCCGGGCGAGATGGGTGCCGCCCAGCCCCGTCAGCGCGGCCGCCCAGTCGATGGTCTCGGCGACGCCCGGCACCTTGGCGAGATCCTCCTTGCGCAGCCGGCTCATCAGCTCGGCGATCTGCAGGGCAAAGGCCGTGTCGATGCCGGGAACCCGGGCGCGCAGGATCTCGGCCTCGCGCCCGACATCCGGGTAGTCGACGTAATGATAAAGACAGCGGCGGCGCAGGGCATCGGCGAGTTCGCGCGTGCCGTTCGAGGTGAGCACGACGCGGGGAATGCTGGTGGCCGAAATGGTGCCAAGCTCCGGGATCGAGACCTGATAGTCCGACAGGACTTCCAGCAGGAAGGCCTCGAACTCCTCGTCGGCCCGGTCGACCTCGTCGATCAGCAAAACCACCGGGCGCTCACTGCGGATGGCAGCCAGCAGCGGCCGCTGCAGGAGGTATCTTTCCGAGAAGATGGCACTCTCGAGGGCGTCCGGATCGCCCTGCCCCTCATGCGCCTTGATGGCGAGGAGCTGGCGCTGGTAGTTCCATTCGTAAAGCGCATCGGAGCGGTCGAGCCCTTCGAAGCACTGCAGCCGGATCAGGTCGGTGCCCTCGCTGGCTGCCAGGGCCTTGGCGACCTCCGTCTTGCCGACCCCGGCCTCGCCCTCCAGCAGCAGAGGCCGCGCCAGCACCTCCATCAGCAGCACGGCCGTCAGCAATCCCTCGTCGGCGATGTAGCCGGCGCTGGCAAAGGCCTTGGCGATGCTGTCCTTGGTTCGGGTCATGGATCAGTCCGGTCCTGGTGTGGGGTGAAGCGAGTGCGGACGCTCAGTGTTCCCCATGCGCATCTGGCAAGGCCGCAGTCCCTCTCCCCCCTTGAGGCAGGGCCGTCGTAAGTGAAATCTGGCACGTGTTCGATGTGAAGGACTGTGCCCATAACGTTTAACCCGTCGGATCCTCTCCGCTCCCCTCCCCCTCGTGGGGAGGGGTTGGGGGTGGGGGGAGCGGACTTAGATCCAAGCAGCTTGCGTTCTTGGCCAAGTGATCTTCAGACGCCTTGTGATCCGACGACCTCCCGTGCCCCCCACCCCTCACCCCTCCCCACGAGGGGGAGGGGGGCTGAGAGGCCTGCCGGAAAACACTAGGTGACATCCAGCCTGCACCAGACAGCGTCGACCCCGCGCCCCGGACGGAACGCATGCGCTCCGTCCGGCCACAGGCAGTGTCAGGCCGTCGCGCCGAGCTCCTTTGCCACCTTCCAGAGGCGCCAGCTGTCATGCGGCATCTGGATGTGGGTGGAGCCGAGGAAGGCGAAGGCGTCGTTGACCGCGTTGGAGAAGGCCGGCACGCCGCCGACATTCGGGCTTTCGCCCACGCCCTTGGCCCCGATCGGGTGATGCGGGCTGGGGGTGACGGTAAAGTCCGTTTCCCAGTGCGGCGTCTCGACGGCGGTCGGCAGGAAGAAGTCCATGAAGGACGCCCCCATGACGTTGCCGGCCTCGTCGTAGCGAATCTCCTGCCCCATCGCGATGGCGAAGGCTTCCGTCAGGCCGCCATGGACCTGGCCTTCGATGATCATCGGGTTGATGCGGGTGCCGCAGTCATCGAGCGCATAGAAGCGCCGGGTCTTGGCAACGCCCGTATCGACGTCGATGTCCATCACGCAGAAATAGGCTCCGAACGGATAGGTCATGTTGGGCGGATCATAGTAGCTGACCGCTTCCAGCCCCGGTTCCATGCCCGGGGGCGGCAGATGATAGGCGGCCCAGGCGATCTCGGTCATGGACTTGCGCGCCTGCGGGTTGCCCTTCACCTGGAACCCATCGACATCCCATTCCAGATCGTACTCGGAGACCTCGAGCATGTGGGCCGCGATCATCTGCGCCTTGGCGCGGATCTTGCGCGCCGCCAGCGCGATGGCCGCACCGGCGACCGGAGTGGAGCGCGAGCCATAGGTGCCAAGGCCATAGGGAGCCGTGTCGGTGTTGCCTTCTTCCACCATGATGTTTTCGGCCGGGATGCCGATCTCGGTGGCGATGATCTGGGCCCAGGTGGTCTCGTGTCCCTGGCCCTGGCTCTTGGTGCCCATGCGCGAGATCACCGATCCTGTCGGATGGACGCGGATCTCGGCGCTGTCGAACATGGCAACGCCCAGGATGTCGCAGTTCTTGGACGGCCCCGCACCGACGATCTCGGTGAAGAACGAAATGCCGATGCCCATGATCTCGCGGGTCTCGCCGCGCCTGAACGCCTCCTGCTTCTGCTTCTGCTCCTCGCGCAGCGCGCGATAGTTCAGCGTGTCCATCGCCTTCTGCATGGCGAGGTGATAGTCGCCGCTGTCATATTCCCAGCCCAGCGCCGACTGGTAGGGGAACTGGTCGCGGCGGATGAAGTTCTTCATCCTGAGGTCCGCCGGATCCATCCCGAGCTTCTGCGCCAGGATGTCCATCGCCCGTTCGATGCAGTAGGCGGCTTCCGTCACGCGGAAGGAACACCGGTAGGCAACGCCGCCGGGCGCCTTGTTGGTGTAGACGCCGTCGACCGAGAGATGGGCGACCGGGAAGTCATACGAGCCGGTGACGATGTTGAAGAAGCCGGCCGGCCACTTGGACGGATCGGCGCAGGCATCGAAGCCGCCGTGGTCAGCCAGCACGTGCACGCGCAGGCTTGTCACCGTGCCATCCTTGCGGGCGGCAATCTCGGTGGTCATGTGGTAGTCGCGGGCAAAGGACGTAGTGGAGAGGTTCTCCATGCGGTCCTCGACCCATTTCACCGGACGCCCGGTGACGATGGAGGCGACGATGGCGCAGATGTAGCCGGGATAGGCACCGACCTTGTTGCCGAAGCCGCCGCCGATATCCGGCGCGATGACGTGGATCTTGTGCTCCGGGATCGTCGAGAGCAGCGAGGCCACGGTGCGGATGACATGCGGCGCCTGGAAGGTGCCGTAGAGCGTCAGCTCGCCCTTCACCTTGTCCATCGCCGCGACGCACTGGCAGGTTTCCAGCGGCGAGGGATGGGTGCGGTGATACGAGATCAGCTCCTTGATCGTGACATCTGCCTCGTGGAAGGCCTTGTCGGTCAGGTCCTTGTCGCCGACATCCCATGTGAAGATGTGGTTGTGGTGCTTGCGCGGGCCGTGCGCACCGCTGGTCTTGCCGACAAGATCCTCACGCAGCACCGGCGCGTCCGAGTCCATCGACTTGAACGGGTCAACCAGTACCGGCAGTTCCTCATATTCCACATCGACAAGCTGGATCGCGTCGTCGGCGAGATAGCGGTCCTCAGCCAGCACGAAGGCGACTTCCTGGTTCTGGTACAGCACCTTGCCGTCGGCCAGCACCATCTGCACGTCACCGGCGAGCGTCGGCATCCAGGCGAGGTTGACGCCCTTGAGGTCTTCCGCCGTCAGCACCGCGATCACGCCCGGCAGGGCCAGGGCCCGCGAGGCATCAATCTTCTTCACCCGCGCATGCGGATAGGGGGAGCGGACGAAGTCGCCGAACAGCATGCCGGGCATCTTGATGTCATCGACATACTGGCCCTTGCCCTGCGTGAAGCGGATGTCCTCGACGCGCTTGCGCTTGCAGCCCATGCCTTCAAGGCGGGCCTCGCGCTGTTCCTTGGTCAGCGTCATGTCGTTCATTCTGCTGCCTCCTGGAAGTCACGCCCGGCCAGCTTGGCGGCGGCGTACTGGATCGCCTTGACGATGTTCTGGTAGCCGGTGCAGCGGCACAGGTTACCGGCAATACCGGCGCGGATTTCCGCTTCGGTCGGGTTCGGGTTTTCCTTCAGGAGCACATGCGCGCGCAGGATCATGCCGGGCGTGCAATAGCCGCACTGCAGGCCATGCATCTGGCGGAAGCCTTCCTGCAATGCCGACAGGGTGCCATCGGCAGCGGCCATGCCTTCGATGGTGGTGATCTCCGCCCCGTTCGCCTGGACGGCAAACATGGTGCAGGATTTCACCGACATGCCGTTCAGCTCGATGGTGCAGGCGCCGCAGTGGGATGTCTCGCAGCCGATATGCGGTCCGGTCAGGGACAGTTCCTCGCGCAGGAAGTGGATCAGCAGCGTGCGCGGCTCGACGAAGCGCTGCACCTTCTTGCCATTGACCGTGAGGGTCAGGGGATGCTGTTCGATTTCGCTCATCTTTGTCTCCCTCAGGCCGCTGCGCGGTCATAGGCGCGGGCAAGTGCCCGGCGCAGCATCACGCCGGCCATGCGCGTGCGGTATTCCGCCGGCCCACGGCCGTCGGAGGCGGGATTGGTGATTGCTTCGGCTGCAGCCACGGCGCGGGTGACCACATCGGCTTCCATGGACGATCCGGTCAGGATGCGGCCCGCCTCCTCGGCAAACAGCGGCGTATCGGCGACATTGGTGAGGCCGATGGCGCAGGAGGTGATCTGATGCCCGCTGCGGGTCAGCATCACGGCAGCTGCCGCCGTGGCGTAGTCGCCGACCTTGCGCTTCAGCTTCTCGTAGGCGTAGCCATGGCCGGCGGCCGGCACGGGAATGCGGATCGCAGCCACGATCTCGTCAGGGCTCAGCGCCGTGAAATAGGCCGCCTCGTAGAACTCGCGCGCCGCCACATGACGTTCGCCCGACGGGCCGACGAGCACGTAGCCGGCATCAAGGCACTGCATCAGCGCCGGCATGTCATTGCCCGGATCGCCGTTGGCGACATTGCCGCCGATGGTGCCGACATAACGGATCTGCGGATCGGCAATAACCAGCGAGGTCTCGCGCAGGATCGGCAACTTGCTCGCAAGAAGCTCGGATCCGATCACTTCGTGCTGCGTCGTGATCGCGCCGATGACGATGTGACCTGCGTCCTCGCGAATGCCCTTCAGCTCGGCGACCCCGCCGAGGTCGACAAGATGCTCGGGCGCAGCCATGCGCAGCTTCATCATCGGGATCAGGCTGTGGCCGCCGGCCAGCGGCCGGGCTTCCTCGCCGTGGCTGGCGAGAAGGGCCACCGCCTCCTGTACGGTCGATGGTCTGTGATAGGTGAACTGTCCTGGGATCACGGCTTCCTCCCTCACCGGTGCGGTCAACTCGGGGATGCCGGGCCAAACCGCTTGCTCCTGATCCGGAGGCTGGCGGTGTGTGCGGTGCACGCACAACGGGAGCTGCACCATTCGCGCTGCCCCTGCACGAAATGCGGCGCGACTTGCACGAAATGCGTCAGCAGGGTTGCCGCATCTGGCGCATGGAGATGAGCTGTCCCGGCGGCGCCGCGACCGAAGCTCACCGGCCTTTTTGGAATATCAGGGAGAGTGCGGTCTACTCGGCCGCGCTGACCGTATCACCCGCGACGCGCGACTTGAGCCTTGGCCATTTGGACCGGCTGACCGGCGCGCAGTGGCCATGACTGCCTTCCAGCAGCACCATTCCGCTGTCCCCAGCCCGCCGCAACGCGCGGACCCGGCCGAGATTGACGATGTGCGAGCGATGCACGCGCGTGAAATGGCGTCCGTCGAGCAGGCGTTCGACTTCCGTGATCGACAGGGGACAGAAATAGGCGCGCTGCAGATCGAACACCCGGGTGTAATGGGCATCCGCCTGCACGGCGACAATCTCGCCCACGGCCAGACGCGCCTTGCCACCGTCCCGCTCGATGGGCAGGGACAGGCCGCCGACGGCGAGCTGAGACCGCAGGCGCGCCTCGTCCGGCGCGCTCTGCAGGCCAAGCGCCGCGCGCCGCAGCGGTTCGGCAAGACCGTCGCGCGTGGGTGCCGGCATGGGAGAGAGCGCTGCCAGAGAGGCAACGCTGGTCATTTGCGCTGCCGCGTCGTCTTCGCCCGGATGTACGGTTTCATTGGCGGCAATGGCAGGACCTGACTTAGCGGCCGGCGTTGGTGCTGACAGCGCCAGCGGCGGCTCCGCCTCCTCGGTTTCCGGCACAAGGGTCAGCAGGAACAGGCCGGAAACGAGAAAGGCGACGACCGAGACGATGATTGCAAGAATGCCTGGCGACACAGCCGGCGCGCCCGTACCGCCACCTTCCATCGGCATCAGCGACATGCCGGCCATGGCAATGTAGTGCATCGCGGCGATGGCAAGTGCGAGCGCCAGCGCCGACACCAGCACGGGCGGACGGCGAACCGTGCCGAAGGCAAGCCAGAGCGCCAGGCCGGACACGCAGAAGGCCACCAGAAAACTGGCGCCGACAAATCGCGGATCATGGGTCATGTGCGACGAGGCATGCAGCGCCAGCATGCCGAGGTAGTGCATGGTGGCAATGCCCGCGCCCATGACAAAGGCCGAGATGAGCAATCGCAGCCGCGTAAGCCCGCCCCTTCGCCGTGCTGCCGTGAACACCGCCAGCCCGACCACCAGGACGCAGATCAGAAACGACAGCAACGTCGGCAGCACGAGGAAATCAACCGCCACCGGCAGCTGCGCCGCCAGCATGCCGACGAAATGCATGGACCAGATGCCGAGGGCGAGGGTCAATGCGGAGCCCGCCAGCAGCATGCGCCGGCGTGCATCGCGCGCGTCACGCACGCGGATGGCCATGCTCAATCCGACAAAGCTGCCCTGGAAGGCAACCAGAACGGACAAGGCAACGAGCCAGGGCTCATGGGTGAGTCCCATCCTCGCGTCTCCCTCCTGCCGGCACCGCGATGAACGCAGCCTCCTCCCCGGCACTGCCGTAAGGATAAGGAAAGTCTGTGAAATGTCCACAGCCCGCCAGCCATTGCATGGGCGGGACGAGGCCTCTAACCTGCCCTCTCCGCGCCGTTTCAACGCCACCACAACACCGGGCCAAGCGATCATGTCCTTGTCGGAAAAGACTATTCTCGTCACGGGTGCCAGCGCCGGCATTGGCCGGGCTACTGCGATTGCCTTCCTTGAGGCCGGGGCACAGGTTGTCCTGACAGGGCGCCGGTTGGACGCCCTCGATGAGACGCTGGCCCTCTCCGGCGCGCCAGCCGGGCGGGCGCTTTGTCTTGCCGGCGATGTCAGCGACGAGGCCTTCGTCGATGGGCTGTTTGCCGCTCTGGAAGCGCGGTTTGGCCGGCTTGATGTGGTCTTCAACAACGCGGGCATCAGCCTTCACTCGCGCACGATCGACGAGATTAGTCCTCAGGAGTTCCGGACTGTCATCGACGTGAACGTGATCGGTGCCTTTTTGATTGCCCGTGCCGCCTTTGCCCTGATGCGGCGGCAGTCGCCGCAGGGTGGGCGCATCATCAACAACGGCTCGATTTCCGCGCATGTGCCGCGTCCGGGCTCGGTTGCCTACACCACGTCGAAACACGCCATCACCGGCCTAACCCGCAGCCTGTCGCTCGACGGCCGCCGCTTCAACATCGCCTGCGGCCAGATCGACATCGGCAACGCCGCCTCGGACATGACGGATGCGATGAGCAAGGGCGTGCCGCAGGCCAACGGCACGGTCGCCGCCGAGCCCGTCATGGACGTGCAGCACGTGGCAAGCTCGGTGCTGTACATGGCCAGCCTGCCGCTTGAGGCAAATGTGCAGTTCATGACCGTGATGGCCACCGCGATGCCCTTTATTGGCCGGGGGTAACCTCGCCTCTCCACCCCACCGACATCTGACGCTTTCCCGCGAAGCCCTTGCGCTTCTCGACGGTGAAGCCGACCTGCGCCAGAGCGCGGCGAACCCAGCCGGCGGATGTGTAGGTTGCGAAGCTCCCGTCCTTGGCTGTTATCGCATAGACCGCCTGCATCAGACCCGGCTGCCAGAGCTCCGGGTTGCGCGATGGGGCAAAGCCGTCGAGGAACCAGGCATCCACGGGAAGACAGGAACACAGGGCAACAGGGGCCCGCTTGTTCACCAGCTCTGGGACAAGCCGGTTGGCATCTCCAAGACCAAGCCAGAATGTCAGACCCGGCATTTCCATCCGGTGCCAGCCCGCAGCAGTTCCCTCCCCGATGCGGGCAGCTGCCAGCTGCTGCCGCAGATTGCCGGCAAGCAGGCCCAGCTCCGGAAAGGCGGCATGGGCCTTCTCGAGCTGGGCGATCGACAGCGGGAAGGCCTCGACCGAGATGAAGGTCAGATGCGGCGCGGTCCGCTGATCGCGCAGCAGTGCCAGAGTGGCAAGCAGGTTCAGTCCTGTGCCGAAGCCGAGTTCCCCGATCACGAACCGGTCCCTGCCCTGCCAGCGCGCTGGCAGGCGGTTGCCGGCGTGAAAGACATGGGCCGTTTCGGCAAGGCCTCCGGCGCGCGAAAAATAGGTGTCGCCAAATCGCGGCGCGCGGGGCACGCCATCGTCCAGCCATTCAAGCTCTGGCGCGGCAACCTGTTGCGGCAATTTCCCTTGTTCGTCCTGAGCCATGCGATAGAACCCGCTGAGGCGGCACAGCCTGTGTCCCGATGCCTTTCCTTCCTAGCGGAGCCCGCGCCTCGTGTCCAAGTCCCCGGATGTGCTCGTTATTGGTGCTGGCGTCTTTGGCCTGTCGGTCGCGCTCTGCGCCGCCCGCAAGGGCTTACGGGTAACGCTCGTGGAGCAGAAGGCCATTGGCTCAGGGGCGAGCGGGGGCGTTCTTGGCGCACTGATGCCGCATATGCCGGCCCGCTGGAACGCGAAAAAGGCGTTTCAGTTCGAGGCGCTTGCCTCCCTGTCCGGCTTTATTGCCGCCCTTGAGGCCGAAACGGGCCTTCAGTGCGGCTACCGCCGCTGCGGCCGGGTTCTGCCGATCACCACGGCGGACCTTCGGGCGCATCACGAGGCGCGCGCGGCCGAGGCGCTGACCCACTGGGCGACCCCGGTCACCGGTTTTTCTTATGCGGTCGAGGATGCCGGCACGCTTGGCGGCTGGATTGCCCCCGAGGCGGCGCCCTTCGGCGTTGTCCGGGAAACGCTTGCGGCCCGCGTGGCGCCCCGTGCCTATCTCGGAGCGCTCGCTGCCGCGTTCACCGCCACCGGCCGCAGCGCGGACGGGAACCGGACGGAACTTCGCCTCGGCGAGGGATTTGGTGAGCTGGACGACAAAACGGGGACGGTCACCCTCTCCTCCGGCACCCGGATCTGTGCCGGCCGCATCGTCCTGGCGCAAGGCTTTGCCGCGTTTGATGCGCTGGCGGCCCTCACTGGCCAGACGCTTGGCGAGGGCCAGAAGGGGCAGGCGCTTCGGATCGATGGCGCGGGTCTTTCCGACATGCCCGCCGTCTACTGCGACGGGCTCTACGTCGTCCCGCACAGCGACGGCAGCGTCGCCATCGGCAGCACGGCGCTGGCCGGCGTGACCGATACCGAGCCGGAAGCGGCGGCGACGGCTGACCTCGTGGCCCGCGCCATCCGCTTCTGCCCCCAGCTCGCCGGACGCCCCGTCATCGAGGCCTGGGCGGGCATTCGTCCGAAGCCGAAGGCGCGCGATCCGCTGGTTGGCGCGGTTCCGGGGCTGAGCCGCGCTTTCGTCGCCACGGGCGGTTTCAAGACCGGCTTTAGTCTCGCGCACCGCATCGCCGACGCCCTTGTGGCGGAGCTGGCGGACGAGGCGCCGCAGTATCCCCTGCCCGCCTCCTTCCGCCCCGAGGCGCATTTCGCCTGAGCGACGCATCATTGGCCTCCCTCAGTTGTCGAACAGGCTGGCAATGGCCAGCGCCTTGCGCAGGCGGTTCGGATCGATGCCGCGCAAGGAGGCTTCATCAGCGTCCGGCTCATCACCCGGCGCCAACTGCGGCGCGGGTTGAGGCTGGACCGCTGGCTGGGCAGAGGATTGCGGCTGAGGTGGCAGCTTCAGCGCCGCTGCCACCTGCTGCGCGTAGAGCGCTGCGCCGGGGCGATCGGCTTTTAGCGCAGCATCAAGGTTGTCAAATACCAGCGCCGGTGCCGTTGCCTGAAGTGCAGCAAGGTCAATGGAGTTCATGCGGATGATATCATCGTAGCTCTTGCTCGCCACGGCCAGGTTGCCGAACTGACGGGACGCATAGGCCGTCAGGCTCGGATTGCAGTTCTGGTAGTAGCCGTCTTCGGTCATCATCACCTCCCGCCGCTTTTCGGCGAAGGGGGTGTACTGGCTGTTCAGGTCAAAGAGACGATTGTTCGACGGATCGTCCAGCAGCAGCGCGATTTCGGTGTCGGCGTAGGGATTGTCGTTGATGTCGATGGCGTCGCGGATGATGACCAACCCGCGCCCGGCGAGATCCCGGGTCAGCGTCTGGTTGCCGCGTGTCATGACGCCGGCGATGGGATCCTGGGCCGAGCCGTTGATGAAGGTCGCATAGTCATAGAAGTTGAAGCGCTTCAGGGCGGCCCCATTCGTTGAAGCAATGTTTTCCATCGACTTGCTCGACAGGCTCAGCGCCAGCCCGCATTCCATCAGGCTGTGGTGATATTGCAGGACCATCGTGGCGATCGGCACCATCTCCTCACCGAGGCCGATGGCTGTGCCCGCATAGACGTCCAGAAGCCCGGTACCATTCGCGCCGGCAATGAAATACGCCAGCACATCCAGCGCATCGGTCGTCGTGCCGGAAATGTCGGCGCCGATGTAGGGGCCGTAGAAGCGCTCCATGTATTTGACCACGGAGCGGTCGAGCAGTTCATTCTTGAAAATGCCGAGATCTGGCCATTCGGTGAGGTCATAGTCCGTCACCGGCCGCCGGGCGCGGTTGGCCTTGTTGAAGGCGAGCTGATTGCGCAGCCCGTCGCGAAACTGGTTCACGGCATTGACGGTTGCGTCCTGTCCGCCACCGCCAAACTCGAAATACTCGCCGACGTAGCGCAGCATGTCGCCGATGGCATAGATGTCCTGGATCGCGCCATTGGGCGTTACGAAGTCATCCGCCCGGACCTGCGCCGCGCTGACGGCCCGATTGGCCGCCTTCGCCGCGCGCTTGTCGAGGGAACTGCCGACGGTGTCATCCATGGCCGGCAGTTTCTTGACCCAGCCCGCGAAGACAGTGGCAAAGGCTGTCCCATCGCCAGTCCCCGGTTTGAACAATTCGGCCACCAACACATCGGTCATGGTCGAAATCTGGGCTGACCGCAGCCGGTTGCGCGCATCCTGGACCGCACGGCCATAAATGATGATCGGATCCTTCGCCATGGTAGCTCCCTGGAACTGGCTGCTCTCAGCTGGAAGGGACGCAGGCGAACCGATCCTGTGACGCGATGGCTGGACAGGGTCATCATGACCTGCTTTGCTGGGATCAGAACCGAACGGTTCGGTACGCATTTCTTCCTGGTCCCGGAGAGACAGATGAGCCTCGACAGTGTCCGCGCTTTCTTTGCCGAACACGCGCCTGACATCACAGTCACGGTGAAGGAGGCGAGCACCGCAACGGTGGTGGAAGCAGCGGCTGCCCTCGGCGTCACGCCGGCGGAGATTGCCAAGACCCTGTCGATCCAGGCCGGAGAGGATGTGGTGCTGATCGTGACGCGCGGCGATGCCCGCCTCGACAACAAGAAGGCCAAGGCGACCTTCGGCTCGAAGGTGAAGATGCTGGGCCTTGATGTGGTCGAGGAGATAACCGGTCATCCGGTTGGCGGCGTTTGCCCCTTCGGCCTTGCCCGGCCGCTGCGCGTCTGCTGCGACGTTTCACTCAAAGCGTTTGACCTCGTCTATCCAGCCGCCGGCGCGGTCAATGCCGCTGTCTGCCTCTCGCCCGACCGGATGGCGGCGCTGACAGGGGCTGACTGGGTTGATGTTTGCAAGGATCCCGAGGGCGACTGAGAGCCGCCTCAAAGCCTCGTCAATCTTTTCAGGGTATGTCTTGCCTCCATGACTGGATGAGGAGACAGCATGACCGTCCTGATCACTGGCGGCGCCGGCTATATCGGCAGCCACATGGTGCGATGCCTGCTCGACGCGGGGGAAACACCCCTTGTCGTCGACAATCTTGTCACCGGCTTTGACTGGCTGGTGCCGGAGGGTGTGCCCTTCATCCAGGCTGATGTCGGCGACGTCGCGCGGATGGAGCAGATCCTGAAGGAACACGCCGTCGAGGCGATGATCCACTTCGCCGGGTCCGTCGTGCTGCCGGAATCCGTCTCCAATCCGCTGAAATATTACCGTAACAACACGGCTGTCTCGCGCAATGTCATCGAGGCTTGCGTCAATGCCGGCGTCGACAAGTTCATCTTCTCCTCGACGGCGGCCGTTTACGGCGATCCTGACGAGGTACCGGTGCGCGAGGATGCACCGCTGCGGCCGCAGTCGCCTTACGGGCTGTCAAAGCTGATGACGGAACTGATGCTGAAGGATGTGGCCGCCGCCCATCCCTTCCGCTACACGGCGCTGCGCTACTTCAATGTTGCCGGTGCGGATCCGCAGGGCCGGACCGGACAGGCAACACTGAATGCCACCAACCTGATCAAGATCGCCTGCGAAACCGCGCTCGGAAAGCGCGATCACATGACGATCTTCGGCACCGACTATCCCACCATCGATGGCACCGGAGTTCGCGACTACATCCATGTCTGGGATCTGGTCGAGGCACATCGTCTGGCCCTGCTGCGCCTGCGGGCCGGCGGCGGCAGCGTGGTGATGAACTGCGGCTATGGCAAAGGGTCGAGCGTTCGACAGGTCATCGATGCTGTGCAGGCTGCCTCAGGGGCAACGTTCGACGTGCGCCTTGGTGAACGCCGCCCGGGCGACATGCCGGAAGTTCTGGCCGCCAACGAGGTCATCCTGCGGGAGCTGAACTGGCAGCCAAAGCACCAGGACCTGAACGTTATCGTGCGCCATGCGCTCGACTGGGAGGCAGCGCTCGCCCGGCGCAACCGGATCTGACGTCTATCCGGACTTGCTTTCCAGGCATTTGCGGACATCACCAACCAGTGCCGCGTCGCCAACAGCGACAAAGGCAGGATTGCGCAGCATGGTGACCACATCCGTCTCCGGCACGAGCCTGTAGGCGAGTTCCGGCCAACCGGGCTCTGTGATGTTACGGACCGTGCCACCGGCGGCCCGCAGCACGGCATGTCCGGCTGCAATATCCCATTGCATGGTCGGCGACAGGCGCGGGTAAACGTCCGCCTTGCCACTGGCCAGCCAGCACAGCTTGAGTGACGAGCCGACCGAGACAACGTCAGCCGCTTTCAGGGCCTCGATCATCGACTGCGTCTGGCCGCAAAGATGCGAGCGGCTGGCCAGGATGGAGATGCCCTCTGCCGGGGCGGGACGCACGGCAATGGATGCGATCTCGGTGATCGTCCCATCCCTCACGCAGGCATGGAAGGCCTCCCCTTCCACATTCCAGTAGATATCGCCCGACGCCGGAGCATAGACGACGCCCTGCACCGGAACGCCGCCACGTATGATGGCGATGTTGACGGTGAACTCGCCATTGCGGCTGATGAACTCGCGGGTACCATCCAGCGGATCGACGAGGATGAAATCCGGTCCGATGGCTGGAATGTGACCGGCGGCAATGGCTTCCTCGGCCACGACAGGCAATGCCGGAAAAGCCTCAGCGAGACGGCGCAGGATGATCGCTTCCGCCGCATGATCGGCAGCGGTCACGGGTGATCCATCACCCTTGCTGATGTAGTCGGTCGCTTCGGCATAGATCGCAAGAATGGCTTCGCCGGACTCGAGCGCCATCGCCAGAAGGGCTCGGGCGACCGGATCAGCCGGCAACCCGGGCTCGGATTGAATAGGGTGGGCTTGGGCTCTCGGGTCGTTCATGTCCGCTACTTCCTGCAAAGGCTGATGCGCCATCGCCAGTCGGGCAGACCCATCGCGTGGGCTCCCGGGACCGTCCAAAAGCTATCCCCGCCCGGCTGGAACGGAAGACGCAAGGTCCAGCGACAGTGGATCTGGCTTGGATGTAGCACTTATCGGAGCGCTAACGGAGGCATCAACGCGCAGGTTTGCCCCTCGCCTGGAAAAATCTTTCTTCTCAGTCTGGCTCGTGCAGGGCGCCGGGTCAGTCTGACAGATCAGGCAGCAATGCGTTTGCCAGGAAGGCCTTCAGCCGGCTGGGCCGGCGCGTGGCGGGCTGTGGTCCGGGACTGCCCATGGACAGCGGCTCGCGGGCGCGCCATCAGCACGGCGGCAACGCTTGCCAGCACCAAGGCCACAGGCCAGACAAGGGCAGCGCCAATTGCAAGGGCCAGCCGAAGCCGGCTCGACCGGTTGGTGTCAATCAGTTCAGCACAGGAAAAAGCAAGGAACATCAAGGCCACGACACCGTAGAGCAACGCGCCGAGAAACATCAGGATCATTGCGCCGGTCATGACTTATGGCTCCAGTCCACCTGTTAAGGTTAACTCCGCCAGGGCTTTCCCCAGCGGACATAGTTTCAGTTCACCAGCCTGAAGACCTAGAAAAACCAGGACGCGAGACTGTAGACAGCAAAGCCACTCAGGAGCATGGAACCCCAGAATAACAGGTTCTTTGCCAGCAGGAACACCAGACCCGAAGCGCGTTTGCCAACGCCTTGCCGCAGGCGCCGGCTTGCTGCCAGTCGTTCAGTCCGGGTGAGGCCATCTGCGCGAAACATCGGCTTGCTCATGTCCTTGCCCATCAACCCAATTCCGGAAAATAAGCTGCACTGCTTAACAAGTGTTAAAGTCAGGCAGTGACGTCCTGGGTCCAAGTTGTGCCAGAACAGGGCAGACCTCAGCGCACCGTCCGCATCAGTCCAGACAGGCGCGACAAACTTTCCGTCGCCGAATTGGACGCAAGCGCATGGCAGGTGTGATGCGGCGGACTTGCGTGAGGCTTGAGCGTTCAGCCCCATCAACGCCCTTGTCAAACCGGTTGCGCCTGCCATAGCAGCCGAAAACGACGACAAAGCACGACAGACCACCGCAGCGCGCGAAAGCGCCAGCAGCAGGACGTCATCCGGGACGATGGAAGAGATTGGCTGGGGCGCCAGGATTCGAACCTGGGAATGTCGGTACCAAAAACCGATGCCTTACCACTTGGCGACGCCCCAGCAGGCCGGACGGCTTGGTCCGGGCGGGTGAGGCGCTGTATACCTCCTGCCGCCAGACGGTGCAAGCACCTCTCCGAAACATCGGAAATGCCTGTGTGCAGCCATTTTTCTGCGAAATTCCCGTGACTTATCCACGCCTTGGACCCTAGCCACGAACTTTTTTCGTCTTCTTCGCATTGCGCTCTTGCGGACCTCAAATCGCGGTGCTAATTACCCCCCACATCGGCGGCGCACCTAGCTCTGCCGTTCCCGGCGGTCGCAAGACCGGCATGACTGGATCGGAGTGTAGCGCAGCCTGGTAGCGCACCTCGTTCGGGACGAGGGGGTCGAGTGTTCGAATCACTCCACTCCGACCATCCAGTTTCTTTCTCAAAATTACTGTTGCAGAGAGATTTGAAAGCCGCGCCTACGCGATTTCGAATCAGCTTGCCTGACCTTTGTCGGCATCTCGGGCCTGAGCCCCCCTGCACAATCCATCATTTCAGCAACCAAAATATACAACCAGACCACTCTGCAGTTGAGATGCGTCGCAAAAGTTACTTTACAATAGAATAATACTCGCTCTACGTGTAATTAACTTGTTGATAACCCCTTCACTACGGCTCCCCCCTTACGCCCCTGCATCATTTTTGAGCACACTGGCCATGCAATTTTCCTTAGGGGAACCCGATGACCATAAAGTTTCGGATTCTGGCCAGTCTTGTCATCATGACTTTGATGCTCGCCGTCATGGGCCTTTGTGGCTATATCGCCTTGTCTGCATCCTATGAATCCATCCGCACAATTGTCGATGATCGCGTTGTTCCGATGAAACAACTGAAAAGGGTTGCAGATTCTTATGCTGTCAGCATTGTCGACACGGCGCACAAGGTCCGCAGTGGTGCATTGACATGGGAGCAGGGACAATCCTCAGTTTCAGATGCTCTCTCGATCATCAACAAGGAATGGTCTGCCTACAGTGCCACCTACATGGTTGCGGACGAGAAGGCGCTGGCCGAAGAGGTCTATGCTGCCATGTCTGCGGCCAAACCCTCCATCACCCGGCTTGAGTACATCCTGCAATCACGGGACCAGGCTGCGCTGGAGACGTATATCAACGCCTCGCTTTACTCGACCATCGACCCGATCGGCGATCCGATCTCCAAGCTCGTCGACCTGCAGATCGATGTTGCCGGGCATGAGTATGAATCTGCCAAGGCGACGAACCAGTTGTCGCTGACGATCATGGCAGTGCTGGCGGTGCTCTCGGCAGCGATTGCCGGCTTTGTCGCCGTGTTCGTGATCCGCAGCGTCCTTCGGCCAATCCAGGCCATGCAAGACGCCATGAAGCGGCTGGCCGACCAGGATTTCGCGGTTGAAGTCCCGGGCATTGGCCGCAAGGACGAAATCGGCGGGATGGCCTCCGCCGTTTCCGTCTTCAAGGAAAACGGGCTTGAGCGGCAGCGTCTCGAAGCAGAACAGGCAACGGAGCGTGCGGCCCGGGAAAGGCGTGCCCTGCTGATCGAGGAACTGGTCTCCACCCTCGACGAGGATGTCGGCGTGATCCTGCGCACGGTGGCTTCGGCCTCATCCGAGCTTGAGGCGACAGCCGAATCCCTGTCGCAAATCGCGGAGACCAGCGCGCAGACCGCGACAACCGTGGCAGCAGCATCGGAACAAGCAGCCGCGAACGTCCAGACCGTTGCAGCCGCTTCAGACGAACTGGCAGCATCGATCGGTGAAATCTCGAACCAGGTGCAGATGTCGGCGAATATCTCCGACCAGGCATTGAGAGCTGCGACGGAGACCGAGGCGACCGTCAATGGCCTTGTCTCGTCGGCGTCGCGTATTGGCGGCGTGCTGGAACTGATCAACAACATCGCCGGCCAGACCAATCTCCTGGCGCTGAACGCCACCATCGAGGCGGCGCGTGCAGGAGAGGCTGGCCGGGGCTTTGCCGTGGTTGCCACCGAAGTGAAAACGCTCGCCGCCCAGACGGCCCGCGCAACCGGCGAAATCGGGGCGCATATTGATGAAATGCAGAGCGCCACCAATCAGGTTGCGCTCGCCATCCAGGGCATTGGCGAAATCATCCGGCGGATCAATTCTGCCTCCACCGCGATCTCGGCAGCCGTCGAGGAGCAAGGGGCAGCCACACAGGAAATCGCACGCAACGTCAATCAGGCCGCCTATGGGACGCAGCAGGTGTCGTCGAGCATCACCAATGTCACCGGCTCGGCAACACAGACGGGTGCCGGCTCAGTCCAGGTGCTTTCGTCCTCGCAGGAACTGGCCCGCCAGTCGCACATCCTGAAGTCCAAACTGGACGCCTTCTTCTCCAACATCCGGGCCGCCTGACGAGAAGGGAAGATCCATTTCCCAACCAAATGACGAGAGCCGGGAGGGTTCCCCTGCCCGGCTCCTGCCATATCTGAGCTGTCCTAGTCGTCTCCGGATTATTTCACAACAACCGGTACAGCCTTGCCGATCCGCTCCTCTCCGACACCCGACAGGACGAAGCGCAATTCATAGGTGCCGGGCTCATCTGGAGTACGCATCGTCAGCTGACCGACCGTAATGTTGTCAGCTCCAACCCACATCCCGGAGACATGAGCGCCGGGCTCCGCGCCAGGCAGTGCGAAGCCGATCCAGTTGGACCCATTTGAGGGTCCTTTGGCCGCGAAGGTGACAGCGGTCGATGCTGCGACTTCCCCCGCAACACCGAGTTCGATTTCCGGCTCAATCAGGGTCAGCGCCTGCGCTGCCATCACCTTGGCTCCCTCGGGCGCTGCCAGTACATAGCGCAGTTCATAGGCCCCGGGCGTCGACGGCAATCTCAGGCGCACCACAGGATCTGACGGCGCGGCCCAGGCAAGATAGCTGTCGGCGGCAGATCCCGGCTCGGAGATGCCGATCCAGTCGCTGCTGCCGCCAGGCCCTTGCCAAGTCACCTCGATCAAAGCGCCAGCTTCCGCAGAGGTGGGGGCAACAAGGGCACTGCTGCCCTCGGTAACCTCGAACGCCTTGCGCTGCACCACCGCGCCGTCATGCCCGGTGACATAGATCGCTTCATATGTCCCCGTCCCGGAAGGGGCCATCAGCGTGGCGGGGCTCGTCTCGACGAAGACATAGCGGCCGGCATAGTCTCCGGCCCCCCCGCCCTGCGGGACGAAGCCGATCCAGTCGCCTTTGCCGCCAGGACCTTTCCAGTCGACGGAAACCTGCGCTCCGACAGGAACGGTTGCCGGCAGTTCGAGGGACAGTTCGGCCGGCATAACGGTCAAGGGCGCACGCGCGATGATGCGGTCATCACCGGCATTCCAAACATAGACGATTTCATAGGTGCCAGGTTCGGAGGGCAAGCGCATGTCAACGGGGCTGCCATCGTCGACCCGCACCCACAGATCGGTTTCAAGCCGCTCGCCATCCGCCGTCACGATACGCAGGAAATCACCGGGCTCCTTCGGCCCCTCGAAGCTGACGGCGAGAACCGACGAGGCAGGAGCCGAGGCTGCTGCAAGGCTGATGCTGGCCTTGGGGACCACGCCGTCCAGGACCACGGTCGCCGAACCTCCAGCGTCGGTGACACTTGCCTCAGCGCCGCCGGACTTCTCCAGAAGCGTCGCTGAAACCGTATAGGCTCCGGGTGGAAGCGGCAGGCTGACTGTCCCGCCGGTGAGCCCGGCCGCCACGACGGCTTCGCTGTCGCGGCCGCTTACCGTCCAGTTGACCGGTCCCTCGATCGGCTTGCCGGTTGCGCCGTCAATTGCGGTCAAGGTCAGTTCGGGCAGTTTTGACGCAGGTGCCTCCTGCGAGACGGTCGCAGCCGATTTCTTCAGGGCTTCAGAAAGTTCTGCAGCGTCGCGGGCATTGGTGTAGCTGCCACCCGTCAGGCTGGCGATACAGGCGATTTTCGCCTGGTCGGCACGCGAGGCGATATCAAAGCCGATGACATGCGCCTTGAAATCAACGCCGGCGCGGGCAAGTTCCGCCGCCAGGGCGCAAGGATCGCCGGAACAGGTTTCGATGCCATCGGACACGAGGATCAGGCGCGAAGGCCGATCGGCAACACCGAGATTTGTTGCTGCCTGGCGCAGGGCCTCGGTGATCGGCGTTTTGCCCTTCGGCTTGACCTTTGCAGCAGCTGCCTTGAGCGCGGCCCGGTCGAGGGGCGTCAGGGGCGCCACCAGTTCAACATCGGAGCAGTCGCCCTCACGGCGATGCCCATAAACCATCAAACCGGTTCGACCACCGTCCGGCAACTCGTCCAGCAAACTGCCGAGCGCCTCGCGGGCGATCTCGATCTTGGCAACGCCGTCGATCTGCCCCCACATGGAGTTGGAAACGTCGAGCACAATCATCGTATCGGGCGTCGTGCCCGATTGCGCGTGGACGACGCCAGGAAGCAACGAGGCCAGTCCAAGCAACGCCCCGATCCATGCTCCGTTTCGCCCGTTTGGACAGAATATCATCCGTTCTCCCCCTTCGTGTCATGCCCAGGTGCCATACTTTATCGGCCCGGGCGCGACTGTGTCGGAAGAAACGCGCAAGGCGTGTGATCAAAGTCACAAGCCTCGCGAAGGCCGGGACATTCCCGAAAACCACGCCCCGCAGGAGCGTCAGGCTGCGGCCACCTCGGCCAGGAACCGGTCGATTTCGTTGCGCAGGGCAGTGGTCTTGGTTCCCAGTTCGGCGCTTGCGGACAGCACCGCCTGCGAAGACGACTGGGTCTCTTCCACTGTACCGGCAAGGCCATCCATATTGGCCTTTACGGCCAGGGTGCCCTGCGCCGCGCGCTGGACATTGCCGGAGATCTCGGACGTCGCTGCGCCCTGCTGCTCGACTGCCGCGGCGATGGCTGCCGTGTAGCTGTCGACTTCGCCCATGGTGTGGACGATCCCGGAGATGGCCGTGACCGCCTCAGCCGTCGAGGACTGGATCGCGGCAATCTGGGCGCTGATTTCCTCGGTTGCCTTCGAGGTCTGGTTGGCGAGGCCCTTGACCTCGGCAGCGACGACGGCAAAGCCCTTGCCCGACTCACCTGCCCTCGCCGCCTCGATGGTGGCATTGAGCGCGAGAAGGTTTGTCTGTTCGGCAATCGCCTGGATGAGGGTCACGACCTCGCCGATCCGGTGAGCGGCTTCGGCCAGGCTTTCGACCTTGCGGTTGGTGTCCTCGACCGACTGGCTGGCCGTGTTGACGATGGCACTGGTGCGGCGAACCTGCCCGCCAATCTCGCCGATGGAGGCTGCCAGTTCTTCCGCAGCGCTCGCAACATTCTCGACGCTATGGGTCGCGCTGTCGCTGACCGTCAGCGTGTCGCCGGCCTTGCGGGCACTTTCCTCGGCAATGGCAGAGAGGTTGCGCGCCGTGGTCTCCATGCTGCCGGCCGTCTGGCCAAGTTGCGACGTCAACCGGCTGGCCGTCTCCCGGAAGTCTTCAATCAAATGCTCGATCCGGTCCTGCCGGGCCCCGGCGCGCTCCTGTTCGGCGCGGCTTTCGGCCTCCAGGCGCAGGCGTTCCATGGCATTGTCGCGGAACACTTCGACCGTGCGGCTCATGTCACCGATCTCGTCGCCGCGATCGGCGGTGGTGACGGTAACGCTCGTGTCACCACGGGCCAGGCGGTCCATCACGGCCGTCAGGGCGCGGGTCGGGCGGGAGATGAGCAGCGACAAGGCAATACCCAGCACAGTTGCCAGAACAATGGCAGCAAGTACGGTGGCAGCGATCACCAAGAGAGCCGTCCTGGCCGCCTGTTCTGTGGCCGCACTTTGGCGCTCGGTCATGGTCGTGATCTCGCCCATCACCTGCGTCGACAGGGCGTCCAGCGCCTTGCGGCTGTCGGCAAGCCGAATGGAAGCAGCGTCAAGGGCAGCAAGCTCCAGCGCATAGGCGTCAACCTCACCGGTGATCCGGGCAACCGTATCCGTAATCTGCGGGAAGGCTGCCACATCGGCAGCAAGGACCGAGGACAGGCTGCGCAGCATGTCGACACGCATCGCCACCGGCTTCAGCTCGAAGCCGGACGGACGGGCCAGCGATTCCATCGTTGCCGCCCGCAGTTCCAGCGATGCCCGTGCGAACTTGTCGGCATTGACCTTCACCAGTTCGACGATGCTCAGACGGCTTTGGGCACCAGCGGCAGTCTTACGTGCCTCGTCGAGGGTCGCGTAGAGCCCCGACAGGAGATCGGCCGACTTCCGGCGCGTTTCCAGGCTGTCATTGGCAATCGCGGTTGCAGCGGCCCGGCGTCCCCAGGCATCGGGCATGGCTGCAATGGGCGTCAGCGTTTCGGCCAGGGCCGTGGCGCTCACGGTCAGCGCCGCGCCGGCGGCTTCGTCCAGGCCGCTCCCCTTCACCGCGCCCGCTGCCGCCGAGGCTTCAACCATTGCCAGCGCCTTGTCCCGCGCTTGTTGCAGCACGTCGGCATCCCCAGCCCGTCCGGCAATCAGCAGCAGGTTCTGCACTTCAAGGGCCTGTTCCTGCACCTGGGCAAGGAGACGGGCGGCCTTGTCGGCCCGGTCACGGGTGCGGCTGGCGGTCTTGACCTCCTCCGCAGCACCGCGCTGCTGCGTCAGCATCACGTCGCCGATTTCGGTCGAGAGGTTCTCGATCTTGCTGGAACTGGCCAGCAGGCGCCCGACCTGCTGCTGCTGCTCGTCGATTGCGCTTGTGACAGCGGAGAAGTTCGCGGCGAGCCCGTCGACAGCGATGTTGGCGGCATCGACTGCCGAGGCATCCGCGCCGGCGGCCTTCAGGTGGCGAAGCTGCCCCTTCAGCGCGTCAAGATGGCTGACCACCAGGTCGGCTGCAGCTGGCTCGCGGGTGTCGAGATAGACTTCCTTGGAAGCCGTGACTTCCTGCAAGCCGGCGAGAGCAGCCGTTGCTGCCGCGCTTGTATGCGTTTGCTCACTCAGCCCGAGAACCGAATAGGCGCCGATCCCGCCAACCAGAGTTGTCAGCGTCACCATCGCAGCGAAGCCACCGCCAACCTTTGCGGAAATCCGGACACCCGAAAGCCATTTGATGAAAGAAGCCATCATTCCCCCCAATCCTTGAAGCAATTACGGGAGAACGGAATAAACAAAGCGTAAAACCAGACTCCGAAATAAATGACCGGCTGCGGGAAGACTCTGCCTCTCAAGAAAAGACAAATCCCGACAAGGGCTTTGCTTCCTGCATCGGCAGCAGATTTCCTGGCGGACTCGGCAGTTTTGCGGAGGCGAAATAAATCCGGGCCCCGCAGGGCCCGGAATACCGACTGATATCGGTCTTTAGAAAGGTCGCCGCCGCACGGGATCAAACGCCGGACAGTTCCTTCTGGTGCAGCCAGGCCGCGTGTTTCGGTGCCCGCTTGGTCTTCGACCATTCCTCCAGCATGTCCCACTTGACGCTGTCGAGTTTCTTCAGGAGAGCGTCCTCCTCCGGATCCGGGCAGGCCAGTTCGACACGGTGGCCATTCGGGTCGAAGAAATAGATCGAATGGAAGATGGAGTGATCGGTGACACCGAGCACCGGGATGCCGTTCTCCTCCAGCTGGTCCTTGAAGGCGACCAACGTGTCACGGTCCTTCACCTTGAAGGCGATGTGCTGCACCCAGACAGGCGTGTTGAGGTCCCGGCTCATCTCCGGCTTGGTCGGCAGTTCGAAGAAGGCCAGCACGTTGCCGTTTCCTGCATCGAGGAACACATGCATGTAGGGATCCGGCTCATGGGTGGAGGGAACATGGTCCTCGGCGATGGCCAGAACAAAATCCATGTTCAGGTTCTTCACATACCATTCCACGGTTTCCTTGGCGTCCTTGCACCGATAGGCAACGTGATGGATCTGTTCGATTTTCATGTCAGGTCCTCCTCCAGAGGTGTCCGGCTTCATGCCGGCTGTTTGCGATCCGTGCCGGCACCCGCCGCCGCAGCAAGCGCCTCGGTCAGAACCGCGCGATCACCGATGTGGTTGGCAAGGATCAGAATCAGGCGGGCATTGAGGGCATCGCTGTCCGCCTTGGTGAGCCCCTCATGGGCGGCAAGGAGTTCGGCGTAGAAGTCATCCGCGCCGGTGATATTTGTGGTCGTGGTCAGCTTGGTCATGGTCCTGCCCTTCGCTTCAGTGGCGCGCCAACGCGGTTGCCAGTGCCTTGCGCACAGCCGCTTCATCAAAGGATGTCCAGCGGGCAGCAACATGCTGGTCCGGACGCATCAGATAGACGGCAGCATCGGCGGAACCGAGGTAACGGGCGGACAGGGCACCGCTCGGGTCGGCAGCGGTTTCAAGAGACAGGCCCTCGACCAGGATGCCGTCGACATCCGATTGCGCCGGAACGGGACTGTTGATCCCGACAAGCTGGAAGCGATTTCCCAGCCTGTCCAGCAGCCACCCATCCCCGAGCGGGGCGTCGGCAGCCGGCGAGCCCGGCCTTGTGCGTGCCGGCAGGCCGGAGGCATCGGGGCCATTGAGCGGCGAGCCGTCATAGGTGCAGGGCACGGACAGGCGACCGGAGTTGACGAAGGGCCGGGCAAACTCGAATTTCTCGGAGAGATCAAGCACCGCATTGCGGAAGATCCGGCTGATGTCCGACTTCGGCGTAATGAAGTCGGTCGAGCGCGAGGAGTTCAGAATGTTCTCGTCGGCCCCGTAGATGCGCTCGTCGTCATAGCTGTCGAGCAGCGCGTCTCCCGCCTTGCCATCGATGACCAGCTTGAGCTTCCAGACGAGATTGTCGGAATCCTGCAGGCCCGAGTTCGCCCCGCGGGCGCCGAAGGGCGAGACCTGGTGCGCGCTGTCACCGGCAAACAGGACCCGGCCATGACGGAATTTTTCCATTCGGCGGCACTGGAAGGTGTAGATCGACACCCACTCCAGCTCGAACTCGACGTCCTCACCGAGCATCGCCTTGAGACGCGGGATGACCCGCTCCGGCTGCTTTTCGGCTTCCTTGTCGATGTTCCAGCCAAGTTGCAGGTCAATGCGCCAGACATCATCCGGCTGCTTGTGCAAGAGCGCAGACTGGTTGCGATTGAACGGCGGATCGAACCAGAACCAGCGTTCGGTCGGGAAGTCCGCCGTCATCTTGACGTCGGCGATGAGGAAGTTGTCCTCGAAGATGCGACCGACGAAATCGAGGCCCATCATGCGGCGTACGGGCGAATTGGCGCCGTCGCAGGCAATCAGCCAGTCTGCCTCGATCCTGTAAGGACCATCCGCAGTGTCGATGGTCAGGCCGACATGGTCAGCGCGAGGATCGATGGACACGACCTTGTTGCCGCCACGGATCTCGATTGCCTTGCCTTCAGCCTGCAGGGCACGGACGCGCTCGACCAGATAGAGCTCGAAATAGTACTGCTGCAGGTTGATGAAAGCCGGGCGCTTGTGGCCATCCTCCGGCAGGAGATTGAAGCCATAGACCTGGCGTTCGTCAAAGAACACCTTGCCGAGGTTCCACAGGACGCCCTTGTCGACCATCGGCTGGCCACAGCCCAGACGGTCGAGGATTTCCAGCGGACGTTTTGCAAAGCAGATGGCGCGGGAGCCGAAGCTCACCTTGTCATTGTCGTCGACCACCAGGACAGGCACGTCCTGCTGGGCAAGGTCAATCGCCGCCGCCAGTCCCACGGGACCTGCGCCAATGATCACCACCGTGTGCCGGACCGGCTGGGCCGCATCCTGATCGCTGCTGCGCGCGTAGGGATAAAGCGGCGTTTCGAAGATCTTCGTCATCTCTCCTCCTGATGAACGATGAATTAGTTACATTTGCAACCATTTGCGCGCAAGTACGGGTGATCCCGTATCCGGCCGCCTGCAAAAAGGGCCGCACGGAACTTGTCCCGGCGGCCCTGATTCCTCAGCCCTGCAGCTTGGCCCACATCTCGCGGTCGCGTTCGGCGGTCCAAATGCGCGGTGTGTCGATGCCGCGCGCTTCGTCATAGGCGCGGGCGACGTTGAACGGCAGGCAGTGCTCGTAGATGGCAAAGTCCTTGAACTTCGGATCGCACTCGGCGCGCACCGCGTCCCAGGCTTCCTTGAGGCTGCCGCCGCGCGCCACGACGCGGGCGACCGGGCGATAGGTGCTTTCGACGAAGTCACGGGTGCTGGCAATCGCCGCCTCGACCATGTCATGGCCGATCAGGGCATCACCCCGGCCCGGCGCGATGGCGCGCGGATCGAAGGAGCGGATCATGTCGAGCGTGTCGCCCCAGTCGTTGAAGTGACCGTCGCCGCAGTAACAGGCCGAGTGATACTCAACAATGTCACCGGTGAACATGACCTCCTCGTCCGGCACCCAGGCCACGATGTCCCCGGCCGTATGCGCCCGGCCCAGATGCATCAGGTCGACGCGGCGCTTGCCGAGATAGACGGTCATGCGCTCGGAGAAGGTCGTGGTCGGATAGGTCAGGCCCGGGATGGACTCGTGCCCCTGGAACAGGCGCGGGAAGCGGCCGAACTCGCTGTCCCAGTCTTCCTGGCCACGTTCCTCGACCATGCCGCGAGCGGCATCGCCCATGATGATGGTGGGCGCATTATAGGCGGACGCACCGAGGACGCGCACGGCGTGATAGTGCGTCAGGACCAGATGCGAGATCGGCTTGTCGGTGACTTCACGGACCTTCTCGATCACCTTGTTGGCGAGCCGCGGCGTGGCCTGCGCCTCGATGATCATGACACTGTCATCGCCGATGATGACGCCGGAGTTGGGATCCCCCTCAGCCGTAAAGGCCCACAGGTCGCGGCCAATCTCCGTGAAGGAGATCTTCTTTTCGGCCATGTCGCCGGCGGATGCGAATTGCTTGGACATCACGGTCCTCCCTCATTTTCCGATCGCCTGCATTCGCAGGCCACTTGGCTGGCACGGCTGCACGGCTGGATGAGGCACGGCAGCAGAAAGTCGTTCACACCAGAGACTGGTGTGCTTCAGTCCGCACAGGGTGCGGCGGTAATGTCCCCTGCCCCTTACTGGGCCGCGAGTGCGTCCAGCTCAGACTTGATCGACAAGGCGCTGCCATCCATCATCGTGATGATGTCATCGATGACCGGCTTGCCGCCTTCGGTGATCACCTTGAAGCGGGTTTCCGTGAAGGCCTGGTATTCCTGGTCGTTGCCAAAGCAGGTCAGGTTCTGGAACTTCGCCAGCACCTCGGTCGCCCCGCCCTTGGCAGGGCCCGGAGTGATGGTGATGTTCCGCAATGCGCAGCCGTCCTGGCCATTGACGATGACGTCGTAGCTGAAGGGCGAACCGGACTCCTTGGCATATTCCGTGTTGGCCGCCTTGCGGTAGCGCTCGACGAAGTCCTTGCTGAAGAGCCGGACAAGCCGGTCTTCCGCAAAAACATCCTGGAATTCGCTCGCTCCCTCCTGCCAGTTGGCCTCCGTTGCGCTCATCACTTCGCGCACCGGAACCAGGGCATCGGCAGCAAGCGCCGCCGTGGGCAGGAGCAGTCCAAGGGCAATCAAACCAGCCTTAAGCATGTCTCTCGATCCGTTGTTCGATGGCACCGAACACGGAATGGCCGTCACGATCCAGCATCTCGATGCGCACGGTGTCGCCGAACTGCAGGAAGGGGGTCTTGGGGGCGCCATCACGGATAGTCTCAATCATGCGGATTTCCGCAATGCAAGAGTATCCGACGCCGCCCTCGGCAACCGGCTTGCCGGCGCCGCCGTCCAGCTTGTTGGAAACCGTGCCCGAACCAATGATCGAGCCGGCTGTCAGGGGCCGGGTCTTGGCCGCGTGGGCGACGAGGGCCGGGAAGTCGAAGGTCATGTCGATCCCGGCATTCGCCCGGCCGAACGGCTTGCCATTGACGTCAACGCGCAGCGGCAGATGCACCTTGCCGCCGTCCCAGGCCTCGCCCAGTTCTTCCGGCGTGACCGCAACCGGCGAGAAGGCCGATGAGGGCTTGGACTGGAAGAAGCCGAAGCCCTTGGCCAGTTCCGCCGGGATCAGGCCACGCAGCGAGACATCGTTGACCAGCATGATGAGCCGGATAGCGGCACGGGCCTGATCGACACTCGCGCCCATCGGCACGTCATCGACGATCACCGCAACCTCGCCTTCCATGTCGATGCCATAGGCCTCGTCTGCCATCACGACCGGATCGCGTGGGCTGAGGAAACTGTCAGAGCCGCCCTGATACATCAGCGGATCGGTCCAGAAGCTCTCGGGCAGTTCGGCGCCACGCGCCTTGCGCACCAGTTCCACGTGATTGACATAGGCCGAACCATCCGCCCACTGATAGGCGCGCGGCAGCGGCGAATGGGCGTTGTGCTCGTGAAACCGCATGGACGGCACGGCATCGTGCTCGAGGCTTTCGGCAAGAACCGCAAGCTTCGGCGCGACCGCTGCCCAGTTGTCCAGCGCCGCCTGCAGGGTCGGGGCAATATGGGCCGCCTCCGTGCAGCGAGTCAGGCTCTTGTTCACAACCACCAGCCTGCCGTCGCGGCTGCCGTCCTTGAGCGTGGCGAGTTTCATGGATTCTCCCTGGGTCTTGTCTTTGTCAGACCCGGCAAGCCCACGCTCGCCGGATCACCGGACACAGGTTCAAGGCTAGCGCCTCCTGTAGCCGGCCGTCACCGTCAATTTATGCCCGTTTTGAAACGGACGTCATTTCACGCCGGGCGTGCCGTCAAACTTCTTTTCAAGACCATCCCAGCAGTCGACATAGTCGTCCTGCAAAGGCGCTTCCTTGGCGGCAAACTGCGTCAGGTGCTGCGGGAAGCGGGTCTCGAACATGAAGGACATGGTCTCGTCCAGCTTCTGCGGCTTGAGTTCCATGTTCGAGGCATGCTCGAAGGCATCACGGTCGGGCCCATGCGGCAGCATCATGTTGTGCAGGCTCATGCCACCGGGAACAAAGCCCTGGGGCTTGGCATCATACTGGCCATAGATGTTGCCCATCAGCTCCGACATGATGTTGCGGTGGTACCACGGCGGACGGAAGGTGTTCTCGGCCACCATCCAGCGCTCGCGGAACAGCACGAAGTCGATATTGGCCGTGCCCGGTACGCCCGACGGCGCGGTCAGCACCGTGAAGATCGACGGGTCGGGATGGTCGAACAGGATCGCGCCGACCGGGCAATAGGTGCGCAGGTCGTATTTGACAGGTGCGTAATTGCCATGCCAGGCGACCACGTCGAGCGGCGAGTGGCCAATGTCACAGGTGTGGAACTGGCCGCACCATTTCACAGTCACCGTCGAGGGCACCTCGCGGTCCTCGTACCAGGCGACGGGCGTCTTGAAGTCGCGGCGGTTGGCCATACAGTTGGCGCCGATCGGGCCACGGCCCGGAAGCTCGAACTTCTGGCCGTAGTTCTCGCAGACGAAGCCGCGCGCCGGACCTTCCAGCACCTCGACGCGGTAGATGAGACCGCGCGGAATGACAGCAATTTCCTTCGGCTCCAGGTCGATCACGCCCAATTCGGTGCAGAACCGCAGCTTGCCTTCCTGCGGCACCACCAGCAGTTCGCTGTCGGCAGAGAAGAAATAGGCATCCTGCATCGACTTGGTGACGAGATAGACGTGGCTCGCCATGCCGACCTGGGTGTTCACGTCGCCGGCCGTCGTCATGGTGCGCATGCCGGTGATCCAGGTCAGGTCCTCGCCGGTGTGCGGCACCGGGTCCCAACGGTACTGGCCGAGCGACACGACATCCGGGTCGACGTTGGGCGCCGACTTCCAGTACGGCATGTCGATCTTGCGGAAGCGGCCGGTGTGTTTCACCGAGGGGCGGATGCGATAGCACCAGGTGCGTTCATTCTGGTGGCTCGGAGCGGTGAATGCCGTGCCCGACAGTTGCTCGCCGTAGAGGCCGTAATTGCACTTCTGCGGGCTGTTCATGCCCTGCGGCAGCGCGCCGGGCAGCGCCTCGGTCTCGAAGTCATTGCCGAAGCCCGGCATGTACTGAAGTTCATTCACGCCCATGATCGTGTCCCCTCCATGGCCGATTGATTGGTTACGTATGTAACCATTTGAACACCTACGCGCAAGTGCTTACCGGCAATTCACGTGCCGCGACACAGCCTCTTGATAGAAGGACGACTCTCAGATATAGAACAAAACGAGAACTTCATGAGGCAGAAGCCATGCAGCCGAACGAGATCAGCGTCACCCGTTTCGAGGTCGAAGACATTGCACGCTATTTGCGTGCAACACTCAACCAGGCCAACCGCATCCGCTCCAACGCGCCCGCCGGCAGCTATCTGGACAGCGTGCTCAGCCGAACCATCGAGGGACTGGAACTTGAGCTGGCTCAGCTTCGCTTTCTGCTGGCTGACCCCGAGTTTCCATCAGCTGCCAAGGAAGATCAACGCATTACGCGGATGCGGCGCGCCAACTGAAAGTGCTCAAGACGCCCGATCACACGCCTTCCGAAGCGACCGGCTCCATAACCGGCTAAAATAACGACAGATTTGCTCCTGTTGACATAGATCAAATCGAGGGTGTGGTAAGGTTTACTTTACAACAACGACCTAACTATGAGGAAAATGTCCCGCTCTCTCCCCGGAGTGAATTCATGTCCCTGCGCAATCGAATCTTCCTGTCAGCGAGTGCAATCTTTCTGGTTGGATTCATCGTTCTCCTCACGGTCGTATCCATGATGATGCGCAATGCGGCAGAGGAAGCCGGCCGCAAGCAGGTCGCGGACGTCACGCTCGCGATTGCCACCGAGGTCAGCAAGACCGTGGCGGAAGCCCAGCTTACCGCCCGTGCTGCAGCCGATGCGCTGGAGGGGCTGGTCCAGTCCGGCATCACCGACCGCAACGCCTATGGTGCGGTGATGCAGCAGCTGACGTCGCAGAACAAGCAGTTCGTCGGGGCTGGCGCGGTCCTCGAACCGGATGTCGGTGGCCTGGATGCCGACAACAAGGGCACCGGGTTCAATGACCCGAATGGCCGCTTCATCCCCTATTTCTATCACAAGGGCAGCAGCGTCGCCTTTGATCCGCTGATGTTCGGCGGCGATAGCGGTTCCGAGGAATGGTACGACAAGCCGAAGCAGCTGAAGCGCGATACGGTCACCGAACCCTATCTCTATCCGGTGGATGGCGTTGACGTGCTGATGGCCACCGCCTCTTCCCCGATCCTTGATGCCAGCGGCAAGGCTGTCGGCGGAACCACAGTCGACGTGTCACTCGCGGTGCTGCAGAAGCAGATTTCGGCCAGCGATCCTTACGAGACAGGCTACCTCGGCCTGCTCAGCGGCAGTGGCATCTGGGTCTCGCATCCCGATACAAGCCTTTTGGGCAAGACCGCCGACGCTTCGCTCGTCAACCGGCTGAAGGGTGTCACCGGCGACCTCAACCTCTCGACCAATGGTGGCATGATCGAAGCCATGCGCCCGGTCCAGCTCGTCAACACGGACCAGAAGTGGTTCGTCGTCTTGACGGTTGCCGAAAGCGAGCTGACCGCCGTTGCCGACCGCACCCGCAACATCGCCATGCTGATTGCGGCGGTGATTGTCGCCCTCGGCACCGGCCTGATGTGGTTGCTCGGAAACACCATCGCTGGACCGATCCTGCAACTGACCGGGCGGATGCGCCAGCTTGCCGCCGGCGATGTCACCACCGCCGTGACCCATACCGAACGCAAGGATGAGATCGGCCAGATGGCCGGCGCCCTCGGCGTGTTCGTCGAAAACGCAATCGAACGCCAGAAACTGCAGGGCGAAAGCGAGCAGGCACAGCTGGCCCGTCTGGAGCGGCAGAAGACCATCGAGAAGATGATCTCGACATTCGAGGCCGATGTGCAGCAGGCACTGAGCCAGGTTGCCGGCAACACCGAGCGCATGGAACGCACCGCAGGCTCGCTCAATGCCATCGCCCAGGCGACCTCCGGCAAAGTGTCCTCGGTCGCCTCCTCCTCCGAGACGACGCAGATCAGCGTGCAGACCGTGGCCTCGGCTGCCGAGGAACTGTCGGCCTCCATCGCCGAGATCAGCCGCCAGGTCGACCAGACCAAGGGCGTCGTCAGCGTCGCCACCCGGGCAGCTGCAACCTCGAACGAACGCGTTGGCAGCCTCGATACGGCCGCGCAGAAGATCGGCGAAGTCGTCAGCCTCATCCAGGCCATCGCCGAGCAGACCAACCTTCTGGCGCTCAATGCCACCATCGAAGCGGCCCGTGCCGGTGAAGCCGGCCGCGGGTTTGCGGTGGTTGCTGCGGAAGTGAAGGAACTGGCCAACCAGACGGCCAAGGCGACGGAGGAAATTTCCAACCAGATCGGCGGCATCCAGACCTCCACCCGCGAGGCCGTGACGTCGATCCAGGAAATCGCCTCCACCATGAACGAGGTCAACCAGTTCACCGCCACCATTGCCGATGCGATCTCGCAGCAGGGCGAGGCGACGCGGGAGATCACCTACAACGTCCAGAAGGCAGCGTCTTGCACCACCGACATGAGCGAAAATGTCGGCAACGTCATGCAGTCGGCGCAGGAGACCAGCCAGTCGGCCGGTGATGTCCTGCACGTCTCGCAGGATGTGTCGCGCCAGGCGCAAACCTTGCAGTCGACCATCGCGACCTTCCTGTCACAGGTTCGCGCGGCCTGACATTCACCTCAATTGAATGCAGAAGGGCGCCCTTGTGGCGCCCTTTTCGTATCTCAGGTCAGGCAGCGGCTTCCGCGTCGCCCGGCGCCGTCTGCCAGCCAAGATCGCTCAAGGTGACGATCCGGTTGCCGCGCATGTCGGTCGCGCAGACGAGAAAACCGCGTTCCTCCATATGGGCCAGTAGCCAGCGGGCGCGGCCGGGCGACCTTGTGCCATAGGCTTTGGCGATCTCGGCATTGGGCGGGCACGGCGCCTTGGCAAGCGCCGCCTTGGCCAGCAGCAAGTAGACACCGCGCATGTCTTCGGGAAGTTCGGCCGCGATCAGAGCCGCCCGCTCCCAGTCGCCAGTGTCCACCTCCCCCGCATCGACACCGGCGCGGGCAACGGAGAGCTTCTCGCGGAAATAGGCCAGATCCGGGACACCGCCCGGCACCTTGGCGATGCGGCAACGCACCTGGAAATCCTGGTACAGCGTCGCCACCGGCAGGAACGCGGCATCCTGCTCGGCGAGGATCGCGGTCATGATGTCCTCGACGGCCGCCTCCCGCGCCGCCAGATCGATCGGCGGCTCGTCCGGCTGGGCGGGCGCGCTGTTGCGTGCGGCCTCATGACGCCCGGCTGCCGACAACTGGCTCAGGATCTCCGCCGTGGACACCGGCTCCGGCGCGCGGGTCCTGATGCGGATCGCTTCGTCTGCGGTCGGGGTGAAGATGAGATCCTTGGCGTCCTCGGCCGGCTGCTCCGGCAGCGGGGTGAGCTTCGGTCCGCCGCCGCGCCCCATGGTCTCTACCGGACCGATCTTCACCGGGACCGGACGGCGGGACATGGCCGGGCCAAGCGCCACGAAGTGCCCCCGATCCAGATTGCGGAATGCCTCCGCCTGTCGGCGTTCCATGCCGAGGAGGTCTGCGGCCCGGGCCATGTCAATGTCGAGGAACGTGCGGCCCATCAAGAAATTGGACGCTTCAGCCGCCACATTCTTGGCCAACTTTGCCAGACGTTGCGTGGCGATAATGCCGGCAAGACCGCGCTTGCGGCCACGGCACATCAGATTCGTCATGGCCGTCAGCGAGCGGCGGCGGGCTTCTTCGGAGACCTCTCCGGCAGCGGCCGGCGCAAACAGCTGCGCCTCGTCCACAACGACCAGCATCGGATACCATTGATCCCGATCGGCATCAAACAGCCCATCGAGGAAGGTCGCCGCAGCCTTCATCTGCCGGTCAGCGTCGAGCCCCTCAAGATTGAGAATGACCGACACACGGTGCTGACGCACGCGGGCGGCAATCATCTGCAGATCGCGCTCGGTGCCGACGGCATCGACCACCACATGGCCGAACTTGTCAGCCAGACTGACAAAATCCCCCTCCGGGTCGATGATGGCCTGCTGCACCCAGCCGGCGGACTGCTCCAGCAGACGGCGCAGCAGATGCGACTTTCCGGAGCCGGAATTGCCCTGAACCAGCAACCGGGTCGCCAGAAGCTCCTCAAGATCCATCAGGGCCCGGGCGCCGCCCGTCATTTCGCCGATATCGATGCTGACCGTCATTCCATGTCCCGTAACCGGTGCCCTGCCCGTCTCCTGTAGTGCGGGAAACGGCCCGGGGCAACGGGTGTCGCACGCCGGAATACCACGGTGCGAACAGTCCCGCGATTCGGGAGCAAGGTCAAAACCCCATGGCCGCCGTGAGCCTGACCCTTGAGTGTTTCACCACAGGAAAGGCGGCTTTTCCACCGCATGCCCGTTGCCATGCGACGAGGAGACAAGCACATTCGCCCTGCGCCTTTACGATCCCTCCGAATTGTCATGTGAAGCAAGGTTGCCTTACCGGTTACGTCAACGGTAATCTGCGGCCAAATTCAGGGGAGCCCGCATGCGCGCGCAGACAAAAGCCGAATATATCGCAGACAGCACAGTTCACATCATCGGCATTGCGCTTGGACTGGCGGCCACCATCATCCTGCTGTCGCTGGTGATACCCGATGCAGGCGCCGGCCGCATCGCCAGCATTTCCGTCTACACGGCCTGTCTGATGGCCATGCTCATCTGCTCCGCGCTTTACAACATGCTGGCCAAGAACAACCACGCCAGCCTGTTCCGGCGCCTGGACCATGCGGCGATCTTCCTGATGATCGCAGGCACTTATACGCCCTTTGCCGCGATGGTGATTGGCGGCTGGCCTGGCGCAATCGTGCTCGCCATAGTCTGGGCCGGCGCACTCGCGGGGGCGACCCTCAAGCTGATCCAGTTGAAACGCTTCGACAAGTTCACCGTACCGATCTGCCTCGCACTTGGCTGGGTAATCGTCTTTGCCTACCAGCCGCTGATCGAGAACGCCTCACCGGCCGGGTTCTGGCTGCTTGTGGCCGGCGGCGCGCTCTATTCGGCCGGCACAGCGTTTTACGCCTGGAAGTCCCTGCCGTTCCAGAACGCCATCTGGCACGTCTTCGTCCTTGCCGCCGCGGTCTGCCATTTCGCAGCAATCCTAACCGACGTTGCGCTCACGCCTGTGATTGGCGCCTGAACTGGCCGTGTTGTTCTCCTGAAATCAAAAAGGCCCTGCAATGCAGGGCCTGAGCTTGATGACAAACCTCTACCTCACCGAAGTCATCCCGGCCAAGCGTAGAGCCGAGCCGGGACCGGAGAGTCGAGGCCCCTATGTTTCAATGAGGTAACCTCGGAGAGACTTTGGCTCTCCGGTCCCGGATCTTCGCTTCGCTGCGTCCGGGATGACCATTGAGGGTTTGTCAGCAGTCTGGGCCTTTCATCAAACGATAACGCCAATCAATTCGGGATCGTCAGCACCGGATCCTGCGGCCTCGGCGGGGCCTTCGGGATCGAGCCGTCCGGGCCGATGACGAAGACATGGGTCTTCATCGGGACGCGCTGGTACAGATCGATGACGTCCTGATGCCACATGCGGATACAACCGCTTGAAACGCTGCGGCCGATGCTGTCCGGTTCATATGTGCCATGGATCCGGTACAGGGTGTCGACATTGCCCTGCCAGAGATAAAGCGCACGCGCACCCAGCGGGTTCTTCGGCCCGCCTTCCATCGGCTCCTTGTCGTATTTCTTCAGTTCCGGACGGCGCGCGATCATTTCCTTCGGCGGGAACCAGCGCGGCCATTCTTGCTTCATCCGGATCACGGCAACCCCGGCCCAGGCAAAGCCGGCCTTGCCGACGCCGATGCCGTAACGCAGCGCCTTGTCACGGCCAAGCGTCCAGTAGAGGAAGTGGTGGTGCGGATCGACGATGATCGAGCCGGGATCCAGATCATTGGGATAATGCACGACCTGTCGCCAGAACTTGCGATCGAAGTTCTGGTACTTGATCGCGGGGATCTCAAACTCGCCATCCTTCCGGCCGGCATAGGCCAGGGCGTAGTCGAACGTCTGATCTGGCAACGGCGGCTGGCCAGGCAGGCCGACTGTGGTTGGAAGGCCGACGGACTGGCATCCCGCGAGCGCGCTGGCCAGCAACAGGGATGCACCGCCCAGAAAGCCCCGTCGGCTCAGGCCCAGGTCTGCAATCGGAGTCTCATCTGCATGATCAACTGCCATTCAGGTCACCTTCAGAAATTCAGGAGGCAAGCAATAATGCCCCTTTTGCGCCGTGACCGGAGCAAAAGGCAATGGGGCATCGGCTTTGCCCGATCAAAACCGCGCGAGAGAAGCGGATCCGTCACATTTGTGCTGCACTTCGCCCCGAAAGCACCCGTCCGTCGCATCGGCGAAGACTTGCCAGCCCCATACCACCGGTGTCTTATAAGATGGCGGCAATCGTGAGTTTCCGCCCCTGCCCTGTCCATACCCTGCCGAAAGACTGCTTCGTGAGTGATTCGCCGATCTCGCAGCCGCTCGTTCCCGTGTTCGATGGCCACAACGATACTTTGCTGAAGCTGGAAATGCGTGAGCAGGGCGGCCGAGCCCGTTCGTTTTTCGACGAGAGCACAGAGGACCACATTGACCTGTCCCGGGCCCGCAAAGGCGGATTTGCCGGGGGACTGTTTGCAATGTTCGTCCCCTCGGTTCGATCCCAAGCTGAAATCCGGGCCATACCCAATTCGGACCCACGACATTTTGGGCGCCTGTCCCAGCCAGATGCACTCGACTACACCCTGCGCATGATGGCGCGCGCCTTCCGGCTCGAACAGCAAGCCCCGGAGGCCATCCGGATATGCCGCAGTTCCAGGGATATCAGGGACGCAATGGCCGCAGGGCAGCTGGTGATGGTGCTGCACATCGAGGGCGCCGAGGCGATTGACCCGGACTTTGTTGCACTGGATGTACTCCATGCGGCCGGACTGAGGTCAATCGGACCTGTCTGGAGCCGGCGCAACATCTTCAGCGACGGGGTCCCGATGGCGTTTCCCTCGTCCCCTGATACCGGCGACGGCCTGACCGATCTTGGCCGCGACCTGGTGCGCCGCTGCAATCGCATGGGCCTGCTGATCGACCTGTCGCATATCACCGAAAAGGGGTTCTGGGACGTGGCAAGGCTCAGCGAACGACCGCTGATCGCCTCGCATTCCAACGCCCATGCCATCTGCCCGACCGCCCGCAACCTCACAGACCGGCAGCTCGACGCCATCGCAGAAAGCAAGGGGCTTGTCGGCATCAATTTCCACGTCGCCTTCCTGCGCGAGGACGGACGGCACGATGCCGATACAGCGCTGGAGACCATCATCCGCCACGCGGACCATCTGATCAGCCGGCTTGGCGAAGATCATGTCGGGCTCGGATCTGACTTTGATGGCTGTGTCGTCCCGCGCGCGATTGGCGATGTCGGCGGCTTGCCCGCGCTGATGGAGGCCTTCCGGAAGGCCGGCTATGGCGAAGACCTGATTGCCCGCATCGCCTGGCGCAACTGGCTGGGTGTGATCGAGAGCTCCGGCCTGTAGATCAGGGCTCAACTCGCGAAGATGTTATCGCCTTCCTCCCGCCAAATGCGGTAGCAGGATGCCGGATCTGTCTATAGTAGGGTCCGTTTATTTTTGTTGTTTGATTTGTAATTCGCAAACGTACTGCCTGAAGGGGATGGGACAAGTTGGTCCAGATATCAGCGCGCCCTCGCGTGCACTGCCATTTAATAGTCTCGCCAGATGTGGCTGACCGGGGGGGAGCATGAGCGAAGTGGCATCCTCCATCGTCCTGACCACGCTGCACGCACTTCATGCCGCTGAAGGCGGTCGCAAGAGCAACCACGTCTATTGCGACCTGAAGCGCAAGATGGTGCTTGGCGAGTTGACCGGTGCAAGCATCCTGACCGAGCAGGCGATCGCGCAGGATTACTCCTGCGCGCAAGGCACCGTGCGCGAAGCCTTGCTGCGCCTCGAACAGGATGGTCTCGTTGACCGCAAGGGCTATCACGGCACCTATGTGACCCAGTTGTCGGAGGCAGAAGCCGAGGCGTTTGTGCGGTTGCGGCTGGAGCTGGAATGCACCGCGATCGAACGGGCAGCCCTTCGCCTTGATCCCGAGGTGCGCCAGTTCCTGACCCAGTCAGCCGCAGAGTACAGGGCTGTCCAGGCAACGGGTGATCTTTATAACCTTGTGCTGCTGGACCGGGCCTTTCACCTGCGCCTGTTCGAGCAGGCGGACATGCCGAACCTGATGCCCCTGCTCAGCCGCGTTCTCCTGCAACTGCATCGCTACACGATTTCGAAGCGGCAGGGGCCAGAACTCTGGCGCGAATTGCGGCCGGACCCGCACCGGCTCGTCATCGAGGCGCTTGAGGGTGGCGATCCCGCTCTGTGCCGTCAGCGGATGCGGGAACATATCATGAGCAACATCCAGGCTTTCGCGCCGGCGATCTATCAGAAAGTGTTTGGCAACGCACAATCCGAGGATCTGGCGCAATTGCCGCCCGGGTCCACCGTTGCCCCATCCTGAAGCAAGGCAGGCAGCCTGAAAGGCAGCACAGCGGATCTCATACAGAAAACGGGACGATCACCGGATCGCCCCGTCTTTTGCGTCTTGTGCCTTCGCATAGACAATCAGATCAGGCAGCCAGCGTTTCCAGCATCGCGGCGGCAATCAGCTTGCGCGTGTAGTCCTCACGCGGCGCCTCGAAAATTGCCTCCGTCGGCCCTGCTTCCACGACCTTGCCATGCTGCATCACCATGACCGTGTCGGCCATCGCGCGCACGACAGCAAGATCATGGCTGATGAACAGATAGGTCAGGCCATGGGCGGCCTGCAGGTCGCGCAGCAGCGTGACGATTTGCTTCTGGATCGTGCGATCAAGCGCTGAGGTCGGCTCGTCCAGAACCATCAGCTCCGGCTTCAGCACCATGGCGCGGGCAATGGCGATGCGCTGGCGCTGGCCGCCCGAGAACTCGTGCGGATAGCGGTTGCGCATGGCCGGATCCAGCGACACCTCTTCCAGCGCCTGGCAGGCACGGCGGTCCCGCTCGGCCCAGTCGAGCGAAGGCTCGTGCACCAGAAGACCCTCGGTGATGATCTGGCCTACGGTCATGCGCGGGCTGAGAGATCCGAACGGGTCCTGGAACACCAGCTGCATGTGCTTGCGCAGGCCGCGCAGCTCCGAGCGGCTCTTGCCGCTGATCTGCTGGCCCTTGAACATCACGCGGCCCTCTGCGGGCAGAAGGCCCAGCAGCGCACGGCCAAGCGTCGACTTGCCCGAGCCGCTTTCACCCACGATGCCGAGCGTCTGGCCTTCGCGCAGGACCAGGGACACATCATTGACGGCCGTCAGGATGAAGGGCTTGGTCAACAGCCCGCCACCCAGCGCAAACTCGACGCGCACCTTCTGGCCCTCGATCACCGCCGGGCGGCTGTCGGCAACGGCGGGCTTGTGCCCTTCCGGCTCTGCGTCGAGCAGCATCTTGGTATAGGGGTGGGAAGGCGCGGCAAAAATCTTGGCCGTTTCCCCCTCTTCCACCACCTCGCCCTGGCGCATCACATACACACGGTCGGCAATGCGCCGGACGATGCCGAGGTCATGGGTGATGAACACGACCGACATGCCCAGCCGCTTTTGCAGGTCGGCCAGCAGTTCCAGGATCTGGGCCTGCGTGGTCACGTCCAGCGCGGTTGTCGGCTCGTCGGCAATGAGGACATCCGGGTTGTTCGACAACGCCATGGCGATCATGACGCGCTGACGCTGGCCGCCGGAAAGTTCATACGGATAAGACTTCAGCTTGCGCTCCGGCTCGGGGATGTTGACGAGTTTCAGCAGTTCGAGCGCCCGCTCCTTCGCCGCCGCCCAGCTCAGGCCGCCATGTTCCACCATGGGTTCGGCGAGTTGCCGGCCGATGGTGTAGAGCGGATCCAGCGAGGTCATCGGCTCCTGGAAGATCATGGTGATCTTCTTGCCGCGGATGGTGTTGAGGCGGGAAATCGGCAAGCCGAGAATGTTCTCCCCGCCATAGACGACCTTCCCGGCGGTCTTGCCATTGGAGGCCAGCAGGCCCATGGCAGCCATCATGGTCTGGCTCTTGCCGGAGCCGCTTTCGCCCACGATGGCGACGGTTTCGCCAGCATCGACGTGAATATTGACACCGCGCACCGCATTGACGGCGCCGGAGTTGGTGGTGAAATCGACCTTCAGGTCCTCGATCTTCAGGACCGTTTCGCGTGTGGTGGTCATGTCCATGTCCCTCAGCGGTCCTTCGGATCAAGAGCGTCGCGCAGCCCGTCGCCGATGAAGTTCAGCGCGAACAGTGTCGACGTCAGGAAAATCGACGGAAACACGAGCATCCAGACCGAGCCTTGCAGGTTGCGCGCGCCTTCGGAAATCAGCACGCCCCAGCTCGTCATCGGCTCCTGAACACCAAGGCCCAGGAAGGACAGGAAGCTCTCCAGCAGGATCACCTTCGGCACCAGGAGCGTCATGTAGACGACGACCGGACCCAGCGTGTTCGGGATAACATGCCGGCGCAGGATACCACCATTCGACACGCCCATGGCCTCGGCCGCCTGCACATATTCCTGCCGCTTGATGGTCAGCGTCTGGCCTCGCACAATCCGGGCCATGTCGAGCCATTCGACAGCGCCGACCGCGATGAACATCAGCACGAAATTCCGACCGAAGAACACCACCAGCATGATGACGAAGAAGATGAAGGGCAGCGAGTAGAGCACGTCGACGACTCGCATCATCACCTGGTCGATCCGTCCGCCGAGATAGCCCGAGGCAGCGCCATAGACCACACCGATCGAAATCGCGACGAAGGTGGCGAGCAAGCCGATGGTCAGCGACACGCGACCGGCGATGAACGTGCGGGTCATCAGGTCACGGCCATTGGCGTCCGTGCCGAAATAGAAATGCAGATGGCGAATGTCGGCCTTGATGACGGCCGAGGTCTTGTCGTCAGCAAAGTCCTCGAACCTTGCATTCTTGAACAGGTCACTGCGATCGACATATTGCACCGAGCGCGGATCGATCTCGCGGCTCGACGAGACGCGGACCGAGACCGTGTTGCCCTCCTGCAGGAAACCTTCGGTCTCGAGGCGCGCCCTCCTCAATGCCGACAGAAAAGCCGGCTCGACCTGTTCCGGCAGCGGATAGGCCGTCAGGCTCGCCGGAACCTTGACATAGTCCCGGTACACCTGGTCATAGCCATGCGGCGACAACCAGGGGCCAATAATAGAGATCAGGGTAATCAGCGTCAGCACGATCATGCTGGCAACAGCCGCGCGGTTCTTCAGCAGGCGATCACGGGCATCGTCCCAGAGGGAACGCCCCTTGACCGGCAGCGGAACGGCTTCCACGGAGGAGACACTCATCACGCTTTCTCCTCAATCAAAGCGAACGCGCGGATCAAGGACTGCATAGAGCAGGTCCACGATCAGGTTGAACAGGATGACGAAACAGGCAACGACCACGACCGTGCCCATCACAAGGGTGTAGTCGCGGTTGAGGGCCCCTTGCACGAAATAGCGCCCGATCCCGGGGATACCAAAAATCGTCTCGACCACCACAGACCCGGTCAGCAGTGCCGCAGCAGCTGGCCCGAGATAGGAGACGACCGGCAGGATCGCCCCGCGCAGCGCGTGGACGACAATCACCGTCCAGGACGACAGGCCATAGGCGCGAGCCGTGCGCACATGGTTGGAGCGCAGGGCTTCGATCATCGACCCACGGGTCAGGCGCGCCACGACGGCAATCTGCGGCAAGGCCAGGGTGACGACGGGCAGGATCGTGTTCACGATCGCCCCGCCATTCCAGCCACCAACCGGCAGCCAGCCGAGCCAGACGCCAAGGATCAACGTCAGCACCGGGGCCACCACGAAGTTCGGCACCGTCACGCCGAGGGTTGCCGCTGCCATTACCGCATAGTCGGTGCCATGGTTCTGGCGCAGCGCGGCCACGACACCCAGAACACCGCCGACGACCAGCGCAAGCGCCAGGGCCGTCAGGCCGAGCTGGATGGAGATCGGCAGGCTGGCTGCGAACAACTCGTTGATCGAGAAGTCGCGGAAATAGAAGCTCGGGCCAAAATCGAGCTGGGCAACGCTCTTCAGGTAGATCAGGTACTGCTGCCAGAGCGGCTCATCGAGATGATAGATCCGGTTGAGGTTCTCCATCACCTTGGCTTCCAGTGGCCGCTCCAGATCGAACGGCCCCCCCGGCGCAATTCGGATCAGGAAAAAGGAAATGGTGACGATCAGGAACAGCGTCGGGATAGCCCCGAGCAGCCTTTCCAGCACGTAGCGCGACATGGCCCTGCCCTTGTGATTTTCTTGTTCAGCTCAAAGCTTAGCTGCGAACTGATCCCGTCCTGTCGGCAAGATCAGTGCACGCGGCATCCACAGCCTGTGCATTTGATGTCCGCAGAAAAGCCGACCGCGCATTGAAAAGCGCGGCCGGCTCCTGACGAGTGCCTTATTCCGAAATGCTCATGAAGCGGGTCGGATGTACGTCCTGCAGGTTGGTTTCGAAGCCCTTGAGCTTCGGGGACACCAGGTTCTTGGATGCGTAGTACAGCATCGGGATGAACGGCAGGTCGTCCATGAAGATGGTCTCGGCCTGCTTCAGGATCTCGGCACGCTTCTCGAGGTCGGTCGTTGCGGCCGCCTCATCCATCAGCTTGTCGTAGTCCGGGTTGTTGTAGTTTGCGTAGTTGAAGCCGTCATTGTCGGATTCAACGAGGAACAGGAAGTTCTGCGGGTCGGAGTAATCCCCGATCCAGCCGGCACGGGCGAGATCGAAGGCTCCCTTGTCACGCAGATGCGCATAGTGGGTCTTCAGGTCCGTGTTGAGCAGCGTCACTTCGACACCGAGCGGCTTCCACATGTCAGCCAGGGCAACCGACGTGTTCTTGTGGTTTTCCGAGGTGTTGTAGCGGATTTCGATCTTCAGCGGCTTGTCCGGGCCGTAGCCGGCAGCCTTCAGCAACTCGGCGGCCTTTTCCTCGCGGTCGATCTGCGACATGTCCTTGTAGGACGCAAATGCCGGCTCACCGTAGTTGTTGATGCCCGGGGGCACCAGCGAGTAGGCCGACACCATGGTGCCACCCCAGATTTCCTCGGCAAGGAAGTCACGGTCAACGGCCATCGAGAGCGCCTGACGCACTTCCTTCTTGGCCAAGGATTCGTTCTTCATGTTGACGGCGAAATAATAGGTGCCGAGATATGGGGCAACCTTGAACTGGTCGCCCAGTTCCTTGCGGATGAAGGCGACCTGTTCGGTCGGGATATCATCGTTGGAGTGAAGTTCACCGGCCTGGAAACGGCGCAGCGCAGCGCCGCGATCTTCGGTCGGGTGGAACATCACCGTGTCGATCTTGACGTTGGCAGCGTCATGGAAATTCGGGTTCTTCACCGCCTTGATGTGGGAGTTCGGAACGAACTCCTTCAGGACGAAGGGGCCGTTGCTGACGAAAAACTCCGGCTTGACGAAGTCGGTGCCGTGTTTCTGCACGGTCGCCGGATGCACCGGCAGTCCTGTCTGGTGGGCCAGAAGGTCGACGAAGTACGGCGTCGGAGCCTTCAGGGTGATCTCCAGGGTGAGGTCGTCGACGGCCTTCACGCCCAGCTCTTCCGGCTTGGCGGTGCCCTTGTTAACTTCCTCGGCGTTGAGGATCGGGTAGAGGATGTTGGCGTATTTAGCGCCAGTCTCCGGGTTCATGATGCGCTGGAGCGAGAACACGAAGTCGCCGGCAACGACCGGGTCACCGTTCGACCACTTGGCGTTCTGGCGCAGTTTGAAGGTGAGGGTCTTGCCGTCTTCAGACGTGGTCCAGCTTTCCGCAACGCCGGGGATAATCTCGCCAGCGGCGGAATAGGCAACGAGACCTTCGTAAAGGTCACGCAGGACGTGGGCCTCGACAACCGTCGAAGTCTTGTGCTGATCCAGGGTCTCGGGATCACCAGAGTTGCCGCGGTGGTAGACCACCTCGGCCATGGCGCTCATCGACGTGGCGGCCATAAGGGCCGTCGCCAGAATAGACATCCGGGCTGATTTAAACATGTTTGTCTCCCCTCTTCGCAATGAAGGCTACCTGTTCCGGTAGGGTGCCGACGATTCCACGCGTCGGATTGGAGATCAACCGTGCCGCAACGGCGCTTTCCGCGTTCTGCATTGAATAAGCGAATTTCATCCGGTTAACAGTTCATTCAGGAAATTATATTCACCCCACCGCACCCTTGAACAACCATCTTTCAATCTGGATTTGCAGACTTCCCCTTTGGGCAACAAGGAGTCTTGCGTTGTCCACAGCGGGTGGAGCGCGGCGCGATCACACAAAAAAGAAAAAACAATCCTGTCGTATCCGGCGAGCCCCTTGCAACCGGGGCCAAGATGGCGTTCCTCTCGCCACAATACGGCGGCGCTACCCGCCTTTCGCCTCCAAGTTCCGGAAATCCATGGCTCCTCCGCTTCTGATCCTGCGTGACATTCACCTGACCTTCGGCTCGACCCCGCTCCTGACCGGAGCAGACCTCAGCGTATCAGAGGGCGACCGGCTCTGCCTCGTCGGCCGCAACGGATCCGGCAAGTCGACTTTGCTGAAGATTGCTGCGGGATTGATCGAGGCCGATCAGGGCGAGTTCTTCCTGCAGCCCGGCCGCACCCTGCGCTACCTGCCGCAGGAGCCTGACCTGTCGGCCTATGCCACCATTCTGGACTATGTGAACGACGGCCTGGCGCCCGGCGATGATCCCTATCGCGCGCCCTATCTGCTGGAGGTTCTCGGCCTCACCGGCAAGGAGGATCCGCGCAGCCTGTCCGGTGGCGAAGCGCGCCGCGCGGCGCTGGCCCGGGCGCTGGCCCCCGAGCCGGACATCCTGCTGCTGGACGAGCCGACGAACCATCTCGACCTACCGGCCATCGAATGGCTGGAAAGCGAGTTGAAGGGACTGAAGTCAGCCATCGTGCTGATCTCGCATGACCGGCGATTCCTGGAGAATCTCTCCCGTGCCACCATCTGGGTCGACCGCGGCACCACCCGCCGCATGGACCGGGGTTTCGAGCATTTCGAGGCCTGGCGGGACGAGGTGTTCGAGCAGGAGGAACGCGACCAGCAGAAACTCGCGCAGCAGATCAAGCGCGAGGAGCACTGGATGCGTTATGGCGTCACCGCCCGGCGCAAGCGCAACATGCGCCGCGTGCGCGAGCTTGCCGATCTGCGCGACAAGGCCCGCAACCACCGTGGCCCGCAAGGCTCGGCCAAACTGGCCGTGACCGAAGGTGAAACCTCGGGCAAGCTGGTGGTCGAGGCCAAGTCCGCCTCCAAGACCTATGGCGAGCGGACCATCGTCGCCAACTTCTCGACCCGCATCCAGCGCGGCGACCGTGTCGGCTTCATCGGTGCCAATGGCGCGGGCAAGACAACACTGCTGAAGATGCTGACCGGTGAACTCGCCCCCGATACCGGCAGCATCCGGTTGGGCACCAACCTGCAGATGGTGACGCTCGACCAGAAGCGCGAGAAGCTCAATCCGGACGAAACGCTGTCGAACGTCCTCACCGGCGGGCGCGGCGACACCGTGGTGCTCGGCACCGAGACCAAGCACGTGATCGCCTACATGAAGGACTTCCTGTTCGCTCCCGAACAGGCAAGAACCCCCGTCGGCGTGCTCTCCGGCGGCGAGCGGGCCCGTGCGATGCTGGCCCGCGCGCTGGCCAGCCCGTCCAACATCATGGTGCTTGACGAACCGACCAACGACCTTGATCTCGAAACGCTGGACCTGCTGCAGGAATTGCTCGGCGACTACGACGGCACGGTTCTGCTCGTCAGCCATGACCGCGACTTCCTCGACCGGGTGGCCACATCGGTCATCGTGTCGGAGGGGGAAGGCAAGTGGCAGGAATATGCGGGCGGCTATTCCGACATGGTGGCCCAGCGCGGCGAGGGCGTCACGGCCCGCAAGGTGGCCGAGAAGCAGCAGGCCAAGGCTGCCAAGGCTTCGGCTCCAGCAGCGCAAAAACCTGCCGCCAAGACAAAGCTGTCCTTCAGCCAGTTACACCTGCTGAAAACCCTGCCAGGCACCATCGAAGCCCTGACGAAGAAGCTGGAAAAGCTCCAGACCGAAATGGCCGACCCTGCGCTCTACACCAAAAACCCGGACCGCTTCGCCAAACTGTCAGCCGAGATCACCAAGCTGACCGGCGAAAAGGACGCAGCCGAAGAACAGTGGCTGGAACTGGAGATGCTGAAGGAAGAAGCCGAGGGGTGACAGTCCGGCATTTGACGGGCTTGGCACGATTGCTGGCTTAGGAGTTCGGCGAAGCAAATCCGGCAACCGCTTCGTCTATGCGGGATGACAAGGTCATCAACTGGCCTTCGATGGTCGTCTCGAGGTGTGCGAGCCGACCGCTGAGCTCCGCCTTGAGCATGAGCTCGATGTCATCGCGAGTCTCGCTCACTCGCCGTTCAATCCGGCGGCTGTATTCAACGGTCTGCACCGCAAGCGAGCGTATATCGGACACGTCTTTGCGCAACAGGCGCAGTTCGTCAAGCAATTGCTGTTGCTGGCGCAGTACAAACTCAAGGTCGATCGTGCTTTGGGACATTGCCTGCCTCCTGCACTGAAGGATGCAGAAGCGTGCGTCGATTGGCAAATGCCAATCGACCTCAACCGCTCAAAATCCGCGCATGAAGGCCCTTCCGCCTACTCCCCGAACACCCTCGCCAGATCGCCAGCATCCAGCAGCCGCCACTTGCCTTCCTCCAGGCCGTCAAGCGTGAGGTTGCCGATCCTGACGCGGGCAAGAGCGTTCACGTGATTGCCGGTGGCAGCGAACATGCGGCGGACCTGATGATAGCGGCCCTCGTGCAGCGTGAGGCGGGCATGTTTCTCGCCGAGCACTTCCAGTTCTGCCGGCTTCAGCGGCTTGTCATCGCTCTCCAGCATCATGCCACCGGAGGCAAACAGTGCGGCCTCGTCGCCTTTCAGCGGCCGGTCCAGCACGGCTTCATACACCTTGGGCACCTCGGCCTTGGGGCTGATGATCCGGTGCAGCAGCGTGCCGTCATCGGTGAAGAGCAGCGCGCCGGAGGTCTCCCGGTCCAGCCGGCCGACGGTGGACAGCACCGGCTTGCGATAGCGGAACCGGTCGGGCAGGAGGTCATAGACCAGCTTGCCCTGATCCTTGGTCGAACAGGTGTAGCCGACCGGCTTGTTCAGCAGCAGCAGCATGCCCTGCGCCGGATCCAGCGGCTCGTCATCGAACAGGATGTCGTCATGCTCGTTGCGAGCATCAGCCTTCAGCGCATTGCCTGCGCGGTCCGTCACCCAGCCATTGCGGATGACCGTCTGGATTTCCTTGCGCGTGCCATAGCCAAGATTGGCCAGAAGCTTCACCAGCCTCATTTGCCGCGGGCCTTGCGCGCATGGATGACCTTGAAGCCGCCTTCATCGGCGACAATGGTCATCTCGGAGAACACCTCGTTGATGACGCCCTCATAGGGCAGATGCCGGTTTGCGACCATCCAGAGGTTGCCACCGGGCTTCAGTCCCTTGGCAGCGGCGCGGATGAAGGCATGGCCAACATCGGTCCGGTCGGCCTTGGTCGCCTGATGGAACGGCGGGTTCATGACGATGAAATCATGCGGCCGGCCAAGTCCCTTGGTGACATCGGCCCAGAAGAACTGCAAGTGACGCGGTGCGGCCTCGGCAGCCAAGTTCTGACGCGCCAGATCCAGCGCGCGCTTCTCCGCCTCATAGAGGTCCAGCGCTGCCACCTTCGGGCACCGGGCCAGCACCCCGGCCGTCAGGACGCCGAAGCCCGCCCCCAGATCCGCCCCGATGCCGGACAGGCCAACGGGCAGCGTGCGCACGAGGAGGTCCGTCGCCGCATCGACATGGTCCCAGGCAAACAGGCCCGGGCGGCTGACAAAGCGGCCATCCAGGATCGGACGCGGCGCATCGCCCTCGGCCCACTCTGCCTGCAGCGAGGCATTCAGCCGCGCATCATCGCGGATCGCCCAGACCACGCGGCACTTGGCCTTGGACTGCTTGCCTTCCAACTCTCCGGCCAGCGCCTCGACATCACTTTCGAACGCCTTGGCGCCTTCGGTGTTGGCGGCACACAGGACAACGCGCCCCCCAGGCGCCACCCGGCGGAAGGCCTCGGCGATCAGGGCACGGGCTTCCTGCTTCTGGCGCGGCGGCAGCAGCAGCACCAGGCCATAGGTCTCGCCGCGAATGTCGGGCTGCGCTTCATAGCCGCCAGCGGCCAGCGCCTCGCGGTCAGGGGCGAAACTCTGCACCAGATCGAGGCGGGACTTGTCGAGCAATCCCAGATCCTTGCCCATGCGGGCACGCAGGAACAGAACGCGCTGCGGCGCGTCCGGCAGGTCGAAGGTGCCATTTTCCAGCGGCAGCAGCAGGGTCTCAAGCACCGGATCGGTCATTGCGGCAGGTCTCTTGGATTGGAGGTTCGGGCGCCCCTCATACAGGTGTCGGCGGTCCGGGTCAAAAGCCGGCGTCGTTCAGGATCTCCCGGCCATCGACGAGCAGCCGCAGGGGAGCCGAACGTCCGGCCCTGTCGAGCGAAACCACAAGGCTGATACGCTCCGGCGCGGTGTTCTCGATGGCGAGCCCTTCCCCCTCGGGAACGAAGAATGCATCGATGCCATAGTCGAGGTTGAGCGCGGTGCCGGGCCGGCGGGTATACTCGGCGGTTCCGGCGATCACTGGTCCCTTGGCCATGCCGGCATCGCGATGAACCGCCACAGGCTGGAACAGGCCTCCTTCATCTGCTGCCAGTTCAACATAGACCGTCTCGCCGGTCCGGATCTCCCGCTCGAGGCCCGGCAGGGCTGGATCCAGCTGCGTGATCGCGAGGTTGATGATCACATAGTCGCCCCGCAGCAGGTCACGCGGATCGACGGGACGCACTTCCAGCCGCACCTCTTGCCCGAGAAGATGCACGCTTGCCCGCTCGGCCAGGGGCAGGCCGATGAGCAGAAGCTGCAGCAGGATGATCAGGCCCCAGCGCAGGTAAGGCGCGGCCAGCAGCGGCCGGATTGCGCCAACCGGTTCGGCCGTTCCGGACTGAGATGGCATCGTCATGCTGCACCTGCCTTCACTGCGTCCCGGCGCGCGGCGGCCTTCAGGCTGCGGGCGGTGACCAGTGCCATGCCGATCAGCACCAGACCGGCCACGAGGAAGAAGACGGCCTGTCCGAGCAGGCTGCCAACCGTTTCAGACAGCAGCCACAGCGCCAGCACCGTAAAGGCGCCGTGGCCGGCCAGCGTCCAGAACGACTGATGCGACACGACGCCGGCCATGGCAATACCAACGGAAACTGCGAGCCCTAGCGCTGCAATCAGGACAACCTGGTGCGGGACAGAGACCACCATCAGCACGCAGACGACAGCACCAGGCACCGCCAGAAGCACCAGAAGCGCCGTCAGGTCCTGCCGGGCCACGGGAATGAGCAGCCCGATCCCGACCAGCATCAATGCCAGCGCCAGACCAACCGGCACGGCAAGATAGACCGACGCCGGCAACGGGTTCGCGCCATCCAGTGCCACAACAAGCGTAATGATTAGAAGCGCCAGAAGGACCAAGAGCGAGGCCTCGCTCGCCGAACGGGCGAGCAGACGCAATCCGCCACCCATACGGGCCAGATGGGCACCCGAACCGCCGCGACGTTCGAGCGCCACAGCCAGCAGGATAATCGCAGCCGGCAAGGCGGAAAGACCGATCGAGAGGACACCCTCCTCGCGTGCGCCCTGCTCTGCCGCCATGAGAAGCCAGCGACCGTAGACAACATAGGCGAACAGGATCACGCCCCAGCGGGACATGCGCGCTGGATAGCGGACGGCATGTGCCCCTAGGGCCAGGACCAGGACGAGGCTCAGCATTCCCTCTGCGAGCCGGAGCGCCGGATGCGCCTCAGCCGCCAAGCACTGCCACGCAATTGCTGCAAGGGCAGCGAAAGCCAGCGTAAGACGTGACTGTCCGAGCCAGGCAGCAGCAAGACTGCCAAGGGTGATCAGCAGGGCGCCGCCGGCCCAGTCCTGCGGCAGGTGATAGATCTGCCCCACCAACGACAGGCCCCCGGTGAAGACAAGCGCCGCGAAGGCCGTGGCCAGATCTGCGATCCCGTGGCGGCCGAGGGCGGCGGCGCGGGCGGCGGCAAGATTGGCCCCGATCACCAACGCGGCAATGCCGAGCAGCCGGACAGCCCGGGGGATACCATCCCAGTTCGCAGCAATGAAGGCAGTGATTGCGAGGGCAACGCAGATGACACCGACGGCTGCCAGCGCCATCGGCAACCGGCTGCGGCCATCGCTCTTTCCGGCCTCGGCGAGGATGTGACCGGCCGCATCCGGGCTGACCCAGCCGCGCGCGATCCAGGTCTCGATGTCAGCCTTCAGCCGGCGCTGGTAGATCTGGTCGAACATGAGCGCCTCCCCGTCTCGCGCCCGACCATAAGACGGTTTGTCGCGCTTGTCAGGTGTCGGCAGCCCAGGCCTCAGGCAACGGCCAGTTGTTTCAGGAACCCATCAACAGCTGATCGCAATGCCTTGCTCTGGTCGGCAACGGCCCTGGACGAAGAGCGCAGTCGATCCGTCGTGGCCATGGTGTCTTCGGTGCTGCTGCGCATGCCGGACATGTCCTGCGCCATCTGTGCCGTCCGGCTCGACGTGACCTGCGCGTTGCTGGCGATTTCCCCTGTCGCTGCGCCCTGTTGCTCGACAGAACGGATGATCGAAGCGGTATGTTGGTCGATCTCCCGCATTGTCCGGGTGATCGCCTCGATGGCCCCGACCGCTTCGCCGGTGGAGGCCTGGATTGCCGAAATCTGCTTGCCGATTTCGTCCGTGGCTTTTGCAGTCTGGCTGGCCAGTTGCTTGACCTCGGACGCAACGACCGCGAAACCCTTGCCCATTTCGCCCGCACGCGCGGCCTCGATCGTCGCATTCAAGGCAAGGAGATTGGTCTGCTCCGCGATCTCCTGGATCAAGGTGACCACCTGGCCGATCCGCCCTGCTGTTGCGGCAAGGCTCTCGATCTTCGAGTTTGTCGCCTCGGCCTGCACCGTCGCCGTGTCCACGACTTTCGCAGTCGTCGCCACCTGCCGGCTGATCTCGGCAATCGAGGCCGACAATTCCTCGGATGCAGCGGCAACAGCCTCCACGTTGCCCGAGGCCTCGACGGCAGCATCCGCCGTCCGGGTCACCGTCTCTGTGTTACGCCGGGCCGTGTGATCCATGGCACTGACATCTTCCCCCAGAAGACGCGAGGCATCCGCCAGAGACGTGAAATAGCTTTCGGTGCTCTGCCGGAACTGTTCTGCGAGGTTGCGCATCATCGCGCTCTTTTCCTGCTGCGCGGCCTGCTCCGAGTTCCGCATCTGCTCTGCAAGAGCGTGTTGTTCGGTCAGCGCTGCGCGGAAACCATTCAGGGCATTTCGCAACTGCCCGAGTTCATCCGTGCTTGTCCAGGAGGGGATCGGGGTGTTGACGTTGCCTGCAGCCAGTGCTTCGGCTGTCCGGGCCAGACTTGCCGCGCGCAGACCGACCCGGCCATTGAGGTAGACCCAGGCGAAGACCGCGACAATCATGGTGACGCCGACAGCGATCATCTGGTGCATGCCGGCCTCAGCCGTCAGTTCACGAACATGCGCATTTGCGGCGTCCATATCGCCACGAATGAGCGCCTGAGCCACGTCCGCATCGGCGAGCAGGGTTTCGAACGCCTGGTCAAACCGCTCATCCGCATCAGTTCCAGCGACATCCTTGCCGATGTTGCGGTATCGGTCCCGTGCCACTTGTTCAAATTCATCGAGCCCGATCAGGACCTTGGCCATCGACTGGCGAACCGGCTCAGAATCTGTTGCCTGAATGAGCCCTTTTTTGCTTGCCCCACCGGACTGAATAGCTTTGGCGTAGAACCGGCTTTCACCGATCAGGCTCCACACATCATTGATGTCCTCGCCCTCGTCGCCCGACATGATCTCCTCGAACAGGAGATGGGCATGGGTGGCGGTCAGCTTGACCTCCATCGCGGCATCTCCAAGCGGAGCTAGGCGTTCGCCCAGTTCAAGCCCTCGCGCGCCGAGGTCGGAGACCGCGTTGTGGGTGATCACGCCCGCGCCGAGGACGACGCAGACAATCAATGCAAAGCTTGCAAGCAGCTTCCGGCCAATTGTCATATTCATGAAATCCCCCGAGGCAATGCACTGTCATCTCGCGCGATGAGCAACCCGGGGTAAATGATTGTACAACATGGTTATCAAAAGATTTATTCTGCGGGAATCCTCTGCGGACGCACCGTAAAAACCGAAAACAAAATCGCAAATATAGTCATAAAATACAGTGCTTATTTATAGGAATGACCGCAGTCATCGACTGCGGCCACGTTGTTGGGCCCAACTGCCGGCAGGATCAATGCGTGTGCACGATCTCGCGCGTCTCGCGGAAGCCGATGTCCGGGTTTTTCTCGCCGATATAGTTCACTTCCCAGTTGCTCTTGAACAGGAACACCGGCTTGTCATCGCGGTCGAGGGCAACGCTCATCCGGTTGGCCTCGATGAACTTCTGCAGCTTCAACGGATCCGCGCACTCGATCCAGCGCGCGGTCGTATAGGGCACGGTCTCGAAGCCGATTTCGGTCGTGTACTCGTTCTTCAGCCGGTCGATCACCACGTCCAGCTGCAGCATGCCGACGACGCCGACAATCCAGTTCGAGCCAAGATCCGGCTTGAAGATCTGCACCAGGCCCTCTTCGGCGAGGTCCTGCAGGCCCTGACGCATCTGCTTGACCCGCATCGTGTCGGACAGGCGGACGCGGCGCAGCACTTCCGGAGCAAAAGCCGGCAGGCCGGTGACGTGAATTTCCTCGCCTTCGGTCAACGTGTCGCCCACGCGCAACTGGCCATGGTTCGGCACGCCGATCACGTCGCCGGGGAAGGCCTCTTCGGCAATTTCGCGCTCCTCGGCAAAGAAGAAGATCGGCGCAGACACGGCGATGGACTTGCCGGCGCGCACATGCTTCAGCCGCATGCCGCGCTTGAACGTGCCCGAGCACAGGCGGACGAAGGCGATGCGGTCGCGGTGCTTGGGGTCCATGTTGGCCTGCACCTTGAACACGAACCCGGTCACATCCGGCTCGTCCGGGGCAATGACACGCCCTCCGGTTGCCGGCTGCGAATGCGGGGCCGGCGCGTGTTCGGCGATGAAATCAAGCAGGTCCTCGACGCCATAGTCGCGAAGGGCCGAACCGAAGAAAACCGGCGTCAGATGCCCTTCCAGGAAGCTTTCGGGGTCGAATGCCGCGTAGCCGGCCTCGCCGAGTTCAACATTTTCGGACAGTTCGGCCAACACCCGGTCAAAGACCGTGTCGACCAGAATCGGATCATCAATGCCGGTCACCGGCTTGGCCTGGGTGTAGGGGCCGCCGCGTTCACCATCGGAGGTGCAGAACAGGTGCTTCTTGCCGTCGTAGACGCCGAAGAAGTCGGATCCCATGCCCACCGGCCAGGTCATCGGCGACACATCCAGCGCCAGCGCTTCCTGGATCTCGTCGAGGATTTCCAGCGCGTGCCGTCCTTCCCGGTCGATCTTGTTGACGAAAGTAATGATCGGGATGTCGCGCAGGCGGCAAACTTCGAACAGTTTGCGCGTCTGGGTTTCGATGCCCTTCGCAGCATCAATGACCATGATCGCAGCATCCACGGCGGTCAGCGTGCGATAGGTGTCCTCGGAAAAGTCCTCGTGACCCGGCGTGTCGAGCAGGTTGTAGATGATGCCACGGCGCTCGAAAGTCATCACCGAGGACGAGACCGAGATCCCGCGTTCCTGTTCGATCTTCATCCAGTCCGAGCGGGCCCGCCGGCGCTCGCCGCGCGCACGCACCTGACCTGCGGCGCGAATGGCACCGCCGGACAGCAGCAGCTTTTCGGTCAGCGTCGTCTTGCCGGCGTCCGGATGCGAGATGATCGCAAAGGTTCGGCGCGCGAGATAGGGCGCAGCGGCCGTGGTCATGCGGTAACTCCTTGGGGCGGATAAGCCCAAAAGCGCGGCCTCTTCCGCCCATGGATAACCATGTCGGAGACCGCTTCGTCGGGTTCGGGTCTGGTGCCAAGGAAATAGTCAGGAAAGCGCGGATTTGCCAGCACAGATTTGCCGCGTTAGAGATGCATAGCCGGGTAGCCTCGCCACGTCCGTCCCTTAGCCAGCCCGCAGCGCCACGTGGGTGGTGTCGTCTCCAGCATCGGTTTGATCCTTGTCCCAACGTCTCATCTGGCTCACCGGCCTTGGCCTGATCGCGCTCACCGCCATCATCTTGCTCGCCATGGGCCGCATTCCGATCTGCGACTGTGGCGAGATCAAGCTCTGGACCCCGGCGTCAGATATCTCGGGCAGTTCCCAGCACATCGCCGACTGGTATACGCCCTCGCATATCATCCACGGCATGATCTTCTACTGGGTCCTGTGGCTGGTGCTGCGTGCCCGCCCGGTCGGGGAACGCGCGCTGATCGCGATCCTCCTGGAGGCCACCTGGGAGATCACGGAAAACAGCCCCTGGATCATCGACCGCTACCGCGAGGCCACGATTGCCGTTGGTTATACCGGCGACAGTGTGCTGAACTCGGTATTCGACATCATCTGGATGCTTGCAGGCTTCGCCTTTGCCGCAAGGATGCCCGTGTGGGTGACGGTGCTGCTGGCAATTGTCTTCGAGCTCGCGGCGCTGTGGGTGATCCGCGACAACCTGACCCTCAATGTCATCATGCTGATCAGCCCGGTCGAGGCGATCAAGGTCTGGCAGGCCGGCGGCTGATCCCGCCCTCAGGGTTGCGCCTCAAGCGCCTTGGCCAGCACGTCGAACACGAGGCGGATGCGCGGGCTGGTGTGAAGTTCCCGATGGGTGACGAGCCAGATCGGGAACTTGACGGAAATCTCGTTTGGCAACACCGGTTCCACATCCGTGAGACCACGCGTGAAGTCGACCGCCATGAAGCCGAAGCCAAGTCCCTTGCGTACCGCCTCCCAGGCAACAGCGCCGTTTGCGGAGTTGAACCGGATATCGCTCTCCGTGGTGCTGATGCCATACATCTCCAAGTATTGCACCATCTCGGCCCGCTTGCCAAAGCCGACAAAGTTCTTCCCGGTCAGTTCCGCCACCGAGCCCGGACGGCCAATCTGGTCGAGATAGCTCCGCGCGGCGTAAAGATGCGCCGTCGCCTCCCGCAAGAGCCGTGCATACAGTTCACTGCCCGTGGGGCGGACATGGCGGATCGCGATGTCGGCCTCGCGCCGTTTCAGGTCACTGATTTCATTCGAGGCAATCACGTCAATTTCCAGCGCCGGTGCGATGGCCTGCAGGTGCCGCAGCACCGGGGGCAAGGCGTAATGGGCAAACATGTCGCTGGCCGAAATGCTGACCGGCCCTGCCAGAGCCTGGGCCTGACCTGAGGCAACAAGGCTGAGGCGCAGGCCCGCCTCTGCCATCGCCCTTGCCGCTTCCAAAACCTCACGGCCCGAGACCGTCAGCGTCAACGAACGGCCGCTGCGCTCGACCAGAACCACCCCCAGATCCGCCTCAAGCGCTGAGATCTGGCGCCCGATTGTCGGCTGGGTCAGGCCGAGCGCCTTCGCGGCCGCCGAGAGCGAGCCGAGATCGGCAACCGCGACGAGGGCACGAGCCTGGTTCCAGTCGAAAGTGAGCTTGGTCCAATTCATGCAACTACGCATACCAATTGTACAAAAAACCGCAATTTCATATTTTTTTGCATGCCGATAAAAAGGACCCATGACCAAGATGAGTTCTGAATTCAACCGTGCCCTGCCGAACCCGGACGTGATCTTCTGGGACCGGATTGCGGAGAAATACGCCCGCGATCCGATCAAGGACATGGCGTCCTACGAATACACGCTTGACCGGACCCGCAGCTATCTGCTGCCCGGCGACAGGGTTCTGGAACTGGGGTGCGGCACGGGCTCGACGGCGCTGTTGCTGGCGCCGTCTGTCGGCCACATCACGGCGACGGACTTCTCGCCGGCGATGATCGACATCGCGCGCCAGAAGCTGAAGCAGCCAGATGCCCCGCAAAACGTGGTCTTTCAGACATCGGGCCCTGACGGAGCGAATTTGCCGGCAGCCCGCTTTGATGCGGTGCTGGCCTTCAACATGCTGCACCTCGTCCATGACATCGATGCAGTGCTGGCACAGGTCGCCAGCAAGCTGCGTCCTGGCGGCATGTTCATTTCGAAGACTGTCTGCCTTGGCGATGCCTCCTTCATTTTTCGCCCGCTGATCGGTGTGATGAAGCTATTCGGCAAGGCGCCGCACGTCAGTTTGTTCCGGCAGGAAGCCTTGGACCGCCAGATTGCTGCGCATGGCTTCCGCATTCTCGAAACCGGCAACTTCCCCAGGAAGCCGCCATCGCATTTCGTCGCCGCCCGTCTCCTCGAGTGATGTCCCTACCCTCAGTCGAGGAGAGATCGCCCCGTAGGTCGGCTGCGAAAGACAGCGAGGCCCGGTCGTTCGCGGCCGGGCCTCGTTTTATATAAGCTCAGGTCCTTGAACTGGCACTGGAGGCGAGATTGCCTCGCCCCCGGGCCTTTGCTCACGAAGCCTTCTTGAACCAGTCGTACCACCGCCGTGCCTGACGCACCTGCACTCGCTCCAGCACTTCAGCTGCGAACAGGGCTGCGTTCTCGCGCGCCTTTTCCAGGTTGGTCACCGTGCGCGGATCGAGATTGGCCAGCCCGCCACCGAACTCGAACATGTCGCGATAGGCGGCGCGCTCGATGATCGGGGTCATCATCACATCGATGCCGCTGACGGCCAGATGATCCTGCACGGCCTTCAGCGCCCGGGTCGTGACTGCGGCATTGGTCCGGGTCAGCACGACACAATGGCGAATATCGTGCCGGACGATCTGCTCAAGCTTGCTGATGAGACGCAGGATCTTTGCCCCGCCCCGCGCGTCCATCGACGAGCCCTGGATCGGCACGACGACAAGATCGGATACGGAGATCGCATTCGCGACCATGAGGTTCTCCGTCCCCTCCAGATCCACGATCACATAGTCGCTTGTCTGTGTGGCCTCGAGCACCTGCTCGGTGATCGTTGCAGGAGACAACTGGCTCTGGACGGAAATGTTGGGATGACGACCGGGCAGATCGGACCAGTTGGAAATCCAGCGCTGCGGATCGGCGTCAAAAATGGTGACAGTTTTCCCCCGTTCGGCGACTTCTGTCGCCAGGAGCAGCGCCGCGGTGGTCTTGCCTGCACCACCTTTGGCGTTTGCGAAGGAAATTACGGGCATCGGTGGGTCTCCTGGATCGGAAGCCGTTGGCCTTCTGCTGGCGGCTTCTCGTCTTCAGAGTTTCAATAGTTCATGGTTAACAAATCGATAACTCGTCTCAAAATGCATTTACCTGTAATAATTTGCGAGCTTTCGGGAGACGCTCTGGCGCCGTTCAGCCGCAAAACTGACAAGGTTCCAGTCAAAGTTTTCCACAAGCGGCAAATCCGGCGCATGGCAGAGTGTAAACAGCGTCTCCGCGGGCCGGTAAATGCTTGAACGTCAGCATTGCGTTTCTCAGCATTTGCACGGCTTGCCGCGCTTGGGTATGTCTGGGGAAACTGCCGCGAACCGGCACACAAGGAACCTTGTCATGCGTGCTCTCCTCTCTGCCGGCTTGCGCGGCGGCCTAGCCGCCCTCACCGGCTTCACGCTCCTGTGCGGGCTCGCCAGCGCCCAGAGCCTGCCGCCTTACAAGGACAGTCTCTTTGCCTATCCACGCCTGATATCCAGCAACGACGATGGCACCTACGAAGTGGTGGAGTACATCAAGGCGCGCGATCTGCATGAGCGCGACAAGGAGCCGGAGCGCGAGGTATGGGGCAACTACGTCTCCTTCCACCCCACATCCAGCCAGGCAGACCTGGAACTCAAGGCGAATGGCCGTGCCGTGAAATACATGGCAACCGGCAAGACGGAGGGCGGCGCCTCGATCGTCGTCATCTACGTGCATGGCCAGGGCGGCAACCGCTTCCAGGGCATGAACGACCTGACCTTCGGCGGCAATTTCAACCGCATCAAGAACCTGATGTCCCGCAATGGCGGCGTGTACATCTCCGCCGGCTTTACCGACTTCGGGACCAAGGGCACTGAGGATGTCGCAGCTATCATCGACGCCTACAGGGCCAGTTCGCCCCGCGCCAGGACGTTTGTGGCCTGCGGATCCATGGGCAGCATCCTGTGCTGGAACCTCCTCAAGGATCCGGTCCAGGCGCGCAAGCTGTCCGGCGTGCTGCTGTTCGGCGCCTCGAAGGACGACGCCTTCCTGAAGTCCGCCACCTTGCGCAAGGCGGAGAACAATGTCCCCCTCTACATGGGCCACGGCAGCTGGGACAATGTCTATGACTGGGAGAAGCAGGTCGCCTTCTACGAGCAGATCCGCAAGGCAGCCCCCGGTTACCCGGTCCGCTTCACCCTGTTCGACACCGGCACCCACGGCACCCCGATCCGCATGACCGACTGGCGCCTGATCCTCAACTGGATGCTGTCACGGGGCTAAGTTCGTCACCCCTTGTCAGAACAACGCCGGCCAACTGGCCGGCGTCGTCTTTCAAGCAAGCGGGAAAGCACTCACCCCTGCAGGACGATGAGGTCCTTCGGCGACAGGGACACCTCGATGGCGGCGCCGACGGCTGGCGGCGGCATGTCGGAGCGGTTGAAGGTATCAAGCGACAGGGACGAACCGGCAACAGCCACCTTGAGGCGAATGACCGATCCCATGAAATGCACATCCTCGATGCTGCCGGGCAGCACGATGTCGCTGTCGGCTCCGCGTCCGAGCTGCACCGCTTCCGGGCGCAAGGCGACGGTCAGCCGTTCGCCGGACTTGGCCTGCAACCCGCCTTCCGGCAGTGTCAGGTCGACACCGGCCATGGTCAGGGTGCCGGCGTCGGCATCGCGCACTGTCGCATCCAGCGTGTTCAGCGTTCCGACAAAATTGGCGACGAAGCGGGTTCGCGGCCGGTTGTAGACCTCATGCGGATTGCCGACCTGCTCGGCTACGCCGCCATACATGACGACGATACGGTCCGACATGGACAGCGCTTCTTCCTGGTCATGCGTCACGAAGATGGTCGTGATGCCGAGTTCGCGCTGGATTTCGCGGATCTCGGTGCGCAGGCTGACGCGGATCTTGGCGTCGAGCGCCGACAGAGGCTCATCGAGAAGCAGCACGCGCGGGCTCGGAGCGAGGGCACGGGCCAGTGCGACGCGCTGCTGCTGCCCGCCGGAGAGCTGGAACGGGAACCGATTTCCCAGTTCCGGCAAACCGATCAGCTTGAGCATCTCACGCACCCGCGTATCGATGTCGGCCCGACCCATGCCCTTGATCTTGAGGCCAAAGGCGACGTTCTGCGCTACGGTCATGTTCGGGAACAGCGCATAGGCCTGAAACACCATGCCGATGTTGCGTCCATTCGGCTTCACCCGCGTCACATCCTGGCCGTCGATGACAATCGACCCGGACGTCGGTATTTCGAAGCCGGCGACCATGCGCAGCACGGTGGTCTTGCCGCAGCCGGATGGCCCCAGAAGCGAGATGAACTCGCCGCGGCCAACCGAAAGGTTGAAGTCCTGCACGACAGTGGTCGGGCCAAAGGACTTCTTGAGGTTTTTCAGCTCCAGATAAGCCATCAGCGTTGCACCTGTATGTGTTTGGAGAAGCGGGTCGCAAGCTGGATCAGGGCCATGCAGGCCCAGGTGATACCAAAGGCAATCACGGCCAGCGCCGCCGGTTCATAGGCGCGATTTGCGCCGAGCAATTGCATGAAGGGTCCGAAGGCCGGCCGGTCGAGCAGCGCCGCCATGGTGAACTCGCCGATGACGATGGCGAAGGTCAGGAAGGCGCCGGAAAGCACCGCGACAAGCACGTTGGGAAGGATCACCCGGGTCAGGATCGTCACCCAGCCCGCACCAAGGCTCAGAGCTGCCTCTGTGAGTGTCGCAACGTCAATGGTCCGCAGCCCCGTGTCCACGGCGCGGTACATATACGGCAGCGACAGGGTGACATAGCCGAACATCAGGAGAATGTTGGTGCCGGTCGTCGACCCGGTCAGCGGCAGCCAGGACGATGTGTTGTAGAGGCGGATGTAGCCGAAGACGATGACAATCGCAGGGATGACCAGCGGCAGCAGCGTGATGAACTCGATCCAGGGTCTTGCTGCAGGCAAGCGCAGCCGCACCCAGTAGGCCGTCGGAACCACCAGGACCATGCCGACGACAATCGTCGCCAGCGCCATCAGCACCGAATACGAAAAGGTCAGCTGGAACCGTTCATCCACCAGCACGACGCGGTAGGCCTCGAAGGAATAGCCCTCGCGCAGCATTCGCATCGAGAACTCGGTCATGCCGACAAGCGGCAGCGCGAAGAAGACGCAGCCCAGCAACAGGGCGCTCCAGGCGAGAAGACGGGTCACTTCAGCCACCTTTCACTGCGCACTCGCAGCCAGATGTAGAGCCCGTTGGCAAGGGCGGTGATGACGATCATGCCAAAGGCCAGCGCATAGCCGAGATGCGGATTGCCGAGCACGTCGCCACGGATCTGCGCATAGAGCTTGATGGGAACGATGTTCAGTTGCGGTCCGGTCAGGGCGAAGGCCGTGGCAATGGCACCGAAAGAATTGGCAAACAGCAGCGCGAAGGTGCCAAGCAGCGCCGGGAACAGGATCGGCAGGGCCACCATGCGCCAGTATTGCGAGGCCGAAGCCCCCAGAATTTCCGCAGCTTCCCGCCACTCGCGTTTCAGGCCATCGAGCGCGGGGGCGATCATCAGGATCATCAGCGGGATCTGGAAGAAGAGATAGACAACGACCAGCCCCCAGAAGGACAACAGGTTGAAGCCCATGGCGCGCAGGTTGATGCCGAATTCGTTGCGCAGCCAGATGGTCACGAGGCCAACCGGCCCGAGCGTTGCCAGGAAGGCAAAGGCCAGCGGAACACCGGCGAAATTTGAAGCGACCCCGGAAAAGGTCATCAGGCCGCTTCGCACCTTGCCGGGCAACTTGCCGAGGATCACCGCCGCCGCCATCGCAAAGCCGATCAGGCAGCCCAGGAAGGCCGTGATCAGGCTGAGCTGGATCGAGACCCAGTAGGAGGAGACGATGGACTCGGTGTTGAGGCCATAGATGTTGTCGAGGGTGAAATTGCCGTCCGGCGTCTGGAATGCTCCGACCACGATCTTCATCGTCGGCAGGATCAGGAACAGCAGCGCGAACAGCGCGAAGGGAAGCAGGCCCAACCAGTTGAGGTTGAGACGGCTGAGTGGACCCGGTCTGGGTTCTGGCATCGGGCGAAGCCCCTCTCGTCCGGTGGCCGGTCACGGTTGCATCCGCCCCTGGATGCCCCGCCCGGTCTTGGTCAGTCTGGCCGTTTGCCGGCTTCTGGTGTGCCGCAGTGGGCGACGAAACGGACCTTGGAGGTCACTTATCCATCGCAGGCGGTCAAGACGGAAGAGCCGGGGAGGCCCCGGCTCTTCGCAGTATCAGGCGTGCTTACTGCACGTTGGCGCCGACGACCTTGTCCCAACCGGAAACAACAGCTTCCTTGTTGGCATTCTGCTCTTCGATGGTCGGGAAGTAGGCCTTCTCATACGGCTCGGCCGGCGGAAGGGCCTTCAGCAGTTCGTCGGAGATCTTGCCTTCAGCGACCATCTTGTTGAAGCGCGCGGTGTGGCAGTAGCCCTTGACGTAACCGTTCTGGCCTTCGTCGGAGAAGATGTGCTCCATCCAGAGCTTGGCAGCATTCGGATGCGGTGCATAGGCGCTGATGGCCTGGACGTAGACGCCAGCCAGGGTGCCCTTGGTCGGGACGGTCACTTCCACCGGCGGGTTGCCCTTCAGGCTGTCACGTGCGGACAGGGCGTTGTAGTCCCACATTACCATGATCGGCGTGGTGCCCTGGGCGAGCGTGCCAGCCTTGCCGATGACGGGCACGAAATTGCCCTTCTCGTTCAGTTCCTTGAAGAACTGCAGGCCAGCAGCACCGGACTCGGTGCCAGCCTTGGCGCCAGCAGCCATGCCGGCGGACAGGACACCCAGGATGGCCTGGTTCGAGGCGCGCGGGTCACCGGCGAGCGCGACCTGGCCAGCGTATTCCGGCTTCAGCAGGTCTTCCCACTCCTTCGGCGGGTTCTGCACGAGATCCTTGTTGGAAACAAAGGACATCACGCCGTAGTAGGCGCCGTAGAAATGGCCCTCGGCATCCTTGACCGCATCCGGGATTTCGTCCCACACCGAGACCTTGTAAGGCTGGATCAAGCCTTCACCCTTGGCCTGCGGGCCAAAAGCCAGACCGACGTCGATGACGTCCGGAGCCTGCGGGCCGGTGTTGCCCTTGTTGGCGCGAATTGCTTCCAGTTCGTCGGCAGAGCCGGCATCCGGATTCAGTTCGTTGACGGTCAGGAACGGGTACTTTTCCTTGAAGGAAGCAATGATGCCGCCATAACCGCACCAGTCATGCGGCAGGGCGATGGTGGTGAGCATGCCTTCCTTCTTGGCACCTTCGATGAGTTCTTCCATCGACTGCGCAGAAGCGGCTGTGGCGCTGAACAGAACAGCGAGGCTCGTCGTCGCTGCCAAAATCGTCTTGATGTTCATGCACTTCTCCTGGGTTACCCGATACGCGTGAATCGGTTCCTTGCAAAAATTCCCACGCACCCCCTCGCAACAGGTGATGCGGCCTCCCGGAATTTAGGCCGACGCATGTGGTCGACCGGGCGAACCGGTTCCCTGGCCGCAGGTCGGCTTCGGCCTCTCGAGCATAGCTGTGCTGCCCGCTGCCGAACCCCGATCACGACGAACTTTGAAAGCGATCCTCATCGCCCTCGATAAAACAGGCGGCCTGGTCCCGACCTCTCACCACGCAGGATACGCGATGCAAAGTCCTTGCCCAGCCCCTGCCCTGCGCCATTATCCGATACAGATGACACTTCGACTGCTTTTTTATGACAGTTTCATGAAGGGGTGCTATCCCTAAAAGTTCCATCGCATAAACGTCATAATAGCGTCATCCTGCGTCAAGCATAGACAGAATGGCTCGGTATTATGACAGCCGAATATGACATTTCCCCCTTCCCTAAGGACACCCTTTGACCAAGTTCGATGTAGCGATCGTGGGCGGCGGTATCGTCGGCCTTGCCCATGCTCTTGCAGCCGCACGGCGCGGCAAGTCCGTCATTGTTCTCGATCGTGACGCGCAGGCCAATGGCGCATCGATCCGCAACTTCGGCTTCGTCACCGTGACCGGCCAAGAAGCGGGTGACTGCTGGCAGATGGCGCGGCGCGCGCGTGATGTCTGGTCGGAAGTCACGGAGGCGGCAGGCATCCCCGTCCTGCAACGCGGCATGGTCATGACGGCTCGTCGCCCGGAAGCCGAGGCGGTGATCGATGCGTTCCTGAGTACCGACATGGGCGCGCAGTGCCGCCGCCTGACCTTGGCGGAGGCAGCCGACCTTGTCCCGGCCCTGCGGCAGGACCGCCTGTCCGGCGTCCTCTATTCGCCACATGAACTCAGGGTCGAGAGCCGGGAGGCGCTGCCGCGCCTGGCGGCCTGGCTTTCGGACGTCCATGGCGTGACGTTTCACTGGTCAACGTCTGTCACCCGCATCAATGCCCCGAAGCTGGAGACATCACGTGGCGAGGTGATGGCCGAAACGGTCATCGTCTGTCCCGGCGACGATTTCATCTCGCTCTTCCGGGACCGGATCACCGCCTATCAGCCGCTCCGCTGCAAGCTGCAGATGCTGCGCGTCGCGCCGGCCCGGCCTGTCGCCCTCCAGACCCCGGTCATGTCCGATCTCGGCCTTGCCCGCTACAGGGGCTATGCCGACCTGCCGGAGGCGGCCGCCCTCAAGGCGCGGCTCGACGCTGAACAATCAGCGCATCGCGCCCATGGCGTGCATCTGATCGTGGTGCAGTCCGCCGATGGCTCGCTTGTGGTCGGCGACAGCCACCACTACGCGCCGACGCCCGATCCCTTCGCCCCCGTCGACGTCCGCGACCTGATCCTCGACGAGATGGACCAGGTGCTGGATCTGCCCGGCCGCACCATCCAGGAGCACTGGATCGGCACCTATGCGAGCGCCGACGACCGCTGGCGCTTTACGGACGCACCGGATGACGCCACCCGCATCGTCGTCGTCACCGCCGGCTGCGGCGCCTCCACAGCCTTCGCCATCGGCGAGGAAACCATCGCTTCCCTTTTCGGACAGGAAATCATCGCATGAGCAAGTTCAAGGCAGTCGTGTTCGACTGGGCCGGCACCGTCATCGACTTCGGCTCCTTCGCCCCGATGGGCGTTTTCGTGAAAGCCTTCGCCCGCTTCGGCGTCGAGGCGACCATTGCCGAGGCCCGCGCGCCGATGGGCATGGCCAAGTGGGATCACATCAAGGCGATGATGACGGCACCCGCGCTTGCCGAGCGCTGGAAGGCCGCGCATGGGGCATACCCGACCGACGCCGACGTCGACCGGGTCTACGAGGTCTTCGTGCCGATGAACGAGGACGTCGTGGCCGAGTTCGCCACGCTGGTCCCCGGCGCGAAGGAGGCCATCGACAGCCTGCGCGCACGCGGCCTGAAGATCGGCTCCACCACCGGCTACACCCGCTCGATCATGAACCGGGTGCTGCCGGTTGCCGCCGCCCAGGGCTATGCGCCAGACAATCTGATCTGCGCTGACGAGGTCAAGGAAGGCCGCCCGAGCCCGCTCGGCATGTACCAGTGCTTCATTGATCTTGGCGTGCATCCGGCCGCGGCCGTGATCAAGGTCGACGACACCGAGCCGGGCATCGGCGAAGGCGTTGCGGCGGGCTGCCTTACCGTCGGCGTCACCCTGTCGGGCAACATCGCCGGCCGCACGCCGGAAGAACTGGCGGCGCTCTCCCCGGCCGAGATCGATGCCATCCGGGCCGAGGCCGGGGCGCGTCTCAAGGCCGCCGGCGCCGATTATCTCATTGACACGGTGGCTGATCTTCCGGCCTTGATCGAGCGTCTCGAAGCCGGCATTTAACCGTTAGGCGCAGTCACGGCCACCCGGTACGCCCGGCCCTTCGAGGAACTTCAGGGCGTGATGCAGCCGCATCGCGCCCTGGCACAAAGGGACGGAAATGAAGCCGAATGTTCTCCTGATCACCGCCGACCAGTGGCGCGGCGCGGCCCTTGGCTGTGCCGGTCACGGTGAAGTCAAGACGCCGAATGTGGATGCCCTTGCCCGCGAAGGCGTGCTGTTCCGCCAGCATTTCGCCGGCGCTGCTCCCTGTTCTCCGGCGCGTGCGTGCCTCTACACCGGCCTTGCCCAGATGAACAACCGGGTGACCCGCAATGGCACCCCGATGGACGACCGGCTCGACAACATTGCCCGGCTCGCCCGCCGTGCCGGCTATGATCCGACCCTGTTCGGCTACACCGACGTCTCGCCCGATCCCCGCACCCGGGACAGCCATGATCCCGACCTGACCACCTATGAAGGTGTGCTGCCGGGCTTCACGACCCGTGTGCTGCTGCCCGAGCATGAGAAGGCCTGGCTGTCCTGGCTGCGCGAGCGCGGCCACCGGATTGACGATCCGTCGACGATCCATGTTCCGGTCGGCCATGTGCCGGGCACCGTCACCCGCGATGCCCCCGCCTACAGCGCCGACGAGACCCAGACCGCCTTCCTCACGGGAGAATTCCTGCGCTGGCTGTCGGAGCGTGAGGGCGAGCGGCCGTGGTTTGCCCATATCTCGTTTCTGCGCCCGCACCCGCCCTTCGTGGTGCCCGCCCCCTACAACACCATGTACGAGGCGCGCACTGATGGCTTCCTGCGGCCTGGCACCCGTGCGGAACAGGCAGATGTCCATCCTTATGTTGCCGCTGAACTTGCCCGCGTTGGGGCCGGGCATTTCCTCGCCGGCGCGAGCGGCGGCACCGAGCAGTGGTCGGCAGAGGATCACGGCCTTATCCGTGCCATCTATCACGGCATGATCAGCGAGGTGGATACCCAGCTTGGCCGTCTGTTCGACGGGCTGAAGGCTGCCGGCAGCTTCGACAACACGCTGATCATCCTCACCTCCGACCATGCCGAGCTGATGGGCGACCATTGGGGCTTCGGCAAGGGCGGCTTCTACGACCAGAGCTATCATATTCCACTGGTGGTCAAGCTGCCCGATGCCGACGGGGCACGAGGTGAGACCGTGACCGCCTTTACCAGCGCTTGCGACATCTTCCCGACGCTGGCCGACTATCTGGGCGTAACGCCGCTGACCGGGCCGGATGGCCAGTCCCTGCGGCCCTTCCTTGAAGGCCGGGCGCCGGAACGCTGGCGCGACGCGGTGGTGTGGGAGTTCGACTTCCGCGACATCAAGTCCGGCCGGCAGGAAAGCCATTTTGGCCTGCCGTCGCGTGCGCTGTCGCTGGCTGTCCTGCGCGATGAGCGGTTCAAATACGTCCATTTCGCCGGTGGTCTGCCACCTCTGCTGTTCGACATGGTCAATGACCCGGGCGAACTCAGGAACCTGGCGGACGACCCTGCCTGGCAGGCCGTGCGGCTGGCCTGTGCCGAGCGCCTGCTGGACTGGCGCACGCAGCACCTCGACCAAACGCTCGCCTACACCGAACTGACCGCATCGGGACCTGTCTCACGGCCGTTCAGCGACGATTGATCCGGTTCCCAGCCCCTGCCCTGCACGAATTTTTCGCGCTCCGCAGGGGCGCGATCGTCGGCAAGCCACCCCGTTTCGGCCAGAACTGCTTGGCGACGCACCTCCAACGCCTTGGTTTCTTTTATCTTTTGGTGCGCTGTGTGCAATGCATGCAGTGTACTGCACAATAATTGCGCAGCAATTTTTCCTGCTTGCCGGTTGTGCAGATCAGCGTCACTCTGCTGTGAAACCTCATAAAAACCAGAGGGGAACAGCATGCGGCGTCTTTTTGGACTGGCGATGGGCCTGGCGCTTTCGGCGTCATCGGCCTTTGCTGCCACTGAAATCAAGTTCACACTCGACTGGAAGTTCGAGGGCCCTGCTGCCCCGTTCTTCATCGCGCTCGACAAGGGCTACTTCGCAGCCGAAGGGCTGGAGGTGACCATCGACACCGGCGCCGGCTCGCGCGAGTCGATCCCGCGGGTGGCGACCGGCGCCTACCAGATGGGCTTTGGCGACATCAATTCGCTGATCCAGCTGATGGACAAGCAGCCCGACCTCAAGGTCAAGGCGGTGATGATGGCCTATGAGCGGCCGCCGATCGCCGTCATCGGGCGCAAGAGCCTTGGCATCACCGACGATCCGAAGTCGCTGGAAGGCAAGAAGCTTGGTGCACCTCCCCCGGATGCCGCCTTCGGCCAGTGGCCGGCCTTTGCCAAGGTCACCGGTCTCGACACCTCGAAGATCACCATCGAGAACGTCGGCTTCCCCGTGCGCGAGCCGATGCTCGCCCAGGGCCAGGTCGATGCGATCTTCGGCTTCTCCTTCTCCTCGGTGATCAACCTCAAGGCACAGGGCGTGCCGGAGGATGACATCGCGTTGATCATGATGGCCGAGAAGGGTCTCGACCTCTACGGCAACGTCGTCATGGTCAACACCGACTTCGCCGCCGCCAACCCGGAGGCCGTCAAGGGCTTCGTCAAGGCGCTGACCAAGGGCTATCTCGACGCGATCGCCGATCCGGCAGCCGCCGTCCCGCATGTGATGAAGCGCAACGAGGTGCTGAACGAGGCCGTCGAGATCGAACGCCTCAAGATGGCGGTCGACCAGTCCATCGCCACTCCGGCGGTGAAAGCCAACGGCTTCGGCGGCGTCGACATGGCCAAACTCACCAAGTCGATGGAATACCTCCAGACCTCGATGGGTGTCAGCGCCACGCCGCCAGCCGCCGAGAAGGTGTTCGATCCGGCCTATCTGCCGCCGGCCGCCGAGCGCGCCGTCAAGTAACCGGTTCATGACTTCCTACCCTCCCGGAGTGCCTAAGGGCGCCGGGAGGGGCTTTTTGAGTTCAAGAAGATCCGACCGGAGGGGCAGTGACCGGATTTGTCGATTTGCGCGGCGTGCGGCTCACCTATGGCGGCACGGCTGACGGTACCCTCGCCCTCGATGGCCTGACGATGGCCGTCAACAAGGGCGAATTTGCTGCCGTGGTCGGCCCGTCCGGCTGTGGCAAGTCCACCCTGATGAAGCTGGCGACGGGGCTCATGCGCCCCCAGGCCGGCACGGTCGAGGTGGCGGGCAAGGAAGTGGCCGGCCCGGTGTCCATCGCCGGCATGGCGTTCCAGAACCCTTCCATGCTGCCCTGGCGCACGACGCTCGACAACGTCATGCTGCCGCTTGAGATCGTTCAGCCGCATCGCAGCCGCCTGAAGCGCGAGCGCGAGGCCTATCTGAAAAAGGCGGAAGATCTTCTCGCCCTGGTCGGGCTCAAGGGCTTCGGCCAGAAGTTCCCCTGGCAGCTCTCCGGCGGCATGCAGCAGCGCGCCAACCTCTGCCGCGCCCTGGTGCATGACCCGGCCCTCCTGATGCTGGACGAGCCCTTCGGCGCGCTCGATGCCTTCACCCGCGAGGAACTGTGGCAAGTCATGCGTGACCTGCATGCGGAAAAGGGCTTCACCACCATCCTCGTCACCCATGACCTGCGCGAAGCCGTCTATCTCGCCGACCGTATCTTCGTCATGAGCGCCCGGCCCGGCAAGGTGATCATGGAACGGCACATCGACTTCCCCCGCCCGCGCCCGATCGACCTGACCTATGAAGCGGGCTTCAACGACATCGTGCACGAGCTGCGCGGTTACATTGCCGAAGCGAGGGCTGCCGCATGAGTGACCGCTGGATCAAGGCTGCCCCGTTCCTCTGGACCTTCGGCCTCTTCGCGGTCTGGGAACTGGCCGTCGCCGCCCTCAAGCTGCCGGTCTACATTCTTCCGGCCCCGTCCGACATCGCTGTTGCGACCTACCAATATTGGCCGGCGATCTGGAAGAACGCGCTGCAGACGCTGTTCACCACCGTCCTCGGCTTTGCCATGGCGGTCGTCGGCGGCCTGCTGCTGGGTCTGGCCGTCGGCTGGAGCCGTGCCATCTACGCCGGGCTCTATCCGTTGATGATCGGCTTCAACTCGGTCCCGAAGGTGGCCGTGGTGCCGATCCTCGTCATCTGGTTCGGCATTGGCACCATTCCCGCAGTGCTTACCGCTTTCCTGATCGCCTTCTTCCCGATCGTGGTGAATGTGGCCACCGGCCTTGCCACCATCGAGCCGGAAATGGAGGACGTGCTGCGGGCACTGGGGGCAAAGAAGCTCGACATCATGCTCAAGGTCGGCATTCCCCGCTCGATGCCCTATTTCTTCGGCTCGCTGAAGATCGCCATCACGCTCGCCTTCGTCGGCTCGGTGATCTCGGAGAACGTCGCCGCCAACTCCGGCCTCGGTCACATGATGCTGGCGGCGCAGTCGCAGTTCAACGTGCCGCTGGTCTGGGCCGGCCTCGTCGCACTCGCGGTCCTCGGCATCGTCATGTATGCGCTGATGGCACTCCTGGAAATGCGCATGACCGGCTGGGCCCACCGCTCGGGCCAGAACCGGGCGTAGGACCGCCTCAGTCCAGAACTGAGGCAAGCCCCCTGCCCCCTTGCGGCCGTGCAATCTCATGAGCGGTCAGACGGTGTCGAGGCCTCGCAGCCCCCCTCCCCCTCGTGGGGAGGGGTAAGGGGTGGGGGGCACGGGAGGTCGTCAGATCACAAGGCATCCGAACTGCGCCTTGTCAGGAACGTCTATAGCTTGGGTTTACGTCGGTTCCCCCCACCCCCAAACCCCTCCCCACGAGGGGGAGGGGAGCGGAGAGGCAGCGACAAGGTTGAACTGTCTGAGCCCAGTCCTTCACATCGAACGGATGTCGGATTTCAGGGACGACAGCCCCGCCCAACCAAGGCCCACCGCCCCGCCGCGCGACCTTACTTCGCCGCCACCATCACCTCGGCCGGGCCGCTCAGCGCCTTCCTGTCCAGCGGATCCTCGGTCACGTCGCCGGAAATTGGCGGCAGGTCGAGGATGTCGTGAAACTTTTGCAGCATGTCCAGCGTGTGCGGGGCCATTTCGTCAATGGCGCCAGGGACATACTGCACCACGCGGGCGGCAAGATCACGCTCCTCGCGGGTCTTCAGCAGCTTCGGCAAGGCTGCCAGAGCGCCGTTGCGGTCGAATTCCACAATCAGCGTCTGTTCGTGGATGATGATCGCGCGCTCCTCGGCGCTGAGCGAGCGGAACGGCTCGTCCTCGGTCAGCACATGGGCCGAGCGTTCCAGACGGTCGCGGCGCACATTGCCGCGCGATTCCGCCAGCAGCACCAGCATGCGGATGACCGCCTCGACGAAGCCGCCTTCCTCCACGCGGCGCAGGGCCGATTGCACAACCGGCAAGGCCCTGAGTTCGTCAGTACGCTTGAGCGTGCGCGGACGCACGTGGCCGCGGCCATACCAGCGCGCCCAGGGGGTGCCCCAGATGCCGAAGAAGGCCATCTCGTACCAGGTGTCGCGCAGGTCGCGGACCATGTCGATGGACTGCTCGATCAGGTCGGCGCTCAGCCGCTCCAGCTCGACCAGCGGATTGCTGGCCGGTGCCGGCGCGCGTTCCGCCTTTACCTTCTCGGCCATCTGCTGCAGCGGCTGCACCAGCGGATTGCGGCTGGAGAAGGCCGCGCGCTGCAGCCGCAGCGGATGCAGCACCCGGCCGGCTTCCGCGCTGGCTTCTGTCACACCGGCCTGTACAAAGGGACGGATCGCCGTGTCATAGACCTCGGCCTGCTGCTCCGACCAGCGGGCGACGGCCGCAAAGGGCGTCTCGTCATCACGGCCATCATCCAGCGCCAGAATGTCATCCAGCGTCCGCTCGTGGAACGAGACGGTGAAGGTGCGGTTCATCACCTCGCCGGAATAATTGTCGATCTTCATCTCGTAGAGACCGGGAGCCAGCGCCTCGATGGTCTTCATCGTCGAGGCCATCTCGCTGTGCTCTTTCTTGGCAATAGAGGAAGACACGAAGATGCCGAGATGCCCGACCTGGTCATGCACCATGTAGAGGATGCGCTGGCCGCGGATCTGAATCTCGCTGACATCGGAATAAGTGTCGATGATCCAGTTCAGCGCCTGCTGCGGCGGGGTGATGTTGTCGCCATGGCTGGCGAACACGATGATCGGCGCGCGGATTGCCTTCAGGTCCACATTGCGGCCCGGCTCGATCCGCGCCTCGTTGCGCGCCAGCCGGTTGCCGACGAAGAGCTGTTCGACGATCCAGCGGATCTCGGCCTCGTTCAGCAGGAAATAGCCGCCCCACCAGGTCTCGAACTCGAGGAAGCGCGGGGCTTCCGTGTCCACCTGGGCGTAAAGGTCGACGTATTTGCGGAACAACGTCCGGGCCGGGTTGAGCAGTTCGAAGTTGGAGACGAGATGCGCGCCGTCGAAGACGCCATGTCCGATGTCCGCCAGGATCATCGGCATCATCGTGCCGCCCAGAACGCCGGCGTTGTAGCGCATCGGATGGCCACCGACGAGACCGGACCAGGTGTCGACCGGCGCGCCATTCAGCACAATCGGGCCGGTCAGGTCCGGATTGGACGCCGCCAGCAGCAGGGTCGCCCAGCCGCCCTGACAGTTGCCAATCACCACCGGACGCGGGGCCTCCGGGTGGCGGCGCGTCACCTCGCGCACGAACTCCGCTTCGGCCCGTGTCACGTCGGCCAGCGTCTGGCCTTTCTCTGGCGCGCGGCGGAAGGCGACGAAATAGACCGGATAGCCTTCCTTCAGCGCTACACCGACCTGGCTGTCGGTCTTGAACCCGCCGATGCCGGCACCGTGGCCGGCGCGCGGATCAATGATGATATAGGGCCGCTTGGCCGGATCGATGGTCACGCCAGCCGGCGGCAGGATGCGCAGCAGCATGTAGTTGCAGGGATGCGGCAGGTCCTTGCCGTCGACAACCACCTCGTGGTCATAGATCAGCACCGGAGGGCAGCCCTCGGCCTCATGCTTCAGGAAGATGTCGCCGCGCTGGCGCAGCGTGTCGAGCATCAGCACCATGCGCTGGCTGGCATCGGTGACATAGGCCTTCACGTCATCGGCCAGTGTGCCCTCGGCCTGCCGGGCAGTGAGGTCTGTCGCCAGCTTGGTGAGGTTGTCGAGGCTCTTGCGGGTGCGGGCGTTGTGCGTGCGCGCCATCGCGTCGAGATGGCGCGACGTGCCGCGCAGCATCATCTCGCTCATCGCTGAGAATTCGGCAAACTGGGCGGTGAACACCTTCATCCGCTCGCTCGGCGACCAGGCGGTCGCGTCCTGCAGGGACTTCAGCAGATCGCCGTTCGGCGTGTTCAGGGCATCGAAAATGTTGCTCATGGGAGTTCCCTTCAGCCGATGATGCTGTAACCGCCGTCGATGGCATGGACGCCGCCCGTAACGTTGGCGGCCTCACGGCTGGCGAGGAAGGCGGCATAGGCGCCAACGTCCTCGATGGTGGCCAGCAGATGCGTCGGCGCGCGCTCGGCCGCCGCGTTGAGCAGATCGTCAAACTCGGCGATGCCGGAGGCTGCGCGGGTCTTCAGCGGTCCGGGCGACAGCGCATGCACCGAGATCCGCTTCGGGCCGAGTTCTGCGGCCGCATAGCGTGTCACCGCTTCCAGCGCGGCCTTCACCGGGCCCATGACGTTGTAGTGCTCGACCACCTTTTCCGCGCCATAGAAGGACACGGTCATACAGGTGCCCCCGTCCTGCATCAGCGGTTCTGACTTGCGGATCAGGCGCAGGAAGGAATGCACGGAAATGTCCATGGCAAGGCCGAAGCCTTCGGCGGAGCAATCGATCACCCGGCCATGCAGATCGTCCTTGGGGCAGAAGGCGATGGAGTGGACCAGCGTATCGAGACGGCCCCAGCGGCTGGCGATTTCGGCAAACAGCGCATCGGTGTCGTCGCCGTTGCGCACGTCCAGCGGCGCGATGATCTCGGCGCCCAGCGCTTCGGCCAGCGGCCGCACATGCGGCTCGGCCTTTTCATTCAGATAGGTAATGGCCAGGTCCGCGCCCTGGCGGCGCAACGCCGCGGCAATCCCGTAGGCGATGGACTGGTCGTTGGCGACGCCGACAATCAGCGCTTTCTGACCGGTGAGATCAAACATCTCTGGCACTCCCCTGTGTCGGAACGGACGAACCGAACACAGACGAGCTTATTGCACCGCAGCAACCGGTTTGTGACGATTTGCCCTTATGCGCATTTCACCGGAGGGCCGGCGAGCAGCATTAAACTATTCAGCGTCATCCCGGGCGAAGCGCAGCGAAGACCCGGGACCGGAGAGCCACTGCGCCCTGTACGGCGCTGATCAGGGATCACAGGAGCAAAGTGCAAAGTACAAGGCGCACTCCGCCTCTCAGCTCCCCTCCCCCTCGTGGGGAGGGGTAAGGGGTGGGGGGCTCGGGAGGCCGTTAGGTCGTAGGGGTCTGATGAAAGCCTAGTCAGGAAAGCAAATACCCTGGTTTCAAGTCCCGCCCCCCACCCCCAAACCCCTCCCCACGAGGGGGAGGGGAGCGGAGAGCCCTCAGTTTTCGTCCGGCCACATATGCGAACTGCCCAGGCTCAACGTCACCCCGCGAAGCTGCCCCCTTCTGCGGCCAGCCGTTCCAGCAGCGCCGCCGGCTTGAACTCCGCCCGGCCGCTCTGCTCGAAGCGGGCCTGCAGGCCGTCGCGGATCTTGGCAAGGCCGATGCTGCCGGCCGCGTGCATCGGGCCACCGCGCCAGGCTGGAAAGCCGTAGCCGAAGATCCAGATCACGTCGATGTCGCCGGGCCGCTGGGCGATGCCCTCTTCCAGGATGCGCGCGCCCTCGTTGATCATCGGATAGAGCAGCCGCTCGACGATCTCCGCAGCCGGGATGCTGCGCCGGGTGATGCCCTCGCGCGCGGCAATCGCCTTGGCCAGGTCCTCGACCTCGCTGTCGGCCAGCGGCTTGCGCTCGCCCGGCTCGTAGCGGTAGAAGCCGCGCCCGGTCTTCTGGCCGAAGCGGCCCTGTTCGCACAGGTGATCGGCGATCTCTGCCGTCTGGCCGAGCGCCTTGCGGGCGCGCCAGGAAATGTCGAGGCCGGCGAGATCCAGCATGGCAAAGGGGCCCATCGGGAAGCCGAAGCCGCTCCAGGCCGCGTCCACCTCGGCCGGGCTCGCGCCCTCGACCAGCAGCGCCTCCAGATCGTTGCGCTGCGCCCGGAGGATGCGGTTGCCGACGAAGCCGTTGCAGACACCGACCACCACCGGGATCTTGCCGAGCTTGCGGCCCACCTCGACGGCGGCCAGCAGCACGTCCGGCGCTGTCTTCGCAGCCCGCACCACTTCCAAGAGCTTCATGATGTTGGCCGGCGAGAAGAAGTGCATGCCGACCACCGCCTCGGGACGGGAGGTAGCCGAGGCAATCTCGTTCACGTCGAGATAGGAGGTGTTGGTCGCCAGGATCGCGTCCGGCCCGGCCAGCCGGTCGAGATCGGCCATCAGCGTCTTCTTCACGCCCATGTCCTCGAACACCGCCTCGACGATGAGATCGACATTTGCCACGGAGGCCAGATCCAGCGAGCCGGTGATGCGGGCGATCCGCTCGCCCTTCTCGGCCTCGCTCATCCGGCCGCGCGCGACGGTGGAGGCATAGTTCTTTTCGATGTTGCCCTGTCCGCGCGCCAGCGCCTCGGCGCTGGTCTCGATCAGGGTCACCGGATAGCCGGCATTGGCAAAGGCCATGGCAATGCCGCCGCCCATGGTGCCCGCGCCGATCACCGCAACCGAACGCACCGGACGGGCCACCGCATCAGCCGGCAGGCCGTCGATCTTGGCCGCCGCCTTTTCGGCGAAGAAGGCATGGCGCAGCGCCTTCGACTGGTCTCCGGCCACCAGCGACAGGAATGCGGCGCGCTCCGCCTTCATGCCCGCCTCGATGTCGAGATCCAGACTGTTGCGCACGGCCGCGACGCAAGCCGCCGGGGCTTCCGCCCCGCGCGCGCCCTTCAGCACCTCGGCTGCTGCTGCCTCGAACGCATCGCGCCCGGCCCGCGCCGCCTCGAGCCGTGCTTCGTCCTTTGAGAGACCCACCGGCGCCACGCCGGAGGCGATCATCTGCCGCGCCAGGGCGCAGGCGGCGGCCACCACATCCTCGGCTACCTCGGTGACGATGCCGAGCTTCAGCGCCTCGGCGTCGCCCACCGGCTCGCCCGAGACAATGAGCTTCACCGCTGCCGCCGGACCGATCAGGCGCGGCAGGCGCTGGGTGCCGCCGGCACCGGGGATCAGGCCGAGCTTCACCTCCGGCAGGCCCATCTTCGCGGACGGCGCGGCGACGCGGGCATGGGCGCCCAGCGCCACTTCCAGCCCGCCGCCCAGCGCCGGTCCGTGGATCGCGGCAACGACCGGCTTCGGGCAGGCCTCGATGGCGGCAATGACATCGGGCAGGAACGGCTCGCGCGGCGGCTTGCCGAACTCGGTGATGTCGGCCCCGGCGCAGAAACCGCGTCCGGCCCCCGTCATCACGATGCCTTTGACCGCCGGGTCGGCAGCAGCCTCGGCGAGCGCTGCGACAATGCCGGCCCGCAGCGCCGTGCTCAGCGCGTTCACGGGTGGATTGTTCAGCGTCACAAGGGCGAGATCACCCTCCCGTGTCAGGGTCACGACATCGGCGTGGGCGCTTTGCGGCTCGGTCATCGGCGTCTTCACTCCCCCATAAACCTGCTGCTCTCCGAGAGAAGGTTTAAGTTTAAAATATTATCTGCACGCTAGGGAGAGCCGGTTGGCCTGTCAACCTGCCGTCGACCCAGACTGCAGGACAAATTCATAGACCGACCGGACGGACAATTCCAGTGCTGCAATGGACTGGTGCCAATCCGTAGCCGGGATCACGCCTTGCGCACCATCCCACCAACCAGAGGACGCAAGGCAAAGCGGATCTGCTTTTCCAGCTCGACCAGCACGAACAGGGCAACGCCCAGACCAACCACCAGAACCCCATCAAGGAACGGCACCGGCGCGGTGCCGAACACCGCCTGCAGCGGCGGCAGATAGGTGATCGCGAACTGGGCGACCGTGACCAGCGCAATTGTCCACCAGATCACCCGCATTCCCCGGACCGCCGTCCAGGTGAGCGAGGTGCCATGCAGGTTGCGCACGTTGAACAGGTGGAACACTTCCATCGCGACCAGCGTGTTGACGGCGAGCGTCCGGGCCAGCTCGATCGAGTAGCCCTGCCGAATGGCATAGGTGAAGATGCCGAACACACCGGCCAGCATCAGGCCGGACACGAACAGGATGTGCCAGATCAGCCGGCCATTGATGATCGGCTCGTGACGCGGTCGCGGTGGCCGGGCCATCGTGCCTGTTTCGGTCGGCTCGAAGGCCAGAGCCAGACCCAGCGTCACGGCAGTGATCAGATTGACCCAGAGCACCTGCACGGCAGTCACCGGCAGGGTCAGGCCAGCCAACAGGGCAACGACGATGGTCAGGGCTTCGCCCGTGCTGGTCGGCAGGTTCCAGGCAATCACCTTCTTGATGTTGTCATAGACCGTGCGCCCCTCGCGCACCGCAACGACAATCGACGCAAAGTTGTCGTCGGCGAGCACCAGCTCTGCCGCCTCCCGCGTCGCCTCGCTGCCCTTCTGCCCCATGGCGATCCCGGCATCGGCGCGTTTCAGCGCCGGCGCGTCATTGACGCCGTCGCCGGTCATGGCCACGGTCAATCCATGCGCCTGCAGCGCCTTTACCAGCGCGAGCTTATGCCCCGGGCTCGTGCGGGCAAACACATCCGTCTCCAGCACGGCGGCGGCAATCTCCGGCTCGCTCATCCGGTCCAGATCGGCCCCGGTCAGCACCCGGTCCGGATGCCCCAACCCGACCTGGCGGCCGATGGCTGACGCGGTGACGGCATGATCTCCGGTGATCATCTTGACCGAAATGCCCGCCGCCCGGCATTCGGCCACGGCAGCCACGGCCTCCGGTCTCGGGGGATCGATCAGGCCAACAAGGCCGATCAGATCCGCCCCTTGCAGCAGATCCGTCTGATCCAGCTCGGCAGTCACCGTCAGCCCGCTCCGGCTGGCGAGTGCCAGAACGCGCTCACCCCGTGCGGCCAGCAGATTGGCCACCTGATGCCAGTAGGCTTCCTCCAGTGGAACGTTTTCGCCAGCGGCAGTCCGTTCATGGCGGCAGAGCGCCAGAATGGCCTCGGGCGCGCCCTTCAGATGCAGCACCGGCTGGTTGGCCTGAGGCTGATCGAGCGTCGCCATGTAGCGATGCCGGGCGTCGAACGGCACCACGCGCAACCGCTGCCAGCCTTGCTGACTGGCCTGTGGTTCCAGCCCCGCCTTGCCGGCAAAGGCAAGCAGCGCCCCCTCCATCGGGTCGCCTTCCACGCGCCAGGTTCCGTTCACCTGCCGGATCGCCGCGTCATTGCACAGCGCTGCCACCTCGGCCAGATCCAGCAGCAGCCGGTGATCGCGCGCCTCCTGGCTCTGGTCGCCGAGATGGATCGCGCCATCCGGGGCGTAGCCATCACCGCCAAGACTGAACACATCGCGGCCCACGGCCACACTCGCCACCATCATCTCGTTGCGCGTCAGTGTGCCGGTCTTGTCCGTACAGATGACCGAAACGGCACCTAGCGTCTCGATCGCCGGCAACCGGCGGACGATGGCATTGCGCCGCGCCATGGCCTTGACGCCAACCGCCAGCGTGATCGTCAGCACGGCCGGCAAGCCTTCCGGGATCGCCGCAACCGACAGGCCGACAACAGCCATGAACAGCTCAGTGAAATCGTAGTTCAGGACCAGCGAACCAAAGCCCAGGATCAGCGCGGCCACCGCCAGGATGAAAAAGGTGAGCCAGCGTGCGAACAGGTCCATCTGCACAACAAGGGGCGTCGTCAGCGTTTCGACCGAGGACAGCATCCGGCTGATCCGGCCGATCTCGGAGTGCTTGCCGGTCGCCACCACCACACCGCCGGCCGTGCCCTGTGTCACCATCGTGCCGCTGTAGGCCATGCAACTGCGATCGCCGAGTGCGGCGTCCGCCGCCACCTGGGCAATGCCCTTTTCCACGGGCAGCGACTCGCCCGTCAGCAGCGCCTCGTCGATCTGCAGCCGCCCCGCCCATAACAGCCGCAGATCCGCCGGCACCTTGTCGCCAGCTTCCAGCAGCACGATGTCGCCAGGCACAAGGGTTTCGCTGGCAATGGTCTGGCGCATGCCGTCACGCATCACGGATGCCTTGGGCGCCAGCAGGTCACGGATCGCCGCCATGGCCTGCTCGGCCTTGCCCTCCTGCAGGAAGCCGATGGCCGCGTTGACGACGACGACCGCCAGGATCACGGCAGAATCGATGAAATGCCCGAGCCCAGCCGTAATCACCGCGGAGGCGAGCAGGACATAGATCAGGATATTGTGGAACTGGGCCAGAAACCGCCGCAACGCCGAGCGCTTGGGAGCCTGTGGCAGGCGGTTCGGCCCATGCTCTGCCAGCCGGCGGTCAACGTCTGCTGCATGAAGGCCCGCCTCACCAGAGGAGAGGTTTTCCAGCACGACAATCGGAGTTTTGGAATGGGCAGCAAGGGTCATTTGGCCTCCGCAACAGCTCCAGCCCGGGCACTGAAGGCGCGGCTGACCCTATCAGCCGGACTGTGTCAGACAAATGTTGCAGCGCACAGCACAAACACGTATGCGGCGCCTTGGCGCTTTTCTTTTGGTCCCGGGCACGATTGAAGTGGAGAAGCGGCATCAGATTTTCTGACGTCTCCACAGTTCCGGATCGCAGTTGCATGAGCACACCCAACGACACCACCCGCCACGGCTCGCATGAAGATGTCTTCGCTCTTGTCATGGGCACGCTGTTCGTTGCCTTCGGCATGCTGATCTGCGCGAAGGCCCAACTGCTGACCGGCGGTCTCGCGGGCGTTGCCTTGCTGCTGCAATATGTGACCGGCACCGGCTTCTGGATCTTTTTTGCCCTCGTCAACCTGCCCTTCTTCATCTTCGCGCCGAAGGTGCTTGGCTGGCCCTTCACCCTGCGCAGCCTGCTGGCCGTGGCCATGGTGTCCCTGCTGGCCCGGGCAATCTCGTCCTGGATCGTGATCAGCGACATCCACCCGCTGTTTGCCGCCATCATGGGCGGCGGCCTCACCGGCACCGGGCTCCTGATGCTGTTCCGCCATGGCACGGCGCTCGGCGGCTTCAACATCCTCGTGCTTTTCCTGCAGAACCGGTTTGGCCTGCGCGCAGGCTACGTGCAGATGGCGCTGGACCTCAGCGTCCTTCTTGCCTCCGCCTTTGTGCTGACCCCGGTGAACCTCGCCTGGTCCGTCCTGACCGGCATCCTCGTCAATCTCGTGCTCGCCTTCAACCACCGGCCGGGACGCTATCAGGCGACCACGGGCAGGGGCGTCCGGCACTCAACCTGACGCAGCTCGAAGACAGGCGGGAGGCCAGGCCGCTTCAAAAACATCAATATCCCCATAGGGTTACAAGACCCGTGAGGACTGATGCAGACTGATGAGGATATGTGGGGAAAAGGGAAATGGTGCCCAGAGCCGGAATCGAACCAGCGACACGCGGATTTTCAATCCGCTGCTCTACCAACTGAGCTATCTGGGCACTTCTTCAAGTCGCTGTCCGTGGCCGCAACCGCCGGAAGCCCGCGTCTTATAGGAGACAAAATCCCCCTTGTCCAGCACCCCGGCAAAACTTTTCAGCCTGGGGAAAACTCTTTCTCAGACCCTGCCCGTGGGACAGTTTAGTTCGTGTCCTCAAAAGCTTAGCGTCAAAGCTGAGACAGGCCGCGACGCCCTGTCTCAAGCCGGTTTTGCCCCTGGCCGGCTGCCTTTACGGCTGCTGGCCGACAACCACGCCGGTGGCGCTCCAGGCGCCATCAAACGCCGAAAAGCCGCCGACAACGCCCTCTACAGGGCTGTTCGGCCCCTCGACCAATGACGCGCCAAAACTGCCGGTCATTGTCGCACCGTCGGTGATCAGACCGGTCATCCGGTTCTTGTCGTCGTACAGGCTGCCGGCTGTCAGGGCGGAGGAGAAATTGCGGCCGTCAAAGTTGGAGATTGCTGCATTTCCCGTGCGTGCGGCAAAGTCCACCGACATGCTGAAATCGCCTGCCGCCAGATACTGCGCCCCGCCATTGACCACCGATCCGACCGCATGGCCGGAATAGCTGGCCGTGCCGGTTGTCGGCATGTCCCCTGGCCCGAGGATGCGCCCGGCTGCCCAGGTTCCCAGATGCACCTGGTTCAGAACATCCGGATCTCCGGCGCTGGCGCCTGGCGTTGCGACGCTTGTGCCCCAATAGCCCCATTCGAGGAAAGCGCAGGTGCACTTTTGACCGGCGGCAAACAAGCCGGCATCGCCATTGGCCACCATGGTGGAGGGCAGGAAATAGCTGGTTGCCTTTGTCCCATAGGCGGTGTTGCCGTCATTGTCCTCGATTGTGGGCGTGCTGTAGCTGGAGTTGCTCTCAAGCGCCGCATAACGGTCATCGTCGATGAACACCGACCGGCGCGGATCTTCTACGGCAGCAGATTCATCGCCGAAACTGATGTCCATGGACATGGCCTGGTCGGTGCTGCTGTCCGGATCATCCTGATACCCGGTCTCGGTCAGCCGCATTTCGGCATTGACCGATTTGCGGGCTGCGTCAAACTCGACCGACATTTCCATCGGATGCCGCGTGGCCAGCGCCGTCGTCTTCAGGCCGCCGACGCCATTCGGCTGCTGCAGCACGCCGGCAGCATATCCTGAGATGCCGCGACTGGTACGGGTCAGGCCGGTGCTGTCCACCGACGATTGCAGGTTGGCGATATGCATCGAGCTTGAAACCTGCTTTGGCGGCGTGATGCCCGTGGGCACCACCGCAAAGCTGTCATGATAGGGTTCATTGCCCAGGTCCGCGCTCAAGATAAAGTTTTGCGCGTTGTTGCCAAAGGCTTGCGCCCCGTCAGGGCCAGCCACAGACCTGATCCGGCCCGAGAAATTGGCTGAACTGTTGGCGCTGCCTGACCGGTAGCCGCCACGCCGCTGTCCCTGCAGCTTAAGCGACACCGTATCGTCGAAGACCTCACCCGCGAACAAACTGACCAGGGACTTCTGCGAACTGCCCTGGCCGTCGATCAGGAAGGACGACGCCAGTCCCAGCGGCCGCGTGGTCGCAGACGACCCTGTTCCATCGAGCACGGTCAGTCCGCTGCTGCGGACTGCGGACATAAAATTGCGACCGAGCGCTTCAGTTGCAACCGGGTTCATGAACAGGGCGTCTGAACCGCGAATCTGGAGCTCCCCGCCTCCCTCATCCTCACCAAAGCGGATGGCCTGCTGCATGTCGCCTTCCAGCGTATATGTCCGCAGCTTCGGCGTGCTGCTTGTCACGACCATTGACGAAAAGCTCGTCGGCGTTCCGCCAAACAGGAAGCGGATATCGCCCAGATCTCCTTCAAATGTCGGCGTGGTTTCCGGCGTGTCCGCCGACTGATAGGCGAGCGCAAAGAAATTATGCGCCCCGCGGTAATAGGCGCCCCGTCCAATGTGGGTGATTGTGCCCTGTGTCGATGCATCAATCGTCGGCAGGACCGGGACGCTGTCGATCGACAGGGCGCCGAAGTGCTTGCCGCTGCTGGTGATGGCCGACAGGAAGTAATGCATGCCACTGGACGTGGGCACCGGCACGGACATCTGCTCGCCATTGGCCGTGCCGCGCAGGATCGCGCCATCGGTCGTGACGCCGCCAGACATCGCAGCATTGCCGTTCGACTGCAGGGTCAGCGTTACATCCTGCGTTGTCGAGCCATTGTTGCCGATGATGCCTTGTGCACCCGGGTTGGAGACGATCACCGAGCCGCCCGGCACTTCATAGAAGCCAGGGCTGGCAAACAACGCCCGTGCCTGCACATCCTGCGTGCTCGGCGTCGGCGTCGGTGTAGGCGTCGGTGTTGGCGTGGGATCCGGGGTCGGCTCCGGCTTGATCGGCTCATTCGGATCCGGCACCGGATCCGGAATCGGCGTGGGATCCGGCGTAGGGATCGGGTCAGGCGTCGGATTTGGTCCCGGGTCCGGCGTCGGTGTAGGCACTGGACCCGGCTTGCCATCCGGCAGTTTATCAAGTTGGGCCACCTGGACCAGTCGAGGCTCGATCTGTTCCAGTTCAGTCGCCCGCACTACCTGCGGCTTGGGCACAGGCACTGCCCGCACCACGCCCAGCCCGGAGTTGACCGCCTGGATGCCGGAATTGGCAACCTGAGTATCGGTCGGCGGTTTCGGGATGCCGCCATTTTGTCCGGACCGCCCCCCCAGGGCATTCTGGATGCCACCAAGGTCGGCACGGGTGGTGCGCCGCACCGCGCTGCCCTGGCCGTTGTCCCCGACCGCAATCGTATAGCCGGCCTCATAGACACGTTCGCGGCCGCCATTTCGGCCGACAAAAGTCAGTTCCTTGCCGTAGATCAGCGAGAAGGTTGCTCCATCGCCGCGCACATCCATGTTGGCGATGCCACCGCGAATGCCGATGGTGCCGACGGGCGTCCTGACATTCACCCCGTCCGGGCCCTTGGACAGCTTGCCGCCGACAAAGCGCGCCACGCCCTTGCCGAAAGAGGCTACCAGTTTCCCAGTGCCTGCTGCCGGGTCATAGACGAACTCATCGATGACCAGATCGGAGTTGGCCCCGACGGTAAAGGTCGAACCATCCACCAGCAGCACCTGAACGAGGCCGGATCCGCCGGTCTCGATGCGCTCCTTGAAGATGATGTTGTTGCCAAGGATGATCGTTCGCGTCGGGCGGCCAGGCGGCGTGCCCTGCGCCTCGCGGTTGACAGCCGCAGCCACACCGACATCCTGAGCGGCAAGTGCCGGGGTCGCGGTGCTTGCCAGCGATGTGACGGCAAGAAGAGTAACAACAAGGCGCGTGTTCATCGGTGACACTCCTAGAACCGCTGCATCAGCGTCACCATGCCGAGGGCATTGGTGTAGTCATTCAGATCATAGTTTGACTGCTGCCTGCGGAGTTCGCCGGTCAGGGCAACGGCGGTTCCGCTGGTGCCGACCGGCACCGTGAGCACCGAGCGAGCCCAGGCCTCATTGTCACGCTGGCTGCGGTTGCGGTTGATCAGCGGGTCAGGCTTGGAAAAGGCCCGGCGGCTATAGCCAGCTTCCAGATCAATCGACCAGGGACCGGCCTCCGCGCCAAATGGCGAGGCAAAACGATAGGTCAGGCCGGCGGAGACACCGCCCTCGAGGCTGCGTTTCCAGGCAACGCGGGCATCCTCGTAGTCGAGCAACAGCGACAGCCGGCCAGTAAAAGCGGCGGTGAAGCGGTGATGGTAGGTCGAGACCGCACGCAGCGAATAGCCTGCCCTGTCCGAAGCTGTCGGATAGCGGACCGTGTCATTGAACCAGCGCCGGCGCAGTTCAATTCGGGTGTTGATCTCATCCTTGCCCAAGACCTGCATACCAAACCGGACGCCAGCACCAACCGCACCGCTGTAATTCGCCCCGTTGAGGCGGATGCCATTGGCGATGCCATAGAGCCCGAGCCGGGCATCATCGATGCCGATCCGGGCAAGGTTCAGCGTCGGGCCAAAGGTCAGCTCGGCCATTTCCGTATTGAGCCGATCCAGCTTGTCGTAGCGTGCCCCGTAAAACACTAGGTCCGCTTCCAGCGTGTCGCCCTGCAGACCCAGGTCGTAGGAAAAATGCACATTTCCCGAGACGAAGCCATTGACGTCCGACCGCCCGGTCGCCGTGTCGTCCAGCAGGAAGGTGCTGCCGTTCAACTGGATCCGCCGCCCTTCAGGCGAGGCATTGGCGTTGGACTGGACGCGCACGCCGGTCGCCAGCATGCCGCTCAGCTTGGCTGGCGCTTCCTTCTTGGCGATGGCGGCAAGGTACAAGTTGACCCGTTCAGCCACCTGCGGCGGCACGTTGGGCGCGGACAGGGCGCTCTCGAAATAGGTCGCGGCCACATCCGCCGCACCGAGGCGAAGATAGAGGACACCCAGTTCCAGTTGCACCCGCGGCAGGCCCGGCGCGAACACCAGCATCCGCTCCAGCGTGCTGATCGCCGCCTCATGGTCACCGATGCGAGCAGAGACCATGGCGTATTCAAATGCCGCATCAAGATTGGCGGGATCGGCGAGCGAGGCGTTCAGCAGTGCCGCCTGGCGTGCCTTCAATTCCGGCGTGCCGAAGACGGCTCCTTGCGCATACGCAGGCGAAGCCTGCGGCAGGAACAAAGCCGCAGAACTGACAAGACACCAAAGTCCAATCCAAAAGCTGCGGCTCCAGCCACGCCGGCCCTTGCGGCGCGCCTTGCCTGCCATGCCCTCACCGAATGCCAACGCCAAACCCCACCATCTGGAAACAGCTTAATTGATCGTTAATTTTGCCCTGTATATCAGAAGTACAGGATCGCGTTCCATGAGGCAAAGACTCGTGTGCGGTGCAACGCGAACCACGCCGTCGCAAGCTCGTCAGACCGCAACGGCGGAAGGTATCAAACCCTTCGAATAGAAAGATAAAATGGCGCGCCAGCAAGCCAGCGCGCCATTCCAGACCCTTCCGAAACTTTCGGGGTCTATTTCACTCACTGCACCTCAGTCACGCGGCCGTCGGTGTAGGGCGTGTAGTCCTTCACGGTGGCGATGAATTCGGCCACAACCTCTTCAAGGCCCGGACCGTAGTCATAGGCGTTGATCCCGGCCTTGGCGAAAACGCCATAGCCGTCACCGCCGCCGCGCATATAGTTGTTGGTGGCAACGCCATAGACCTTTTCCGGGTCCAGCGGCTTCCAGTTGCCATCTTCCATCACCTCGACGGTGATGATGCGGCCTTCGCCGGCCGGCTTTGCACGGGTCCACTTGTAGCGCAGGCCGGAGACCTGCGGGAAGCGGCCAGCGCCTTCCTCGACCTTAGATACGCCATTCTCAAGGGCAGCGATCACATCGGAGCCCTTGAGCTGGAAGGTCGCGAGGCTGTTCTGGAACGGCAGCACCGTCAGCACTTCGCCCATGGTGACTTCGCCCGCGTCAATCGATGTGCGCAAGCCGCCACCGTTCTGGATCGCGATCTGGACGCCCTGGCCCTTTACGCGCTCCAGCATGGCATCGGCGACGAGGTTGCCCATCTGGCACTCGCCAGCCCGGCAGGTGTCACGCGAGCCGTCGATGGCTGCAGCGGAAGAGCCGATGACCTTGGCGCGGACTTCTTCCAGCGGCTTGGCCAGTTCAGCAACGCGGGCCACGACGGCCGCATCCGGCTCGACGCTGTTGTCGAGAAGGATCGGTTCGCCCTTCGCGGAGATCAGGTTGCCAGTGTCGTCAAAGGTCAGTTCGACTTCGCCGACATACTTTCCGTAGGCATAGGCCTGGACGATCGGAACGTCCTTGCCGGCCGGATTTGAGACGAGGGTCGGATAGGGTCCGGCGGCCTTGTCATTCGTGTTCGACAGCAGCGTGTGCGAGTGGCCACCGACGATGGCGTCGATGCCCGTGACACTGGCCGCAATTTCCTTGTCGCGCGGCAGGCCGACGTGGGTCAGAGCGATAATCTTGTTGATCCCGGCCAGCTCAAAGGCATCGACGGCGCCCTTGAGATAGTCCTCGGACTTGATGAAGCGCACGCCCTTGCCGGGCGAGGAAGTCTCAACTGTATCTTCAGCCAGGGTCGAGACGATTGCCAGCTTCTCTCCACCGATATCCAGCACCACGGCGCCGGGAACACGGCCCTTCAGCAGCGGCTCGCCAGCGACATCGATGTTGCCGGAGATAACCGGGAACTTCACAAGATCCAGGAAGTCGGCAAGGCCCTTCGGACCATCATCGAACTCGTGGTTACCGACGGCCATGACGTCATAGCCGATCATGTTCATGAACTCGGCCGAATCCTTGCCCTTGTAGGTCGTGTAGAACAGCGAGCCCTGGAACTGGTCGCCGGCGTCCAGCACGATCACGTTCTTGCCCTCGGCGGCCAGCGCCTTGCGGCGCTCGTCGATCTTGGCCTTCACGCGGGCGATGCCGCCAAAGCATTCGCCCTTCTGGTCCTCTTCCGCACTACAGCCCGAATCGAACTTGTTGATCTGTTCGATGCGGCTGTGCAGGTCGTTCGTATGCAGGATCGTTACGGAATAATCTGCCAGCGCAGCCCCGCCCATCGCCAGGGAGGCGAAAAGGGCAGTGGCGCCGAGAAACATGTTCTTCATGATCGCCTCGCCAAAAAACACGGACCTGAAGGTCCTGTTACAATTATGGGGCGTAGCACAGCACTGCGACGCTTTTGTTGCTGCGTCGTCTCGGATTTTCCCGCAAGGCGCGTGCAAGATCGTGGCCACACGCACCAACCAGCCTTGGCAAGTTGCAGTAACTCCTATTGAAGGGCGAAAAAATTTTCAGGACAAGTGGAAATTTGCAAGCCGGCTAATAAATCCGGCCCATCAGCGACACCGGCCTCAACTCTGGTCGTCGCCTTCCGACAGATCATCGAATTCCACGACAGGAATGCCATAGCCCCCCGAGAGCCAGCGATTGAGGTCCACCTTGGCACAGCGGTCGCTGCAGAAGGGATGGTCTGCAGGCGTGGACATTTTCGCGCACACCGGGCACGGTCGCAGCCTGCGCGCTTCCCCCTCACCGTCCTTGCCTTGTCCGCCGGAATTGCTGCTGTCGCTCATGCAACACCTCACGCAGGCAGGCGCAGAGGATCGCGCCAGAGCGTCCGGACATCAATTCCGGCCGAGGAGAGGAGGCTCATCGTCTCGTAGAGCGGCAGGCCGACCACGTTTGGATAGGACCCGACCAGCTTCACCACAAAGGCTCCGGCCAGTCCCTGGATGGCATAGCCGCCCGCCTTGCCCCGCCACTCGCCGGAGGCCAGATAGTCATCGCCTTCCTGGCGCGAGAGTTTCTTGAAGCGCACGCGGGTCTCGACGATCTTGTGCCGGATCCCGCCTCCGGGCAAGGCAACCGCCAGCCCGGTATAAACACGATGGCCGCGCCCGGACAGAAGTCCGAGGCAAGCTTCCGCCTGGTCGATGGTCTCGGCCTTCGGCAGGATGCGGCGGCCGACCGCCACAACTGTGTCAGCCGCCAGGACGACGCAGGGTGCAAGTTCGGCCTGCCCGTCCGCCTGGTCCCGAACGGCTTTCGCCTTCAGGCGGGCAAGTCGAACGGCCAGAGCCCGCGGGGTTTCACCGCGCTGCGGCGTTTCATCAAGATCGGCAGGGATCAGGTGGCGCGGGTCGATGCCGATCTGCTGCAGCAACGCCAAGCGGCGTGGCGAGGCAGAGGCCAGGATCAGCGGAACTTGTGCGGCATCGCTCATGATGATCTTGATCGTCCCCGCTGCCGGAATACCGCTTACTTGAAGCGGTAGGTAATGCGGCCCTTGGTCAGGTCGTACGGGGTCATCTCGACGAGAACCCGGTCACCGGCAAGCACGCGGATGCGGTTCTTGCGCATGCGACCCGCGGTGTGGGCAATGATCTCGTGATCGTTTTCGAGTTTCACGCGAAAGGTCGCGTTGGGCAGCAGTTCTGTGACTACGCCCGGAAACTCCAGAATTTCTTCCTTGGCCATATGGTATCCCGGTCAAACCGTTCTTGAAAGTGCGCGGAACCTAACGGATCGCGCCTCGAATGTGAACAACGCAATTTCCGCGCAGGAGCGCTTTTCTCACCCGAAGCGGAAACAGAGGTTCGGCTTGCAAAAGCCCGCAGCACACAAGGGCTAACGCGCGAAAGCCGACCATCACAGGCCGGCAGCATGAACCTTTACAGGATGCGGTACATATCACCCACTGGGGGGCGGCGTCCAGCCCAGCCGCTTCTTGATCCGCATCAGCAGTTGATCACGCACCGAACGATAGGAATTGAGGATCTGCTCGCGGCTGCCGGTGGCCAGTGTCGGGTCCATTGTCGGCCAGTATTCAACGTCGACCGCTTCGGTCCGGGTCAGTTCCAGCGCCTTGTGATGCGCTTCCGGGGCGAGCGTGATGACGAGGTCAAACCCGGACTCGTCGAGATCCTCGAAGGTTTTCGGCTGATGCTTGCTGGTGTCCATGCCAAGTTCGGCCATGACCTGATCGACAAAGGGATCGCGGTCACCGCGCTTCACACCGGCCGACTTGATATAGACCCGCCCCGGGAAGAGCGCGCTGGCAATCGCGGCGGCCATGGGCGAGCGCACCGCGTTCATGCCGCAGGCGAAAAGGACCGCAGTCGGACGTTTGCCCGGCTCGGTCATGTCCCTTAGCCCTTCCAGTGCAGGGCGTAGACCAGCGTGAACAATCGGCGCGCGGTCAAAAGGTCCAGCTCGATCTTCCCCTCCAGCCGCTCCATCAATATCTGGGACCCCTCGTTGTGCACGCCGCGGCGCCCCATGTCGATGGCCTCGATCTGGCTTGGCGTCGCATGCCGGATCGCCTGATAGTAGCTTTCGCAGATCATGTCGTAATCGCGCACGATCTTGCGCAGAGGGGTCAGCGACAGCACATGCGTTGCCACCGCAGGACCCGCTTCAGAGCTGATCTCGAACACCAGCTTCTTCTCGATGACCGAAAGACGCAGGATGTAGCGCCCCGGAGCCTGGCCGACCGGATGGAACGTGTTCTCCTCGATCAGATCGTAGATCGCCACTGCCCGGTCATGCTCGATGTCCGGCGTTGAGCGGGAGATGGAGCTTTCATCCAAGATCACGTCGACCAGCCGGCTGCGGATCGCCTCGTCTGCCCCCGGTTCCGCCAAAGCGGCCGCATTGTCGTGGCCGCCCATGACTGCCTCTCCGTCTGACCCCATACGCCCGGCTCGCTTCTTATGTCGACTGAGCCCTTGGTCAGCCGAGGTTCAGTCTGATCGAGACGGACCGCGCATGCGCGCCAAGTCCTTCCGCCTCGCCGAGTGCAATCGCCGCAGGCCCGAGCGCCTTCAGGTTTTGCGCGTTGCACCTAAGGATCGACGTCCGCTTGACAAAGTCAAGCACCGACAGGCCCGACGAGAACCGCGCCGAGCGCGCCGTGGGCAGCACATGGTTTGAACCGCCAACATAATCACCGATGGCTTCCGGCGTGTGATGGCCCATGAAGATCGCACCCGCGTTGCGCACGCCCTTCAGCAGCGCTTCCGGATCGGCCACAGCCAGCTCCAGATGCTCCGGCGCGATGCGGTTGACCAGCGGCAGTGCCTCCTCAAGCGTGCGCACCGTGATCACCGCGCCGTAGTCACGCCAGCTTGCCCCTGCCACGTCGCCGCGCGGCAGGGTGCGCAGCTGCCGCTCCACGGCTGCTTCCACCGCATCGGCGAGCGCTGCATCCGTGGTGACGAGGATCGACTGCGCGGCCGGATCATGTTCGGCCTGGGCCAGCAGGTCTGCTGCCAGCCAGTCCGGATTGTTCTCGCCGTCAGCCACGATCAGCACTTCCGACGGGCCGGCGATCATGTCGATGCCGACCGTACCGAACACACGCCGCTTTGCTGCAGCCACGAAGGCATTGCCCGGACCGACGATCTTGGCGACCGGAGCGATACTGTCCGTGCCATAGGCGAGCGCTGCCACTGCCTGCGCGCCGCCGATGCGGTAGATCTCGGTGACACCGGCGACCCGGGCTGCGGCCAGCACCAGCGGATTGAGGATCCCGTCCGGGCTCGGCACCACCATGGCAATGCGCTCGACGCCTGCCACCTTCGCCGGAACAGCATTCATCAGCACCGAGCTGGGATAGCTCGCAAGACCGCCCGGCACGTAGATGCCGACCGCCTCGACAGCCGTCCAGATCGACCCCAGCTCGACACCGATGGCGTCCGTGTAGCGGTCATCCTTCGGCATCTGGCGGGCGTGGTGCGAATGGATCCGGTCGCGGGCCAGCTTCAGCGCATCCAGCGTTGCGCTGTCGACAGAGGCGATCGCCGCCTCAATCTCGGCCTCTGTGACGGTCAGTTCCGCAATCGAGACCGCCTGCAGACGGTCAAAGCGGTTGGTGTAGTCGATCACGGCGGCATCGCCGCGCTGGCGCACATCCTCGATGATGTCGCGCACGATCTGGTCGACGTCCTCGGAGACTTCACGCTTGCCGGCGAGCAGCGCGCGGAAGCGGGTTTCGAAATCATCAGCCTCGATGGAAAGACGGATCGGCACAGGTCATCTCCCTTGTCGCCGGCGATCACGCAGCCTCGCCAGCGGCCCCCTTGGGCCCATTCGGTTTTCTAACTGGATCAGTCGAGCGGATGCTGCGGCCGATGCGCGGTGCCCCAGGCGGGCCCGAGATCGGTCAGCTGTGCCTCGATGCACTCCACCGTCAGCGCGATCGTTCCGCCACCGGAAAACGACAGCATGACCTCGCCTTCCGGCCCCTCGCCGGCCTGATGGAACTGCACAGCCAGCAGGGACAGCACCGCATCCTTCACCGTCTGACGGATCCCGGCCGCTTTCATGGCGCTGACACGGGAAAAGGCAAGGGCCGCGCGCCGGCGCTCATGCGCCCCGCTGCGCGGATCAACCGGTCTGTCCCAGACAAAACGGTTCATCACGAACACCGCCTTGCCCTCCTGGGGCAGGAAGCGGATGTCGCCGACAAGCAGCACCGCGTCCTGCACATGGGCGGACACGATGGCAAGGTCGTCCTGATCGAGAGCGGCGAGTTTCACGAGATCCATCGGTCGTCGCAAGGTCCCTGCGGCCCGGGTCCCGGACCTGTCACATGCTGCCTGTCCTGCCGGGCGTATTGACCCGCTGGCGATCACGCCCGCCGCAGAACACGCCGTTCCCGCGATTGCCTAACCGGTCCTGCCCGATTTGACAATTGGCCAGACGGCACAGCCAACCCAATCTGGCGACAAATCCGCCAGCGTCACCCCGGGCGCAGCGCAGCGCAGACCCGGGGCCTACTCGCTCGCAGAGCAGAAAGCGTTTTCGCAGCACTGCAATTGGCCGAATGACGATAGAGTTCAGCTATTACAGTGCAATCCCACACGACGGCTCTGGCAGCGAGTAGCCCCCGGCTCGGCGCTGCGCTTGGCCGGGGTGACACGGAGCAAGACCGGCGCAAAACGCGCCGGACCCTCAATCCAAGACAGCACAGCCGGTGTTTTGGGCGTCAGTGCGAGATGCGCTCGATCACCGCGCCGCAGCGGCCGAGCTTTTCTTCCAGCCGTTCGAAGCCACGGTCGAGGTGATAGACGCGACTGACGTTCGTCTCGCCTTCGGCAGCAAGGCCGGCGATCACCAGAGACACCGAGGCGCGCAGGTCCGTCGCCATCACCGGAGCGCCGCGCAGCGTGCTGACGCCGTCGACAATCGCGGTGTGCCCGTCAATGCGGATGCGGGCACCGAGGCGGGCCAGTTCCTGCACATGCATGAAACGGTTCTCGAAGATCGTCTCGGTGATGCGGCTCTGGCCGCCCGCACGCGTCATCAGCGCCATGAACTGGGCCTGCAGGTCGGTCGGGAAGCCGGGGAACGGCTCGGTCGTGATGTCGACCGGAGCAATGCCATTGCCATTGCGGTAGACGCGCAGGCCGCCGTCGACCTCGGTGATCTCCGCGCCGGTCTGACGCAGCACGTCGAGGGCGCTCTCGAACAGGTCCGCGCGGGCGTTTTCCAGCACCACGTCGCCGCCGGTCATGGCAACGGCCATGGCATAGGTGCCGGCCTCGATGCGGTCCGGGATCACCGCATGGCGATGGCCATGCAGGCGGTCAACGCCCTGGATGCGGATCACCGACGTGCCCGCGCCCTCGATCTTCGCGCCCATGCCGATGAGGCAGTTGGCAAGATCGACCACTTCCGGCTCGCGCGCCGCGTTGACGAGTTCGGTTTCGCCCTTGGCGAGCGTCGCGGCCATCATCAGCGTATGCGTCGCGCCGACCGAGACCTTCGGGAACTCGATGCGCGCGCCGACGAGGCCCTTCGGCGCGTTGACGACGACGTAACCGGCCTCGATGTCGATGGACGCGCCGAGCTTGGTCAGGCCTTCGATGAAGAAATCGACCGGACGCGTGCCGATCGCGCAGCCGCCGGGCAGCGACACGCGGGCGCGGCGTTCGCGCGCCACCAGCGGGCCGATCACCCAGAAGCTCGCCCGCATCTTCGAGACGAGTTCATAGGGCGCAGTGGTGTCAACGATGGTGCGAGCGGTCAGATGCAGCGTCTGGCCCTTCAGGTCATCCTGGCCGACGCGCTTGCCGTCGACGGAATAGTCAACGCCGTGGTTCGACAGGATGTGGTTCAGCTGGGCGACATCGCGCAGGCGCGGCACGTTGCCGAGCGTCAGGGTCTCGTCGCTGAGCAGCGAGGCGATCATCAGCGGCAGGGTGGCGTTCTTGGCGCCGGAAATCGGAATGACGCCGTTCAACTGAGAACCGCCGACGATCTTGATGCTGTCCATGGATTCACCTGGCTGCGGCCGCAAACGGCCCTGAAATTGATTTGTTCCCTTGCGCGAGCCGCGTCTACACCCGGAGTTTGGCGCGCGCAAGGCAGACCGCCAGCATCGCCCCTGCTGCCGCGTATCGCCCCGCATTCGTTGCAGCACGTCGGAGCGTCAGCGTCCGTCACCTCAAAAGCCGCACAGCCGCGTTATCCACAGCCTTGCTGGCCATCAGGGCGTATCAGCACCCTCCGGGGCCGGCAAAAGCCCGTCGACGGCGGGATCCCCAGCGTCATCCCCGTCCCGATCCGCCCGCTGGCGCGCGGCAACCTTGCGGCGCTTCAGGTTCTGGCGCAGGGCCTCGGCAAGGCGCGCCTCCCGGCTGCCCGGCTTCAGCGACAGCTTTGGATTGCCGCCGTTTGCACCAGCATTTCTGCCCTGATTTCCGCTCTGCTTCGTGTTCTCGTCCATGCCCCAAGACCTACCCCAGCCATGGCCCCCACGCAAAGCCCACCGGCCACGCCGGCTCATCCTGTCCACAGGCGGCTTACAAATTCCCTGTAACAGGCGCTTGCCATCCCCGAACAACTGTGGCACAAGCCCGCTCGTTCGCAGCGATAACCCGCTGCAGACACGAGCGGCAGCCTTTGCCCTCGCCTGGCGGACCAAACGGTCAACACGCCGAAGATGCTGTGGTAGCTCAGTGGTAGAGCACTCCCTTGGTAAGGGAGAGGTCGAGAGTTCAATCCTCTCTCACAGCACCATCAAAATCTTCTCAGTACATTGATACCTCTAATAAAATTCCGTTAGTTGCGATGCGATCAGGGTCGGGCCTCATCACAGTCTTTGATTGCCGCGAACAAACGTCATCATCCGGACAAGGATCGTTCAGGGGCATTTACTGTTTGCTCAGGGTGCGATGCCCGCAGATAGGGAGGCTGGAATTGCCCCCCCCAGCAGGCAACTCAGCACTCCAAAGGCAGGATCAACGTCGCAAGATGGGCATCGACAGCCTTGATCACATCTTCGCTCAAGGCCAGGTTCGTTTTCTCCTTTGCCCAAACCTCCTGAAACGCAGCGACCGTTTCTTTGGCCGTGTCCAAGACAAGCTTTTCTGGCAGCTTGGCCTTTGATGCCAGTACGGCAAGCTCTTTCAGCGTGAGCTCCGCCATCACGTTTGTGGTGACATATTTCATGGCCGCTGTTTTGCTTGGCAGATATGGGATCGTTGCAAGCAAATCATAGGCCGGTGCGACGCTCGGCGTCTTTCGGTCGTAGTAGATCAGCGACCAGTTTTTCAGGTGCATATCGTCGTTGCCAATGAGCGTCGAATACACCAAACGCCGGATGTATTCCGCGACATCGCCTTGAGTGGTTTCAATCCCCAACACCGTTGCGATATTTCTGTAGCTCGCTTGATCGTATTTCTGAAAAGGGTAGCGCCCGAAAACCTGCGCAAAGTCTTCAATATGCACAGGGCCATCGTCACTTCGGTCGAAGCGCTTGATAGCGAAGGCTTTCTCGCCCCGTAACCTTCCAAGCCCGTCCGGAAGACCGTCAATGCTCTTGAGATCAATCAGCTCGATCTCAGGCACATCAATCCCGATCTGCCTTGCGATGGTCATGAACGAAAATTCGTTCTCGGGAACGCCTTCAAACCTGTCTGCCGGAAGCTTTACGATCCACTCCCCGCCGATCCCTTTGGCGGGTATCGTCAAGCCACCGTTCTTGCCTGCATTGCGCAAAGCAGAAAACTTCAGTTGAACACCCGCAAGAGAGAAGCGCAGAGCTTGTTCTTTGCGCGTTGCTTTTTCCTCGGCAGTTGTCTCGTCGTCATCATCTGGCAGCCCCTCCCCGTCGTCAGGCAACACGGTGACCGCACCAGGCAAGTCCTGGCCGAGCGCCCATAGGAGATATAGCTCTCTGACAGGCTTTACGCCGGCTTGCCGTGCCAGATAATCCCGCAGAGTGCCTTCCGGTAATAGGTTTGAAAAGAACGGCAGCAGGTTAGGCCCCGTCGCGTCAAACCTCGTCAGCAGTTCGCCAAGGGGGTTCTTGAAAGACAAGCTCAGCGTGTCACGGCTTTTGTCGGCGACATAGGCGTCATCGAATGAAAAGATCGAGCGGTCTCCCGGCAGCAGGCTGAGTGTGCCGACTTTTTTGCCGTGAAGAAGGATGTTGAGTGAGGATATATCAGTCAACGTCATCCTCCAGTAAATAGGCCGGACGCTCTAGCAGGTCAGCCTTTTCATGGCGATGAACAAGACTATTGCGGAGTTCTCGCAAGCTTTTGCCAACTCGCTCCAATATTTTGATGATTTTACCGACTTCGGAAGAATTCTCCTTGAGACCTTCGGCAGGGCTGAACTGCTTGGGTGGAAAGGTTATCTTCCAAATGGGAGATGTAGCTTTCTCTAGTCGAACATAAGCGTCCGTGTCGTAGTTGAGAGCTTGCAACCCTTTCAGAGCGCGATCAATTTGCTCAAACACCTCAATGTAATTGGCGGGCGCACCAGCAATGTTTCGCAGGTGATCGAGAGCCTTTTGAGCATTGCGGATATTACTCAAAGCGGGAGCGGTACGATCTCGCGAAACCCCTGCGACGATACTCTCGACGGCAGGAAGAGCCCTTTTGGGTACCAGCTTGACTTCCAGGTCAAGCGCGCGAGCAATCTGGATCAAGCTGGAGAGCTTGATATCTACGCCGCCCTTTTCGATTTTAGAGATATGGCTTTGCGGCACGCCAACAAGCTCGCCGAAGCTGGTTTGGCTTAGGCCCTTGGCTTTGCGGGCATTCTTGATTGCCTCTATGATCTCCAAATTCTCAGTCATTATATATTCTCACATATAATCGCCCTAAATTATATGCCAAGATATATTTCTGTCAACAAATCTGAGAAATTCGACATGCTACAGCATATAAGTTTGTCGCTTCATATGCTGAAACATATTACCTCAAGGTGCCGTCTCTTTTTGGAACATTCTTAAATTAGCTCATTGGAAGCCCTTTGGTCAGATTTTCAGACCTAGGCGAAAGTCCGCATCAGGAGTTCGGCCCCAATGCCATTTCCCACTCTGTAAATCGGATCCACACAATTCATTCTGTTGTTCCGGTCGTCTTTGGCACGCTGCCGCAAAGCGGATATTCATCGTCCCGAGCGAGCGACAGATTGGCACAGGACCAGCGCTGTCGCCTCACTCACCCCCCATAATACCCCCGGTACCAGTCCACGAACCGCGCCACGCCCTCTTCCACGCTCGTCGCCGGGCGGAAGCCGGTGAGGTGTTCGAGGAGGCTGGTGTCGGCCCAGGTGGCGGGAACATCGCCCGGCTGCATCGGCAACAGGTTGCGGATCGCCTTGCGGCCCGTGGCGGCCTCGATGGCGGCGATGTAGTCAGTGAGCTGCACCGGTGCCGAATTGCCGATGTTGACGATGCGCCAGGGCGCAACCGGCGACAGGCTGTCGCCCTCCGGCACGCCCTCCCCGTCCAGGGGGCGCTGCGGCACCGCGTCGATCAGGAGCCGGATGCCCAGGACCAGATCCTCGACATAGGTGAAGTCGCGGCGCATGTCGCCGTGATTGTAGACGTCGATCGGCTCGCCGGCGAGGATCGCCTTGGTGAACTTGAACAGCGCCATGTCCGGCCGGCCCCAGGGGCCATAGACTGTGAAGAAGCGGAACAGCGTCGTCGGCAGGCCATAGAGATGGGCATAGGAATGGCTCATCACCTCGCAGGCCTTCTTCGTCGCTGCGTAGAAGGACATCTGGTGGTCGGCCTTGGCCGTCTCGACATAGGGCATCGTCGTATTGGCGCCATAGGCCGACGAGGTCGAGGCGATCAAGAGGTGCTGCGGCGGGGTGGCCCTTGCCGCTTCCAGCAGCTCGAACGTACCGGCAATGTTGCTGTCGAGATAGGAGCGCGGCGCCTCGATCGAATAGCGCACGCCGGCCTGCGCCGCCAGGTGGATGACCACATCCGGCTTTTCGCGGGCGAGGAGATCCACCAGATAGCCCGGCGTCTCGACCCGTTCGTTGAGCGCACGGAAGTTCGGGCTCTGCAGCAGCATCTGGTGCCGCCGTTGCTTCAGGCGCACATCATAGTAATCGGTCATTGCATCAAGGCCGATCACCTCGAACCCGTCCGCAATCAGCCGCTTGCACAGATAATAGCCGATGAAGCCGGCCGAACCGGTAACCAGTGCCTTGCGCAAGGGGAGCCTCTCTCGCCTGTTCAGACCGCCCGCGCGGCCCACGCGCTGTGCTTAGCATCGAGACGCAGGGCGACCAACCCCATTCGGCCAGGCACTGGGACAGGCAGGTTCGCCTGTGTCGCCGCCGGGCAGACAGGGCTTTTCCGATAGCACCGGAAAGCGGCCTTTCGAAAGCCTGGCATCGCCTGCGACAGGTATGACATTAAGCCCGATGTAATTTGCAGTCGGGTCCCGACAATGTTAAGAATCCATTAAAATTGCTGCCTTCAGTTTTTACGGAGGCTTCTGGCATTGGCCACTGCTCCCATCGCCGAGAACGACGGTGCGGGTGCAGGAAATTGTTTAGCGTTTTCGGGGCATGCCATGGCGCATAATCGTTTTGACCAGCCTGACGGCTTCGGGTTCTGGCATCCGCAATCAGGACGGATTGTCTACCTGTCCAAGGCGCGGATCGATCGCTCCAGGGCTGATCGAGGCAGCTTTGGCCCCAACAAGACTGACCGGCTGGGTCGGACTTTCGGGGACGTCCGGCTTGTCGGGTCACGTGCGAATGCAGCTTTCTCCGCCATCGCCGGGCCTGCAGCTGCGTTCGATGACGGGCGTCGATGGGCGCGCCTGCGAAATTTCGCCCGCCCGCCACTCAAGCGGACCATGGATGTGGTTGGCAGTGCTGCCGGTCTGGTTCTGTTGAGCCCGCTGCTGATCGGGATTGCCGCCGCAATCAAGTTGAACAGTGCCGGCCCGGTGATCTTCCGCCAGGCGCGTTATGGCTTGAATGGCGAGCTGTTCTACACTCTGAAGTTCCGGTCGATGTATGTCGCCAAACAGGACACAACCGGTGTCGCGCAGACGCGCAAGAACGACCCGCGCATCACGCCGGTCGGCCGCTTCCTGCGCCGGTCCAACTTCGATGAGCTGCCGCAGCTGTGGAACGTCCTGATGGGCGACATGTCTCTCGTCGGCCCGCGTCCGCATGTTCCGGGGATGCTTGCCGCCGGTATGCCTTACGAGGAATTCGACACCCGTTACATGGATCGTCACCAGGTCCGTCCGGGCATTACTGGCCTTGCGCAGGTCAACGGCTTCCGCGGTGAAACCACCGAGGAATACCATGCCCGCATGCGCGTCCATTACGATCTCGAGTACATCCGCAGCCAGTCGACGCGCGGCGACCTGAAGATCCTGTTCCAGACCGTCTGGAAGGAATTCACCAAGGGCACTGGCTACTAAGGCCTGCCCGGCGAGCAATGCGTTCACACGTGACTGCGCCGCTGCATGTCCGGGGACAAGACTGCTCACCGCACCGCAACTGCTCTTTCGTCATCCTCGGCCTTGTGCCGAGGACCTAAACCGTCAAAGGCTTGCAGATGGTTGGGACTAGCCCGACCATGACGAAAGAAATGAACGCTGGTCCGGACAATATCCCCTGGGCCGCGTTGTTGATGCTTGTCTACATGTCGGGTTCCCGTCCCGCAGCCCTGCCTCACACCATGCCAAGTCCGGTCATGATCTCCTGCCAGGCCTCATAGGCGGCAAGCACGGTTTCCATCTGCGCCGTGTGGCCGGTGCGGAAGGCCGGGCCGTAGATGGTCTCGTCCGGGTACTCGGTGATCAGGGTCACAGGCACCGTGTGCCGGTCATCCAGCGAGCACAGGCACGGGAACCCATTGATCATGCGGAAGCCGGTTTCCCCGGCATGGGCCTCGTACAGCGCAATCTGCCGGCTGTTCTCGCCAACGAGCCCCGGGATTGCCGCCAGATGGCGCGTCACCTTGTCGAGCAAGGCTTCGGACGCCGCTTCCCAGCCCGGCAGATGGCGCAAGATCAGGAAAAAGCCCTTCGGCAAGGTCCACATGGCGAAGTTGCGCGGAACATAGCCTGACAGCGGACGGGTCCATTCGTGCGCGGGATAGCCGTGCAGGTTTACATGCAGCCCCGCTCCGCTCAGCGCTTCGGCCTTGAGGCGGATTTCCTTTTCAAAGAGGGTCGCCCCCGAGTTCTCGCGCGTGCGGTATTCAAGGTCATCGCCCAGCGCCGTGTAGCGCGCGGCGTGGTGCATGTGACGTGGATTGCCGAGGCGCAGCCGCTGGTGCAGCGCATAGCCATCCGGGTTTTCCAGCGGCGACAGGCTGAAATGCGCCCCTTCACGTCTGGCCAGACGCCGTGCGGCCCGAAGCGCACCGACGACGCCAGTCGTCTCGTTGGCATGTTGCCCGGCGCTGATCATCACCGGTGCAGCCGTCCCGGCAACATAGGTCGCGCGCACCGTCCGGCCCGACCGGGTGCTTGCCTCGAACGCAACACCGCCATGGCCGGCCAGTTCGTCGGTCACCTGCGCAACGGCCAGAGGCGTCTCCGCCCGGTCCAGATCCTGTCGTGGGTCGTCCATATGGCCGGTCGACAGGGCCTTGAGCTCGATCCGCAGGGAGGACCGCGCCGCGCCGCCCGTCACAGCCGGAACGATCTGCCCCGGCTTCAGCCCCCGGTCGCCGAGCGGACGCCCCGAGCGCTTCTGGAACACCTCCAGCAGCGAGAAATACAGGTCCTCATGCAGGGCCTCGGCGAGGCTGATCACCTCGTCGCCGACTGACATCGGCGCATCTTTCGCCGGGATGGAAGCTGCTATATGCAGTTCCTCGAAATAGGGCTCCTGCGTGCCCCAGGGGGCGGACTTCACGGTGGCGATGGCCGCCTCGAACAGCTGCTCGAAGTCCGTCTCGATCCGCTCCCCCTCTTCCTCGCCGGATCGCCGGATCCAGCCGGTCGGCGACAGGCTCGTCTCGCCGGCCGCGTCCACATGCAGCCGGTTCGGGGCAAGCACGGCGATGGTCTCACGTTTCCCGTCCGCTCGGGTCAGCACGACATCATACTGCAGCACCGCGCCGGTTTTCGGCACGAAGCGCAGTGGTCTGTCGCCCGTCATCGCGGCCAGCGGATAGGCCTCGAGGCGGAACCGGTTGTCCGGCGCGGCCGGATGCACCGGATAGTGCAGCTCGATTGCATTCACCCCGGCCAGATCGATTTCTTCCAGAAAGGCATGCACCAGCGGCTTGTAGGCGCTGCGGATGCGGGCCGTGATGCCCTTCTGCTTCAGCAGCGCTTCGCAGTCCTCGCGGCTGCGGCGGTCATCGAAGCTCCACACCTCCAGCGTCTCGCCAGGGCGGGCAAGACCGGCAATCTGGTCCAGCGTGCGGGCAAAGCTGCGGTCGACAAGCACGGTCATCGGATTACCTCGAGGTTCGTCCGGTCGGGTCGAGGCTGTCGCGCAGCCAGTCACCGAGAAGATTGAGACCCAGCACGGTCAGCAGGATGGCAACACCGGGGAACACGCTCACCCACCACGCGGTCTGCAGGTAGGTCCGCCCGTCCGCCAGCATCCCGCCCCAGCTCGGGATCGTCGGATCGACGCCGAGGCCGAGGAAGGTCAGGCTGCTTTCCAGCAGGATGTTGTTGGCAACATTCAGCGTCATGAGCACGATCACCGGGCCGATCAGGTTCGGCAGCAGGTGCTGCAGGATGATGCGCCAGTCCTTCACGCCAATGGCGCGGGCGGAGAGGATGAACTCCCGCTCGCGCAGGGTGAGCACGGAGCCGCGCACAAGACGGGCATATTGCACCCACTGCGAGATGATCAGCAGGATGATCGTGTTGGTCAGGCTGCCGCCGACAATGGCAATGAAGGTGATGGCGAGCAGGATGAAGGGCATGGCCAGTTGCAGGTCGGCAAAGCGCATCACCACCATGTCCCAGAAGCCACGGTAATAGCCGGCGATCAGCCCCATCAGCACGCCGAAGACGACCGCGCCGATCACCGATGTAAAGCCGACCAGCAGCGAGATCTTGCCACCGGCCACCACACGGGCCAGCACGTCGCGGCCGAGCGGGTCGGTGCCGAGCGGATGCGCTGCACTGACAAAGGGCTTGGTCAGCCGGGCCATCAGGTCGATCTTGTCGGCGCCGGGAAACAGCACATCCGAGAACAAAACCGCGAAACAGATCACGGTTGTCAGAAACGCGCCGAGGATGAACTCGAGACTGGCAAACTGCGAGGGGCGAGAGGTCTTTGCGGCCATGAGCGTCACTCCGTCCGGATGCGCGGGTCGACAAGGCCATAGGCGATATCGACGAGAAGGTTGATGCCGACGATCATCAGCGACAGCACGGTGATCACGGCCTGCAGCACCGGATAGTCGCGCGCACCGACCGCCTCGAAGGCGAGCGTGCCCATGCCCGGCCAGTTGAACACCCGCTCGATGACGACGATGCCGCCGAGCAGGCCGCCAAACTGCAGGCCGAAATAGGTGATCAGCGGAATGGCACAGTTGCGCAGGGCGTGCTTGTAGAGAACCTTGCTCTCGCTCAGCCCCTTGGCCCGGGCGACCATGACATATTGCGACTGCAGCGTTTCCAGCATCGCCGTGCGCACCAGGCGCACATTGGTCGCGGTCAGGATCACGCCCATGGTCACGGCGGGCATGATGAAGCTCTCCGGTCCCGACATGCCGCTGGGTGGCAAGAGGTTGAAGGTGATGGCAAACAGCAGCACCAGCATGGTGGCGAGCCAGAAATTCGGAAACGACAGGCCAACCAGCGAGAACACGCGGATCACCTGATCCGCCAGCTTGCCGCGGGAAGTGGCCGCCTTGATGCCGAGCGGGATCGACAGGGCGATGGAAACCGCCATCGACACGAAGGCCAGCATCAGGGTCGCCGGCAGCGCGTCGCCGATCAGCCGGGCGACCGGCGTTCCGCCAACGAAGCTCTTGCCGAGGTCGAAGGTCACCAGACCTTGCATGAAGCTCAGATACTGCACCAGGAAGGGCTTGTCCGTGCCAAGCTCGGCACGGATCCGCATCAGATCCTCTTCCGTCATGCTGCCGCCGCCCTGGAACATCATCACCGCCGGATCACCGGTGAGGCGGATGGCGAACGAGACGATGAGCGTGATGGCGATGACCACGAAGATGGCCTGAAGCAGGCGTTTGATGAGGAAACCGGCCACGTTCTTCTCCTACTGGTGCGGATTGGCCCCGCCCGGCCATGCCGGGCGGAACCTGAAACTGCTGACACACCAAGACCAACCAGAGATTAGCCCCTGACAGATGCCTTAAGTCGCAGCGCCCTCTCCCCCCTTGAGGGTCGAGGCTTTCGCATATGAAGTCTGGCACGTGTTCGATGTGAACGACCGTGCCCAGAAATTTTGATCCTTGTCGGAGCCTCTCCGCCCCCCTCCCCCTCGTGGGGAGGGGTTGGGGGTGGGGGGAACAGACTTCATTCCAGGTAACCTGCGTTCCTGACTGCGCGTGGTTCACGCAATTTGCGATCAAACGGGCGCTGTGCCCCCCACCCCTCACCCCTCCCCACGGGGGGGAGGGGAGCTTCGAGGCCTCGACAACTGTCTGACTACATCTGCGAGAGCTCTGCCCCTCATGGGGGGAGAGGCGCAAACGCATGGTCCGTCGTGTCACGCAGCCTTCTGGTCGTGTCAGCAAGTCACAACCCCGCCCGGCCATGCCGGGCGGGACCTCAGTGTGTGTCAGTCGACGCTGACTTCATTCAGCTTGATGCGGGTGTCGGGCGCCGGAACGAAGCCCTTCACCCGCTTGTTGATGCCGTAGATGGCGTTGGTGTTGTAGAGTGGCAGCTCGAGCGCCTTGTCCGCGACATAGGCACCGATCTCCTGCAGCACCTTCTCGCGGGCCGCCTGATCGGTCATCGGACGCTGGGATTCCAGCAGCTTGTCGAGCGTTTCGTCCTTGTCATACGGGTTCCACTTTTCGCCGGTGTGATACATGGCGTAGGCGGTGTTGTCGTAATCGAAGGTCCAGCCACCCCACTTCTGCTGGAACATGGCGCCGGTCTTGCCCTGCGGGATGATGTCGTTGATCAGCACGCTGGTCTCGTACGGCTTCACGGTGGCATTGAGCCCGACAGCCTGCAGGTAGAAGGAGATGGCCTGGGCCACTTCGTTCATGGTCGCGTCATTGCCACGCACGTCGATCTGCAGCGCCTCACCCGGCTTCACACCAGCCTCGGCAAGCAGCTTCTTCGCAGCGGCCGGATCAAACGGCAGCGGCTTCAGCGCCTCGTCATGGCCAAAGGACAGCGCGCTCTGGAAGGTGGCGATTTCCGAAGCGTGACCTGCCAGGATCGACTGCACGATGGCCGCGCGGTCGACAGCCATGATGATCGCCTTGCGCACGCGCGCATCGGCGGTGATGCCGTCGCGGGTGTTGAAGCGCAGCGCGTCGACGGTCGGGCCAGGAACGCTCAGGATCTCGAGGTTCGCATCCGACTTGATCGTCTCGACCATGCCGATCGGAATGATCGGCGGGATGACGAGATCGACGCGGCCGAACTGCAGTTCGGCGACAGCCGTTGCCGGCTCGGAGATGAAGCGGAAGTCCACCTCGTCCAGCTTCGGCGCACCGCCCCAGTAATCCGGGTTTGCCGCCAGCTTGACGTCGACCTTCGGTGCGTAGGACACGACCTTGAACGGGCCGGTGCCGACCGGGTTGGCGTTGAAGTGGTCCTCGCCCTTCTCCGCGATGTACTTCGGCGGAACGATCATCGCGCCATAGCCGGCGAGCTTCGTCAGCAGCACCGGATCCGGCTTCTTCAGCTTCAGGTCGACGGTGTTCTCATCGATGACCTCGACGCTGTCGATCACGGTGTAGTTCGAGCGCTGCGGCCCCTTGGCGCCCTGCTCGCCGAGCAGGCGGTCGAAGGTGAACTTGACGGCTTCGGCATTGAACGGCTCGCCGTTGTGGAACTTGACGTTCTGGCGCAGCTTGAAGCGGATGCGCTTGCCCTCGTCCAGCTCTTCCCAGCTTTCGGCAAGGCCCGGCACCAGCTTCAGGTCCGGACCGCGATAGGTGAGGCCTTCAAACACGTTGGTCGAAACGGCGGCCCAGGCCACCAGGAACGTGTCGATCGGATCCCAGCTGCCCGGATCGAGCGGCGAAGCAACGGTCAGCTTGCCGGCGGCAAGCGCCGGCTGGGCGACAAAAGAGACACTGGACATGGCAAGCGCTACGAGGGCGGCGCTCATTCCCCACTTCTTTGTTTTCATGTTCCCATTCCTCTGCTGATGACTGCGGATTTCGCAGGGTTCAGGCGCTCTTGGCGACAAGGTGGCCTGGATGGATTTCCTCGCGAACGAGGAGAGCCGGCTCGTCTCCCACGCGCCGGGTTGAACTGGGGATCTCGCCTTCCAGCATCGCGGAGGTGCGGGCGCGGGTCGGGTCGGCAACCGGCACGGCGGACAGGAGGCGGCGGGTGTAGTCATGCGCCGGCGTCTCGAACACCTGGCGGCGGCTGCCCATTTCCATGATCTGGCCGAGGTAAAGCACGGCGACGCGGTGGCTCATCTTCTCCACCACCGCCATGTCATGGCTGATGAAGAGATAGGCCAGCCCGCGTTCGGCCTGCAGGTCCATGAACAGGTTGATCACCTGCGCCTGGATCGACACATCCAGCGCCGACAGGGCCTCATCGGCGATGATCAGCTCCGGGTCGGACGCGAGTGCCCGGGCAATGCAGACGCGCTGGCGCTGGCCACCGGAAAACTCATGCGGATAGCGGCTGGCATGGGCCGAGGTGAGCCCGACCCGTTCGAGGAGTTCATCCACCCGCCGCTGGATCGCCTTGCGGTCGCTGATCAGCCCGTGCGTCGTGATCGGTTCTGCAATCGAAAACCCGACGGTCTTGCGCGGGTCCAGCGAGGCGAACGGGTCCTGGAAGATGTATTGCACCTTCTGGCGCAACGCGAAGCGCTCGGCCGCCGACATGCCGGCAAGGCTCTTGCCCTTGAAGCTGATGTCGCCGGAGTGGGCGGCCTGCAGCTGCTGCACCGCCCGGCCGATGGTCGACTTGCCCGAGCCGGATTCGCCAACCAGCGCCAGCGTCTCGCCCGGATAGATGTCGAAGGATACATTCGACACGGCGCTGCAGCGGTGGGTGACCTTGCCAAGGATCGTCTTGCGCACGTCAAAGCGCACGAACAGGTCGCGCACGGACAACAGCGGCCCTCCGTCGGTGCGGGCGGTGTTCTGCACCCGCTCCACGCCCACGGTCTTCGGCTCGCCATCTTCCAGCACCGTCAGCGGCAGGCGCTTGGGATAGTCCTCGCCCGCCATTGAACCCAGCTTCGGCACGGCGGACAGCAGGGCGCGGGTGTAGGGATGCTGCGGGCTTGCGAAAATGTCGGTGACCTTGCCTTCCTCGACCTTCCGGCCTTTCCACATCACCACCACGTCGTCCGCCATCTCGGCGACCACGCCCATGTCATGGGTGATGAAAATCAGCGCCATGCCGAGTTCTTTCTGCAACTCGCGCATGATGTTGAGGATCTGGGCCTGGATGGTCACATCCAGCGCCGTCGTCGGCTCGTCGGCGATCAGAACCTTGGGCCGGCAGGCCAGCGCCATGGCGATCATCACCCGCTGGCGCATGCCGCCGGAAAGCTGGTGCGGATAGCGCTTCACCAGTTCGGCCGCGTCCGGCAAGCGCACCATGCCGAGCAGCCGGATGGCCTCCGCCAGCGCCGCCGCCTTGCTCATCTTTTCGTGCAGCATCAGCGTTTCGCAGATCTGGTCGCCTATGGTGTAGACCGGATTGAGCGAAGTCATCGGCTCCTGAAAGATCATGGCAATGTCCTTGCCACGGATCGCGCGCATGTCCTTCTGCGTCTCGGTGAGCAGGTTGCGGGCGCCGAACAGGATCCGGCCTGCGTCAAAGCGCGCGCCCATCATGTCGGCCAGCCGCATGATCGACAGGGATGTCACCGACTTGCCGGACCCGGACTCGCCCACGATGGCCAGCGTCTTGCCCGGCTGGACGGAGAAGGACAGATCCTCGATCACCCGGTTGCCGCCGAAGCTGACGCTGAGCCCGTCAACGATGAGCAGCGGGTTGGACATCTGGGGGGGCGTCTTCTCAGGGGGCGTCATGGTGCTCATGCCTGCGTCTCCGCCGGTTCCTGCCGGTTGTTGTTTGTCTGGGCCACGCCCGCCGGTTCAATCCGGGCCAATGCAGCCCCGGCGATCTGGGCTGATCCAGCCTGCGCCAGGCAGGTGATCACGCCATCGCGGTGCGCCGTGACGGCCGTTTCCATCTTCATCGCATCCATCATCGCGATGACATCGCCCGCACGGACGAGATCGCCGTCGGCAACTGCCCAGTGCGCCAAAGTTCCCGGCAACGGCGCGGCCACGACAGCCGCATCAATTGGGGTCGCATCCTCCATCACCGGCACAGCCGTCCCGGTCCCCAGCAGCCGCAACAGGCTCTGCGGAATGCCGATCTCGACAAGCTGCCCGCCGATCTCGATCTTGCCGCGCAACAGGCTTGCCTCACCGGTCGCCTCGGGCCGCGGGGCAGTGTCCAGCGTCCCGGCAAACTCTGTCTCGATCCAGCGCGTATGCACCCTGAACGGACCGCAGAAGTCAGCCTCCTGCAGCACCGCCCTGTGGAACGGCAGCACGCTCGGAACACCCTCGATGCGGAACTCACTGAGCGCACGGCGCGCACGGGCAATTGCCTGCTCGCGCGTCACACCCCAGACGATGAGTTTTGAACTCAAGGAATCAAACATCGGCGGGATCACCGAGCCGGCCGTCACACCGCTGTCAAAGCGGATGCCCGGACCGGCCGGCACCGTCATCGCCGTGATTTCACCCGACGCCGGCAGGAAGCCCCGGCCCGGGTCTTCCATGTTGATGCGGAACTCGATCGCGTGACCGCGCGGCTCCGGCGTTTCCGTGATGCCCAGCGGCAGGCCCTCGGCGATGCGGAATTGCTCCACCACCAGGTCGATCCCTGTGGTCTCTTCCGTCACCGGATGCTCCACCTGCAGGCGCGTATTCACCTCCAGAAACGAGATCAGCCCATCGGCGCTGAGCAGGAACTCCACCGTGCCCGCCCCGGTGTAGCCAGCCGCGCGGCAGATATCGCGCGCAGCGGCATGGATGGCCGCGCGCTGCGCATCGCTCAGGAACGGGGCCGGAGCTTCCTCGACGAGCTTCTGGTTGCGCCGCTGCAGCGAGCAATCGCGCGTACCGACCACGACCACATTGCCGTGCCGGTCGGCCAGAACCTGCGCCTCGATGTGACGCGGCCGGTCAAGGAACTGTTCCACATAGCATTCGCCCCGGCCAAAGGCGGCCAGTGCCTCACGGGTGGCGCTGTCGAACAGCTCCTCCACCTCGTCCAGGCTGCGGGCAATCTTGAGGCCGCGTCCGCCGCCGCCATGCGCGGCCTTGATAGCCATCGGCAGACCGAACTCCCGTGCAAAGGCCAGCGCCTCGGCAGCCGAGCCAATCGGTCCGTCGCTGCCCTTGACCAGCGGCGCGCCGACCTTGCGGGCAATGCGCCGCGCTTCGAGCTTGTCGCCCAGCGCCTCGATCACCTCCGGGTCCGGCCCGATCCAGGTCAGCCCCGCGTCGATCACCGCGCGGGCAAACTCCGCCCGTTCCGACAGGAAGCCATAGCCCGGATGCACCGCATCAGCCCCCGAACGGCGAGCCGCCTCGATCAGCTTGCCGATGTCGAGATAGCTCTCCTTCGGGCTCGCCCCATTGAGTGCCAGCGCCTCGTCGGCCAGCCCGGTGAACAGCGCTCCGGCATCCGCATCGGCGTAGACGGCAACGGACGCCAGGCCATAGTCCCGGCAAGCCCGGATCACGCGGACTGCGATCTCGCCGCGATTGGCGATCAGAACCTTTTTCATGTGGGCGCACCTGAACAGGGTTTGATGTCTTTGAAAGTCCGCGCCGCGACGAAGCGGATCCGGGCGCCGGGCGGGATCTGTCCGGCGAGGTCGAGATGGTGGCTCACCACATTGGCGATAACCGGATAGCCGCCTGTCAGCGGATGATCGGCCAGGAACAGCACCGGCTGACCATTGGCCGGCACCTGGATCGCTCCGCGCAACGTGCCTTCACTCGGCAGCTCGCCGCCAATCGCGCGCGTCAGGTCCGGCCCGGCAAGTCGCAGTCCGACGCGGCTCGCCAGTGCGGTGACCTCCCAGTCCTGCCCGAGAAAATCGGCCAGTGCAGCGTCGGTGAACCAGTCCGTGCGCGGCCCCAGAACCACCTCAAGCGCCACGACCTCGCCCGCCGCCGGCAACATCGTTGCTGGCAGATATGCTGCATCGGCCACCGCCTCGCGGGGCTCGCGACCGGCACAAAGCCGGACGCCGGCAACGACCGGCTCCGGCCCAAGCTGCGCCAGCGTGTCGCTCGCCGCGCTGCCCAGCACTATAGGGACGTCGAGCCCGCCACGCAGAGCAAGATAAGAGCGCATGCCGCGCTGAGGTGCCGGAACGCGCACAACATCGCCGCGCTCCAGCGCCACGGGACGGTTCGCTGCAAAGACCCGTTTCGCGCCGGCCTTAGGCGCAATCTCGATCCGCTCGGCTGCGCCGGTCAGCGCAATAACAGCGCGCTCCAAGGCCTTGAACCGGAATTCGGTTGGCGCAAGTTCCAGCGCGGGTGCGTCCGGCCGGTTGCCGACCAGCCGGTTGGCAGCCTTCAGGCTACCCCGGTCCGCGGCCCCGGACTGGCTGATGCCCTGCCCGGCGAGCCCCGGACGGCCAAGATCCTGCACCAGAGCCGGCAGGCCGGTGGACAACACCTCGAGTGCGGCCTGCCGCCGGTCCTGCGCGCTGCTGGTGATTTCGCTTGCTGCCAACGGCACGACGACTGACGCGCCGGGCTCCTTGGCCATGTCGCGGAACCTGACCCGCGCGCCGGGGGTCAGCAGTGCCGCCGGCTCCCGCGCCAGATCAAACATCGCCAGCGGCGTGCGCCCGATCAGCTGCCAGCCGCCAGGGCTGGCCTTGGGGTAGATGCCGCTGAACTCACCGGCCAGCCCGACAGCGCCGGCCGGAACCAGCGTGCGCGGCGACGTGCGGCGCGGCACCGTGAGCCCGGCATCGCCCGCGCTCAGATAGGCAAATCCGGGGGCAAAGCCGGTGAAGGCAACGGTGTACTCAGCCTGCGTGTGGCGCTGGATCACTTCCTCAGGGCTGATCCCGACGAGATCGGCCACCTCCGCGAGATCCTCGCCATCGTAGAAGACAGGGACCTCGACCAGCACCCCGGCTTCGCTCTTCCGTCCCTGTCCGGCACGGGCACAGGCTTCGCGCTCGATGTCGGACGTGCGCAGCATGCTGGGATCAAAGCGCAGCAGAAGGGTCCGCGCGGCCGGGATGATCTCGATGATGCCCGGCAGGTTTGCCGCCTGCAGCGCATCGAACAGCGCCAGCGTTTCGGCTAGATCCGCCAGCTCGATCATCAGCGCGCCGTCCCGCATCGGCAGGAAACGCAGGCTGGCCGAGGCAGGCTCGGTGGGAAGGACGGGCAGCAACGACATCTCAGCCCTGCCCTGCGCTTTCCAGGCCGGCGAAAGGCCGGATGGCGATGCCATCTGCTTCCAGCGCCTGTCGCACCTGCCGCGCCATGGCCACCGCATCCGGGCTGTCGCCATGCACGCAGATGGATTGCGCCTCGACCCGGGCCATCTGCCCGTCGATCGCTTCGACAACCCCGTCACGCACAAGGCGCACCATGCGGTCGGCAACCCGTGCCGGGTCATGCAGCACGGCGCCGGGCTCGCGCCGCGACACCAGGCGTCCGTCGGCGGTATAGGCGCGGTCCGCAAACGCTTCGGCGATCACCGTCAACCCGGCCTTCTGCGCCTGCGCAACCAGCGGAGAGCCGGCCAGCGCCACAAGGGTCAATCGCGGGTCGACCGCCAGGATGGCAGCGATCACGTCTGCCGCCTGCCGGGCGTCAAAGGCAATTGTGTTGTAGAGCGCGCCATGCGGCTTGACGTAGGACACGCAGGTGCCAGCCGCAGCTGCAAGCCCTTGCAGCGCGCCGATCTGGTAGATCACGTCGCCATAAAGTTCTTCACTGGAAGGATCCATCGTCCGGCGACCGAAGCCGGCGAGATCACGGTAGCCGACGTGCGCGCCAACGCTGACGCCGCGCACGCGTGCCGCCTTCAAGGTCTTCAGGATGCCGGCCGGATCGCCGGCGTGGAACCCGCAGGCGACATTGGCGCTGCTGACGAGGTCCAGCATCGCGGCATCGTCGCCCATCACCCAGGCGCCGAAGCTCTCGCCAAGATCACTGTTGAGATCGATCGACCGCATCAGGCCCTGTCCCACGGGTTCGCGGGCAGACCGGTCATGACGTTCCTGTCAGGGCGAACACCGCCCCGCTGGCAAACTGACTTCATGGCTTGTGCCACCCCTCTTGATTGGGGACAGGCCTATCAAAAACAGACAATCCTGTCCAGACTGTTGAACAATCTTGTCGCCTTGACCTACAACGATGGCACTAAGTGTCTCTTGCAGCAGCGGAAGAGCAACTTTATTGTGCAATGCAACGTTGGCATGGCGTGCGGCGCAGCAGCTCCGTGCTTGAAGGTGACAGCCCTCCGCCCTAGTGTCTCCGGCACTGTGCCGGGCGGGAATCGGGTTGCTCCCTGTCATGCCTGCCGTTCTTGTCGAGGAGTGATGATTGAAAGTTCTTGGGTCCGCGACGAACGTGGTGCCGGCGTCAGAAGCTGGTCAGACGCTCGCCGAAATGATTGCAATGCGGATCCGGAACCGGGTGATTTCCGGTGAGCTGACACCCGGCAGTCACCTCTCCGAGGTCACGCTCAGCGAAGACCTGCAGGTCTCGCGAAACACATTGCGCGAAGTGTTTCGCCTGCTCACCAAGGAAGGCCTCCTGCGGCATGAGGCGAACAAGGGCGTGTTCGTCATCACGCCCAGCATGTCGACCATCATCGATATCTACCGCGTCCGCCGCCACATCGAATGCCCGGCGCTTGCCCGCGCCCATCCGCTGCATCCCAGCGTCGCCCGCATGCGTGCGGCCGTGGAAGCCGCGCTTCGTCATCGCGAGGCCGGCGAATGGCTCAGCGTCGGCAGCGCCGACATCGCCTTTCATGCTGCCATCGTCGAGCTGGCCGACAGCCCGCGCCTGTCCGCCTTCTACGCCCAGATCTCGCTGGAACTGCGCCTGGTCTTCGGCCTGCTGCGCGATCCGGAATATCTGCATGGCCCCTACATCGAGCAGAACGTCGCCATCCTGACCCAGCTTGAACAAGGCGAAGCAGCCGCGGCCGCCGCAAGGCTCGAGGACTATCTGCATCAGGCCGAACGCTTCATCCTCGCCGCGTACGCGCGGATCTACCCCGCGTAACATCGCAAGGCGGCAGCCGGCTCACTGCACCCCGGCTAGGCTGCCGCCAGGTCCTTGAACCGGACAAGGGCGACATCGTTCTCCGCCAGCAACATGGCAAACGCGTCGCTGGCGAGATACTGAAGTTCAACCTCGCGCAGGTCCGTCAGCGGATCGAGCCCGATCAGATGGTCATCGACATAGCCCGGGTGGCACATGACCAGCGGCCGGTCTCCCGCCCCTTTGAAGAACCGGCGAAACAGATCGCCCGTGTCTTCCTGCGCCGTGAAATCGCGCACACCGCGAAAACTGTCATTGGCCTTCAGCCCGGCCTTCCGCACCTTTCGAGCGAAACCCTGACCCAGCGCGTTGATAACGGCAGCCCGCAGCACCGCCCTGCCCCGCTGCAAGATGGCGGGTAGCGGCTCCTGGCACAGGCGCAGATAGCCGCCCTCAGTCCCGATCCTGCTGCCGAAGGCCTCCAGCACAAGATCGCGGATCACCGGCAGCTGGTGACAGTGATGATGCCCGTCCATAAAGTCCGGCACCCGCCCCATGACAGCCTCAAAGGCATCAATCTGCGCAGCGATCTCCCCGGCAAGCTCCCGCCGGATGGCATCGTCCTTGAGTTGCCCGCGCAGGGACATCAGGATCAACGGCCCGTTGCCCGGCAGACGCCCGCTCCTGGCTAGCCTCGGCATCCGTGTCAGGGGAACATGATCGGTGAGCGTGAGATGCAGCCCGACATCGGCATCAACCCGGCCCCAGTCGGCCAGCAGCCGTCGCCCTTCTTCCGCCCAAAAGGGGCTTATGGTCATGGCCGCTGTCGCCGTCAGACGCTTTTGCAAAAGGAGTTGCCGGATCCCCGCGCTGACGCCAGGTGTCAGCCCATAGTCATCCGCGCTGAGAACCACACAATTTTTGCCAGCCGCCACTGTTTGCATTCCCCTGCTTCACGTCTATCTAGGCCATAGCAGAAACACTTCGAAAAGATCAAAGTCATCCGGCCTGCTGCGCTGGTCGACCAGGAACCAGGAAAATGGGCGGTACCGCTCCCGAGCTTTCAGTCGTCATTCCCTGCTTCAATGAAGCGGCCAACCTTGTGCCGCTGATGGCCCGGCTCGTCCCGGTGCTGGAAGGCCTCGGCCACAGCTTCGAGATCCTGCTGGTGGATGACGGCAGCCGGGACCGGACACTGGAGGTTGCCTCCGGTCTTGCAGCAGCAGACCCACGCATCGGAATTCTTTCGCTTTCCCGCAATTTCGGCAAGGAAATCGCCATCACCGCCGGCATCGACCATGCCCGGGGGAAGGCGGCAATCCTCATCGACGCGGACCTGCAGCACCCGCCGGAAAAGATTATCGAGCTTGTCGCGGCCTGGAATGACGGCTTCCAGATCATCCACGCCACGCAGACTGTCCGCCCGTCCGAGGGACTGGCCAAGCGCGCCGGGGCCAATCTCTTCTACAAGCTGCTGGCTCAGCTCTCGGACATCGATCTGCCACGCGGCGCGGGCGACTTCTGCCTGCTGGACCGGGCGGCGCTGGACGCGCTCAAGTCCATGCCCGAGCGGGCGCGCTTCATGAAGGGTCTGTATTTCTGGGTTGGCTTCCGCCAGAAACAAATCCCCTATGAGCCGGCCGAACGACTGGCAGGGGCAAGCGGCTGGTGTTACCGCCGGCTCGCAAGCCTGGCCCTCAATGGCCTGACCGCTTTCAGCACGGTGCCTTTGCGGCTTGCCTCCATCGCCGGACTTCTGGTCTCCATCATCGCCATCATCTATGGCCTCGTCCTGATGACGGATGTGCTGCTGCATGGCATCGACGTGCCCGGCTATGCCTCGCTCATGGTGGGCCTCTTGTTCCTCAGCGGCGTGCAGCTGATCTCGCTCGGCATCCTCGGCGAATATGTCGGCCGCATCTTCAACGAGACAAAGCAGCGCCCGCTCTATTTCGTCGGCAGCTATCGCCCGGCGACACCCAATGGTCCTGACGTCTTGGCAGCTTCAGGTCACGCCACGCCTGCCGCCACCAGCGCAACCAGCACGTAACGGCCCGCCTTGCCGATGGTGACAAGCACCAGGAAAACCCCCAGCGGCTCGCGCAAGGTGCCCGCAATCACGGTCAGCGGGTCCCCGATGACCGGCAACCAGGCGAACAGCAGGCTCCATCGGCCATAACGGCGATACCAGCCCTCCGCCCGGGCCAGTGACTTGTCCGACACCGGAAACCAGCGCTTGTGCCGAAAGCTTGCCAGCCCGCGCCCCAGCAGCCAGTTGACCACCGAACCCAGCACATTGCCCAGCGTGGCAACACAAACCAGCAGCCACAGCGACCAGTTGCCTGCAACCACCAGCGCGGCCAGAACACCCTCGGACTGAGCCGGCAGAATCGTCGCAGCCAGAAAGGCTGCCAGAAACAATCCAGCGAGACCGGCCAGTCCATCCATCGCTCACCACCTGACGGTCACGTTCCGTGCCCTGATGGCGGAACCCGAGTGTGGTGCCGCAGGTAGCTCCCCGGCTGCATTTGTTCAAGTGCCACGCCGCCACGCTTGTCAAACGCGGGTAAGAAGGCCCAACTCCGGGTGGGTCAGCGCGGTCGCGATGCCGCGCAGCTCTGCCAGTCCCTTCAGACGGCCGATGGCCGGATAACCCGGCTGCGCCTTGCGCGTCAGATCATCGAGAATGTCCTGTCCATGGTCAGGCCGGAACGGGATCGACCAGTCGCTGCGCCCTTCCGCCCTGCGCCGGGCCTCTTCCTTCACCACCTCGGCCAGCACTGCCACCATGTCAGTGTCGCCGGCTAGATGCTCGGCCTCGTGGAACGAACCGAACAGGCCGGGTTGCTCCCGCCGGACATTGCGCAGGTGCAGGAAATGAACGCGCGGCCCCAGACGCCGCATCATGCCGGGCAGGTCATTGTCGGCGCGGGCGCCAAGCGAGCCCGTGCACAACGTCACCCCATTCGCCGGGCTGTCCACCGCCTCAAGTAGCAGCCGGTAGTCAGCCTCCGTTGAGACGATGCGCGGCAGGCCGAGCAGCGGCACTGGCGGATCGTCCGGATGGCAGCACATGCGGATACCAAGTTGTTCCGCGACCGGGATCACCTCCTCGAGAAAGGCAATGAAATGCTGCCGCAACCGGTCCGCGTCGATGCCGCCATATTCGGCCAGATGCGCGCGCACATCCGCCAGCGACATCTGCTCGGCAGCTCCTGGCAGACCGAAGGCGACATTGGCCGCCAGTTCCTGCTTGCGGGTCTCGCTCATGGCGACAAACCGACGTCGGGCCTCGTCCGCGACGGGACCGGCATGGTCTTCAGCAGCACCTGGACGTTGCAGGATATGAATGTCGAAGGCGGCAAAGTCATAAAGATCAAACCGCATGCAGGTCCCGCCATGGGCAACCCGCCACGCCAGATCCGTTCGGGTCCAGTCCAGCACCGGCATGAAATTGTAGCACAGCACCTCGATGCCGGCAGCGGCGAGGTGCTGCAGGCTGATCTTGTAAGCTTCGATGTGGGCGCGCCAGTTTCCCGTCTGTTTCTTGATGTCCTCGGAGACCGGCAGGCTTTCAACCACCTCCCAGCGCAAGCCCGAGGGCTCGCCGCTCCTCCGGGTCGCCACTTCCTGCTGCCGTCTGGCAATCTCGTCGGCGCTCCAGACAGCGCCGGTCGGCACATGGTGCAGCGCCGAGACCACGCCCTGGACGCCAGCCTGCATCATGTCATCGATGCTGACCAGGTCCTTCGGACCGAACCAGCGCCAGGTCTGCCGCATTGCTCCCTCCCTCACAGCAGTCTCGCGCCGTGTTGCCCATGCTTAGCAGGCTCCAGCTCGTCAATCTAGTATGTTAGTATTCCAGTCCTGACTCGATCCCCTGCTCGAGCTCGCGCAGGATCTCGACAAAGGCAGCGACTTTCGGTGGGCGATAGCGGGCCGGCGGGAAGACGGCATGGATGCCACCGACCGGCAGTTGCCAGTCGGGCAACAGTTCATGCAAGTCCCCGGCAGCAAGGTCGGGCGCAACCAGATAGTCGGGCAGGACCGACAGCCCGGCACCAAGCTTCACCGCGTGATACACCGCCGTTGTCGTGTCCAGTCGCAGCCTTGCCGAGAATTGCACCGTCTCCCGGGAGATGGCATCGCGGCTGAAGCGCCAGGTCAAGGGATCGCGCAAGGCAAGATTGGCGACGAAGGGCAAGCCCGCCAGATCCGCTGGCTCCTTCAGACCCTTGCATTTTTTTGCAAGGTCAGCCCGCGCCACCAGCACCTGGCGAAACTCCCCGATGCGCCGGACCTGCAGCGAGCTGTCCTGCAGCCAGCCGGCATGAATGGCAAGATCCAGTTCGCCTGCCATCAGGTCCAGCCGCCGGTCGGTGAAACTCACCTCAACCTCGCAGCCGGGATATCGCGTGATGTAGCGGGTCACTGCCGGTACCACCTTGGCCGTGCCATAGTCATAGGGAGCCGTCAGCCGCAATGTGCCGCTCGGCGCGCCGCTGGCTTCCGCAACCAGGTCGAAGGCGTCCTCGGCTTCCTTTAGGATCACTGTGCAGCGCGCGTGAAACGCCCGCCCGGCCTCGGTTGCCTGCACCCGGCGCGTTGATCGCACGATGAGGCTGGCCCCAAGCTCCTCCTCCAGCTTGGCCACCTGCTGGCTGACCACTGCCTTCGTCACGCCCAGCCGCTCTGCCGCCTGCGTGAAGGATCCCGTGTCCAGCACCGCCGCGAAATAGGCCAGCCGGTTGAGGTTCATGTACGCGCGCATCCTGGACCCTTTTGTATGCTTGAAGCATACAATCTGTCCGATTTGTTGATCTTCTGCAAATCCGCTGACTGTGGGATTGTCTGCCTGCCCGATGATGCCACTGCGGCAAAGGCGGGTAGCACCCGAGTTCACGACACGAGCCGCCGATGTCCCAGTCTCTCCGCCTCACCTATCTCTTCGATCCGCTATGCGGCTGGTGCTATGGCGCTGCCCCGGCCATGGCGGCGCTCGCGGGCGCTACCGATGTCACCTTGGACCTTCTGCCAACCGGCCTGTTCTCCCGCACCGGAGCCCGGCCCATGGACGACGGATTTGCCGCCTATGCCTGGGCCAATGACCAGCGCATTGCCCGTCTCACCGGCCAGGAATTTTCCGATCTCTACCGCCGCGATGTGCTGGCCAACCGGACCCAGATGTTCGACAGCGGCCCGGCCACCCTCGCCCTGACGGCGGCGCGGGAAAGCGGCGTTGCCAACGAACTGGCCGCCCTCAAGGCGATCCAGCTCGCCCGCTACGTCGACGGCCGCGACATCACCAGCCTCGGCGTGCTGGCCGACACGCTTGCCACGCTCGGCCTCGAGGATGCCGCCCGCCGGGTTGCGGCGCCGGATGCCGCGCTGATCGCCATGACCCAGAGCCGCGCCGCCACGGGCAGCGCGATGCTGCGCTCGGTCTTCGCCAACGGCGTGCCGACGCTCGCGCTCGACAATCCGGACGGCAGCCGCAGCCTCGTGCCCTCCGCCGCCCTTTACGCCAATCCCGAAACGCTTGTCAGCCGGCTCAAGGCCGCCTGATCGTCCCGCAATCCAGGACCCCGTCATGTTCACGCGTCGCCAGACCCTCAAGACCCTCGTCACCGGCACGGCCGCCATGGTCGCGTTCAACCTGCCGCTCGATGTCCTGGCCGCCGCCCGCGGCCTGACATGGACCCATTTTCAGGCCGATGAGACCGGCTTTCTCCGCGCCCCCGTCCTGATCGAGGGCGAGAGCGAGGCCATCCTCATCGACGGCGGCTTCACCCTCGCGGATGGCCGCGCCCTTGCCGAGGCCATCAAGGCCACCGGCAAGCGGCTCACCACCATCTATGTCAGCCAGAGCGACCCGGACTATTACTTCAGCCTCGGCCCGGTGAAGGCTGCCTTCCCGGACGCAAAAGTGATTGCCGACGCCGCAACGGTCGCGGCGATCAAGGGCAACGTCGAAAAGAAGCTCGCCGTCTGGGGGCCGCAGCTCAAGGACAACGGCCCGCAGGTCCTGGCCGACGTGGTGATCCCTACCGTCTCGTCCGAACCCGGCCTGACGCTCGACGGCGAGACCATCGAGATCGTTCCGGCAGGCGCCCTCGCCAACCGGCGCTATCTCTGGGTGCCCTCGCTGGACGCGGTCTTCGGCGGCGTGCTGGTCTTCTCCGGCATCCATGTCTGGATGGCCGACACGCCGACCTCAGAACAGCGTCAGGCCTGGATCGCCGCGCTTGACGAGATGGCCGCGCGGAACCCGAAGGTCGTTGTCCCCGGCCACATGGCCCCGGGCTCGGCGCTCGATGCCAGCGCCATCGCCTACACCCGCGCCTATCTGGTCGCTTTCGAGGAAGAGGCCGCCAGGGCTGCCGACAGCGCCGCGCTGATCAAGGCCATGAAGGCCCGCTTCCCCTCCGCCGGCGAGGACTTCAGTCTCGAACTCTCCGCCAAGGTGGTGAAGGGCGAGATGAAGTGGGGCTGAGGCTTCGGGGATAGTCCTGTCCCTTGTGAGGAACACCAAAGCCCCTCCGCCCCCCTCCCCCTCGTGGGGGCCGAAGGCGGGGCGAGACCGTTGGCTCGACCCAGGTCGGGTTGGGGGTGGGGGGCTGTGAGCCCGACGCGCGCCCGGAGCCGATCAATCCTCCCGTCCGAAAAAACAATAGCTTACCGAACGGCTGAGGTAGTTACCCCCCACCCCTACCCCCTCCCCACAAGGGGGAGGGGAGCGGAGTCGCCTCAGTATTCAACTGACTCGGCAGTGGTCTGGCTCAGGGTGCTTCTGTCCCCTCACAGTCCCCGCGTTTCCGCCAGCGCCTGACGGAACACCGTCAGCAGCAAGTCAGAGTGCTCGCGGGCGAAGACCATCGGCGGGCGCAGCTTGATGACGTTGTCGAACGGCCCGTCGGTGCCGGCCAGCACACCGAGCTCGCGCATCCGTCCAACGATGGCCCCGGCCCGGGTGCCATTGTGCGCCTTGCTCGCCCGGTCGCGCACGATCTCGATGCCGAGGAACAGGCCGCGCCCGCGCACGTCGCCGATCTGCTCGTCCTCGGCCATCAGCGCCCGGAACGCCTGCAGCAGATAGGCGCCCTCCCGCGCCGCATTCTCCTTGAGGCCCTCCGCCTCCATCACGTCAAGCACCGCCGCCGCCGCCCGGCAGGACACCGGGTTGCCGCCGAAGGTGTTGAAATACTCCATGCCGTTGGCAAAGGCGGCGGCGATGTCGCGCCGCGTTGCCACCAGGCCCATGGGATGCCCGGCCCCGATCGGCTTGCCCATGGTGACGATGTCCGGAACCACGCCATGCTCCTCGAAGGCCCACATGGCGCCGCCCACCCGGCCGAAGCCGACCTGCACCTCGTCGGCAATGCAGACGATCCCCGCCTTGCGCGCCGCCGCATAGATGCCCTTCAGGTAGCCTTCCGGCAGGAACACCTGCCCGGCCACGGAGGGAATGGTCTCGGCGATGAAGGCCGCCGGCACCTCGCCCCGCGCCACCAGCCCGGCGATAATGTCTTCGGCCTCTGCCACATAGCGCGCGCCGATCTCGTCGGCCGGCCAGTCGGCCGGGGCGCGGTAGACCTCGGGCAGCGGCAGTTCGTGGGTGGTGGCCGGCTTCCCCTGGCCGCCCTTGCGCTTGTACTTGTAGGCGCTGACGTCGATCAGGCCCTGGGTCGTGCCGTGATAGGCCCAGTCCACCACCAGCGTTCCCTTGCGCGCCGTCACCGCGCGGGCCATGCGCAGCGCCACCTCGTTCGCCTCGCTGCCTGACGAGGTGAAGTAGAACGTGTCGAGCCCTTCCGGCAGGGTCGCCTTCAACCGCTCGGCATAGTCGATGATGGCATCGTGCAGGTAGCGCGTGTTGGTGTTGAGCGTGCCGATCTGGTCGCGCAGCGCGGCCACCACATGCGGGTGGCAATGCCCGACATGGGCGACATTGTTGTAGCAGTCGAGATAGGCGCGCCCGCCCGCATCGATCAGCCAGACGCCGTCGCCGCGCACGATCTTCAGCGGCTCGCGGTAGGACAGTGACAGGTTGGGGCCGAGCAGCGCCTTGCGTGCCGCCAGCAGGCTTGCCTTGTCGCGCCCGGTCTTCTCGAAGGTCTCCGGCGGCAGGCCGGCCAGATCATAGGCCTTCGGATAGAGATCCGCCCAGACCGCCTCCAACGCCGCCTCGCCAACGCCCGGAATGCCGGCAATGTCGGGATAGTCCGGCAGCACCACCTGCAGGTGGAGATGCGGCAGCCAGCCGCCGTTCTGGTCCGTGTCGCCGAGCCGCGCCACTTCCGCGCCGGCCGCGATCATCTGGCCAAGGCTCAGCCGCTCGATCGAGGCATGGGCGAGATGGCCCCACAGCGTGCGGAACACCAGCCCCGGCTCGGGCTCATGCTCCAGCACGATCAGCCCGCCATAGTCGAGCGGGTCCGGGTTGATCGCCAGGCCCACCACGCGGCCCTGCAGCGGCGCGGTGAGCACCGTGCCGGCAGGCGCAAAGATGTCGAGCCCCAGATGCATCTTGCGCCGTTCGCCGGCGATCAGCTTGGAGGCAAAGAACGGCGCGGCATAGACCTCGCGCACCTCGCCCCAAGGCCCCATGCCAAGCTCCGCCCCGGCGGCCTGCATCTCGGCCGCATAGAGGGCGGCAGCCCTGGCGTGGTCCTGCGTGCGGCTCGCCTGGACCAGCGGATCGTTCAGGTCGGCAAGCTTCAGCACATGCTTTTCCGCCCGCGCCGGATGCGGCTGCATCAGGGGCGCCAGACGGTTGCGATGGGCGGCAAGCCATGCCTTCACCCGCTCCGCGCCGGCGGCCGCCTCAAGCCCTGCTGCCTTGCGGAAGATCCCCGTGACGATGTGCCGATCCTGCCGCGCCAGCGTCTCGATCAGGCGGAAGGCCCCGCGCTCGGAGACGCTCAGATAGGGATTGTCCGCCGCCAGCGCCGCCCGTTCGCTCGACAGGCTGACCGAGATCGCCAGCCGCGCGGCAATCAGATCGGGCAGCAGGGCAAATTCCAGGTCGCTCAGCGGATGTTCGGCGTGATAGCCGGCCACCAGCTCGGCCCCGGCCAGGATCGGGTTGTCCCGCTCCATCATCGCATAGGCGAGTGCAACAGCCACTTCCGCCACGCGCGGCGAAAACAGCGCATCGCCGAAGTCGATCACGCCCGAGACGCGCCCGGCCGCATCCACCAGCAGGTTCCAGTCGTTAGCGTCGTTGTGGATCACCTGATGCGGCAGGCGCGCCAGCGCCGGGGCGACGCGGCTGTCATAGGCATCCAGAATGTCGGCAACACGCGCGCGGTCGCCCGCATCGCGGATCGCTGCAAGCCGCGCCCTGGCGCGCGGCGTCTGGCGGATGTCCCAGTCGAAGGTCCGCATGGCACCGGCATGGCCGAAGGATGCAAGCGCCCGGTCGAGTCGTCCGAGCACGAGGCCCAGATCGCGCAGGGTCGCGTGATCGCCGCGCGCATCCGCCATCGCCTCGCCGGGGAGATAGGAAACAAGCCGGACCGCATGGCTGCGGCCATTCGCGCGGTCGATGGTCCCGCTCAGTGCGCCATCGCGCCGGGCAATGAGGCGCGGCACCGGCAGGCCAGGATCGGCGACTGCCAGATGCGCCAGCATCGCTTCCTGGAACGCCAGCGCCTCAGGGTCTTCCCCGTGCTGCGAGATCTTCAGGATGGCCTTCATGCCGTCGGCGGATTCAAAGGCAAAATTCTGGTCGCGCTCGCTCGGCAACGGCGAAAGCTGGCCGGTCAGGCCATAGGCATCAGCGAGGATGGCAAGCGCCTCGTCCGGGCTCAGGGTCGGGCGGCTCTCTTCAATCGGCATCGGTCTCTCCCGTCAGCGTTCCCATCAGAACTGACATGAGAATGCAGGTCATGGCAGCCGTCAAAGTGGCGGCGAGGCCGCCGCTTTGCTATGTCGGGCCGGCACTCAGGCAATGGGGGCAAGGCGCGAGGGGCAGGACATGCATCTGGACGAGATCAACCGGCGGATCATCGAGCTTCTGAAGGCCGATGCGCGGCTGCCGCTCAAGACGCTGGCTGCCGAAGTTGGCCTTGCCCGCTCCTCCGTGCGCGAGCGCATCGACCGGATGGAAAAGGCCGGGATCATCCGCGGCTATCACGCCGACATCGCCCCCGAGGCGATGGGCGCCGCCCTGCAGGCGCATCTTCTCGTCCGCCTCACCAAGACACCCGCCCGCGACACGGTTTCCCGCATCATCCGCCTGCCCGGCGTCACCGCCTGCGCCTCGCTCACGGGCGACACGGACCTGATCGTCTCGGTCAGCGTCGCGGACACCGAGGCGCTCAATCGCCTGCGCGACACCATCGCCTCTCTTCCCCACATCGCCGACCTCACCACCGCCATCGTCCTGCGCGACGAGATGCGGGGCTAGTTCTATGCAGTCCCGCCCGCTTTACGGCCTCTCGTCCCCCTCCCCCTTGTGGGGAGGGGTTGGGGGTGGGGGGAACAGCCTATCGTTGAGGCACAGTGCCCGTAACCACGAAGTCTTGTCCTTTAGACTTGCCGCCGGAGTTGCAAATCAATCGCTTCGATCGGGACTGCATCAGAGCCCCCCACCCCTAACCCCTCCCCACGAGGGGGAGGGGAGCGGAGAGGCTTCTAATCCCTCAATGGAACTGTCAGCCCCTCCCCTCACCGGTACAGCAGCGACTTTCCGCCGTGGAACAGGTGCAGCTTGTCGGGGGCGGCGGTCAGGTGCACGCTGCGGTGCTTCAGGTCGCCGTGAATGCCGGGAAGCTTGGCGACCATCTGCCGGCCGGCCGCGTCCTTGCGGAAATAGAGCAGCGTCACCTCGCCCAGCGCCTCGGTGATCTCCACCTCACCAGTGTAGATCGAGGGCTCAGCGCTGACCGTCAGATCTTCCGGCCGCACACCGAGATTGACCTTCAGGCCCATGTCCGCCGCCGTCGTGGCGATGGCCACCCGGGCCATGCCGCCGTTGTCCAGCCGCACATGGGTTTCCGTGCCCGTCGCCACGATCTCGCCCGGCAACAGGTTCATAGCAGGAGAGCCGATGAACTGCGCCACGAACTCGTTCTCGGGCTTCAGATACAGGTCCATCGGCGTGCCCACCTGACTGATGCCGCCGCCGGCCAGCACGACGATGCGGCTGGCGAGCGTCATGGCCTCCACCTGGTCGTGGGTAACGTAGATCATCGTCGACTGCGGCATCTGCTCCTTGAGCTGGGCAATCTCGATGCGGGTCGCCACACGTAGCGCCGCGTCGAGGTTGGAAAGCGGCTCGTCGAACAGATAGACCTTCGGGTCGCGCACGATCGCCCGGCCGATGGCCACGCGCTGGCGCTGGCCACCGGACAGCGCCTTGGGCAGCCGGTCAAGATAGGGCGTCAACTGCAGGATCCCGGCCGCCTTGGTGACGGCCGCGTCGATCTCGGCCTTGCTCTTGCCGGCGATCTTCAGGGCGAAGGCCATGTTCTCGCGCACGGTCATGTGCGGATAGAGGGCGTAGGACTGGAACACCATGGCGATGCCGCGCTGGGCCGGCGGCACGTCGTTCATCAGCATGCCGTCGATTTCCAGCCGGCCGCCGCTGATCCGCTCCAGCCCCGCGATCATGCGCAAGAGCGTGGACTTGCCGCAGCCCGACGGCCCGACAAAGACGATCAGCTCGCCCTGCTTGATATCCAGGTTGATGTTGCCGAGCACCTTGATGTCGCCATAGGCCTTGGCGACATCCGTCAGCTTCAGATCGGCCATGGTGGTTCCTCCCTACGCCCTTGCTTTCGGGTCTTGTCAGGCCTTGCGGGTGATCGACACGCCCCAGGGGCCGAGCTGCACGACGCCATCACGCGGCGCGATGCTGCCGATGTCCTCACCCAGGGTCTCGCGCGGGCCCGCCGGCAGCGTCACATCCGCCGGTGTATCCGACAGGTTGAAGACGCAGGTCAGCGTCTCGCCGCCGCCCTCGCGCTCGAACACGAGCACATTGCCCTCGGCCCGCATTGCCGACTGGCTTCCCTTCTTCAGCGCCACTTGTGCCTGCCGCAGGCCGATGGCACGGCGATAGTGATGCACCAGCGCGCCAGCGTCCTGTTCCTGTGTTTCTGCCGCCAGCGGCAGGTGCTCGGCCGGAACCGGCAGCCAGGGCTTGGTGTTGGAGAAACCGCCATAGCCATTGTCCGTGCGCCAGACCATCGGCGTCCGGCATCCATCGCGGCCCTTGAACTTCGGCCAGAACTCGATGCCATAGGGATCCTGCAGGTCCTCGAAGGCAACGTCAGCCTCCGGCAGGCCCAGCTCCTCGCCCTGATAGATGCAGGCCGAGCCGCGCAGGCACATCAGCAGGGTGATATAGGTGCGCGCCGCCGCCGGCGTCAGGTTCCAGCGGCTGATGTGGCGCACCACGTCATGGTTGGAGAAGGCCCAGCAGGCCCAGCCTTCCGAGGCGACCCGGTCGAAATGCTCGAACACGTTCGCCACATAAGGCGCCGTCAATCCGGCTCCCGCCAGGAACTCGAAGGCATAGCTCATCTGCATGAGATCATTGCCGCGGGTGTATTCGCCCAGGATCTCCAGCCCGCGCTGGCTGTCGCCGACCTCGCCGACGGCCGCCGCGCTGTAAGGCTCCATCACCGCGCGCAGGCGGCGCAGGAAGCCCAGGTTCTCCGGCTGGTTCTTGTCGTAGAGATGGAGCTGGTGATTGTAGGGGTTCACAGCTGGTGCCGTCAGCGTGTTGCGCTGGTCCTTCGGCAGCGGCGGATTGTCCCGAAGTTCCTTGTCGTGGAAATAGAAGTTGATGGTGTCGAGGCGGAACCCGTCGACGCCGCGCTTCAGCCAGAAGCCGGCCACGTCGAGCAGCGCGTCCTGCACCGCCGGATTGTGGAAGTTGAGGTCCGGCTGCGAGACGAGGAAGTTATGCAGGTAATACTGCTCGCGCCGCCCGTCCCAGTGCCAGGAGGAACCGCCAAACACCGACAGCCAGTTGGTCGGCACGGTGCCATCCGGCTTCGGATCGGCCCAGACATACCAGTCGGCCTTCGGGTTGTCGCGGCTCTGGCGGCTTTCCTCGAACCAGGCGTGCTTGTCCGACGTGTGCGACAGCACCAGGTCGATCATGACCTTGAGGCCATGCGCATGCGCGGTCTCGATCAGCCGGTCGAAATCGGCCAGCGTGCCGAACATCGGATCGACATCGCAATAGTCCGACACGTCATAGCCGAAGTCCTTCATCGGCGAGGTGAAGAACGGGCTGATCCAGATGCCGTCCACCCCGAGGCTGGCGATATGCGGCAGGCGCGAGACAATGCCGGCCAGATCGCCAATCCCGTCGTCGTTGAGGTCCTGATAACTGCGCGGATAGATCTGATAGATCACCGCGCCACGCCACCAGTCCTTGTCCTTGGTCAGATACGTCATGAAAACAGTCTCGCAGCTTACTTGACAGAGCCGGCCAGAAGGCCGCGCACCAGATACTTTTGCATGGCAAAGAAGACGATCAGCGGCACCAGGATCGACAGGAACGCCGAAGCCGCCAGGATTTCCCACTCGCCGCCCTTGGAGCCGAGCAGCTCACGCAGGACGCCGGTCATTACCAGCTGGCTCTCGGTGTTGCCGAGGAACACGGTGGCGACGAGGAGGTCGTTCCAGGTCCAGAGGAACTGGAAGATTGCGAAAGAGGCAAGGGCAGGGAAGCTGAGCGGCAGAATGATCTTCAGGAAAATCTGGAAATCCGTCGCCCCGTCGACTCTCGCGCTTTCAATGATCTCCCGCGGCAGGCCAACCATGTAGTTGCGCAGGAGGTAGATCGCCATCGGCAGGCCGAAGCCGGTATGGGCCAGCCAGATGCCGAGGTAGTCCTTGCCGATGCCGATGGCGTTGTGCAGCTTCAGGAGCGGGATCAGCGCCATCTGCAGCGGCACCACCAGCAGGCCCACGACGGCCGCGATCAGCAGCGCGCGGCCGGGAAACTCCATCCAGGCCAGCGCATAGGCGGCGAAGGCGGCAATCAGGATCGGGATGACCGTGGCCGGGATCGTCACGGTCATGGTGTTGAGGAAAGCCCGGCCCAGCCCTTCGGCACCAATCACCTTGGCGTAGTTGCTGCTGGTGAAGGACGGTGGCATGCGGGCCGTCACAAAGATGCGCGGACTGCGCCCTTCGAACCGGGTCGGGCTTTCGATGCGGTAGCTGCCGTCCGCCGCAACGCTCAAGGTCTGGCCGCTGCCAAAGTCGGCAACGTCGCCGGGCGCAAAGGCCGTGGGTTCACGCGAGCTGGCGCCGAAAGCCGAAACGGTGCCGGAGCTTCCCTCCAGCGCATTGCCGGCCAGCACGAACTTGCCCGCTTCCTCGCTCTGGCTCTCGGCGGGTGCGGCACGCACGATCAGGTTCTGCGTTGCCGGGAACAGCGCCTGCCACCAGCCTGACGAGGCGATCTGGTCCGCGTTGCGCACCGAGGAGACCAGCAGTCCGAATGTCGGGATGGTCCACAAGACCACCAGCGCCACCACCGACAGGTTGACCGCCCAGACCAGCCTGGACCGGGTGCCCGCGATATTGTCCATCAGCGCATCTCCTTGCGGGCGTTGCGGATGTTCCAGATCATGATCGGTGTCACCAGCAGCATGATCACCAGCGCCACCGTCGAGGCGCGGCCGGAGTCATTGCCACGGAACATCCAGTCGAACATGAGATTGGCCAGAACCTGCGTGCCCCACTGGCCGTTGGTCATGGCCAGCACGATGTCGAACACCTTCAGCACAAGAATGGTGATCGTCGTCCAGACCACGGCGATGGTGCCCCAGATCTGCGGCACCTTGATCTTGAGGAAGATCTGCAACGGCGAGGCGCCGTCGAGGATGGCGGCCTCGATTGTCTCTTCCGGAATGCCGCGCAGGGCCGCCGACAGGATCACCATGGCAAAGCCGGTCTGGATCCAGATCAGCACCATCATCAGGAAGAAGTTGTTGGCAATGTCGAGCGTCAGCCACGTCTGCGGCGTGCCGCCGAGCGTCTCCACGATAGCGTTGAGCAGTCCGATCTGCGCCTGACCTTCACCGCGGAAGTCATAAATGAATTTCCAGATCACCGAGGCCCCGATGAAGGAGATCGCCATCGGCATGAAGATCAGCGACTTGGCGAAATTGCCCCAGCGGATACGGTCAGTCAGCGCCGCCGCGATCAGCCCGAAGAATGTCGAGGCAGCCGGTACCACGAGCAGCCACAACAGGTTGTTGCGCATGGACTCGCGGAATTTGCCGTCCTGGAACAGCCAGGAATAGTTGGCAAGGCCGACAAATCTGTCACCGCCGCTGTCATGCAACGACAGCCAGATCGAGACGAACACCGGATAGACCAGATAGAGCCCGAGCAGGATCACCGCCGGCGCCAGGAACAGCCAGGGCCGGACCGCATTGGCACGGTTGATGTTCGCCCCGGCATTCGGCCCCCTGGCCGGCAACAGCCGATCCAGAATGAGGTTCGAGGCGAAGAAATAGGCCACGCAGCCGAACACGCCGACCACGATGGTCGAACCCGCCATCATCAGTTGCTCGAACATGCGTCCTCCCGGGGCCTTGCACTTTTCCGCGCAGTTACTTGTTTTTCCAGCCGTCAACTGGCGAAAGGGCCTGTCTTTCCGGTGCACGCCCCTCCCCGGTCATCCCCGCCTTGTGCGGGGATCCATGCAGCGGAGAACCAGACCCGAATCCCTCAGTTCACCGGCAAGAGAAGGTGGATCCCCGCACAAGGCGGGGATGACCCGGAGGTGTTCCGGCACGGGCAGAAAAGCCGCTTTAATGCCATCCCGGACCGAACCTTGCCCGGTCCGGAATGATCAAGTTGCAGACTGTCAGCGCTGGCGCGCAGCCCTTACTTCAGGGCGTCCCAGGTCTTCTGGATCTCGCCGGCAACCACCTTCGCGTCCTTGCCGCCGGTGTAGTCGACCATGCCGGTCCAGAAGGCGCCGGCGCCGATGGCACCCGGCATCAGGTCGGACCCGTCGAAGCGGAAGGTGCTGGCACCCAGAAGGATGTCACCCATCTTCTTCAGGGTCGGATCGCCATAGACATCCGTGTTCACGCCCTTGTAGGGGGTGAGGAAGCCCTTCTGCGCCATCCAGACTTCATGCGCGATCGGGCTCTTCAGGAACTCGATGAACGCGCGGGCAGCCGGGCTGTCCTTGGTGATGGAGAACAGCGTGCCTGCCCCCAGCACCGGCTGGCCGAGATCCTTGCCTGCATAGGCCGGGAAGTAGAAGAAGTCGACATCCTCGCCAACCTTGGTCCCGTCCGGGAAGAAGGCCGGAATGAACGAGGCCTGGCGGTGCATGTAGCACTGCGGCGGCGACGTGAAGAGACCCTTCGGGCTATCGCGGAAGTCGGTCGAGGCAGCAGCACCGGCACCGCCCGCGACATACTTGTCGTTGCGGGCGAAGTAGCCGAACTCCTCGATGGCCGCCACCACCTTCGGATCATCGAACTTCATGCCGTTCGAGGTCCAGGCGTCATAGTCGGCAGGCGACTGGGTGCGCAGCATCATGTCCTCGACCCAGTCCGTGGCCGGCCAGCCGGTGGCAGCGCCCGAGCCCAGACCGATGCACCAGGGCGTGCCGCCATCAGCCACGATCTTGTCGGTCAGCGCCTTCAACTCTTCCATGGTCTTGGGCACTTCATAGCCCGCGTCCTCGAAGTTCTCCGGCACGTACCAGACGAGCGACTTCACATCGACCTTGAAGAAGAGGCCGTAGAGGTCATCCTTGCCGTCCTTGCCCTTGAAGGTGGACAGGTCCACCCAGGACTGGCCGGCCGCGTAGTTGTCGCGCAGCCAGTCGGACGTTGCCTGACCAAGCGGCGCAATCTGCCCCTTGGCGGCAAGATCGCGCACCAGGCCCGGCTGCGGGAAAGCGGCAATGTTGGGCGGAGACCCGGCTTCGGTGTCGATGACGATCTGCTGCTCGAAGCTGTCGGAGCCGGAGTAATTCACCTTCGCGCCGGTCGCGGCCTCGAAATAGGCGATGACGCTCTCGATCAGCTCCTTGTCCGGCCCAAGCCAGGGACCAAGGATCGAAATCTCCTGACCCTTGAGGTCCTGAGACTTCAGCGCCTCGTAGCTTGCCCAGTTGAACTTGGCATCCTGACCCGGCGCAAATTTCAGCTCCTGCGCTGCGGCGGGGCCGGCCATCAGGGCAAGTGCAGCCGCACCCGCCAGAAATACGCTCTTCATCGCTAACCTCCCAGTTGCGAGCACGCCGAGCGCGGCGTGCACAGTCCGTCGCGGCGACAAATTCAAACCGCTTTGGATGCGGCACACTCGCCGATTGCCGACGCAGAGTCAATTGGGACCAAAAAAGAATCCGAAAAGGCCAGCAATACTGTCTCGTTTCTTGTGCGACGCAACATGATCAGATGACCCAACCCTTTGACGCAACGGCGCGACGCCGCTAAAGTTGCGCAGTCTTCAAAGCGCTTTGGAAAATCGGACCCAATGAACCTCAAGGAATTCGCGCGTCAGCTGGGCCTGTCCCCCACCACCGTCAGCCGGGCACTCAACGGCTATCCGGAGGTGAACGAGGCCACGCGCGAACGGGTCATGGCTGCCGCCAAACGGCTCAACTACCGCCCCAACTCCCGCGCCCAGCGCCTTGCCACCGGCCGTGCCATGGCCATCGGCCATGTGATCCCGATCGCCAACAAGCACGAGATGGTGAACCCGGTCTTTGCCGACTTCATTGCAGGAGCGGGCGAAACCTATTCCCGCAATGGCTACGACATGGTCCTGTCTGTCGTGCCCGACAATGACGAGGAGGCGGCCTACCGCGAGCTGAAGGCGCGGGGAACCGTCGACGGCGTGATCGTGCATGGTCCGCGCATGGATGATCCGCGCGTGCGCCTCCTCACGGAGATCGGCCTGCCCTTCGTTGTGCATGGGCGGGCCAGCGGCAGCCAGACGCCCTACTCCTGGCTCGACGTGAACAACCGCCGTGCCTTCCGCCGCGCCACCGATTTCCTGCTGGATCTCGGCCACCGCCGCATCGCGCTGGTCAACGGGCTCGAGTTCATGGATTTCGCCATGCGCCGCCGCATTGGCTTTACCGAGGCGCAGGAAGCACGCGGCCTGATGCCGGCGCCAGAGCTGATGTCGAGTGCCGAGATGACGGAAGGCCGGGGCCACGCCATGGCCGCGAGCATGCTGGCGCTGCCCGAGCCGCCGACGGCTTTCCTGGTTGCCTCGATGATCTCGGGCATGGGCGTGCGCCGCGCCGTCGAGGAGCGGGGCCTCAGGATTGGCCGCGATGTCTCGATCATCATTCACGATGACGATCTCAGCTACATGAAGAATGGCGAGGACGTGCCGATCTACACCGCCACGCGCTCCTCCGTGCGCGAGGCTGGGCGGCAGGCGGCGGAAATCCTGCTCTCGCTCATCACGGATCCCTCCGGCGAACCCCAGACCCGCCTGCTGGAAGCCGAACTGATCATCGGCCAGTCCACCGGCCCCGTTCCAGCCCCTGCAAGGACCTGAGTGTCATGCTCGTCACCCGTTCTGATTTCCCGTCCGGCTTCCTGTTCGGCGCGGCAACCTCGAGCTACCAGATCGAAGGTCATGGCTTTGGCGGCGCGGGCCGCACCCAGTGGGATGACTTTGCCGCAACGCCCGGCAATGTCGTGCGGGCCGAGAATGGTACGCGCGCCTGCGAGCATTACCTGCGCCTCGATCAGGATCTCGACCTGATCCGCGATGGCAATTTCGACGTCTACCGCTTCTCCACCTCCTGGGCCCGCGTCATTCCCGAGGGCCGCGGCCAGGTCAATGTCGAGGGGCTCGACTTCTATGACCGCCTGGTCGACGGGCTGCTGGAGCGCGGCCTGAAGCCCGCCGTCACGCTCTATCACTGGGAACTGCCCTCGCCGCTGCTCGATCTCGGTGGCTGGCGCAACCGTGACATCGCCGGCTGGTTCGCCGACTACACCGACGTCATCATGCGCCGCATCGGCGACCGCGTCTGGTCGGCCGCCCCCATCAACGAGCCGTGGTGCGTGGCCTTCCTGTCGCATTTCATGGGCCACCACGCCCCCGGCCTGCGCGACATCCGCGCCACCGCGCGCGCCATGCACCACGTTTTGCTGGCGCACGGCCGCGCGATACAGGCCATGCGGGCGCTGGGCATGGGCAATCTCGGCGCGGTCTGCAATTTCGAGTATGCCCAGGCCGCCAGCGACAGTGCCGCCGACATGGAGGCCGCCCGGGTCTATGACGGCTACTACAATCGCTGGTTCCTGTCGGGCATGTTCCGCAAGGAATACCCGGCGGAGGTGCTGGAAGCCTTCCTGCCGCACATGCCGGCGGGCTGGCAGGACGACTTCGACGTCATCGGCACGCCGGTCGACTGGTGCGGGCTCAACTACTACACCCGCAAGCTCATCGCCGCCGATCCGGCCAGCCCCTGGCCGTCCTTGCGCGAGGTCGACGGCCCCTTGCCGAAGACGCAGATGGGCTGGGAAATCTATCCCGAGGGGCTCGAACATTTCCTCAAGCGCACCCACGCCGACTACACCAGGGGCCTGCCGCTCTACGTGACGGAGAACGGCATGGCCAATCCGGACGTGATCGAGGGCGGCGCGGTGGAGGATGCCGGCCGCATCGCCTATATCGCCAGCCATCTCGAGGCCGTGCGCCGGGCCGCGTCTGCCGGCGTTCCGGTCGCCGGCTATTTCGTCTGGTCGCTCATGGACAATTACGAATGGTCGCTCGGCTACGAGAAACGCTTCGGCGTCGTCCATGTCGATTTCGATACCCTCGCCCGCACCCCCAAGGCCTCCTACCACGCCCTGCGCCAGGCCCTCGCGCGCTAGGGAGAACAGGCAGACAAGTTAGCGGCGCAATCTTGCGGGAAAGCCTCGACCTCTCCAACGTCATCCCGGCCGAGCAACGCGAGAGCCGGGACCGGAGAGCCGAGGACGCGGTGGGTCCGCGACCCCGCCTGCGAAACACCTTGGCTCTCCGGTCCCGGATCTCCGCTTCGCTGCGTCCGGGATGATGCAACGGCGTATTTCAGCAACCAATGGCGCCGGATGCTCACACCTGGAACACGTCAGCCCACTCCTTGTGGCGCTGGCGCTGGGCGTTGACGAAGGGGCACAGCGGCACGATGCGGAACTGACCGGCACGCGCGGCTTCCACCATATGCGCCACCAGTTTCTGGCCGACGCCCATGCCGCGCATGCTGTCCGGCACGCCGGTGTGGTCGGCGATGATCAGGCCGTCATTGACGATCGAGAACGTGATCTCCGCCTCGCCTTCTGCGCCTTCGACAGTCCCGACGAAGCGGCCCCGGCCAGCGCCGCGTTCTTCGCGAATGGTCACACCCACATCACTCATCGCTTCCCTCCGTCCTGTTCACCTGGCGCGCAAGTCACGCGCCCTTGATGTCATGCGAGAAACCTCGCAGACCGGCTTCACCTGCGCCAGCCCTCTGACGACGGACACATTGTCCACCATTTAGAAGACGATGATGTTTTATTCTTGCGCACTGTCTCGCCTCGAATAGATGTGTCCTGATCGTCACTGTCCTTTGCAGAAAACGAATCCGCCGCAGGTTCCGGCTTGATCCTGGCCGGATTTCCAAGCCCTCTGGCGGTCATGCTGCCGCGCGTCGCGGCGTTGCCGAACTGTCTGAAGGTGTTCACATGGACAAGCCCGCCCTCCTTGGTGCCTCGCTCGAAGGCCGCGTCGAGATCGACACGCAGGAGCTTCTGTCCGCGAACTGGGGACGGCTGACGAAATACGGCTTCCGCTATCGCCGCTCCGACGGCGACTGGCAGCCGCAGGTGCGCGAGGTCTATGACCGGGGCCACGGTGCCGTGCTTTTGCCCTATGACCCGGTGCGCCGCCACGTGCTGCTCACCCGCCAGTTCCGCCTGCCGGCGCTCGTCAGCGGCCATGCGGAGGAGCTGATCGAGGCCCCGGCCGGCCTCCTTGACAATGCCGATCCGGAAACGCGCATCCGGCTGGAGGTGGAGGAAGAGACCGGCTACCGGCTCGGCCCCGTCGAGCAGTTGTTTGCCCCCTTCATGAGCCCCGGCTCCGTCACCGAACGCCTCACTTTCTTCATCGCCCCCTATTCCCCGGCCGACCGCATCTCCGACGGCGGCGGCAAGGCGGATGAGGGCGAGGACATCACCGTGCTCGACCTGCCCTTTGACGAGGTCATGGGCCTCGTCGCCGCCGGCCGCATCCCCGACGCCAAGACCATCCTGCTCCTCTATCATCTCGCCCTGACGGTCTTCCGCGCTTAAGAAATCCGACGCGCCCTGAGCTTGAGGGCAATACTCGACCTCTCCGGTGTCACCCCGGGCGCAGCGCAGCGGAGACCCGGGGCCTACTCGTTTCCAGAGCGCCGTATCCTTCGCACCATCGGGCCCATAGGTGCACTCGTCGCAGTGTGGCAGTGTCTGGCAATACGGCACTGCTCTGGAAACGAGTAGGCCCCGGATCTCGCGTTGCTCGTCCGGGGTGACAGCCATTGGAGCAATGACCTTGAAACAAAAAGGGCGCGGCGGCTTGCCCTCGCCTTCAGGAGTCCACGCTTACTCTCTCACCGTGCCCTGATGAAAAACCATCCGCCACCGTGCATCATCCTGCTTCCAGATAGAGCTTCGCAACACCCGTCGCGGCAACCCGTTTTCGGACGTGCTTTCCGATTGGTAAGTCAGAAGGACCACTCCCTCTGCGAGCAACGTCAGGGCGTGGTCCTGTGTCTTCAAGCCGCTTTCTACCGCACCGCTTTCCGAGGCGAGAAGCTCGATGGTGTGGGCGCGGTCGTAGACGCGCCCGGATGAACCAAACTCGAAAAAGCCATCCGCGAGCAAACTTCCGACCGCTTCTCGCGAGCGCCGGATCTCCGGCCGGTACAGCGCCTCTTCCAGCAACTGAATGTCCTTGAGGAGGGGAACTTTGGTCATGGCACGAGCCTTTGCTCGCTACGCTTGGAACTTGCACCGGAGGCCGGCTGAGACGTCACCTCATCGCGAACCGCTGCAATTCCACGCCAGCGCATGGCAGCGCCAAAGCCGGGCAGGCCGAAGACATTGGTGGCAAAGGCCAGCACCCGTCCCTTGCCCGGCAGGATCGTGAGATCGGCGTACCAGCGCTGGTTTGAGCCATTGTGGCCCAGGAACGGACCGTTCGACCAGGGCTCCTCTCCCTTGACCCAACCACCGGCGTAGTCGTCGGGACTGCGTGTGAGGTCAGCGAAGCTGGCGGCGGAAATGATCCCGTCCTCGCCGCGCGCCAGCCGCAAGACGGCAGCGCCATAGCTGAGGAGATCACCCATCGACAGATGCACCAGTCCGGCCGGCGCAAGGCAAGCCGCGAGGTCCGCGCGAATGGAGTCGCTCGGCACGGGCCTGCGGAAGAAGCCGAGGAGCGATGTATGGCCAAGTGGCTCGTCCAGCGGCCCTTGCCCGCGCGGCGGACCAAAGCCGAAGCTTTCGAGCCCGAGCGGAGCCGCAATCTCGGCCCGCATCAAGGTCTCGTAGCTGTCTGCGCCCAGCCGTTCGGCGATATGGCCGGCGAGCATGTAACCGATGTTGGAATAGCTGTGCTTGCCCGGGTTCACCGGTTTCAGCAGAAAGGGCGCGATCATGGCATCCCGCTCGGGGCCATGGGCCGCGCCATGGGTCACCGGCCCATGTCTTGGGAATGCCTGCGCTGTCGGCGGGTTCGCGGTCAGTCCGGCCCGGTGCGCCAGCAGGAGCCTCAGGGTCACCGGCTTCAGCGTCTCGTGCAACGGCAAGCTGACCAGATCGGCCAGCGGCGTTTCCAGCGTTACCCCGTGCCGGCTCCCCAGCCGCATCAACAGCAGCGCGGTCATCGACTTGGTGATCGAGCCGATGTGCCAGCGGTCACTGTCGGTCACGGCGACCTTGGCGGATGCCGACCTGCGGCCACTCGTGGCCAGCATTGGGCCCTGCCCCTCCTGCCAGACCCCTGCGGCCACCGCCGGCAACCGCCCGCTTCGCGTTGCTCCCTCGACAAAGCCGATCAGCGCCGGATGTGGGGGGACGGCCAGGGGGCGCAGCGTCTGCGATCGTACGACTGGCAGCTGTGGGTCCACGGTCCTGTCCTCCGGCAATGCTGCATCGCCAGAACGAAGTCGTAGTCAGAGAACACGTCAAAATTGCGAAGGCATCGCGTCAGTGTGGTCCGGGGTGACAGCAACTGGAGCATCAACGGTCAAACAAAAGGGCGCGCCACCGGCGCGCCCTCCCTTGTCTTCAGTCCAGTCCGCCAGGCCTCAGCCAACCAGGGCATTGTCCTGACGCTTGACGGCGATGATGGCCGAGCGCGGCAGCTTGCCTTCGCCTTCCGGGAACGGAGCATCGGGGTGCTGGATGCCGACGAACATGGTGCGCTTGTCAGCGGACCAGGTCAGGCCGGTCACTTCCGAGCCCTTCGGGCCGGTGAGGAAGCGCTCAATACGGCCGGTGACCGGGTCACCTGCCAGCATCTGGTTGTTGCCCTGACCAGCAAAGTCGCCCTCGTTGCTGTCTTCGCCGTCGGTCTGGATCCAGACGAGGCCGGTGGTGTCGAACATCATGCCGTCCGGCGAGTTGAACATGTTGCCGTCGTTGATGTTCTGCGACCCGGCATAGGCGCTGTCCTTGTGGACGACCGGGTTGCCGGCCATCGCGAACAGGTCCCACTTGAACGCGGCGTCCGCGTGGTCATTGTTTGCCGGATACCAGCGCACGATCTGGCCATAGCCGTTCTTTTCGCGCGGGTTGACCGCATTCACGGTCATCTCGTCGCCGCCGGCGTTGGTGCGCATCTTGCCGTCCTTCACTTCACCGCGGCGGGTGTTGTTGGTCAGGCAGCAATAGGCTTCGATGGCGACCGGATTGACCGCAACCCATTCCGGACGGTCCATGGTGGTCGCGCCCACCTTGGAGGCCGCCTGACGGGTGAAGACAGCGATCTCGTCCGCCTTCATGCCGGTCGTTTCCGGGGTCAGCGCCAGCCACTCGCCGATGCCTTCGTCGGAGAACCTGGCGACATACAGCATGCCTTCGTCGAGCAGCTTCGAGGTGTCGCCACCGGGAACATAGACGTCGTTGGAGACATACTTGTAGAGGAACTCGCCGCGCTCATCGTCGCCCATGTAGACGACCACGCGCCCGTCACGGGCGATGACGACGGCCGCGTTCTCGTGCTTGATACGGCCAAGCGCAGTGCGCTTCACCGGGGTCGAGCTGGCGTCGGACGGGTCGATCTCGACCACGTAGCCGGCGCGGCGCGGCTCGTTCGGGTTCTTAGCCACATCAAAGCGCGGATCGAACTTCTCGTAGGCATAGCGGGTTTCAGCCGAAATGCCGTAGCGCTTGTAGTCGTCCGGCAGCTTGAAGGCCGCGTCGGTGGTGCCGAAGTAGCCGTTGAAGTTTTCCTCGCAGGTCAGATAGGTGCCCCACGGAGTCTTGCCGGCGCCGCAGTTGTTGAAGGTGCCGAGGCTCTGGGTGCCGGTCGGATCGGCTTCGGTCTTCAGCAGGTCAGAGCCGGCGGCCGGACCGGAGATCTTCATCGGAGTCAGATGGGTGATGCGGCGGTTGAACGGGCTGTCGACGACGATGCCCCAACCGTTCTCGCCTTCCGCCACTTCCATGACGGTGACGCCCTGCAGGTTCTGCAGCTTCATGACGTCTTCGGCGCTCGCCGGCGTGCCCTTGTCGTTCTTCGGCAGGTTGATTTCCGGGTTCACATATTCGTGGTTGACGGCAATCACCTGGCGGTTGCCGATCACGAACAGTTCCATGCCGTCGGTGTTCTCGCCAAAGATCTTGTCGGCCGAGGCAGCGTCACCGCCGGTCTCGTCGCTGAAGGGAGCGGCGCTCGAAAACAGCGGGTCACCCCACTTGGCCAGCACGTCCCAGGTGTAGCCTTCCGGCACATGGATCGTGCTATCGGTGGCAATGGTGATCGGCTTGAAGGCAAAGCGCGAGGTCGAGGCTTCCGCCGAGGTGCTCGACATCAGGGCGCCAACACCGGAGAGGGACCCCATGGCCGCTGCAGCCGACCCCATGGCCAGGATGCCGCCCAGGAACCCGCGGCGCGACAGGGCCGATTCAACCACCTTGTCGAAATCCGTCACTGCCGGCGGCGGGGTCTGCAGTTCGTCCCATTCATCCCAGGACAGGTCGTTCTTGTTGATCTCGGTCATGGCTGGCCTCCGAAAAGCTGGCTTGTTGGGAGACGGGGAGCGATCCCGGTGTCTCCCGACCTGCCTTATCGCAGCTGCGTCACAACGGAATGACGGCGGACTGCGGCAGGCCCCGCTCCAAGTCGACCAGGCAGCGCATCTGCGCCTCCGCCATCTGCGCATTTACCCCGGGGAATCGCCACAGCAGCAGTCCCGCCAGCCCATCCTGCATTGCGGACAAGCGCAGCGCCGTCGCTGCCGGATCGGGCAGCCGCCAGCCCTCCTCCTGCACCAGTTTGGTGAGAAGACCCGTCAATCCATCCAGAAAGGCCCGCTGGCATTGCTCCAGAACGGCAGCCAGCACCCGGTCTTCTGCCGACAGCTCGGTTGCCTCGACCCACAGCCGCAGGTAGGGCACGGCCCGCGGACTGAATGTAGTCCGAAGATAGGCATCGAGCAGCGGCAGCGGCGGCGTCCCGGCGTGGAACTGCTCGGCCACCACTTCGGCATAGATCCCGGCAAAGGCCTGAGCACGAAGCTCGGCCCAGGTGAAATAGTGGTTCAGAAGGCCGGTGCCGACGCCGCAGCGCTCCGTTACATCCCGCGTCTTCGTGCCGCTGAACCCGCGCTCGAACAACAGTTCGGCGGTGGCCGCGACAAGCAGGGCCTTGCGCGCATCGGCGCTGATCCGGGGGCGAGCCTCCTGCCCGTCCTCTCTGGTCACGTCCTTGGCCATCCCAACCTCCTGGTTGCAGCCTTGACAATTGAGCATCCGCTCAATAACTAGCTGAGCGCTTGCTCAAGTCAGGATAGCGTCATGGCGCCCCCCCGCAACCCCGAAGTTGATCTGCTGCGCAGTTTCGCACTTGTCGGCATCTGCATCGTCAACCTGCCGATTCTCGCCCTCTATGATGCCCCCGAGCCGCTGCGCGAGCCGACCAGGCTGGACGAGATCGTCTATTTCGCCAATGTGTGGCTGCTGGAAGGCAAGGTCTTCCCGCTGTTTGCCTTCATGTTCGGCTGGGGCATTGTTGGCCAGCAGGCTGCCGCTCTCCGTGATGGGCAGTCCTTTGCCCACCGCTATGCCCGCCGCCTGTTCGGCCTGCTGCTGCTTGGTGCGCTGCATGCGCTCTTCGTCTACACCGGCGACATCCTGGTGCTATATGCCCTTCTCGGACTGTTGATCTGGCCGTTTCTCGGCTGGTCGGGTCCGCGCCTTGTCAGGCTGGCACTGGCGATGGTCCCGTTGCCGCGCTCGCCTATGTGGCTCTGGGCAGCCTTTACCTGATCGAGTTTGGCGACATGCCCGAAGGTCCAGACATTGTCACCTTCATGGACGCGGTCGCCTACCGGCAGATTGACTGGCCCATCACCTTCAGCTTTGTCGTGCTGTTCAACGGACCGGCCGCCTTCGCCGCCTTCTGCCTTGGCCTTGCCGGCGCCCGGGCCGGGCTGCTGCAGCAGGACAATCCGCACTACCTGTGGCTGCGCCGGAAGATCATCCCGATCACGCTGGCAGGCCTCACGCTCAGCCTCGGCTATGCCATCGCCGAAGCCAACCTCACGCCGGAGGCGCCGGATTGGTCCGCCGTTGCGGGCATGGCGCTCGGGCCGCTCGGCGCCCTGTTCCTGTCGACGGCCTATCTTGTTGCAATCGTCGAACTCGCCCGTCGTGTTCACTTCCCACAAGCCTTTGTCGCAACGGGAAAAAGCTCGCTTACGACCTACGTCCTGCAAGGCCTGATTGGCGGCGTTCTGGTGTCTGGCTATGGCTTAGGCCTCGGGGCGCAGATGGGTTCTGCGGGCTATCTGGTCACCGCCCTCGCCGTTTGCCTGGCGACCATGCTCTTTGCCCGCGTCTGGCAGATCCAGTTCCGGCGCGGGCCACTTGAAGAGGTCCTGCGCGCCATCACCGGCAGCCGCTGACACACGCAGAGGTCGCGAAGTCCGGCAACGGCTGCCCAGGTTCCCCACCCCCGTTGCCGGCTTCTGGCACAACGGGCGCCAACGGTCCCACCCGTTGGCGCCCGTTGTTTTTTTGAGCCCTCATGCTGCACCTGCGAAGCGGGGCCGGAAGCCTCGGCAAATAAAGCCGTTTTGCCACTCGGCGGCAGGCTGTGGCACCTCGGGCCTGTCTCGTCCACGCCCCAAACAGGACGATCCACGTCCGTCAGCGGCTTGACAGCACCGCCGGTCACTGCCAGCATTTCACTGCAACAACATATATTCTCTTATAACGAATAAACCTTCCAGGAGAATGACATGACCCGGATCCTGTCTGGCCGTTCCGGCCGCCTTGCCTCGTTTACTCTCGCCGCCTTCCTTGGCTCCACAGCCCTCGGCTTCGCCGCCGGCACGCTGGATGTCGCCATTATCGGCGAGCCGCCCACCCTCGACCCGATGATGTCCACCGCCGACGTGGTCAGCATCGTGACCCAGCATTTCTACGAGACGCTCTACACGTTCGATGAAAACTGGGATGTCGCGCCGCTGCTGGCCGACGCGCTGCCGTTCATTTCCGAGGACGGCAAGACCTACAAGATCCCGCTGCGCGAGGGCATCACCTTCCACGACGGCTCAGCCATGGACAGCGCCGATGTGGTGGATTCGCTGAAGCGCTGGACCACCGTCGCCGCGCGCGGCAAGTCTGTCGCCGGCATGATCGACAGCATCGAGGCCGAAGGCCCGAGCGTTGTCGTGATCAAGCTGAACAAGCCTTACTCGCCGCTCCTGTCGCTGCTGGCCTTCTCCAACTCTGCTGCCATCGTGGTGCCGCAGGAGATCCTCGGCGAGAAGTTGTCGGCCACGGTCGGCACCGGCCCCTACAAGCTGATCGAGCATGCGCCGGACCGCTACATCCAGCTCGGCAAGTTCGACGGTTTCAAGTCGCGTTCCGAACCGGCCAGCGGCAGCTCCGGTGCCCGCATGCAGACGCTGGACGAAATCCGCTTCGTTCCTGTGCCTGATGCCAACACCCGCGTCGAGGGTCTGGTCTCCGGCCAGTTCGCCTTCGCCGACAGCCTGCCAACCGAGGCCTATGGCCGCCTTGCCGACAGTGCCAGCGTCGAGCCGGTGCTGCTGCGCCCCTTCGGCTGGCCGATCTTTGCCTTCAACATGCGCAAGGGCCTGGGCACCGAGCTTGCCGTCCGCCAGGCGGTACAGGCAGCCCTGTCGCCGGATGACATGCTGTTCGCCGCCTTTGGTGACGACAAGTACTTCGTCGTCGACGCGGCCCTGTTCCCGGAACAGTATCCGTGGAACAACGAAGAGGGCAAGGAGCTCTATGCCCAGGCCAACCCGGAAAAGGCCAAGGAAATCCTTGCCAAGGCGGGCTACAAGGGTGAGCCGCTGCGCATCCTGACCTCGCGCCAGTACGAGTTCCACTTCAAGATGGCGGAAGTTGCCAAGGTGAATCTTGAAGCTGCAGGCTTCACCGTCCAGCTTGACGTCGTCGAATGGGCAACCCTCATCGAGCGCCGTGGCAATCCGGACCTGTGGGACATCTTCATCACCCACTCGCCGTTCCTGCCCGAGCCGACCCTCACTAACCTCTATGTCGAGAACTCGCCGATTGGCTGGGCCAACGCCGACCGCGATGCGATCTACGCCCGCCTGACCGGCGAAAGCGATCCCATTGCCCGCCAGGCGGCTTTCGCTGATCTGCAGAAGCTCGTCTACACCGAGGTGCCTTTCTACAAGGTTGGCGGCTTCAATGCCCTGATGGGCAAGAAGCAGGGCCTCACCGGCGTCGCCCCGACCCCGTGGCCGTTCTTCTGGAACGCACAGGTCGGCAACTGACGAGCGTTTGGGATTCCCCTGCTGTTTGTGCAGCGGGGGATGCCCCCGCCGACAGGTCCTGAGGGCATACCCGGGGGTCCTCTCCCCCCTTGAGGGGGAGATGTCTGCGATAGCAGACAGAGGGGGGGGGGGGGGGGTAGCAGCGCTTCAACGCAAAGCCACCTCTCGAAAGTCGGACAGTCCGCATACCCCCCTCTGCCCCCTGACGGGGGCATCTCCCCCTCAAGGGGGGAGAGGGCTCGGGGCAAGGACCATCGCCAGACGTTCCGCAGCGCCGATGAACCGATCGTCGGCGTCGCCTTGGAAACCAAACTTCACCGCCAGAGGTCCAGCCCATGGCCAACTACATCCTGAAGCGATTTGCCGGCATGGCACTGGTGATCTTCATCGTGCTGACGCTGGTGTTCGTGCTTGTCCGCCTCGCGCCGGGCGACCCGGCTGCCCTGATGCTCGGCCCCGAAGCCACCGCCGCCGACATCGCCGCCCTGCGCAGCCGGCTTGGCCTCGACCAGCCGATCATCGTGCAGTACCTCGGCTTCATCGCCAACGTCCTGCAGGGTGACCTCGGCACCTCGATCTTCTTCAACCAGCCGGTTGCCGATGTTCTGATCGCCCGCGCGGAACCGACCGTGTTCCTGACGCTGTTCTCGATCCTCATCGCCGTCGCCATCGCCCTGCCCGTCGGCATTGCCTCCGCCTACACCCGCGGCTCGCTGTTCGACCAGGGCACCCTGTCGACCGCCATTCTGGTTGCCTCAGTACCGTCCTTCTGGCTCGGCCTGATCATCCAGCAGCAGCTCGGCAGCAAATTGGGTCTTCTGCCCGTGTCCGGCTACGGTCCGCCGGAAGCCGGGTTCTTTGAGCGCATGACCTATCTGATCATGCCGGCCATCGTCCTCGGCATCGTCAATTCCGCGCTGATCATCCGCTTCACCCGCGCCTCGATGCTGGACGTGCTGTCGGAGGATTTCGTCCGCACCGCCCGCTCCAAGGGCATGAGCGAGTCCCGCGTCGTCCTGAAGCATGCCTTCAAGAACGCGCTGATCCCGATCGTCACCGTGGTGGGCCTCACCTTCGCGCTGCTCATTTCCGGTGCCGTCGTCACCGAGCGTGTCTTCAACCTGCCGGGCATCGGCTCGCTGGTGGTGGGTGCGGTGCTCAGGCGCGACTATCCGACCATCCAGGGCGCGCTGATCGTCGTGGCTGCGCTTTATGTCTTCGTCAATTTCCTGATCGACATGCTGTATCTGGCCATCGATCCCCGCGTGAAATATTGAAAAGGAGCCTGTCATGGCCGGTGCTTCCGCGGCAGTCGCTGCTCCCAGCCTGTTCAAGGTGCTCATCCAGCGCCGGTCGGTGGCCCTCGGGCTTGCCATCCTGGCAGTCGTGCTGTTTGCCGCCGTCTTTGCCGATGTCATCGCCCCGCATGATCCGGGCGTGATGTCCGTGCGCAACCGCCTCAAGCCGCCGAGTGCGGAGTGGTGGTTCGGCACGGATGAGTTCGGCCGCGATGTCTTCACCCGGCTGATCTACGCCGGGCGCGTGTCGCTGATCGTGGGCATCGGCACCGCCGTACTGGCGTCGATCATCGGCATCGTCCTTGGCCTCACCGGCGGTTTCTTCCGCAAGCTCGACGCGCCGGTCAGCCGGCTGGTCGACGCGATGATGGCCTTCCCGGACATTCTTCTGGCGATCTCGCTGGTGGCGGTCCTCGGTGGCTCGCTCGCCAACCTGATCCTGGCGCTGTCCATCGTTTATGCCCCGCGCGTCGCCCGTGTCGTGCGTGCGGCAACACTGGTCATCCGCGAGCTTCCCTATGTGGAAGCGGCCCGGGCACTCGGCACCTCCACCTGGCGCATCCTCGTGCACCATATCCTGCGCAACATGGTCTCGCCCGTGATAGTGCAGGCGACCTTCATCTTTGCCTATTCGATGCTGGCCGAGGCGGGCCTCTCCTTCCTCGGCGTCGGCGTCGATCCCTCCACCCCGACCTGGGGCTCGATGATCAACGGCGGCCGGCAGTATATTGGCACCGCCGACTGGCTGATCCTCTTCCCGGGCCTGGCCATCACGCTGTCCGTCCTGTCGCTGCAGATCGCCGGTGACGGCCTGCGCGATGCCCTCGATCCGCGCCTCTCCAAGGACCTTTGAGACCATGACTGCCCGTACCCTCACCAATTTCCGCGCCATCGGTTTTGCCCGCAACCCGGGTGCCGCGCTCCACATCGATGCCAACGGCCGGATCGTTGCCGCGCCGGTGGCCGGGGCCGAGACCATCGATCTGGGCGGCGCCTACCTGTCGCCGGGCTGGGCCGACCTGCACGTGCATGTCTGGTATGGCGGCACCGACATTTCCGTGCGTGCCGACTATTGCGGCGTTTCGCATGGTGTGACCGCGATGGCGGACGCCGGGTCCTCCGGCGAGGCGGCGTTCCATGGTCTGCGCGAATATGTCATCGAGAAGCAGCCGGAGACGGTGAGAGCCTTCCTCAACATCGGCTCCATCGGCATCGTCGCCTGCAACCGCGTGCCGGAACTGGTTGACCTGCGCTTCGTCGACGTCGACCGGACGCTGGCCGTCGTCGAGGCGAACCGCGACGTGATCTGCGGCATCAAGGTCCGCGCCAGCGGCGTCATCACGGGCGCCTGGGGCATCGGCCCGGCCAAGATCGCCAAGCGTGTTGCCGAAATCTGCGGCCTGCCGCTGATGGTGCATGTCGGCGAGCCGCTGCCGATGATCGACGAAGTCTTCGCCATCCTCACCGAGGGCGACATCGTCACCCACTGCTTCAACGGCAAGCGCACCGGCTCCATCACCGACACGCCCGCCCTGATGCAGATGGCCAAGGATATCGCCGGCTCCGGCGTGCGCATGGATGTCGGCCATGGCGCCGCTTCCTACAACTTCGCCGTTGCCCAGCGCGCCATCGGCGAAGGCCTGATCCCCTTCTCCATCTCGACCGACCTGCACCAGAACAACATCGACGGTCCGGTGCATGACCTTGCGACGACCGTGTCCAAGCTGATGATGGCCGGCCTCACCCTCGAGCAGTGCATCACCGGCATCACCACCAACCCGCGCTCCGTCATGGGCCTCGGCGAGCCGGGCATTGGCGACCGTGCCGACTTCACCGTCTTCACCATCGAAGACGCCGACGAGCCGGTTTCCGACAGCATGGGCAACCACAGCCGCCTGTCGAAGGTGTTCCTGCCCAAGCATGCCGTGCTGGGCACAGAGATCTATGCGGCGCGGCGGAGGAAGACATGACAGCGGAACTCTCGCCCGACATCGTCCTGAAGGTCGACAATCTCTCGACCTCCTTCATCTTCAAGAGCCGGACCGTTCCGGCGCTTCGGGACGTCACCTTCACCCTGCGCGAGGGCAAGACCCTCGCGTTGGTGGGCGAGTCCGGCTCCGGCAAGTCGGTCACCTCGCTGTCCATCCTGCGTCTTCTGTCCTCACCGGGCCAGATCGTCGGCGGCTCGGTCCTGTACCGCACCCGCGCGGGTGAGATTCTCGACCTTGCCAAGGCCGACGCCCGCACCATGCGCGGCGTGCGTGGCGGCGAGATCTCGATGATCTTCCAGGAGCCGATGAGCTCGCTCAACCCCTTGATGCGGGTCGGTGACCAGATCGGCGAGATGCTGACGCTGCACCTCGGCCTGAAGGGCCAGGCGCTGCAGACCCGGGTGCGGGAGCTGCTGGAGCTGGTCGAGATCCCGGCCGCTGCCCGGCGCATGTGGGACTATCCCCATTCCATGTCCGGCGGCATGCGTCAGCGCGTGATGATCGCCGTTGCGCTCGCCTGCAATCCGCGCCTCTTGATCGCCGATGAGCCGACGACGGCGCTGGACGTGACCATCCAGGCCCAGATCCTGCGCCTGATGCAACGGCTGCAAAAGGATCTCGGCATGTCGATCCTGTTCATCACCCACGACATGGGTGTGGTGGCGGAGATGGCCGACGAGGTTGCCGTCATGTATGCGGGTGAGGTTGTCGAGCAGGGCGCCGTCCGCCCCCTGTTTGCCAAGCCGAGCCATCCCTATACCACAGGTCTGCTCGGCTCGATCCCGAGCGCTGCCCGTGGTTTTGCCGCCGATGGCAGCCGGCTGCCGCTGACGGCCATTCCCGGCTCCGTGCCCTCGCCTGTTGATTTGCCCGTCGGCTGCAGTTTTGCGCCGCGCTGCGCCAGCAGCGAACCGACCTGCCGCGAGCCGGCACGGCTGGCGGCGCTTGGTGCCGACCACATGACCCGCTGCTGGAAGATGAGGCAAAGCGCATGACCGCCACCCCGCTTCTCTCGCTCCGCAACGTCACCAAGGTGTTCGAGACGCCGGGCGGCAAGGTCCGGGCCCTGACCGATGTCAGTCTCGACATTCCGCGCGGCTCGATCCTCGGCCTCGTCGGCGAATCCGGCTCCGGCAAGACCACCCTCGGGCGCTGCGTGTTGCGGCTCATCGAGCCAACGTCGGGCGAAGTCTTCTTCGACGGCACCGACATCACCAAGCTGAATCCCCGCGACATGAAGGCGATGCGCAAGCGCATGCAGATCGTCTTCCAGGATCCCTTCTCCAGCCTCAATCCGCGCATGCGCGTACACGAGATCATCGGCGAGGCCCTGATCGCCCACGGCATCGGGCGGACGCGGACGGAGCGCCGTGATCGCGCCGCCGCGCTGCTGGAGGAAGTGGGCCTGCGCCCCGACCAGCTCGACCGCTTCCCGCATGAATTCTCCGGCGGCCAGCGCCAGCGCATCGGCATTGCCCGGGCGCTCGCCGTCGACCCGGACTTCATCGTCGCCGATGAATCCGTGTCCGCGCTCGACGTGTCGGTCCAGGCGCAGATCCTCAACCTGCTCAATGACTTGCGCCAAAAGCGCGGACTGACGATGCTGTTCATCGCCCATGACCTGTCGGTGGTGGAATATCTGTGCGAGGCCGTCGCCGTGCTCTATCTCGGCCGGGTGATGGAGGCAGGCGACTGCCGCAGCATCTATGCCGCGCCGAACCACCCCTACACCAAGGCCCTGCTTGCCGCCGCGCCCGTGCCCGATCCGCTCGTGCCGCGCGCCGATGTCATGCTCATGGGCGATATCCCGAGCCCGCTCAATCCGCCCCCCGGCTGTGTCTTCCATACCCGCTGCCCGGTGGCCATGGACGATTGCCGTCACATCCTCCCCACGCCGCAGCCCGTTGCCGCCTCCGTCACCGCCGCCTGCCTGCGCCTCAACGAGACCGTTTCATGCTGATCACACCCATCGAGATTTCCGAGCGCCTGGCCGGTACCGGCATCCCCCTTGCGCCGCCGACGCCGATCGGCACCTTCGCCAATGCGTTGCTGGTCGATAATCTGCTCTACATCTCCGGCCAGGGTCCCGTCGAACTCGACGGCAGCCTGCACACCGGCAAGGTCGGGCGGGACGTCAGTGTCGAGGAAGCCTATGCCCACGCCCGCCTTGTCGGCATGAACATCCTGTCAGCCGTACACGCCGAACTCGGCGGCTGGACGCGCTTCCGCCGTGTCGTGAAGGTCCTCGGCATGGTCAACGCAATCGACACGTTCTGCGACCACCCCGCCGTCATCAACGGCTGTTCAGACCTCTTCATGGAGGTGTTCGGGCCGGCGGCTGGCCGCCATGCCCGGTCGTCCTTCGGCGTCGCCTCGCTGCCTCGGCAGATCACCGTGGAAGTCGAGGCTGTGTTCCTGGTTCACCCGGAATGAGACTTGCGCTGACCGCCATGCTCGACACCGGCCTGCGTTTCGATCAGGGCAGCGGCATCGCGGACAGCATCGCAGATTTCATCCCGCCGCTCGTTCGCCCGCTGCTCCGGCAGCACGACCGAGATCGTCGCAACGCAAGCCCCGGACGCGTCGCGGATCGGCGAGGCAATGCAGGCGACAGCATAGTCGGACTGACCGATCTGGATCGACAGGCGGTTGTTGAAGTCCTCCTCGGCCTGCACCGTCAGGCGGCTCGGGTCAGTTTCGGCCCGGGCGGTCGGCGACGGACGGTTGCAGGCGGAAAACACCGCCAGCCGCTCGCCTGCCGGCAGATGCCCGACCAGAAGGCGGCCGGACGCGGTCCAGTTCAGCGGCACGCGGGTGCCGACATCCGACGTCACGCGGAAATGCCCGATTCCGTCGGCCATGGCGGCCACGACCATCATGTCCTCATCGCGCACGCAGACCTGAACCGTCTCGCCCAGTTGCCGCGCCAGCGTGTGCATCTCCTGGCGTGCCAGCGCCAGCAGGTTGGTGCCCTTCTCAAAGGCGATGCCATAGCGCAGCGTGCGCGGGCCAAGCCAGACCGTGTTGCCCACGCGCCGGCTCAGCAAGCCGCGCTCGACCATTTCGGCAACAAGCGTATAGATGGTGGAGATCGGTGCGCCGACGAGCTTGGCGATCTCGTAGGACGTCAGCTCGCGTTCCTCGGCGCACAGCGTGTCGAGAATTTCCAGCATGCGGTCAATGCCATGGGCCCGTTTGCGCGGGGACTTGACGCCCTTCTCACTCGCCTCGGCTGTCTGATCGATGGTCACTGCAAAACTCCTGGAGAACATTTGTTCTTTTACAACGTAATCTATTCCACGATAGCGGGATCATGCTCGAAATGAATGACAGGCGCAACTCCGGCTCGGGTCTCGACCTCTCGGTTCTACCCCGGGTGATAAATGTAAATGGTACCATGACCAGCCTCGGGGCTTCGATCATGGTGCCGGAAGCCATCGCGGCGATGCAGGAGATCGCTCCCCGCTTCGTCCCCATGCACAAGCTGCAGCGCGAGGCCAGCCAGCTGATTGCCGAGATGACCGGCGCCGAAGCCGGTTTCATCACCGCCTCTGCGGCTGCCGGCATTGCCCTGACGATTGCCGGCACCATGACCGGACTGAACCCCGGCCGGGCCGAACAGCTGCCCGATGCCACCGGCATGAAGAACAAGGTCGCCATCCAGCTTGGCCACATGTGCCACTACGGCGCCGCCGTTGACCAGTCGATCCGCCTCACCGGCGCCGTTCCGGTTCCGGTCGGCCAGTCGACCCAGGCGCTGGATCACCAGCTCGAACACGCGCTCGCCGGCGGAGATGTCGTTGCGGCACTGTATGTCGTCTCCCATCATGTCGTCGAATACGGCCAGATCCCGCTGGACCGTTTTGTAGCCATTGCGCATTCCCATGGTGTTCCTGTCATCGTCGACGGCGCGTCCGAATACGATCTCGGTGCCTTCCTCAAGGCGGGCGCGGACATTGGCATCTATTCCGGTCACAAGTTCCTCGGTGGTCCGACGTCCGGCATCGTTGCCGGGCGCCGCGATCTTGTTCGGGCTGCCTACCTCCAGAACATCGGCATTGGCCGCGGCATGAAGGTTGGCAAGGAAAGCATCTGGGGCGTCATGGCCGCGCTCAATGCCTGGAAGACCCGGGATCACGAGGGCATACTCGCCCGCGAACAGGCTGCCCTTGATCTCTGGCAAAGTGCCGTCGCACCATTCCCGGGTGTGACCGCACGCCGCAATCCGGATCCGACCGGTAACCCGCTCGACCGTCTGCGCCTGGACATTTCCGCCAAGACCCTCGGCGCGAGCGCACTGGCGATCGTCAAGGCAATGGCCTCGCTCGACATTCCGGTGATCCTGCGTGACCACGAAGTCGAACTCGGCTGGATCCAGCTTGATCCCTGCAATCTCCATGACGGCGATGCCGAGATCGTGGCCGAAAGCCTGGTGAAAGTCCTGACCCGAGCCCGTGCCGGCGAGCTGCCGGAGCCCGACGTCACAGCCCACCGCAACGGCGGCATCGCGACCTATCTCAACCCGGATCTGTTCTGATCCGGGCCTCGCACCCGCATTGCCGCGTAACTTCTGAACGGTCATTCGGGCTTTCTCGCAGCACGGCCCTCGGTCATCTCATCGATTGGGGGCCCGCCTGCACCCGAGGCTGCCTCCGTTACCCCTGCCGTCATGCCATGACTTGATCATGGCATCCATGCCGTTGACTCACCTCCGGCATGGATCACGAAGCCAGAATATCCATCTTCATGCCTTCCAGCGCGGAAGTGTCACGGCATGGATGCCATGGTCGAGCCATGGCATGACGAGACGAGTGAGAGGCGCAAACCAAAGGCTTGCTCCGACCCGCCTACTCCGCCACGGTCAGGATTTCCTCCAGCGGCTTCTTCAGCTTGGCCACCGCCGGCACCTTGGCATCCTCAGCCGGGTGCCCAACCGCAATGATCATGATCGGCTTTTCGGACTCCGGCCGGCCCAGCAATCCGTTCAGGAATTTCATCGGGTTCGGCGTGTGTGTCAGCGCCACCAGCCCCGCCGTGTGCAGCGCGGTCAGCAGGAAGCCGCAGGCAATGCCGACGCTTTCCGGCACGTAGTAGTTCTTGAAGCGCGTGCCATCGTCGAACTGGCCCCACCGCTGTGCAAACACCACGATCAGCCAGGGCGCGATGTCCAGATGCGGCTTGTCCGCATTGGTGCCGATCGGCTCCAGCGCCTGCAGCCACTCATCCCCCGCGCCACCGGCGTAGAAGGCCTTCTCCTCCTCCTCGGCGGCAAGCCGGATCTGGTGCTTGAACTCCGGATTGGCAATGGCCACGAAATGCCAGGGCTGGTGGTTGGCCCCCGACGGCGCGGTGCCGGCGGCGCGAATGCAGTCCTCGATCACCTTGCGCGGCACGGGCCGGTCCGAGAAGTCACGCACCGTATGCCGTTTCTTCACGTGCTCGTAGAAGCCGCGCGCCGCGCTTTCCATTGCCTCATCCGGCATGCTGACCCGATCCGGCAGGTCGAGCGCCTCGAACTTGATCTTTGCTTTTGCGAACATGATTTCCTCCCCAAAGGTGTCTGTTGCGCCGGTAACCAATGGCTGCACCAGTTCACAGTGATAATCAATCCCCTTCGTGTCCCGAAGTTGCAGGGCAGCACTTGGAAGGGGTCTGAACCGGCACGGGCTCGCCTGCGTAAGACGAGCATGACCAGCCCGGACCCGACCATGCCCCTCGACCTCACCCGCTCCAGTCCTCAGCTCACCTCGTTCCCGGACGGTGGCCTTGCGGTCATCATCGGAGCCAGCGGCGCCATCGGATCTGAAGTCGCGCGCCAGGCCGAGGCCAGCGGCCGCTTTGCCAACGTCTTGCGCTTCGCCCGCAGCAATGCGGACGAAGGTTTCCTAGATCTCACCGACGAAGGGTCCATCGCGAGTGCCGCTGCACGAGTTTCGGCGGTCGGCTTGCCCTTGCGCCTGGTGTTTGACGCCACCGGCATGCTGCATGACGGGGACATCCAGCCGGAAAAATCCTGGCGCTCGCTCGACCCTGCCGCGATGGCCCGGTCCTTCGCGATCAATGCCATCGGTCCGGCCCTCTTGATGAAGCATCTGCTGCCACTGCTGGCCGGTGATGGAAAATCGGTCTTCGCCACCCTGTCCGCCCGGGTCGGCAGCATCGGCGACAATCATCTCGGCGGCTGGTACAGCTACCGCGCCGCCAAGGCCGCCTTGAACCAGCTTGTACATTCGGCGGCGATTGAACTGGCCCGCAAGCGTCCTGACGCCGCCTGCGTCGTGCTGCATCCCGGCACCGTCGCCAGCCGCCTGTCGGATCCTTTCGCCAAGGCGGGCCTTAACGTACATCCAGCGGAAGAGGCCGCAGCAAGGCTGCTCGCCGTCGTCGATGCCCTGAGTGGCCATCACACCGGCAGTTTCCATGATGCCGAAGGCAAGGAGATCGTCTGGTGAGCACAGGGCCCGCTCTCACGGTCTATTTCGACGGCGCCTGCCCGCTGTGCTCGCGCGAAATCGGCTGTTACCAGCGGTGCCGGGGCGCGGATGCCATCGCCTGGGTCGATGTAGCTGCGACGCCCGAGATGCCGCCGGATCTTGACCGGGCCGCCGCACTCGCCCGGTTCCATGTCCGCCGTCCCGATGGCACGCTGGTGTCCGGCGCAGCAGGCTTTGCCGCACTCTGGCGCGCGCTGCCCGGCTTCGCCCTTCTTGGCCGGCTGGCGTCCCTGCCGCCGGTCACCACCCTTGGCGAACTGGCCTACCGGCTGTTCCTGCCGCTCCGTGCCCGATTGCTTGCCCGCTACCGTCGCAGCCTAGCCGCCGGGGGCGATGCCTGCGCCTGCGGCGAAAAACCCGGTGCCTCGGCCGTATCGCCGCCAGCAGTCTGATATCCGCCAGCAGGGCATTCCTGCCATGATTTCAACTATAGAAACCGGGTGATCCCGGTTTCGCAACCTGTTCATCGCCAGTCAATCGCCGGTTCCCCGGTGGGCGAGACAGGATCCGCGCCCTCCCCGATGCTTGCCGTCATCCAATCGGGAGGATTTCTTCAGATGCGTTTTTCAGGCAAGACCGCCCTCATCACCGGTGGCGGAACCGGCATCGGCGCCGCCGTCGCGCGCCGCATTTCATCGGAGGGCGGCAAGGTCGTTCTCGTCGGCCGCCGCAAGGAGCCGCTGATGGCAGTGGCGGAGGAAACCGGCGCGCTCGTGATCGCCGCTGACGCCGCCGATGGCGCCGCCATGGTCAAGGCCGTAGCCGCCACGCTCGAAGCCCACGGCAGCCTCGACCTGCTCATCGCCAATGCCGGTGGTCATGGCGTTGGCCCCACCGTCTCCATGAGCGACGAGACCTGGGCGCTGGCCACCCGCTCCAACCTCGACACCGCATTTGTGAGCGCCCGCGCCTGCCTGCCGGCCCTCATCGAGGCCAAGGGGGCGATTGTCGTTGTCTCGTCCATCGCCGGGCTGTTCTCAGGCCCCGACGCCATCGGTTACGTCACGATGAAGCATGGCTGCATCGGCCTCGCCAAGTCGCTGGCGCGCGACTATGGCCGCAAGGGCGTGCGCACCAACACCGTCTGCCCGGGCTGGGTCAGCACCGCCATGGCCGACGAGCAAATGCAGGTCCTCATTGACCGCGACGGCCTCAGTGGACCGGCCGAGGCCTATGCCCTCGTCACCCGCGACGTGCCGATCAACCGTCCTGCCACGCCGGAGGAAGTCTCCAACGTGGTCTGTTTCCTCGCCAGCCCCGAAGCATCGATGGTCAATGGCGCAATCGTCACCGTGGACGGCGGGGCGTCCACGGTGGATCTGCCGACGCTGGCCTTTGTCAGTTAAAGCAATTCCAGCAAAAGTGGGAACCGGTTTTGCGTCCGGAATTGCGTGAAAACAAAGAGACAGAACACACACAACTTCTCTTCTTTCACAAAACACACTCTTATCTTACGGGAGGATAGAATGACCGCACAGCAGACCCCGAAGGACTGGAAGACCTACGACCAGTTCGCCTTCGGCATCGACACAAACCGCCTGCCTGCCAGCCAGGCCCTCAAGGGCAAGTCCTTCGCCGTCGCCTTTGACGATGGTCGCCGGCTTGATCTCGCCTTCACCGACGGTGACACGCTCGCCTGGCGCGAGGGCAGTCTGGCTGGTGCCGAGGCCGCCGATGTGGTGGAAGTGGCCGAGAACACCTACTTCATCGACATCGCCTTCGCTGCCCTGCCGACCGAAGCCGAGACACTGATCCTCAACCTCGTCACCCGCCGCGTCCTGTCGGTGCGCTGCATCGTGCGCAAGCCGGAGGAAACCGTCGGCGAGCCGCAGGTCTCCCAGATCTTCCGTGTCGGCGTCATCGACGACGGCCAGCCGGCCACCGGCCTCGTGCCGGCCGAGACGCGTGACCTCATCGGCCTGCGCGCCCATTTCACCTACAGCCCCAACCACGTCTACGAGCACACCTACCTGTCGTCGCAGCGCTATTGCTGGCAGTGCCTGAAGGGCGTGCAGCGCGGCCATGGTGACGTCGACCTGACCACCACCTTCAAGTTCGCCGAAGACCAGTACGTCTTCACTTTCCGCGAGTTCAAGATCCCGGTCGCCTCGGTGTTCTTCTACAATTTCGAGACCCTGCGCTCGACCGGCAAGTTCCTCGGCATCACCGGCGACGGCAAGCTCGCCAACAACAAGGCCGGCGCACACATCTCCAAGGCCTCCATGACCCTCTACCGCCCGGGCGAAGCCCCGGTCTGAGCGAACCCACGAGAAAGACCCATGCGCACACCCTATCAGATCATCAAGGACCACTACGCCGCCTCAGACCGCGGCGATCTTGAGGGCATGGTGGCCGATCTTGCCCCTGATGCCGCCTGGACCGAAATGGATGGCTTCCCCTGCCGTGGCACCCATGTGGGCCGCGAGGCGATCATCCGCGAGGTCTTCATGCGGCTCGGTGCCGAGTTCGACGGCTACACCTTCCGCCTTGAGCGCCTGCTCGACGCCGGTTCCTCGGTCGTGGGCATCGGCGACTACACCGGCACCTGCAAGGCAACCGGCAAGCCGTTCCATGCCCGCGTCACCCATGTCTGGGACGTGGAAAACGGCAAGGTCGTCCGCTTCGAGCAGTTCACCGACACGCTTCGCGTCGCCGAGTGCATGAACTGAGTGCAGTCAGGCGATGCGAAAAGGCCGGAGCGTCCCACCGCTCCGGCCTTTTTGCGTGGCCTCCTGCAACTGCCTTGCCGTCAACGGCCAGTGATGCCCGGAAAGATAATCAGCATCGACACCGCCAGGATCTGCAATCCGATAAAGGGAAGCAGGGAGCGGAAGATCGTCGCCAGCGTGATGTCCGGTGGCGCGACACTTTTCAGGTAAAAGGCTGCCGGTCCGAACGGCGGTGACAGGAACGACACCTGCATGTTCATGCAGAACAGCACGCCGAACCACACCGGATCATAGCCAAGCTGGATGATGATCGGCACGAAGATCGGCAGGGTCAGCAGCGCAATGCCCACCCAGTCCAGGAACATGCCCAGCACGAACAGGATCAGCATCATCAGCAGCAGGATCACCAGCGGATCATCGGACGCACCCGCAAGGAGACCGGACACGAACTTGATGCCGCCCATCATGTTGAACACGCCGATCAGCGCGCTGGCGCCAATTCCGATCCAGACAATCATGCCGACCGTCTGAAGCGTCTGCATGGCAGCCCCCTTCAACAGGCCGAAGCTGAACTCACCGCGCAGCACAGTCGAGATCAGCACGCCGAGCACACCGACGGCCGAGGCCTCAGTGACACTTGCGATGCCGCCATAGATGGAGCCCAGAACGAAGACCACGACCAGCAGCGGCAAGAACAAGCCCTTGAGCAGACGCATTTTTTCCGCCAGCGGAACGGGCGTCTCATCGGGGATCGGCGCGATGCTCGGGTTGAGATAGGCTCGGATCAGGACATAGCCAACGTAGAAAGCCGCCAGCATCAGCCCGGGGAAGAACGAGGCCGTAAACAGTTCGCCCACGGATACATTGGCAGCCAGTCCGTAGATGATCAGCACGATCGACGGCGGGATCATGGTCCCCAGCGCACCGCCGGCGCAAACCACACCGATGGCGAGATGCTTGTCATAGCCCAGACGCAGCATCTGAGGCAGTGCCACAAGTCCGAGCAGCACCACCTCTCCGCCAATGATCCCGCTCATCGCCGCAAGGATCACGGCGACGAAAATGGTCTGGACAGCGATGCCGCCCCGGATCCGCCCCCCGAGCAGGCGCATGGCGTCGAACAGGTCGCGGGCAATGCCGGACCGGTCCAGGATCGCCGCCATCAGCACGAACATCGGCACGGAGACAAAGACAAAGGAGGATACGAAGGAGTAGACGCGGCTGGTGATCAGCGGCACGGCCATCGGGCCGAACCATCCGAGTGCGAAGATCAGCGCGACAAGCAGCGTCACGAAAGCCAGCGGCATGCCGGTGATCAGCAGCCCGATCAGGGCGATGAACATGACCAGCGTGCCGGTCTCGATGCCGAGAGATTGGAATGAGCCGAAGAAGTCCATCAGCGGCGGCCCCGCAGGTAGTTCACGGCGAGGATGGCGAACTGCAGCGCCATGACCGACATGATGACAAGAAGGAAGATCTTCAGCAGACCCGGAAAGGCAGGGTCCCAGGCGCTGCCCGAGCGCTCCAGCCGGATGGTTCCATCCGGCCTGAACGCGGCCCTGGCCACCATCAACCAGGCCGCCCATGCGAACATGAGGCTGGCGGCAGCGCAGATCAGCGAGATCACCACATCCAGATAGCGGCGCAGGCCCTTGGGAACAAAGTCATAGATCAGGACCACCCGGATATGCCGGTCGCGCGCGGTGCAGAGCAGGCCCCCATAGAGAAAGGCAATTCCGCAGAGGAAGATCGTCGTCTCATGCGCCCAGATCGTCGGAGCGTTCAGCACATAGCGCAAAAACACCTCGTTGATCAGAATGAGCATGGCGAGGACGATACCGGCCGCGAAGACAATCGCACCCTTGTCGATGAGCCGTCCAAGACGTCCTGCCTGCGGGATCGCGACATGGTCCCGGGATTCAGTATGATTGTCTGCCGTTTCAGTCAAAACGCGCCCTCCCGACAAGGGACCGGCAGGCCGCCGGTCCCTGATCAGTCCCTTGGTGCCTGATTACATCAGGCCCTTTTCCTTGAGATAAGTGGTCAGCGTGTCATAGACCTTCCGGGCGTTCTCGGACCGTTCGGCAACCTTGGCCCATTCGCCCATCGCGATCACCCGGAACTTGGCGCGCTCCTCGGCGGCCCAGTCGATCACCGTGATCTTGCCGCCATCCTGCGCAGCCTTCACCGCTGCCAGATCCTTTTCGGCCAGGGCCGCGACCTGCGCCGTCGCGAACTCCGCGACGCTCTCCTCAAGTGCAACCTTCAGATCGTCCGGCAGGGCATCCCAGGACTGCTTGTTCATCGAAATCTCGACGAGCGGCATGGAGTGGAAGCCCGGATAGACCGGGAACGTGGCGATGTCATTGAGGCCCTGGGCCTGGTTGGTGGAGAACACGGTGTAGTCAGCCGCGTCGATCACGCGCTTGTCGAGGCTGGTGAACACTTCCGAGCCCGGCAGGTTGACCGGGGCAGCACCAGCTGCGGCAAACACCTGCTGAACAAGTCCTTCTGGCGCCCGCACCTTGACACCCTTCAGGTCAGCAACGCCCCGGATAGGCACCCGGGCCACAAACGCCTCCAGACCGGGCGTGGTCGCTCCGATGAAATGCAGGCCGTAGGGTTCAAGGATCTCGTTCATCAGCTCCTTGCCACCGCCATTCGCCATGAAGTCGAACATCTGCGCCGGATCGGACCAGGCACCGACCGGGTTGGCGATCAGGCCGAAGGCCGGATCCTTGCCGGAGAAATAGGACGTGTCGGTCACATGACCGTCGAGAATGCCAGCCGAGACCGCGTCCTGGGTTTCATTGTGCGCCACCAGCGATTCCACCGGCAGCAGCTCGATATCGACGCGGCCATTGGTCTTCTGCTTGACGCTCTCCGCCCATCCCTGCTGCAGCACGAAATTCGGATTGCCGGCCGGATCGGACGACTGGAACTTGAAGCTGAAGTCAGCCGCTCCAGCCGACGAGATCAAGGATGCCGCCACGATTGCGCTGGCGGCCAGACTGCTTGCGAACTTCAACATGGTATCCTCCCGTTTGATTGCAATTCCAGTTGCGCCTCCGCGTCAGAGCACCTGACCGGCTGCGCCATGCGTTGCCGCCGGATCTCCCCCCGGCAGCACATCCATCACGGCCTGGACGATTGTCCGGACCGGGTTTGAAACATCGACGGTCATCCCCGCCTCGTCCCGTTCCAGCGGCTCGAGTGTCGCCAGCTGGCTGTCGAGCAGCGCCTCGCCAACGAAGTGGCCCTGGCGCTGTTCGAGGCGCTCCCGGAGCAGGGCCAACGTGCCGATCAGATGCACGAACAGCACATCACCCAGTTCCCCGCGCAACAGATCCCGGTAGCTGCGTTTCAAGGCCGAACAGGCCACCACGACCGGCCCGCGCCCGGTTGAACGCGCGTCCTGCGCCGCCTGCGCCACCCGCCGCAGCCACGGCAGCCGGTCCGCATCGGTCAAGGCCTCGCCGCGATGCATCCGCTGCTTGCTGGCCTCGGAATGGAAACTGTCGGCCTCGACGAACACACCGCCCAGCGCCTGTGCCAGGTCGGCGGCGACCCGGCTCTTGCCGGCACCACAAACCCCCATCACGACGACCACCTGAACTGTCGCTCTCGTCATCTTTCTCGCCGCTGGCCTGCCATCCTGTTCAATTCAACATATGTTAGCGCTAACATTTGTCAAATGCATTTTTCCTGCTACACTTCACGCAAAATCGGGCTACCCGCTCAACCATTTGAGAAAGCAACATTTTTTTGCAGATCAAAATCAGTGACGTCGCTAAAGAAGCTGGTGTTAGCGCTATGACTGTGTCCCGCGTCCTGCGGGAACCGGACAAGGTGTCGGCCAAGGCGCGGGAGAAGGTCCGGGCAGCCATCGACAAGCTCGGCTATGTGCCTGACCCTGCAGCCAGCGCCCTGGCAACGGGGCGCACGAACGTCATCGGCTTCATCGTGCCGTCCGTCACCAACAACGTCTTTTCGGATGTATTGTCAGGGGTCTACAAGGCGGCCGAGGGAACCGAGTGGCAGATCCAGCTCGGCAATTCCCGGTATTCGCCGCTGGAAGAAGAACGCCTCGTCCGGACCTTCCTGTCGCAGCGCCCAGCCGGCCTCATCCTCTCTGGCATCGACCAGTCCAGCGAAACTCTGGCGCTGCTCAAGCGCGCGTCCTGCCGGATGGTCCAGATCATGGAGACCGGTCCGGATCCGCTCGACATGATGGTCGGCTTTTCGCATCTGGACGCCGCCCGGGCCGCGACGCGGCACCTCATCGAGGCCGGCTATGTCCGCCCCGGATTTCTCGCAGCGCGGCTTGATCCGCGGACCCAGCGCCGTCTCGAAGGGTTCCGTGATGTGACGCGTCGGGCCGGCTGTCTCAGTGACGAGCGCATTGTCACCACGCCAAAGCCGTCCAGCGTGACGCTGGGCGGCCTCCTGATGGCAGACCTCCTTGCCCGCGCCCCGGAAACGGACGCGGTTCTGTGCAACAATGACGACCTTGCACTCGGTGCCCTGTTCGAATGCCAGCGCCGGGGTATCGACGTGCCGCAGGCCATGGGGATCTGCGGCTTCAACGACTTAGAAATGATGGCGGCCGCCAATCCCTCCATTTCCAGTGTCCGCACCTTCCGGCAGGAAATGGGCAAGACGGCGATGGATATGCTCATCGCCGCCCTGCGGAACCCGGACAATCCAGTGGAAACCGTGGACCTTGGCTATCAGGTCATGGCGCGCGGCAGCACCGCGCGCCAGGCCTGACCCCAGTTCCTCATGCCGCCAGCGGGAACACGGCATTCACCTGGCCAGTGCCCGATGAGGTGAAGTAGTCGGTCAGGATCTCGGCCTTGCCGGTGTACTTGTCCCAGCCAAGCAGACCCATCAGCATCGCCGTGTCATGCATCAGCCCTTCGCCGTGGCAGGCACGGGCATATTCCGGCAGCATCGCGGTGAACTCCTCGAACCGCCCTTGCGTCCACAGGTCCAGCACCCGCTTGTCGACCTGCCGATAGAACTCGTTCGAGATCGTGTGGATCCCGGCCTGGGCCTCGTTGTTGTCGTGGATGCGGTGCGACAGCGAGCCGGAGGCAAGCACGGCGGCGTTGCAGCCGCTTGCCGCGATGGCCTCGCGCACGGCCTCGCCGATCCGGCGGCTGTCCTCCAGTTCGTGCCACGGACACCAGGCCGCGATCGACAGCACCTTCATCCGGTGGTCCGGGTTGATGTATTTGAGCGGCACCAGCGTGCCGTATTCCAATTCCAGCGTATCGACGTGATGCGCCTCGATGCGCACGCCCTTGCCCCTTGCGATCTGCGCCACCGCATCGCCCAGCTCCGGCGCGCCCTCATAGTCATAGGTGAGGTTCTGGATGAACTGCGGGAACTCGTTCGAGGTGTAGATGCCCTGGTAGCGGGCAGACGCGTTGATGTGGAACCCGCTGTTCACCAGCCAGTGCGTGTCGAAAACCACCAGCGTGTCCACCCCGTCTGCCTCGCAGCGGCGGCGAATCTCGATCAGCCCGTCGATGGCGGACTGACGGCAGCCATGATGCTGCCCCGGCAACTCCGACAGGAACATCGACGGAACGTGTGTGACCTTGGCGGCGAGTGAAATCTTGCCCATGTGCGGATCCTCCCGGTTGGTGCGGCAATGGATTTAATAAACATGTTAAATAATGAACCTGCCTTGATGTGGATCAACACAAAGCCCGGATTTCTGCGCCTTGCCGCCCTCGGTCAAGCCCGAGTGCGTGGCCGATCAAGGGCATGGGATGGCCGGAATCGCAGGCTCGGCTAGGATCAGGGCAACAGGACGCGACCCCGGAGAGCCCCGGAAAACCGGTTGCCTCACTGCCCGGCAAACAGGCTGGACAGTGACAGGTTGCCTGCGTCCTCATACTGGGAGGAAACCATCATGAAACATCTGATCCTGGCTGGCGCGGCAACTGCCGTGTTCGCTCTTTCCGCTGGCGTTGCGTCGGCCGCTGATGCCCCCAAATGCGGCCTTGCCAACGGCCAGGCGGCCACCGGCACGCCGATCAACATCGGCTCCATCGTCTCCAAGACCGGTCCGGACGACTTCAGCGCCTCGGCCCAGGCGGCCAAGGCCTATTTCGACTGCGTCAACGCCAATGGCGGCATCAATGGCCGTCCGGTGAACTACATCATCGGCGACGACCAGTGGAGCCCGGAAATCGCCGCGCAGCTTGCCGCCAAGCTGGTCGATGACGAGAAGGTCGTTGCCATGGTCGGCAACTCCAGCTTCGTCGAATGCGCCGCCAACGCCAACAGCTATGCCGAGAAGGGCGTCATCGCCATCGCCGGCGTCGGCGTGCCGCGTGAGTGCTTCACGGCCTGGACCTATGCCCCGCTGAACGCGGGTCCGCGGCTGTCGACGCTGGCGGTTGCCGAGCACATCAACAAGACCTCGGGCGCCAAGAAGTTCGTCTGTATCGCCCCGAACATCCCCAATGTCGGTGCCTGGGCCTGTGACGGCGTCACCGTCTGGGCCAACGAGAACGGCGCGGAATCCTCCACCATCCTCATCGATCCGGGTTCATCGGACGCCACCTCGGTCGTGCTGCAGGCCGCCAGCATGAGCCCGGATGCGATCATCCTCAGCCTGCCCAAGGGCGTCATGCTGCCGGTGCTGGTGGCCGCTGAAGAACAGGGCCTCAACGAGACCATCAAGTTCGGCTCGGCCGCCTCGGGCTACAGCCTGGATGTCCCCGGTGCCCTCGGCGAGGCCTGGAACGGCAAGTTCGTCGTCAACATGGAGTTCCAGCCGCTGGATGCCGAGACGCCGGACAACATGAACTGGCGCGCCGTCATGGATGCCCATGCCGGCAAGGATGTCCCGCGCGACACCTTCGCCCAGGCCGGCTACCTCTCCGCCCGCCTTGCCACCGAAGCCATGCTGAAGCTGGATCCGGCCAAGATCGAGCGTGACAGCGTTGCCACGGCGCTTAGTGAAGTGAAGACGTTCGAGAGCGATATCCTGTGTGCGCCCTGGTACTACGGCGCCGAGCTGTCGCGGCACAACGCCAACAACACCCTGCGCAACGCCATCACCGACAACGGATCCTGGAAGACCGTCTCCGAATGCGCCGCCGTCAATGACCCGGAGCTGACAGACATCCGCGCTTTCGAAGCCACGCTTCGCTGAACCTCTCCTCCCCTGCCCGGGCGAACCACGGTTTGCCCGGGCGCTTTTTTATCCTGAAACGCGGTCGGCTTTTGCATGTCCATCCTCCTCGCCTTCGTCGTGTCGGGTCTCGGCATCGGGGCGGTCTACGCCTTGTCGGGTGTCGGCCTCGTGGTTCTGTACCGGGCAACCGGCGTCATCAACTTTGCCTTTGGTGCGCTGGGTGCCCTTGGCGCTTTCGTCGCCTGGAACCTGATTGAACTTGGCCATGCCAACGCACTGGCCTGGCTTGCTGCCATTCTGGTCGCAGCCACAGGTTCCTATGCCTATGGCCGTCTCATCGCGCCGCGTCTGGCCTTCCGCGACCCCGTCGTGCGCTCCGTCGGCACGCTCGGATTTGCCCTCGTCCTGCTCGGCTTCATCGGCTGGTACTGGGGCGAGGTGCCGCGCCGGCTCAATCTGCCGACCGACAAGACGTTCTTCACGATTTTCGGTGCACGCCTCAACATGACGCGGATCATCGCGCTGACGCTCGCCCTTGCCATGGTCGCGGCGATCAGCCTGCTGCTGGCCCGCACCCGTGTCGGCCTCTACCTGCGTTCGCTGGCCGATGACCGCGATCTCAGCGCCATTCTCGGCATCCGCGTGGTGCGGCTGGAGGCCTTTGCCTGGGGCATTTCCGGCGTGTTTGCCGGCATCTGCGGGCTGCTGCTGGCCAATCTCGTCCGCCTCCAGGGCATGCAGCTGACCTTCCTGGTCGTCCCGGCCATTGCGGCCGCCATTCTGGGCCAGCTCCGCTCGCTTCCGGCCACCGCCATCGCCGGCATCGCCATCGGCGTTACCGAAGCGTGCCTCACCGCCGTGCCGGCCATCGCGCCCTATCGCACAGCCGCCCCCTTTGTCATCGCGCTCGTGGCCGTCGCCACCATGCGCGCAAGCCTCCTGACCATGGACCGCCGATGACTTCTCCTTCCCTCCCCGGCGAGCCGGCCCATCTGACCGTCGAACGTCCCGGCCTTGGCCGCTACCGCACCCTCGTCACCATTCCGCTGCTGCTGATGGCCGGCGCTGTGCTCGTCTCGCTCGCCGCCAACGCCTACTGGATCTCGACGCTCACCTCCGCTGCGGCTATTGGCCTCGCTGCTGCCGGCGTTGCGCTGCTCTACGGCCAGCTCGGGCTCGTCTCCCTGTGCCAGTTCAGCCTCATCGGCGTCGGCGGCTGGGTCACGCTGCGCACCGGCTTTGCCTTCGGCTGGCCGTTCGAGCTGTCGCTGCTCTCGGGCGGCATCGCGGCATCACTCGTCGGCGTGCTCTGCGGCCTTCCAGCGCTGCGTCTCAAGGGGCTTTATCTCGCTCTGGTCACGCTGATGCTGGCCGGCGGCTTCCAGGTCATCATCAATGCCTTCGGCTTTCCGGACGGCGGTTCGGGCTTTTTCGGCCGCGCCGATGCCAGCCAGCGCCTGATGCTGCCGCGCCCCCTGCTCGCCACCGGCAACGAGGCCTATTTCCTCTACGCGGTCGGCGTGCTGGCCCTCGGCCTGATGCTCATCGAACTGCACCGGCGGACAAAGCCCGGCCGCTCCTGGGCCATGATCCGCGCTGGCGAAACCACGGCGCTGTCAGCCGGCGTCAACCTGCTGCTCTACAAGGCCTGGGCCTTCGCGCTGGCCGGCTTCCTGGCCGGTCTTGCTGGCGGTGTACTGGCAGCCGGCGTTGGCCAGCTCGACGGCCGCGCCTTCTCGGCAGCGGAATCGCTCAATCTCTTCGCCCTCACCGTGGTCGGTGGGGCCTACAACTGGTTCGGTGCCGTCATCGCCGGGCTGCTCCTGCGCGCCGTCCCGTCCCTGCTGACTGACCACGGCGTTGATGGCTATCTCGCCATGGTCATCTTCGGCGCCGCGCTTCTGCACGCCCTTGTCACCGCGCCGACTGGGATCGCCGGCCAGATTACAGGCCTTGGCCAATGGCTGACCGGTCTGATCGCCAGCGAAAGCACCCCATCGCCAGCGCAACAGGAAGCTCCGGCTTCCGACAAGCTGGCCGCCGAGACCGGGGAAAGACGCCCATGATCCGCATCGAAAATCTCACGGTCCAGTTCGGCGCGGTGCGCCCGCTGGACGGCCTCTCGGCAGAACTGACCCAGCCGATCATCGGCCTCGTCGGCCCCAACGGTGCCGGCAAGACCACGCTGCTCAACGTGTTCTCGGGCTTCATAACCCCCGTCACCGGCTCCATCGAGCTGGACGGCCGCGATCTCCTGCCGCTGTCGCCAACCCGCCGCGTCCAGGCCGGGCTGCGCCGCACGTTCCAGACCGAACAGGTCGCCGATGACCTCTCTGCCTGGGACAATGTCCTCGCGCTGGCCGACCACATCGGCCTCAAGGGCGCAACCATCGGCGATGATGTCGAACGGGCCCTCGCCTTCACCGGCCTCGGCCCCCGTGCCCAGGTGATGGGGGCCGCGCTCAATCTCTATGAGCGGCGCATGGTCGAGATCGCCCGCGCCCTGGTCGGCGGTCCGCGTCTCATCCTGATGGACGAGCCCGGCGCCGGTCTCGACGAGGCCGAAGCGCTGCGCCTGCGCCAGTGCATCCTCGGCATTCCCAAGGCCTTCGGCGCCACGGTGCTGCTGATCGACCACGACGTCGACCTGATTTCCGCCACCTGCGGCGAAACGCTGGTGCTGGATTTCGGCAAGCGCCTCGCCCTCGGCCCCACCCGCACCGTCCTCGATGATCCCGTCGTCCACCGCGCCTATCTCGGAGCTGCCTGAGCCATGAGCACCATCGACGTCTCCGGCCTCGTCCTCCATCGCGGCGGCAAGCGCGTGCTGCATGGCATTGACCTCACCATCACGGCCGGCGAAATCACCGCCCTCGTCGGCGCCAACGGGGCCGGCAAGTCCAGCCTCGTCGGCGCCATGGCCGGGGTCCTGCCGCTCACCGCCGGCCGCATCCTGCTGGACGGGGAGCGCATCGACGGCCGCTCCCCCGACAGCGTCCGCCGCGCCGGCATTGCCATCGTGCCCGAAGGCCACCGGGTGCTGACCAGCCTCACCGTCATCGACAACCTGCGCGCGGCCGGATCGATGCTGCCGCCAGCGGCCCTCTCCAGCGCCATCGAGGAGGTGCTCGCCCTCTTCCCCGAGCTGGTGCAGCGGCTGGAAGTGCGCGGCTGCTCGCTCTCCGGCGGCCAGAAACAGATGGTCGCCATGGGTCAGGCCCTCATCGCCAAGCCGCGCTTCCTCCTGATCGACGAACTTTCGCTGGGCCTTGCCCCGGCCATCGTCAAGCGCCTTGCCGGCACCCTGACCGAGATTGCCGCCAAGGGCACGGGCGTGTTGCTGATCGAGCAGTTCACCACCCTCGCCCTTGCCCTCTCGCGTCAGGCCATGGTGATGGAACGCGGCAACCTGGTCTTCTCCGGCACCGCCGCCGACCTCTCCGCCCGCCCCGACATCCTGCACAGCGCCTACCTCGCCGGCGGCAAGGGGGCGTAGTTGGCACAGACAAAATGACCTTGGAGGTTATGGACTCGGAGGTCTTGCCGCACCGGAACGGCCCCGGCCGTTGCCACCCTCACCGCGCTGTCCCGGCCTTGAGCCGGGACCTGTTTTGATCACATGGACTTGCCATGCGCCTTCACGGTGTCCGTGTGAAGCGCGTGCAACCGCCTCTCCACTTCGGATGCATTGAGAGACGGGCGAGTATCTTCAATCGAAGTCCGCACTCGGCGGCGGACCGCCTCCAGCATCTCGGACGTCATAATGAGGCGGCTGCTTTCAGCGTTCTGCATTGTCGGAGTCCTCATCTCGCCACCGTCATCCCGGCCTAGCTGAGCGCCAGTGATGCGCCGAGCCGGGACCTATCCCGGACGTGAGCCGGGATCCAGACATCAGCCGCGCGCAGCGCGACAAACCAGACCCGACACCCGGTTGTTGCTCCGTTGCTCTTTGGAGCTCGCTTACGCTCGCGCAGACGCGCTGGATTCCGGATCTGCGGTTCGCTCACGCTCACCTTGTCCGGAATGACTGTGCAGGCACAACAGAACATGGTCCACCAACAAGCAAACGCCGCCCCGGCGATCCCGTGGCGGCGTTTTTTCTCAGTCATCGCGACCCTGCGCTATCCCCGCCCAAGCAGGAAGTCGGCGCAGCGTTCGCCGATCATGATCGAGGGGGCGTTGGTGTTGCCGCTGACCAGCGCCGGCATCACCGAGGCATCGGCGATGCGAAGCCGGCCGATGCCGCGCACGCGCAGCTGGCTGTCGACCACCGCCTCGTCGTCCTCGCCCATGCGGCAGGTGCCGGAGGGGTGATAGACCGTCTTGGCATAACGGCGGACATGGTCCTCGATCTGCGCGTCGCTCAGCGTCTCCGCCTCGGAGGGCAGCAGCTCGCGCTCGATCAGCTTCTGCAGCGAGGGCTGGCGCAGGATGCGGCGGGCCAGTTTCACCCCGCGCACCAGCGTGTCCATGTCGTCCTGTTCGGCGAGGAAGTTCGGGTCGAGCAGGATCGGCTCGTTCGGGTCGGCCGAGCGCAGCTTCACCGTGCCGCGCGACTTCGGCCGCAGGAAACAGGGGTTCAGCGACATGCCGTGCCCGGCCAGCGGCTCGCGCCCCACATCGCCCATCAGCGTCGGGATGACATGGAACTGGATATCGGGACGGCCCGAACCGCTCGTGTCGAAAAACCCACCGCATTCCACCACATTCGAGGTCAGCAGCCCGGACCTGGTCATGAAATACTGCAGGCCATGCCGGATCGCCTTCAGCCCCCGGTCCGCACCGAGCAGGCTGATCGGGTCCTTCGCCCTGGCATAGACCGACACCTCCAGATGGTCCTGGAAGTTCCGGCCGACGCCCGGCAGGTCGCGCAGCACCGGGATGCCGAGCGGTTCCAGCTCCGCCGCCGGCCCCAGTCCCGACAGCATCATCAGCTTCGGCGTCGCCAGCGCCCCGGCCGACAGCACCACTTCCGCCCGCGCATGCACGGTGTGCTCGCTGCCGTCCTCGCGGCGGTAGCTGAGCCCTGTCGCTGCACCGTTCTCGATGATCAGCCGCGACACGGCACAGCCCGTGCGCACCACCAGCTTCGAGTTGCCCCTGAGCGGCTTCAGATAGGCGACCGCCGTCGAGGCGCGCTGGCCGTTGCCGGTCGTCGACTGGTAGAAGCCGGTCCCGGCCTGTTCCGCGCCGTTGAAGTCGTCATTGTAGGCGTGGCCAGCCTCCTGCGCCGCCTTGACGAAGGCAAGGCTCAGCGGATGCCGGTGGCGCGGGTCATTGACGCTCTGCGGGCCGTCTGCCCCGTGCCAGGCATTGGACAGGCGCTGGTTGTTCTCCGCCCGCCGGAAGTACGGCAGCACATCGGCATAGGCCCAGCCGCGCGCGCCCATGGCGGCCCAGGTGTCATAGTCCTGCCGCTGGCCGCGGATGTAGATCATTGCGTTGACCGAGGAGCCGCCGCCAAGCGTGCGCCCCTGCGGGATATGCATGACGCGGCCCTCAGCATGCGGCTGAGGCTCGGACTGGTACAGCCAGGTCCGCGCCGTGCCGATGACGCGCACGAAGGTCGCCGGAATATGCACGAACATCGAATTGTCCGCCGGGCCCGCTTCCAGCAGCAGCACGGTCTTGCCGGCATTGACCAGCCTGTGCGCCACGGCAGACCCGGCCGAACCGGCCCCGATGACGACGTAGTCGAAGGTTTCTGTCATGGCTGTCTCACGAATACCGGATGATCACGGTCTTGGATTCCAGATAGGCGTCCAGCGCCGCCCGGCCGTGCTCGCGGCCAATGCCGGACTGCTTGTAGCCGCCGAAGGGCGCGTTGGCGTCGACGGTGTTGTGGCTGTTGACCCACACCGTTCCGGCCTTCAGGGCGCGGCTGGCGTGGAAGGCCTTGTTGAGGTCGCGCGTCCAGATCGAGGCGGCGAGGCCATAGCGGCTGTCATTGGCCAGCCGGATCGCCTCGTCCAGATCGGTGAAGGGCATCGCCGCCACCACCGGGCCGAACACTTCCTCCTGCACGATTTCCATCTCAGAGCTCACGCCGTCGAAGATGGTCGGGGCCACGAAATAGCCGCCGTCCGGCAAGGTCCGCGCGCCGCAGATGCGCCGGGCGCCTGCCGCCTCGGCCCGCTCGATGAAGCCGTTCACCCGGTTGCGGTGGCGGGCGGATACCAGCGGATTGATCTGGGCATTCGGATCAAGGCCCGAGCCCATGGTCATGCTGTCGGCCACCCCGGCCAGTGCTTCCAGCGTCCTGTCATAGACCGATTTCTCGATCAGCAGCCGCGAGGCCGAGGTGCAGACCTGACCCTGGTTGAAGAACATGCCGAGCCCCGCCATCAGCGGTTCCTGGCCCTGATCGGCATCGGCGCAGATGATCATCGGCGACTTGCCGCCCAGCTCCAGCGTGAAGCGGGTCATGGTGTCGAGCGCCTTGCGGCCGATCATCTGGCCGACTTCGGTCGAGCCGGTGAAGGTGATCTTGTCCACCCCGGGATGCGCCGTCAGCGCCGCGCCGGTCACCGATCCCCGGCCGGTGATGATGTTGAGCACGCCTTCCGGCAGGCCGACGCGGGCGGCAATCTCGGCCAGCCGCAGCGCCGTCAGCGGCGTTTCCTCGGCCGGCTTCAGGATCACGGTGCAGCCGCAGGCAAGCGCCGGGGCAATCTTCCAGATGCCCATCAGCAGCGGGAAGTTCCAGGGCACGATCGCTGCCACCACGCCCACCGGCTCCTTGATGGTGGCCGAGAAATGATGGCTTCCCGGCGGCACGGCGATGGAGGTGTCATAGCTCGATCCCTCGATCTTGGTGGCCCAGCCGGCAAAATAGCGCAGCCACTCCACCGATCCGCCGACGCTGAGACCGCGCGCGATGCCAACCGACTTGCCGTTTTCCAGCGTCTCCAGCTCGGCCAGCAGCGCCCCGTCCGCCTCGATGGCATTGGCAAGATCCAGGATCAGCTTCTCCCGGTCCGCCGGGCGCATCCGCGACCACGGCCCCTCAAGTGCGGCACGCGCGGCAACGACCGCCGCCTCGACACCGGCGGCGCCGTATTCCGGCACCTCGGCGATCACCCGCCCGGTTGCCGGGTCATGCACGGCAATGGCCTCGCCGGCCCCCTCGTCGGTGAATGCCCCCTTGATGAAGACGCGATGCGGTCCGTTGAGAAACCGGGCAGCTTCCTCGCTCATCTGCGGGGCGGCAGCCGGCGTTGCGGTCTGGATGGTCATGGGTGTCCTCCCTGCCCGGACGTCAGGGCCGGGCGCTGTTGATGGCTCACCCTAGCGACCCGGCTGCGAGGTCAAAACCGGCTCCACCACACCTTGCGCAGGCAGGCAAGGGACACTGCCCCGCCGGTCAATGTGGGTTTGCCCCATTGCCGGAACGATGGCGCTTTCCATATGGCCACTTTCGGGATAGGCATCAGCCACCTGGAAATTTGTGAACATGACAAGAGATTCTCGCCCCACCCATCGCCGTCTGCCGGCGACCGAGAGCATCGTCTCCCTGTCGGGCGCCGGCATGCGGGTGCGGCTGCGTGATTTCTCCAAGTCACTGCCCATGTCCCTGCTGCGTGCGCGGGAAGCCGTGATGCGCCAGTTCCGCCCCAGCCTTGGCCGGTTCGGCATCACCGAGCAGCAATGGCGCGTGCTGCGGGCCCTTTCCTCAGTCTCCGCAATCGAGGTGCTGGAACTGGCCGACGCCACTTGCCTGCTCGCGCCAAGCCTGTCGCGCATCCTCAAGGGCCTTGAGGAGCGGGATCTTGTGCAGCGCATGGCCGACGAGAACGACATGCGCCGGGTGCTGATCTCCATCAGCCCGGCCGGCCAGGTTCTCATCGACCAGGCCGGCCAGCACTCGGAAGGCATCTATGCCGAGATCACGCGCCGCTATGGTGCCGAGCGCCTCGCCGTCCTGCAGGACATGCTGCGCGAGCTGGACGAAGTCATGAACGACGGTCCGCTCATCGCCGAATCCCTCGGCCTCGACCTCGGCACCCGCACCCCCAGCCCCTCCCCCCGCCGCGGCCGGCCGCGCAAGGGCGACGAGCCCCTCGAAGACTGACGTTTTCATTGCCCGCCACGCCGTCCCGCGCCTCTCCCCCTCGTCATCCCCGCGAAGGCAGGGATCCAGTATCCCCGGTGGGCCTTGGGTGTTCCAGCCGACGACGCCCCGATTACTGGGCTCCTGCCTGCGCAGGAGCGACGAGGTATTTGGTTTTGGCCACTCCGCTCCGCACCTCTCCCCCTCGTCATCCCTGCGAAGGCAGGGATCCAGTATCCCCGGTGGGCCTTGGGTGTTCCAGCCGAGAACGCCCCGGTTACTGGGCTCCTGCCTGCGCAGGAGCGACGAGGCGTTTGGTTTTGGCCACTCCGCCCCGCGCCTCTCCCCCTCGTCATCCCTGCGAAGGCAGGGATCCAGTATCCCCGGTGGGCGTTACGTGTTTCAGCCGACGACGCCCCGGTTACTGGGCTCCTGCCTGCGCAGGGGCGACGAGGCGTTTGGTTTTGGCCACTCCGCCCCGCGCCTCTCCCCCTCGTCATCCCTGCGAAGGCAGGGATCCCGTACCCCCGGTGGGCGTTGTGTGTCTCAGCCGAGAACGCCCCGGTTACTGGGCTCCTGCCTGCGCAGGAGCGACGAGGCGTTTGGTTTTGGCCACTCCGCGCCGCGCCTCTCCCCTCGTCATCCCTGCGAAGGCAGGGATCCAGTAGCCCCTGTGCGCCTTGGGTGTTCCAGCCGAGAACGCCTCGATTACTGGGCTCCTGCCTGCGCAGGAGCGACGAGGCGTTTGGTTTTGGCCACTCCGCCCCGCGCCTCTCCCCCTCGTCATCCCTGCGAAGGCAGGGATCCAGTACCCCCTGTGCGCATTGGGTGTTTCAGCCGATGATGCCCCGGTTACTGGGCTCCTGCCTGCGCAGGAGCGACGACGAGAAAACGCACTGCCCGGCATTTGGCCCCATCCCTACCGGTTCAGCATTTTTCTCGAGGTATCCCACACCCCTCTTCCAATGAGATATTTAATATGTTTATTATCTGGGAGGTTCCACTGGCTGGAACCGTGCCGCACCCGGATCTGGAGGACTGGCGCCACCTGGCGCAGGTGATCCGGACGGCAGAACCAGACCGGTCACCCGAAAGGGAGACAGACCGGCAGATGGCGGGAGGACGTCATGGCTTTCACCCACGCCCCGATGGACATCGGGTCAGGACCGGAACTGCCCGGTCTGGCCCGTCGGCTGTTCGGAAACATCCAGCTCGACTTTGAAACCGAAACCCGTGCCGCGACGCTGCAGTCTGCCGATTTTGGCCCCTGCCGCCTGTCGCGCATCGATGCGACGGCGCATGGCGTGCGCGGTCAGCGGGTGGCGCAGCGGTCCCATGACGTGGATTCCATCAAGCTGATCCTGCAGGCGGATGGCCGTTCGGTGATGGAACAGGGCGGCATGAGCCTGATCGTCGGCACAGGCTCCATGCTGCTTTATGACCCGACCCGCCCTTACGCCCTCAACAACGTCTCGCGCATCACTCAGTTCCTGTTGCAGGTGCCCCGGCACAATTTTTCGGCGGCCCTGCTTCAGCGTCTCACCGGCCCGCATCTCTTCACGGCCGAACAGAACGGAATATCACGCATCGTTGCCGGCCTTGTCCGCAACGCAATGACGGAGGCGCCCGTGCTTGATGAAACTGCTCGCGCCCGCGTTGGCGACACGATTGTCCGCCTCGCCACCAGCCTGATCCTGCCCGAGGAAACCGAGGACGAACGCGATTCCATGTCGCTGAAGATCCTGCGGAGCCGGGTGAAGGCCTATGTCGAGACCAATCTGGCCCGTCCCAATCTCGATGTCGAAGAAATCGCCCAGCGCATGGGGTGCTCGCGCCGCTACATCTTCCGCGCCTTCGAGGCCGAGAACGTGACCCCGGCCAGCTTCCTGTGGGACCTGCGGCTGGAGCGGGCCCACGCCCGGCTCACAGACCCGGCCTTTCGCGGCAGCTCGATCTCGGAAGTCGCCTATTCCTGCGGCTTCTCCTCCAGCGCCCACTTCTCCCGCGCCTTCCGCAAGCGCTACGGCTGCACCCCCAGCCAGCTGCGCGGCGAGATGGCGGGGTAAGGCTGGTTTGAGGTACGACCTCTCCGCCCCCCCTCCCCCTCGTGGGGAGGGGTGAGGGGTGGGGGGCACGGGAGGCCGTTAGATCACAAGGCATCTGAAATCAGCCTGGTCAGTAACGTCGGGAATTGGATTTAAGTCCACTCCGCCCACCCCCAAACCCCTCCCCACGAGGGAGAGGGGAGCTTCGAGGCTCCGACAGTTCAAACTTTCTCGACACAATCTTTCACATGGATCATGTGACAGACATCAAATGCGATCGCCCTCCCCACGAGGGAGAGGGGGCTGGGACGCATCGAAAGCCGTCTGGCCACAGAAGCGATAGCCCTGCCCCAGTAGGAGCGAGCTGGCCTGAAGCGCGCCCCTTCAGATCAGCGCCGTCACCGCCCGTTCAACACCACGCAGTTCGGCAAGGCCGCGCAGGCGGCCGATGGCGGGGTAGCCGGGGGTCGAGGTCTTGCGCAGGTCGTCGAGCAACTGATGGCCATGGTCCGGGCGCATGGGCAGAGCGATGCCGCGCCGGCGTTCGGTTGCGACGATCTCGCGGATCACGGCAACCATGTCGACATCGCCGTCCAGATGCCCCGCCTCGTGGAAGGTCAGGCCGCCTTCCTCGCGCTTGGTCGCACGCAGATGCAGGAAATGCACCCGGTCCGCATGGGTGCGGAACATGGCACAGAGGTCGTTGTCGGGCCGCACACCATAGGATCCGGTGCAGAAGGTGAAGCCGTTGGCCGGGCTGTCGACCATGGCGGCAATTGCCTGCATGTCGGCGGCGGTCGAGACGATGCGCGGCAGGCCGAACAGCGGGCGCGGCGGATCGTCCGGGTGGATCGCCAGCACGACGCCTTCCTTTTCGGCAACCGGCACCACGATCTTCAGGAACGCCGCCAGATTGGCGCGCAGGCGCTCGGCGTCGGTTTCGGCATAGGTGGCCAGCCGCGCCTTGAAGCTGTCCAGCGAATAGCTTTCCTCAGCGCCCGGCAGTCCGGCAATGATGTTGGCGGTAAGCCTGGCGATGTCGGCGCCGGACATGGCCGCATGGGCCGCCCGCGCGGTTGCGATCTCGGCGGCGCTGTAGCTCGCCTCTGCCCCGTCCCGCCGCAGGATGAACAGGTCGAAGGCGGCAAAGGCCACAGCATCGAAGCGCAGGCATTTCGCCCCGTCCGGCAGTTCATAGGCGAGGTCCGTGCGGGTCCAGTCGATCACCGGCATGAAGTTGTAGCAGATCGTGCGGATGCCGCAGCGCGCAAGGTTGGTCAGGCTCTCGGCCCAGGCCTCGGCATAGCGCTCCCAGCCCGGCGCGGCGGTCTTGATGTCCTCATGCACCGGGATGCTCTCGACCACGGCCCAGGTCAGGCCGGCAGCCTCGATCATGGCCTTGCGCTCGAGGATCCGCTCCACAGGCCAGACCACGCCATTGGGCAGGTCATGCAGCGCGGTCACGATACCGGTCGCGCCGGCCTGCCGGATATCGGCGAGGGAAACGGGATCGGCAGGGCCGAACCAGCGCCAGGTCTGTTGCATCTTGGTCTGTCCTCAGTTGGAGGCGGTCTTGTTGTTCAGGTGATGATGGGGCACAGGTCAGGACACGGCAGCGGCAACGAGGCCGCTGTCGAACAGGTAACCGTCGAACTCCGGGTCATCGACGTCCGAGAGTTCCATCAGTGTCTGGCGCACGTTTTCCAGGTGCTGCCACATGGCCTGACGCGCCGCGCGCGGGTCCTTGCACTGCAGCGCCGTCAGGATCGCCTGATGGTCCTCCAGCCAGCGGCCGCGGTAGCTGACATCGAAGATACGGGCATGCAGGCGTTCCCACATCGGGCTCTGCTCGCGCTTGCCCCACAGCTCGTCGATCATGTCGACCAGCACGCTGTTCTGCGTCGCCTCGGCGATGAGATGATGGAACAGCTCGTCGCCGGAATAGTCGCCGCTGCCCTCCTCGATGGCGCGGCGCTCCATGTCCAGCGCCTCGCGCATGCGCAGGATGTCGGCCTTGGTCACGGTCGTGGCGGCAAAGGCTGCGATGGAGCTTTCCAGCACCTGCCGCGCCTGCAGCAGTTCAAACGGGCCGATATCGCCGCGCGGATCTTCCGCGTCGCCGGCCGGAAGGCGCACCACATAGGTGCCCGAGCCCTTGCGCACGTCGACAAGGCCCTCGATCTCGAGCCGGATGATTGCTTCGCGCACCAGCGAGCGCGACACGCCCATCTCGTCCGAGATCTGGCGTTCCGGCTTCATCCGGTCACCGACCTTGTAACGGCCCTCGGCCAGCTCCCTGCGGAGCGCTTCGGCCACCTCTTCGTAGCGCCGTTTGCCCGCCGCTTCGATCATGCTTCTCCCCCGCCGCCGCGCGCCTGGTCCTCGTCCCGGCGCTCGGCGTAATAGGCCGAAAGCACCGCGAAGGCCTCCTTCTTGGTCGCCTTGTCACCGGCGATCAGGCCCTTCTTGTTGAAGCCCTTCTGGAACACATTCTGCCGCCGTTCGACACGGAAGTCATAGAGGATCCAGGGCGACATCCCCTTCACGTAGTCAAGCGGACGCAGCGTCGCAATCTGCTTTTCGTAGACTTCGGTCTGGTAGGCCTCGCTGAACAGCGCCCGGCGCGGGCCGGTGGCGCTGATGTCGGCATCGGCGCCGGTCTCGGAGATCACCACCGGCTTGCCCGGGTTGGAATTGCGACCGATGGCGGCGAGATCCTCGAAGTTCTCCTCGTACCAGCCGTAATACTCGTTGATGCCGATGACATCGATGTGGTCGGCCAGCCGGTCCTCGATGCAGGTCTTGGCGTGGTTGACGAGACAGGCCGCCGAGGTCAGCCGGGTCGGGTCATAGGCCTTGGCTGTCTCGGCAAGGCCGCGCATGAAGGCGAGCCGCGCATCGGTGTCCGGGTTCTCGTTGCCGACCGACCAGATGATGACGGAGGCGCGGTTGCGGTCGCGCTTGATCAGCTCGATCAACTGGTTCTCGGCATCGCGGTAGGTGGCCGGATTGGCAAAGTCGATCGCCCAGTAGACCGGGATCTCTTCCCAAAGCAGGAACCCGAGCTCATCCGCCATCTCGGCGGCGCGCTCGTGGTGCGGATAATGGGCAAGGCGGAGGTAGTTGCAGTTCAGCTCCCGCGCATGGGCAAAGCGGCGGGCGAGGTCTTCCTCGCGCATCACCTTGCCGAGCGTACGGTCGTCCTCATGCACGGAAATGCCGCGCAGGAACAGCGGCTTGCCGTTGAGGTGGATCTCGTCGCCAACCGTGCGGATCTCGCGGAAGCCGATACGGTCACGGACGCTGTCCGCGCCCGCCGTCAGGCGCACGTCGTAGAGCACCGGGCTCTCCGGCGACCACAGCGCGGGCTTGGCCGCGATCTCGATGACGCCGCGCCCACTGGCGTCCAGCGCAAGGGTGGTGTCAATGCCAAGCGCCGGGATTTCCAGCCGCGCCGAATTCGCGCCCTCGACCGCCACTTCGGCGCGGATCGTGCCGAAGCGGCCGTCGGGCACCAGATGAACGAAGAGATCGCGGATCAGCGTCTTCGGCGTCTCGAACAGCTCCACCTCGCGGTAGACGCCGCCGTAATTGAACCAGTCGGTGTTGCGCATCGGCACGCGGTCCAGCGTGCGGGTGTTGTTGACCATCAGCATCAGCCAGTTGCGGCCGGGCTTCAGGTGCTCGGTCAGCTCCACCATGAAGGGCGTCGAGCCGCCGTAGTGGTTGCCGAGGAAGGCGCCGTTGAGGAAGACCTTGCAGTCATATTGCGCCGCGCCCACGCGCAGGAACTTGCGCGTGTCCGGGTTGATCGCGGCCATGTCGAGCGGCCGGGTGTACCAGGCGCTGCCTTCAAAGAAGTACCACTTCTCCTTCAGCATCTGCCAGTTGGAGGGCACCGGCACTGTCTCGCCCTCATAGGGATCATAGTCCCAGGGCTCGGGCCGCTCCTCGGCCGCCATCGGCAGCATGGCAAACCACTTCTGCCGCAGCCCGGTGTCGAGCAGGTCAACGCAGAAGTTCCAGTCGCCGTTGAGGCTGATGCGCGGGCGGCCACGGGTGAAGACCAGCGTCGAATGGTTCAGCGCCTGCGTGTTGAACGGGCGGTCATAGTCCTCGTCATGCAGCGCCTGCAGGGCGTTTTCGGCGAGGGCGGAACGTTCGAGCACGGCAGGTCTCCGAATGGCAGAAGCAACGAGGTCATGAAGATGGAAAGACGCAGACCCCGGGATGCAACCAGCCCGGGGTCTGACTTGGGTCTTAGTTGGCGGTCGCCTGGATGCGCTTGATGAGGTCGGCGATGCGCGGCGACTTGGCAGCGGCCTCGTCATACATCGGCTTCACGGCTTCCACGAACGGGGCCTTCTCGACGGCCACGAACTTCACGCCCATTTCCTTCTCGGCCTGTTCCTTGCCGGCGGCAACCTGCTTGTTCCAGCCGTCGCGGTGGAAGTCCATGGACTCGCGCGCGGCCTGCTTCAGCGCCTTCTGCTGGTCTTCGGTCAGGCCGTCCCAGGTCTGGGTCGAGATCATCACCACCGACGGGATCATGGTGTGTTCGTTCTCGGAATAGACCTTGGCGATTTCGCCATGGCGGTTGACGGTCAGCGCCAGCGGGTTGTTCTCGGCGCCATCAACCACGCCCTGCTGCAGGGCGCTGTAGAGTTCACCGAAGGCAATCGGCGTCGGGGCGGCGCCCAGCAGTTCGACCATGCGGATGGCCGACGGGCTCGGCTGCACGCGGATCTTCATGCCCTTCAGGTCGGCCGGGGTCTTGATTTCCTTGTTGGAGTAGAAGGAGCGCGCACCTTCCACGTAGTAGGCCAGGCCAACGAAGCCCTTGTCCTTGGAGGCGGCCAGGATATCGTCACCGATGTCGCCGGAGAGCACCTTGTAGTAGTGGTCGTCGTTCGCAAAAATGAACGGCAGGTTCAGCGCCGAATAGGACTCTTCGAAGGCTTCCAGCTCGCTGGCGTTGGAGCGGGCCATGTCGAGCGTGCCATTCTGCATCAGTTCCATGGACTCGCGCTGGTTGCCCAGCTGCGCGTTGGCATAGACGCGGATCTTGATGTCGCCGTTGGTCAGCTCATCCACGCGCTTGCCCATGAATTCCATCGACTTGTGCAGCGGATGGTCTTCCGGGTTGTTATGGTTCAGCTTCAGCGTCTTGGCGTCGGCGGCGGTGGCAAAGGCCATGAGGGCAACACCCGCCAGAACGGCGAGACGGTTCATCATACGCATGTCAAAATTCCTCCCGATGATCCCGTCCGGCTCGTCAGGCTCCCATCCTCCCCGCGCATGCTGTGGCGGGGCGGCGGATCACCGGTCCGGACGACTTGGCCGATCAGTCTAGGCTCGGCTCGCGACCAGAGACTTGGCCAATCCAGCGCCACTGTCAACCAGTTTTGAAAATTGGTTGACCAATTTCTGAAAATGCGCATTCTCTGAGGGGGCTGGCGGGAAAGCTTCCTGCCGGTGGTGTGCGCTGTGCGCGCAAGGGCGAACTTGTTTCAACAACAAGGGACCCGAGGAGCACTGGTGTATGAGACTAAGGTCAGGCCTCGTGTTTCGGGGAGGCTGACCAGCCAACAGACAGACCGGCCGCCGGAATTGGCGGATCTGGTCAACCAATCCGAAGCGGGACCGGACCAGTTGGTCCGGGGAGGAAACAGGGGGTATCGCCCGGGCGAACACCCTTGAAGAGGAGGACATGCAGCCATGCATGCACTGAAAACCCGCGTCGACCACGCGCTGGGTGTTTTCATCGCCGCCGTTTTTGCGGTGCTTGTAACCTGCGTGGTCTGGCAGGTCTTCTCGCGCTACGTCCTCAATGCTCCCAGCACAGTGACCGACGAACTCGCCCGGTTCCTCTTCATGTGGGTCGGCCTTATCGGCGCAGCCTATACGCTCGGCCAACGCAAGCATCTGGCCATCGACCTGCTGATGCAGATGGCCGGCCCGTCGAATGGACGCTGGCTGGCCCTGCTGGCCACTGTCATCGTCGGGGCCTTTGCCGCGGTCGTCATGGTCTACGGCGGTTACAACCTGGTTCAGAAGACCTTGGCTAGCGGCCAGCTCTCCCCGGCCCTGCGCCTGCCGATGGGCTATGTCTACGGCGCAATCCCCTTCGCCGGCATCATGATGGTGCTCTACTGCCTCGAATTCGCTGCGGGGGTCATTTCCGGCCGCATCCAGCCGATCGAAAGCGACGCCGAAGTCCCGGCAAACGGCCCGCAGACCTGAAGGACAGGCCCATGGAACTCATCAGCGCGTTCATTCTCTTCGGCTCGTTCGGCCTGCTCATGGTCCTCGGCGTGCCGATTGCCTTTGCCATCGGCATTGCCTCGGTTGTCACCTTTGCCCTGTTCATGACGGTCGATCAGTCGATCTTCATCACGGCGCAGCAGATCGCCTCGGGTCTCGACAGCTTCACCCTGCTCGCCATCCCGTTCTTCATCCTCGCCGGCAACATCATGAACCGGGGCGGGATTGCCCTGCGCCTCATCGAATTCGCCAAGGTACTCGGCGGCCGCCTGCCGGGCTCCCTGGCCCACTGCAACGTTTTGGCCAACATGATGTTTGGCGCCATCTCGGGCTCGGCGGTCGCCGCCGCCGCCGCTGTCGGCGGCGTCATGGCCCCCTTGCAGAAGAAGGAAGGCTATGACCCTGCCTATTCTGCCGCCGTCAACATCGCCTCCTGCCCCACCGGGCTGCTGATCCCCCCGTCCACCACCTTCATCGTTTACTCCCTGATCTCGGGTGGAACCTCCATCGCGGCTCTCTTCGTTGCCGGCTATGTCCCCGGCCTGCTGATGGGTCTCAGCATCATGATCGTCGCCGGCATCATCGCCAAGAAGCGCGGCTATCCGGTTGCCCCGCGTCCGAGCCTGGGCACGGTTCTGGCCAAGACGGCCGATGCCCTGCTGCCACTCAGCCTCATCTTCGTCATCATGGGTGGCATCATCGGCGGCGTCTTTACGGCGACAGAGGCGTCCGCCGTGGCGGTTATATACACCCTGTTCCTGGCGCTGGTGGTCTACCGCGAAATCCGGGTGCGCGATCTTCCGGGCATCTTCCTCGATTCGGCTGTCACCACGTCCATCGTGCTGCTGATGATCGGCTGTTCCATCGCCATGTCCAAGGCCATGGCCTTCGCCGATATTCCCTATGCCGTATCAGACGCCCTGCTGGCCTTGTCGGAAAACCCGCTGGTGCTGCTGCTGATCATCAATATCGCACTGCTTGTCGTCGGCATGTTCATGGACATGACCCCGGCGCTTTTGATCTTCACCCCGATCTTCCTGCCGGTGGTTAAGGATCTCGGTATGGATCCGGTGCATTTCGGCGTGATGATGACCTTCAACCTGTGCATCGGCATCTGTACCCCACCGGTCGGCTCGGCCTTGTTTGTCGGCTGTTCCGTCGGCAAGGTCTCGATTGCCAAGGTCATCAAGCCGCTCCTGCCGATGATCGCGATGCAATATGCCGTGCTGATGCTTATCACCTTTGTTCCTGACCTCAGCCTTGCCCTGCCGCGCTGGCTGCTTGGCTATGGCCGCTGACCTTCAGGCCAGCAGGCAAGCGCATCTGCACTGCCTGCTGGCCGCCGCATGCTGACCCTTTTAGTTCCCGCAGCGCACCGAGCTTTGCGCTGCCCCGCTTCGCGGAGTTCCCATGAAGACGCTGCACTCCTTCCGCCTCGCCCGCACCTTTGACAAGGGCATCGAGCTTCTGGTCGAAAACCGCCATCTCCTGACTGTATTTGTCCTTGAGCCTCAGCTCTTCCGTGTTGTCCTGCGCAAGGATGGCCAGTTCCGCCTCGGCCGCTCCTGGTCGGTCGCGCCCAAGCCTGAAGACACGGCAGCGCCCGCAGACGTTGCCTGGGAAGGCCGCTCCCGCCTCGATCTGTCAGGCTTTTCATGTCCGTCTTTTACATTGGACGACCACGGCGAGGCAGGCCTGACCCTCTCGACCTCGGACCTGCGTCTGACCATAACGGAACCGCTCACCTTCGTCTGGGAGGCCCGGCAGGCCGACGGCCGGTTCCTGGTCTTCGCCGAGGACCGCCCGACCGGCGCCTACATGCTGGACGTCAAGTCGCACGCCCACGCCCATTACCTCAACCGCCGCAAGGGCGAGAAGGTCTATGGCCTCGGCGAGAAGTCCGGCGATCTGGAACGGTCCGGCCGCCGCTACGAGATGCGCAATCTCGATGCCATGGGCTATGACGCGCGCTCGACCGATCCGCTCTACAAGCACATCCCGGTCACCATCACCCGCACGTCCGATGCCGGGACCTTCTCGGTCTTCTATGACAATCTGGCCGGCTGCTGGTTCGATCTCGGCAACGAGCTGGACAACTACCACAAGCCCTACCGCAGCTACCGCGCCGAGGATGGCGATCTCGACTACTTTATGCGCTGGTCACCTTCGGTTCTGGACGCGGTCAAACATCATGTCCGTCTGACCGGCGGCACCGCCTTCCCGCCGCTGTGGAGCCTCGGCTACTCCGGCTCGACCATGCATTACACCGATGCACCCAATGCCCAGGAACAGCTCGAAGGCTTCGTCCGGCTCGTCGACGAACACGACATTCCCTGTGACAGTTTCCAGCTGTCCTCCGGCTATTCCTCCATCGGTGCCAAGCGCTACGTCTTCACCTGGAACAGCGCCAAGGTGCCCGATCCGGCGGGCCTTGCCGCCACCTTCACGAACGCTGGCCTGCATCTGGCCGCCAACATCAAGCCCTGCCTGCTGCAGGACCATCCGATGTACCAGGACGTCGCCGCGCGCGACCTGTTCATCAAGGACAGCGAGAGCGACGCCCCGTCCCGCTCCGTCTTCTGGGATGACGAGGGCTCGAACCTCGACTTCACCAACCCGGCGACCATCGCCTGGTGGCAGGGCAACATCGCCGACAAGCTGCTGCGCTACGGCATCAACTCGACCTGGAACGACAACAACGAGTTCGAGGTCTGGGACAACCATGCCCGCTGCCACGGCTTTGGCGAGGAGATCGACGTCGGCCTGATCCGGCCACTGCTGCCGGTGTTGATGACCCGCGCCAGCCATGAAGTGCAGGTGGCGCACCAGCCCGACACCCGCCCCTATCTCATTTCGCGCTCCGGCGCGCCCGGCCTGCAGCGCTACGCCCAGACCTGGACCGGCGACAACTACACCGCCTGGGAGACGATCCGCTACAACATCCGCATGGGCCTCGGCATGTCCCTGTCCGGCCTCTACAACGTCGGCCACGACGTTGGCGGTTTTGCCGGCCCCAAGCCCGATCCGGAACTGTTCGTCCGCTGGGTGCAGAACGGCATCTTCCATCCGCGCTTCACCATCCATTCCTGGAACGACGACCACACGGTTAACGAGCCCTGGATGTATCCGAACGTGACGCCGCTCATCCGCGAAGCGATCAAGTTCCGCTACCGGCTGCTGCCGTATCTCTACACCGCGCTGCACCAGGCCGTGACGGCCGACGAGCCGATGCTGCGGCCGACCTTCCTCGACCATGAACACGACCCGCGCACCTTCGAGGAATGCGACGAGTTCCTGATCGGCCGCGATCTGCTGGTCGCCAATGTGGTCGATCCCGGCGTGACCGAGCGCACCGTCTATCTGCCGCAGAACGACACCGGCTGGTGGGATTTCTGGGCCGGCAGCTGGCATGCAGGCGGCACCACCGTCACCCTGCCGGTGACACTCGCCTCCATGCCGCTCTTCGTCCGTGGTGGCGCGGTGCTGCCGCTGGCCGATGATCTCAATCGCGCCCAGGCAGCCCGGGACACGTCCCGCACCTACGCCCTCTTCCCTGCCCCAGGGGCCGCGTCAGGTGTCAGCCTGGAGTATGGCGATGACGGCTTTGCCGTCGATGCGCTCGAGGGCAACCACGCCCTTGTTCGGCTTGCCCTCACCTCGACCGCATCCGAGATCCGTCTCGACGTCGCCCGCAGCGGGCGGCATGATCCGGCCTGGGCAGACGCCAGCTTCGTTCTTCCCGCCGGCGAGACCCGCCCCCTGATCCTGAACGGCGAGGCTGTCGCCTCCGGCATCTCCCGCCCCGTTCCCCGTGCCTGAGCAGAGGTGAAGTCCATGTCCGTTTCCGCTCCCGCGGCTCCCGAGGTGACCCAGGTCGTGCGCGTCAAGACCGCGACCTATGACCGCCAGATGCTGAAGCCGCGCATCCTGCATTTCGGCTTCGGTGCCTTCGCCCGCGCCTTCCTCTGCTCGATCCTCGACGAGACACTCGACCAGGCCGGTCCCGGCGAGGCTGCCGACTGGGGCCTCGTCGCCGTCCGCCTCAATTCCGGCGCCGAGGAGCTCGCGGCCCTCGATGCCACCGACCGCCGCTTCTGGGTTGCCGCCGCCGACGATGCCGGTATCGCGGCCCGGCGCATCGACTGCCTGGTCGCAACCTGCCATCCGGCACGCGACGGACTGCCGGCGCTCTTTGGCCACTTCGTCCACCCGGACCTGTCGATCATCAGCCTGACCATCACCGAGAAGGGCTACTGCTCGCGCTCGGGCGCTCTCGACACGGCCCATCCCGGCATCGTTGCCGACCTCGCCTCCCCGCGCCAGCCCGGCACCGCCATCGGCGTCATCGTCGAAGGTCTCCGGCTGCGCCGCGACAGCGGCCTTCCAGGCGTCACCGTGCTGCCGCTCGACAACCTGCCCCACAACGGCGCCGTGACCCAGGCGACGATCATCGGCTATGCCAAGGCCCTCGACGAAGATCTGGCGGTCTGGATCGCCCGGCACTGCACCTTCCCCTCGACCATGGTCGACCGCATCGTTCCCGCCCTCGACGAGCCGTCAAAACAGCTGCTGCGCGAGATCGGATCGGACGACATCAACGGCATTGTCTGCGAGCCGTTCCGTCAGTGGGTGATCGAGGATGATTTTGTCGCAGAAAGACCGGACTTTGTCCGCGCAGGGGCACAGTTTGTCGCGGATGTAGCCCCCTTTGAAGCGATGAAACTGCGCATGCTGAATGGCTCGCATTCCTTCCTCGCCTATCTTGGCGCGCTGGCCGGAAAGGCGACGATTTCAGACTGCATGGCCGATCCGCTCTTTGCCGCAGCCGCAGGACGGCTGATGATGAGCGAGCAGGCCCCGACCCTGAGCGGCCTGCAAGGCATTGATCTCAAAATCTATTCTGATGAGCTTCTGGCACGCTTCAGCAACAGCCGGCTGAAGCACCGCACAACGCAGATCGCCAACGACGGCTCACAGAAACTGCCGCAGCGCCTGCTGGCCTCGATCCGCTGGCATCTCGATGCCGGCAAAGCCTTCCCGCTGCTGGCGCTCGCTGTCACCGGCTGGATGGCTTATGTCAGGGGCAGTGACGAGGCCGGCCAGCCGCTTCCCGTCAATGACCCGATGGCACCGCGCTTTGCCGAGATCATCGCCGCTGTTCCGGATGGCGCAGGCTATGTCTCTGCGATGCTTGAACTTTCGGAAATTTTCCCGCCAGAGCTCGCTGCCGATCCGCTGTTCCGCTCGGCCATTTTCGACAGCTATTGCCGCTTGCGTGAGCAGGGCGTCCGCGCCTCGTTGACCGCCCTCTTCTCCTGACAGTTTCGCCAAGGCCTCCTGACAATGCAGCCCTTCCTCGGCCCCGATTTCCTGCTCGCCACCCCCACCGCCCGCCGCCTCTATCATGAGGTCGCCAGCGGTCTGCCGATCATCGATTATCACAACCACCTGCCGCCCGATCAGATCGCCGCGGACACCACCTGGGACAGTCTCGGTCGCATCTGGCTGGAGGGTGATCACTACAAGTGGCGCGCGATGCGGTGGGCCGGAATTGACGAAAGGCGCATCACCGGCGAGGCAGATTTCCGCGAGAAGTATGATGCCTTCGCAGCTATCATGCCGAAATTGCTGGGAAATCCGCTCTATCACTGGTCCCATCTGGAGCTCGCCCGCTACTTCGGACTGTCAGGAGCCGTGCTCAATTCCGGGTCCGCCGCCGCGATCTGGGACGCCGCCAACGCCGAACTTGGCAAGCCCAGCCACTCCGCCCGCGGCCTCCTCAGGCAGATGAAGGTCGAACTGGTCGGCACCACCGATGACCCCTGCGACAGCCTCGAGCACCACATCGCCCTCAAGGACGACCCGAGCCTCGGCTTCCGCATGGTGCCGAGCTTCCGGCCGGACAAGGCCTTCAAGATCGAGCTGGACGGATTCCCGAGCTACATCAATCGCTTGGCATCCGTCGTCGACCATCCGATCCGCAGCTTCGAGGACCTGACCGGCGCGCTTGTCGCCCGCCTCGATCACTTCGTTGCCGCCGGCTGCGTCGCCACCGACCACGGCATCGAGATCCTGCGCGCCGGCAGCGATTGCGGTGCGGCGCGGCTTGATGGTATCCTGTCAAAACGCCTTGCAAATCAGAGTCTTGACGAGACCGAGATCGCCGATTTCCACGGCGCGGTGCTGGTCAGTCTCGGCCGCGCCTATGCTGCCCGCGGGCTGGTGATGCAGCTGCACATCGGCGCCACCCGCAACAACCGCACCGCCCTCTTCCGCCAGCTCGGCCCCGATGCCGGCGGGGATTCCATCGCCGACCGCCCGATCGCCGCAGAGCTGAATGCGCTGCTCGACCGGCTCGACAGGACCGGCTCACTGCCCCGGACCATCCTCTATGCCCTTGATCCGACACGCAATGAGGTGATCGTAACGACCGCCGGCAACTTCCAGGACGGCAGCGTTCCGGGCAAGGTCCAGGCCGGATCCGGCTGGTGGTTCAACGACCAGCTCGAAGGCATGGAGCGCCAGATGACCCAGCTTACCCAGATGGGTCTCATCTCCACCTTCGTCGGCATGCTGACCGACAGCCGCTCGTTCCTCTCCTTCCCCCGGCACGAGTATTTCCGCCGTCTTTTCTGCAACATGGTCGGAAACTGGATCGAACAGGGGCACATGCCGAATGATCAGAATCTCGCTGACACTCTCGTTACGGACGTTTGCTACGGCAATGCCCGGCGCTGGTTCCTCGGTTGAGGACCCAAAATGCTCGCCTGGCATCTGGGCCGTTCCCTGCAGAAACTGACAAGGCCATACACCTGTCATTAACCATAAAAGTGGAAGCTTCTCCCATCGGCAACTCAGGAGATTTGCCATGGTGGAACTGCAGAAGCGCATTGATACACTTGAGGGATTCTATCGCGCGACGGAAGGCTACGCGCATCTTCCGGCACAAAACCTCATCCGTTATCTGATCAGCAACTACGCCGTCGACCTGGATCTCATCCAGGAATTCGTCCGTGATCTGGCGCGAAAAGCCGACGCACCAAGCGGACCGCATCGTCCCTTTGCAGCCCTCGCAGCCTGACGACGACGAAATGCTTAGCCGATGGCGAGCGTCTCGTTCTCGTCGCCGGTGTCCGTGGGAGGAGTAGTGGCACCCGGCTTGCGCATTTCCGGCGGCCGGACCCCGCCCTGCCAGATTTTCTGGCGGTTGCGGATCTCGCGCGGCGCAGGGCCGAAGTAGCTGGGAGTCTTGACGAAATCACGCGGGTTCATGATCACGTTCGACACCCGCTGATACAGCGCCTTTGCGGAAATCGGCTTTGACAGCAACTCATGGACACCCAGACGGCGCGCTTCGATGATGCGGCTGCGCTCTGTATGTCCGGTGACCATGATGATCGGGATATAGGCGAAGGGATTGTTGGAAGTGCGGATCATGCGCACCATGTCCGCGCCGTCCAGAATGGGCATAACCCAGTCCAGAATGAGGACATCCGGGTTTGCCCGGTCCATGGCTTCCAGACCGGATGCCCCGTCTTCGGCCTCGACGATACGCCGGGCTCCAAAGCCCTGCAGCATCGTGCGAAGGATCGTGCGCATGTAGGCGCTATCCTCCACAAGCAAAAATGTCAGCGAAGCCAGATCTACGCTCACCAGGACCTCCAGTTCAGAGCCAGAGTCTTACCGGGAAACCGTGAAAAGAGGGTTAGTGCATTGTTTCTCGCGAGTTGCGTGTTTTCCAGCTGTTCAGATCACGTTGTTCACGCTCTCGAAAAGTCACACAAGAAAGCTGCCGCTCGGAAATCGAGATATCCGCGACCTTCAATTCCAGATCTTAACATAGGAGCGGGATCCATTAAGGGATGGACCATGGAAGGGAGCCATTTTCCGTAAAAGACAGTCGCCAGCACCGCTGCGACTGCATTCAACCAAAAAGACATGCGCGTCTGCCGCAGAACCAAAGCTGCGGAAATCAATTGAATTTCAATCAGATACAAAAGTCGGCATCACTTGGCATTAATTTGCTCGGAAAGAATTTAACACTCAGTAAAGTTTACAGGGATTAACACATTACAGCGATATGACTTAACTGCCCCTTCAAAAATCCGGCCTACAACGTTGCTCACACGAACAGCAAAAATACGGATGTTCAGGGTATAACCATGTCGGAGCAAGCCATGCGCACCATCGGTCGCCAGAGCAAGACGCAGGCAGTGAATTTCGGCACTCCCTTCGAGGTGCGCCCCGTGTCGTCCGCACAGTTTCCCATGCGCGAGAACACCCTTTTGCTGTCCGGCGTCGCCTTGATTGTCGTTTCGGCCAGCATGATGCTGTCCACCTTGATCGGCTGACCCACGTCGCCAGCGTCTGGCGGTCGGCGTTACGCGTCCGGCATTTTTCCCGATTGCTGGTCCTCCGGCAGATCATCATCTGACAGAACCCGCCACTTGGCCCCCTCCAGATCGTCATACTGACCGGATTTCAGAGACCAGAGAAAACCGACCAAGCCGAGCGCACCCAGGCTGACGGCGACGGGAATGAGATAAAGCAGCACTTCCACGGTTCTTACTCCACAGGCTCCAGGCCTTCAGGGTCCTGTCTCACCAATCTCCTGACTGCCCCGCCCCTTCCACTCGTTCCACTATGTATCGCAAGTGCCTGCTTCACCAGGCAATCCTTGGCCGCAGAGCTTTCGCGAGGCTTGCGCCGATCAGGTGTTACCCATCTATGCGTGCTCGACTGCGCAGAAGACGGAGCCGCAATGCGTTTGCCGTCACGATCAGGGAGGACCCGGACATGGCGGCTGCCGCGACCAGCGGCGTGACAAACCCTGCGACGGCAATAGGCACGGCAATCAGGTTGTAGATGACCGAGATCCAGAGGTTCTCCATCATGACTGCCTTTGCCCTGCGCGAAATCAACAAGGCATCAGCAACCGGGGCAAGCGCATCGCCAAGGAAGACAGCATCCGCAGCTGCCTGGCTGAGATGAACAGCAGTCACCGGTGACAAGGACACATGAGCACCAGCCAAGGCCGGGGCATCGTTCAAACCATCCCCCACCATCAGAACAGTGGCTCCCTCGGCCTTCAATTGATCGAGGCGGGCGATCTTGTCGGCGGGTGTCATGCCGGCACGCCAGTGGGTGACGCCCAATGCCATCGCGGCGGCTTCTACGGCACCGGAACGGTCTCCGGAGAGGATTTCAATCCGGTAACCGCGAGACTGCAAAAGCGAGATCACCTGCTTCGCATCGGGACGAAGGCTCTGACGCATCGGGATCAGGCGGGCCGGTTCGGTGCCGACGCGAAACGCCAGTAGAGACGCATCGCCATGGCGCTCGAGCAGTTCGGCCACCCGGGCCTCCGACACCCCGCAAAAAGCCGGACTGCCAAGGCGAACAGTCTGTCCATCTTGCGACGCCTCGACGCCCGCGCCAGTGGTTTCCTGGACACCGCCCAGCGGATGGCTCGCTCCGGTTGCCCGTGCAAGTGCCAGGGCCAGCGGATGGCGACTGGAAAGGGCCAGCCGGCCGGCCACGGCCAGATCCTGATCGGCGTCGTCAACAGGCTCGAGCAATTCAGGCTGCGCCAGGGTCAAGGTGCCGGTCTTGTCGAAGACGATGGTGTCGGCAGCGGCCAGCCGCTCGATGGCATCCCCGGAATGGATCAGTACGCCGGCGCGGAACAGCAGCCCCGACGCCACGACCTGCACGGCCGGAATGGCAAGCCCGAGTGCGCAGGGGCACGTGATGATCAGCACCGAGATGGCGATGATCAGGGATGGCTGCCAGCCAAGACCATAAAGCGTCCAGCCGAGGAAAGTTGTCAGCGCGGCTGCATGGACGATGGGCGAATACATCGAGGCGGCACGGTCGGCGAGAACCACATAACGGGACTTTGCCTGACCGGCGGCTTCCAGAAGGCGGTTGACCTCGTCCAGCAGGGTTGCTCCGGAGGCCGCCGAAACACGGATTTCCAGCACGCCGTCAGCATTGAGCGTGCCGGCATAAACCCGCGTGCCTGGTCCAACCGGCGCAAGCGCGGTTTCGCCGGTCACCAGGCTCTGGTCGACTTCGGACTGGCCGACATCGATAACGCCGTCGACGGGAATGCGCTCGCCGGCGGTCACCAGCACCCGGTCACCCGGTTCGATCTTGGACAGCGGGACTTCCCGCACGGTGCCATCGGGGGCGATGCGTGCGGCGACTTCAGCCTTCAAAGCCGCGATGTTTTCGGCGAGCGATCTGGTGCGTCCGCGCATGTTGTGATCGAGATAGCGCCCGACCAGCAGGAAGAAGAGCAGCATCGTTGCCGATTCAAAATAGGCATGATGCTGGCTCTGCAGGGTCTGGATGACCGAAAGGCCGACGGCCAGCGACACGCCGATGCAGATCGGCACATCCATGTTGAGACGGTGCCCGCGAATGGCAGCAAGCGCGCTGCGCAGGAACGGGCGGATGGCATAGGCGACCGCCGGAAGGGCGATCAGCGCCGAGACCCAATGGAACAGGTCGCGCGTCTCATCGGTAATGTCCGTGACATTGCCGGACCACACCGACACGGACATCAGCATGATGTTCATGGAGGCAAAGCCGGACACGCCAATGGCGCGCAGCAACTCGCGCCCTGAGCGATCCTCGCGCGCCTTCTGGGCGGCCGGATCGAAGGGATGGGCGCGATAGCCCATATGGTCGAGCGTGGAGACGATGAGATCGGCAGGCGTCTGCTCGGCGTCCCAGTCCACGGCCAGCCTATGGCTGGTGAGGTTGAGGCGCGCCCTTGTGACACCAGGCAGCTGGGCCAGACCGCGCTCGATCTCTCCCATACAGGCGGCGCAGGTGATGCCCTCCACCGCCAGGTCCATATGGACGCCGCCGTCCGCCGCTGGCGTGACAAAGGCATCCCAGTCTCGCATATGCACCGTCATAGCCGTCCTCTTGCCGTGCACTCGCGTTGTCAGGTCAGAAGAAGGATCACTCCTTCAGGAACAACCGGTTTTCCGACCGGAACAGGCGGCCTTCCGCCCCTTCGGCCTCGATCACCATGTTCCAGTTGCCGGCGGCAAGCGGCCCGGGCGTAACACCGGTGTAGCGGCCGTCCTCCAGCGGGGCGAGCGCGATCGTCTGGTCAAGCCCTGCGGCTGTCGGGTGGGAGAGCCTGGCCGTGAAGACGAGACCTGCGAGCGGAGCTGCGGCGCCATCGCGGGCAGTCACCGTAATCCGGGCTGCGCCGTCCGTGCTTCGATCGAGATGGGCTGCAACCTGCCAGCCACGGTCGGCCTGGGCCTTGGCTGCGGCAACCTCGCCGTTGAAGGCAAGGCCGGCCTTGTAAGAACTGTCGACCACCGTGCCCGGAAATGTCCCGATAGCATAGTAGAGAAAGACCGCGTTGGCCGCAAAGATCACACCGAAGAAGCCGAGAACCCAGTAGAGGATAGTCCGCCCGGTGAAGGGCTTTCCGCCTTTGCCGGAGTTCGGTGCCGAAGCCAGTGCTGCAGCAGTAGCTGTGCTGTTCATGGTCATTGCTCCCTCCCTTCAGGGTGCCTTGAAGAAGTCTTTGGTGGTGACCACCTCGCCCATCACCGTGTCAGTCAGGCGGAACGTGATCGGGGTCGAGGACGGCAGTTTCATGTCTTGCGGCGAATAGACCAGAACACGGATTTCCCGGGTCTGATCCGGGCCGACCACCACATAGGGCCGCCCCTCGAAATAGTGATCGATACCGACAGCCTCGATGCGCGAGCCGGCGGGCATGCCTTCGACATTGAGCAGGAAGCTGCGATCATGCGTCCGCTTGTTCATCAGGCGAACCGTGAAGCCATTGCGGATGCTGCCATCGTTCTGAGTGACAAAGATCGGGTTGCGGTCATGCAGGGTGCTGATCCCGGCAAAATCGCGGGTCAGCAGCGCGTAGAGCATGATGGCGCCGGCAATGGCAATCACCGCCGCATAGATGACCGTGCGGGGACGGACGATCTCATAGACCGGATCCTTGCCATCCAGACGCCGCTGGATGTTTTCATCCGTATCGTAGCCGATCAGGCCTGTCGGCTTGCCCACCTTCGTCATGACGTTGTCGCAGGCATCGATGCACAGGCCGCACTGGATGCAGTCAAGTTGCAGGCCGCCCCGGATGTCAACGCCAGTCGGGCAGACATGATAGCACTGGGCGCAGTCGATACAGTCCCCTGCCGGAAGCCCCTGCTCCGCCAGTTCCTTGTTGCGCTTCAAGGGGCCACGCGGCTCGCCGCGATCCCAGCGATAAGTGACGTTGAGCGCCTTCTCATCGGTCAGGGCCGCCTGGATGCGCGGCCAGGGGCACATGTAAATGCAGACCTGCTCGCGCATGAAGCCAGCGAGGAGATAGGTCGTCGCGGTCAGGATGGCGATCCAGAGATAGGCTGCCCAGGGCGCCTGGAAGGTCGCAAGGTCATAGACGAGGGTCGGTGCGTCGGAGAAATAGAGCACCCAGGCACCGCCCGTCCACCAGGCAATCATCAGCCAGGACGTATGCTTTGCGGTGCGCTTGGCCAGCTTGGACAGGCTCATGGGTGCCTTGTCGAGCGCAATCCGCTCACGACGATCCCCCTCGATCTTGCGTTCGACCCACATGAACAGGTCCGTCCAGACCGTCTGCGGGCACAGGTAGCCGCACCAGATGCGGCCGGCGACGGCATTCATCAGGAACAGGGCGAGCGCGGCAATGATCAGGAGCCCCGTGAGGTAGTAGACTTCCTGCGGCCAGATCTCGATGAAGAAGAAATAGGCGCGCCGGCCCTCCAGATCGATGAGAATAGCCTGATCAGGCGCATTGGGCCCACGGTCCCAGCGGATGAATGGCAGGAAATAGTAAAGGCCGAGCGTTATGAAAAGCAGCGCCCACTTGATCCGCCGGAAGGTCCCATGAGTTGCCATGGGATAAATCTTCTTCGCAGAGGCAAACCACTCTTCTGGCTCGTTGCCGCCTGATGCGGCGTCTGGCTCGACACGCATTGTTCCGTCCTTTTCCTGTCCAGGGCCGGCCCCAACGGACCCCGGGAAGGTTCCCGGGTCGGCGGCAGGCCGACCCGGCTCTTGCTCGTGGCTGTCACTCTAGTCCGGTGCCGGCTGGCTGGCCTTGAGGCCGATCAACCTGCGACACCGTGTCTGGTGACAAGCCCCCTTACTCGCCGCCGCCGAAGGAGTGGACATAGACAGCAAGGGATTTCACCGTGGCCGGGTCGAGACGGCCTTCCCAGGCCGGCATGACGCCTGCACGCGGGTTGTTGATCTGCGCCTTGATGGCTGCCAGAGACTTCCCGTAGAGATAGTTGGCACCCACCAGGTTCGGGGCACCGACTTCGCGCAAGCCTTTCAGGTCTTCACCGTGACAGGCGGCGCAGTTCTCCTGGTAGACAACTTCACCGGCCGCCAGATCGACGCCGGCTTCGGTTTCAAGACCAGCCTTCGAGGCGACGAAATTCGCCACCTGTGTAATCTGGTCCTTCTCGAGCAGTTCATCGCGACCATAGGCCGGCATTTCACCGATACGGGCTTCGTCGTGACCGGAGCGAATGCCGTATTTCAGCGTGGTGTGGATGTCATCCAGGGTTCCGCCCCAGATCCAGCCGTCGTCCTGCAGGTTAGGATAGCCAACAAACCCGGTGCCGCCCGACCCGTGACAGGCCGAGCAGTTGTCACCGAATGCGGCCCTGCCGTTCGCCATGGCAAAGTCCAGGAGAGCCGGCGTGGAGGAAATATCCTCCAGCGTGGCATCGACCAGCTTCGTGCCGATTTCGGCCCGTGCTGCCCGGCCGGCGTCAACAGCCGCCAGCGCATCGGCACGCTGGCTGTTGCCCATGACGCCTGTGGTGTAGCTCGAGAGCAACGGCCAGGACGGATAGACAATCCAGTAGCCAATCGCCCAGACAATGCAGGCGTAGAAGACGTAGAGCCACCATTTCGGCAGTGGATTGTTCAATTCCCTCAAGCCATCCCATTCGTGGCCCGTCGTCTCCACGCCCGAGAGCGCGTCGACTTCCTTCTTGTGCGTGTCAGTCATGGATCAATCCTCCCGAAACGGGATTTGGGCGGCGTCTTCGAACTGTTTCCGGTTATTCGGCCAGGCCACATAGGCAACCACCAGTGCAAACATGAGCACGAAGTAGAGGAGCCCCCAGGTCTGGGCGAAGGCGGCCAGCGAGGTGTAAGTCTCGTTCATCGTCGTCTCCTCAGCGCAGGTCGGCCTTGTTGTCGTAGATCGAGAAGTCCACCAGCGTACCGAGCATCTGCAGGTAGGCGACCAGTGCATCCATCTCGGTGACGGCCTTCGGATTGCCATCGAAGTCGCGGACCAGGGCATTGGGATAACGTTCGAGGAACGCATCAACGCCGTCACTGTCGGGGTTGGCCTGGGCCGCCATGTCAGCGGCCGCGTTCTCGACCATGGCGTCCGTATAGGGCACGCCGACGATAACGTTGGCCTTCAGATGGTCCGCAATGCCACGGGTCTCAACCTTGGCCTCGAGCAGGAACGGATAGCCCGGCATGATGGATTCCGGGACGACGGCGCGCGGGTCTACCAGATGATCGCGATGCCATTCGTCCGAGTACTTGCCTCCGACGCGGGCCAGATCCGGGCCCGTACGCTTGGAGCCCCACTGGAACGGGTGGTCGTACATCGACTCCGCCGCCAGCGAGTAGTGGCCGTAGCGTTCCAGTTCGTCACGCATCGGCCGGATCATCTGCGAATGGCAGAGGTAGCAGCCTTCGCGGATGTAGATGTTGCGCCCGGCAAGCTCGAGCGGGGTGTAGGGCCGCATGCCCGTCACCTTTTCAATGGTGCTCTTCAGATAGAAGAGCGGGACGATCTCGACCAGGCCACCAATGGCAACCATCACCAGGATGCCAACCAGCAGGATCATCGAGTTCTTCTCGAAGACTTCGTGTTTGTTCCAAGCAGACATGTCTCGCCTCCCCTTATTCGGCCGGGGCCAGGGCGCCGCCCGACTGGCGTTCGGCAACTTCTGCCTCGCCATGACGAACGGTCATCCAAAGATTGTAGGCCATGATGAGAGCGCCGAGCACGAACAGGGCACCGCCAAGGGCACGGATGACGTAGAAGGGGAACATCGCATCGACAGTCTCGATGAACGAGTATTCGAGGAAGCCCATCTTGTCGTAGGCACGCCACATCAGACCCTGCATGATGCCGGACACCCACATCGCGCAGATGTAGAGCACGATGCCCATGGTGGAGAGCCAGAAGTGCCAGTTCACCAGCTTCAGTGAATACAGGCTCTTCTTGTTCCACAGCCACGGAATGAGGCAGTAGAGCGCACCGAAGGAGATGTAGCCCACCCAGCCGAGCGCACCCGAGTGCACATGGCCAATGGTCCAGTCGGTGTAGTGCGACAGCGAGTTGACCGAGCGCAGCGACATCAGCGGACCTTCGAAGGTCGACATGCCGTAGAAGGCGACGGACACCACCATCATGCGCAGGACCGGATCCGTGCGCAGCTTGTCCCAGGCGCCCGAGAGCGTCATCAGGCCGTTGATCATGCCACCCCAGGACGGCATCCACAGGATGATCGAGAAGGTCGCACCCAAGGTCGAGGCCCACTGCGGCAGCGCCGTGTAGTGGAGGTGATGGGGACCGGCCCAGATGTAGATGAAGATCAGGGCCCAGAAGTGCACGATCGACAGACGGTAGGAGTAGACCGGCCGTTCGGCACGCTTCGGCACGAAGTAGTACATGATGGCCAGGAAGCCGGCGGTCAGGAAGAAGCCCACGGCGTTATGGCCGTACCACCACTGCACCATGGCGTCCTGCACGCCAGCCCAGGCGATGTAGGACTTGGTTCCGAACACCGACACCGGAATGGTGGCGTTGTTGACCAGGTGCAGCATCGCGATGGTGACGATGAAAGCCAGGTAGAACCAGTTGGCAACGTAGATGTGCGGTTCCTTGCGCTTCCAGAGCGTACCGAGGAACAGCATCAGATACGCAACCCAGACGATGGTCAGCCACAGGTCGGCATACCATTCCGGCTCGGCGTATTCCTTGCCCTGCGTCGCGCCCAGCAGGTAGCCCGTGCCGGCAATGACGATGAAGGCGTTGTAGCCAAGGATCACGAACCAGGGCAGGATCTGGCCTGGCATGCGCGCACGTGAGGTGCGCTGTACAACATACATGGACGTTGCCAGCAGCACGTTGCCGCCGAAGGCAAAGATCACGGCGGAGGTGTGCAACGGACGCAGGCGGCCGAAGTTGGTCCAGGGCAGGTCGAAGTTCAGTGCGGGCCAGGCCAGCTGAAGCGCGATGATCAGACCGACCGTGAAGCCGGCGATGCCCCAGAACATGGCAGCGACGGAGCCGAACTTGACCGGCCCCATGTTGTAGTTCGGCTTGCCGTCGATCTCCTGAGGGATCGGCTCACCGCCGTCAGCGAAATAGTTCTTGAAGATGACGAACGCACCAGCGGCCGCGCAAAGCGCACCGAAGGACGTGTGGAACGCCATCACCTGGTCATATGTCTTCCCCGCCACAATCAGGCAGGCGAAGGCCAGCAGCACGAGGAAAAGCGCAAAGCCACCTTCCTCGAGCGTAATCAGCTTGGCTTTTGAATTTGCCATTCTTCCGCCCCAGTCTTCTGTGTCGCAGGCCGAGTGCCAGCGAACCAAGGTCGACCATGCGCATGGGGACGGGCAGTTTGCGTTGATTCAAATCAACCGCTGCGAGATGCCGCAGCCACTTGGGTGAAGGCTCTTCGGAGTGCGCTGGAAATGCCGCACATCAAGTCACCGGCACGCCGGCTTTCAGGGCATTTCGCCTCTTCAGATACCGAATATGCGCCTAGTCAGGTCCGATCGGAGGAGCCGTCCTGCGACTCACGGGCCGGCCGCCCCAGAACAATCAGCGTGACCAGAGGCAGAACCAGCACCAGCGCGATGTAACGTGCCAACTGATGCGCCGCGACATAGGCGGGGTCGAGGTCCAGCAGGAATGCGATGAGCATCATCACTTCGAGGCCGCCAGGCGCATAGGCCAACAGCACCTGGCCGAAGGGCAACCCAAGCGCCCAGGCAACCAGCAGGGCACCGGACACCGACACGAAAAGTCCGACAAGAAACGCACCAACGGAGGCAACGAGCAATCGAAGCAAGCTCATCGGCGTGGTGTCGGCAAACCGGGTACCAATCATTGCGCCAAGGGCAATGAAGCAGGGAACCATCAAGGGATCCGGCACATGCGTGTTGAGGACGCCGCCGCCGTTCAGAGCCGCACTGACAAAAAAGGCCCCGGTCAGCCACCCGCCCGGAAACCTGAGGCGAACGGCTGCAAGGCTGCCGAGGACGCAAAGGGCCAGCGCCAACACGAACTGCGGCAGTGGCGCGATTGCCGGCTGCACCAGAACCGGCATCTGGTCTGCCGGGGTGGCTCCCACAACCACCCCGGGAAGAATGGCAACCAGAAAGAACAGGCGGATCGTCTGCGAGGCGGCGACCCGGGCAACATCGGCCTCGCGATCAGAGGCCAGGGCGATAACAAATGACAAGGCCCCCGGAATTGCCGCGAAATAGGATGTTTCCCGCGACCAGCCGGCGAAACTGCGAAGAAAGGCAAAGGTCGAAACCATCACCGTCGTGACAACCACGAACAGGCCCAGCATCGACAAGGGCCAGTCGCCAACACGATCCACCACCTCCGGCGTAACCCCGCTGCCCATCGCGACACCAAGGATTACAAACAGACCATCCCGCAACCTGTCAGGCACGTGGCTCGGCATGCCGATGAGCACGGCGGCTGCAACCGCGATCATCGCCCCCGACAACCAGGCAGCAGGAAGACCCGCGAGCGCAAACAGCCCGCCGCCCAGTGTTCCAACGAAAAGGGTGATCAACAACGTCCGCAAGCGGACGGCAAGACTGTCTGATTTTGGCATGAGACCGGAAACACGGCGCGAGGGGAAGGCAAAACTATAGCGACCCTAACGACTTTTTTCACCGGCTAAAACAGGACAGACGCATCTGCCGTTGAGACAGATCAAGGCACGCCACGCTGCCTGCTGCCATCAAAAGCCCATGAGCGACAGACTTGCCCCCTATGGCACGCGCAACGTGCCACGTTACACAAGCTACCCGACCGCGCCGCATTTCAATGACGCGGTTGACGGGACACTTTATGCCGCCTGGCTGCGCGAGTTGCCGGCAGACACCCCCTTGTCCCTGTATCTGCACGTGCCGTTCTGCCGTGAGATCTGCCACTATTGCGGATGCCATACCAAGGCCAGCCGCAAGGACGCTCCACTTGACGCCTATGCACGAACCCTGGCCAGCGAGATAGAACTGGTCACTCGGCACCTGGGGGGGAACCGGCCGGTTCACCATATCCACTGGGGCGGCGGCACGCCGAGCCTTCTGCCGGCAAAGCGTCTGATCGATCTTGCGGGCCTCATGCGTGTCGTCTTCAATCTGGTCCCCGGGTTGGAACATGCGATGGAACTGGACCCGCGTCATGTGACCGCCGATCTGGCCGTCACACTGGCGGCCATTGGCATTAACCGGACCAGCCTCGGGGTGCAGGACCTTGATCCCGGCGTGCAACTCGCCATCGGGCGCGTGCAGCCGCTCGAGGTGGTGCGGACGGCCGTGGAGAACCTGCGGCGGGCCGGGCTCGATGCGATCAATTTCGACCTCATGTATGGTCTGCCACATCAAAACCGCGAGACGATCCTCAACACGGTCGCCCATACACTGGACCTGCGGCCGTCGCGCATCGCGCTGTTCGGCTATGCCCATGTACCCTGGATGAAAAAGCACCAGCGGCTGATTGACGAAGCCGCGCTGCCGACGCCGCCGGAGCGACTGGACATGGCCAATATCGCAAGGGAGGCGCTGCTGGCCGGCGGCTATGTGGCGGTTGGTCTCGATCATTTTGCCCTGCCTGACGACAGCATGGCCGTCGCGCTCGCCGCCGGTACGCTGAAACGCAACTTCCAGGGCTACACCACCGACACGGGCGAAGCCCTGATTGGCTTTGGTGTGTCGTCCATCGGCCGCCTGCCGCAGGGCTATGTCCAGAACGCATCCGATGTGGGGGCATGGGAAAGATCGCTGGGTGCAAACCGGCTTCCCGTCCAACGCGGCTTTGCCATGAGCGCTGAAGACAAGGCGCGTGGGGAAATCATCGAACGGCTGATGACCGATCACCAGGTGGACCTCGCCGACGTGCTGGCCAGGCACCGGGTGTGCAAGGCACGGCTCAGCGAAAGCCTCTCGAAACTGCCGCCCCTTGTGGAGGATGGCCTCGCCCGCATCGAAGGGGACATCATCCGCGTGCCAGACGAAGCGCAGCCCTATGTTCGCGTTGTCGCTGCTGTTTTCGACGCCTACTTCGGCAAAGCGGCCGCCGCGGTCGTGCCGCCGCGCCATTCCATGGCAGTGTGACAGCGGCAGTCGAACGAGAGCCGATTGGCCGGACACGGATTGAATGCGAGCCATAGGCCTGGATGAAAAGCCGGCACATTTGCTCTCTCGGGGAAGCGGACCGGAACGGTACCAGATGTCTTCATCCGATCTTGGCGGCCACACAAAAAGCCAGCCCTCGAAAGGACTGGCTTCTCTCCTGACCGATGGGGCTTTGTGTTTTGGAGGTCAGTGTCTGCCGGTGAGTTGGCACACGGCACAGACTTTGTTGAGGCGGATCTCGTCGTTACGTTCGACGTTGATCAGACCCCGACGCTTCATATCGGAAATGACACGGCTGACGGTCTCGATTGTCAGGCCGAGGTAATCGGCAATTTCCTGTCGTGTCATGTGCAGTTTGACCTGGCGGCTGTCATTGGCCTCATCAACCGGTCCGGCGCAGGAATTGGTGCCGCGCTCGGGAACGAGATGCATCAGGAAGCTCGCAACGCGCTCGGTGGCCGACTTGCGGCCAAGAAGGACAGCATGCTCGTGCAGTGATTGCATCTGCGCGATCAGGCATTTGGTGAGCTGGCGCTGAACGGCTGCCGAGGTCTCGACCTGGCTGAGATCCAGCGAATTGACCTTGGCGTCGGTCAAGGTCTCTGCGGTGCAATCCTGCTCGCTGCCATTGGGAATGCCGAAAATATCGCCCGTGCGCAGGATCTCGACCACCTGACGACGACCATCCGGCAGGAGCTTGAACAGCATGATGGTTCCACGTGCGACCTCGAAGATCCGGTCAGCAGGGTCACCTTCGAAATATACCACCTCGTGCGGGCGAAACTGAACCGACTTGGCGCCAAAACTGCAAAGTGTTGCAGAGGCTTCTGCCGTGCCACGAACACTCATCTGTCCACGATAGGACAGGTCCATGTCGGGAGTGCGATCGAGATAAGCCATTTTTCCCTCCTATGGCTGCCAGTCGAGGCTCGGAACTGGCGCAGAGGGTCCGTCCACCCTTTTCCCTGCATCCCGGCTCCCCACACCCCGTCCGGTGTCCGGAACCTTCCCGATTGCTGACCAAGCAACCCTAGACTGACGCATGACACAGGAAAATCCGGTCGAGTGCGTAAGGCATTTTACATAACGGGAAAGAAACGAAGCCCGGATTCATTGCCTCGGCGTGAAAGGGAGATAAAATTTGGGGGCGAGCCAAAACATTTTGCATCGAACTCACAGCAAATGCGGCAAATCGTCACAGATGAGGAACAATAAGCTCCTCAGACAATGGCTTCCTCAAGAAGACCACCGGGCGAAGCTCTGAGATAATACTTCTAATACTCGAATTTGACTGGCCGGAAATTACAATGACGCGCGGAGGATTTCTCATTTCATCCAGCCATCGCACCACCTGGACACCACTCAAGCCTGGCAAACCCAGATCGACAATAACGGCATCTCCGGCAGCCGGCGGCGCTGCCTCGAAAAACGATTCCGCATCCGGATAGCAGACGGTGTCATGTCCAACGCCGCCCAACAATGTGGCGAGCGCGTCAGCAACCCCATAATCATCTTCGATGATATGAACCGTCACGAGGACCTAACTCCAGGGCACCTATATTGAGCCTAGGCCAGAGTTATAAGGCTTTCTTTGCCGGAGTAACCTACGCACTACTACGAAAGTCACCGCGCCCAAGGCCCGGCACGCATATTCCGTGCGTCGCCGGTCGCTCGCCTCAGTGCCCCAGGACGATACGGACGAGGTCGGCGGCGTTGCGTGCGCCAAGCTTTTCCATGATGCGGGCCCGGTGCACTTCCACGGTGCGCGGGCTGATCCCGAGTTCACGCCCGGCTTCCTTGTTCGATGCGCCGGCGGTGATCCGGCCAAGGACCTCGCGCTCCCGCTGGGTCAGAAGTTCAGCACCCTGGAACCCGGAATGAGCTTCGGCAGCAGCGTTTCGGGTCGCCATGGCCGCAATGCCCTCCCGCACCCGATCGACAACCGTGTCCGCATTGAAGGGCTTCTCGATGAAATCGAATGCCCCGCTGCGGATCGCCTCGACGGCCATCGGGATATCGCCTTGCCCGGAGATGATGAAAACCGGGGCATCATAGTGATCCGCGCTCAATGTCTTCAGCACATCGATGCCGGAACGCCCAGGCATATGAACGTCCAGAATGACACTGGCAGGCACCTGGGACTTGACCGCTTCAATGAAGGCATCGCCGTCTGCGAAGCTGCGGACCGTGAAGCCCTCCATCTCGAAGACCACCGAAAGCGCGTCGCGGACCGCCGGGTCATCATCAACCACATAGATGGTCTGGCTTGCGTCCATGTTGACGTTGCTCATGGCCATTCGGTCCTTTCATTCACGAATCAAGATACTGCGCACTTACCCTTATTGATCCGGGGCCTGCGTAGTATCAATGCCGCATTCCACAGGAAGCCGGAGCACGAAGGTCGCACCCTGCCCTGTCCCTTGCCGGAGCACGAGATCGCCCCCATGGTTCTGTGCGATGGTCCTGGATATCGCCAGGCCGAGCCCCAGGCCCTTGCGCTTGTGGCTTGAAAAGGCGCGGAACAATTCCGGCACGACTTCCTTCGGCACGCCGGGGCCACTGTCAGACACGCGGAACTCGACAAACCCGTCGTCAATCGCAACCTCCAGACGGACTTGCTTGACGTCTGAAGCGGCAACCGCTTCGCGGGCATTCCGCAGCAGGTTCACCAGAACCTGTCGGATCTGCACCGGGTCCATCGATACGGTAGGGATCCGGGGATCAATGACGGTCTGGAACAGTGTCTTGCCGTCTATGCTGCCCAGTTCGACAAGCTCAACACAGGACTGGGCAAACGGTCCGATGTCCGTCTCTGAGCGTTCCGGCTCGCGCTTTTCGACGAGCTGGCGCATCCGCTGAATGATCTCCCCGGCACGCTCGGCTTCGCGCATGGCCTTTTCGATCACGCCGAGCATCTGGGCATCAAGCAACTCACGATCACGGGCCTTGCGCACAACGGCCTGCAAATAAAGCAGGACCGCCGTCAGCGGCTGATTGAGTTCGTGAGCAATGGCAGCGCCCATTTCGTCAATGGCACTGATGCGAGTCATGTGCAGGAGCTGAGCCTGCGCCTGGGCAAGGCTGCGCTCGATCTGCTTGCGCGGACGCAGGTCGCGCAAGATGCCGATAAACTGACGCCCGTCCGGCGTTACGGTTTCACCAACCGACAGTTCGACCGCAAACTCGGTGCCGTCCTTGTGACGCGCCGCGACTTCCCGGCCAATGCCGATGATCCGCTTCTCACCCGTTTCAAGATAGTGCTGGACATAGCCGTCATGCGCTTCGGCGTAATGGCGCGGCATGATAATGGACACATTCCGCCCAAGTGTTTCCGCAGCGGTATAGCCAAACAAACGTTCACAGGCCTTGTTATAGGCCAGTACCCGCATGTGATCATCGATCACCACGATGCCATCGACGGCTGTGTCCAGCACACCTTCAAGCCGCGCCCCTGAAACCGTCCACACTGGCTCGCCCTCTACTGGTTCCTCGTCCGGAGTTGGTCCCTCAACCATGCCCCTCGCCGCCTGCGGTTGCAGCCAATACGCCCTTCGTGACGTATGAATTGTAAATCTTACGGGAAATTGCGTAACTTGCCAGTGCAGTTTTCGTCAATCTGCAAGCCACCTGGACAGTCGCAGCGCGCCTTCGGCGAGATGGTCCGGCCGCCGGGCGTAGCACAAGCGCAGGAACCCTTCGCCTGCGGCGCCGAACGCCGACCCTGGAGCCAGACCGAGCCCTGTCTCGCGCACGAGATCCATCGCGAGGCGGCGGCTGTCCGGATGCGCGTCCAACCCAAAGAAAAGATAGAAGGCCCCCTCCGGCTCTGCAAAGCGACACCCGGGCAGGCCGGAAATGGCATCGCAGATGATCTTGCGGCCAGCCTCGGCCCGGGCGATCTGGGCGGCCACGAAAGCATCGCCTTGCGGCGAGAGCGCGGCGAGCGCTGCGCGCTGCATGAAGGCCGCGACCCCGGACGTGGAATATTGCACCATGTTTTCAATTACCTGCCCCAGCTCTGCCGGGGCCGACATCCAGCCGATGCGCCATCCGGTCATGGCCCAGTTCTTGGAAAACGTGTTCACATACAGGATGCGGTCGCTGTCATCGGCAATGTCGTGAAGGGATGGGGCACGCCCTCCCTCGCCATAATAGAAGCGGCCATAGACCTCATCCGAGATGATCCACAGCCCGTGCTTGCGGGCCAGCGCCAAGATGGCCGAGAGGGTCGAGTGATCTGCAACCCAACCCGTCGGATTGCTGGGCGAATTCAGAAAGATCGCCCGGGTGTGCGGCGTCACGCTGGCGGCCAGAAGATCAAGATCGAGGGTCCAGCCAAGGGTGCCGAAATGCATGGGCACGGACACCGGGGTTCCGCCGCTGATGCCCACCGCCGCTGCGATGTTGGGCCAGGCCGGCGTCGGCACAAGCACCTCGTCGCCGGCGCCAACAATCATCTGGACGGCGATCTGGATCGACTGCATGCCGGATCCGGTCACGAAGAACCGTTCGGCATCAAAGGGACGCTCGTAAACGCGGGCGTGGTAATCTGCCAGCGCCTGGCGCAGGTCCGGCAAGCCACGCTGATAGGTGTAGAACGTCTCGCCGGCCTTCAGCGCGCCTGCAGCGGCTTCGCAAATGAATTCCGGGGTCGGCAGGTCACCTTCGCCGACCCAGAGCGGGATCAGGTCGGCGCGCCCGCGGGCGGCATTCACAACCTCGACAATTCCGCTTTCCGGGGCTTGTCTGGCGGCGGCACGCAATGCGTTCAAGAGCGACTGGGTCACGAAGCAGCCTTCTGCATGTCTTTCAGATGAAACGGGCACGAAAGCCGGGCCGGCAAATGCCGACCCGGGAAGTAACGTACGACCCCTTTGTCCGGGACACCCGGGACCGCGTCTGGTAACCACGCCGCCAATCACGGACCAGCGGCGCTACCGAGCCTCACTTCTTCAGCAGGTCGCGGATCTCGCCGAGAAGGACTTCCTCGCGGCTGGGCGCTGCCGGGGCGGCAGGCTTGGCTTCGTCCTCCCGGCGCAGGCGGTTGACGCCCTTGACCACGACAAAGAGCGCGAAGGCCACGATGGTGAACTTTACCACCGCGTTGATGAAGAGGCCCAGGTTCCAGGTTACTGCACCGGCAGATTTGGCCGCATCAACCGTGGCATAAGGGCCTTGGACCGCGCCTTCCTTGAGCACGAGGAAAAGCTCGGAGAAATCAACATTTCCGAGGATCAGGCCGATCGGCGGCATAATAATGTCATCGACCATGGACGAGACAATCGCACTGAAGGCCGCGCCAATGACGATACCGATGGCCATGTCGAGCATGTTGCCCTTGATGGCAAATTCCTTGAATTCCTTCAGCATGTTTCGCTCCCCATGCAGTCCAGGTGCGGCGATGCGCTGTGTGCCGCCAGCCCCTCTGGCCGAAGGCTTAACACATTCTGAACGCGATCCAGAAGGGGGCCCCGCCTGAAGGTGAATAGACAGTGACCCTGCGCTGTGGTCCGATCAGCACCGGGAGGCGGCAATCCACAAGCTTGCTGCATGTTGATAACCAAATGCGGAACCACCGCGCCCGGATCTGGACACCAGACCGGGACAGAACACCGGGCAGACCATGCTGGATGGCTGGATCGTCACGCTGACGGCACTGGGATACATTCTGCTGCTATTCGCCATTGCAAGCTACGGCGACCGAGCCGCACGGCTGTGGCGCGGCGGCAAGGGGCGACCGCTGATCTATGCGCTGTCCCTGTCGGTCTATTGCACATCATGGACGTTTTACGGCTCCGTCGGTGGCGCGACGCGGAACGGCTTCGAGTTCCTGACGATCTACATCGGCCCGGTGCTGTTGTTTGCCTTCGGCTTTCCGATCCTGCGGCGGATCATCCAGCTGTCAAAGGCCGAGAAGATCACGTCGATCGCGGATTTCATCGGCGCGCGCTATGGCAAGCACCAGACTGTGGCGGCCGTGGCCAGCGTGATCGCCGTCATTGGAATTATTCCCTATATCGCGCTGCAACTGAAGGCGATCTCGCTCTCGGTCACGACCATGATCGGCCCCTTCGGCCCCCCTGATGGCACGTCGCTGATCACATCCTTCGGCGACATCACCCTGCTGATCGCCATCGGACTTGCTGGGTTTGCCTGGTTGTTCGGAACACGCCACATCGATGCCACCGAGCATCAGGAAGGCCTGATGCTGGCAATTGCCCTGGAGGCCATCGTCAAGCTCATCGCCTTTCTGGCTGTCGGCATCTGGGTCACCTATGCGCTCTTCGACGGCCCGCTCGACCTCGTGGCCGCGATTGCAACGCATCCTGAAACGGCGAGGGTCTTTGCCCAGCCGATCAACACCGGCAACTGGATCGCGATGACGACCCTGTCGACCATTGCTGTTCTCATGCTGCCGCGCCAGTTCCATGTGATCGTCACGGAGAACAACTCGGAAGCGGAATTGCGCCGGGCGACATGGCTGTTTCCGCTGTATCTCGTCCTGATCAACCTGTTCGTCATACCCATTGCGGCCGCCGGATTGCTCACCCTTCCAGCGTCCGTCAATGCGGATAGCTATGTTCTGGCGCTGCCCATTTCCGAAGGGCAAGGCCTGCTGGCCCTGTTTGCCTTCATCGGCGGCCTGTCTGCGGCCACTGCCATGGTAATCGTGGCGACGGTTGCCCTGTCGATCATGATCTCGAATGACATCGTCGTCCCCATGATCCTCAGGCGCCGGGCACAGGAAGAGGCAGCCGGGGCCCCGGCGCGCGACATGAGCCGGCTGCTGCTGCGAACCCGGCGAACCGCGATCCTGTTCATCCTGCTCCTGTCCTATGCCTACTACCGCGCAGCCGGGGACACTGCAGCGCTCTCCTCAATCGGCCTGTTGTCTTTCGCGGCCATCGCCCAGTTCGCCCCTTCCTTCGTTGGAGCACTGGTCTGGCGCCGGGCAACCGCGCGCGGGGCGATTGCCGGCATGGCCAGTGGCTTCGGGCTCTGGCTCTACACGCTGTTGCTGCCGACGTTCGCCCGCTCCGGGCTGTTTCCGGAGAGTTTTCTCGACACCGGCCCCTTCGGACTGGAGCTGTTGCGGCCACAGGCCCTGTTCGGCATCGAGGCGGATCCCTTCCTGCATGGGGTCGCCTTCAGCCTCCTGGTCAATATCGCCTGTTACATCGGCTTTTCACTGAGCCGGACGCCGGAGCCGGCGGAACGGCTGCAGGCCAACATCTTCGTGCCGCCCGACATCCTGCCGACCCCATCACTGCGGCTGTGGCGTACCAATGTGACCATTGGCGACCTCAAGTCGACCGTTGCCCGCTATCTCGGGGTCGAACGCACCGAGCGGTCCTTCGAACGCTATGCCCGGGAACGCGGGCTGACGCTGGACCAGAACGCCACCGCAGACGCACAGATGCTGCGATATTCCGAACAGCTGCTGGCCTCGGCCATTGGCGCGGCCTCCTCCCGGCTTGTGCTGTCGCTGATGCTGAAGCGGCGGGATTCCAACATAAAGGGCGCGATGAAGCTGCTGGACGATGCCTCCGAGGCGATCCAGTACAACCGCGACCTGTTGCAGACCGCGCTCGACCAGGTGCGCCAGGGCATCGGCGTTTTTGACGTCAACCTGCGCCTGATCTGCTGGAACCGGCAATTCCGCGACCTGCTCGGCCTGCCGCCGGAATATGGCCAGGTCGGCACCCAGCTCGACGCCATCATCCGCTTCAATGCAGAACGGGGCGAACTGGCCGGTGGAGCCACGGATGCCATCCTGTCAGACCGGCTCGACAAGCTGGTGATCCAGCAGGAGACCTTCCAGGAGCGGCTACTCCTGTCCGGCACCGTGCTGGAAGTGCGCATCAGCCCGATGCCCGATGGCGGCATCGTCACCACTTTCACGGATATCACCGAGCGGGTCCTTGCCGAGGAAGCGCTGGCACGGGCGAATGAAACGCTCGAACGGAGGGTGCGGGAGCGGACGGAAGAACTGACGCGCGTCAATCACCAGCTGGTGACGGCAACCCATGCGGCCGAAGAAGCGAATATCGGCAAGACACGGTTTCTGGCAGCAGCTGGCCACGACATCCTGCAACCGCTCAATGCCGCCCGGCTCTATGCGTCCGTTCTGGTAAACCGGTATCAGGAGGGGGACGTTGGCGATCTGGTACGCAATGTCGAGGCGTCACTGGAGTCAGTCGAGGACATCATCGGCGCCGTTCTTGATATCTCCCGGCTGGACACCGGTGCCTTGAAACCCGAACACACAATCTTCCGCCTTGATGAAATGCTGCAGAGCCTGCGGCTGGAGTTCGAGCCGGTGGCGCAGGAAAAGGGCCTCGCTCTGACCTTTGTCGCACCGTCCCTGTCGGTGCGCTCGGACAGACGGCTGCTGCGGCGGCTGCTGCAGAACCTCATCTCGAATGCGGTCAAATACACCAGCCGGGGCAAGGTCCTTGTCGGCTGCCGCCGCCATGCGGGCCGGGTGGTGGTGGAGGTGCATGACACGGGCCTCGGGATTCCCTCCTCGAAGCAGAAGGCAATCTTTCTCGAATTTCATCGCCTCGACGAGGGCATGCGCGCGGCCAAGGGGCTCGGGCTCGGTCTGTCCATTGTCGAGCGGATCAGCCGCGTCCTCGATCATCCGGTTACGCTGCGCTCGCGCAGTGGCAAAGGGTCATGTTTCGCGGTCGAACTGCCCACGGCGGCTCCGCTGCCGCAAACCATCCTGCCCCCGGAGCCTGCAGCCATTCCCGGCCAGCTGGACGGGCTTCTCGTGCTTGCGATCGACAACGAGCCCAACATTCTCGATGGCATGCAGCGCCTGCTGGAAAGCTGGAACTGCAAGGCGATGACGGCCGCCAATGACGTGGAGGCCATGGAACGCATTGCAGAAGCCGGACGGGCGCCGGATATCATGCTGGTGGACTATCACCTCGACCAGGGCAACGGCATCGACTGCGTGGTGCGGTTGCGCTGGAAGTTCGGCGCAAACATCCCGGCGATCCTGATCACAGCCGATCGCAGCCGTCCGGTGCGGGCCGAGGCCCAGGACCGCGACATCGCCCTGATCAACAAACCGGTGAAGCCCGCGGCGTTGCGCGCGCATCTGGCCCGGTGCCGGGCCGAACTCCTTCCCGCCGAATAGACCTGATCAGGCCGATGCCTGGCGGACGGGGGTTACGGGAACCGTTTGCGGGAAGTCAGCGGCGGGGCGGCCAAAGTAATAACCCTGGAGCGTGTCGCATCCCATCAGACGCAGCATCTCGGCCTGGGCCTCGAACTCGACACCTTCGGCGGTCACTTCCATGTCGAGGCTGCGCGCCAGGATGATGACCGCGGAAATGATGGCAATGCTCTCGCCGCCGCGCCCGATCTCGGCCACGAAGGACTTGTCGATCTTGATGCGGTCAAACTTGTACTGGCGCAGATAAGACAGGGACGAGTAGCCGGTGCCGAAGTCATCCAGTGCAATGCGCACACCAAGGGCCGCAAGCTCGGCCAGCGTCGTTGCCGTCGAGCCGAAGTCCTGGATGAGCACGGATTCCGTGATTTCGAGAATCAGTCGCTGCGGCGGCAGGCCGGACGCGTCCAGGGCCTGCCGCACCGTATCGACCAGGCCGGGTGCTGCAAACTGGAGGGGCGAGAGATTGACGGCAATGTCGATCCGGGGGTCGGCGGCCATGGCCCGCCGGCAGGCTTCCTGCAGGACCCAGGAGCCGATCGGCACAATCAATCCTGCTTCTTCTGCAACAGGGACGAACAGGGAGGGCGGAACGGTGCCGAAACCTGGATCCTCCCAGCGCAAAAGCGCCTCACAGGAGACCACTTCGCCGGTGCGGGCCGAGACAATTGGCTGGAACGCCAGCGACAGGCCGCCGCGTTCAAGCGTGTAACGGAGGGCGTTTTCCAGTTCACGCCGCTCCCGAACCTCGCGCTCCATTTCCACTTCGAAATACAGCGCCCGGCCGCGCCCAGCGCGCTTGGCCCGGTACAGCGCAATATCTGCAACCCGCATCAGGTCTTCGATGGTTTCGGCGTGGCCCGGAGTGGAGGCAATGCCAATGGTGGCCCCGATCGCGTGCCCGCCATGTTCTGTCGTAATCGGCTGGTCAAGGATCTCGATCAGCTGGGTCGCGAGGCGTTCGGTCTCCTCCCGGCAGGAACTGAGATGAAGCACGGCAAATTCGTCGCCGCCGATACGGGCCAGATCCGCCCGGCCGTCGCAGACCGACTTGAACCGCTGTGCAACCCGATTGAGGATTTCATCACCGACCGGATGGCCCCGTGTGTCATTGATTGCCTTGAAATTGTCGAGGTCAACCATCAGCAGGCTCAGCGTGGTTCCCTCGGCATAGGCCTCGGCCATGGCGTCCTGGGCGCGGGAGAGCAACCAGTTGCGATTGCCCACGCCGGTCAGGGCATCGTGTTCGGCCATGTAGGTAACGAGATCCTGCGCCCGGCGGGACTCGGTGATATCCGACCCGACGCCGCGATAGCCCTTGAAGCGCCCACGCTCGTCAAAGGCAGGACGGCCAGTCAGGGCCCACCACCTCGCCTCACCGCGGATCTTGACCGGAACCGGATGTTCGCGGAAGGCCTGACGGTGCTCCATCAACTCGGCGAGAACACCCCAGCCATTGGCCGGATCCTTGGCTCCGGACAGCATCTCGCTCAGCCGCCGTCCCTGCAGGGCCTCCGGAGGCAAGCCGCAGACTTCACTGAAGCGGCTGGAAGCGCGTTGCAGCACCCCGGCCGAATTGGTTTCCCACAACCAGTCGCTGGATGACTGTTCGAAGTCATTCAGAAGCAGATGAATGACTTCGCCGCGTCGGTGCAGTTCCGCCTCGACCATGAAGCGGGTCACGAACAGCCGGGACGTGGAGATCACCGAGCCTATGACGATCAGGCAATAGGTTGCGAGCAGGATCAGGATCGACAGGGTAACCGGCGTGTCCTCGACCACCAACGTGCAGGCCGCAGAGACCGCAATTACGGCAACCCACGTTATTGCGGCGGCTGGAACGGTTGCGAGAACAAATCCTCCGGCGCAAATCATCCCGGTGGTAATGCAGGCGATAACAAGGAACTTCGACGGATCATCCGTCATCATCACGCCCAGCGGCCCGCAGGCCCACAAGGCGGCAAGAATACCCGAGTGGTATGTTGCTGCCCGCAAGGCGCGCGGCGAGGCCGCTACAATCGGCCGTTTCAGATTGCTCCACCAGGACCGCAGCCCGAACGAGAGAACCACAAGAACAGCAGCCGCCCAGGTCATGGCGAGCCAGAACGGAAACGTCCCGGCCAGCGCCAGGAACATGATCACAAGATTGAACAGATTGGCAAAAAACGTGTAGGGCGCCAGCCGGAGGATTGCCCCGACCTGCGCCGCATGGACGCGGCGCGTCAGGGCCTCATCACCTGCCGAGCCGCCGAAGGCGACAGCAAGGGCTTGCCGCTCGACCATACTCTCCTGATGGCCCGGTAAAACCGGGTCGGGAAAGATGTTGCGCAACCGGGTAAACACCCCGGCACCGCCCTTGAACCAGCTGACCATTCCACCCCGACCACGCCTTTGCGCATGGACCCTTGTTCTGTTTCCCCAAGGTCAGGTGTACCGCACCTGTCATGAATGGCAGGTAAAGTGGATTGGCAAACGCGGATTAATGGTGCCGGTTTTGCGGCAGCAGTTAGTGGTGCTCGTCCACTCGCTCAACCGCGCATGCGGTCAACCGTTGTCATTCTCGGTGATCTGCCACTGGCCAGCTTCAATCTTCGAGGCGGCGATGACGGCCTGGGTTCGGCTTTCCACGCCCAGTTTCTGCAAAATGGCCGAGACATGAGCCTTCACCGTCGCTTCGGACACCGACAACTCATAGGCAATCTGCTTGTTCAGCAAACCTTCCGACAACATCATCAGAACGCGGACCTGTTGTGGCGTCAGGGTCGCCAGACGGCGAACCACATCCGCGCCTTCGTCGGGCGTCGTCACATCCACATCGGCCGGCGTCCAGATATTGCCCAGCATGACGGCGGCGATCGCCTCGCGAATGACCTCAATGCCGCGCGACTTCGGGATGAAGCCCGAAGCGCCAAACTCAATGCTGCGGCGTATCGCGCCGGCTTCCTCGTTCGCCGACACGATGACAACCGGCACCGACGGAAACTGCGCCCGAAGATACATCAAGCCGGAGAACCCGCGCATCCCGGGCATGGTCAGATCCAGCAAGACGAGATCAATATCGCCCTCGCCATCGAGCTGGCGGGTCACATCCTCCAGGGCGCCTGCTTCCACGATCTGCGCACCGGGATATTGCATCTCGAGGGTCTGGCGCAGCGCACCACGGAAAAGCGGATGATCATCCGCAATAATGAACTGGTAGCTGGTATCTGCCAAAACCCTCTGCCCCCCTTGTGGCCTGCTTTTCTTCCAACCAGGCGCTTGCCGTGCAAGTCCCTTGCGCAGTGCATCTGGTCCGGTCCCGTCGGCCTTTGCATGCACCCCAGCTCGCGGCGGGTGCATGTTTATAAAATGACACCGTATCGCCTTGCGGTCCGGCCTCCTCCCGCAACCGCAAAGCGCGGCAGATTATGTTGCCAGCGCGCCACATGTGCAAGCCTCGCAGATCAGGTGCACGCAGGCTTTCTGCCTGAAGCTCTTGGGATATCGGTGCGACCTGCTTGGCAGCTGGAAAGCCAGGCTCTAGCCTCGATAGGCTGATGCCAGATTTGCGAGGCCGCATGTTCACGCTTGACCCATCCATCTTTGATCCCGCTGCAGTGGCGGAGGAGACGCGTGCCTTCAACCATGACCTGGCGACACGGCTTGCCGCCCTGCCGGACCAGTGGAGCTTTCCCCCACAGGTCGTCCGCGAACGACGGGAACAGGGGCTTGGGCCGTTCCCGCCACCCGAGCGAAGCCCGAGAGCCATCAACCGGGTCATCGATGGCCTGCATGGTCCGGTAAAGCTGCGGATCCTGAAACCGATTGGCGAGACTTGCGGGGCATTCCTGCATATTCATGGTGGCGGCTGGACCTTTGGCGGTGCCGACCTTCAGGACGCCCGGCTCATCGAACTTGCCGACCGCACCGGCCTGATCGCAGTCTCTGTCGACTATCGCCTCGCCCCGGAACATCCCTACCCTTGCGGGCCAGACGATTGTGAAAGCGCCGCACTCTGGCTTGCTGGACCAGGCCGCGCCGAATTCGGGATCTCGCACCTGGCCATTGGCGGTGACAGTGCAGGCGCGAACCTGGCCGCGGCGACGCTGCTGCGGCTGCGCGACCGTCACCGGATAACGCCCTTCCGCGCCGCTGTCTTCATCGCAGGCTGCTTCGACCTGCGCCTGACGCCAAGCGCCCGCACCTGGGGCAACGAGAAACTTGTCCTGAACACCCGGGACCTCGACATGTTCGTCCGCCACTACCTGAGCCACGGACATGATCCGGCCCAGCCGGACATCTCGCCCCTCATTGCGGACCTCAAGGACATGCCGATGGCCCACTTTGTGGTCGGCACCCGTGACCCTCTGCTGGACGATACGTTGTTCATGGCAAGCCGGTGGATGAGCTGCGGAAACAAGGCGGAAGTCCGGATTTTCCCCGGCGGATGCCATGTCTTCCAGAGTTTTGGGCTTTCTATTTCACTAGAAAGCAACAATCTCATTGATAATTTCCTCAGGGTAAGTATGCAGTGAGGCTGGTTGAGCCGTACCCAGGTCTCGGCCGCTTCGTATTTGTCTGCACAAAGAAACGGAACTGCCCGGACCATGCCAGCTCACGATACACTGCTATCTCTCGTCAACGCTTGGGAGCTTGACGAGAACGCCCATCTGAATGTGCAGTTTTACTTCTCGCGCTTTGAAGAATCCGAACGTCAGTTTCGCCTTATGACCGGTTTCAGCGAGTCTCTCGTCGGAGCGCGGCGTGTCCGGCATGTTCGCTATCATCACGAAGCCCAATCCGGAACCTTGTTGCGTGTGAGCGCCTATGTCTGTTTCGACGGTCCGCATATTCTCACCATCGTCCATGAGATGCGCGATGCCACCAGCGGAACTCTGATCGCCACGGCGATTGACGGCTACAATCCGGCACTCGAAGCGGCCCGCACGTTGCGGACCCGGTTCAAGGACAGCCAGGGCCCGATGCCGGAGGCGGCGGCGCCGCGCGGTCTCTCGGCAACCCCGGCAAGCCTGCGCTCGACATTGGACGGCATCCTCGGGAGCGGGGCCGAGATCAGTCACCGGGCCACAGTCCTGTCGCGGCATCTGGGTGCGGACGGCAAGGCGGACGACGGCTTTGTGCTGGGCTGCTTTACCGAAGCAGCGCCGTTCGTCTGGGAGCGCACACCGCTGAACCGGGCCACGCTGGCATCAATGCAGGCCGGCCGGGTTGCCGTGGAGATGAAACTGTCCTGGGCGGGGCCAGTCAAGGCTGGCGACAGCGTCATCGTGGCAAGCGGCATCACCGGTTGCCAGGCCAGCACATTCTCGATGCGCCACCATCTGTTCGAGGCACGGACAGCGCGTCTTGTGGCCCTGTGCGATGCCGTCGTACTGCCGATGCACCAGGAAACGCGAAAGGCCATAAAGCTTGGCGCTGATCACCGGGAAGCGATCCTGCGCATCAAGATGGACTAGACGCATCCGCCTCCAGGGAGAAAGCGGTCAGGGGCGCGCGGTTCCGTCCATATCCTGCTGGAACTCGCGCATCAGGCCGAAAAACCGGCGCATGGCCATTTCGGTGAAGCCAAGCACCTGCTCCAGTTCCTTCTCGTCCTTCTCGGACAAGCGCGGACTGCGCAGGGGCTCGTTTTTAGGGGTCTCGGCGTTCGGCGCTTCCTGTTCCGGCTTGCCGGTCAGGGGCATCTGGGCTGCGCCATCGCCCGGGGTCTTGCCCACACTGGCGAGCCGTGCCTTCAACTCCGTGACTTCCGCTGACAGGCGTTCGATCTCCGCAAGATAGGCAAGCCCGGCATCGGGCGCAGGCGAACAACGCCAGACATCATTCAGCTTCTTGCAGGTGCTGATATCGCCCAGCCGGCGGTCGAGGCGCAGATACTCTCCCTCGACTTCAATCAGCGCAAAGCGTTGCGGATCGTCTCCGGTAACCAGGGCAGGCGCCTTCAGGGCCTGCCCCTCTGCCGAGGCGGCGGTCAGGCTGGCGAGCGCCAGCAACAGAGCCAGACCGCCGGCGCGAGCAGCTCGTTTTCCCTGACATGCCAAAAGGCTGATCCGTGCCATTGCACACTCTCCAAAGACGCTTGCCGCTCACTGCATCGAGAGGCCGCGATGCAGCATAGCCGTAACACCCGTCTATGTCGAAAGGACGGCGGGAATTACACAGGCTTGTAGGGCGCGCGTCCACTTACGAGGGCATCGGCCAACAAATCCAGACGATCCTGCCCCCAGAAGGGCTCACCGTCCAGAACATAGCACGGCGATCCTATCACCCCGAGTTCGACAGCGCGGGCCTGGTTTTCTGCATAGACGGCCTTGATCGCGGCGCTGTCCGCCAGGGCCAGCATTTGCTCGCCATCGGCTCCGACGGCTTCCGCAAGCCTCGCCAAGCTGGCACGGTCATTTAGATCGCCCTCTTCGGCCCAGACATGACGGAAGGCCCTGTCTGAAAAGGCGCCCACTGGCCCACCCTGCTCGACAAGGGCAAGGGCGCAGCAATCTGCGAGGGTCGGGTCAGCGGGAAAGTGGCTCGGGTGAATGGTCAGCGGCAGGTTGCGCTTGTCGCGCCAGCGCTGCAATTCGATCAAACGGTAAGCCTGGCGAACCGGGTGACGCTTGGCCAGTGGCATGCCGCCCGAGGCATCAAATACCCCGCCGAGATTGACCGGGCGAAACACGACTCGCGCGCCATGCAGGGTGGCGAGGTCCAGAAACGCCGCATGGCCGAAATAGGCCCACGGAGACACGTGGGTGTAAAAATACTCAATCGTCACCGACATAAAATTCCCCCAAGCGTCAGGTGCCAGTCCCAAGGCGGCGACTGTGTCGCGATTGCGCGATCAAAAGCAAGTCACGCTCGCGTGGCGGACAAGAGCGCCTCCAGAGCTTCGATATGGTCCGCTTCGGCTGGCAGCTTGTCCCAGCGCAAACGCGAAACGCGCGGGAAGCGCATGGCAAGACCGGATTTATGCCGACTGGACCGGTTCAGCCCTTCAAAAGCCACTTCCAGCACCAACCCCTTGTCCGGCTGGCGCATGACTTCCCGGACCGGACCGAAGCGGCCAACCGTGTTGGCTCGGATGAACCTGTCGATCTGCAGCAATTCCTCATCGGTGAAACCGAAGTAGGCCTTGCCGACAGGCACCAGTTCAGCCCCACGCCAGACGCCGAAGGTGTAGTCGGAGTAGTATGACGACCGCTTGCCGTGGCCGCGCTGCGCATACATCAGCACGGCGTCGACGAGAAATGGATCGCGCTTCCACTTGAACCATTCCCCCTTCGGGCGGCCAGGCACATAAGGCGCCTGCGCGCGCTTGAGCATGACGCCTTCGACCGCCGCCGCATCCGCAGGAGACAGGCGCGCGGAAGGCTCTGCCCGCACGGCAGCCAGTTCGCTCCAGTCGCGGAAGGGGATCAGCGGAGAAAGATCGATTCGCGGCGATTGCAGCCGCTGCAACAGCGCCTCCAGCCGCGCCCGGCGTCGCAAGAAGCCGAGGGGCCGCAAATCCTCGCCATTCTCCGACAGGAGATCATAGGCCCGGATCGCGACGGGCAATGCCTGCATGAGCTTTGCATCTGCCGTCTTGCGGTTGAGGCGGCGCTGCAAATCGGAGAATGGCTGTACCTCGCCATCGCGAACCACCAGCAATTCGCCATCAATGGCACCGTCAAAGCACAGATGCTCGAGAAGGTCCGGAAAGGCCGCCGTGATGTCGTCGCCGGAGCGCGAATAGAGCCGGCGATGCCAGGCCCCGCTCTCGTGCCCGGCCGCAGCCTGAATGCGGATGCCGTCCCATTTCCATTCGGCGATGAAATCGCTCGCCGTGAGTTGCTCGAAGTCCCTGGCCTCATCAAGGGGATGGGCCAGCATGGGCGGCCGGAACGGGGCCGGATCCCGGCTCTCCGGCTTCGCGGCTCGCCCCTCGGCCCAGGCAAACAGCGGGACGAACGGCGGCTCCAGCGTGTTCCAGACATCCTCGATCTCGTCGACGGAGACGCTGCCAAGCCTTGCCAGCGCCGTCTTGGCGAGGCGCGCCGACACACCGACCCGCAAGCCGCCGGTCACCAGCTTCAGCAAGGCCCAGCGGCCGGTCTCATCCAGGCTGTCGAGCCATGCCGCGATCAGGCGCGGGGCATCGGCGCGTCCGGCCGCGCTCAATTGTTCTACGACCTCCGACAACCGGACAGCCGCAGCACCGGCCGTGCCGTGCGCGGGCCACATGAGGGCAATCGTCTCGGACAGATCGCCGACAAAGTCATAGGACAGAGCAAAAAGCACCGGATCCGACCGTTCACTGACCAGGGCCTTCAACACCGCCGGCTTGGCTGTGCGGAAGGACAATGTCCCGGTGAGCGCAGCGAGTGCATAGCCGCGATCAGGATCGGGCGTGCGCCGGAAATAGTCCACCAGCAAGGCCTCACGGGCATTGCGGGAACTCTCGAAGGCGAGACTGTCAAGCAGGCGGGCAAAGGCTTCCATGGGCGCATCTTAGAGCGCCGAACTGGCACGGAAAGGCCTTCACGTGACAATCTCAACCAAAGACGCAGCTTTGTCCGCTCTTTGGTGGACGGCAGGCGCAGTTTGAAGTATAGGAGCAGTTGAAAAATCTGGCCGGCCCTTGCGGTAGCATTCCGCTCGCCCGCCCCCTTCACGAAAGACACGCATGATCGATACAAACGCCGTCTCTCCGGCGCTGGCCTCCGCTTTGGCGAAGCGCGGCTACTCCAGCCTCACCCCCGTGCAGGAGACCATTCTCTCCGAAGCTCCTGCCGAGGCTGACCTGCTGGTCTCCGCACAGACCGGCTCCGGCAAGACGGTTGCCTTCGGCCTCGCCCTGGCCCCGACGCTGCTGGGCGACAAGGATCGGCTGCCACAGGCCGGTCTGCCGCTGGCTCTCGCCATCGCACCGACCCGCGAACTGGCGCTGCAGGTCAAGGCCGAACTGACCTGGCTCTACGAAGAGGCAGGAGCGCACACAGCTTCCTGTGTCGGCGGCATGGACCCGCGCGCCGAGCGGCGCACCCTGGAACGTGGCGCACATATCGTCGTCGGCACTCCGGGCCGCCTGCGTGACCACATCGAGCGCGGTGCGCTTGACCTGTCCGCAATCCGTGCCATCGTTCTCGACGAAGCCGACGAGATGCTGGACCTCGGCTTCCGTGAGGATCTCGAGTTCATCCTCGACGCCGCGCCGCAGGACCGCCGCACGCTGATGTTCTCGGCGACCGTGCCGAAACCGATTGCCGATCTCGCACAGCGCTACCAGCGCAACGCGGTGCGGCTGACCACCATCAACGCCCGCGAGCAGCATGTCGACATCGACTATGTCGCCATGCCGGTGGTGCCGAACGAGCGCGAAAACGCCATCATCAACGTGCTGCGCTATCATGAAGCCCAGAAGGCCATCGTGTTCTGCGCAACGCGTGAGGCTGTCAACCGGCTGACCTCGCGCCTTGGCAACAGGGGCTTTTCCGTTGCAGCGCTTTCGGGTGAGCTCAGCCAGGCCGAGCGCTCCCACGCGCTGCAGGCGATGCGTGACGGCCGGGCCCGCGTCTGTGTGGCCACCGACGTTGCCGCGCGCGGTATCGATCTGCCGAACCTTGATCTGGTCATTCACGCCGACATGCCGACCGGCAAGGCTGGCCTGCTGCACCGTTCGGGCCGCACGGGCCGCGCGGGGCGCAAGGGCACCAGCGTGGTGATCGTTCCCTTCACCCGCCGACGCACCGCCGAGCGCCTGCTTCAGACAGCCGGCGTCAAGGCAGAATGGCGCGAGGCTCCCTCGGCCAACGCCATCCGCGCCCAGGACAAGGCACGCCTGCTTGCCGATCCGGTTCTGGCCGAGGCTGCCGAGGAAGAAGATCTGGACATCGCACGCGAGCTGATGGAGGTGCATGGCGCCGAACGGATCGCAGCCGCTTTCGTCCGTCTGTATCAGTCCCGTCTGCCGGCTCCGGAAGAACTGACCGAGGATTCCTTTGAATCGCGCGGTGGCCGCGGCGAGCGCGGGGAACGCGGTGAACGGTTCCAGCGCGATGAGGATTTCGGCGGCGCGCGGTCGCAGGAACTGCGCAACAAGTTCGAGGACGGCATCTGGTTCCGCCTGTCCCTGGGTCACAAGCACCGCGCCGATCCGCGCTGGCTGCTGCCGATGATCTGCCGCGCCGGCCATGTCACAAAGAAGGAAGTCGGTGCCATCAAGATCGGCGGCACCGAGACCCTGTTCGAAATCGCCGGCAGCCACGCCGAGAAATACGCCGAAGTGATCCGGCGGGATGGCTCGGGCGAACGCGGCGTGTCCATCGAAGTGACGGATATGCGCGCCGGCCAGGTCCCGGCCTTCCGCGAAAACAGCCGTGAACATGGCGATGGCCGCAGCCGCTATGAAAATGCCCGCGAACGGTCTGGCGGCCGTGGTGGCTTTGGCGGTGGTGCCGGTGGCCCGGCCAAGCGTCGTCGCTTCGAAGACGACGAGCCGCGTCCGACGCATCCCGCTTTCACGCCGATGGATGAGGCTCCGCTCGCCCGTGGTCCGAAGAAGGCCAAGTCCGGACCGGACGGTGACTTTGCTCCGCGCAAGAACAAGCCGGCCTTCAAGGAAGGCGGCTTCAAGAAACCCGGCAAGGCCGGCCCCGGCGCAGCAACAGCCGTGAAGAAGAAGCCAAAGAAGCGCGACGCCTGAGACCGCTACTCAAGCCTGACATCAAAATGCCCGGTCCTGGACCGGGCATTTTTCGTTCAAAGGAGCCACAAAGACCTGAGCGTTTTACTGCTCGTTGACGATCATGGCGATGCGCCAGTCGTCGCCATCGAAAATCAGGTGATAGTGGCAGGTGAACTCGAAAACGCTTTCGCCATCAGAGCTTTCCTGGCGCCAGTCGAGCGTGACCAGCGCCGTCGTGCCGGAAATATGGGCGGATACGACCGAGAACTCGGAAAAGGAGATGTTCTCCTTGTCGAGCGCTTCGAGCAGCGCTTCGATGTTCTCTGCAAGGTCTTCCTCGTCATCGAAGACATACCCCTTGTCCATCTGCCAGATGGTCGCCGGCAGGTAGAAGCAGTCGATGAGCGTGTCGGCATCTGCATCATTGAAGCCGGTGAGGTAGTCGTCAAACAGACCGGCAATGCCATCCTCAAGGGCGGTGGGCGCGTCACCGGTTTCTGCGGGGTCTGGGGAGCGATCGTCAGCCATGTCTTCAGTCCTGGGCTCTGGTCCGGTGCTAGGGTCTTGGCCAGGACTGGCCCGCAAGGCAGGCGGGCAACGGCCGGCAAGGCCAGGGGACGGACAGGCCCGGAGCCGGTCAAATCCCGCCTGTCATGCGGGCGCCAATGCCGGTACCGGAGAAGAATCAGCCTCTTCCTCCCCATATCCGATCATATTGAGAGGTCGCGCTTCCCGTCCAACGGTTTTGCACCAGTGACACAGGGCGTCCTCAGCCCCGTGCGTCACCCAGATCTGGCCTGCCCCGGTTTCCTCCACAGTCCGGCACAGATCCGGCCAGTCGACGTGATCGGAGACAATCAGCGGCAACTGGGCGCCGCGCTGGCGCGCACGTGCGCGCACACGCATCCAGCCGGAGGCAACGGCTGTCACGGGATCGGCGAACCGCCGCGCCCAACGCCCCCCCAAGTCGCCGGGCGGGCACAGCACAATTTCCCCGGCGAGTTCCTTTCCCCGCGTTCCGACAGGTTCGACCGGACCTAAAGCGACACCCTGGGCGATGTAATACGCCGTCACCTTTTCCATCGCCCCATGCAGGAAGATCGGCCGCTCATAGCCGGCAGCCCTCAGTTCGGCCAGAAGCCGCTGTGCCTTGCCAAGCGAATAGGCTCCGACGAGATGGGTGCGTTCGGGAAACAGGCGCAAGGAGGTCAGGAGCCGGGCGATTTCGCCGGCGATTGGCGGGTGGCGGAACACCGGCAGGCCAAAGGTCGCCTCGGTGACAAATGTGTCGCAAGGGACCAGTTCAAACGGTGCGCAGGTCGGATCGGCCTGACGCTTGTAGTCGCCGGAGACCACCGCCCGCTCGCCGCTTGCCTCCAGCACCACCTGGGCCGAACCCAGCACATGGCCGGCCGGAACGAGCCGCAGCCGAACGCCATTGACGTTGACAGTTTCGTCATAGGCAAGGGCCTGCCGGGTTCCCGCAAAGCCCTCACCCAGGCGCAAAGCCATGATGTCCAGCGTCTGCCGCGTCGCAAGCACCGCGCCGTGGCCGGGCCGGGCGTGGTCGGAATGGGCATGGGTGATGACCGCCCGCGCCACAGGACGGACCGGATCTATATGCAGGCCGGCTGCCGGGCAGTAGAGCCCTTCCGGCGTCAGGGTGAGCAAACTGGACATGGCTGGAGGATAGGCATCGGCTCGGGATTTACCAGAGCAACATACCACAACAGCGCGGACGGATTGCCCCCTACCCTTTCCTGCCAGCCCCGCCTACATTCGCCGGCCATGACCGCAACGCCTGATCCAACGTGCCTGCCTGACTGTTTCCGTGCCTGGTTCAAGGCGCGGGGCTGGACCCCGCGTGCGCATCAGGTCGCGCTGATCGAGCAACTGGCGCAAGGGGCATCGACGCTGCTGATCGCCCCAACCGGTGCGGGCAAGACGCTGGCCGGCTTCCTGCCAAGCCTCATCGAACTGTCCGATATGTCCCGGCGCAAGCCCGGGGCGGCCAGAGGCGACCGCGGCCAAGGGGTACACACGCTCTACATCTCTCCGTTGAAGGCGCTGGCGGTCGACATCGCGCGCAACCTTGAAGCGCCTGTCGCCGAGATGGGGCTGCCGGTACGGATCGAGACGCGGACCGGAGACACACCCACGCACAAACGCCAGCGGCAGAAGCTGGTGCCGCCGGACATCCTGCTGACCACGCCGGAGCAGATCGCCCTGCTGCTGTCTGACCCCGGCGGGATGGCGATGCTGGCCGATGTGCGGACCGTCATCCTCGACGAGCTGCATGCCCTCGTCACGTCGAAGCGCGGTGATCTGCTGGCCCTTGGCCTTGCCCGGCTGCGCCAGCTCTCACCCAAGGTGCGCATGGTCGGCCTGTCCGCGACGGTGGCAGAGCCGGATGACCTGCGCGCCTTTCTGATGGCACAGATCGAGCCAGGCAAGCGGCGGCTGAGCGAGATGGTCAGCGTCAAGGGCGGTGCGGCACCCGATATCGCTATCCTGGATTCGGCCGAACGCGTGCCCTGGTCCGGCCACTCTGCGCGGTATGCGCTGGCTGACATCTACAGCCTGATCAAGGCGCACGGCGTGACGCTGGTTTTTGTCAATACACGCTCCCAGGCCGAGATGGTTTTCCAGGACCTCTGGAAGATCAACGAGGATACCCTTCCGATCGCCCTTCACCACGGCTCGCTGGACGTCGGCCAACGCCGCAAGGTCGAGGCGGCCATGGCCTCAGGACAGTTGAAGGCCATCGTCGCTACGTCCTCGCTCGACATGGGCATTGACTGGGGCGATGTCGATCTGGTCATCAACATCGGTGCACCGAAGGGAGCCAGCCGGCTGGCGCAGCGCATCGGCCGCGCCAATCACCGGATGGACGAGCCCTCGAAGGCCGTGCTGGTGCCAGCCAACCGGTTCGAGGTGCTGGAGTGCCGCGCCGCTCTGGAGGCCTCGCTCTGCGGCGGGCAAGACACGCCGCCGCTGCGCAAGGGAGCGCTGGATGTGCTTGCACAGCACGTGCTCGGCGTTGCCTGTGCTGCGCCGTTCGATGCGGATGCGCTGTTCAATGAGATCCGCGCCTGCGAAACCTATCGCCACCTCGACCGGTCCACCTTCGACAAGGTAATCGCCTTCGTTGCCACCGGCGGTTATGCTCTCAAGAGCTATGACCGATACGCAAAACTGAAACTGGGACCGGACGGGTTGTGGCGTATCGCCAATCCGAAGATTGCACAGCAATACCGGCTCAACGTCGGCACCATTGTCGAGGCGCCCATGCTCAAGGTGCGGATGGTGCGCAGCAAGGCGGAAGGGCGCAAGACACCATTGGGCCGTGGTGGCCGGGTGCTGGGCGAGATCGAGGAATGGTTCGTCGAGCAACTGACACCCGGTGACACATTCCTGTTTGCCGGCGAGATCCTCCGTTTCGAGACGATCCTAGAGAACGAGGCCTATGTGTCCCGCGCCCGTGCAACCAGCCCGATGATCCCGTCTTACCAGGGCGGCAAGTTCCCGCTCTCGACCTATCTGGCCGACGGGGTGCGCCGTCTGATTGCCGACCCGAAGCAATGGAGCCAGCTTCCCGGTCAGGTGCGGGACTGGCTGGAACTGCAGCGGGTGAAGTCCGTGCTGCCGCGCCGCGACGGAATGCTGGTCGAGACATTCCCGCGTTCCGACAAGCATTACCTGGTCTGCTACCCTTTCGAGGGCCGGCTTGCGCACCAGACGCTCGGGATGCTGCTCACGCGCCGGCTGGAGCGGCTGGGCGCAAAGCCGATGGGCTTTGTTGCCAATGACTATGCGCTGTCGATCTGGTGCCTCAGCGACCTGTCCTTGCTGATCGACACGGGCAGGCTGTCGCTAGACGCCCTGTTCGAGGAGGATATTCTCGGGGATGACCTTGATGCTTGGCTGGCGGATTCCAGCCTCATGAAGCGGACATTCCGGACATGTGCCGTGATTGCCGGCCTGATCGAGCGGCGCCACCCGGGCCAGGAAAAGAACGGGCGGCAGATCACCGTTTCCTCGGACCTCATTTATGATGTCCTGCGCCAGCACGAACCCGACCACATCCTTTTGACCGCAACCTGGAACGACGCGGCGGAAGGACTTCTGGATATCTCGAGGCTCGGCGAACTTCTGGCCAGGATCAGGGGTCGAATCACGCATACTCCGCTCGACCGCGTTTCCCCGCTTGCCGTTCCCGTTCTGCTGGAAATCGGGCGCGAACCGGTCTATGGCGAGGCGCAGGATGCAATCCTGGCCGAGGCGGCGGATGACCTGATCGGGGAGGCCCTGGCATGACGGCGCTAAGGAATGCAGGACAGTTCCGACGGGTGGCTCCCGTCTGCCACGACATCGCCGTTGGCGGGACCCAGTTGGGCCTGCATGACAGTGGCGTCGCGTGGTGGGCCGAGGAACAGACGCTTGTTGTCGCCGACCTGCATCTGGAGAAAGGTTCGTCCTATGCCCGGCGCGGCGTGATGCTTCCGCCTTATGACACGGCGGCAACACTCGAACGGCTGGCCATGGTCATCGACGCCTTCGATCCAGCACGCGTCATCGCGCTTGGCGACAGTTTCCATGACGCGGAAGGGTCCGACAGGCTTCCGGCCCCGTATCGCGCATTCCTCACCACACTTCAGCTGAATCGGGAATGGATCTGGGTCACCGGCAACCACGATCCGGTGGCGCCTGTTCGCCTGTGCGGCGAATGCGTGGACGAAATGACGCTTGGTGACCTCACCTTCCGCCATGAGCCGCAGAGCGGGCCGCAATCCGGTGAGGTTTGTGGCCATCTGCACCCGGCTGCGAAAGTCCGGCGCTACGGCCGGTCGATCCGGCGCCCCTGTTTTGCCACTGACGGCAACCGGCTGGTCTTGCCTGCCTTTGGTGCCCTCACCGGCGGGCTAAACGTGATGGACAGCGCTTTTGCTAGCGTGTTCCCGCCCCGGCGATTTTCAGCCTTCATGCTTGGCGCGGACAGGCTTTACCCCTTTACCGCCGCGAAACTGATCGCCGACTGACGACATAGAGCGACCCTCAATCCTTGCGGAAAATGACACCGGCAAGCCAGCCGGTGAATACCGCAGTTATGACCGCCAGAATGCCGTAGAGCGCTGGCCGCTGGTGCGCCAGGTCAAAGGCTGCCTGCTCGAAGCCAGTCTTGGCAACCGTCAGCGCCTTTGTCTGGCTCGCCAGCATGGCTCCCTCGTGCAGGAGAAAGGTATCCACGGAGTAGACCCCGACCGGTGTGGTTGCCGGCAAGGAAATCGTAGTCCGGAACAGGCTCTCGGTCAGGAAGTCCACCTTGCCGGCCTGTTCCGAGTAAACACCCTGCTTCCGCCGAAGGCGCAGAAAAGCGTCACGGAAATCGTCGCGCTCTGACACCTGGACTTCGGATTGCGGGCTGATCGGCAGATTGAGGTAATTGATGCCGATGCCATATTTCTCCAGCATGTTCCGATGCCCCATCTCGGTGGGCGGCCGTGTCGAGGACATTACATAGAAGGACGGGACCTCATAGAATGTCTCGGCCTCGCGGTTGACCCAGAGACCGAGCAGCCTGTCCTTGCGGCGCGTGGTAACGATCTGGTCCGGGCCGCGCAGGACAACGGCAAGATCGTAGGGGCCCGGCCGCGAAACCGTCTGTTTGTCCCGGTCAACCTGTCCGAAGATGACGATCTGGGCGCCGGTGAAATTGGACTCGATCAGCACCTCGCTCGAGGACAGGGACGTCACCAGTTCCTCTGCTGTCGCCGGAACCGGACGCAGCGCGAGGGCCAGCGAGGCGACCAGAAAGAACCAGCGACCACTCATGTGCCCGCGCCTCCCTTAACCGCAATCGAGAAGAACTCGTCAGGGGTAACCAGAAGATCAACGGCAAAGCGGACGCCAACCGAAAGAACCAGAAGCGCCAACAGGAGGCGCAACTGATCACCGCGCAGCTTCTGTCCCATGCGGGCGCCAAACTGCGCACCGATCACCCCACCAACCATCAGGAGCAAGGCGAGGACAATGTCGATCGTCTGCGTCGTCATGGCGTGCAGGATGGTTGCCGCTGCCATTGTGAACAGGATCTGCATCAGCGAGGTGCCGACGACGATACTGGTCGGCATGCGCAACAGATAAATCAGTGCCGGCACCATCATGAAGCCGCCGCCGATACCCAAAACCGTTCCCAGAAAGCCGATGCCGGAGCCAAGTGCGAGGATCGGGATGACACTGACATAGAGCTTCGACTGGCGGAACCGCATCTTGAACGGCAGGCCATGGATCCAGTTGTGCTGCCCGGGAAGACGGGCCACACGGCCGGTGCCCGTCCGCCGGCGGCGGATCGCGCCAATGGATTCAACGAGCATCAGACTGCCGATGGCACCCAAGAAAGTCACGTAGGACAGCGAGATGACGACATCCAGCTGGCCAAGGCTCTGCAGGATCTTGAACAGCCAGGCCCCGATGGCAGATCCGACGATGCCGGCGATCAGCAGCACCGTCGCCATTTTGGTGTCAATGGCTCCGCGCCGCCAGTAGGCCAGAACCCCCGACGACGACGAGGCGACGATCTGCGTCGTCACTGTTGCAACGGCGACTGCGGGTGGAATGCCGGAGAAAATCAGCAGGGGTGTCAGAAGAAAGCCGCCGCCGATCCCGAACAGGCCCGACAGGAAGCCCACGGCACCGCCCATGCCGAAGATGACGAACATATTCACCGAGATTTCGGCGATGGGCAGGTAGATCTGCACGGGCTTATACCGGCGTTATGGCGGCGGCACCCGCCGCCACCCGTGAAATGTTGCTAAAAGAGCTGCTTTCGCCGCCCTGTCAACCGTCGACTATCCCAACCGGTCAAATTGACCGTCCGAGCAGCGCCTTGACGAGATCGGGGCTGACCACGCCGGTCACCGGCATCTTCGCACTGCGCTGGAATTCTTCGATCGCCTGCCGCGTCTTCGGTCCCATCTGTCCATCAATCGAGCCCGAATAGAAGCCGAGTGTCTTCAGCAACCCCTGGGCCTGCTGGACCATATCCGCACCCTGCAGGACCGACGCGTTCGTGGCGGGAATGGCAGCCGCCATGTCCCAGGCCGGATCCAGCACCACGGTGTTTGCCTCCGGCTGCGGCTCCAGCAAGGCGAATGTGTCCACCGCCAGACGCCCGGCGGCAAGCTGGGTCTGGTCCATCATGTTGGCGATGTCGTCGCGTTTCTTGGCCGCTTCGCCGTCGCCTTGCTTCGCTGCAATTGCGAACCACTTGTAGCTCTCGGGCAGATCCTTGGGCACGCCCAGGCCACGTGCGTGCAGGATGCCGAGGTTGAAGAGACTGTCCGGGACACCATGCTCGGCAGCCGACTTGAACCAGCGGGCTGCTTCCGTGAAGTTGGGCGCGCCTTCCGCACCCTCGGCATAAAGCACAGCCAGGTTGTGCATCGCCTTGGCGTTGCCCGCCTCGGCCGCCTTGACGTACCACTCCCGCGCCTTCGCCAGATCCTTGGGAACGCCGCGACCTTTTTCATAAAGGCTTGCAAGCCGGTACTGGGCGGGGGCCAGCCCCTTGGCTGCGGCCTTTTCGTACCATTTGGCCGCTTCAGCGAGATCCGAATCCACGCCCTTGCCTTCGGTGTAGTTCACACCGATCTGGAACTCTGCAGCAGCATTGCCCGCTGCGGCAGCACTGCGCAGCGCCATGGGACCAATTGCTTCAGGTGGCAGGTTTTCAAGCGTCGCCCCTGGTGCAACGGGAGCGACCGGGTTGGGCTGCAATGAAGACGGCGCTGAGGCGAGTGTCGTCGGGTTGGACGGCAACACCGGCGCCGCGCCATTGACAAAGGGTGTATCGCCAAACTTGCCGGAAATGGCGGGGGGCGAAAAAGCCAAGGCCGGCGGCAAGGCATCGGGCGCGCTCGGTGTGACAAGCGGTGATTGAGTTGCCAGGGGACCCGGCATCAACGGAACATCCGGCCCCTGCGCGGTGGCATCAAGTTGCCCTGCACTGGTGTCAGCCGCGATCATCTGCTGCGCGGAGACGTCCCCCGGCTGACCAGTTGCCGGGACCTCAACGACATCCGTTTCCTGGAGTTCAAGCACAGGCTGGGTCGCAGCGCCATCGACAGGCGTCTCGGCAACCTGCGGCGCCTCGTTGTCTGCAGCGTCCAGCGCGGCGGTCGTATCACCGCTGCCGGCCAGACGGAAAATTTGCAGGGTGCCGATGGCCAGCACGACAGCTGCGGCCGCAAACAGAATCGCGCGCTTGCGTCCGCCGCTCAGCAGACCGCCGCCTGTGCTCTCGGGAGCTGGACGGTCATCCCGGCTGATCGCCGAAATTTCTTCCGGTGCAGGGCGGGACCGCTTAGCGGGTTTGATTTCCGGATCCGTGCCGAGTTCCAGGGCATCGTCTGTCCCGGTCGGCTTTGAACGGGTAAAGGCTCGGCGGAACCAGTTGGCCGATGACGCGTCCTCGTCGGTGTCCCTAAGTTCTTCAGCTCGCGCCTGCTGAACCTCAACGGAGGCGGCCTGTGCCGCGCGGCGGGCAGCGGCAATGAAATCCGCCTTGCGGTCGCGGGCACGTTCCTTTGGCCGCTCGCGGCCCTCGGCGCTCAAGGGGAGCCCCGGCAGAGGCCCCCTGCCGCGCGGCTCATCCATAGCCCGTGTCGAGGGACGGGTCGCCCCGCTGCGCTCGATGGAATCAAGCCGGTCGGTGATCCCGGACAGGATCGACTGAACGCCTTCGAACGTGTTGCGCGTCCGGCTTTCGCTGCCCTGTGCGGCATCGAGAAGCCGCTTCAGGTCATCGCGCAAGTCGCCAATTGCATCGTCATATTCCCTCACATCGGGAACATGATCGCGCACGGCCCGGCGCGCGGCCTCGCTGGCCACATCCGCGACTTCAGCGCGGGTCGCCCGAAGCCCTTCCTCGATGCGCAGCAACGCCTTCTCGATCCCGTCGACGCCCGCCAGACGGCTCTCGGCCGATTCAATCTGCCCGGCCAGCGCGCCGATCTTGTCGGTGATCAGATCGAGACGGCGGTCGTCCATGGTCTCGCTGCCACGGTTGACCGCCTCGGCCAGATCGCTGATGCGCCGTTCCAGCGCCATCACCGCAGGGGCCGGCGTCTGCACGGCAGCGCGCATGTCGACGATTTCACGACGCAGCGCCTCGATATCCTGGTTGGTGACATGATCACGCGGTTCGGTAAGACGGCGTGACAGGTCACCGACCTGGCGTTCAAGCTGTGCAAGCAACTCCGCCTCGACGCCAGCACCTTCGCCCAGCTCAACGGAGATCGGGCGCGTTGCGCGCTCCTCAAGGGATTCGATCTTGCTGTGAATGCCCTGAAGCCGTGTCTCCAGCCCGGCGAAAGCGGCGTCCATCGCGGGATGCTGCTGGCCTTTGCCCCGTTCCATGGAGGCAAGCCGGTCCATGATTTCGTCCAGCCGGTTATCGACCTTGCCGAACCGGGCCTCGTCCTCGCCGGACCCGCACTCACCGCGCGAGAGCATCCCGAAAATCTCTTCCAGACGCCCGTTCAGCCGGTCAAGGCTGTCCGCATCAGGAAGACGTTCCTCCATCGCACTGAGACGGCTGTCGAGACCACGCTGCTCGCGCGCCAGCAGTTCCAGTTCATCGAGCCGGTCGGCAACAAAGCGCATCCGGTCGTCGATCCCGCCGACAACACGGCCAATATCGACCTGTTCAACAATGCGGCGGACATCCTTCAGTTCCTGGCGCAGCGGTTCCATGTCGAACCGGCTATGGGCGCGCAACAGGGTATCTACCCGCTCGGAAATGTCGCCGATGCGCCCTTCCAGAACCAGCAGATGCTCGGAGCGGGGCAGCGCGGACAGGCCATCCTCGATCTCCATCAGCCGCACTGCCAGGCTCTTGACCGCACGCGGATCCACAGAGGACCGGGACAACTCATCAAGCCGCTGAACAATATGGGCATAGCCCATCTCGAGCGTCTTCAGCGTGCCGTCGACATTGGTGGTGCTGACGAGATTGCGCAGGTCCGCGATCTCGGCGCGCAGTTCGCGGGCCTGGCGGTCATCGGTGCGGTCAACCCGCAAGCGTTCGACGACCTCCGACAGACGACGCATCTCCTGGCGATCGCGTTCCTCGCGGCCGCGATCCCGGTCGGGCCAGGCCTGCAGGGTTTCCCGCAAGGCGCCGATTTCCCGGCGCACCACATCAAGGGTTTCCTGATGCGGCTTGCGCAGCGCGTCGATCCGGCGCGACAAGTCGTTGTAGATCTGGCGCGATGGTGCCTCGGCCTCACGGCTGCGGCGCGGGCGTGGGCGCTCCATCGGATAGTCATCGAGGGTATCAAGATCCGGTTCGGCAATCCGGTCGAGCGCATCGCGGCGGGAACGCAGGTCAGCTGCGGCGCGGCTTACCTCTTCATTCGTGTCCATCCGGCGACGGGAGCGGCGCGTCGGCTGATGTCCGATATCATCATCTTCTTCGTAGCGGCTGCGAACGGGACGTGCCGCCCGACGTGGCTCGGCTCGCCGCGTTTCAGGTGACCTGGAGCGCGGTGCGTCATACACATCCAGTTCATCTTCCTGGTCGTCGTCATAATCATAGGCATCTTCAGCCGGAAGCCGGCTGTGGCCACGGCGCGTCTCCGTCGCGGCGCGGGGCGAAACCGTGCGCTCCGACAGATCGCCGACGCGTTGGTCTAACCGCTCAAGCGCCTCCATGACCGCACCAATGCGCCGCCCGCGCGGGGCTGCCTCACGCTCGAAATCCGGCTCCTGACGGCGTTCATTGCGACGCTCCGGTCGGGGCTCGACGTCAGAGCGATCCCGGCGACGCGACCGATGGCGGTCGCCCATCAGCCGGTCGAGTTCGTCGGCCACGGCATCAAGCTCATGCTCGGCGCCGTGATGACCGTCATTCCGCCGATAGTCCGAGGCGGTTGTTGCCGTTCGCGTCAGACGCTCCACTCGCTCGCGCGGCGGTTCGCGGCGGAGCGAACGTGCGGATACCGGCAAGTCGTCCTCATACTCGTCATCATAGGAATCGTCGTGGTCGCGCTGTCCGGCGTAGCCCCGGCCACGCCCGCCACGCGACATCTCATCGCCGCCGCTTCCTGCTCTGCGGATATTCCAAGACGACATGGGCTGGACCTGGACTTGCGGTCGTTCTGACCTTTGACAACAAACTTGCGAGTTGCGCGGTCCCGGAACTGGAAAAACAATGGCACCGAAGCAATGGGTGAATCTTTGTCGCGGTAGGGTAAACAGCGCGTTAATTCCGGTCGCAGCTTGCGAATTTGTCTTAACCGCTTGTTTGCCAGACACCCCAAAATGCCGAATCACGAAAAAAGGCGCATGGGAGGTGTGGACCATTCCCTTAGCGTAAGGTATGGCGTTCAGTCAGAGAACGGCGTGCCACACCCCTCCCGGTGTAGCGACACCGCGCAAGCCGCCCACCGCACCTGACCGGGCGCACGGATCAGCTGCCAATGCAGGGCATGCGAGCAGGAACAGGACATGAGCGAAGCACTATCCCTCCGGAACAACACAGAGATTGTCGATGTCGTGGCTGCTGCGGACGACAGCACGAAGAAGACCCACTTCACCATTGGCGACCTCGCCAAGGAATTCGGCTGCACCCTGCGCACCCTGCGCTTCTATGAAGACCGGGGCCTGCTGAACCCGAAGCGCGATGGCCTCAACCGCGTCTACACGCGCCGCGACCGCGCACGCCTGAAGCTGGTTGTCATGGGCAAGCGCGTCGGTTTTTCGCTCAGCGAGATCCGCGACATGCTGGATCTTTATGACCTGCGCGACGGACAGGTCACGCAACTTCGGGTCGCCCTGTCGCGATTCAGCGAGCAGATTGCCGTTCTGGTCAACCAGCGCAAGGATATCGACCAGGCGATCGAGGAGCTTTCCCGCACGGTCGAGATCGTGTCCGGGATGCTGAAGCACAAGGAAGCCGAGGGCGAGTAACCCTGACGCGCGCGGCACGGCCGCAAATTGATCGAAAATCACGCAAAACCGGGGCACGCGCTCCGGTTTTGTGCGTTAGGGCCTGCGACTTTTGTTCATTTTATAAAGAATCAGGCGTACCTTCCGCAAGGACACGACTTGTCCGCCCGGGAATGGCGCGTATATAAAGGCGGCAGTTGACGTTTACGGAAACGTCAAGTCGTGATTATGCGGTTTCGTTCTGGGAGGAATTTATGCCGACCTACCGTGCCCCCGTCGAGGACACACTGTTTCTACTCAAGGATGTGTTCGGCTACGAACGCTACAGCAACCTGCCGGGCTTTGCCGATGCATCGCCCGATCTGGTTGAAGCCATCCTGCGGGAAGGCGCGAAGTTCTGCGAGGAGGTGATCCAGCCTCTGAACCAGAGCGGTGACCAGGCCGGCTGCGTCCGTCACGACGACGGCAGCGTCACGCCCCCGAAGGGCTTCAAGGAAGCCTATGACGCCTATTGTGAAGGCGGCTGGGGCGGCCTGTCGGTTCACCCCGATCACGGCGGCCAGGGCCTGCCGCACACGCTGGCCATGGTCATGGCCGAATATCTGTCCTCCGCCAACATGGCCTTTGCCATGTACCCGGGCCTGACCGCCGGCGCCGTGGCTGCGCTGACGCTGCATGGCACCGACGCGCTGAAGGCGACCTACCTGCCCAACATGGTGGCCGGTACCTGGACCGGCACGATGAACCTGACCGAGCCGCATTGCGGCACCGATCTGGGCCTCATCCGCACCAAGGCTGCACCGCAGGCCGATGGCAGCTACAAGATTTCCGGCACCAAGATCTTCATCTCGGCCGGTGAACACGACATGGCGGAGAACATCATCCATCTGGTGCTGGCCCGCATCGAGGGCGCACCGGAGGGCGTGAAGGGCATCTCGCTGTTTGTCGTGCCGAAATTCATGGTCAATGGCGACGGGTCGCTCGGCGCTCGCAACGGCGTCTCCTGCGGCTCGATCGAGCACAAGATGGGCATCCACGCCAACGCCACCTGCGTCATGAACTATGACGGGGCGACCGGCTGGCTCGTCGGCGAGGAGAACAAGGGCCTGCGTGCCATGTTCACCATGATGAACGAGGCCCGTCTTGGCGTGGCCGTGCAGGGCCTCGCGCAGTCGGAAGTGGCCTATCAGAACGCCGTCGTCTACGCCAAGGACCGCATCCAGGGCCGCGCCCTGACCGGTCCGAAGGCCGCAGACAAGGCCGCCGATCCGATCATCGTGCATCCGGACGTGCGCCGCGTGCTGATGTCGATCCGTTCGTTCAACGAGGCGGCCCGCGCGCTGGTGTTGTGGACCGCGCTGCAGGGCGACGTGTCGCATCGCTCGGACAACGAGGCAGACCGGACCCGTGCAGACGACCTGATGGGCCTGATGACCCCGGTGCTGAAGGGCGTCCTCACCGATGTTGGCTTTGCCAACGCGGTCAACGCCCAGCAGCTCTATGGCGGCCATGGCTACATTGCCGAATGGGGCATGGAGCAGTTCGTGCGCGATGCCCGCATCGCCATGATCTATGAAGGTGCCAACGGCATTCAGGCGCTTGACCTTGTCGGCCGCAAGCTGCCGGCCAACGGTGGCCGCGCCGTGATGACCTTCTTTGCCGAGGTTGGCGACTTCCTGAAGGCCAACAAGGAAAACGAGGCGCTCGCCCCCTTCACCAAGCCGCTGAAGAAGGCACATGACGACCTGCAGGCCGCGACCATGTGGTTCATGCAGAACGCCATGGCAAAGCCCGACAACGCCGGCGCTGGCTCGGTCGACTACATGCACCTCTTTGGTCTGGTCGCACTCGCCTACATGTGGGCCCAGATCGCCAAGGCCGCTCAGGACAAGATCGCGGCCGGTGAGGACAAGGAGCGCTATGAGGCCAAGCTGGTCTTCGGCCGCTTCTTTATGGAGCGCACCTTGCCGGAAACGGCCGCGCATCTTGCCCGCATCTCGACCGGTGCAGACACCATGATGAGCCTGCCTGCCGAGGCATTCTGATCCGGTTAGCCCGGCGCAACCGCCGGGCCACACCTTGATCACACGCCTGTGGTGTCATGCCATGACGGGAGGAACGCATGGCCGAGTATGTGCTGCATTGCTTTGCCCAATCGGGCTATTCCTACAAGGTCGCCCTGATGCTCCAGCTGGCCGGGGCAGACTGGGAGCCGCGGTTCGTCGACTTTTTCAACGGAGCCACCCGGTCGCCGGAGTTCCGCGAGACCGTCAACGAGATGGGCGAAGTGCCCGTGCTGGAGCATAACGGCCTCAAGCTGGTGCAGTCCGGCGTCATTCTCGACTACCTTGCCGAGGAGCTTGGCGAGTTCGGTGCCCGCACCGAGGAGGAAGCCCGGGAAATCCTGCGCTGGGTCCTTTTCGACAACCACAAGCTCAGCAGCTACGCGGCGACGCTGCGCTACCAGCGGCAATTCGCAAAGACCGGGGAAACACCGGTTACTGCCTTTTTCGAGGCCCGGGCCAAGTCGGCCTTTGCCATCCTCGACAAGCACCTGACTGGCCGCGATTTCGTGGTCGCCGACCGGCTGACAACGGCCGATCTGTCCCTGTGCGGCTATCTGTTCTGGCCCGACGAAATCGGGATCGACCTTGCCGCCTATCCCAACATGTCCCGCTGGCTTGACCGGCTTCGTGCCCAGCCTGGCTGGGCTCCCCCCTATGCGCTGATGCCGGGCCATCCGCTGCCCGCGTCTGCCTGACCAACCACGACATTCAGGAGGATTCCATGCCTGAGGCTTATGTATTTGACCACGTGCGCACCCCGCGCGGACGCGGCAAGAAGGACGGATCGCTGCATGAGGTGACCGCAGTCCGCCTCGCCGCCGTCGCCCTCGAAGCCATCCGCGACCGCAACGAACTCGACACCAAGCTCGTCGATGACGTCATCCTGGGCTGCGTCGACCCGGTGGGTGAAGCAGGCGGCGACGTTGCCCGCGCAGCCGTCTTTGCTGCCGGCTACGACAATTCGGTGCCCGGCATCCAGATCAACCGCTTCTGCGCCTCTGGCCTCGACGCGGTCAACATGGCCGCAGGCCAGGTCATGTCCGGCCAGCACCAGCTGGTGATCGCCGGCGGTGTCGAGAGCATGAGCCGCGTCGGCATCGGCGCATCCGGTGGCGCATGGCCGGTCGATCCGCAGGTGGCACTGCCCTCTTATTTCATGCCGCAGGGCGTGTCGGCGGACCTGATCGCCTCCAAGTACGGCTTCACCCGCGATGACTGCGACAGCTACGCCGTCGAAAGCCAGAAGCGCGCAGCGCACTCCTGGGACAAGGGCTACTTCGCCAAGTCCGTCGTCCCGGTGAAGGATGTCAACGGCATCACCATCCTGGCCAAGGACGAGCACATGCGTCCGGGCACCGACATGCAGTCTCTCGCCGCACTCGGCGCATCCTTCGAGATGATGGGGGCGATGGGCGGCTTTGACGCGGTCGCCGTCCAGGCGCATCCGGAACTGGAGCGCATCACCCACGTGCATCACGCCGGCAACTCGTCGGGTATCGTCGATGGCGCTGCAGGCGTGCTGATCGGCTCGCGCAAGGCCGGCAAATCGGCCGGGCTGAAGCCCCGCGCGCGCATCAAGGCCTTTGCCAACATCGGCTCCGAACCGGCGCTGATGCTGACCGGCCCGGTCGACGTGACCGAAAAGCTGCTGCGCAATGCCGGCATGACCCTCAAGGACATCGACCTGTTCGAGATCAACGAAGCCTTCGCCTCGGTGGTGCTGCGCTTCCGGCAGGCCTTCGACCTTGACCCGTCGGTGGTCAACGTCAATGGCGGAGCCATCGCGCTCGGCCACCCGCTTGGTGCCACCGGCGCCATGATCCTCGGCACGGTGCTCGATGAACTGGAGCGCCGCGACCTCCACACCGCCCTCGTCACCCTCTGCATCGGCGCCGGCATGGGCACGGCGACGATCATCGAGCGCGTCTGACGGCTGTCCTCGGGGAGAACCACAATGGCTTACACGAACTTCACCCTTGAAACCGATGCTGATGGCATCGCCCTCATCACCTGGGACATGCCGGAAAAGTCGATGAACGTCATCGACATCTCGGTGATGGACGACCTCGACAAGATCATCGCGGACGTGGTGGCCGATGCGGCCATCAAGGGCGCCGTGATCACCTCCGGCAAGGCCGCGTTCTCGGGCGGTGCTGACCTCACCATGCTCGACGGCCTGTTGAAGGGCTTCCACAAGGAGCGCCGCAAGGATGCGGAAGCCGCAGCCAAGACGCTGTTTGAAGGCTCGCGCCGGCTGACGCTGATCTACCGCAAGCTCGAGACCTGCGGGAAGCCGTTCGTCGCTGCGATCAACGGCACCTGCATGGGCGGCGGCACCGAACTGGCGCTGGCCTGCCATGCCCGCGTTGGCGTCGAAGATGACAGCTTCAAGCTCGGCCTGCCGGAAGTGAAGGTGGGCCTGTTCCCGGGCGCCGGCGGCACGCAGCGCGTCATGCGCATGACCGACGCCCAGGCTGGCCTCACCTTCCTGATGCAGGGCCAGACCCTGCGCGCCGACAAGGCCAAGTCGATGAAACTCATCGACGAGACCGCACCGGCCAAGAAGCTGGTCGAGACGGCCAAGAAGATGCTCAAGGCGGGCGTGAAGCCGGTGAAGCCCTGGGACGAGAAGGGCTTCAAGCTGCCGAACGGCCCGGTCTACTCCCCGGCCGGGTTCCAGTTCTGGCCGGCCGCCAACGCCATCTATCGTCGTGAGACCCAGGACAACTATCCGGGCATTCGCGGCCTGCTGAAGTCCGTGTTCGAAGGCCTGCAGCTGCCGATGGACCTCGCCCTGCAGGTCGAGAGCCGTTACTTCGCGCATGTGCTGCAGACACCGGAAGCAGCAAACATGATCCGCTCGCTGTTCGTCTCCATGCAGGAGCTGAACAAGGGCGCGCGCCGTCCGGCCGACGTGAAGCCGAACAAGATCAAGAAGATCGGCGTCATCGGCGCGGGCTTCATGGGCGCGGGCATTGCCTATGTCACGGCCAAGGCCGGCATTGATGTCGTGCTGATCGACCGTGACCAGGCCGCTGCCGACAAGGGCAAGGCGCATTCGGACGAGCTGATGAGCAAGTCCGTCTCGCGCGGCCAGGCAACCGCCGAGGACAAGGAAAAGCTGCTGGCGCGCATCAACGCAACGCCGGACTATGACCAGCTGGCCGACTGCGACCTCGTCATCGAGGCCGTGTTCGAGGACCGTGAGGTCAAGCGCGTCGTCACCGAAAAGGCCGAAGCTGCGCTGAAAGCCAAGGCGATCTATGCGTCGAACACCTCGACGCTGCCGATTTCCTCGCTGGCAGAAGCCTCGTCCCGCCCGAAGAACTTCATCGGCATCCACTTCTTCTCGCCCGTCGACAAGATGATGCTGGTCGAGGTGATCCTGGGCAAGAAGACCTCGGACAAGGCGCTGGCCATGGCGCTGGACTACATCAAGGCCATCAAGAAGACCCCGATTGTCGTCAACGACAGCCGTGGCTTCTACACCTCGCGCGTCGTCATGACCTATGTGCGAGAAGGCCTCATGATGCTGGCAGACGGCGTACCGGCGGCCATGATCGAGAACGCGGGCAAGATGGCCGGCATGCCGGTCGGACCGCTGTCGCTTGGCGACGAAGTGGCGCTGGATCTGGCCTGGAAGATCGTCTCGGCCACCCGCAAGGACCTTGGCGTCAACTACGTTGAAGGCCCGCTGGACAACATCCTCGAAGAGATGGTGGTCAAGCGCGAGCGCTTCGGCCGCAAGAACGGCAAGGGTTTCTACGACTACAAGGGCAAGGAAAAGTCCCTCTGGGCCGGGATCCCGGATGTGGTCGGCAAGCCGAAGCCGGCTGACGCCTTCAATGTCGAGGAGCTGAAGCAGCGTCTTCTGGTGATGCAGGCCCTCGAAACCGCCCGCATCTTTGAAGAAAAGTGCCTGACGGACGTCCGCGAGGCCGATGTCGGCTCGATCCTCGGCTTCGGGTTCGCCCCTTACACGGGCGGCACGCTCAGCTACATCGACATGATGGGCACCCACGCCTTCGTTGAACTTTGCAAGAAGTTCACCAAGAAGTGGGGCCCGCGCTTCAAGCCGAACAAGCTGCTGCGCGAATTGGCCAAGAACAACGAGACCTTCTACGGCAAGTTCCCGCCGCAGGGCGAGGCCATCTCGGCAATCGAAGCTGCCTGAGGCAAGCTTGTCTGAGTGAGAAATGGAGGAGCGCAGTCACACGGCTGCGCTCCTTCTCTTTGTGTTCATGAGCGCGGCTGCATTGGCAAATAAAATCCAAAATTGAATTGGAAAAACATTCAACCAAAAGTAATTTGCTTCAGAATAGCGGAATAAATTGAGGCCGCCGCCTCTCTCATCGAAAGCGATTTGAAGTTTTCCACAGCAGTGCTCTCATTGATCTTTTTCACAACTGCGTGAACAAAAAGCACATCAGCTGTTTAATCAAATGCGACCGTCCGCTTTGAATCGGCATGTTCTTGCAGAGCAGAACAAGCTCGGATTAGATTTGTGCCCTGCGAAAAGGAAAAGCCCCGCCGATTGAGATCGAGGGGCTCTTCCGTGCATGCTCAACATGCCGGCAGATAGTCTCACATTGTTTTCGGCATTGTTCGTTCGTGATGGGGCCACGTATTCTCGAAAACGAAGCGAAACTGCTGCAAAAGATGCACCAATATGGACTTGCCAACTGGGGCAGGCTGACCCGCACTGCACACGAACATAGCGGAGTCCGCCCGGTCCGCCAGACATGACGCAGCGGCAATAACGTCTTTCATCCGGTTATATGCCGCTTTTCCGTGCCGCTGTCGTTGTCACAATCAGCCGTATATTTAACTAAACGTGCCAAAATAAATAGATTGGCGGCAAAGCCGACACAACTTTGACCTATTGCGCCAGGGCGGCGTCTATAGAACACTCGTCCAAACCTCTTGCAGGGAGGGCAGGAACGTGTTGGAGCACACCCGAGGGACACGGCGGCTACAGGACGACTGGTGCCGTGCAGATACGCTGCAAGCGCTGGAAATCGCCTGCAAGATGAAGCGCCTCGATTGGGCGGCGATTGCAAGACACTATGGCGTGCGGGCGGATCAGCCGCATTGTCCGGCGGCGACCGTTGACTATCGAACCGCAATCATGATGTTCGAGCACGTGGCGCAGGCCTCCAATGACGATGGCATTATGCTCGATATTGCCTCGTCTCTCCCCCTCGGCTTGTTTTCAACATTTGACTATGTCGGGATGTGCGCCCCAAGCTTGGCGACCGGCTTGATGAACTGGTCGCGCTTCTTGCCGCTGCGCACCAACTTCTACCGGCTGACCTTCACCGAGGAACCTGAATACGGGATCCTCGAATGGCATGTGCCCGATTGCGGATTGCCCAGGATCCAAAGCACCTACGAACGGGTGGCATGGGCAGCCGGCCGCATCGAATTTGCAATCCAGGACCCGACCGCAGGTCTGATCATCGAGATTTCCCAGCCCGCTCCACGGCGCACCTCCGACTTCCAGCGCCGACACGGCGCCCGACTTCTGTTCGGCCGGCATCATGATCGCATCTACATTCCCAAACACTATCTGCCGCGCCCAACCCCGCGCAGCGAGGCAAATCTCTACGCCATTGTCGAGCAGGCCGCGATCCGGGAAATGGAAGAATACAGCGGCCGCAACGAGCCACTGACACGGGTGGCAGAGCGCATCAACGAGGCGTTGAAGTCCGGCACTGTGTCGCTGGAACACATCGCAGCAGATCTCGGCATGTCACAGCGCTCGCTGCAGCGGTTGCTTGAGGCCGAAGGCACGTCTTTCCGCAAGCTGACGGAAACGATCCGCCGCAACATGGCCGCGCGCTATCTGAAAGACACGTCGCTGCCGATGAAGGAAATCGCCTTCCTTCTGGGATTCTCGGAGCTTTCCGCTTTCTCGAGGGCGGTGAAAGCGTGGTATGGCGTGCCGCCGAAGACCGTACGCCTCACCGGCAGCCACGGCACGGGTGACGCCCTGAAACGGACATCCGCCTGAGGGAAACTCCACTCCCCCGACAGCACCGGGGATGCACATTGTCTTGCGATCCCTTATCTAGGGAACCGAGAGTGCCACGCAGCGATGGAGCAAGACATGTCGGGTGATGGACTGAGCCGGTTCCTGGGCGATACGCCGCTGCGCGTTGCCGTCCGCCTGATTTTCCTGTCACTGGTTGTCGGCGTGATCCTGTCTGCGCTCGACCTCGACCCGCTGGGTCTGGTCGACCTGTTGTTCGCGTTCATCCGCAAGCTCTGGAACATGGGCTTTTCAGCGATCGAACAGGTGGGGCAGTATCTGGTCCTCGGAGCCGTCATCGTCGTGCCGCTTTGGATCCTCAGCCGCGTGTTTGCCGCGCGCCGCTGACAGGGTCAGTCAGGCTGCCCGGCCAGACCGGACTGGACCGCAATGGCGGCGCGCAGCAATGTCAGATGCCGGTCAGCCAGTTCGTCAATATCCGCCGAATAGCCGCCACCGAGCACGCCGGCCAGCGGAATACCCGCCTGCCTGACCAATCCGATGACGTACTCGTCGCGGCGGCGAAGCCCGTCGCGCGAAAGTGCCAGCCGCCCAAGCTTGTCACCGGCAAACGGATCTACGCCGGCGTTGTAGAAGACGATATCGGGACGGGCAGATTCCAGAATACCAGGCAGGGCCGCGGCCAGCGCCTCCAGATAAGCCGCGTCTTCGATTCCGTCGGCCAGCCCGACATCGAGCGAGGACGGCACCTTGCGGACGGGATAGTTCTTTTCGGAATGCACCGAGAAGGTGAAGACATCCGGGTCACCGGAAAAGATGTCAGCCGTTCCGTCGCCCTGGTGCACGTCGAGGTCGACGACCAGCGCTCGGCGGATGACGCCATCGGCCTGCATTACGCGAATGGCAACCGCAACATCGTTGAAAACGCAGAACCCTGCCCCATGCGCCCGGCGCGCGTGATGGCTGCCGCCGGCCGTGTTGCAGGCAAGGCCGTGTTCAAGCGCGAGATAGCCGGTCAGCACCGTGCCGCCGGTGGCGCAACGGCCGCGCAGGGCCACACTCTCCGTCATCGGAAAGCCGATTTCCCGGGCGATCAGCGGGGGAACGTCAGCCGCGAACACCTGATCGACATAAGCACGGTCATGCGCCAGTGCGACCCATTCCGCAGGTGCCGGACGTGGCCGGTGGAACCGGCCCCGCGGTACCAGCCCCTCCGCCAACGCCAACTCGGCCACGCGGCGGAACTTGTTCATCGGAAACCGGTGGCCCTCCGGCAACTCGGCGCAATAGGCCGGGTGATGAACGATCGGAACAGCGGCTTCAGCGAACATCAGATCAACCTGCGTGCCCGGCCCAGCCTGACGGCCAATCAGGCAAGCGGGCGGAAATGCTTGGAAAGTTTCAGGGCCTGCCCCTGATAATTGGAACCGATGCCCTCGCCGTAAAGGCTGTGCGGCCGCTCCAGCATGTGTTCATAGACGAGACGACCAACCGTCTGGCCGTGCTCGAGAATGAAGGGCACGTCGTGCGAACGCACTTCCAGCACCGCGCGCGAGCCTGTTCCCCCTGCCCCGCCGTGACCAAAGCCCGGATCGAAGAAGCCGGCATAGTGCACGCGGAACTCGCCGACCAGCGGATCGAATGGCACCATTTCCGCTGCATAGAGCGGCGGTACATGCACCGCTTCCTGGCTGACGAGGATGTAGAATTCGTTCGGATCGAGGATCAGTTCCGCGGGTCCGCGCCGGTGGATCGGTTCCCAGAAATCCAGCGGATGATGGGCCGAGGTGCGGTCGACATCAATCACTCCGGTGTGATGCTTGGCCCGGTAGCCGACAAGGCTGCCCTCGCCCTGACCTTCCAGATCGATGGACAACTGGACACCACCGCCAATGCGCTCGTGCCCGCCACTGACGAGGCGCTGCACCTGATGCACACCTTCCAGCTCGCTGTCCCCGATCAGCGGTTCGCCGATGCGGAAACGGATCTGTGACAGGCGCGAGCCTTCTCGAACGAGAATGGGAAAGGTCAGCGGCGAGATTTCAGCATAAAGCGGCCCGCGATAGCCGGCGGGCACCGTGTCGAATGCCCGTCCCTCATCGGTGATGACACGGGTGAAGACGTCGAGGCGGCCCGTCGAGCTCTTGGGGTTTGCCGTTGCGGAGACCGCTTCGCTGAGGGCGAGGCTCTCCTGCAAGGGCACGATGTAGACACAGCCCGTCTCCAGCACAGCTCCGGGAGCCAGATCGATCGTGTGCAGCGCGAAGGCATCGAGCTTGTCGGCGACTGTGACGCCCTGACCGGGAAGAAAGCTGGCACGCACCCGGTAGGCCAGGCTGCCGAGGCGCAGGTCAAGGCTTGCCGGCTGGATCTGCCCCTCGACCGGCGCCGCAGCGCTGAGGATGCCGCCGGACCGGAACATGTCCTCGATCATATGGGCGGGCAGGATGCCTTCAGGGCGCATGGACAGACCTCTCGCGTTCGCGTCGCACGGGCAGGACAGCCTGCCGCTCCGGGGATCTGAGTGATTAGCTCATGGTTTCTCTCCGGCCAACCAAGTTTTATGCGCGTGATTGACGCTTTGCCGGGAATGGCGTAATGCGTCAGATGTTCCGTGGTGATTTGGGCCGGCCGGCTTGCAGCCACGTTAAATAAGTAGCTAAAAAGGTCGGGAGGTGAATCCCGGCCCCTATGGCCGGTTTTTTTGTATCTGGAGCCTCGACCGATGACCGCATCCGACGACCAGTCCGCAAGCAGCGGCGCAACCAGTGACGGCCTGCGCACCGCGACCCGTCTTGTGCATGGCGGCACGATCCGTTCGCAGCATGGCGAGACGTCCGAGGCGATCTTCCTCACCCAGGGCTTTGTCTATCCGAATGCCGAAGCCGCCGAGGCACGGTTCAACGGCGAAGATCCCGGTTTCGTCTATTCCCGCTATTCCAACCCGACCGTCGCCATGTTCGAACGGCGGATGTGCGAGCTTGAGCAGGCAGAGGCCGCAATCGGCACCGCCAGCGGTATGGCTGCCGTCAACCTGGCGCTGATGGCCAGCGTCAAGGCCGGTGATCATGTCGTCGCCGCCAAGGCGCTGTTCGGCTCCTGTCGCTACATCGTCGAAACGCTGCTGCCGCGCTTCGGCGTCACCAGCACGCTTGTCGACGGCACGGATCTGGACCAGTGGCGCGCTGCCGTGACCCCGAAGACACGTGCGGTGTTCCTCGAGAGCCCGACCAACCCGACGCTGGACGTCATCGATATCGCAGCCGTCGCCGAGATCGCCCATGCGGTCGGCGCGCGCGTGATCATCGACAACGTCTTCGCCACGCCGCTGTTCCAGTCACCGCTGAAGCTGGGTGCGGATGTGGTCGTCTACTCGGCCACCAAGCACATCGACGGACAGGGGCGCTGCCTTGGCGGCGTCGTGCTGTCAGACGCCAAGTGGATCGAGGACGAAGTGCTGCCGCTGGTCAAGCACACAGGTCCGGCCATGAGCCCGTTCAATGCCTGGGTTCTGCTCAAGGGCCTCGAAACCCTGCCTCTGCGCATTGCCCGCCAGACCGAGAGTGCCCAGCGCCTTGCTGACCGGCTCGCCGGGCATGCGGCGATTTCCCGCCTGATCTATCCCGGCCGCGCCGACCATCCGCAGGCCGAAGTCATCGCCCGCCAGATGACAGGCGGATCGACCATGCTGGCCTTCGAGCTGGCAGGCGGCAAGGCAGCTGCCTTCGCCTTCACCAATGCACTTCAGGTCATCAAGCTGTCGAACAACCTCGGCGACGCCAAGAGCCTGATCACGCATCCGGCAACGACGACACACAAGAACGTCGCCGAAGAGGCCCGCCTGGAGCTTGGCATCACCAACGGAATGCTGCGGCTTTCGGTTGGCCTCGAAGACCCGCTCGATTTGCTGGACGACATCGAGCGCGGACTGGCTGCCGCCGCCGCGCTCTAGATCGGCCCGCGACGGCTCACCGCTTGAGCACCTGGATGGCAGTGGCGATGCGCGCCGCTGCCGACAGGCCGCACAGGGCGGCAAAGCCGTAGGCGAGCACTGCAAAGCTGTCCGGCCAGACGCACATCAGCGTGAAAACGAGGATCGTTTCGGCCCCTTCAGCCAGCCCGCCGAGATAGTAGAGCGATTTCAGTCCCTGACGTGATGTCTCAAGACGCCTGCGCTCAGCCATGATCGCAAAGGTCAGGAAGGCGGCGCCGTTTGCATAGAAGCTGAACAGCAGCACCGCGGCAGCCACGCCATTGGCCGCCGGATCCGCCAACGCGAAGGCGACCGGCACGGCACCGTAAAACAGGAAGTCGAAAACGATATCCAGATAGCCGCCGAGATCCGTGCGGGACGTTGCCCGGGCGATGGCGCCATCGAGCCCGTCGGCCAGGCGATTGGCCAGAAGCAGCGGCAAGGCCAGAAGCGGATATCCAAGAGCAATCAACGCGGCGGCCGCCAGACCAAACCCCAGGCCGATGGCCGTGACGGCATTGGCCGCAAGACCTGTGGCAGCCAAGGTCCGTCCGACCGCATTCAGCGGTGGATCGATCAACGGACGAAGACGGGCATCAAACATGGCATGGTTCCGCGTTGGCACCGCCTGTGTGCTCCACGCGGACGGCTGCGGCAAGCCCCCACACCGTCACGGCTGCGTCATCGGCAATCACGCGAAATCACGCCGGCACGGCAGACGAACAGGCTGCACTGTCCAACTGCAGGCGTTCCCCCTATATCCTTTGCACGGGATGCATTCTCCCAGCGCAATGCAGGACAGTCCATGTACAGAGCAACCACACTGGGAATTCAGGTTACGGTCGAGCCGATGTACCTGGAAGAGCAATCAGAGCCGCTGAATGGCCGCTTTGTATGGGCCTATACGGTGGAGATCCGCAATCTCGGTCAGATCCCGGTGCAACTGCGCCGCCGGCACTGGATCATCACCGATGCGCTTGGCCGGGTCGAGGAAGTGGAAGGCGCAGGCGTGATTGGCCAGCAGCCGGTCATCCAGCCGGGAGAGGCGTTCGAGTACACCTCAGGCTGCCCGTTGCCGACGCCCTCCGGCATCATGGAAGGAAGCTACCGGATGGAGCTGCCGGACGGACGGTTCATCGCCGTCGAGATTCCGGCCTTCTCGCTGGATGCGCCGTCCATGCGGCGCATCCTCAACTGACCTGTCAGGCTGTGCGGAAGCGGGCCTGAGCAGAACGTTCGATGGCAGCCACCGTCAGCTTGTCGAGGCTGAGACGATCGCGCAGCAGTTCGAGAAGGCGCAATTCCTCCTCCGGAACGTCGCCATCGGCGGCGGCAACCTCGACAGCCAGCGCGTAGGCCGTGTCATAGAGGCGCGGCGGCAGGCTGTCGGCGATCAAATCGAGGATCGTGTCCAGCCCGTCGGCATCCTGCAGCAAATCACCGCAGGCCTGCGCGACCTTGACGATGCTGTTGCCGTCAAACCCTGCGAACACCGGCAACGCCTTCACCAGATCGCCGATCGAACCCAGTTCGTTGTCCGGCATGGAACTGTCCGCAGCGGACATGGTGACCATGACATACAGAAGGGCTTCCTGAACGCTGACTTTCTGGCTCATGAAATCGGTCACTCCCTGAGGGACAAAACACTCGTGACAGCACTGGTATAGCCTCACCGATCCAAGGACAAGCGCCGGATCGCCGCAATGACCCCAGAGTTTCATTGACGTGACACACAGGCTTTTCTAGTGTCCGCCAGCCTGTTGCCGCGGTGCAACGCCGCTGTGGCCGCGCAGGCGCTTCCAGACGATGGCCAGCACGACGGCCCGTCATCCAGACACATGCATGGATCCCGCTAGAGATGAGCGCACATACCCTCCCTTCGCTTGACCTGTCGCCCGAATTCGTCGAGGCGGCCCGGACCTCCAAGGCCTGGCCGTTCGAGGAAGCCCGGAAACTGGTGAAGCGGGTGGAGAAACGGGATCCATCCATTCCGGTCCTGTTCGAGACCGGCTATGGCCCCTCGGGTTTGCCGCATATCGGCACGTTCGGCGAAGTCGCGCGCACGACCATGGTGCGCACGGCCTTTCGCCTGCTGACCGAAGACAAGATCCCGACGCGGCTCCTGTGCTTCTCGGACGACATGGACGGCATGCGCAAGATCCCGGACAACGTGCCGGACAAGGCGTTCCTGGAGCCCTATCTGCACATGCCGCTGACGGCTGTGCCGAACCCGTTCGGCGGCAACTTCGACAGTTTCGGCCATCACAACAACGCCATGCTGCGCCGGTTCCTCGACACGTTCGGCTTCGAATACGAGTTCGCCAGCGCGACCGAGTATTACAAGTCCGGCAAGCTCGACGGCATCCTGCTGCACGCAGCTGAACGCTATCAGGCGCTGATGGATGTGATGCTGCCGACACTGGGTGCTGAGCGTCAGGCGACCTACAGCCCGTTCCTGCCGATTTCCCCGATTTCGGGCCGCGTGCTCTACGTGCCGATGAAGGAAGTCGACGCAAAAAACGGCACCATCACCTTCGAGGGCGAGGATGGCCGCGACTGCACGCTGCCGGTCACCGGCGGCCATGTGAAGCTGCAGTGGAAGCCGGACTTCGGCGCCCGCTGGGCCGCGCTCAGCGTCGACTTCGAGATGTTCGGCAAGGACCATGGTCCGAACATGCCGCTTTACGACAAGATCTGCCAGATCCTCGGCGGCACACCGCCGGAGCATTATGTCTATGAGCTGTTCCTGGCCGATGACGGCGCCAAGATCTCCAAGTCCAAGGGCAATGGCCTCACCATCGACGAATGGCTGACCTATGCCGCCCCGGAGAGCCTGGCGCTCTACATGTTCGGCAAGCCGAAGACCGCGAAGAAGCTCTATTTCGACGTCATCCCGAAGGCCGTCGACGAGTATTTCGCCTATGCGGAAAAGTTCCCGGGGATGTCGGCGGACCAGAAGCTGATGAACCCGGCCTGGCATATCCACTCCGGCGACGTTCCGGCGATCAACATGCCGGTGCCATTCTCGATGCTGCTGAACCTCGTTTCGGCCTCCAATGCCGAGAACAAGGACGTGCTGTGGGCCTTCATCACCCGCTATGCGCCGGGTGTGACCAAAGAAACCCATCCGAAGCTCGACGAGCTGGTGACCTTTGCCATTCGGTACTTCGACGACTTCGTCAAGCCGACCAAGCAGTTCCGCGCCCCGGACGATGTCGAGCGCGCGGCCCTTGAGGAGCTGGATGCCGCCCTTGCCGCACTGGCCCCGGGAGCCGACGGCAGCACCATCCAGGACGCGGCACTTGATGTGGCGCGCAAGATCGAGCGCTATCAGGACCACGCCAAGAAGAGCCCGGACGGTGGTCCCGGTGTTTCCGTGGCCTGGTTCCAGGCGCTGTATCAGGTATTGCTGGGTCTGCAGCAGGGCCCGCGCTTTGGCTCTTTCGTGGCGCTCTATGGCATTGCCGAGACGCGCGCGCTGATTGCCAAGGCCCTCAGCGGCGAACTCGTTGCCGGCTGAGCCAGCGGTCGGTCAATTGGGAACACCAGACCCGGGGGCGTCCTGCGCTTCCGGGTCTTTCACATCAAACGGATTGATCCAGTCACGGCTTTCCGGGCTGCCGGGCATGACGATCAGAGGTTCACTCGCCTCCCTCCCGGAAGAGATCCCGGGATCGGTCATGACGGGTTCGACCGGTGTGATCAGGACAGGCGGCGCCAGTTCGGCAACCCACTCGGCCTGCCATTGCCCGACCTTGGCAGCGCGCGCGGCCTCGACCGCCGCGACATAGGCCTCAGGCGCGTCTTCCGTCGGCACGGCCCATCCCTGTGCCACGAGCCATAGCCCAAGGTCCGCCGCCCCCTTGGCGCAGGTGGCAGAGACTTCGCGTTCGCCGACTGCCGCCACCCGCTGGCAGGACAAAGTGTAGGCACGGACCAGCCCCTGAAGCGAAGACCGCGCGCGTGCGCCGCAAGGCCAGTCGCCGCCGAGCCGGGAGGTGCAGGATTGCTTTGCCCCCAGCGCCGTGACATGGGCGATGCGGACCAGCAGACGCCCGGCCTTCAGCGTCCCGCCGTCCAGAACGACAGCCGCCTTCACATCGAATGTATCCTTCGGCAATCCAGCCTCAGGGTCCTTGGGTTCCGCCAGCTTTCCGACAGGCGCAACACGGATCAAGGGGCCCGAAATGTCCGGGGTCGCCATTCCAGGTGGAGAAACATTGCGGATTGCTGACGGCGGCGGAGCCGGATCCTGAGCCTGCGCCAGCACGAGCCAAGGCCCCGCAAGGATGGCCGGACAGGCACACAGCACGCCTGCCATCAGGCGCACCGGGACAGACAGACACAAAGCCATGACGCGCTCCGGACGGTCGGTCGCCTGCAGAACGAGGCGACCCGGGTTACTGGCTGGCCCAGACGATCCTGGCGATCCAGTCGACCTCGGCAAGGTCGAGCACGACAATGGTGCCGGACGCGGACAAAGGATGCAACTCGATGGTGCGCGCCGTGCGGCGATGCAGCACATGCAAGTCGATCCCGCCGTCGCCGGTTCGTACAATCACCCTGTCCCCGCGCCGCACCGGAGCCTTTGGAGCTGCGATCACCGTGTCGCCATCACGATAGGCCGGCAACCAGCCGGCACCAGAAATTTCAAGTGCAAACAAGGGATTGCCGTCCAGATCCGGAAACGGAATAGCATCCCAACCCTTTCCGACCGGGTTCCCTTCGCTATCAAAATACCCCTCCGCCATCGCATCGGGCAGTCCGGCAAACGGCAGCGTGGCGCCGGCCGGTATCACCGGACAAGGCGGCGTCTCCTCAGGCGAGACGAGTGCGACAAACTCGGTCAACGGCGCGCCTGTCGCCTCGAGAACCTTGGCAAGGGATTCGGTCGACGGCCATCGCGGGCGGCCGTCAACCGCTATCCGCTTTGACGGATTGAAAGTCGTCGGATCCAGACCGGCACGCCGTGCCAGGCCCGATGGCGACAGACCCTTGCGGGCCGCCAGGGCGTCAATCGCTGCCCAGACTCGCTCGTGCGAGAGCATGGTGCTCACCTCCCGGGTTGCAATTCAGGAATATATCCCTTTCAACCGCACCACACTCCGGCTATTATTCCTGAAGTCAAGACAATATTGCCTGAGAACCTTGGCCGGATCGGTTGTCCAACGCAAATGCAGCGTTTAGGGTCCGCGCCAGCCGGACGTCTTCGGACGACTGGCATCCGGCAAAAATAACGGCTTTCCGACATGACGCTCATATTCAAGATCCTGCCTGAGGCCCTGTGGCGCGATGCCATGAATGCGGGCGTGTTTCACGGCGCACCCGTGGACCTTTCGGACGGCTACATCCACTTCTCGACGGCAGAGCAGGTTCGCGAGACGGCCGCTCGGCACTTCGCCGGCCAGACGGACCTCGTCCTTGCCGCATTCGACAGTGCAGGGTTCGGCCCTGCTCTGATCTGGGAGCCGTCGCGCGGTGGCGCGCTGTTCCCGCATCTGTACGCCCCCCTGTCGCCAGGTCAGGCCCGTTGGGTGCAGCCCTTGCCGCTCGGCCCTGATGGCCTGCATCTGTTTCCGGAGCTCGACGCATGATCACCTCGCTTGCCAGCCGCTTCGCCTTGGGCGCGCTTCACTGTCTCGACGCAGAAGCGGCCCATGGCGTGACGATCCGCGCGCTCGCGGCCGGCCTCCATCCGCGCACTGACAACGCGCAGTACCAGTCGCTTGCCCAGACCGTTCTCGGCCTCAACTTTCCCAATCCGCTCGGCATGGCTGCAGGGTTCGACAAGAACGGCGAAGTGCCCGATGCGGTGCTGGGACTGGGGTTCGGTTTTGCAGAAGTCGGTACGGTGACGCCGCTGGCGCAGGCTGGCAATCCGAAGCCCCGTCTGTTCCGTCTGCCGGCGGACCTCGGCGTCATCAACAGGTTCGGCTTCAACAACGAGGGCCACGCTGCCCTCCTGGCCCGGCTGGAGGCCCGGCGTCGGCGCGGCGGCATTGTCGGTGTCAATGTCGGGGCCAACAAGGACACGGCCGACCGGATCGCCGACTATGTCGCCGGCATCCGGACCTTCGCGGCTGTGGCCTCCTATTTCACGGTCAACGTCTCCTCACCGAACACGCCGGGCCTGCGCGACCTGCAGGCAAAGGAAGCGCTGGACATCCTGCTGGCTGCCGTGATGGCGGAGCGGGACGCAGCAGCGTCGAGGACGGGACACAAGGTGCCCGTGCTGCTGAAGATCGCTCCCGATGTCCCTTCAGAAGGCCTTGAGGATATTGCTGCGGCTGTGCAGCAGCATGCCGTTGACGGGCTGATCGTGTCGAACACGACCCTGTCCCGGGCGGGCCTCCTTGACGCGGCAACCGGACAAGAACCGGGAGGGCTGTCGGGGCGCCCGCTCTTCCGCCGGTCCACCATCGTCCTTGCCCGCATGCGCAAGCTGGTTGGCCCAGACCTCCCGATCATCGGGGTCGGCGGCATCGACACGCCTGAAGCTGCCTTCACCAAGATCACCGCCGGGGCAACCTTGCTGCAGCTTTACTCTGCGCTGGTGTTCAAGGGCCCCCGGCTCGTCACGGACATTCTGGCGCATCTGGACGGCGAGTTGCGCCGGCGCGGGTTGTCCAGCCTCGCCGAGGCGCAGTCGGTCAATGTCGACGCCTGGGCGAAGGAGACGCTGGACTGATCTCCAGCGTCTCGCCCGTGATCATGAGATCAGGCGCGCGCGTGCCGGAGTTCGGCCACTTCGGCCCGCAAGGCGCGCAATTCTTCGAGCACGAGTGTCGTCTCGGATTGCAGGGCCTTACGATCCTCCTGCGCCTCCTGTTCGTGCTCGTCCTGCATTGCCGAAACAATGATACCAACGAAGAGGTTCAACACGGTGAAGGCCGTGCACAGCAGGAACGGAATGAAGAAGATCCAAGCGTAGGGGTGGACTTCCATGACCGGACGCACAATGCCCATGGACCAGCTTTCCAGCGTCATGACCTGGAAAAGGGTGTAGGTCGAGCGGCCAAGATCCCCGAACCAATCGGGAAAAGTCGCGCCATAGAGTTTCGTCGCCATGACCGCAAAGACGTAATAGACCAGCGACATCAATACGATAATTGACCCCATTCCGGGCAATGCAGCCAGAAGGCCGCCAATCACCCGCCGCAGGGACGGGACGACCGAGATCAGGCGCAAGACGCGCAAGATGCGCAGGGCACGCAGCACCGAGAACGGCCCGCTTGCAGGCACCAGTGCGATTGCCACAATCGCGAAGTCAAACAGGCTCCACGGATCCTTGAAGAAGGACAGGCGGTGGGCGTAGAGCCGCATCAACAGTTCAACAACGAAGATCACGAGGATTGCCGCGTCGATGAAATGCAGTTGCGGACCAATCGCCGCCACCACCGTTCCGCTGGTTTCCAGCCCCAGCGTGACAGCATTGAAGACGATGACCGATATAATGAATGCTTCCCAACGACGGGACGAGGTAAGTGCGAGAACAGCGTCGCGCATGATGCAGTAAGCTCCAGGCCGAGAAATCGACGGCTGCACCGTGGCAAGGCGCTGCAGTTCGCGCAAGCGAAATTATGCTTTTTAATCAAACTCTAAGACGCTTGTTTCGGATGCAATGCACCGCCGCTACAGGGCCCCGGGCCTGCCCCTCTCCGGCAGCTTCTGGAAATCCTGCCACAGAGCTTGACTTCCGTCCGGCAAGCGGCGATCTATTGGCTCGCGCGGGTATGGTGAAATGGTATCATGCGAGCTTCCCAAGCTCTTGGCGCGGGTTCGATTCCCGCTACCCGCTCCAGTCCTTTTCCATCATTGGCCTGAAGACCAAGGGCGCAGCTTTACGTTGCGGCAGGGTTAAGCCTTTGTTGTCGATGCTTCAAAATTTCACAACTGCAGTAAGCTGCGCATAAGGCATTATGCCCCAGTGTTCTCCGCATGTGCATCGCGGCGGGGGACGCCAGACTATGACGACTTTGAACCTTGCATTGACGTCCAAGCTCCAGGCGACCTTGGGCAAGCCAGGTGCCTATGCTTACGCTGTCTACTTCGACACTGACGGAAACGCGCATTGGACGAGCATGGTTTCCAACGGCGCGGTCAGTTCCAACGGTTCCTATGCCATCGACCTGCCGACGCAGATGAACGGCGGCAAGATCTACTTCCTGATCCAGAGCCAGGACCCATCCGGCGCCCAGACCGATCTGACAACCGTTATAACGGAGCAGAGCCAGATCAACTGGGGTGCGGCAGCCCAGTATCAGTTCCGCTATGACAGCTTTGAGGTCACCCTTCTGGGGCAGTCCGGCGATGTCGGCAACCTGACTTCTGTCGAGGGCTTCGGCATCCCGATGGAAATCGAAGTGCCCTATGCGGACGGCACCACAGCTTCGCGCGGATATGCCGGGTCCGGGAGCGTGATGTTCTTGAACCTCAAGGACGCCAACGGTCAATCGCTCTACACATTTTCTGACGGTCCGCTGGCCGGCACCTATCGTGCCGCCATTTCGCCGGCCCAGTCGGTCGTCCAGCCCAGCGGCCAACAGCCCTACACGGCGTCAAGCTGGAGCGGCTACATCGATACGTTGAAGACAGGCGCGCCCGGTGTCACGGTGGCGGGTTTCTTCAACGGGGCCAAAGACGGCAACGGCGTCTATCACAAGGCGGGCTCTTTCGCCTACCAGTTGGAATGGGTAGCAGGCACTGACGGTGGCCAGGGGCATTTCTGGCTGAACCCCACGGCGACAAGCCAGATCAAGGGCCACATCAAGATTACGGCGGACGCCCTCGCCAACAGCATCTATTCCACGCTTGGCAATGTGGAGATCTACGCCGACAAGACCGACGCCACCGCCTACACGATCCTCAACTCCGGCTCGACGGAGATGAACACCGGCGCAAACACCCAATGGGGAGAGGTCCTGACGCAGTTCCTGACCGGCTTTACGGCCGGCTACTACGGTACGCTCGGACAGGCGCTCAACCCGTTCGTCAGCCAGACAGTGAACCTCAGCCACAATTGGAACTGGGACCCGACCTATGCCTTCAGCCAGAACCTGTCGGGTAAAGAGGCGCCCTTCCACGACTTCTACTCTCAGGTGTTCTTCAACCTCTCAAACTCCTACGGCTCCGGCTATTCCGACAACCTGATGTCGGCCTACGCCCAGGGCGGCCCGCTGATTTCCGTCTCGGAGTTTGCCAACGGCGCCTGGAAAAACGTCGACACCATCAATCTGACCCTGTTCGACGACAGCGAGACACCGGGCGGCTATGTCCAGCCGGTCATCTACAACTACATCGCCCAGGTTGGCGAAGTGGACTATGGCACCAAGCAGTTCTTTCCCGGGAGCTACAACATCCCCGCGTGGGAAACCGTGAACCCGTGCTCGATCACACTGAACTTCTTCAATCAGAACGCCATCCTCAAGGGCGACACGTCAATCACGCTCCGGATCTTTGATGGCACGGTGAATGGCGTGCCGTCCTTCCAGGAGGTCACGCTGAATGGAACCGGCGGCGACAGTCTCTGGCAGAACTGGACCATCTCGCAAAATGCGGCAACCGGGACATTTGTGATCAATCCCGTTCCCGATACGCCGCAAACCGCAGGCTCGATTGTCATCAGCAGCCTGCCAACGGTTCAGAACGGCATCGGCTGGTACCAGGTCGTCGTCGGCACGGGGGCAAGCGCGAAGACGTTCAACCTTTATACCAAGACCGAAGACGGGGTGTTTCTCAATCCGGGCGTTGCAATTCAGGCAGGAAGCCTGGCCGTGGACGGGCTTGCCCTCATCAGCCCGCAGAACTCGACGAACCAGACGATCGAGACCTTCGCAATCGACTTCCTCTACAGCGGCAGCACGACGCTCGATCCGGCCCTTCTGACCTGGAACACCGATCCTCTGCACGTCAGCCAGCAGCCGCTGGCAACCGCTCCCATCGCCGGCACGCTGCAAGGTGATGCATTCACCGCGCTTGACGGACAGACCAACCTTGTCAGCAACACGGTCACCAGCACGACCGCCGAAGTCGGCTTTGCCTGGACCGGAACCAATTCGGCAGCCGGAACTGCAAGCTGGATTTCCGGGACCACCAACAAGGTCAGTGCGGCCAATCTCGCCGCGCTTTCCTTCCAGCAGTCCGGCGTGAACGTCCTTGCTCCGATCTACGCGACAGGCGACCTCGACGGGATGTGGAAGACCAGCGCGGCACAGGCCCTGGGCAATGGAACCTACACGGTGACCGTCACGGAGATGCTCGCAGCCGGCAGCGGCATTGGCGCGGCGGTTGGCCCGGCCAGCAACGCACTGACACTGACCGTGAACGTGGCTGATGCCCCCATCGTCGGCAACACCGCCGGCAACGGGATCAAGATCGATCTCACCAGTGCACCGGATGCAGATGCAAGCTGGGTGCGCCTGGCTGCGGTTTCGGAAACCTCGGATACAGGGATCACTGTTCTCGTCTACGCGGTCGATCAGGCCGGCAACTACATCAACAAGGCTGGTGCAACCGGTGCCAACATGACGCTGAAAGATGCCATTCGCGGCAGCCTCGGGGCGGCGACGGATGACAATGGCAACACCCTGGCACTCGGTACGCAATCCATCCTGCTGCGCCCGGGCGAAGAACTGCGCTTTGCGCTGCTGTCCGGCAAAGACACAATCACACTCCAGCCGGACGCGGTTGTTACAGGGGCTTCCGCTGGATCGCTCACCGTCAACGTGGGCAATCTCACCCTTTCTGCAACAACCGACAATGATCTAAGCAGCGGCGCTCTGCTGGCTGATGCGCAACGGCGGACGGACCTGCCACTGCTGTATCTGGATCAGGGGCAAACGTTGGACCTCCTGTTGACCGGCAGCACGTCCCTGACCAACAGCCTTGCCTTTGTCAGGCTCGATGTCGATCTGAACGGGGCGGTGAGCCTCAACGGAATCAACATGAGCGAGGCTACAGCTTTCCGATCTGAAGTGGCCAAGTCGCTGGATGCGGGCGGAACGTTCACCTTCAAAGGCACCGAAACAGAACCCGTTTCGACAAGTTGGACGGTCGCGGGCAAGGGCGGCTACTATGCCCCGGTCCTGAAAAGCGGCACGCAAGAACTCTTTGTATTGGGCCTCGCCAACTCAGACGGAGCCGAACACATTCGCCTGTTGGGAGAAAACACCTTCGGCTTTGAGGACCTCACCATTGCGCAGGGTGGCGACTTTGACTTCAACGACCTGATCGTCGGGATCTCGAGCGGCAGCGGGTCCACATCGCAGATATTCGGCTGACCTTTGAGGTTGCCCGACCAGACAGCATGTCAATGAGCGCTACGACTGCCCGGCAAGGCCCGTTTGCGGGCCGTGCCGTGGGTTGTCTTGTGCCAGTGATGCGGGCGGATCACGAAATCCCAGATGGCGCGGTAGAAGGCGAGACTGGCACAGAGCCAGTAGAGCGGTATTCCGGCCACATCAATCAATCGCAGGGGTATGGCCCGCTTTCGCGCGGCGGTGATCCCGGCAAAGACGGTCGCGCCATAGCCAACGGTTGCTGTCAGGCTACTGAGGATGACGACCATTTGCCCGACAAGGGTCTCGGTCAGGGGTAAACCCCACAGGCCGAAGAGATAGCCGAACATAACCACAGTGAAAATCGGATGGACAGCCAGGGTCACCAGACTCCCGGCGATAAGGATGCCCATGGGGATGGTCTTGGCAAGACCGGCCTGTTTTAACAGGAGCCCCGGATCGCGCAGGTGAACGAAACAGGTCTGCAGCCACCCCTTGTACCAGCGCGCCCGCTGCGCATACCAGGACTTCCATGTGACCGGCGCCTCTTCATAGGTCGTGCTGTTGAGGGCCGCGCTGTCATAGCCGAAACGGGCGAGACGAATGCCGAGATCTGCATCTTCGGTCACGTTGTAAGGATCCCATCCGCCCGCTGCGATCAGGGCGGAGCGACGGAAATGGTTCGAGGTGCCGCCAAGCGGAAAGGCCCAGCCTTCAGCCGAAAACCAGGGGATCATCTGGTCGAACAGGATCGCATATTCCATCGCGAACTGGCGCGTGAAGAAACTGTCACCGGCATTGTCGATCGACAGGCTCGCCTGCAGACAGGCCAGTTTTTCAGGCGACGCACGAAAACGCTGCACCGCTCTCTTCAACTGATCCGGTTCCGGGCGATCCTCAGCATCAAAAATCGTGACGAACTCGCCTTTGGCCGCCGCCAGACCATAAGACAGGGCACGCGGCTTGGTTCGCGGATGGCCCTCCGGCACAACGACGACCTCCATATGGGAAAGCAAAAGGCCGCTGAAAGCGGCCTTTGTGTCGAGATCATCGCATTCGATGAGAAACTTGATGTCCAACTTCTCACCCGGGTAGTCGAGGCTTGCCAGCGCACTGACAAGCCCCGGCACCACCCCGGCTTCCCGGTAGAGCGGCACCAGGATGGTGTAGAGCGGCCACTCCTGCGCGACAGCCGGCAGGGCGGCAACACCGAAATGCGGCTCGATCCGGTCGCAGATGGCAAGAGTGCCAGCCCGAACCGCGCTGACGACCCTGCCATAGCCCGTTGAGATGCAACTGAGGCCAACGAGGAAGCTGAAGGCGAACGCCTGGGCCTCCAAAGGCAGGAGCAAGCCGGAAGCAAAGCCGGTGCTGAGCATCGACAAGCCGGAATACTGGCCCGGCGTAACCCGCTCGCGGGCGGACATCTCGGGAAAGCGCTGCTCGAGTTCACCAGCGGGTGCCTTGAGAACCGTGATGGCGATGCGCATTGCCGACGGGGTCGTGATGCGAATGCAACGTGCCCAGTCCGGATAACGGCCAAGGAGAGCCCGAAGTTCGAAGAGATCTTCTGCCGCCGGGGCGATGGCATAGATAGGCCGCCCGGTCTCGATCCCGATCAGCAGCGGACCTGCCTCCCCTTCACCGAACTGCATAACCACATCCCCGATCACCAGCGGACGAAACGACCCGTCTGGCAGGAACGGAACCGCGCATATCTCCGCCACAGCGCTGTAGTAGGTCTCTTCGGTAATCAGGGAATGCCGGAGAAGGTGGTGCGCCGGATTGCCGCCGTGATAGGATGCCATCAGGCAGGCCCAATCAACCATTGCAGCCGGAAACCCCCGTGCGACAAGAACCATCAATTCTGGCGCTACCCCTTCCGACGGACATAGCGGGATGCCGACATCGCCAGCAGGCATTGGCACAACCAGGGATGGTTCACGCCGCGAAGTGGGAAATGATCCGGTGCTTTCCAAACGCATGTGCTTGCCGAGCCTCCCCGATCGGTGTCGCCCAGATGCCTGGTGAACGTAACGGAATGTTAACCATCAACCGCCAGGTTCGCGCAATGGTTACATTATTTTTCTTCTCTCTTTTGGCGATTATAGTTAACTTTGAAGTTGCAGCATCTGCCGAAATGCCCTCTTCCGATTCCTCGACACGAAGCATCACCAACGACATCCCGAACTTCTGGGATCCGCGCAGCCTTATGGAGCGGCCGGCGGAGACCCCGGAGCGGATCGAATTCCTGTCGAACGATGACTTTCCGCCGTTTGCCTTCCGGGACACGTCAGAGCGCCTGACCGGCTTTCATGTCGACCTGGCCCGGGCCCTCTGCGAGGAGTTGCAGAGTTCCTGCAGTCTGCGCGTCAAGGCTTTCGAGGCCTTGGCCGATGCGCTGGAGGCGGACGAAGGCGATGCAGTGATCGCGGGCCTGGCCAAAACACCGGAACTTGCACGGCAGTTCAGCTTTACCGACCCATATCTGCGCCTGCCGGGCCGGTTCGTGACCCGACAGGCGCATGATGCTGGCCTGGATGGACTGCAATACGCCGGAACAGAGGTTTCGGTTGAGCGCGGGAGCCGCCACGCCGCCTTTCTCAGGGCGCGCATGCCAGACGTGGTGCTGAGGGAATATGATACCATTGCCGAAGCACGCGAAGCACTGCGGTCAGGTGACGTTGGTGCCCATTTCGGGGACGGCATGAGCCTGTCGTTCTGGCTGGGCGGTGCCGTTTCGGAAGGCTGTTGCATGTTCGTGCCCGGCCCTTGGCTGGAGGATGCCTATTTTGGCAACGGACTGCGCATAGCCGTCCGGCAAGAAGATGCCGTCCTTCTCGAGGCCCTGAATTACGGCCTTCGCCGGCTGCAGGAAAAGGGCGTCTACAACGAACTCTACCGACGCTATTTCCCCATCAGCTTCTTCTGAAGCCCGAAGCCGCGTGATTGCGGACCCGATCCTCCTCCGCTAGATCAGCAGGGACTGGGCCTGAGCGCAGCCTTCATCGACCATCCGTACCCCGAGCGAAAGCACCCTTGCATATGACCGAACTGCTGTGGACCCGCCCCGAGACGACCCCCGTCGCAACGCTTTTGTTCGCCCATGGCGCAGGAGCGGCGATGGACTCCAGTTTCATGAACCGAATGGCGGCTGCACTGGCGGAAAACGGGGTTGCAGTGGCCAGGTTCGAGTTTCCCTACATGGCGGCGCGCCGCGCGGGCGGAAAGAAGGCCCCGCCGCCCAAGGCCGAACTGCTCGTCAGCGCGTTCCAGACCGCCTTGCAACAGGTGATGCCGGAGGTCGAGGGAACTCTTCTCATCGGCGGCAAGTCGATGGGTGGCCGCGTGGCCGCCATGCTGGCGGGCGGTGCGTCCCTGCCTGGCCGGGTCAAGGGTGTCGCTTGCGTCGGCTATCCCTTCCACCCCACCGGCAAAGCCGATGTCTGGCGTCTGGAGCCTCTGGCCGCATGCCGCCGACCGGTCCTCATCACACAGGGCGAGCGCGACCCCTTTGGATCCGCCGCAGAGCTGGAAACCGTGGCGCTGCCGGACCAGGTCGACATCACCTATCTGGAAGACGGCAACCATGACCTCGGCCCACGCGGCCAGTCTCCCGCGACATGGGATGGCAACATTCACAAGGCTGCCGAGGCAATCGTGGCCTTTGCAGCCCGGATCGCCTGACCGCCGACGCCCTCGTCGCTCTTGCCGGCGGCTACTCCGCCGGCACGATCCCCTTGCCGGGTGATTGCCCCGCATCATCGCCCTCGCCCGCCAGCCTGCGACCAGGCTCGCTGCCCGGGTCGCTGTGGAACACGATGCGACCGATATCATGACCGATGACCAGCAGTGACGGAACCAGGAACAACACCAGAACCGTCGCCGTTCCCAGACCGAAGACGATGGTGATGGTGATCGGCAAAAGGAACTGCGCCTGGATATTGTTCTCGAACAACAGGGGCCCCAGACCGGCAATTGTCGTGAAGGACGTGAGGATCACGGCGCGCAGCCGATCGCAGCTTGCCAGCACAGCCGCCTCGCGGAACGTCGCCCCCTCCCGGATGCGCTCGTCAAAACGCGACACCAGGATGATCGCATTGTTGACGAGGATGCCGGATAGCCCGAGCAGGCCGATCAGGCTCATCATGGTCAGCTGGTAATCCATGATGTAGTGGCCACTCACAGCGCCAACCACGCCGAAGGGGATGATGGTCATCACCACCAGCGGCCTTGCATAGCTGGCAAATGTCGCCGCGAGGATTACATAGATCATAACCAGCGCCATGAGTACACCGACCCCAAGATCCCCCATGGCATTGGCCTGTTCTTCCGCCTTGCCGGCAAACTCATAGGCAAGCCCGTAGGTGTCTGCTAGCCGAGGCATGAACTCCTTTTCCAGTTCGGCCACGATTTCCGTATTCGACGTGATCTTGGTGTCGATATCCGCAACCACGCTGACAATTGTCCGCCCGTCGCGGCGCTGGATCACCGAGAAGCCCTGGACGTCCTTGAGGGCAACGACTTCAGTCAGCGGCACGAACTCACCGCTTGGCGCGCGCAGCAAGAGATCACGCAGCGCGTTCGAGCCCTGGCCATCAAAGCCCTGCCGGACACGAACGGTCACTTCCTCATCACCCTGGGCAAATTTCCGCGCGATTGCCCCTTCCACCGCATTGCGGACCTGACGGGCGGCCGTCTCGACCGTGAAGCCAAGCGCGCGGCCGCGCGGCGTCAGATGCATTTGCAGTTCCGGCTTGCCAAAGGGCAAATCATCGGTGACGCCAGAGGTGCCGGGATAAGCCGAGAGAGCATCCTGCAGTTCTGCTGCTGCCTGCTTCAGCCTGTGCAGCGGCGCACCGGACAACCGGATGTCCAGGTCTCTTCCTGGAGGACCGCCACGCGTCTGCGATATCGAGAACCGGGCCAGCCCCGGGATCTCGGGCAGGGCCCGGCGCCAAGCCTGCACGATGTCGGGCGTGCGGACGGTTCGTTCCTCCGAGAGGGTCAGTTGCACCGAGATCGAGGCCACATTGTCGCCCCGGTTGTTGCCGGCACGGCCAAGCAGGGCATAGCTTGCAGCCACAAGCGTCTCGCCATTGTCCCGCGTCAGCCGCTTTTCCGCCTCGTACAAGGCGTTTTCAATTGCCGCGACACCCGCAATGGCCTCAGCCTCCGGAATTCCGGCCTGGAAGAACACCTGGGCCTGGATGTTCTCAGATTCAGGAGATGGGAAGAACGTGAATCCGACACGCCCGCCACGTACCAAGCCCACAGTCAACAACAGGCTGCCGACCGCAAGCGCCAGAACAACATAGCGCCAATTAACCGCCAGCCTGACAAGGCCATGAAACGGGCGGTCGCGGAACCATCCGAAACCGGCATCAAAGCCGCGCCGGAAACGGCCAGGCTCCCGCAAGGCCGATGTACCCTTTTCGCCCGCTCGATGTCGCAAGGCGGTGAGGCCAGCCTCAATGGCAAGCGCGACCAAAAAGCAGATACCGATCACGACACCGGCAAACACCAGCAGCCCGGTTTGGGTCAGCATCGCGCGCAAAGGGTCGGCGAGTATAGCCAGGGACGGTGCCACGCTCATCTCCGGCCGTTCGGCCACGCCGATCAGGAACACTGCCGGCAGGCCCGCGACCAGGACGACACGCCACCAGCTCCAGCCGGACCGCGCGCCCAGCGAATGCGACAGATGCCCTGGCAGGACAAAAAAGCACTCGACCAGGGACGCCACGATGATGGAAATAACCACAACCGGGAGGGCCATCATGATCTGCCCGAGCACATCCCCGATCATCAGAATGGGCAAAAACGCCGCAATCGTTGTCGTTCCTGAAGCGATCACTGGCCAAAACATGGTGCTGGCACCGTTGATCGCGGCAATGTCCGGCGTATCGCCCAGAGCCAGGCGCGTCGCGGTGTGCTCCCCCACCACGATTGCGTCATCCACGATCACACCCAGCATCATGATGAATGCAAAGAGCGAGATCATGTTGATGCTCTCGCCAATCAGCCACATCAATCCGAGCGCCGCGCACACCGCGATAGGAATGCCGGTGGCAACCCAGAGCGCGATCCGCCCGTTCAGGAACACGTAGAGGATCAGCACCACCAGCGCGAGACCGCCGAGCCCGTTCTCGACCAGCAGCATGATACGCCCTGCAACCTGATTGGCGCGCACGTCATATTGCAGCAGTTCGAGCGTTGGCGGCAGAGTTGGGCGAACCTCCTCCAGATAGGACGTCAGGATCTGCGCCGCTTTCAGAGTATCTGTGTTTTCAAGCCGAAGGACCCGCAGTTCGATGGCACGGCCGCCCTTCGAGAACCCCTGGAACTCGCCATCATCAAAAGACCGGCTGACAGTTGCTATATCACCGAGACGGGTCTTCTCGCCGGATTCGAAGGCTTGCACCTCGATGGAACTGATCGCTTCCGGAGACTGGGCTTCAGCCACGGCGCGGATCTGGCGCTCGATTGCGCCGTTGAGATTGCCCGCAGGCAGATCCTGGGTGTTCTGCTTGATACGGTCGGAAATGTCAGAAATCGTCAGATCGAGCCGGCGCAATTCGCGTTCCGGGACCTCGACCAGATATTCCGGCGAGCGATAGCCATTAAAGTCCACACGGTCGATGCCGCGCGCCAGCAGGTCATCGCGGATCTTGCGGGCATAGACCTTCAGCGCATCCTCGGTAAACGGGCCACGCACGGCAAGAGTGGCAACAGCGTCCGTGAAGGTGGAGGCCGAAACAACCGGTGTCTCGGCCTCGTCCGGCAGCGTGGAAATGGCGGCCACCGCCTGTTCGACGTCCGACAATGCCTTGGGCATGTCGGCGCCTTCCTGGAACTCGAGGGTGATCGTCCCCGAGCCTTCGCGGGCATAGGCGGCAATTTCCTTGAGGGCGGTCAGGAACCGCAGTTCCGGCTCCACCACTTCCAGCACATTGCGCTCGACGTCCTCTGCCGACGCGCCGGGCCAGGCGATGCTGACCGTAATCCGGTCCGAACGGATGGTTGGAAAGAACTGCGTGTTGAGCTGGCTGAGACCGAAGACCCCGAACATCAGCATCACAGCCATCAAAAGATTGGCCGCATTCGGATGGCGTGCAAACCCGGCGACCCAGCTTGCTGCATCAGCGCGCATTTGAAGCCTCCGAACCCTGCGGACGTGCTGCAGCCGCATCCGGTGCGGCTGTTTCGCCGAGCGGGCGCACCTTGACGCCGCTGCCACCGCCGGCGATGCGGGTCGTCACAACAACATCACCATCCTGCAGCGCGCCAGAAACAATCACATGTCCCTGATCATAGGCTTCGATGCGAATGTCGCGCGGGGACATGCGACCATCATTGACCACATAGATCCGGCCATCTTCATAAACCGCCGTCTCGGGCACCCGGGCCGTTGCAGGGTAACTGCGGTCCGGAATGGAAATCTCGACGAAGGCACCGGGGCGCAGCGGCACGCCCCCCTCCGGCGTCACCACCCTGGCAAAGACATCGACACCGCCGCGGGTTCTGGCCACGTCGGCTCCTACCCGGTCCACATTCGCCTGGTAGCGAACAGGCTCGGTTCCCAGGACCCAGGAGACCTCCACCGGACGTCCGACAAGCGAGCCTGACTGGGCAATCAACCGGCCATACTGATTGTCGGACAGGGTGAAACGCACCTCCAGCTCGTCGCGCGCATAGAGCGAGGCGACCACATCGTTGACATTGATCAGCCGCCCGACCTGGGCCGCTTCACTGCGCACGACAGCATCAAAAGGAGCGAGCAGCACCGTGCTGGCCAGATTGCGCTCGGCCAGTTCGAGACGCCATTGCAGTCGCTGGATGACCGCAGCCTGTTGCTCGATGCCGGTTTCTTCCACCGCCAGGGTGTTGCGCACCTGTTCCTCGGCCTGTCGGCGCTGCGATACCAGCAGGCGGCGCTCGTCGAGCGCCCGTTCGGTCACTGAGCCACTTTGGCGCAACTGTTCGGCCCGCTCCAGGTCCCTTTCGGCGAATGCGAGCTGCTCACGGACCCGTTCCAGGCTGTCCCGCGACAGGGCAACACGGCTCTCGATCTCGATCTTCCGCGCTTCCGCTTCCTGAAGGTTGGCGCGCGCCTCCCGCACCGCGCCTTCAAAGTCAAACCGGTCCACGGCCACGAGTTCAGCGCCCTTGCGGATGCTGCCGCCGGCTTTCAGCTCCGGATTGACGGAAATGATCTCTCCGGCGACCAACGAGCGCAAGTCAACCTCACGCCCGGCCGTCACCTCGCCATAGAGGCGAATGGCAGGGGTGTGATCGGCCAGTCGAACGGCAAGGGTCTCGACAGCATAGCTTTGTTCCTGGGCCGGGCGTTTTGGCACCTCTGGCTTCGTCAGGACAAAATGCCGCATCCCCATCACGGCGCCAGCCAGCACCGCCAACGCCAGCAGGGACTGAAGCAGGGCCTTCAGCACAAGGACAGACCTTCCCCGTCCTGGCCGGGGAGCAGACAATTGAGTTTCGTCCTGATCCGGAACCTTGACGTCCCGCTTTGTCTCGACAGCCTGCAGCACGCGCAGCGCCTCCTTCATTCCCGTTATACAGCGGGAACAGGTGCGCTGGATCAGCCAAAACCCTGGCCGAACTGCTCAGGTCCAACTGAACAGAGTTGCCGGACCAAGGCAGATGACCTCATGGCAGTCTGCCGGCACACACAGGGTCTGCCGGACAAGCGACGCACACGCACCGTGATCTATCCCTCAAGTCACGGTAATCACGGGCACGGGTCAGCGGCAATCAGTCATTTGTCGCGATCTGTCGCAGCGATCAGACGGCCTCGGCCTTGAATTCATAGCGGGTGCTGCAGAATTCGCAGGTCACGACGATCTTGCCGTCTTCGACCATCTCGGATTTCTCGTCCTCGGAGAAATTGACGAGGATCGCCTCGATCTTTTCCCGTGTGCAGCGGCAGCGGTCGGCGATTGGTTGGGCGTCGAACATGCGGACGCCGCGCTCGTGGAACAGACGGAACAGCAGCCGCTCGACCGTGATCTCGGGATCGGTCAGTTCGTCGTCGCGCACGGTGGTAACGAGGCTCTTGGCCTCCATCCATGCGTCATCCTCATCGACCGCATGCGCCTCTGTGCCTTCCGGCATGTCGCCTGCGTGAAGATCGGCCTGCTTCATCCGCTCGGGTGCGTCGGGCAGGAACTGGACCAGAATGCCCCCTGCCGTCCACGCTTCACCGGGTGCCTGGCCCTCCCGGCGGGTAAACAGCCGCCCGACGGCCAGACGGACCTCGGTCGGGATCTGTTCCGAGCGCGTAAAGTAGCGCCGGGCCACTTCCTCAAGCGAGACACCATCCAGTTCGACCATGCCCTGGTAACGCTGCATGTGCTTGCCCTGGTCGATGGTCATCGCCAGGTGGCCGCGCCCGAGCAGCGTTGCCGGATCTGCGCTTTCGCCGATCTTCCCCGGCCCGAAAGCCTCAGCCTCATAACGGGCATAGGCGCGGATCGCGTCGGGGGCAGAGAAGTCAACCACCAGCATGGAGACCGGCCCGTCGGACTGGGTTTGCAGCGTGAAGCGGCCGTCGAACTTGAGCGCTGTGCCAAGCAAGGCAGTCAGGACGATGGCCTCGCCCAGCAACCGGGCCACCGGCGCCGGGTAGTCATGGCGATCTAGGATCTGGTTCAGCATCGGTCCGAGCGCAACCGCACGGCCGCGCACATCCAGCCCTTCAACAGTGAAGGGCCGGACAGCGTCCGATCCGGCGGCGGTCAGGCCATAGTCAGCGATGTCGAATGCCAAGGATCAGTCCTCAAACGCCGTTGAAGCACCAGGCGAGAATGCCTTTTTGCGCATGCAGGCGGTTCTCTGCCTCATCGAACACGACAGAGTTCGGTCCGTCCATGATCTCGGACGTGACTTCCTCGCCGCGATGCGCCGGCAGGCAATGCATGAACAGCGCGTCAGCCTTTGCCTCGGTCATCAGACGCTTGTTCACCTGATAGGCGCTGAGCAGGTTGTGACGGCTTGCCTCGTCATCATCGCCCATCGACACCCAGCAATCGGTCACAACACAATCCGTGCCCTTGACGGCCTCAAAGGGATCGTCCGTGACGATGATCGAGGCGCCCTTGGCGCGCGCGGCGGCGATCAGCTCGGCCGGAGGGGCGAGCTCTGCCGGTGTTGCGATACGCATCTCAAAGTCGAGACGCGGAGCCGCATGAACCCAGGACGCCAGCACGTTGTTGCTATCGCCGGTCCAGGCAATCGACTTGCCCTTGATCGAGCCGCGATGCTCTTCGAAGGTCATGATGTCGGCCATGATCTGGCACGGATGCGAGCGCTTGGTCAGGCCATTGATCACCGGAACAGTCGCGTTGGCGGCCAGTTCCTGGAGATCGCTCTCGCTCAGGATCCGGATCATGATGGCATCGACGAAGCGCGACAGGACGCGGGCCGTATCGGCGATGGTCTCGCCGCGGCCAAGCTGCATTTCGGCGCCAGTCAGCATCAGCGTTTCGCCGCCCAGCTCGCGCATGCCGACATCGAAGGAGATGCGAGTCCGGGTCGAGGGCTGCTCGAACACCATGGCCAGCACCTTGCCGGCCAGCGGGCCTTCGCCGCGGCGCACGCCGTTTCGCTCACGCTTCAGCTTGCGGCCGAGGTCGAGGATGGCGCGCAGCTCATCCCCCTCGAAATCGGTGAGATCCAGAAAATGACGCAGGGACTGGGACATGTAATCAGGCTCCGGCCTTTTCGGCGGCAAGGTCTGCCGCGACGGCCTTGGCGGCGGCTTCAATACGGGCGACGGCTTCGCCGATCTCGGCATCCGTGATCGTCAGTGGCGGCAGGATACGCAGCACGTTGTCGCCGGCCGGCACGACCAGCAGTCCGTTGGCACGGACCTTGGCCAGGACTTCCGTGTTCGGACGCACGCATTTCAGGCCGAGCATCAGGCCACGCCCGCGCGTTTCCTGCAGGACCTCAGGATAGGCGTCGATCACGCTGGCGAGCTGCTGCTTGAACAGCAGCGACTTGCGCTGCACCTCTTCGAGGAACCCCGGCTCGAGGATCACATCCAGCACCGCATTGCCGACGGCCATCGCCAGCGGATTGCCGCCGAAGGTGGTGCCATGGGTGCCTGGCACCATGCAGGCAGAGGCGGCCTCAGTCGCAAGGCAGGCGCCCATCGGGAACCCACCGCCAATGCCCTTGGCAACGCCCATCAGATCCGGATGGATGCCAGACCATTCGTAGGCGAACAGCTTGCCTGTCCGGCCGACACCTGTCTGGATTTCATCGAAGATCAGCAGGATGCCTTCCTCGTCGCAGATCTCGCGCAGCTTGCGCAGGAACTCGGCCGGGATCTCGCGGATACCGCCCTCCCCCTGCACCGGTTCGATGCAGAGCGCAGCCGTCGTCGGACCGATGACGGCCTTCAGCGCGTCAAGGTCGCCAACTGGAACCTGAAGGAACCCTGGAGCCTTCGGCCCGAAACCTTCAAGGTATTTTGCCTGGCCGCCAGCCGCGATGGTCGCAATGGTGCGGCCATGGAACGCGCCCTCAAACGTGATGATGTCGATCCGCTCCGGATGCCCATTGGCATAGTGGAAGCGACGGGCCGTCTTGAAGCACGCCTCCATCGCTTCTGCACCAGAGTTGGTGAAGAAGACGCGATCCGCGAAGGTCGCCTCGCTCAGCCGCCGTCCCAACTTCTCCTGACCTTGCATCTGGTAGAGGTTGGAGACATGCCAGAGCTTGTCCGCCTGGTCTTTCAGGGCCGCGACAAGATGGGGATGCGAGTGACCGAGCGCATTCACCGCAATACCTGAACCGCAATCGAGAAATCGGCGGCCATCCGACGTCTCCAGCCACACGCCTTCTCCACGGACGAAATCAAGTTCCGCCCGAGCGTAGGTGCCGAATAGTGCCGACGCCGTCATATGCTCAACTCCTCATGCGGGGGTCGGGGCTACTTGCCCCGGAAAACCTCTCCGGTTCAGGGATACGTATTGGGATGCCAAAACGGACTGTGCCGCCCATGACAGGCGGCACAACAAACGAGCGACGTTTATACACTGCCCAACGCTGCGCCTGTCAATGCAATTGGCGCATTTCCGCCACTGCCGGACGCGGCGCATCACCGCGCCGTTATCTGGGGAAAAGTCGTTTCGTCCCCGGTTCATGTGCCCCGTCTCCTTGCCTCGCTTTTGGCCGCCATTGTACTGTCCTGTCTGTCGGATACGACATCTCGTGCTGTAGATCACCAAATCATACTGGATATGCCACGTTGGGCGCGGAGCATGCGCGCCTTAACAACTGGTTACTGCCTGAATTTACAATCTACAGCCGGAAACGGCGGGGTGTGACGGATGAGCTGGACTGACGAACGCGTGGAACTGCTGAAGAAACTCTGGTCGGATGGCCTGAGCGCGAGCCAGATTGCTGCCGAACTCGGCGGGATCACGCGCAATGCGGTGATCGGCAAGGTGCATCGGCTTGGGCTGTCCGGGCGCGCCAAGGCAGTCGCACCGACGGCAAAGCCGCGGCGGGCCCGCACACCGGCGAGTGCAGCACCGTCTGCGCCTCGGCCGGCACAGGCGCCCGTGGCTCAGAGCCGTGGGGCAACCGCCCTGAAGATGGAGCCGATGGAAGAAGCGGCGCTTGATGTGCAGCCGCAGGTCGAGCCGATGGCTGAAGTGGTTCCGATTACTGAACGGGCCACGATCTTGACCTTGACCGAACGCACCTGCAAGTGGCCGATCGGCGATCCAAGCACCCAGGATTTCTACTTCTGCGGCCGGCACTCGGATCCAGGCGTGCCTTACTGCGCGCACCACTGCCGCATCGCCTACCAGCCGGTCAATGACCGTCGGCGGGACAAGGACCGCAAGCAGCTCGCTCGCGCCTGATACAGATCTCAGAGGGGGCCAACCAGTCTGTGGTCCCCTCGCCCAGTTGAAGGCCTGCCGGAGCAATCGCCCGGCGGGCCTTTTTCATGTCCTGCGCGGAAAGCGGCACACAGCAAAAAGCCCGCACGTGGCGGGCTTTTCCAGATCAAGGTGTTGGCGACGCGATCAGATCGCAACCGCGAACTGGTCATTGAAGGCATAGCCTGCGCCGCGCACGGTGCGGATCGGATCCTTCACCTTGCCACGGTTGATGGCCTTGCGCAGACGGCCGACATGGACGTCCACCGTCCGCTCGTCCACATAGACGTCATGGCCCCAAACGCCATCGAGCAATTGCTCACGGGAAAAGACGCGGCCAGGCGATGTCATCAGGAACTCGAGCAGACGGAATTCGGTCGGTCCAAGATGGATTTCCTTGCCGTTGCGGCGGACCCGATGCGTCTCGCGGTCCAGTTCGATGTCACCGGCGCGGAGCATGGTCGAGACCACCTCCGGACGGGCCCGGCGGAGGATCGCCCGGACACGCGCCATCAGTTCCGGGATCGAGAACGGCTTGACCACATAATCGTCAGCGCCCGTTGCAAGGCCGCGGATGCGCTCGGCTTCCTCACCGCGCGCCGTCAGCATGATGACGGGAAGACGCTCGGTCTCCGCGCGGGCGCGCAGACGGCGGCAGAGTTCGATGCCCGACAGGCCTGGCAGCATCCAGTCAAGAAGAAGGAGGTCCGGCTGGCTTTCACGCAGCCGGATTTCCGCTTCATCACCGCGAGCACAGGACTCGACGGAGTAACCTTCCGCTTCCAGGTTATAACGCAACAGCAGGCTCAACGGCTCTTCGTCTTCAACGATGAGAACCTTAGGCATTCACACGCTCCAGCAAACAGACGCGAGGACCCGCGTCAGGCGTTCTCGAGATCGGCAAGGCCGGTTTCGTCGATCTTGCGGCGGGCTTCCAGCAACTGGTTGCCGGTGACCATGAAGTACACGTTCTCCGCAATGTTGGTCGCGTGGTCGCCGATGCGTTCAATGTTCTTGGCACAGAACAGGAGATGCGCGCACTGTGTGATCTTGCGCGGATCTTCCATCATGTAGGTCAGGAGTTCACGGAACAGCGACGTGTAGATGGCATCCACTTCGTCGTCCCGTTCGCGCACAACCTGCGCGGCCGCTGCATCATGGCTCGTATAGGCATCGAGGACCGCTTTCAACTGGTTGAGGGCCAGCTCGGCCATGTGCTCGACGCCGAATGCTGCCTTCTTCGAGTTGAAGTCACCATCGATGGCAATGACGCGCTTGGCGATGTTCTTGGCCAGATCGCCCACACGCTCAAGGTCATTGGCGATACGGCCGGCCGCCATGATCTCGCGCAGGTCCTGGCCCATCGGCTGACGCAGCGCGACGATGCGGATGAACTTGGCTTCGATTTCCTGCTGCAGCTCATCAAGACGGGCGTCCTGCAGGATGATCTTGTGCGCTTTCTCCAGATCCTGGGACAGGAGGGCGGTGACGGCGTCATTCACCAGCGTTTCGGCAAGGCCACCCATCTCGGCGACCCGGCCGGCCAGCGCGCGCAGTTCTTCATCATAGGAACTGACGGTATGCTCGGACATATTCAAATCCTTCTCGCGTTGGAGGACCAGAGGACTCAGCCGAAGCGGCCGGTGATATAGTCCTGCGTACGCTTGTCCTGCGGGTTCGTGAAGATGTCCTGGGTAGCACCTTCCTCGACAAGATTGCCAAGGTGGAAGAACGCGGTGCGCTGGGACACACGGGCGGCCTGCTGCATCGAGTGGGTCACGATCACGATGGTGTAGTTGGAACGCAACTCGTCGATGAGTTCTTCCACCTTCGCCGTGGCGATCGGATCAAGCGCCGAGCAGGGCTCGTCCATCAGGATCACTTCCGGGCTGACAGCGATGGCGCGGGCAATGCAGAGCCGCTGCTGCTGGCCACCGGAGAGACCCGTGCCGCCTTCATCGAGGCGATCCTTCACCTCGTTCCAGAGGCCTGCCTTCTGCAGGCTGGCCGAGACTACCTCGTCCAGTTCAGCCTTGGTCCGGGTCAGGCCATGGATGCGAGGGCCGTAGGCGACGTTTTCGTAGATCGACTTCGGAAACGGGTTCGGCTTCTGGAACACCATGCCGACCTTGGCCCGCAGCTGGACCGGGTCAACGCGCGGGTCATAGATGTTTTCGCCGTCGATGGAGATATTGCCTTCGACGCGGCAGATGTCGATTGTGTCGTTCATGCGGTTCAGTGTCCGCAGGAATGTCGACTTGCCACAGCCCGACGGGCCAATGAAGGCCGTTACGGAACACGGCTGAATGTTGATGTTCACGTCCTTGATGGCGTGCTTTTCGCCGTAATAGACCTGAACGTTTTTCGCGACGATCTTGTGCTGGGCGAGGTCCACATCATTCTCCAGATTTACAGAAACGTTCATCGGATGTCCCCTTCTTACCAACGGCGTTCAAAGCGGCGACGCAGGACGATCGCGACCAGGTTCATGACAACAAGGAATATCAGCAGGACGATAATAGCGCCGGAGGCTCGCTCGACGAAGGCGGGGTCACCACGCTGCGTCCAGTTGTAGACCTGAACCGGCAGGGCAGCGGCCGGATCAAGGAAGCCTTCAGGCGGGGCACCTGGGAAGCTTCGGACGAACGACACCATGCCGATAAGCAACAGCGGAGCGGTTTCGCCGAGCGCCTGTGCCAGCCCGATGATCGTTCCGGTCAGGATTCCAGGGGCAGCCAGGGGCAGGACGTGATGGAAGATCGACTGCATCTTCGACGCCCCTACCCCCAGGGCCGCATCGCGAATGCTCGGCGGCACAGCTCTCAGGGCAGCACGGGTGGCGATGATGATCGTCGGCAGGGTCATCAGGGTCAGCACGAGGCCACCAACCAGGGAGGCCGATTGCGGCATACCCATGAAATTGATGAACACTGCAAGGCCGAGAATACCGAACACGATCGACGGGACAGCCGCGAGGTTCGAGATGTTCACCTCGATCAGGTCAGTGAACTTGTTCTTCGGTGCGAATTCCTCGAGGTAGATCGAGGCAGCCACGCCGATCGGAACGGCCAGGACGAGAACAATCAGCATCATGTAGGCCGAGCCGATAAAGGCGATCCCGAGACCCGCAGCTTCAGGGCGAAGATCAGAAGCATCCGGTCCGAAGAAGAAGTCCCAGTTGAAGCCGCTGGTCAGAATGCCTGCATCCTGCATCCGCTCGGCGAGCAACAACTGACCAGGCGTGATGTTGCTGTCGAGTTTCGCACTCTCCAGGGTTACGCGCCCCTTGAAATAGCCGTCGACGCGACCGTTCGCATAGGTCTTGAACTTGATCGTCTGACCGACGAGTGACGGATCAGCCAGGACCATATTGCGCAAGGTCGCAGGCGCTTCTTTTGACAGAAGATCAAAGATCTCCTTTTCACTGACGTCAGCGGTGTCGACCTTGTCCCGTGCAAGCTGCTCCATCAAGGCAACCCGCAACACATTACCGTACCCGACGGTGCTGACCTTCTTCAGTTCCTCGACATCCCGTGTGCCAGACTTGTCGAGCACGCTAGCGGTCAAGGGCACATCAATCGTGATGAAGGCCTGGCTGAACGAACCGAGACCACTTGCCAGAATGGACCAAAGCAGAATGACGAGTGCGACGAGACCGACGACGACTGCTGACAGACCGTAGAGGCGGAAGCGCATCTCAGCTGCGTTGCGACGGCGCGTACGTGCGTCGGGATTGTAGATCGACTTCGTCGGAGAAATGGCGACATCGGTCATTCGTATTGCTCCCGATACTTGCGGACGATGTAAAGCGCCACAATATTGAGGCCCAAGGTGAAGACGAAGAGTGTCAATCCAAGCGCAAATGCCACAAGCGTTTCAGGTGAGGCAAATTCTGTGTCGCCCGTTAGCTGACTGACAATCTTCACCGTGACGGTGGTCATGGCTTCAAGCGGATTGAGGCCCAGTTTTGCTGCGGCACCGGCTCCCATGACGACGATCATGGTTTCGCCAATCGCACGGCTTGCAGCCAGCAGGACCGCGCCAACAATTCCAGGCAGCGCAGCCGGCATGACAACCTGGCGTATCGTTTCGGATCGTGTTGAACCGAGACCATAGGCCCCATCACGCAGGGACTGCGGAACAGCGTTGATGATATCGTCTGACAAGGACGATACGAACGGGATCAACATGATCCCCATCACGATCCCCGCGGTGAGAACAGATGAAGAGCTGTTCCCGAGCCCAAGCGGCTGGGCGAAATAGTCGCGAAGGAAAGGTCCGACCGTAATCAAGGCGAAAAGGCCATAGACGATGGTCGGAATGCCTGCGAGCAGTTCCAGAAGCGGTTTGGCGACCGACCGCATCGGTTTGGACGCATACTCAGCCATGTAGATCGCTGCAAGAAGCCCGATCGGCACGGCGAAGAGCAGTGCCACGAAGGACACGTAGAACGTACCCCAAAGCAGCGGCAGGATACCGAGCTCGGATCCACCACGGAACTGCGGGTTCCAGACAAGACCAAAGAAGAAGTCAGCGGCCGAGTGCATCCGGAAGAAATTGTAGGTCTCGAAAACCAGTGAGAAAACGATACCGAACGTCGTCAACACCGCAACAAGTGAGGCAGCGATCAACATGACGACGGTAAATTTCTCGGATGCGTTGCGGGCGCGGTAATCTTTGCTGATCCGGGTCAGTGACCAGAACAAGCCAGCAATTGCAACGGCAATAACAGCGATGTTCATAAGAACCCGGGACGTGTTGGAATAGTCCCGATAGACTTTGGCCGCTTCGAACACCTGCGGCCCGACATCTGCGCCGAGAGCGACCCCCGCTTCTGCCATGCGCACACGAACATTGCTGAAGTCGGCTCGCATCTGACTGATATCTGACTCAGACAGTGAGCCGTTTGCCGAAAGAACTTCAAGTCCCCTCGCGATACGGCGAACATCCGTCATCACCAGCGTCATCGCCGTATCATCCGTGAGCGACGAACCAACAAGGCTTTCGGAGGACATTCGGTCGATCAGCAGAGGGGCAAGGAACAGCCACAGGCCGGTCAACACGAGGGCCGGCACAGCGGTAAACAGGAAAACGACCTGGCCATAGTGCCCGGGCAGCGAGTGCAATGCCCGCTTGTCACCGCCGACGAGCCCGAGAGCGCGTCTGCGACCAGCAACAGCCCCGAGAATGGCCAGCACGATAACGATGAGAAGAAGGGCGCCGAGGCTCATTGGCTATCCAATCCATGAGAAAATGGGTGGCGCTTCAGCGCCACCCTGGACTTTCGGTACGCCAGGTCCGCTTAGTTGAGCGGGCCCATCACGACTTCGTCGGCAACTGCCTTCTGGGTCGCAGCCAGTTCCGGGTCGGAAACGAGGCCATACTGAGCGAGCGGGCCATCCGGGCCAGCGATGTCGTCAGACATGAAGAACTCGACGTATTCCTTCAGGCCCGGAATGACGCCGATGTGCGCCTTCTTGACGTAGAAGTACAGCGGACGCGAAACCGGATACTCACCCTTGGCAATGCTCTCGACGCTCGGAACAACGCCGCCCATGGTGGCAACCTGGAGCTTGTCGGTGTTGTTCTGGTAGAACGACAGACCGAACACGCCAATCCCCTGCGGGTTGGCAGCAACGCGAGCCAGGGTCTCGGTGTAGTCACCGTCGATGTCGATGGACACGCCATCGGTACGCAGCGCCATGCAGCCCTTGGCAGCGGCCTTGTCGCCGTTGGCGGCAGCAATCAGAGCTTCTTCAACGCCATTGGCCTTGCAACCAGCGTGCAGAACCTTCTCGTCAAACACTTCGCGGGTGCCGTGCTTGGTGCCCGGGATGAAAGCGAGGATGTCCTGAGCCGGCAGATCAGCGCGGACGTCGCTCCACTTCTTGTTCGGGTTAGCTACGAGCTTGCCATCCACCAGGACCTGGGCAGCCAGAGCGGAATGCCAGTCAGCCGGGGTAAAGGCAAAGGAGTTGCCCTTGATGTCCGAAGCGAAGACGATGCCGTCATAGCCGATGCGGACTTCCATGATGTCCGTCACGCCGTTCTTGGCGCACAGCTCGATGTCCGACTTGCTGATGCGGCTGGACGAGTTGGCGATGTCGATGGTGTTCACACCAACGCCTTCGCACAGCTTCTTGCGGCCAGCACCCGAACCGCCGGATTCCACGACCGGGGTCGGGAAGTCAGTGTTTTCGCCGAACGCTTCAGCAACGATCGAGGCGTAGGGGAGGACGGTGGAGGAACCAGCGATCTGGACCTGGTTGCGGGCCTGGGCAACACCAGAAACGGCAGTAGCAGCAACCGCGATGGCCGCCACGCTAACGAGAGACTTAAACTTCACTTGACCACTCCCTTCGAATGTCAAGGTTTCTAGATCACCACCAGATCCCTTTCGAGACCTAGGCGATGGGCGGACCATAGGTCGGCGTGATGTGACTCGTATGACACTTGCGTATCAGTTTCATGACATTGCAAATCTTTGCAATTATTTGCTTTTTCTTCGTCAGCTCCATCAGGGCAATCGTCAGTGTGACGCTTTTGTGCCGAAGCGGAAACCATCCGGCCCCTGTCCGGATTGCGTATGCCGAAAGCTGAAACACCCGATGCCCTGTATCAATTTCCCGCAAGGACAGGGGCAATGCGGAGGCGCTGCTCGTCCCGCTCCGTATCGGGAAGCGGTATGAGGCCTTTCTCCTTCAGGTAACCGGACGGACCCCAGGCCTCTTCCCGCGTCAGTTCGGACACATAGTCCGCAATGCCAGGAACTTTGCCGACATGCTCCAGCTTGACATAGGTGAACAGCGGGCGGGCAAGGGGATAACTGCCATTGGCAATATTAGAGAAATCCGGCTCGATGCCCTGAATCATGGCCCCCTTGAGGTGGCTCGTGTTCTTGTTCAGGAACGAGAACCCGAAGATGCCGAGCGCCTTTGGATTGGCGTCGAGGAACTGCACGATCAGGTCGTCGTTCTCGCCGGTGTCGAGAAATGCCCCATCTTCCCGGATCGCGTGGCAGGTCTTGCCCTTGAGGCCGAGTTTAACGGCATCTTCAATCAGCGCGCATCCACCTTCCATGGCCATTTCCACGAAGGCGTCGCGGGTGCCGGATGTCGGCGGTGGGCCAAGGACCTCGATCGGGCTATCGGGAAGAGATGGATCAATCTGCGACCAGGTTCGGTAGGGATTGTCCACCAGCTTGCCATCAACCGGCACCTTGGCCCCCAGCGCCAGGAAGATCTGCTGAAGCGTCAGGTTAAAATCGGGCGCATCCTTGAAATTCGCGACAACGATGCCGTCAAAGCCGATCTTCAACTCGGTCGCGGTGACGCCGTTGGCCGCGCAGACCTTCGCTTCGGCCGCTTTCATCGCCCGCGACGCGTTGGTGATGTCCGGCGTCTGCGGGCCGGTCCCGGCGCAGAAGAATTCCATCCCGCCGCCAGTTCCGGTCGATTCCACAATCGGCATCATGATCTTGCCCGACATGCCGATGCGCTCTGCTACCGTCTTTGAAAACGGAAACACTGTCGAGGACCCGACGATCTGGAGTTGCTCGCGCTCGAAGGCACCTGCCGGCGCGATCACGCAAAGCCCCAGAACCCCTGCAAGTCCGAGTTTTATACCAGCAGCGTACACCCTACACTCCTGTCTGCCATTGCCCTGCACAGACAGTTATCGGAACTCGTTGAGCCTAATGTGACAATGCGGCGCGTTTCTCTTAGCCGGCAATGCGACCCGACAGTCTGTCTGCCGGCGGCACGGGTTCCGGAAAGGTAACAGCAAACCGGGCCCCTTCACCCGGACGGCTGTCGATATCCAGCCGGGCCCTGTGCCGGGTCAGGATATGCTTGACGATGGCAAGACCCAGACCGGTGCCCTTCATTGCCCGGCTCGAGGCGACATCGACCCGGTAGAACCGCTCCGTCAGACGGGGCAGGTGTTCAGGCGCAATGCCCTCGCCGTAATCCCTGACCGCCAGACACCAGCCGCTCGGCTTGCCCGCTTCGATTGTGATGTCGATCCGCTTGCCGATGCTTCCGTATTTCAGTCCGTTTTCGATCAGGTTCTCGGCGACCTGGATGAGTTCGTCGCGATCCCCGCGCACGAGAACTTCACCGGGAGGCGCTGTCAGGCCAATCTCGAGATCGAGTTCCCGTGCCAGCGGCGAGAGGGCATCCATCGTGTGCCGGACGATCTCGGCGAGGTCGACCTGCGTTTCCGGGCGAACATGGGCCTTGAGCTCGATCCGCGACAGGGAAAGGATATCGTCGATCAGCCGGCGCATGCGGTTGGCCTGATCGAGCATGATGGCGAGAAACCGCTCCCGCGCCACTGCATCTTCCCTGGCCGGCCCCTGCAGCGTTTCGATGAAGCCGGTCAGGGAGGCCAGCGGCGTGCGCAGTTCATGGCTGGCATTGGCGACAAAATCCGTGCGCATCCGCTCAAGCCGGCGCTGTTCGGTCAGGTCCCTGATCGCAACCAGCAGGAAATCCGGGTTGCCGCCGGTTGCGGCCGTGCCGTTTGCGGCAGGCATGTGGATCGGTGCAATACTGGCCTCGAACCAGGATTCCGTCGGCACCTTTTCAGCCCACTCGATGCGTTCCACCGTGCCGTTGGTGCGGGCCCGGTCAAAGGCCTCCAGCAGCGACGGCGCACGCAGGCCGAAGGACACAGGATCCCCGGGTCGGACGCCGCTGTAGCGGGCACGGGCCACTGTATTGACATAGCGGGTGATCCCGCGCCCATCGACCAGGAAACAGGGCATCGACAACGCATCCACCGTCACCTTCATCCCGGTGCCTGGCCACAGACGTCTCTGGTCGCGGCGATCGTCCAGCAAGACAGCGGGTGGCAGCAGGCCGGGGCGCGGCGTGACAAGGACTATGGCCAGAAGCAATCCCGCGGCGGCAAGCACAGCTGGAACCGGCACTCCATAAACCGCGGCGGCAAGCCCCATCAACAGCAAGGCGGCGAACAGCAGCCACTTCACGTCGAGAATTCTGCGCAAGGGAGACGTCACCGGACCACTACGCGGCGCAGGTTCGGTCACTTCGGTATTGTCGGCCATGGCACTCCCCGGCGCCTCCTCCCGGCTCTTGAGACTGGTGCAAAACTGAACCGGCCAAATAACACAGGGCAGATGTCAGTTGCGCGACAATCCGGTCGTCAATCCACACGCGCGCAATAAGTCGGCTCACCAAATCCGGTGGATGGGCTCAGCGCCGCCCGGCCATCGCCGCCAACCGTGCAAGGCAAAGCGGCCAGCCGGCCGGCGAGGCCATCTGCGCCCGGTATGCGTCCGCACTTTCACCGTGACGGATAAAGTCCGTATGAACCAGTTCCAGCCGGGTCGCCTCGCCCGCCTCGCGGAAAGACATCATCACGCGGCTGGCCGCCGCGGGATCGGCTATGGTCTGGCGGTCCGGGGCGATCTGCCAGGCGATGCGCAGATACAAAGGTCGCTCGATTGACAGCACGGTGCCCCAGACGATGCGCGTTCCGCCCCGGTCCTGCTCGTAGCATTGTCCGCCAAGGTGAGGATCGATGCCGATATCATCGAGGTTATCGCCCAGAAACGTGTACTCGCGCGGCCACCAGGCCGCGAACCGCTCGACCACCAGTTCGAAGGCTTGTGGCCGGGCAAGCGGCAACACGACTTCAAGAGATATGGACTGCTCGGGATTGGACATGGTCTATTGCCGCCGGTTTCGTGTTCATGGGCCCGACAGACGGGCGCGTCTTCAAGGTCCCGAACCTAACCAAGGCACATTACCGATTCACGGCAGTTCGGCAATGGCGCGGCCCGGCGACCGGATTTTCCGGGTCTCGGCAGCACTGTTTCGCCCCGGAGTGACCCAATGTCCAGGCTCGTCCACGACCTTCATTTCGACCCCGCCTATGGCATGGCTGTTGAGGTTCTGCCTGGCATCCGGCGGTTGACCGCAGCCAATCCGGGCCCTTTCACCTTTCACGGCACCAACACCTACCTCGTGGGAACACAGGATCTTGCCGTCATCGATCCGGGCCCCGACGATGAGGGCCACATCGCAGCCATTCTCCGGGCTGCAGGCGGTGCGCGAATCAGCACGATTCTCGTCAGCCACACGCACAAGGATCACTCGCCGGCCGCCCGGCCCCTGGCGCACCGCACCGGAGCAAAGATCATCGGCTGCAGGCCGCATCACAGCGCCCGCGATCTGACACTTGGCGAAATCAATCCGCTTGATGCCAGTTCGGACCGGGAATTCCGGGCAGACGAGGAACTTGCCGACGGGGCGGAACTGGATGTTTCGGCCGGACGGTTCGTCGCCGTTGCTACCCCGGGACACACGGCAAATCATCTGGCCTTCGCACTCCCAGATGAGAATGTCCTGTTCTCCGCCGATCACGTCATGGCCTGGTCGACATCCATCGTCGCACCACCGGACGGGTCAATGCAGGACTATCTGGACTCGCTGGATGTCCTGCTGCAGCGCAGCGAAGAAACCTATCTGCCCGGACACGGCGCTGTGCTTCATTCGGCGCATGACTATGTGGCGGCCTTGAAAGACCACAGACTTCGGCGGGAGGCTGCAGTCCTTGCCGTACTTGGCGGCGCTCCCCTGTCCGTTCCGCAGATCGTGGACGCGGTCTATGTCGGCCTTGAGCCATCCTTGAAGGGAGCAGCAGCCCTGTCAGTGCTTGCCCAACTGGAGCGCCTGATCGCACTGGGGCTTGTGAGCCCCGGCCACGACGGAGGTCTGTCCGACCACTACACCCGGGCCGGATGAAACATCTTCATCCCTGAGGCAGGTCTTCCTCATAAATTTCGTCAAGCTCGCCCGGAAGGCTCCCCGGACCAGACGGCACTGCCAGCGGCTTCATCGACGGCAGAGGCACGGCTCCCGCTCCGGCGGATTGCGGCTGCTCGGTGAGCAACGGCAACTCTTCCACCACGGTGGCAGCCGCCTCCTCCGCCGTCACAGTGAGTTTTGCGATGTCGCCATAGGCTTCCGTCAAGGTCTCGTCGAGCGCCCGGTAAAACCCGCGAATGCGCCAGGCATTGAGCCCGAGGTCATGCGTCGGCAGTGCGCTGCGTGCCCTGACATCAATCAATGCGCCTGTGCGGTCCGGACGGACCCGGATGGTCAGATCATTGGCGATTGCCACTACAGGCACCTGTGTCTTGACCTCAATCAGGGTTGGCGCATCGCGCATATCTGGTGGCAGTTCAGCAAGTACCGTCCATCGTTCCTTTTCGACAACCTTGAGGACCGCCGCATGCAGATCGGACGGACTGATGCGGAAGCGGCGGGAGACGATGTCCGGATAAGCTCCCCGCTGGATTTCCCCGCTAGCGGCAGCAGCGCTCGCTGAGACGAGGGCCAGAGGCTCGCCAGCGAAGGAAGGCGGATCATTCAGGTCGGTGCTGACATCTGTCAGGGGCGGAAATGCTGCGGTCGCGGCCAGCACAGCGGCCGCAGGAGCAAGCATGATCAGCCCGTAGAACAGGCCGCGGGCGGCATCGGCAACTCCAATACCTCCCTTGTTCCACCAGTTTGCAATCGCGATGCAACTCATCGCTACACCGGTGAGACCGAGGACGACGGCGGCCAGAAGCGTGTTGGCCAGATCCTGGGCGCCAATCACTCCGGACCGGTGGGCCAGAATGCCTGCAAGCAAAGTCGGCAAGCCGAGCGCTGCGATGAACCGGGCGGCACGTGCCAGTTCGGATCGGCGGACTGGATATCTCTTGCGCAATCGGCCCCTCCGGCTTCTTGAGCCTGCGAGGAAGCATCCTAGCCGAACATCGGACAAATACCAGACAGATGGGAGCGGATCAGCCTTCCATGCGATCCAGCCAGTCGAGAAGGTCATCAAGACCATCGAAAACATGATCGGCATGCGGCGCCAGGACTGACGCGCCCACAGTGCCGGTTGTGACAGCCACCCGCCGTACCCCGGCATTTCGGCCAGCGTGCATATCGTGGAGGCTGTCGCCGACCAGGGCGATCTCATGCGGCGCCAGACCGGTTTCCCGGCTGAAGGCCAGGATCATGCCCGGCTCAGGCTTCGGACCATGGCCACTGTCATATCCGAAAACATGGGCAAAACAGTCGCTGAGGCCGAGCGCTTCCATCTGCGCACGAGCAGCGGCTTCCGTATCATTGGTGGCGATCCCGAGGACATAGCCGGCAGCGTGCAACGTGCGGATCGTTGGTTCGAGCGTTGCAAACGGTGCGAGGCTTTCAAGGCCGAAGCGGAAGAGATGCGCCTCCATCTCCAGCAGCAACGCCCGTGAATCAGTTACGCCGAGCACGCGGGCCCAGTCATCCAGCACCGTATCATTTGCACCTGCTACAAAAGGCGAGTTCGGGTCGAACAGTCCCTCTCCAAGGTCGAAACCGCTGATACGGGCAAGTTCCCCTTTCAGGGCGACATCACCCGCGGCCATTGTCTCGAGCAGGCGACCGAATGCTGGTGACCAGGTTTGCTGGAAATCGATGAGGGTGCCATCCTTGTCAAAGAGGATCGCTTTGATCGCCGTCTGCGGGCGTGCACTCATGAACCGTCTCCGGGGCGGCGGGTATTGTGACCGGCTGCCGCATCGTCTTCATGTTCCCTGCCGCGACGAACAGGCCTCATCCACTTGACTGCAGTGATGGCTCCGCGGGCATCAGGCCCCTGCGATTCATCCGCCGGGTAAGGGAAACAGCCACGCTCTTTGCAAATGCGCAAGCCCATGCGGACGATTCGGCGCGTCAACACCGGTCAAAGCCACACAAGCTCGTGGATACTGGCTCTTGCGCGGCCAATATGCTTCCCGGTCATCATGGCGACGTCCATTGCAATGGCCCAGCGGCGGTTCGCCTGCCTGACTTGAAAACGGATGGGCAGATGGTCGGCCGGGTTTCAGATGGCCTGTCGCAGGTCACGTGCCGGAGACGTTCTGTCACGAAAGTTCAAGCCGATATCGCTATTTCACTCTTTTCGCCGGCTTTGCTTGAGAGTATGAGTTAACCAAGCGTCACCTCTACCCGGTGAGGCTTGGGATCCGTGTTAATTTTCAGTAGTTTGCACTGCAAAAGAGACACGCGCCCGAGGCGTTGGCCACAAGGCCGCCGCAATCGAGGCGCAGCAGTTCTCCTGTCAACGCCCCCAAAACCGGATATTCGTTCATGACGAGCGCAACCGAGAAGAAACCAGAGACTGCCCCGAACCTCGTGCAGCAATACAAGCCTGTCGCCATCCAGGCCATATCAGCTGCCATGTGCGTGAAGGCTGCCGGGACCGCAAAGCGGTAACCGGCATCGTAACTGCCCCGGCGCCAGGCAGTCCCGCTGCCTGCGCCGGAGGGCTGCGCACCAGAATGCCCTTCATTACTTCGCTGACAAATCAATAACTTCGGCTTGGCGGAAGTGTGTTCCCATGGCATGGTCCGGCAAGTTGACATTGCCGGCGGAGCCTGGGACATGATCATCGTCTATACGCCGACCACGAACGGTTTCGCCCGATCAGAGGTTCCATCCGGCGGCAACATTCCAATGACCGCGGTCTGGATTGACTTGTTCAACCCGACCCACGAGGAACAACTCGCCGCCGAACATATGATGGGCGCCGAGATCCCGACCCGCGAGGAAATCGCATCCATCGAGACGTCCGAACGGCTTTATGATGAGCCGGGTGCCATCGTCATGACAGGCTTGCTGCCTATGGCCGCACGCACGCCCGACCCCAAACTCTCCTCGGTGACGTTCGTCCTCAGCGCCAAGCGTCTGGTCACCGTGCGCTATGGCGAGCCGCAATCCATCGTCAATTGTTCCCGCAAGGTGCAAAGCGATCCGACCATTCCTCGCAATGGACCGGGGGTTCTTTTCGTGATGCTCGACATCATCATCGATCGCTGCGCCGATGTGCTGGAGGAAGCGTCGGATTCCTTCGACAAGATGTCGGTCAAGGTGTTCGAGGAGGGGCTGAGTTCCCGCAAGGCTGACACCTATCGCGCCGCCATCCGCATGCAGGGCCGCATTGGCCTGCAGGTCGCCCGCATGCATGACGTTTGCGCCAGCCTGCTGCGCCTGTTCCTGTTTCTTGCCAGCAGGGCACAACGTGTCGGCCTGACCGATGAGCAGACAGCGGCCTGCAAGACCTATGGCCGTGACATCCAGTCGATCAAGGAACATGCCGACGCACTCGACACCAAGCTGAGCTTCCTGCTGGACGCCACCGTCGGCCTCGTCAATCTGGAGCAGAACCAGATCATCAAGATCTTCTCGGTTCTTGCGGTCATCTTCATGCCGCCGACGCTGATCGCGTCCATCTACGGCATGAACTTCGAGAACATGCCGGAACTGAAGTGGGAGTATGGCTATCCCTATTCGCTCGGCCTGATGGTGGTCTCGGTCGGCCTCACCTTCCTCTATTTCCGCATGAAGAAGCTGCTCTGAAGCCTTCGCTTCCGAGCAGCTTCATTTACAGCGTCAGGGATAGAGCCGCGCCTTGTCCCAAGCCGCATCCCCGCTCGGGCGTGTGAAGCGGACCCGGTCATGCAGCCGGAACGGGCGGTCGTGCCAGAACTCGATCTCCAGCGGCGTGATCCTGAGGCCGGTCCAGTGGTCGGGGCGAGGAATCTCGCCAATGCCGAACCTGGCCGTGTAGCGCGCCACTTCCTTTTCAAGCGCAAACCGGCTTTCGAGCGGCCGTGACTGCTTTGACGCCCAGGCTCCGATCCGGCTGCCCCGGGCGCGCGACTGGTAATACTCGTCCGCCTCCTGGTCGCTGACCACATCCACCAGCCCGCGCACGCGGACCTGACGGCGCAGCGACTTCCAATGGAAGCACAGGGCAGCCTTGCGGGCGGACATCAGCTCGCGTCCCTTGGCGCTCTCCAGGTTGGTGTAGAAGACGAAGCCGCGCTCATCGAAGCCCTTCAAAAGCACCATCCGCACATTCGGCAGGCCATCCGGGTCCACCGTCGCCAGGGCAACAGCGTTGGGATCGTTGAGCTCCTTGGGCTCGGCATCAGCAAGCCATTTTGCAAAAAGGTCAAATGGCTCCGCGACTTCCGTGAAATCACCGTTTGTTAAGTCTTTTGAGGAAGTGTCATCACTCTGGGTCATTGGCTCTGTCGGCTGGTCTGGGTGGGGTATCCGGTGGCCGTCGGGGCGGCATGATCCGGGTGAGAAGGGCCCTTGGTGATGCGTAACCTTCCATATCCGGGATCGCTTTCCAAGCGTCTCGGGCTGCTTGCGACATTTTTGTCGGTCAACATTGGTCTTGGTGCCTGCGCCCAGATAAGCGGGCCACTTGCCACCAGCGACGTGGTCGATATGAGCGATGTCACAGGCTCCATAGACAGTGCGGGGGCCAGTGCGGGCAACGGGCCAGTCACGGAGGTGGCAGGCGCGAGTTCTCAGGCACGTTCATCCGACATCGATGCGACGGACCGGAAACTGATAGCCCTGGCCATTGCAACCGCGCCAGCGCCAGGCAACGCGATCAGTATCCCCTGGCTCAATCCGGCAAGCGGCAATTCGGGTACGATCATCGCACTCACCCCGGAAGGACGGGACCTGCTTGGCTGTGTCGCCTTTCGCACCACCGCCAACACCATCCAGGGTGTCCGGGCCTATGACGGCAATGCCTGCCGCGATGCGCGCCAGCAAATGGCGGTGATCAATCTGGCGGAAGCCAAGATCTGACGCTGCGGGATTTGCGCCAGTCCGGGACAAGGCTGATCTGGTACAACTGCCCCTCGCATCATATATTCCAGTCACGATAGTTAAATCGGCAGACGGCTGCGCCGACCCCGGTGCACCTGCCCCAACAGCGGACCACACATGCGCGATCCCTACTCCGTGCTTGGCGTACCCAAGTCGGCGACCGAACAGGACATCAAGCGAGCCTTCCGCAAGCTCGCCAAACAGTACCATCCGGATCAGAACGCCAACAATCCGGAGGCGCAGTCCCGGTTTTCCGAGATCAATCAGGCTTATGAGATCCTTGGCGACAAGGAGAAGCGGCCCAAATTCGACCGCGGCGAAATCGATGCCGATGGCAAGCCGAAGTTCCAGACGCATGGCTTCGAAGGCTTTTCCGACTTCGATCCGTTCCGCGACGCCGGTGCCACACGCGGCTTCCGCGCCTCGGGTGGACCGACAGGCGGCGCAAGCGGCGGCGGTGGCGGCTTCGACGACATTCTGAACGACATACTCGGCGGGTTCGGCGCGCGTCGCGGTGGCGGTGCTTCGGGCAACGCTGGAACGGGCGCGGGACGCTCGTCCATGCCGCAGCCTGGCAAGACTGCCGAGATCACGCTTGCTGTCACGCTTGAGGAACTGGCCCGCGACGGCAAGGCCCGCGTAACATTGCCGTCGGGCAAGAGCGTTGACATGAGGATCCCGGCCGGCACCGAGGAAGGCGACAAGATCCGCCTGCGCGGCCAGGGCCACCCCGGCCTCAATGGTGGCCCGGCAGGCGACATCGTGGTGGAAATTCGCCTGCGCCCGCACAAGCTGTTCGAGGTCAAGGCGTCGGACCTGCACCTCGATCTGCCGCTGACCCTTTATGAGGCCGTGCTGGGCGCGAAGATCCGCACGCCGACGCTCGATGGCGCCGTCAACCTCACCATCCCGGCTGGCTCCAGCAGTGGCAAGGTCATGCGACTGAAGGGCAAAGGGCTACCGACCAAGACTGGCGGCCACGGTGACTTGTTGGTCCGGCTCGAGATCGTTCTCCCGCCACACGGCGATGAGGAACTGGCCACCTTGATGAAAGCCTGGAAGGAAATCACGCCCTATCCAGCGCGCGGGCCCGAGTTCGACTGAGAAATCAAAATTGCCTGCCCGCGTTGATCGGCCTCCCCAAGCCGAAAGAACGCGGGCGCACAAGGTCAGTCCGAAACGGGTCAGCCGCGGCCCTTGGACATGAACGCAGTAAAGGCGGTGATTGCCTCGGCAGAGGACAGCCGGGAAGCGAAAAGCTTCGCCTCCTCGTCCATGCGCTGCAGCAGGTCAGTGCGATCGCCGCGCAGCAGATCCCGCGACAGCCGCATGGCCTCGACCGGCTTGGATGCGATGGCATGCGCCGTTGCAAGCGCGCGTGCTTCCAGTTGCTCCTCCGGCACCACGTGATTGACGAGACCTGCCGCCTGCGCCGCCTCTGCGCTGAAGCCTTCGCCAAGGCAAAGCAGCTCAAAGGCTCGCTGGTGGCCCATCAGGCGCGGTGCGAGCAGGCTCGAACCGGCCTCCGGCACCAGCCCCAGGTCCACAAACGGGGACTTGATCAGCGTGCGCGGGCTGGCGAACACCATGTCGCAATGGAACAGCAACGTCGTGCCAACGCCAATCGCGAGGCCATCAACCGCAGCCACCAGCGGCTTCTGCGCACGCGCCAGCGCATCGAGAAACTGCAGCACCGGCATCTTGGCGAAGTCACTCTTGCCCGCATGTTGCAGGAAATCGGCGATGTCATTGCCCGCCGTGAAGGCCCCGGGACTGCCGCAGATCATGTGGCAGCGCACGTCGCCATCGCTGTCGCCCGCTTTCAGTCCCTCGGCCAGGGCGGTGTACATGTCGCCGGTGATGGCATTTTTCTTTTCAGGGCGGTCAAAGCGCAGGACATTAACGCCGCCGTCGCGGTGGATGCGGATCATCTCGGGTACTCCTTGTGCGCTCAGGACGCCTGGGCCAGCGGGTCATAGGCAAGGATGCTGGCGGACGAACCGGTCACGTCACGGGCAAGCCCGGCGACCTCGGTCAGCATCGTATCGGCGAAGAACCGGGCCAGCAGACGGCGATGCGCGGTTGCCTTTGCATCAACGTCCTGATGCAGCGCGCCTTTGGCAAGCAGCGCGGCTCCAAGCGTCAGTCCGGCCAGGCGCAAGTAAGGCGTTGCGCCGGCCTGCGCCTCGGCAATGCGACCGTCAGCCAGTGCCTGCTGCATCCAGCCAGTTGCCCCGGTGAGGTCCGCAATTGCGGCCTCCAGCGGCTTGGCCAGGCCTGCGACGCCTGCGTCCCCGTGCGCCTTCGCTTCGGACGCGATGGCCGACAGCTCCTCGATGAAGCGCTTCACATGCGCGCCGCCGGACAGCGGAAGCTTGCGCTGCACCAGATCAATGGCCTGAATGCCGTTGGTGCCTTCGTAGATCGGGGCAATGCGGGCATCGCGCAGGTGCTGTGCCGCGCCAGTTTCCTCGATGAAGCCCATGCCACCGTGGATCTGCACGCCGAGCGACGCGGTTTCAACGCCGAAGTCGGTCGACAGGGCTTTGGCGATCGGGGTCAGCAGACCGGCGCGGTCGCTCCAGTAGGTCTTGTCCTCGGCGGTCGTGGCAAGGCGCGCGCGGTCGATGGCGTGGGCGCAGGCGTAACAGATCGCACGGGCAACCTGCGTGCGGGCCTGCATGCCAAGGAGCATCCGCTTGACGTCCGGATGCAGGGCAATGGCGCTCATGCCTTCGCCAGTGTCGCCCGGTGCCTTGCCCTGGCGGCGATCCAGCGCATAGGACAGGGCCTTCTGATAGGCGCGTTCGGATACACCCAGTCCCTGCACGCCAACGGCAAGCCGGGCGTTGTTCATCATCGTGAACATGCAGGCAAGGCCACGGTTCTCCTCGCCGATCAGCCAGCCAGTTGCCCCGCCCTCATCACCATAGATCATGGTGCAGGTCGGCGAGCCGTGGATGCCCATCTTGTGTTCAACGCCTGCGCAGCGCACGTCGTTGCGCGCGCCAAGGCTACCGTCCGGATTGACCAGGAACTTCGGCACCAGGAACAACGAGATGCCGCGCGTTCCCGCCGGTGCATCCGGCAGGCGGGCCAGGACGAGATGGACGATGTTGTCCGTCATCTCGTGCTCGCCATAGGTGATGAAGATCTTCTGGCCGAAGATGCGGTAGGTGCCGTCAGGATTGCGCTCCGCACGCGCCTTCAGGGCATTGAGGTCGGAACCAGCCTGCGGCTCGGTCAGGTTCATCGTGCCGGTCCATTCGCCGGACACGAGCTTCTCGAGATACGTCGCCTTGAGATCGTCGCTGGCATGCTTTTCCAGCGCTTCGATTGCACCGACCGTCAGAGTCGGGCAAATGGCAAAGGCCATGGAACCCGAGTTCCACATCTCCAGTGTGGCGATGTAGAGCATCAGCGGCAGCCCCTGTCCGCCATGTGCCGGATCAGCAGCAAGCCCGTTCCAGCCCCCCTCGATCCACTTGTGATACAGATCAGTCCAGGCCTGCGGGATCGTGACCTTGCCGTCCTTAAACGGTGTTCCGGTCTTGTCGGAGACGGCGTTGAGCGGCGCGATTTCTTCGGCTGTAAAGCGCCCCGCCTCCGTGAGGATTGCCTCCACGAGATCGTCGGAGAGTTCATCCATTCCAGGCAGCGAGCGAAGTTCCTGCAACCCGGCGACATGGTTCAAGGTGAAGGCAATTTCAGACAGAGGTGCGCGATACATCGGTTTCTCCCTCTTGCGCGAGCGCTTGCCGCTTGACGGCAGCGGGCCTAGCCCCCAAAACGCCGCGCAACGTTCTTGATTTCAGGCGAACGTATAGACGTTTACGTAAACGTCAATACCATTACCCGTCGGTAGCCTTTGCTCAGGGCAGAGCCTGCCTTCGATGAGGCCGGGATGACCATCACAATGCAACGCTGGTCCGTGGATTTGAAGTCCACCGCATGGATGACCTCGAAATTGCTGCAGCCGGTTGCCGATGCGCTGGCGGCCGGGGCATTGGTCGGGGTGCCGACCGAGACCGTCTATGGTCTGGCGGCCGATGCAACCAATGGCATTGCCTGCGCGGGCATTTATGCCGCGAAAGGGCGACCGAGCTTCAACCCGTTGATTTCGCATGTCGAAAGCCTTGAGGCCGCCCGGTGCCATGGCATCTTCGACGAGCGCGCCCTGAGATTGGCCAATGCTTTCTGGCCGGGCCCGCTGACGCTCGTGGTGCCGCGCCGGGAAGGCTCGCCGATTGCGGATCTGGTGACAGCCGGACTGGAGACACTGGCGCTGCGGGTTCCAGACGCTCCGGTGATGCGCTGGCTGGCCGAGGCCAGTGGACGGCCGCTGGCGGCACCGAGCGCCAACCTGTCTGGCAAGATCAGTCCGACCACGGCAGATGACGTCATCGGTGACCTTGCAGGCAAGCTTGCCCATGTGATCGATGCCGGCTCCTGCCCGATCGGGCTGGAGTCCACAATTGTCAGCCTGGCAGGCCCGCGCCCGACACTGCTTCGGCCCGGCGGCCTGCCGCGGTCTGCAATTGAAACTGTTCTTGGTGAGCCGCTGGTCGTCGCGGAGACGGATGACGCCGCTCCGATGGCTCCTGGCATGATGACATCGCATTATGCCCCCGGCGCGCATGTGCGCCTTGATGCAAAGGACGTGCAGCCGGGCGAGGCCTTGCTCGCATTTGGGTCGGTGCCACCGGTGAACGCCGGCCATGCAGTTCAGGTGTTCAACCTGTCCGTTGCAGGAGACCTTGCGGAGGCCGCAGCCAACCTGTTCAAGGGATTGCGAATTCTCGACCGCTCGGGCGCAGCAACCATCGCGGTGCAACCAGTTCCTGAAAGGGATCTCGGCGAGGCGATCAATGACCGCCTGCGCCGGGCCGCTGCGCCACGCAGCTGATCCCGGCGCAGGTCTTCAATATCAGTAGTTCAGATAGGACGAGCCAAGGGTGTCGCGGTACTTGTCGACCCAGGCCTTGTTGATGTTGGCAATCGTGCCGTCCGCTTCAGCTTCCTTGAAGCAGCGTTCAAAGTCGGCTGCATGGGCCGGGTCCCGGAACTGCATGACATAGGGCGACGGCTCGAACAGCGCATTGAAGCGGACCGGCTGGTTCGGATCGAACGGCAGCGCTTCCTTGCTTTCTTTCAGCTGCCGGCTGTATTCGGCAAAGATCATGCCGTCGCCAACGGCAGCAGCCGCACGCCCGCCAAAGACGAGCTTGTTCTGGGTAATCTGATCCGCCATCTCGCGGTACTCGGAGAAGCCCTTGCTGGCATCACCGAAGCCCGGAATGATTTCAGCGGCGCCCTTGAAGGCCACAACGCTGTTGCCCTTGAGATCGCCGAGAGCTTCGAACGGTTGCGGACGCGAGGCAAGGAACGCGACGCCGTTCTGATACGCAATGTATTGGGACGTCGGTGTGCCGGGAAGCGGGAAGCCAGGAGGAACGGTTGTTACGGCATCGCCGGCACCGTCCTTGAAACTGGCCCAGTGGCGCGTGAAGGGCTGAACTTCGAATTTCACTGTATGGCCACAGCGCTCCAAAGTCGTCTTGATGATTTCGGCTTCGCGGCCCGTGCCGTCCGCATTCATCATCGGCGGCAGGTCGCCTGCGAGAATTTTGATCTCGGCTGCATTGGCCGTCAAACATGCGGCAGACACCAGAAAGAAGCTCACACTCACCCGCAACATATTCCGCATTGTATGCTCCTGCGTCTGACGATCGGTAAAAGACTTTGCAAGTGATCCGGGTCGGACCTCCTGTATGGCGGCGAGACTCTTGCTCCAGGAATGGGGAACCGCACCATTGAGATCGACTATATTCGAAAAAAATGAAGCATTCCCTAAAGTTAAATTACCAACATGCGTGTTAAATTTTCACGAAATTTTGCCTATTCACATAATTTTTAACCGGCAGTATCGAGAATTCTGTGTAACTTGCGAGTTAACACCTCAAAACCTTACGCAATTCTAAAAATCTCAAGCTGAATTTGCTCCATTGATATTATCTGCAGGTCTCGCTTATTCACAGTTTTGCCGGCGTATATTACGGTAATCCGCTCGACGTTCCGCGACGGAATCACGTATTCAATAGTTAGACGGGTGATGCAGCGGACCTCCCCTCGAGCATAGCGATGCTCGCACCTTCCAGAGGACTTGGCCTTGCGGCCAGGTCCTTTTTTCTGTGCCTTTTCCAGGCGCATGCTTGGCAAAAGCCCTATCTCACCATTCGGCCGGTGTTTGACCTGACGCATTGACAGGCCTTGCATCATGACGCTCACTGACGGCTCTCGACTTTCAGTCTCGCGCCGCCCCGGAGCCGCCTTGTCCACCCTGTATATTTCCCATCCTTGCTTCCTTGACCATCTGACGCCGATTGGCCATCCAGAACGGCCGGATCGGTTGCGGGCGATTGACCGGGTTCTGGAACACGAGCGGTTTCAGTCGCTGGAGCGCGACACGGCGCCGATAGGCGCAATCGAGGACATCGCCCGCGCGCATCCAGGTGCCTATATCGACCGGCTTTACAAGGCGGCACCGCAGGAAGGCCTGGTGCGGATCGACGCGGACACGACCATGTCGCCGGGAAGCTGGGAGGCCGCATTGCGCGGCGTCGGCGGTGCGTGCCGGGCCGTCGATGAAGTCCTGACCCGAAAGGTTGGCAACGCCTTCGTCGCCTCGCGCCCCCCGGGCCACCATGCCGAGCATGATCGCGCCATGGGGTTCTGCCTTTTCAACAATGTTGCCATCGCCGCCCGCTACGCACAGGCACGCTATGGCCTTGGCCGGGTCGCCATCGTTGATTTCGACGTGCATCACGGCAATGGCACCCAGGATATTTTCTGGGCCGATCCCTCGGTGATGTATGTCTCCACCCATCAGATGCCGCTTTATCCTGGCAGCGGTGCGGCAGACGAGCGGGGCGACGCCGATACGATTGTCAACGTGCCGCTGGCCGCCGGCGACGACGGCGCCATATTTCGCGAAGCCGTGGAAACGGCCGTGCTGCCGCGACTGGAGCATTTTGCCCCGGAACTGATCCTGATCTCGGCGGGCTTCGACGCCCATGCCCGCGATCCGCTCGGCGGGCTTGCCCTGCTGGAGGCCGATTTCGGCTGGATCACCCGACAGTTGATGGATGTCGCCGATCGCCACGGCAATGGGCATGTCGTATCCATTCTTGAGGGCGGCTACGATCTTGAAGGACTTGCCCGCTCGACGGCGGCCCATGTCATGACCCTGATGACAGGCTAGCGCGCGCCGAACAGCCAGCGCCGGAATAAACGGTGAGCCACATCTGCGATGCGGCACCGGCTCTTGACCTTTGGCGCGGTTGCAGCGAGGGTTGCGGCCCGCCAGCCGAGGCTGTTCCATCGTTGTTTCTGTGAGCCACGCCATGACCCAGATGCCCGCCGATCTCGCCGCTTTTTCCTTCGAGGAGGCTCTGCGTCAGCTTGAGCAGATCGTCCAGGCGCTGGAACAGGGCAACGTGCCGCTGGAAAAGAGCATCGAGATGTATGAGCGCGGGGCCCAGTTGCGTGCCCATTGCGACCGGCTGCTGAAACAGGCCGAGGAAAAGGTCGAGAAAATTCAGCTCGGCGCCGATGGCCGGGCGCAAGGAACCACCCCCCTTGATCCGGAAAGCTGATCAGGCAAGACTTTGGCCGACAAGGGCTGCATGGCCCGCATGAGGCAGTGAGGGCCGGGAGTTCTGTCCCGACATGACGCAACCCGACGATGACCCCCGTGATGCGCTGATCGACAGCCTCTACGCTGCGGTGAATGCCCCTGCCATGTGGCCGGATGCGGCTGTCCGGATCGGGGCGGAACTTGGCGGGACAGCTTATCTGTTCGAGTTTTCTGCCGGCGGGCGGCACACAGGCCGCTATTGTTCGCCGGAACAGGCTCTTGTGCCCCTGCAATTGCTGGTCGCCCTCAAGACAGCCAGCGGCCGTTCGATGCTTGGCTTCATGCTCAACGAGGCCGAACTGCAAACGCCCTACTGCAAGCAGGCACTCACCTCACAGATCGACGACCTGCTCTGGGCTGGCCCGCACAGTGACCTGGTACAGACGCATGGACTTCTGGCCGCCGTCCGGGCCAATGGCGGCGGGCGGGATATCTTCATGCTTCTGTCAATGCCTGGCAGCCCCGGTCTCTCAGCGGCGAATTTTCCGTTCACCCGCCGCCTTCTACAGGCTCTTGGGCAGGGCCTGGAACTGGCCGGGCAACGCCGCAACCACATGCTCGACCTGCAGCGCCAGCGGATGCTGACGCGGCATGATGGCGGCAATGCGATTCTGATTGATGAAATGCGCCGCGTGGTCGCAACAACGCCAGGGGGCATCGAAGCACTCGCTGCTGCCGACCTGTTTGATACCCGCAGCGGCCGGCTGCAGATCGTGCCCAAGGATGTTGACGAACTCCTGGACGAGTTGCTCGAGGAGGTCCGGCAACATGATCGGTCGGGGCCGCCACCTGCAATCCAGATCCGCGACAGCCTGCACAGCCGGTTTGACGGTGCCCTTTGCCGATTTGTCCTGCGGACGGTGTGGCCGGTGCCTGGGCTCGACGCCGAGCCTTCGGACGGCCATGTGCTCATCACGCTTCGCGAAGCACCGGCAATTTCGCGCGATGCCCGCGATGCACTCCAGTCCGTCTTTGGCCTGTCGAAAAGCGAGGCCCGGCTTGCCTATTACCTCGCCATGACCGGCTCCCTGACCGAAACCCTCGAAACGCTCTGTATTACGCGAAACACCGGCAAGACGCATCTGCGCCGCATTTTTGAAAAGACCGGAGCAGGATCACAGACCGAGCTGTATCAGCTGATGTTCCGCATCTCGGCACTTTATTGAAAACGGCAAGAAAACCGACCGCAAGGCCTCATTGTTTCTACGTACGAAATACTACATATCAATATGTGCAGACTTAAAAAAACGGGGCCGCGCATAGCACGGCCCCAGTTATCACTGTGCACGTGGCCCCATCGACCACGCAAAACCATTATGACATTTTTTACCGAGCCGCATCACCCAAGCGGGTGACAAAATAAACTGACTTCGTTTTTGTTCAATCACAGCGCGAGCTGTATAGCCGCACCGCCCTATATCCTTCGTGTCGCAGGGTTTGCGCCCCTTGCGCCCTTCGTGTAAGCGTCGGTGCTTGTCTGCGCCCATTTGGAGTGGTTGAGAGCGTGTCCGTCAAGCCGCATACCCCCCTGCTCGATCTGCTGACTGATATTTCGGTGCTGCGGTCGATTCCCGAAGCCGACCTGCCCCAACTGGCTCAGGAACTGCGCGCAGAAACCATTGATGCCGTGTCCCAGACCGGCGGCCACCTTGGTGCCGGCCTTGGCGTCGTTGAATTGACCGTGGCGATCCATCACGTCTTCAACACGCCGGACGACCGGCTGATCTGGGACGTCGGCCACCAGTGCTACCCGCACAAGATCCTGACCGGGCGCCGCGACCGCATCCGCACCCTGAGACAGCCGAACGGTTTGTCCGGGTTTACAAAGCGTAGCGAGAGCGAATTCGACCCCTTTGGCGCGGCGCACTCCTCGACGTCGATCTCGGCAGGCCTCGGCATGGCAGTGGCCCGGGATCTGGACGGCCGCAAGAACAACGTCATTGCTGTCATCGGCGATGGCGCGATGTCCGCAGGCATGGCCTATGAGGCCATGAACAACGCAGGCTCGATGAACTCGCGCCTGATAGTGATCCTGAACGACAATGACATGTCGATCGCCCCGCCGGTGGGCGCGATGTCGGCCTATCTGGCCAAGCTGGTGTCCGGGCCAACCTACAAATCTCTGCGCGATGCGGCCAAGCACATTGCCAAGGCTTTGCCGCGTCCCTTGCAGGAGAAGGCGGCGCGCGCGGAAGAATACGCGCGGGGCTTCTGGACCGGCGGGACCATGTTCGAGGAGCTGGGCTTCTATTATGTCGGCCCGGTGGATGGTCACAATCTGGAGCATCTTCTCCCGGTTCTGAAGAACGTGCGTGACACGCATCAAGGGCCGGTGCTGATCCATGTCGTGACCCAGAAGGGCAAGGGCTACGCGCCGGCGGAAGGCGCCAAGGACAAGTACCATGGCGTCGCGAAGTTCGATGTCATCACCGGCAAGCAGGCCAAGCCCAAGGCCAATGCCCCCAGCTACACCTCCGTTTTCGCCCAGTCCCTGATCCAGGAGGCCGAACACGACGACAAGATCGTTGCCGTCACCGCCGCCATGCCGGATGGGACAGGTCTGGACCTGATGCAGCAGGTCATGCCGGCACGCGTCTTTGACGTGGGCATCGCCGAGCAGCATGCCGTCACCTTTGCCGCCGGTCTTGCCAGCGAAGGCTACAAGCCATTCTGTGCCATCTACTCCACATTCCTGCAGCGCGGCTATGACCAGTTGGTCCATGACGTCGCGATCCAGGGGCTTCCTGTCCGGTTCCCCATCGATCGCGCCGGTCTTGTCGGCGCGGACGGACCGACCCATGCAGGCTCTTTCGACACGGCGTTTCTCGCCTGCCTGCCCGGCTTTGTCGTGATGGCCGCCTCCGATGAGGCGGAGCTGCGGCATATGGTGGCGACGGCTGCGGCCTATGACGAAGGGCCGATTTCCTTCCGCTATCCGCGTGGTGAAGGCGTGGGCATTGATTTGCCCGAGCGTGGCCAGGTGCTTGAGATCGGCAAGGGCGTGATCCGCAAGGAAGGCACCAAGGTTGCGTTGCTGTCCTTCGGAACCCGTCTGGCGGAATGCATGAAAGCCGCCGACGAGCTGGACGCTGCGGGGCTCTCGACCACCGTTGCCGATGCCCGCTTTGCCAAGCCGCTGGACATGGACCTGATCGCACGGCTCGCCCGCGAACACGAAGTGCTGGTAATGATCGAGGAAGGGTCTGTCGGAGGCTTTGGCAGCCATGTCCTGACCGCGCTCGCCGATATCGGCGCGCTTGACCGTGGTCTCAAGGTCCGGTGCATGCGCCTGCCGGATCGCTATCAGGATCAGGACAAGCCGGAGCAGATGTACAAGGATGCGCTGCTGACGTCAGAGGGCATTCTCGTCACCGTGTTCGAAGCTCTGGGCCGTGACATGAGCGGATCGGTCCGGACAGCATAAGACCTGACCGGCTGTTGCGGACACGATCCGCAACAGCCGGTCAGGCCCCTGTTCTCCATCGCAACAAGCCAGCCCAAATCGGCTATCATGCCGGCGCGCAGTGGCAGCATGGCCGTCTTGCTGTCGGCGACCAGGAATCCGGTCTCATGTTCAAGGCTCTCGCTTCGATCTCGGCGCTTCTGGCCTCGGTCGCCCTGCTGCTTGTCGGTCACGGCCTGCAAGGCACCTTGCTGCCGCTTGCGGCGCAACAGGCAGCGTTCTCGGATCTTGCAATCGGCCTGATCTCCTCGGCCTATTTCGTTGGCATGGTTGCGGGGTGCCTGGCGGGTCCGTTCGTTATCCGCCGAGCCGGTCACGTGCGCGCCTTCGCGGCGCTGGTGTCGCTGATGTCGGCCGCAGTGCTGCTGCACCCGGTCTACGTTGATCCGGTCGCGTGGTTCGTGATCCGTGTGATCTCCGGCTTTTGCCTGGCCGGGTTCTACATGATCGTCGAGAGCTGGCTGAATGAGGCAGCGGACAACCGCAACCGCGGCATGATCATGTCGTTCTATATCGTCGTTCTCTACGCCGCGATGATGGTTGGCCAGATCTCGATTTCCCTTGTCGGCATCGAGAGTTTCGTCCCGTTCATTCTTGCCTCGGTCATGGTCAGCCTCGCTGTCATTCCGGTTTCCCTGACCACATCGACCCAACCGGCGCCGATCACCATCGTCCGGTTTCGGCCGGTCAAGCTGTATCAGACATCGCCGGCGGCCTTCGTCGGGTGCTTCCTGGTCGGACTGGCCAGCAGTGCGGTATGGACGCTGGCGCCGATCTACGGAACACAGATCGGACTGACAACCACGGAAGCTGCCTACTACGCCGCAGCCTTCATCGGTGGCGGTGTCATTGGCCAATGGCCGTTCGGCCGGCTTTCAGACCGGATGGACCGGCGTCACGTGCTGCTGGGCCTCGCGCTTGCGACGCTTGCGATTGCCGGCGCCATTGCGCTTATCGAGCCGCGCGCGCCATGGATCGCGACCCTCTGCGTCGTGGGCGTCGGAGCCGTGCTACAGCCCGCCTATTCGGTGGCAGTGGCGCATGCCTTTGACCACGCCAAGGCCTCGGACTATGTCGAAACCTCATCAGGCCTGCTGCTGTCTTACGGGATCGGATCCATCATCGGGCCGACTGGTGCGTCGATCGCGATGCAGACTGTCGGGCCTTCGGGGCTTTACCTGCTCGTCGGCGGCGTCCAGTTGCTAACCATCGCATTCGTCCTGACCCGGCTTTTTGCCCGCGCGACGCCGGCGCAAGACATGAAGCGCGACTTTGGCCCGGAGGCGACATCCCCGGTCGGCGCAGTGATCTCACCGGAACCGGGACATGCTGCGGACTGATGCAAAGTCCGGTCCTCAGTGCAAGCACACCTTGGCACCCAGCCTGCGGCAAGATTTCACTCGCCTACGGCCCGTTGCTCACCCATAGTGCGCCCATGCTCCGGACAGGCACCACATTCCGTTTCTTGCGCCGCGAACGGCATCCGATTGTCGTGCTTGGCATCGTGGCCTTGGTCGCCCGGCTTCTTCTGGTCTCGATCGGCCTGACCGGCACCGTCGCAACGGTGGATGCCTCTGCCTGGGCCGAGGGGCTGATCTGCACCTCGCAGGCTGGCGCTGGTGAACCCGTCCGCGGGCATGATCCGATCCATTGTGCCTGCGGCCCGGCGTGCCTGCATCTCGGCTTCTCGCCCGCACTGGACTTCGCCGCGCTACCAACCATCCTTGTCGTGACGGCGGCGTCGAGCCTGCCCTACGCTGATCAATCGCCCGTTGCATCCCTTGTCCGGAGCAAACGCCAGATCCGTGGTCCTCCGCAGTCCTGAAACACCCGACCCAATCCGGACGCCGACCCGGCGTAACTTTGAATTCTGTTTCAGGACCTGATCATGACCCTTCTGAAGTCCCTCGTTGCTGCCGCTCTCCTGTCGACCACGCTTGCCGCCAGCGCCCTTGCCGGCGAAGCCACCGTTGGTGACATCGCCGTTCGTGATGCCTGGACCCGTGCAACGCCGCCGAATGCGATGGCTGGCGGCGGTTTTCTGATCATCACCAACAAGGGCGCGGCCGACGACAAGCTGGTGGCTGCCAGCGCACCGGTCACCGAGCGCACCGAACTGCATGAAATGGCCGTCATCGACGGCGTGATGAAAATGCGCGAAATGGAGGGCGGCATTCCCGTTCCCGCTGGCGCAACGGTCGAGCTGAAGCCGGGCGGCCTGCATGTGATGTTCATGGACATCAAGCAGCCGCTGAAGGAAGGCGAGACACTGCCGATCACCCTGACCTTCGAGAAGGCCGGAACTGTCACCGTCGACATGCCGATTGCCAAGATTGGCGCCAAGGAAATGAACCACGACATGCACGGTGGCCACGGTGGCCATGGCACGAAGAAGCCCTCCAATTAAGGCGAAACCAACATGTCAGCGCTCAAATTCGTGCGCTACGGGGCCTGGGCGGCAGTTGCCGCCCTTGCACTCGGCGCAGGCTATGTCAGCTACAAGCAGGTCGCGGGCGGCTCAGCCCCCACGACCCTGATCGAACCGGTCGCCTCGATTGGCGGGCCTTTCTCGCTCGTCAATGGCAACAATGAACCTGTCTCGGATGCCACCTTCAAGGGCAAGCCGACCGTGATGTTCTTCGGCTTCACCTTCTGCCCGGACGTTTGCCCGACCACCCTGTCTGACCTGCAGGGCTGGATCGAGCAGCTCGGACCGGACGCAGAGAAGCTGAACTATGCCTTCGTGACCGTTGATCCGGAACGCGACACGCCGCAGGTGATGAAAGACTATGTCGCTGCCTTTGATCCGAGGGTTCAGGCCCTGTCGGGGACACGGGAGCAGATCGATGCTATGATCAAGGCGTACCGGGTTTATGCCAAGAAGGTGCCGCTGGATGCCGGCGGCTACACAATGGACCACACGGCGGCCATCTATCTGATGGACAAGAACAATCGCTTCGTTGGCACCATCGCCTACGAGGAAAACCCGGAAACGGCCCTGGCCAAGTTGCGGCGGATGATCGCTGAAGCTGCGGCCAGCTGACGGGCATTCGGGAGCGTGGAAATGCAGTCGCGATACTGGATGACAGGCGCAGGTGTTGGCGGCGGGGCCCTGGTCCTGGCGGCGAGCCTCGCCTGGCTGAAGTTCGGCGAAGCGATCTACTTTGATCGCCTGATGTCCGGCCTGGCTGGCTGCTTCTGATCTTTCTGTTATTTCAGGCACTTGAGACACATGGCGCACCGTGAAAGGCTGGACCAGCGGCTGGTTGATCTCGGGCTGACCCCCAGCCGGGCACGGGCTCGCGACGCGGTGCTGCGCGGCACGGTGACCGTGGATGGCCGCACCGCCACCAAGCCCGGCCAACCCGTTGACCTGGCAGCCAAAATCGAGATCTCCGATCCCGCCGGGGCCTATGTCTCCCGCGCCGCGCTTAAGCTTATTGCCGCGCTGGACGGCTTTGCGGTTTCGCCTGAGGGCCGCATCTGTCTCGACGTCGGCGCTTCGACTGGCGGCTTTACCCAGGTGCTGCTGGAGCGCGGCGCTGCCCGGGTACATGCCATCGATGTCGGCCACGGGCAGATGCATGAGAGCATCTCGAATGACCCGCGCGTCAACCGGCGCGACGGTCTCAACGCCCGCGACCTGACGGCGCAAGACATTGAAACCACTACACCTTCTCTCATCGTCAGCGATGTCAGCTTCATCTCGCTGAAGCTCGCGCTGCCCCCGGCCCTCGACCTTGCCGCGCCGGGTGCCGAAGCGCTTCTGCTGGTCAAGCCGCAGTTCGAGGTGGGCCGCGAAGGCGTTGGCAAGGGCGGACTGGTGGCACCGGACCGGGCCGAGGCCTCGGCCGGGGAGCTTCGGGACTGGCTGGACGGCCTCCCCGGCTGGCAGGCGCTTGGGCTGCTGCCCTCGCCCGTCACTGGCGGTGACGGCAACCGGGAATTCCTGCTCTACGGCCGCAAAACAAGCTGATTTCCAAGGGAAAGCTTGCGGGCCGCCTTCAAGCGGAGTATCGCACGGCCATGACTGACGCGACCCTCGACATCACCATTTCCACCCTCGGACATCTCGGCGACGGCATCGCCGAGGGACCGGATGGCCCCCTTTTCGTGACCGGCGGCCTGCCGGGCGATCACCTCAGGGTGTCGTTGCAGGGCAATCGTGCGACAATTCTGGAGATTCTGACGCCTTCGGCCCACCGCCGTGCGACAAATTCCGACCAGAACCACCATTGCGGCGGCTGCAGCCTGCAGCACATGGATGATGCGACCTATCTCGCCTTCAAGCATGACCAGGTGGTCCGGGCGCTCGCCGACCGGGGCATCGAGGTGCCCGTCGATCCGATCCTCGCCACCCCTCCCGGCAGCCGCCGCCGCGCCGTGCTGACGGCGCTCAGGGCCGGGCACAAGGTGCTGCTCGGCTACCACGAGAAGGGCAGCCACCGGCTGGTGGACCTCATTGAATGCCCGGTTCTGGACCCGGCGATCCTCGCCGCCGTACCGGGCCTGAAGAAGCTCGCCGAGCCGCTGATCCCGCGCAAGGGCGAGCTGCGCCTGACCGTGCTGTCGACGGCCGCCGGGCTGGATGTGGCGATTGACGATCCGGTGACGGGCTACGAGAAGAAGCTGATCCAGGTCTCGGCGCTCGCCGCCGAGATCGGCCTCGCCCGCCTTGCCGTGAAGGGCGAGATCGTCATTGAGGCGCGGGCGCCGGTGCTGATGATCGGCAAGATCGCCGTCGTGCCGCCCCCGGGCGGCTTCACCCAGGCAAGCGCCGTTGCCGAGGAGGAACTGGCGCGGCTGACGCTGGACGCCCTCGGCCCGTCAAAGAAGGCCGCCGACCTCTTCGCCGGCATCGGCACCTTCACCTTCCGCATGGCGCCGCTGATGTCGGTGCACGCTGTGGAGGCCGATGCCGCCGCCATTGCCGCGCTCGACAAGGCAAGCCGCGTGCCTTCGGGCCTCAAGAAGCTGACCTTCGAGCGTCGCGACCTGTTCCGCCGGCCGCTGATGGCCGCCGAACTCAATGCCTTCGACGCCGTCGCCTTCGATCCGCCGCGGGCCGGCGCGCAAGCCCAGGCCGAACAGCTTGCGCTCTCCAAGGTCAAGCGCATCGCGGCCATCTCCTGCAACCCGGCGACGCTTGCCCGCGACCTGCGTATCCTCCTCGACGGAGGCTACAAGCTGACCCGCGTGACCCCGGTCGACCAGTTCCTCTACTCCCCGCATGTGGAAGTGGTGGCGGCTCTGGAGCGGTGAGGCCTGCAGCATCGCCGCGTTTTGAAAAGCAGGCGATGTGCCATATAGTACGAGCATGGGCGCAGCGTGATAGATCGCGCGACGAGGAGCTTCGCCATGTTGAAACGCACGTTTCGCGTGAAGGCCGTGTGGGACGACGAAGCAAAAGTCTTCTACAGCGAAAGTGATATCGAGGGACTGCACATCGAGGCGGCAACCCTCGATGAGTTTGAAGAGATCATGATGGACGAAGCCATCGACATGATCATCAGCAATCACATGTCCGCTGCCGACATCGCTTCCCGGTCGTTCAAGGATATTGTTCCTGCAATCATCTGGCAGCGTCCAGATGTACGAGAAGTTGCCTAGTTGGTCGAGGGCTTCTACCGGCATGTCTGCACGCTGCTATCGTCGCTCGGCTTCAACTATGAGAGAAACGCAAAGGGATCGCACGAGGTCTGGCGATCAGCCAAAACCGGCAAGGCCGTCCTCGTGCCAAGAAACCTCAAGAGCCGGCACACGGCCAACGCAATCTTGAAAGACGCTGGTAGCGCGCATCGGGTGTAGGACCGTGTCGACATGCCATTGGGTGAGGAAAGAATTACGGCCTTTTCAAACACACACCGATACCTCAACAAGACTTGACGTTAAGGTGCCGGGGTCCAGTTTCCGTTACTATCAAAGTTCGGCGAACAGTCCCGGCCAAAGGCATTCCAGAAACCGTCGACCATCGGCCGTAGCGCTGCTTGATATTCTTTATCCGTTGCATAAAAATCTAGAAATATCTCCGGTAAAACCAATATATTGTGCTCCAAAGGATAATTTGGCTCATAATCGTGCCATCCACTTTGTTGAAGGACACAGCCCTTTACATCCACCAGGCTTGCGGAAACTAACATCGGCGGCGTTAAACTCAGTGCTTTCAGACCTTTCAAAAACTTACAGGCAGAACCGACTATGTGACGTTCGACGTTTATGTTTGACAGCATCTTACTGCCGTCCTCCAGCTCACCCCAGATCGTATTGCGAGTATACTCAACCCGACCATCACGAAAGATCTGACAGTAACCAATGCTCGACTCCTTGCTGTGTCCGAGAACTGCAAAGCCATCTATGTTGATGCGCGGAGAGGTGCTGCCACCCACTGGAACTTGCGGTCGAAATTCACTCTCTATAGCTCGCACTTCTACAGGATTAAGTGGAATGTGATCGCCAAATGCCGACATTGGTTGGATATGAAGGATGATCTGACCTCCCTCGCGCTTAATGGGGTAAATGCCCCTGTTTTCCATGATCAAAGCCGTGCGCTCAGCGTGGAAATGCCTTACTTTTTCTCGGATCATGGTTCCCTGCAGAAAAATTGCCCGGAGTTCATCAACATCAGCTTCGTGCACGCCCGATGAATTACGCACATAGTAGCGACTCGAGCCCCCGCCATTTGTGCGATGAGGTGGATAAAAGCTCTTGGGAACACGTATGACCAAAACGTGCCCGCCACCAACCGCAACAAACTCAAGATCAAGCCCAGAAATTCTTGGTTTAATGCTGTCATTTAAAAAATTATTGATACTTAACTTTTCATTTTCGACATTATGTAAAATTATCGGATTAATCCTTGATGCGCACCCTTCACCGTCCTCTTCGATCCCAATAATCAAGTCCCCACCAACTCTATTTGCAAACGCACTAACGTCTTTTAAAAACTCTTTTTTCCGTCGGCATTTTTCTCGTATATGTCTCTTTTAAACTCAATACTGAGACTTTCGCGTACATTATTTTCACATAGCGCCAAAAGATCTAATTCCGTTATTTTATTCAAGGGAATATTTGCAAGAGTCATTGCTTATCTCCAGAACGCCATGAATCATCCTAAACTGGCAAACTTGGATCAAACAACCTTTTTGGTGACCGATTATGACTCGGCATAATCGCTGCCCCCAGATCACGCATCGGTCATGTCGATCTTCTGAAAGCCTCTCCGTGCTGTCCCGGCCTTGAGCCGGGACCTCATCGTTCTGCATGACTGGTGACCGGGCGGAGATACTGCGGCGACCCTGACAGGTCCCGGCACAGGGCCGGGACGGCGCGGGTGGGGTGGTGGCCGGGTGGGTTGCCTGTTGTGGATGCTTCAGGCGCCGGAGTGCGGGTTTCGGGGCGTGAGGGGGCGGAGCAGAACCGGAAAAGACAACGACGTCTGATGGTTACTGGGCTCCTGCCTGCGCAGGAGCGACGAGGGAGAGGCAGGGTGACTTTTGAGTCTGCCACTCCCGTGCCGGTCATCCCCGCCTTGTGCCACTGCTGTCCGGTTTAAGTTTCTGGACAAGGTGCATGACATTGATTCTACTCGTGTTCAGGCGTTTAGCGACGGTCTGGACACGGG
>NZ_PUDR01000019.1 GCF_003012935.1 Pannonibacter carbonis | reverse complement strand
GCTGTGGATCCTCACGCTTGGCTGAGCTCAACCCTCAGTGCCGTCGCCAACGGCCATCAGCAGGGTAAGGTCGTTGAACTGCTTCCATGGAACTTCGCTGCAGAGGTGTGACCGGCACACCGCTTACAACGAACGGCCCTACATGACCATCGGCGGCTTCACACCCGCACAGAAATTGATGATCGCTGCGTGAATTCTACCCCCGAGCCTCGTTGAGAATGGGGAGATTGCCGTGCCGAAAGCGGACACAAGCAAAAGCCCCGCTGGCGAGAGCCAAGCGGGGCTTTTGATAAAGTGTTGGATGAGGTTCAAAGTTCTGGTTGCGGGGGCACGCAACCATCTCAACTTGCTGTTCTGGGCAGCGGCTTAGGTTTGCTGTGCAGGCCTCCGCGAGCGTCGAGAAGAGCCTTTCGTTCAACATTTATCTCGGAAGCGCCCATTGAAGCTCTCGATGAAGCCGTTCTGCATGGTCTTTCCCGGCGCGACGTAGTGCCATTCAATGCAGGTGTGCTGACATCAGCGCAGGATGGCCATGGATGTCGCGTCTAGAAAAATCGAGGCTGTTCAGTTTCACGGTCCGTAAACTTGCTCCGGTAGCCAAAGCGAGAGTTTCGGAAGAGCAATAATGATCGTAAGCAAGACCAGCTCCACGCAGATGAATGGGATTACGCCACGGAAGAGTTCTCGCGATGTGATCTCCGTTCGGGCCGACGCCATGACCGCGAAGAGATTGAGCCCGACCGGAGGCGTGATCGCTGAAATCTCTATGAGCTTGATGAGGACGATGCCGAACCAAATCGGATCGTACCCCAGCCCCACCATGATCGGATGAAGAAAGGGGACGGTGACCACTGTTATCGAGACAGTGTCCATAAACATGCCGAGGATCAGGTTCGCGATCACAACCGCCAGCAATACCTGCCACGGCGCAATGCCGCTGGCTGAGATCGCATCGACGAGCTCGGAAATGAAGCCGGAATAAACAAGGAAGCGCGCGAACAGGAGTCCGCCGATCAGAACGAGGAAGATCGTCCCTGAACTGACTGCCGTCTCCTCCAGTGCCTCCCGAATCATTTTCGGCTTGCCCACACCACGCCAGACGGCAATGCCCAGCGCACCGAGCGCTCCGATCGCACCGGCCGCCGTAGGAGCCACTAGGCCGCTATAGATCCCGCCGACCACAATCGCCGCAAGCACAAGGAAGGGCCCCGTACGGGTCAGGGCAGTGAGTTTCTCCTGTGTGCTAAAAGCTCTCCCCACTTCCGGCGCCACGGCCGGCCGAACGCGCACCAGAATGAAAACAAAGACCACGTACGCAATCGCCGTGAAAATGCCGGGGATGACGCCCGCCACGAAGAGGCGTCCGATGGATTCGCCCGTCAGCAGCGCATAGATCACCATCATCATGGACGGCGGAATGAGCGAAGCGAATGTGCCGGCAGCTGCAATGCACCCGGCACCGACGCCGGAATCATAGTTGAACCGCTTCATCTGCGGCAAAGACAGCCGGGTAAAGACCGCGGCGCTGACAACGGTCGAGCCGGATATCGTGGCAAATCCGGCCGAGGACAGGATCGTCACAATGAAAAGGCTGCCGCGGACCCGTGCCAGTATGCGATAGAACGCTTCATACAGATCGCTCGTCACCCCCGCGCGGTGGGCGAGAATTCCCATCAACACAAAAGTCGGGATGACAATAAAGGAATACTGGTTGAGCGCATTGTACACGAGCGTCTCGGCCGAAGACGCGAGCAATGTCTGCCCGCCGACCATGAACAGACCGGCAAGGCCAACGAGGCCAAGCGCCGATGCCACGGGAACGCCAATCAAGGTGAGAACGAGCGCCACGCCGATCGCGAGGCCACCAAGAGCAAGACTACCCAACTCAGTTCTCCTCGTTCTTATTTGCGGCCGGAATGACATCCGCAGGGGCGATCAGGCTCAGGACGACGATCCGCGCGGCTTCGAAACTCGTCATGCACACGCCGATGGCAAAGGCGACCTTCATGGGCCAGACGGCGAATTCGCCGGCCGCGACAGCAGTTTCGCGGATCGCCACGCTGGACACAGCAAGCTTCACGGCGCCGAGCGCAAGGATGCCCAGAAACACGAAGGACAGGACCGCCGCTAGCACTCCGACCACTCGCTTGACAGGCTCGCTCATCCATTCCGTGAGCACATCGACCACGATATCGGCCCGGTTTCGAACAACCATGCCTGTCGACAGGAAGACCGAGGGGGGCAACAGTTCCTCGGACAGGTTCGTCGCAGCGGCGATCGGCTTGTTCAGCGCGAAACTCATGACCATGTCGAGCGCGCCGATACCGACGATCAGGAGGATCAGGGCCCCGGCGACGTTCACGCACAGCAGAGTGCCGGCTCGCAGTGCCCGGTCAAGGCCGCGACCTACAAGATGAATCGAGTGCATTTGCGTCCGCCCTACTCGATCTCGGCTTGCTTGGCGCGCCAGTAATCAAGCACGGTTTTCGCCTGCTCGCCCAACCCTTTCGACACCATGCTCTTGAACCAGACGTCGCGCATATCGGGGATCGCCGCGCGATAGGCATCGGGTTCGGCGAAATCGACAACCGCAACGCCCTGCTTCTTGAGGAAGTCGAGCGCCTCAGCTTCAGCCTCGGCGATCGCCCGCATGCTACGCTCGGCGGCCTCTTCGCTGACCTCGGTGATCAGCTTCTTGACCTCGGCCGGATAGCTGCTCTCCCACTTGTCGTGATTGACCCAGATCGGCCAGGTCGCGACCGGTCCGACACCGGCGGTCGACAGGTGCTTGGCCACTTCGTACAGTTTCGTGACCTTGTAGAGATCAGCCGAGTAGAACCCGCAATCGAGACGCCCGCGCTGCAAGCCCTCGTAGATATCCGAGGGAAGGACGTTCACCCCGACCGAACCGAGCGCGTCCCACATCGGTGGCTGATAGGCTCCAAAGCTCCGGATTTTCAGCCCCTTGAAGTCGGCCATCACCTTAACCGGCTTGGTGCAGAGCGGATAATACGGGTTCATCGGATGAAAAAAGAGCGGTTTCACCTTGTTCCTGCGAAGCTCTTCCTGAACCGCCTTGTTCTCCGCCACCAGCCCGGCCGAGACCGCAACCGCCGCCTTGGGTGTCTTGAAGACATAGGGCACGGAATTGGGCGCCCCGATCAGCGGCAATTCGTTGGGAAAATACGCCTGCGGCACGGCACCGAAATCAACGGCGCCCGAACCGACCAAACCCAGGATTTCCAGCGGCTGGCCCGCCGATCCCCCCCAGAAGATCCTGATATTGATCTTGCCGCCCGAGCGCTTCTTGATTTCGTCGGCCCACCATTGATCGATACCGCTTTGGACGAAAATTTTCGGCCCAAAATGCGCGAGACGAAGGTTCATCTGGGGGTAATCGACAGCTTGCGCAAAAGCCTGCGGAGCCATCGCGAACGTCAAGGCGACGAGTGTGAATTTCAGTTTCATTTCAGTCCTCCCGCTTATCATTGAGTCACCATTGGTGGTGACCGTGCTGGCCGCCTGAGGCGACTCTCTTGTCTTTTGCTATATAGGCTCGTCACATCACCTCTGGCCTGTAAATGCTATCCGTTCGCCCCAATCGCCCATCGGTACAGAGCTTGCCTGCCAAAGTCCGTCCTCCAACCGCGCGCTGGCGGAGATCGCTCCACGTTGGCGCCCTACTTTATTGGGCGTGGCTGGTCGCCGTGCGGCCGGACACTCCCTCTGAGTCGATGAGACCGTTTTCGCTTGCTGCGGCTGCGCCAGAACCAGGGACGAGAAAACTTGCCGTTGTTATCGCTTGGACTGGATGAGGAACGTCCGGCGAAACGTCGGCTCGGCCTATATCCGGGCACGATCGAGGGATTCAAAACACGCCGCATACAGCGCACTCGCATCCTCAACGCTAGCCCGGCGGACATTCGGCGAGGCGATGATTGAGCTCGCCGTAACCGGCTCCGCTGGGGCCATCCCATATAGCCCGGGCAATGCAGCCTCGGCAATCTCACGCAGCGACGAGGGCTTGTCGAAATGACCATCGAAATGATGCGGAAAGCCGATCTCGTCATAGAGTTGGCCAAGCGCTGCGAGGACGTCGGCCAGTGCTGCGGCGTCGCCGTCGCCAGCCTTAAGTCCCATCGCCGCCGCCATCATCCGCACCTTTGCTGGTGCCTCCGGCGCGTTGAAGGCAAGGACGTGAGGCAAAAGAACGCCGACGCCGATGCCGTGCGGCGCGTGACAACGAGCCTCCAGCGGTAACGACAGCGCGTGCGCAAGGCCAAGTCGAGCATTGCCACACGCCATGTTAGCGATTGCCGAGCCCAGCAAATTATCAGCACAAGCGTCGGGGGCGCGTGTCGTGACCGCGCAGGTGATCGAGCGCATCAGCAGACCAATCGCGGTCATCGCAAGACCGTCGGTCAGTGGAGTTGCGAACTCGGTGAACATCGCCTCCACCGCATGAGTCAAGGCATCGACTGCTGAAATCGCCGCAAGGCGGGCAGGAATAGCGGCCAGCACGACCGGATCCAGGAACGCCATGGTGGGAAAGCTCAAAGGGCCGCCGCCCACGAATTTTACGCCGTTCGCGTCATCCTTCACCAGTGTGAACTGGGATACCTCGGCGCCGGACCCGGCGGTTGTCGGCACGAGGAACATGGGCAAAGCGCGATGGGAAAATCGGGCAACGCCGGCGCAGGCACGAAATGTCGGCGGGTTCCTCGCGACAATCGCGATGGCCTTGGCGGCACAGAGCACTGAGCCTCCGCCGACGCCGATCACCGCTTCGAGCGAACCTGCGCTCACGCGCGCGGCCTGCTCGTCCACCTCATCGAGATGCGCATCGATCCGGCAGCCGTCATAGACGCTCACGCGAATACCCGCTCTGTCCAATGCGTCGAGAATTGCCACATAGAACGGTTGCGGCGTAATATTGGCATCGGTAACGACCAGAACGCGCCGGATGCCCATCGCCGCAATGGCTGAGCCGATGCCCGCGAGGACCCCGGCGCCATGGATGACGTGTGTCGGCATAAGGAAAGACGCTTCCATGCCCCACTCCTTGTTTGATGTTTCCTTGATTCCCGCACATGCGCGCGCCCTTCTCGCGAGAGCGTCGCGCCAATCGCGCCTCAGCGCAGGACGAACGGGTTCGGAACGTCCTTCTCGAGATTGATGTAGACGCTCTTGGTCTGGAGATATTCCTTGATCATCTCCTGACCGTTCTCGCGCCCGATGCCCGATTGCTTGAAGCCGCCGAACGGCACCGCGTAGCTCACGACGCGATAGGCGTTGACCCAAACCGTGCCTGCCTTCAGCGCTTTGGTGTAACGGAAGGCGCGGGTAAGGTCGTTTGTCCACACACCGGCGGCAAGGCCATAGGGCGTGTCGTTCGCGATCGCGATTGCCTCATCATCATCCTTGAAGCGGATGACCGAGAGTACTGGTCCGAAGATCTCTTCCCTGGCAACGCGCATCGAATTGGTGACATCGGTCAGAATCGTCGGTTCGACGAACCAGCCGTTCTCGCATCCGCTGCCGCGATAGGGCTTGCCCCCGTGCGCCAGCGTGGCTCCCTCTGCGGTCGCAATGGCAACGTAATCGAGCACCTTCTCGTATTGCGGCAATGTCGCGACCGGACCGATCTGCGTGTCGAGTGCCATCGGGTCGCCCATCTTCGCGTCAGCGACGAAGGCACGCAGAGCAGCGACGAATTCATCGTGACGCGCCTCATGGACCAACAAGCGCGACCCAGCCATGCAGGTCTGACCGGTCGCGGCAAAAATGCCGGAGACAGCGCCCTTCACCGCCTGCGTGATATCCGCATCCTCACAGACGATGTTCGGCGATTTACCACCGAGTTCGAGCGTGACGTGTTTGAGCGTCTTGGCGGCAGCCTGATAAACCGCCTTGCCGCCAGCATCGCCTCCCGTGAAGGCGACTTTCGCGACCTTCGGGTGTTCCACCAGCGCCGCGCCGCATTCGTTGCCATAGCCGGTGACGACATTCACCACACCGGGCGGGAACCCCGCCTCAAGAAACAGCTTCACGAATTCGATCATCGACACGGAAGCATGTTCGGAAGGCTTGATGACGACGGCGTTGCCAGCCGCCAGCGCCGGCGCGAGCTTCCATGTCGTCAGCAACAATGGCGAATTCCACGGGGTGATGGCGACGACGACGCCGAGCGGCTCATATACCGTGTGGGTGAACATGCCCGCCTTGTCGGAAGGAATGACCGCCCCTTCGATTTTGTCGGCAAGACCACCGTAATAGTAATAGTGCTGCGGCAGGTAGCGAAGCTGGCCAAGCATTTCGGCCTTAAGCTTGCCATTGTCGTGGACCTCGAGATCAGCAAGGCGCTCAGCGTTGTCGTGGATGAGATCGCCAACCTTGCGCAGAAGCGCACCACGTTGACTGGCGGTAATGTTCGCCCAGGCGGGATTCTCCATCGCAGCCGCAGCAGCCTCGACCGCCGCGATCGCATCCCTTTCCTGCCCGCGCGGTATACGGGCCCACACTTTGCCGGTGAACGGGTTGACGCTGTCAATCCAGCCTTCGCCTGCGGCGATGCGCTCATCGCCGCCAATTAACATCTTAAAGTCTGTCATCGCACCCTCAAGCTGACGAAATTCGAGCGTGAGGGTGAAACAATGGGGCACAGGCATCTCGCCCCCAACCGCGGAATCTTCGCCTCAGTAAGCCTGTCCTGAACGCCTCAACGCCGTAGGGGTGACGCCAAAGCGTTCCTTGAACCTGTCGGTGAAACGCGACTGGGATTGATACCCCACTGCATCCGCTACCTGGCAGATCGTCAGATGCGTTTCCTGAACCATTGTCAGGCCGGACATCAGACGGACTTCTTCGAGAAGTTCCCTGAAATTCGTACCTTCGACCTGCAGTCGTCGCCGCATGGCTGACTCACTAACGCCCAGTGCCTTGCACACCTCCTTGCAGCGCCAAGCTCGCGCCGGATCGACGCCAAGCATTTGTGAAACGCGTTGACGCCAGCTAGGACTGCGGCTCACGAGGATATTACCGGCGAGGCCTGCTTGTGCGAAAAGCAGTAGCAGCTCGACCAGGCGATGACGCTGAATCTGTATCGAAACAGGGTATTTCCGGCTCCAATCGAGCCATTGCGCCACCCATTCGAGCGAAGATTCTGACGCGGGCGCATGCCAGTGCGGCGCGAGATTCCAGCTTTCAATCCCCTGGCCAAAACTCTTCTGGAACTCTTGAATCGTCTCGATATCGAATCGAAACCCAAGGCCTTGATATATTCCGGTCGCTTCATCCGGATACTTGCCGATCCAGAATTCCGTGTCAGCGGGCACTATAAGGAATTCGCCCGACTTAGCGACATAACGCTTGTTTGAAAGCAGTATCTCCTTCGAGCCCGAGACGACCAGCAGCAAGGCAGGTTTGCTGAAGACCACTTTCGCGATTGTTTGCGGCTTATAGCAGCTTTGAATGCCGAGCCCACACTGCATCAGATCCTGGTCGAGATCAGGATCACGCTTGGACAGGCCTTGCAGCAGATTGTCGATGAGCCGCGACTTGCCGGAACGCATCTCGATCTGAGTGCGCGCCAGCACGCTTTCGCTGCGGGGGATGATGCTGAGAGCCGTCTTTCTTCCTATCATGACACTTCCTTTAACAGATGAACTCCACATTTCGGAGACCAGTATAACGATTTCCCCGCGGCAGACCGGTATCGAAACACGGATGATCGTTTCGGGCGAGCAAACGGCTCCATTGGGCGAAACGAACCCGGCAACCGTCCGCAATTATTCGTAGCTCGCCCTCATGGGCTCAGCAGCGCTCTGTCCGGGATTTGTCTATGAAAGTTCGACGCCTTTCGTCAGGTTTGATGACATATAAATTGCCCAGCGCGACTGGCGGTTCTGGAGTCGGGGAAGTCGATGTCATCGTCTGCGATCTCATTGCCGACGATGGTGTCGAAGGCTTCGGCTTTTCCTACGCGATCGGGGGGCGAGGTGCTGCCGCTGTCAAAGCGCTCGACCAAATCGGTCGTGAGATTGTTTTGAATTCGCCGGTTGAACATCCGGAAGTGACCTGGCGACGCGTGAAAATAGCCTGCAACAGGACAGGGCGTGGTCCCAATTATATAGGGCTTGCGGCGCTTGATGTAGCGCTTTGGGACTTGCACGCCAAACGCCTGGGCGTTCCACTTGGCGTCGCGATGGGTGGCGCATTGAGGCCCGTGCCAGCATACGGCAGCGGCGGCTATCGACCGAACCAAGGGGAAGATGCAATCGCCGATCAAGTTCTGCGCCATCGCGAACAAGGGTTCAAAGCGGTGAAGCTTAGACTGTCCGGTCGACCCGAGGACATCACATTGATCGACGCTACCCGATCACACATGGGACCAGATCAATGGCTGATGGTCGACATGAATGAAAAGGGAAACCTGACCACCGCGCGCACACTGATTGCCGCTGTTCTTGCCAATGGCGGGCTCTTTGTCGAGGAACCGCTTCCAGCGCACGACCTCGAAGGGTACCGAACTCTCGCCAAGGCGCACCCAGGAGCGATTGCGACTGGAGAACACTTGCAGGGTTGCGAGGCGGTATTTCCGTATTTGAAGGACGGATTAAGCGCCGTCATTCAGCCCGACCTCGCTATGATGGGCGGGCTGACCGAAACCTTGCGCCTGTCCCGCTTGGCGGAAGCCTTCGGGGTTGAGGTCATGCCGCATTTCCTGCCGGGTCTCTTTGCTCATGTCGCGGCTGCGGCGCCGAACGTCACTTGGCTTGAGGATTTCCCGCTCCTCGAACCGCTTCTCGACGGCGTCCCCGAGGTCGATTCCAACGGAATGCTGACAGCAGGCGCGGCACCGGGGCACGGCCTGTCGCTCTCCCAGACGGCGCGTCGGAACATGCTCGCTGCCTGAGCTTCCACCCCCAGGCCGCGGTCGGACACATCAGCCGTGGCGACCGCAATAAAGAAAATATCGAGGAGGATATGATGACCCTGAAAGCGAACGTTTCCGGTTATGGACCACGTAGAGTCCTTTTTCTGCATGGATGGCTGAGTGATCACCACGTCTTCGACACGATTGTTCCGTGCTTTTCCCAGACGGAATTCACGATCGCACAAATGGATTTCCGGGGCTATGGCCTCAATCGCGCTGTCACTGGCACCTATGGCGCCGACGAGGTCGCCAGGGACGCCCTTGAACTGTGCGATCAACTGGGATGGCGGGCTTTTCAGGTTGTCGGCCATTCCATGGGCGGCATGGTCATCCAGCAAATGATGTTGCAATCACCGGGGCGTATTACTTCGGCGGTTGCTGCGACGCCGGTGCCGGCTTCCGGCTTTCCTGTCGATGATGGCACGCGGACGTTCTTCGAAAGCGCGGCAGACGATGACAGCGCGCTTACGGCCATCTTCAATACGCTGACGGGTGAGCGCTATTCATCGTCCTTTCTCGAAGGATTGACCGCCGCCGCGCGCGGAGCGATCTCGCGCGAAGCTTTTCTCGGCTACCTCCGCACCTGGACGACGACCGATTTTTCCGCAGATGTAGGCAAGATCGATGCGCCAATCCTCGTCGTCGGCGGTGCTACGGACAAAGCACTTGGCCCTGAATTCCTCAAGGGGACCTATCTTAAGCAACTTCCGAACGCGCGGCTGCGGATCATCGAGCATTCCGGCCATTATCCGATGCTTGAAGCGCCGCCGGAATTCTTCGGTATTGTCGAGACGTTCCTCCGCCATGACGGCAAAATGACCTAAAGACCGCACTGATCGGGAGTGGCCGAATCAAATGACGATGTACCAGGCGCCGCGATCTGACATCGCGACGCTGACGGCAATCTCCGCGATCTTCAAGCTTCCTGTGTCACGGGCTCGCGCAATATCCCGAAAGAAGCCAGCACCGCGCGTGCCGCCGGCCACAAGGCGCCACGATCGGGCACCACTTTCGCCATGACGTTCAAACCGACGAGAAAGGTTTTCAGCGAAAGCGCGGTCGCGGCAATGTCGGTGTCACGGGGAAGCTCTCCGCGCGCGACGGCCGCGCCCAGCAATGCCTCAAGCCGCCCGAGCCGCGCGACCATATGGGCAGCCACCTCAGGGCCCAATTCGGCATCCACGTTGCACAGCGCGCCAACGCTGTTGACGGCCAGACAGCCCTTCGCATCGACATCCATGGCGAGGCTCTCACAGACGGTCCTGAACGTCGCGGTTATCAGCGCGCAGATGCTTCCTTCAGGCGGCACCGCCGCCAGTGCCCGGTCAGGCGAACGTTCCAGATAGCGTTCAAACGCCTCCATGAACATGGCCTCGCGGCTCTCGAAGGCATTGTAAAAGCTTGAGCGGGTGATCCCCAATCGCTCCGAGAGCGCCTTGACCGAGTTCGCCTGATAGCCCTCGCGCCAAAACGCCATAAGCGCCGCATCGAGTGCGGCGTCACGGTCAAATTGCGAGGGCCGTCCGGACTTCGACATTTATTTTGTTCACCTATGGACAAAAACGACTGGCCGTTTTATACAGCTATGTACATAACGCATCTGTCCCCCTCTGTCGAGGGGCGGCATCGTTGGCGCTTCATGTCGTTCGTGCAGAAAGGACCCCGAAAGTGGCAGCATTTTTTATCGTCACAACCACAGTCAAGGACCCAGAATCCTACCAAACCTATGTTCAAAGCGTCGGCCCCACGCTGGCGCCCTTCGGCGGCAAGGCGCTGTTGCGCGGCAAAGCCGTTGCGGCCCTGGCCGGAACGCTGACGCATCAGACGGCCGGCATCATCGAATTTCCCGACATCGACGCGCTCAACGCCTGGCATGCGTCTGAAGCCTATCAGGCGCTCATTCCTTTGCGCAGCCAGGCCGCCGACATGACCATCACCAGCTACGTCGTTCCCGCGTGATTTCAAATCCCCCCAAGAAAGGGCAACACATGTTTACGTATCACGACAAGAATACGGCGCCGACCGCGTCCATTCCCTTCATCGATGGCGCGCAGGCCATGTTTGGTTTCGTGCCGAATTTGCACAAAATCCTGGCTGAATCACCCGCCGCGCATGAGGCTTATTCGACGCTTTACAAGCTGGCGACCGAGAAGACGAGCCTCACTCCCGTTGAGGTTCAGATCGTCATGATGACGTCGAATTATCACAATCGCTGCCATTACTGCATGGCAGGCCATTCGATGATCATGACGATGCTGAAGGCGCCGCAGGACATCATCACCGCACTGCGTGAGGGCAAGCCCCTCGCCGATACAAAGCTCGAAGCGTTGCGCGTTTTTGCCCGCAAATTGCTCGAGGAGCGCGGTCACGTGGGCGACGAGGCGCTGAACGCGTTCCTGGCAGCCGGTTATACCAAGGCACAGGCGCTTGACGTTCTCGTCTGTCTTTCGACCAAGGTGCTTTCGAACTTCACGAACGCTCTTGCCCACACCGAAGTCGACGCGCCGATGAAGCCGATGGCCTGGGCGCCTCCGGCGGTTTGAAACCCGCGCTTCGCGTGCAGGATTTTTAAACGCGCGCGAAGCGCACCACTTCACTCGAACCGCTTTCGTCCGAACTTTTTTGCCTTTCCTGAGTCACAGCCACCGCTCCGTTTCACTCCTTATCAATACGGCCCGGATGTGCCGGTGCCGCAACAGCAAGGAGTTAAGCTTTATGAAGACCTTCGACGTGCAAAGCATCGGGATCAACAAGCCGGCCGGCGCCGTATTCACCTTCGTCGCCGAGCCTTCCAACCTCCCGAAGTGGACCAATGCCTTCAAGAGCGCCAATTCCAGTTCGGCCGAACTGGTGACCCCCAATGGCGCCGTGCCGATCTCGTTGCAGACCATCACCCATGACGGTCACGGCACCATCGACTGGAAGATGAGCTTTCCCGATGGCGCCGTCGGCATGGCCTATTCGCGCGTTACCCCGGATGGAGCCGATCGGGCGGTCTATAGCTTTGTGCTCATGGCGCCGCCGGTTCCACTCGAAATGCTTGAAGGTGCGCTGGGCGCGCAGATGGAGACGCTGGCCAAGGAGTTGAAGGCGTTGAAGCGGCTTCTCGAAGCATGATCAGGCTTGACGCCCAACAGGTCGTGGCGGCGCGGGAGGGAAACCGCGCCGCCCTTGAGGCGGTCGTTCGTGCGGCTGAACGCCCGGTCTATAATCTGGCGATGCGGATGCTTGCCAACCGCGCCGATGCCGAGGACGCGACGCAGGAAATCCTGGTCAAAATCGTCACTAACCTTGGTTCAGTGCGCGAAGCGGAGGCGGCCGGCGGCTGGGCGTTGCGCGTCGCGTGCCGGCATCTACTCCATGAGAGGAAGCGCGGCGCGATCGAGGCGATGCGGCTGACGTTTCAGGGGTTCGCAACCGATCTGGAAACCGGACTGTCGCCGCTCGCCGAACGTGGCTTGAACGAAGTCGAGGAAAAACTCGCCATCGATGAGGTGAGGATCGGCTGCACGCTGGCCATGCTGACCTGCCTGTCGCGAGAGCTCAGGATCGCCTACATCCTCGGCGACATCTTCGAAGTCACCGATACCGAGGCGGCCGAAGTTCTGGATATCGATCCCGCGGCATATCGGCAGCGGTTGCGCCGGGCGCGTGGTGCGGTGACCGCGTTCGTTCAGAGCCGTTGCGGGCTGGTGTCGGAACTCGCGGCATGCCGATGCGAGCGACGGGTCGGTCAGGCGCTGAAGATCGGCAGGGTTGTGAAAGGACAGCCGAATCTATCGGCGAGCTTGGGCGATATACCCAGCGTTGCCGAAATCCGCGGCCGCATCGAGGTGATCGAGCGTGAGCGCACCTCCGCGGCACTCATGCGCTCGACCCCCCATTTCACCAGCCATGTGGGCGAGCTCGTAATGTCCTTAGTGGACGCGAAATCTTCGAATTCCAGCCTCCAGAAATAGGATTCCGCCGCAACAACATATAGGAAAACTCATGTACCTTTCGGTTAAACGTGTGATTTCGGACTTGGATCTCTGTGATGTTCGATCGACGCGACAGGGCTGAATATTCGTACTTCGATGTTTATCGTCAATTCTTATTTTTGAAACTGCCGCCATGCCCGTGCAGATCCGTCACATCCACTTTGTAATTGCGGCGGCGGATTATGGTAGCTTTCGCCGGGCTGCGCTGGCGCTGGGCGTGCAGGAATCAGCGATCAGCCGCCGAATCCGCGAGTTGGAGGAACGGCTAGGTACAACGATCTTTGTTCGTTCTTCCTGCGGAGTAAGATTGACCCGCGCCGGAATGCAGTTTGTGCAGCGTGGGCGAAAGGCTCTAGTGGAGATTGGCCTGGCTAGGACTGAGGTTGGCGCGATCGGTCGCGGGGAAGACGGACACGTTAAAATTGGGATATTCTCATCACTGGCATCCGGATTTCTATCCGATCTGATTCTCTCCTTTGGTAAGCGCTACGGAACCGTCAAACTGACATTTACAGACGGCAATCCTGCCGAGCATGCGGCCGCAATCCGTCGGCGCCGGCTCGATGTCGCCTTCGTCACCGGAACAGCCAAGTGGGAGGGTTGTGATAGCCTGCATCTTTGGTCTGAGCGGGTCTATGCCGTGCTGCCGTCTAGCCACCAGTTTGCTAATGCCCCGCAAATCACATTCAAAGATATAGAAGGTGAGTCCTTCATCGTCAGCGAAAGCGCTCCAGGCCAAGAGATCCATGACTATCTGATGAAGCGGCTCGCAGATCTGGGCCATCACCCAGAAATTGATCAACAAGCTGTGGGCAGAGATAATCTGATGCACTTAGTGGCGTTGGGACGCGGACTGACGATTACGAGTGAGGCGACGACGGCAGCACAGTTTCCCGGTGTCGTTTTTCGACCCATTGCTGGGGAAACCCTGCCATTCTCAGCGGTTTGGTTGCGGGATAATGATAATCCGGCATTTCGAAATCTGCTTGCTCTCGCGCGCTCTATGGCAAATCCAAAGGAAACACCCGAGATCAGAAGTGGTAGCGCGCCGAGGCTCAGATCCGCCGCAACTTCGCAAATCCGCGATCTGTCGCGATGAAGCGCTCAAGCATGGGCACGATCAGGCGGATCGGATCAGCCTGTCCTTGACCAGCATCGCGGTTGAGAATTTCAGCATAGGCGATGAGGTCGCGGTGCAGGCTGGCAGGCAGCTCCACCGTCACTTTGACCGGTTTGTCGTTGGCTATCGGACCGAGTTTCAGTTTCGGCACATTAGCCTCCGTAGGGTTCGAGCACGAGATCGCGCGTGACGATGACACGAACCGGAAAGCCGGGTCGAATGGTGAGCGTGGGCGCGATATTGAGCTGACGCTGCACGATCTGCTGGCCGGTCTGGCTGACGCTGTTCGAGGCGCCCTGACGGAGCGCCTGGACCAGACTGTTTTCGTTCTGGCTGGTCCCCGCCTCGGCGCCGACGCTGAGCAGCGTCGAGAGTGCTGCGGCCTTGAACAACTCGCCCCAATGGTAGTCGACGCCATCCTCGAGGCCGGCATAGCCTTCGGCGTCGGCGCCGGGCTGACGCTCCAGCACGATCGAGCGACCGTTTGGAAAAATCAGCCGGTTCCAGACGAGCAGCACGCGGCGTTGGCCGAAGCCGACCCCGGCGTCATATTGCCCGACGACGCGCGTACCCTGCGGAATGAGCAGGATCTTACCAGTCGGGCTGTCGTAGATGTTCTCCGTCACCTGCGCGGTGATCTGGCCGGGAAGATCGGAGCGTATGCCGGTGATGAGCGCGGCGGAAATCACGGCGCCCGCCTGAAGCACATTGGCTGATGCGGGCGCGGTGACGCGATCGGGAGCTACGGTGCGCTTGTCGGGCGTCTGGTTCAGGAAAGCGAGCTGGCGGTCCTGCGCCGAAGGTGTCGCCGGCTGCGGCGCGAGGCCGAGGGTGGTGAGGTCGGTCTGTGGGGTCGGGGTCGTAACGGGCTGCACGGTTGTTCCGCTGGTCGCTGGCCGCGTCTCCGTCGAGGCGAACAGGCGCGCGGTCCTTGCGGCTTCCAGCTCCTGCAGGCGGCGCTGTTCCTCTTGGCTGGGACCGACGGGCGCCGGCGCGGCAATCCCGGGCGTCGGAACGAGCTGGCCGCCGTTCTGCGCATTGAGGATCGGGCGGCCAAGATCGCCCGGCAATGGCGGCCCGAGCTTCGGCACGCCGCTATAATCCTTTGGCAGGCCAGCGAGGCCGTCCGGCGTCGTGCGATTGTCGGTCGAATAGAGTTCTTGGCCCTGATTGCCGCCGTTCCGTGTCTGGAGTGCATAGATGAGCGCTCCGCCAACGCCGAGGCTGGCGGCGAGGCCGAGCCCGGCGAGCACCTTGCGCGACAGCCGCGTGACGCGCGGCGGCTCGGGACGCAGCCGCATGGGCGCGACCGGCTCACCGGTCAGCGGCCGAGCGTCATCCTCCGGCATTTTCCCTTCCTCCTTTCCGGGATCGATCTTGCTGGTCACGACGCTGGCCTCCCGTCGGTGCGGGAGATGCGGATGCGCTTCTGATCCTTGGCAGCGCCGAAGCGCAGTTCAGCGGCGGCGAACAGCCGGTCGACGATCATGTAGTTGCCGCGCACGCGGTAATTCACGAGCTCGGACGTATCGCCCTCCGGGCCGACGACGAACAGCGGTGGCAACTCGCCCTGGCCGATGCCACGCGGGAACTCGATGAAGACCTGTTTGCCGTCGTCAAATGCGCGCAGTGGCCGCCACGGCGCGCGGTCGCCCGTCACCTCGTAGCGGAAATTGACCCGGGCGAGATCAACCCCGGTCGCGACGGGCTGCGCCGCTTCGGCTTGGATGTTCTGGCGACGCAAAGCGATGAGCTGGTCCTGCGGATATTGCCAGGACACCGAGGCCATGTAGGTCTTCTCGGTAGAGCGCAGCTCCATGTGATAGGTGCGCCGGTCGGTGTTGATGACGAGGTTGGTCATCAATTCGGGCCGGGTCGGCTTGACGAGGATATGGACCTGTTTCGCCGCTCCCGTGCCGCTCTCCGTGTCGCCGATGATCCAGCGAACAGTGTCGCCGGCTGCAACCGGGCCGGTGCCGACGAGCTGCTCGCCTGGTTGAAGGCCGATATCGGTGATCTGCCCCGGCGAGGTGTAGACTTGATAGAGCGCGCCATCGACGAAGGGGTAGATCTGGATGGCGTTGATGAAGCCATTCCTGACCGGCTGCATCCGCGCTGCGGCGTTGGCCTCGTTCACGCGCGCGGCGGGATCGGTGAGTTCCGGGACAGGTTTGCCGTCCTTGCCGACGGCCTTCAACTGGCTTGGCAGCGGCAGCGGCTTCGGGAGTTCGACGACTTGCACGGGCTTGGGCGGGTCGGCCGCCTGCACGGCGGGCGCGGCGTTGTCATAGTCGATATCGGGCGGCGGAATGTGCCCGGCGCATCCGGCGAGTGCTGATGCAGAAAGCAGCAAAGCCGCGAGTGAGACTTTACGGAAAGCCGGACGCACCGCACTCCAGGGGGCGGCTTTGCGGAATGCTGGCGTCATTGTCCAAGCTCCTTCGACCAGTTGATGGCGTTGACGTAGATTCCGAGAGGGTTCTTCCGCAGCGTGTCGGCATCGCGGGGCGGCTGCACGGCGGTCGTGAGGATCGCCGACCAGCGTTCGGTGGCGCTGAGCGAACCGTCCTGATAGCGGCGCTCGATCCAGGCGACGCGGAAGCTTGAGGGCGACGCGCGAATGACCGACGACACCTCGATCGCAACCTGTTGCTTGCCGACCTTGGCGAAGGGATCGTTGGCGCGGGCGTAGTCATTGAGCGCGAGTGCGCCGCCCTGCGTTGTGTAGTCATAGGCGCGCAGCCAGTTCTGGCGGACAATGATCGCATCGGCGGGAATCGAGCGGACTTCTTCGATGAAGCGCGCGAGGTAGAAGGCGATCTGCGCGTCATTCGGCTGATAGTCGGCGGTGGCGGGCGCGACCGCCTGCGCCTGGCCGAGGCGATCGACCTGCACGACCCACGGCACGACTGAACCATTCATGGACTGCCAGACAAGCGCGGCAGACAATCCCGACGACACGGCGAGTGAGCCGAAGGCCATCAGGCGCCAGTTTCTCGCCTGCACGCGGGCGGAGCCGATGCGATCGTCCCACACCTGCGCGGCGCGCTGATAGGGCGTCTCAGGTTCGGGGGATTTGCCGTAATGGGTGGAAGGTCGCTTGAACATAGTCAGTCACTTTCAGAGAGGTTGACGGAAGAGCCGCCGCCATGGGCGTCGCCGCTGCGCACCGCATGGGCGGCGGCCTGAACGCCGTGCGTGAGTTGCTGCGAGCGTCTCATGCGCGTCGCCCAGGCCGGCGGGTTGTCGGTGGCGGCGGACGAAGCGGTTGATCCGGATGCGGCTTCAGCGCCATCGCCGCTGACCGTGCCTGCGGTCGAAGACCCGCCCGTCGTCTCGAAGGCGGCGCGCGCACCCGACTGGTAGCTTTCCCGGATGCTGTCGGCGGCGCGACCAGCCGCGCGGCGCAGCGGCGAGACCGCTGCCCGTGCGCCGGTCGAGGCGACGTTGCCGAGGCCTGACGCGACGGCGGATGCACCGGTTTCACCGGCCGCGCCGAGGCTGTAGGCAGTGGATGCGCCACCGGCGAGTGCGGCTCCGCCACGGGCAGCGGCGGCCGCGCCGCCTGCCAGCGCCGCGCCCCCGGAGGCAACAGCGCCGACAGTGGCCGCGCCAGCAGCGACGACCCCGCCTGCGGCGAGACCCGTGCCGATGACTGCGCCTGCGCCGAGTTGCGGACCGCCGGAGACCAAGCCGTTGGCGATGCCGGGGCCGAAGATGCCGAGGCCTAGCAGCGAGAGCGCCGCCAGAACGATCGCCATCGCATCGTCGATCGAGGGCGTGGCGCCACCGAAGCCCTGGGTGAACTCAGAGAAAAGGGTCGAGCCGATGCCGATGATGACGGCGAGCACCAGCACCTTGATGCCGGACGAGATGACGTTGCCGAGCACCCGTTCGGCCATGAAGGCGGATTTGCCGAACAGGCCGAAGGGGATCAGCACGAAGCCGGCGAGCGTCGTCAGCTTGAACTCGATCAGCGTGACGAAAAGCTGGACGGCAAGAACGAAGAAGGCGAGTAGCACCAGCACCCAGGCGAACAACATGCACGCGATCTGGATGAAGTTCTCGAAGAAGGACCAATAGCCCATGAGGTTCGAGATGGAATCGAGCAGCGGCCGGCCAGCGTCGAGGCCGGTCTGCGCGACCTTGCCGGGGCGCAGGAGATCGCTGACTGAGAAGCCGGTGCCGGACGCCTTGAGGCCTAGCCCTGCGAAGCTCTCGAAGACGATGCGCGCGAGATTGTTCCAGTTGCCGATGATGTAGGCGAAGACGCCGACGAACAGCGTCTTCTTGACGAGGCGCGCGATGATGTCCTCGTCGGCGCCCCAGCTCCAGAACAGCGCGGCCAGCGTCACGTCGATTACGATCAGCGTGGTGGCGATGAAGGCCACCTCGGGTTTGAGCAACCCGAAGCCGCTATCGATGTAGCGGGTGAAGACGTCGAGGAAATGGTCAATGACGCCGGTGCCCTGCATGATCAGCGTGCTCCTTCGGACTGCGTGGCCGTGGCCGGTTGACCTAGGAAGCGACGGCGATTTTCGGCCCAGGCCTTCAGGCAAGACGGATCGCGGCTACCTGCCGCTCCGATCCCGCTGCACCGGGTGAGTTCCGCATCGAGCGGATCTCGCGTGACGAGCGGTGGTCGCTGTGCCGTCTGGCTCTCCGCCTGATAAACAGGACGATTGACCTCGATCGCGGTCGCCACGACGGCGAGCGCGATGAAGACGACGGCGCCGATGCGTGCGAGGGTCTTACCGTCCATCGCGCGATCCTCAGTTGTTGCCGTGGAACATCTGCGCATTACCCGGCTGGTAGCCGGCGCCGGGCGTCAGGAAGCGGCGGCGCTGTTCCTGCCCCTGCGCGGCTGCCGCGGCCTGCTCAGCCGATTGCAGCGCCTGCGCGCGGCCGTTGGCGGCGACAACGGCGGTCAGATCGGCGAGCTGCTGGGCCTGAAGCGCGAGAAGCTGGTTGCCGGCCTGCGTTGCCTGAAGAGCACCGGTCGCCGACTGGCTCGCTCCGACCAAGGCCGACATCTGCGTCCGATTGGTGTCGATATTGCCGACGGCGGTCGCCTGCACGCGCATGGCGTCCTGCAATCCGCCGACCGTGTTCTGCCAGCGTGAACGAGCGTCGGCGACGAGCTGGGCGTCCGACGCTGACATCGAGACATTGGCGTATTTGGTCTGGAACGCCTGATCGATCGCTTGCACGTTGTAAGCGATGTTCTGCGCCTGGCTGAGCAGTTGCTGCGTGCGCTGCACCGACTGCTGAAGCTGCTGGAGCGAGGAATAAGGCAGGCTCGCAAGATTGCGGGCCTGGTTGATCAGCATCTGCGCTTCGTTCTGAAGCGAGGTGATTTGGTTGGTGATCTGCTGAAGTGAGCGCGCGGCGGTGAGGACGTTCTGAGCATAGTTCGACGGATCGAAGACGATGATGGCGTACGCCGGCGTCGCCAGCATCGAGGCGACCGCGATGGGTGTGATCAGCAGCGCGGCGACGAGCCGCGTCGCACGGGTGCGACGAAGTTTCATTGGGACTTCTCCTTGTTGGCGAGGTTGGGAATGAGGTCGGCGGCCCAGGTCACGCCGCGATGGCGCAGCCAGGCATCGAGGAAGCCGTCCACGCCATGCTCTGCGACTATGCTGGCGATCGCAGCCTGATCGGTCTTCGACGATGCGGCGCAGAGGGCCAGCGCCACCTCAGAGAGGCCGAGTTCGAACAGACGGTTGCCGCGGCGCGACTGGCAGTAATAGTCGCGCTTCGGCATGGCGCGGGCGAGGATCTCGATCTGCCGGTCGTTGAGGCCGAAGCGGCGATAGATTGCGGTGATCTGGGGCTCGATCGCGCGCTCATTCGGCAGCAGCAGCCGGGTCTGGCAGCTTTCGATGATGGCGGGCGCGATGGCCGATCCGTCGATGTCGCTGAGCGACTGCGTGGCGAAAATGACGGAGGCGTTCTTCTTGCGCAGCGTCTTCAGCCATTCGCGAAGCTGGCCGGCGAAACTCTCGTCGTCGAGCGCCAGCCAGCCTTCGTCGACTATGATGAGTGTCGGCGAGCCGTCGAGTCGGTCTTCGATCCGGTGGAACAAGTAGGCGAGTACGGCGGGCGTGGCCTCGGTGCCGATCAGCCCTTCGGTCTCGAACGCCTGCACCGTCGCCGTGCCGAGATGCTCGCTTTCGGCGTCGAGCAGTCGACCCCAGGCGCCGCCGATGCAATATGGGCGCAATGCCTGCTTGAGGTCGTTGGACTGGAGCAACACGCAGAGACCGGTAATCGTGCGTTCGTCGAGCGGCGCGGAGGCGAGCGAGGTCAGCGCCGTCCAGATATGCTCTTTCACTTCCGGCGTGATGGCGATGCTCTCGCGGGTCAGGATCGCGACGATCCAGTCGGCCGCCCATGCTCGTTCGGCCGTCTCCTCGATACGGGCGAGCGGTTGAAGGCTGACGGACGTTTCCGAGCCATCCGTCAGGCCCCCGCCGAGATCGTGCCAATCGCCGCGCATGGCGAGTGCGGCTGCGCGGATCGAACCGCCGAAATCGAAGGCGAAGACTTGGCAGCCCGGATAGCGGCGGAACTGCAAGGCCATCAGCGCCAGCAGCACGGACTTGCCCGCGCCGGTCGGCCCGACGATCAGCGTATGGCCGACATCGCCGACATGAAGGGCAAACCGGAACGGGGTCGAGCCTTCGGTCTTGCCGAAGAGCAGCGGGGGTGCTGCGAAATGCTCGTCCCGTTCGGGCCCCGCCCACACTGCCGACAAGGGGATCATGTGGGCGAGGTTCAAAGTGCTGATCGGCGGTTGCCGGACATTGGCGTAAACGTGCCCCGGCAGGCTGCCGAGCCAGGCATCGACCGCGTTGATGGTCTCGGCCATCGCCGTGAAGTCGCGGCCCTGGATGACCTTCTCGACGAGACGTAGCTTCTCGTCGGCGACGCGCGGATCGCCGTCCCACACTGTCACGGTGGCTGTGACATAGGCGATCCCGGCATAGTCGGCGCCGAGTTCCTGAAGCGCGAGATCGGCGTCCGCCGCCTTGTTCGATGCATCCGTGTCCACCAGCACGGATTGCTCGTTGGTCATGACTTCCTTGAGGATGGCAGCGATCGACTTGCGCTTGGCGAACCACTGCCGCCTGATCTTGGTCAGCAGCTTGGTCGCGTCGGTCTTGTCGAGCAGGATCGCACGCGTTGACCAGCGATAGGGAAAGGCCAGCCGGTTCAGCTCATCGAGCAAACCCGGCGTGGTCGCTGTCGGAAATCCGGTGATCGTCAGAACGCGCAGATGCGCCGATCCTAAGCGCGGCTCCAGCCCGCCGGTCAGCGGCTGATCGGCGAGCAGCGCATCGAGATAGACCGGCGTCTCGGGCACGCGGACGCGGTGGCGGTGCGTCGAGACGCAGCCGTGCAGGTAGGTCAGGGTCTCCCCGTCATCGAGCCAGCGGCATTCGGGCATGAAGGCTTCGACTAAGCGCAGCAGCCGGTCGGTGCGGTCGGCGAAGCCCGCCATCACCTCATGGGGGTCGATGCCGGTCTTCTCACGGCCCTCATAGAGCCAGGTCTCGGCGCGGGCGGCGTCCTCGGCCGGCGGCAGATAGGTGAAGGTGAGGAAATAGCTGGACTCGAAATGCGATCCTGCTTCCTCGAAATCGGCTTTCCGTTCCGCATCGACCAGCGCGGACGCGGCATCCGGGAACACGCTGGCGGGATAGGTCGCGGCGGCGTGGCGCTGCGCTTCGACGAAGATCGCCCAACCGGAGCCGAGACGCCGGAAGGCGTTGTTGAGGCGGCCAGCGACCGCGACCAGCTCGGCCGGCACCGCCGAATCCAGATCGGGACCACGAAACCGCGCGGTGCGCTGGAAGCTGCCATCCTTATTGAGCACGATGCCGGGCCAGGCCAGCGCCACCCAGGGCAGGAAGTCGGCGAGCCGGGCTTGTCTGTTACGATATTCGGCGAGATTCATCATGCCCCGCTCCCTCAGACCGAAAGGTGCGCGGGGATGCGCAGATGGCGGCGGCCGACCTCGACGAAAAGCGGATCGCGCTTCGCCGCCCAGACGGCCGCGAAGTGTCCGATCGCCCAGATGGCGATACCGACCAGCCAGAGCCGCAGGCCAAGGCCGACTGCGCCGGCCAGCGTGCCGTTCATGATGGCGATAGCGCGCGGCGCGCCGCCGAGCAGGATCGGTTCGCTTAGCGCCCTGTGCAGCGGGACGGTGTATCCGGGCACGTCTCCGCCCTGTTCGACGACGCTTGCCATCAGACCAGCGCCCCTCCGCCGAACGAGAAGAAGGACAGGAAGAAGCTCGACGCGGCGAAAGCAATCGACAGGCCGAACACGATCTGGATCAGGCGGCGGAATCCGCCCGATGTGTCGCCGAAGGCGAGCGTCAGACCGGTCGTGATGATAATGATGACCGCGATGATCTTGGCGACCGGACCTTCGATCGACTGCAAGATCTGTTGCAGCGGCTGTTCCCACGGCATCGACGAGCCGGATGCATGGGCGGGCGCGGCCAGACCCAAGCTCAGCGTGGCGACCGATACGATCATGGCGAGGTGCCGGCGCGTCAGGCGCAGGCGTTGAACAACAGGCATCATTGAGAGGTTCCTTCTTCGGGCTGGGGGTGAATGGTGGCGGGCACGACTCGGTAATCACCGTCCGGGCCGAGGCCCTCGACGCGGGCGAGTTCGGAAAGCCGGCGCGCGGACCCGCGACCGGACAGCACCGCCACAAGGTCGATCGTCTCGGCGATCAGCGCGCGCGGGACCGTGACGACGGTTTCCTGGATGAGCTGTTCCATGCGCCGGAGCGCGCCGATGGCGCTACCGGCGTGGATCGTGCCGATCCCGCCGGGATGGCCGGTGCCCCATGCCTTCAAGAGGTCGAGGGCTTCGGCGCCGCGCACCTCACCGACCGGGATGCGGTCGGGGCGCAGGCGCATCGAGGACCGGACGAGATCGGACAGCGAGGCGACGCCATCCTTGGTCCGCATGGCCACGAGATTGGGCGCGGCGCATTGCAGTTCGCGCGTGTCCTCGATGATGACGACGCGATCGGCAGTCTTCGCCACCTCGGCGAGCAGCGCGTTGCTCAGTGTTGTCTTGCCGGTCGAGGTGCCGCCGGCAACGAGGATGTTGGCCCGGGACGCAACGCCCTCGCGCAATGCCTCGGCCTGGGCGGCCGACATGACGCGCGCGCGGATGTAGTCGTCGAGCGTGAACACGGCGACGGCGGGTTTGCGGATGGCGAAGGCGGGCGCCGCGACCACCGGCGGCAACAGGCCTTCGAACCGCTCCCCCGTCTCGGGCAGTTCGGCGGAAACGCGCGGGGCGCCGGCATGGACCTCCGCGCCGACATGGTGCGCGACCAGGCGGACGATACGTTCGCCATCGGCGGGCGACAAACGTTCGCCCGTATCGGACAGTCCTTCGGAGAGCCGATCTATCCAAATGCGCCCGTCCGGGTTCAGCATCACCTCGACGACGGACGCATCTTCCAGAAACCGGGCAATCGCCGGTCCCAGCGCCGTGCGCAGCATTCGCGCGCCCCGCGCAAAGCCTTCTTGATTGTGTTGTGAAGCCTTCATGTCGCCCCGAACTCAGCGGGGACAGACAGACCTTCCCCTTGCGGGGTTGATTAAAAGAGCCTGATTTTGGGCGGATTCAACAAGGATTCAGCGTCGTAGTAGTGTAGCGTGCAAATACAGGAGAACGGCGGTTGCCACCGGATCTTGCAGGCGCCCTGACCATGACTATTCGCCGCGCGTGCGACTATCCTGATGCTCCGAGTCGTTCATATCCTCGGAAATTTCCTGCCGCAGCTTAGGCCCCTTGGCCAGGCGTCGTCCGAGCGCGGTGACGAACTGATCATAGCGTTCGCCCGCCTTCGCGCGGGCAGCCTGCGCAGCCGGCTCCGGCAGTGTCGGCATGGTCGAGACCCAGTATTTGATGAACACCGCGAGGCTTTCCACGGCGATACCAACATCGCGCTCCAGCCTCGTCATGCGACGATCGAGCTGGTCGAGCCGCTTGGTGATCGCTGCTTCCTGTTTTTCGGCGGCATCGGGCGAGAGAAAGGATTCGATTGCCGCTTCCGCGACAAGAGAGCGGGAATGATCGCGCCGTGCGGCGTGTTCGGCCAGTCGGTTCATGACCGCTGGATCGAGGTAGACGGACAGGCGCTGCTTGCGGGATGATTTTGTCATGGGTGTCTCACAGGTCCATGCCGTCGCCTGGATCGAGTGACACCTGACGCGCCACGCCCTGCATGATGCGGTTCATCCGGCTGTTGCGCGCGGCTTCATCCTCGGCCTCGTCCCGGTCTGCGTCGATCTCGAACGGGTTGTCGATCGGCATCGGCTTCTCGACCGGCTTCACCCGGTTGAGTTCGGGCTGTTGGCGGCGCTCGGATTCGGTCGGATCGTCATCGGCGGCTTTTGCCGCTTGGTTGGCGCCGACGATCTGTGGGCGTGGCGGCAACGGCAGCGTGGTCCAGTCATCGGGCCGGACCTGCTTCGGCGCGGCAAGCGAAGGCGGCGGCAGGATGCGTTCAACGAAGCGTGCATCCTCGTAATAGCGTGCCTTCCTCGCGCGGATCGGCGGGGTGCCGGCAGCCATGACGATTTCGTCGGAGGGCGCAAGCTGCATGACCTCCCCGGGGGTGAGGAGCGGACGAGCGGTCTCAGAGCGCGACACCATCAGGTGCCCGAGCCAGGGCGACAGACGGTGTCCGGCATAGTTTTTCATCGCCTTCATCTCGGTGGCGGTGCCGAGCGCATCCGACACGCGCTTGGCCGTTCGCTCGTCATTGGTCGCGAAACTGACGCGGACATGGCAATTGTCGAGGATCGAGTTGTTGGCGCCATACGCCTTCTCGATCTGGTTCAGCGACTGCGCGATCAGGAAGCTCTTGAGGCCATAGCCCGCCATGAAGGCGAGCGCGCTCTCGAAGAAATCGAGCCGCCCCAGCGCGGGAAACTCGTCGAGCATCAGGAGAAGCCGATGACGGCCGGCTTTCGCCTGGAGATCCTCGGTCAGGCGGCGGCCGACCTGGTTGAGGATCAGGCGGATCAGCGGCTTCGTGCGGTTGATGTCGGACGGCGGCACGACAAGATAGAGCGTCGTCGGGTGCTTTCCACCCACGACGTCGCCAATCCGCCAATCGCAGCGGCGCGTCACCTCGGCGACAACGGGATCGCGGTAGAGGCCGAGGAAGGACATGGCGGTCGACAGCACGCCCGACCGTTCGTTGTCCGACTTGTTGAGCAGTTCGCGCGCCGCCGATGCGATCACCGGATGCGGCCCGGCTTCGCCGAGATGCGCCGTCGTCATCATCGCCGCGAGTGTGGATTCGATCGGTCGCTTCGGATCTGAGAGGAAGGCCGCGACGCCGGCGAGCGTCTTGTCCGCTTCGGCATAGAGGACGTGGAGGATCGCGCCGACCAGCAGCGCATGGCTGGTTTTCTCCCAATGGTTCCGCTTCTCGAGGCTGCCTTCGGGATCGACCAGGATGTCGGCGATGTTCTGGACGTCTCGAACCTCCCATTCGCCGCGGCGCACCTCGAGCAACGGATTATAGGCTGAGGATTTGGCGTTGGTCGGATCAAACAGCAGCACGCGCCCATGCTGGGCACGAAAGCCAGCGGTGAGCTGCCAGTTCTCGCCTTTGATGTCATGGACGATCGCCGATCCCGGCCATGTCAGCAGCGACGGCACGACCAGGCCGACGCCCTTGCCGGAGCGCGTCGGCGCGAAACACAAAACATGCTCCGGGCCGTCGTGACGAAGATAGTGGCTGTCGTAGCGGCCGAGCACGACGCCATCCGGGCCAAGCAAACCGGCCGACTTCACTTCCTCCGCCTCGGCCCAGCGGGCTGAACCGTAGGTCTCGACCTTCTTCGCCTCCCGCGCGCGCCAGACCGACATGCCGATAGCGACGGCCACGGCGATGAAGCCTCCGGACGCTGCGATATAGGCGCCTTCGACGAAGACCTGTGGCGCATAGGCGTCATAGCCATACCACCACCAGAAGAAGGATGGCGGCAGGTAGATCGGGAAGCCGAACAGCCGGAACCATGGCGCGCCCAATTCAGGCTGAAACCCGAGCCGCCAGGCCACCCATTCGGTCGCCCCCCAGACGCAGATGAGGACGATGGAGAGAACGGAGATGATCTGGCCCCAGAGAATCTTGGTGGCGGGCATGGGCAATTCCTTGTCTGCAATGGTGGGTCAGAGGCCGAGGCCGCGCTTGCGGCCAAAGCTCCAGCCGATGCCGCCGTCGTCGCGAGCGACGCCGGAGACATGGCGGCCGAGTTGCTTTTCGAGGGAGGGTGTCCAGGGCACGAGCTGGAAGCCGAGGCCGTCATCGATCATGGCGAAGCGACCGGAGGCGAGCGTGAAGCGCTGGCGATAGGAACCGGCGACATATTCGCCAGGGCCTGCGCGATTGAAGGGCTGGCCGGTCTCGGCGGCGAGCTTCTCGCCCAGCGCCTCCAGTTCGCGGGCGCGCAGCGTGTCGATCAAGTTGCGCGCGAAGGTGACGCGCTGGCCGTGCTTCTCTGCGAAGCCCTGTTCGATCAGGTGCTCGGCGCGCTGTTCCATCGCCTGCCGCACCTCGGCGCCGAAGCCGCTGTCGGAGAGCGCGACGGGTTCACGCGCGATGTTTTGGCGATCGAGCCAGGTCGCGCCCGACGCGGTGATCTGGTCGGCGATGGCGAGATCGGAACGAACTGCGAGCGCCATCCGACGCTGACCTTGCGCGTCGTCGAACTTGCGCAGCTCGACGATCGAGCCCGGCGCGCTGTCGCCAGCCGCATCGAGATCCGGAAACCTGATGTGATGAGCACGCCCATCGACGCCATCGACGACGGCATAGGCCGTGCCGTTCAGTTCGTCATCAAGACCACGTGTCACCAGCCGGCCGATGATCGGGGTGTCGAGGCTCTCGGCGGCGAGAACGTAGCTCGCCGAACCCCGCTCGATGCCGTGTTCGGTGAGCGCCCGGTGCATTCGCTTGATGACGTCGCCGCGCGTCCCCAGCTCGCGCAAGGTCGCCTCGGCCTTCTCGTCGATTACCCACTGGCCGGGGCCGACTTGGTCGGCAAGCCCGAGGGCTTCGAGTTTGCGCAGGCGGCCGACCTTTTGGGCGTGATAGACTTCCGGTTGTTCGCTCGGCCGTGGCGCGAGGTCGATGACGCCGGTATCGCGCGCATCGCGGACAAGCTGGCGATCGAGCTGGGTCCAGCGTTCGGCATCGACCTGGCGGTCCAGTGTGCGGCGGATGTCGAGATCGGTGCGGGGGCCGAGTTCCTGGGTGATGAGGTCGCGCGCGCGGTCGCGCATTCCGTCTTTGATGTAGTCGCGGGAGATGACGAGATCCTGCCCGTCGTCACGGACCCCCCGAACGATCAGGTGGACATGCGGGTGCTCGGTGTTCCAGTGATCGACGGCCACCCAGTCCAGGCTTGTGTCCAGATCCCTTTCCATCTGGCTGACCAGATCGCGGGTGAAAGACTTGAGGTCCGCCATCTCCGCCGCGTCGTCGGGCGAGAGGATGAAGCGGAAGTGATGACGATCTCCCTCACTTCGCTCCGCGAAGGCTTTTGGATCGGCGTCGTCCACGCCAGGACCGAACAGCCTTGCCTTTTCTCCGTCTCGGGTGACGCCCTCGCGGCGCAGGTAATTGAGATGGGTGACGAGTGGCGCGGAACGGGGGCTGTGGCGCACCACGCGCGCCTTGATCACGGCGCCGCGCGAGCGCGCGGTGATGAAACGATTGGCCTGGATGCTGGCACGCTGGCCGCGCCCGAAGCGTGAGCGGTTGCCGGCAACGATCCGGCCCGAGCGTGAAACGCCGGCGCCGGCCTTCTTCGCGGCGGCGAGCGCCTGCGCGATGAAGGGTCGCGCGCGCTGTGCGCCGGAGGAGCGAATGCGGCCAGGCCGGATGCGAAACTCGGTGTCGTCGGTCATAGCCGAGACCCCGCACATCGCGCCAAGTGCAGGAAATCATAAGGAAATGGGTATGGTTGCGAGGTGCGGGAAACCCGCGCGCCTCGCGAAAATGCGCCATAACTCCTTGAAACAACACGACCGCAACAAGCCGCACCTCGCGGCCTTTTATCCTGCCATCCTTCGGTCGTGTTGCCTGTGCTCCACCTCTGCGCTCTCTGGAATACGCCAGCGCCCGCTATCGTGCGATTGGGAACTACCGCGCTCATCGCATCGGCCCGGTATCAGCGCGGGCGACGAACAGCCCGCCGGATTGCGGCACGATGGCGGAAACGTCACGCACCTCTGGCGTCGGTCCTGCATCGGTCGAAGAGCGCTCGGCCTGCACAGGATCGGCAGCGGGGCGGCGATCCGGCTGTCCGATGAACAGCGGCGCGCGGGTCCACGCCAGCGGATCGACTACTGCCAAGACGGTAGGTTTGGTCGCGCCGTTGCTGTCCAGCGCTGGCGCGACATTGGCGAGATAGGCGCGGGTTTCGGACGGTAGCGGACGGCCGCTCAGCGACGCCTCATAGCGACCGGGACCGGCATTATAGGCAGCGATCCAGCCGGGCGAGCCGTAGCAGTCGAACAGCTCACGAATGTAGGCCGCGCCCGCGATGATGTTGTCATGCGGGTCGTATGGGTCTGCGCCGAGACGGTGGCGGACGCGCAGGCCCGCCCAGGTCTGTGGCATGATCTGCATCAGGCCGATCGCGCCCTTGGGCGAGAGGGCGCGCGGATCGCCATTGCTTTCCGCGCGCAGCACCGCCCTGATCCATGCAGCCGGAAGCTCGAAGCGCTGTGCCGCTTCCGCGATGTGATCGGCGTAAGGATCGCGCGGCGTTGGCCGAGCGGTCGTGACGGGATCGGCGAGCGACGGCGCGGATTGAACGCAAGCGAGCGCGAAGCCGGAAAGGAGAAGGAGGGCGGTGCTGCGCATGGCGTCAGTCCTTCCCGTCGCATTTTGGCAGGCGGCTCCAGTGCAGCGACCAGTGCGTTCCGGCATCGTCGTCGCGGAACAGGTTGGCGCGGATCGGTTGCAGGAAGGTCGGATCGTCGAGCTGGATCGCGACATAGTCGCCGGCCTTCTCGCCGGTGCGGTTCCAGCCGGCGCCGACTTCCGCGCCTGCCTCGCCGGTCTCGCCATCGACGAGGTGGACGCGAAACTGGGGTGCGTTCTCGGCGTCTGATGGCTCTGCCGAGACGATGAGAATGTCCTGAGCCAGCATCAGCGTCGTCAGATGTCCGACGAAGCCAGTGCCGTCGTCGTCGTGCGTGAATGTGCCGATCTGTGGCATGGTGGTTTCCTTGGCGGTGGCGTTGAGAAATCCATCGGCGAGCACCGCTCCCGCCGATGGGAAAGCGGTCAGTGCGCGGCGGCGCGCCAGACGAAGCGGCCATCGCCGGCTTCGTCGGTGTAGATCGGTGTCGCCTTGCCGATGACGGTGCGCGCCGGGATCGGGCCGAAATAGCGGCCGTCGAGGCTGTCGGGCACGGACGGATTCATCAGGAAGATGTCGCTGTCCGCGATGCGGCGGCAGCCCTGCCAGACCGGCAGCGGACGGCCACGTCTGTCACGGTCGAGCGCGTCGCCGATCGGCACGGTATCGACCGTCACGGCATCGCCGGTGCGGCAGACTTGTTGACCGGGAAGCGCGGCGACACGCTTCATCAACGGCACGCCGCGACCGATATACCCGCGCTCGACCATGAAATCGGCGAGTGGCTTGTCCGGCATGACAGTGACCAGATCGCCGACCGCCAGCTGGCGGGACGGATCGAGGTCGTAGAGGCCGATTGGCACGCTGGCCGAGGCGTTCCACACGAGGCGCAGCGGTGTTGGAACGAACGACGCGAAGGCGACGCCCATGATCGAGAAACACGTCGCCATGACATAGCCGAAGCGGGTCATTGCTCGATCTCCCGCCGCTTGAGCCACGCTTGATGGCGTTCCATCGTATAAGCGCGCGGCTCGTGGCCTGCGCTCATCCGGTTGGCTACGTGCCGCCAGTGATCAGGAGCGACATCGCAGGCGTCGATGTCGGCCGCTTCCACCGCGTCGATGTGGCGGAGCACTTGTTCGACCTTCGGCCAGCCTTCGATCTTCAGGAGGATGTCGCCGCCGGGGCGCACGAAAGGCAGCGTCTGATAGGCTTCACCCGGCTCGACGGCGCGCACGATGTCGATGCGGGAAATGATCGTGCCGAAGTCGTTGCCCGCCCAACGGACGAAGGCGAAGATGCTTTGCGGCCGGAACGAGAGAACACGCCTGCGGCGGTCGAGAATCTCTTCGTGCGCCTCGCGGCCGAACCTGATCCAATTCTCGATCCTTTTCTCGATCCAGGTCAGTTCGACATGGGTGAGATCGTCTGCTGCGCGGCCACGTGGAGCGGCGACGCGGCGCACGGCGGCATCCGTGGCGCGGTTCATGAGGGGTCTCCTGGGTTCGGTGGGAATTCGCGCGTGAGCAATTCGCGCAAGGCTTCGGCGACCGTGACGCCGCGCCGAAACGCGGCGACCTTGATCCGGGCGCGAAGGTCGGGCGTCACATCGATAGTGAGACGCGCGCTGAACGCGCCAGCCTCGTTGGATCGCGGCGCGGCATCGGCGGCCTTGATCCAATGTTCGGGATCTGCTGGCCGGGCGGCGAATCCACGACGGGTGGGACGCTCGCTCATCGCGCAGTCCTCCCGATGCGAAGCCGGTCGATCTCGCCGGCCAGCGCGGTGATCTCGCGCGCTGCGAGCGTGTCGTCGTCGAGTTCAGCGACAAGCCGCCCGGACTGCGCGGCCGCTGCAAAGCCGATGCGTTGCCCGATAGCGCTTGCGAGCGCTTGCGGATCGTGGTCGGCAAGCATTTCGGCTGTCTCGCGCGCCATCACCGTGCGCGAGGCGCAGCGGTTGAGCACGAAACGGGCGACCAACTCCGGCCGATAGATGCGCGCCTCGGTGAAGAGCGACAGCATCTCGGCGGAGGCCCAGCCATCGAGAGGTGATGGCTGCACCGGGATCAACACCAGGTCGGCGGTAAGGAGCGCCGAACGCATCAGGCTGGCGACACGAGGCGGCCCGTCGATCACGACGTAGTCCGCATCTCGCGCTAGCTCGGGGGCTTCGCGGTGCAGCGTGTCGCGCGCCAGGCCGATCACCCCGAACAGGCGCGGCAGGCCTTCGCGGCTGCGCTGCTGCGACCAGTCGAGCGCCGAGCCCTGCGGGTCGGCGTCGATCAGCGTGACGCGATGTCCTTGCCGAGCCCATTCACCGGCGAGGTTAAGCGCCAACGTGGTTTTGCCGACGCCGCCTTTCTGATTGAGGAGCGCCAGGATCATCGCGCGCCTCCCGAACCGGGATCGAGAGCTTCAGGAGGTGCGGCGTTCTCGTCCCCCTTACCGGCTGGTCCGAGGGCGCCGATGGTTCCCTGATGGGAGTTCTGCACATCGCGCGCGCGCTCTAAAAAGTTAGATTCTGAGTTAGAGTCTAAGTTAGGAGCGCGAATTTCGGTTTTGACGCCGTGGGTTAAGGCCTGTTTCGGTTCCCGATGGCACGAGGGGCCGGTTCCTGATGGCACGTGCCCTCGGGTTCCCGATGGCACGACGCTATTCACAGGATATCCACAGGCCGGTGCGGGCTCGAAGGCGAGCAGCATCCGTCCGCCGACTTCGATTTCGAGGGAGAGCGTGTAGCCGGGCAGCGGCTGCCTACGGATGATGTCGCGCAGCTCGAAGGCGAAACGTTTGAAGGGCGAGAGCGCGCCGGATTTCAGGTGCAGATGGTGAAAATCGAAGCGCCAGCCATTACGCTGGCGGCCGCCATGTTTGCGGACGAGCCGGTAAAGCCAACGATCCAGTCCGCCCGTCAAATCGAAGTAGGCGCGGTCGATGGTGAGCACGAGCGCGTTGTCGAGCACGGCCTGATAGAACCAGTCGGGCACGATCAGTTCGACGCCGTCGGGCCGGCCGCCGCGATCGGTGCGTTCCTTCCATTCGTTGATCCACGAGAAGCGATGCCGACGGCCCTCGGCGGGCTGGCGTATCGAGGTGCAAACGGTCGTCGATTGAAGGCGGTCGAGCGCCGCCTTCAGGCGCTGATAGTCGCGCAGGGACGTGCCGCGACCGATGAACCTCAGGATTTCATAGGGAGTGGCGACCATGAGGCGCGAGGTGCGCAATCCTGTATCACGCGCCTCGACGATCTGGCTCGCCGCCCAGATCAGGATGTCGGCGTCCCATATGGTCGCCATCCCGTGATCGGGTACGGCCTCGACCCGGATGGAAACGCCGCCGGCGACGAAATCGATCGGCGCCACGCGATGCGTTTTGGACAGGGAAAAGAACGGATAGGCCATGAGATCCTGCGCATCTCGGGGCGCGAACTCGCCGGGGAGCGCTCGGAACAGATCGAGCTGTCCACGCTCTGAAGAGGGCCGATGTCGCGCCGCCATTGGGGAAGCCGCTCGCGATCAGCGCGCGTATCGAACTTGCGGCGCGGCGGGCGATGTATGGCGCTTCGCCGGCAGCACGCTCCCGCGCGGGTCCGAGGTGGACGTGACGGCGCCGCGCTCTGCCCATGCCTGGAGATCGTCGACGGCATAGACGACTCGCCCGCCGAGCTTTTTGTAAGCCGGCCCGGTTCCGTAGGTGCGGTGCTTTTCGAGCGTGCGGGCGGAGAGGCTGAGGAATTCGGCAGCTTCCTTGGTGCGAAGGAAGCGCGGAGGTAGGACGGCGAGATCGGGTCGCATAAATCGGCCTTTCGTGGGCTTCAATGAAGCTGCCGATGGTCGGCGGCGGACGAAGGTCACGATGGCGAAGGACGGGAGACGAGTTGCAGGGCGAAGTTGGGGGGACCCAAAATCCCACACCGTGCAGACCGATCGGCTTGATCAGGATCGGCGCCGATGACGGAGCAATTTGCGATAACCGCCCGCAATGAGGTCATGCGCATCCCTGAGGAGCGACATCACGGCATGTCGGCTCGACGACATCTGCCAATCGTCGCGACTGAGACGCTCGACGCCAAAGATGACTTTTGCGATCTCTTGTTGGGTTGCGCCGTCGCGATGAGCATCAAAAGCGCGAAGCATTTTGCGCTGACGCGCACGTTGTTGCCTGGTCAGCCGCATATCCGGGGGGATGGTGCGCCCGTGAAGCATGGCGAGCAGTCGGAGCACCGCCTCTACCCGGTCAAAACCTTCCAGGCCCAGAGGTATGACGGCGGCGACTGGACGCTCAGCCCGCGTCTCGGCGGCGAGAAGAAATTGAATGCGTTGCGCGGGATCATCGCCCCGCAAGAAGCCGTTGCCACGGTCGTCTGTTCTGAGGATGTCCTCAAAACCGGTTCGAGACTGGCCTTCAAGTGAGAGGTTTTCGACGGGAGCCGGTGCGAGGAGGACGATGCTGGTGTCGAGATCCGCATCCCAGAAAACGTTTGCCGCGGGAACATCGAGGATCGGATCGACCGGGAAATCGCAACCCCCATCGCTGGCGGATTTGATCCGACAGCGTGTCAGCGGCGGCGGAGTTTCTGAACCAATTCTCGAAGTCCAGATCGTAGGCTTCGTTACGTCGAAGCCACTCCCAGGCGATATCGGATGCGGACGAACCCTCGACGTGATCGTAATAGGTCGAGGATCGCCAACGCGATGCGTCGGGCGTCATCACAGTCCTCCCCAGATTCAAGCGTTTGACGGGGAGGACAAAGATTCCCGGATGAGTTGTCTGGCGGAAGCCTGAGTCTGGGCAGCGCGTGATGCCACGGCGGCATCACCTCGAGCCGGCGCGCAGACCTTCTCGGGCCAGTTCACGATAGCCGTGCTCGGTCATCCAGCGGGCGCGCGCGAGATGGGTGTCGTGCATTTGGCGACAGCCTACCGGGTCGAGATCGGGATCGAGACCGAAGAGAATCTGGACCACCTCGCGCCAATCCGCGCCATCACGGGCGGAATCGAGCAAGCGCAGGTAGAGAACCATATGCTCTCGGTCATATGTCGTCAGAGTTTTGCCCGCCGGTGGCTCGCTCAGAATCTGCGCCATCGATATTCCCCCGAGACAGCATATGCGCTGAGCAACGTCCTGTTAACCAAATTCCATTTTGTCATTGATCCATGACACCTGTCGCAAAAAGGAAACCGGGTGCGCGCACCCAAGTCGAGCGACTAGACCGGCGATTTTGGCTCGTTTCGCTCATGGAGCAGCAGCACGCCTTCACCTTTATCGGTCGCCAGAAGGACGATGCCGGCTGCTTCGAGCGCCCGTCGGACCTGATCGCGCGTCGTCTCGTACACCTCGAGTCCGTTTTCGGATTCGAGGCGCTTGAGCGCGGTCAGCGATGTCCGGGCCTTGTCAGCGAGCGTCTCCTGCGTCCAACCCAGCAACGCGCGCGCGGCCCGCGATTGTCGGGCGGTGATCATGCATGATCACCTCCCACCACGGCTGACGCGCATTCCAGAACTACGACTAAAATAGTCGCCCTAGTGCAAAGCGCCACAGAAATCTACGTTGAGCGCGTTCGGAAATCGGCACTTGGATAGGCGTCCGCGCTTGGCTGATTCGGTCGCTTTGCACGCCGAAGGCCCCGACCTTCCGGCAGGGGCCTTGCGCGGTGCCTCAGTCGCCGCGCCGCCCGTTGGGACGGGACCAGATCAGCGAGAAGGTGTCTTCGCCCTCGTCGTCGAAGAGGTTGGCGTAGATCGGGGCATTGAAGCTCGGATCGTCGAGCTTGAGGCCCAGATAGTTGCGACCTTCGTTGGAGCGCTTGGACCAGGCGGCGCCAATTTCGGCGCGGCCGACTAGGACCCGGTGGCTGGGGGCGTTCTCGCCGGTGGCGCGCTGGTCGGGGACGATGCGCACGTTCTTGGCCTGGACGCTGAGGGTGACGATGTCGCCGGTGAACTCGTTCGAGCCGGTCTTCTTGAAGGTGCCGATGGTCGCCATTGTAAGTCTCCGTTTTCCGTTCCCGAGCCCGCACCATTGCGGCCTCGATGGCGATCGGCAGGCCGGAGGCGATCGACGGCGCACCCCGAAGGGGCCTGACAGCTAAGGAGGGCTTTCTTGTTTCGCGAGGAATGACGGCGCAGCCGGCAGGGGAAGAAAGTTTGACGCCGCTGTTGCGTCATAGGCGATCGAGGCGCAGCCGACCTTCGGCCAGATCAGGCCATTGAAGAGGCCGTTTGGAGCGGTCGAGATACGGTCAGAGAACGGAGAAGATGGCGGCCGTCCCGCATTGGCAAACCGGCGTCACGGCACGCTCACCGGCTTCGTCTCCTCCCGGTAGGCCTACGTTGCCGCATTCCGACCTTCCACCGCCCTCCGGGAAATCGCCGCGCCAGCGTCCGGTGCGCCGCAGAGACATGATTCTGCCTGGGCTGCGCTCCAACGACGATCGTCTTTCCGGGGCCGAGCGTCGATCCGCGCCGCATCCGCCCATCGCAACGGTATGAGACGACGGGGAAGGCGACAGCCACTCGCTATTCTGATCCTCCTTACGGCGATGACGAAGATCAGGCCTGCGCAAGACCCCGGCCGGACGGGCTCGGGGCCGTCGCCATTCCCGCGACCCGCACGAAGGCGGAGATGCCGACCGCAACCGCGCCGATGACGGAGAACGTGATCTGCCATGCGTCGGAGGGCATGAGGTGCTTCACGATGCCATGGGTCGCATGGAAGCCGGCGATGGCCGCCGGCGCGACGAAGGCTGAGGCCACGATCAGCTTCAACCACATGGGCCGGACGAAGCTGATGAGCAGATGGCCGGCGGCGAGCGTGATCACCGCCGCCACGGCCCCGACCAGAAGGGCGCCGGGGATGTCGGCTCCGGTGCCGTGCTCCAGACGCCTGCGGTTACGGCGACGAACGCTGGCAGCGCGAAGACGACCAGCGTGAACAGCAGCCAGCAGAGCAAGCCGATCGCTGCGAGGGATGCAAGCATTGCGAGGATGATCATGGTGGTGGCCTCCGTAGGGGCAAGATCTGACGGTCGCGCCTTCCACCACCACCACGGCGCATCCGAAGTACAGCGCAGGAGCAACGATGCCGGGAGCGGAAATCGTCGGTGATTTCCGCGCGGGCGACCGGGGGCGCCTCGGTTAAGGGGCGAAGGGATCGATCTCATGGACGATGGCGGCGATGTCGCCATCATATTCGCTGGCGGGCGTGACCGACAGCGTGCCGTCGCCGGCCTGGAAGATGACGATGGCGGCCATCAGCGTGGTGGCGAGGCTGAAGGCGAAGGCGTGGGCGTCGTTGAGGGACATCGATCCGGCTCCTGTTCGAGCGGAGGACCATCCCCCGCTGACAGGCGCCCGATGAGTTCGGCCGATGGCCGCAATCACCGCGAAGGTGAAACCGTGAGCGGCGGCACGCGCAGCGTAGTCCGACCCTTTACGGGTTGATGGCGTCAGGCCATCGGCTGGACCAAAGGATCAGCGCCAATGGACGCGGGGTGGTGCCTGCCGAGTGGAGGAGCCGCCAAGTCCCACGCCGTCGATGATGGTGGGAACCTCGCCTCTCGTCATGAGAAACCGCTCGTTAGGCGCTATGACGATGGAGGCATGGCGGCGCCTGGACTCGCCGATGCTCCGCCAGACCTACGCTGATCGGACATTATTCGCGATGCAATATCACCTCGAAACCTTCGTCGACCGAGGGAGGAACGAAGTGACTGGTAAAGAGATCGAAGTCCTCTTCGCTGACGTTGAATTCGTGCTCGCCACTCGTATTTCTGCACTGGAGGCGGGCTTTGCACACCTCGTCCGATACATCTAGATAGTGGAGCTGATGCCTGCACCCCGCGCTCTCGAACAGGCTGCGCATCCATCCCCGAGTGGCTGGGGTGTTCGCCGGGAAGTCGAGCACGACCGATACCCCGCCGCGCAGCAGATCGATCAGGTGCGGGGTCATGGCTTCGCGCAGCCGTCTCGCGTTGCGAACATAGTCGGCCAAGCTGTTTTGTTCGCCGGGATAGAGGCGGGCAAGCCAATGATCTTCCCGCACGGCGACCGTGTGCGGCTGCTTGCTCAATTCAGTGGTGAGAGTTGATTTTCCTGCGGCGATCTTGCCACATACGAGATGCAGCGTCGGTTCGTTCGATGACATGACTTAGACCTTGGAAGACGCCAACGGCGTCATGACGTTCACAAGCGGAGAGACCCGACCCGATGTATCAGGCCGGGAGGTGAATTCGTCCGCTAGTCGCGACCGCGATGTGAACCAAGATCCTCATCCTGCAACAATACCGATCTTCCTGTTCCCAGTCCACAGCCGACATCGGGTTTTGGATAGACCTATCCTCGCACGATCAAGGTATGTTGAGGCGGAGGCAGCGCTTACGCGCCGCCAAACTTCCACACCGGGATGCCGAGCTTCTTGGCCTTGTCGGCGAGGTCGTTCATTTTTCCAGCCTTAAAGAAAGTCTGTTCGCGGGTCGTCCCCGCCCTGCGCGGATCATTCGGGAGGTCTCCAATCTGGTTGGGTTGCGAAGAAAGCGACGTTTTCCTCGAGCCGATCCCAGTGGGGTTTGTCGCGATCGAAAATGACCACTTCAACCTGCAGCCCGTCGGCGTTATCCATCGCGCCGAGCGGAAGCGTAATATGGTCGGCGCTCCGTGTGTTCCGGCCATAGACCGGGCTGCCGCAGGTTGCGCAAAATCCTTTCGTCACGGTTGAGCCTTTTCCGGACTGATAGGTGAACTCGCTGGTCGTCCCGTTTATGACAACGGCGTCCCGCCGAAACATGGCGCCAATGGAATGGCACGTGCCACTCAATCGCCGACACTCTTCACAATGGCATTGTGCAACCACGACTGGCGGACCAACAGCAGTAAAACGGGCTCCGCCACATAGGCATTTTCCACTATATGTTCGTGTCATAAGTCAGACCTTGTACTTGCGATGAGCAATCCGGCGTAGCCCGCCGAGCACATTGACCAAGCTTTGTTCCTTGTACACCGATGTGCCTCGCCATCGGTATAAAATGCGAAAAATGCTGGCGGCGCTTACGCGCCGCCAAACTTCCACACCGGAATGCCGAGCTTCTTGGCCTTGTCGGCGAGGTTGTCGTGAATGCCGGTGCCCGGGAAGTGCATCACGCCCTTGGGCACGATCTGCAGGATCTCGTCGTTGCGCTTGAACGGCGCTGCGCGGCTGTGCTTCGTCCAGTCTGGGGCGAAGCCGATCTGAGGGACGTTGCGGTTGGTCGCCCAGAGCGAGGCGATCTTCTCGGCACCCTTCGGAGACTTGCCGTGGATCAGCACCATGTCGGGGTGCTTTTCGCGAACCTGATCGAGCTTGGCCCAGATCAGCCTGTGGTCATTGAAGTCGAGCCCGCCGGTGACGACGATCTTGGGACCGGGAGGGAGAAGGATTTCCTGCTCGGCTCGCTTCTTCGCCATCAGGAAGTCGCGGCTGTCGATCATCGCCGAGGTCAGATTGCGATGGTTGATCTTTGAGCCGGTGCGCGGGAGCCACGGTTTGCCGATCTGGCGTTCGTAGTGTTCGGCGGCCTGGTCGCGCATCAGTTCGAAGGCGTTCTGCCGTTCGATGAGCGTCTTGCCCTCGGCGATCTGGCGCTCGAGTTCGACCGATTTCACCTCGCTGCCGTCCTGCTGCCGCTGCGAGCGTTTCTGCGCCTGCTCATTGTCGTCGAGTTCGCGGGCGATCCGATCGGCGGCGCGGTGGAACACGTTGACGGTCGACCAAAGGAGGTCGTCGAGGTCGGGTTCGAGGCGCGTATCCGCCAGGGTCGAGATCAGGGCGTCGAAGATGTCGGCGACAGCGCCTGCGACCTGATTGCCGTCGGGCAAGAGGCGCTGGTCGGGCTCGTCAGCGAAGGGGCGGTAGCCATAGAGCTGCAATTCGTTGAGGACGTGATCCGTAGGGGACGATTCGTGGTGGGGCTCATAGTCGTCATGCTCGCGCATGGTCTGCTCCTTTGGCTGGACCGCGACCGTCGCGGCCTTCATGGCGACGGTGCCCACGGGCGGAGCGGACCTGCACCCGGCGCCAAGCGCCGGGCCGGAGCATGAGCGGAGGATGCCGGAGGGCGACTATTTTGTTTCGCGATGGAAAGGCGCGGCACGCGCCGCCGGAAAATAGTCGGCCGCAGGCATTGCCTGTCCGAACCGCATGTGGGTCGATCGCCCTCTCGAAGGCCGAGGCGCGGTCCTCCCCAAAGGATCGTGCATCCATGCGAGCATGGTGGCGGCCCGAGCGCCGGCACCGCTCAGTCCGCGATCTAGGCCGCCAGCAGCATGAAACGGGCCACGTCCTGCGGTGCGAGTTGCACCCGGATTTGCGCTATCAGCGCGTCACGGCCGAATGTACGGAGATCCTCGTTGAAGTCCCCGAGTAAGGGGGACAGGGTAATCGCCTCGATCCCGATCGCGTTCGCCCGTTCGATTAGAGAGTTCCGCGCTCCGTTCCCGGCGTGATCGTTGTCGCGCACGACATAGAGCCGACGCAGCGCGTCGTGGAACTGGATGGCAGCGAGGTGAGCCGCGGAGAGTGCTGCGGCCGCCGACATGCCGGGCATGACCTCGCGCGCAGAGAGCACGCTTTCGATGCCTTCACCTGCCGCCAGTACCTCGCCGGGGAGTCCGAAGCGGACCGCGTGTCCGAGAAGGTCGCCCATCGCTTTGCGCTGCGTGTCGATCGGCGCCTTGTCGGAGCCGTCCGGGGCGAGCCAGGTCCGATGCGCGCCGGTGATCCTGCCGGAGAGATCGGTGACGACGCCGACCATTGCCGGCCAGGTCTCGGTGGGGCCGTGCTCATCGGGCCGATAATAGCAACGGGGATGGAAACGCAGGTTTCCGCATCCGTGCAAAGCCGTAATCCCGCGTCCGCGCAAATACGCTTCTACGAGCGTGCCGCCGATCGGCTGACACATGGCAACCAGTCGGCGTGCAGCCTCGGCCGACCCCGATGGTGCCGACGTGCGAGCGTGCTGTTTCGGTTGGGGTTCGGGATCGGGATGCGGCAGGCTGAGGAAGTGACGGGCCTCTTCAGCGACGTCGGCGAAGTCAATAAGGCCCAGCGATTCACGGATCACGTCGAGCAGATCACCATGTTCGCCCGTCGCGGCGTCGGTCCATTTGCCGGCAGGGCCTTTGGCGCTGGCTTTGAGGCGGACATACATCGAGCGGCCCGGTGTGTTGCGCACATCGCCGACCTGCCAATAATGGCCCTGTCGGCGACCGGCCCCAAGATAGCGGCGGCACACCGCCTCGGCCTGCCTGCCGAGACGCTGCGCCAGGTCGGAAGCATCGTGCCGGGACATCACGCCGCCTAGCGCTCGGAGAGGCGCATGATCGCGTAGGTGTCGAGCAACCTGCCGAGAACCGCCACGCCGCCCGTGGTGACAGGCACGAAGAAGCGCAGCTTCCACGAGATGATCTCGGTGAAGAGGCCATAGGCGCGAAGGCGCTCGCGCATTGTGTCCGTGAAGCCGGTCAGCTCGATGCGATTCGCTCCCATGACGCGGACGCGGCGAAGCTGAAGTCCCTCGGCCAGGTCAAGGATCGTCCGTCCGTCGAGGAGTGCCGTATATGCAGCGTCAGGCGACAGGTCGACCGTGTCGGTCGAGGCGGCGTTCGCGGCCCAGGCTGGGGAGACGCGGCGGCCGATGATGCGTTCACCCTCGTCGGTCTGAAGGCGGTAAACCCGCGTCGACTCGTTCGGCAGACGCTTCCACACCGGCAAGAGCAGACCAGCGACGATGTGGATCGTGCTTTCACTGAGCGGGGGCACATCGCTGAGTTCGCGGGACCAGGCAGCAGCGAAGATGTTCTGGTCGGCCTCCTGCCAGTGGCTTTCCGTCATCGACTTCAACGAAGCATGGTGGTGTTCCATTGGCCGGACCAACCGAACGCGGCGTTCGATCTCGCCATCATCGAGCATGAGCGAGGGCGCGGGGACCTGCACGGCGGCGCGACCGGACTTGGCGTTCACCAGCAGCTTGCCGTTGTCGGCATCGACATAGGCTAGCGCGTCCGCCAGCGTCATTGGCCGGTTACGCCGTTTCTCGGTGATGGTGAGCAGCCGGGTTTCGGCCCCGGTCGCCGGATGGGTGTAGATGGTCTTGCGGCCGGTGACGACAAAACTCTCCGCCGTCAGAGTCTCCAAGCCGACATCATAGACGCCGCTGGCGATGGCGCCCTGGACCTTGGCGTCGAGCAATTGCTCGAAGGCGGTGAACAGGATGCCCTGAAGTTCGATGGTCAGCGCCAGCAGACGGTTGAGGAAGGTGGTGATCGGCGGCAGCTCGTCCTTGATGCCATTATCGTCCATCAGCTTCAGGCCGGTGGCGCTCTCGAAACGGGCGAGCGAGCAACCGTCGATCTTGCCGCGCACGATCAGCAGGTAGAGCTGGCGCAGTGCATCGCGAGCGTAAGACGATTCCAGATTGTCCTCGGGTCGAAACAGCCCTTGGCCCCCGGTCTGGCGCTGGCCTCGTGTGATGGCGCCGAGGGTGTCGAGCCGCCGAGCGATGGTGCTTAGGAAGCGCTTCTCCGCCTTCACGTCGGTTGCGATCGGGCGGAACAGCGGCGGCTGAGCTTGGTTCGTCCGGTTGGTGCGGCCGAGACCCTGAATGGCCGCGTCGGCCTTCCATCCTGGTTCGAGGAGATAATGGACGCGCAGGCGTTGGTTCTTCGCGGTGAGATCGGCGTGGTAGCTGCGGCCTGTGCCGCCAGCATCGCTGAACACCAGCACGCGCTTCACATCGTCCATGAAGGCCGCCGTCTCGGCGAGATTGGCGGAGGGCGCGCGGTTCTCGACGGCGAAGCGGTCGCCCTTGCGGACGATACGGCGCGAGCGGCCTGTCACCTCGGCCACCGTGTCTGTGCCGAAGCGCTGCACGATCTGGTCCAGCGCACCGGGCACGGGCGGAAGCGAGGCGAGGTGCTCGATCAGCTCGTCACGCCGGGCGACGGCTTCCCGGCTTTCGACCGGCTGGCCATCGCGCATGACGGGACGCGACGACAGATTGCCCTCGCTGTCGGTGAACGGCTCATAGAGCTGCACGGGAAAACTATGGGCGAGATAGTCGAGGACATACTCGCGCGGCGTGATGTCGACGCGGATGTCGTTCCATTCCTCGGTCGGGATCTCGGCCAGACGGCGTTCCATCAACGCCTCGCCGGTCGAGACAATCTGCACCACGGCGGCATGGCCTTGCTCAAGATCACTCTCGATCGAGCGGATCAGAGTCGGTGTCTTCATGCTGGTGAGAAGATGACCGAAGAATCGCTGCTTGGCGCTCTCGAACGCCGAGCGGGCGGCGGATTTGGCCTGCCGGTTCAGCGTCCCGTCGCTGCCGGTGATATTTGCCGCCCGCATCGCGGCGTCGAGATGGTTATGGATAATCGAGAAGGCCCCAGCATAGGCATCGTAGACGCGGCGCTGTTCGTCGGTGAGCTGGTGCTCGACGAGTTCATATTCCACACCGTCATAGGAAAGCGACCGGGCGGTATAGAGGCCGAGCGAACGCAGATCGCGTGCCAGCACCTCCATCGCTGCGACGCCGCCATCCTCGATCGCCTCGACGAACTCGGCGCGGGTCACGAAGGGGAAATCCTCGCCGCCCCACAGGCCGAGCCGCTGGGCATAGGCGAGATTGTGGACCGTTGTGGCGCCGGTGGCGGAGACATAGACGACGCGGGCACTGGGCAGCGCATGTTGCAAACGCAGGCCAGCACGCCCCTGCTGCGAGGGGGCGACATCGCCACGGTCTCCCTTGCCGCCGCCGGCGTTTTGCATGGCATGGCTTTCGTCGAAAATGAGGACTCCATCGAAATCAGTCCCCAACCATTCGACGATCTGGCGGACGCGCGAAACCTTCTCCCCACGCTCGTCGGAGCGTAGCGTGGCATAGGTTGCAAATAGGACGCCTTCGCTGAGCGTGATCGGCTTGCCCTGCGGAAAGCGCGACAGTGGCGTCACCAACAGGCGCTCCATGCCGAGCGCCGACCAGTCGCGCTGAGCGTCCTCGATCAGCTTGTCAGACTTCGATATCCAGACTGCCTTGCGGCGTCCCTGGAGCCAGTTGTCGAGAATGATCCCGGCCGATTGGCGGCCCTTGCCAGCGCCGGTGCCGTCGCCGAGCATGAAACCGCGGCGGAAGCGGACGGTGTTCGGGGCGTCGGTGGGCGCTGCCTGGACGAGATCGAAGGTGGCATCGACCGTCCACGATCCGGCGAGATAGTCGTTATGGGCCTCGCCGGCGTAGATGACGGTCTCCAACTGGGCCTCGGACAGTAATGCGCGGATGTTCGCGGGCAGCATCGGGCGATAGCTGGGCCTGGGTGGCGCGACGCTCGCCATCGCGGCCGACTGCACGAGCCTGGTCGGATGCAGCTCGGAGCCGGGAATATGGATCGACTGCAATCCGTATTCTTCATAGATCGACTCGGTGAGATTGGCGCCATCGGTCAGCGTCGCGTCCACGATCTCATAGTCGAGTTCGATGCCTTCGGGATCGGCAACGGTAGCGGTGGGACGCGATGCCACCGAACGGACGAGAAAACCGCTCACGGATTTCGGCGCGGCGGCGACTGGACGAATTTCGGCAGGCAGCGTGACGGGGAGACGCGGCGGCACGTGGGCGTCGATCCACCCGAGCAGCGTGGCGGCATCGGGCGCCATGCCGGGAGACGACGGGAACATGCCCAGATCGTCGGCGGGCGACTTGTCGATGACGGTCAGCCGCGTCGGAAAGCTGGTGCCGTGCTTCTGATAGACCGAGCCAGCGATGGCGGCGCTGAACACAACGCGGCCACGCGCCTGCAAGCCGACAAAGGCATCGCGCCATTCGGACAGGTCCGGCCCGACATTGGCGCCGGTGATCGCGACCAGACGGCCGCCAGGCGCAAGCCGGTTCAGTGCTGAGGCGATGTGGCGGAAACCGGCATCCTGCACCCGGCCGGAAACATGCGCCATCGCCGAGAACGGCGGATTCATCAGCACGACGGAGGGAACAGCCGAGGCATACAGATGATCGTCAATCTGCGCGGCATCGAACCGGCTGACGGGAAGGACCGGAAAGAGGGAGGACAGCAGCTCGGCGCGGGTGTCGGCCAGCTCATTGAGGATGAGCGATCCGCCCGCCGTCAGCGCGAGGATCGCCAGCAACCCGGTGCCTGCCGAAGGCTCCAGCACGCGGTCGGATGGCGTGATTGCTGCGGCCGTCAGCGCAGCAAGGCCAAGCGGCAACGGCGTCGAAAACTGCTGAAGCGCCTGCGATTCCTCCGATCGCCGCGTATGCGTCGGTAATAATCCGGCGATCTTCGTCAGCACGGAAAGGCGTGCAGCCGAGGAGGCGGATTTGCGGAAGAGCGCCTTTCCGTATTTGCGAAGGAACAAGACTGCGGCGACTTCGCAGGCCTCGTAAGATCCCTTCCAGTCCCAGGCGCCCGACGCATCGGAAGCGCCGAAGGCCGTTTCCATTGCACTGCGCAGGATGGCGGCGTCGACGCGCTCGCCGCGTTCGAGATGGGGGAGCAGGTGATTGGCGGCAGCGAGGATGCCCGACGACGGGACGAGCGGCAGCGGCGCGGCCGCAGCGGCCTGGGGAGACAGGATGTTCATGGGTTGAGCCTCAAGGAGAGCGGAGAAGGACAAGCCCGCGCGGCGCTCTCTTTCGCCTGTCCGGACTCAATCCCTCCCGGCGGCCCTCTGACTCTCGCTCACCCCGACATGAAAAAAGCGCCCGACCGCAAGGTGGGCGCTTTTCCATCCATCAATGGCGTCTTCTACTGCCTGTCGGGCCGCACGAAGTCGTCCGGATCTTCGGGGTCGGGTGGCAGGTAGGCGTCGTAGGGATTGCCGTCCACGAGATGGCCGAAGGGCGTAAAGACGTAGTCGTCGTTGTCGCGCCCAACGGCGCAGATGACGTAGCGAGGGATGCCCGTCACGGCGTCCAGACACTCCATGAGGGCGAGGTTGCCGTCGCCCGCCGCGCGCAGCAAGGTCTGGAAATTGCTCCGGGCATGAGAGGGGATGCTCATAGCGGTCCTCCCTCGCCGGAGATGGTCTCGGCGAGCCAGCCATCTGTATAGATCCAGTCCACCGTTTCGCCGGTGGCGAGGTCGAGGACATGGGCGCCGCCACCAAATCCATCGAGCCGGGGCTTAGAGCAGGTGTTGGCGTATTGAAATCCCCAGCGGCCCGTGAGGCTGAACTCGGCGGCGCAGCGCTTCACGAACTGGATGACGCGCTCGGGATCGCCGGTTTCATCGTCGCGCATCCAGAGGTTCGTGCCGCCATGCTCGGGCTGGATCGACAGCAGGAACCCTTCGGAGGGCGGTTCCTCCGACGCGCCGTGCTCTGACAAGGCGTTGTAGAGATCGAGCGCGCGGGCGGCGTTTTCCGGCGTGCCGACATCGAGCAGGCACGAGAAATGAGTGAAGTAGTCGGCCATGACAGGCTCCAGAAATAAAAAGGCCCGAGCCGCGCGGCTTAGCCGCGCAGATGTTGGTTTATGGGCCGGGCTGACGGTTGAAGGATCGGAGAGAGGTCTGCGGGGAACGGATCGTGCCGCTCCCCGCCAGCGTTCGGCTATTCGGCGGCGATCATGGCTTCGTCGTCGTCGGCGTCGGCCACCTCGTCCTCTTCACCGTCACCAGACAGGAAAGCCGGAAGCGCGACTTCGCCACCTTCCTGATTGGCTTGCTCGCCAGTGGTGTCGGCATCGGCCGGGCGCAGCGGCTCGGGCAGCCAGCCGGTCTCAGCCAGCAAACGTTCCGCTTCCTTGGCCATGTCGCCCTTCTTCATATGGTCGATGAGCTGCGCCGCCCGATCGCCCGCGCCCTCGCGCACCGCTTCGACGATGCGCGTCTTGGTGACGCGGCCGAAATAGTTGCCGACCGTCGGCCGCCAGCCCGCGCTCACCATGTCGAGGCCAGTCGCACGCGCCAGCCGTTCGGCTTGGCCCATTCGGACCTTCAGCCCATGCTCGCTGACGCCCGAACCTCCATAGGGATTGGGCCGCTCGTAAAGCGCGTTGATCCCGTAGCTGACGCAATGAGCGAGCAGTTCCAGGCGACTGTCGTCGTCGAGCGCGATCAGCCAGTCCCACAGCGCCTCGTCATCGGCAGGCACATGATCGCCCCAGCGTTCGTGCCGCTCCGTGACGGATTGGGCCGAGGCGCTATCCTTCAGATCATCAGCCTGCGCCGCGAAATGAATCTGCCGAACATTGGCTTCCAGCACGCCCGTCGCCGGGCGATGCAGGAAGGTGTCGGACACCAGCTTGTGCAGCAGCGCCGTCATGGCGACGTGCGGATTGCTGGCGACCGCATCGCGGAGCGCCAGCGTGCGATGCGCGGTCAGTTCGATGACGAGGCGCTCGGGCAGCAGCTTGATGCCGTCTTCTTCCTCCTCCTCGACCGGCGCGACCCGACCGCCGATGGTGACGACGGCGCGCTGGATGGCAGGCTCGCGGATTTTCCCGGTTTGGGGATCGACATCCTCCACCGCCGCTTCGTCGCCGGAGCCCTCGAATGGCAATTCGTCCTCGGGGCGGACATAGCCGCGATCGACGACGAGCGAGCCATGCGTGTCGATGCTGACGAACACGCCGCCGATGGCGATCTCGGCCGGATCGTAGCTGACGGGTCGATTGTCGAGTTCTTCGATTGCCGCCTCGATCTCGCCGAGGCGTTGGTCCACCGCATCCGGCAATTCGTCGGCGTCCTCGTAGTCGGCGACCAGGCCGTCAAGTTCCGTCTGCAAGGCGTCGCGCGTCGCTTGTTCCTCCGGGGTGATGTCGAGCGACGTGCCCGAAAGCCGGCGCAAGCGCTGGGTGACGCCATAGGGGATGCTGACCGCCGCATCGACCCACTTCCAACCGGTAGCGGCGATCTCGTCGGCGACCGCGGACAGCTTCTCGGAGACCAGCCGATCGAGCAGGCCGACATCCTGGAGCCAGCCGCCATCGTCGGACTCGAACAGATCACGCAGCACGATGCCGCCTGCGGCTTCGTACGCGTCGATGCCGATGAACACGACGCGCTTGTCGGAGGCGCGCACCGCAGTTTCGGTCAGCATGCGCTTGATCTGCCACGGCTCCTTCTGCCAGCTATTGCGGATCGTCTCCCACACCTGTTCCTGGCGGGCGTGATCCTGCGACACCGTGAAGGCCATGAGCTGCTTCAGCTCCATGCCGTCTTCAGCGAACACCGCCAGCAGCGCGGGCGAAACAGAGGCCAGGCGCAGGCGCTGCTTCACGACATTGACGTCGATCAGGAAGGCGGCCGCGATGGCCTCTTCGCTCATGCCCTTGTCGCGCATGGCTTGGAAGGCGCGATACTGATCGAGCGGATGCGGGGACACGCGCTCGTCATTCTCGGCGAGGGAGATTTCCTCCATCAGGACGCCGCTCGCCGCGTCGCTGACGACGCACGGCACGGGCGCGGTCTTGTTGAGGCGCTTCTGCTTCGCCAGCAGTTCCAGCGCGCGATAGCGTCGGCCGCCGGCCGGCACCTCGAACATGCCGGTTTCGACGCCGTCGGCATTGAGGACGGCCCGCACATGCAGTGACTGGATAAGGCCGCGCCGGGCGATGGACTCGGCCAGATCCCCGATCGAGACGCCGGCCTTGATCCGCCGGACATTCGACTGGCTCAGCACCAGCTTGTTGAAAGGGATGTCGCGCGACGACGACAGGGTGATCTTCTGAATGGCGGTTGCCATGGTCGTTACTCCGCGACGGGCGGCCGAGAGACTCTCTCTCGACCTCCAACCCGTCACGAAGCGAAGCGCCGCCCTCTCACTCTTGGAGGGCAGCGCAACGCAAACGGAAAGACGGAGAAGCGTGGAAGTCAAAAGCCGGAGACACGGAAAACCGCATCTCCGACTTTGATGAGATCAGGCCGCGCGATCGAGCAGCTTCTTTGCTTTGGCCTCCATGTCGAGGCGGGCGTCCTGATGCGGCTTGTCGCGGGCAACCGCGGTGATGCCCTGCACGAAATCGAAGATCGACTGCGGCGGCCGCCCTTCCTCGGCCAGCACCGTCTCTATGATTTTGCCAGTCTCGGCCTTGGAGAAGCCGCGCTTGCGCAGGAAATCGGTGCGATCCTCGTCGGTACGGGCAACGATCCGTTCGCGCGCCGCCTTGATGCCGTTGATGAAGGGCATGGGCGAGGAATTGGCGAAGTTCATCAATGCAGGCGCTGCCTCATGGGCGAAGCGCAACGCGGCGTATTTGCTGTGGCGGATGCTGATTTCCTCGAAATCCTCGACGCCCCAGAGATTGCGGTTCTGGCACACAGCGCGGAGATAGAAGCTCGCCATGCCGAGCGTCTTCGCGCCAACCTCGCTGTTCCAGCAATAGAAGCCGCGGAAGAACAGATCGGGCGAGCCATCGGGCAGCTTGCCGGCCTCAATGGGGTTCAGATCGTCAACGAGAAACAGGAACACGTCACGGTCGGAGGCATAGAGCGTGGTGGTGTCCTTGGTGATGTCGACGCGCGGATTGTAGATCCCCGTCGACCAGTCGAGCACGCCGGGCACTTTCCAGCGCGTGTCACCCGTGCCGTTGCCGGCGATGCGCTGCACGGCTTCGACCAGCTCGTGGTCATAGATACGACCGTAATCGGGGCCGGTGACAGCGCGAAGTTCGATGCGGCCCCTCGAAAGGCCATCGTCGGTTTCCAGCGTCTTGATCTGCTCGGCCCGGTTCGAGGTCAGGCCATATTGCAGATTGATGCCGGCCAGCGCGGCGGGGAGATTGCGTAGATAGGCGGCGGGCGCACCCACCTGCGCGGCGAGCTGGCCGAAGCTCCAGTGGGTCGGGGCTACGGGAGCTTCCGCACCCGGAAGGATCAGCGACAAGCGTTCGGGATCGGAGCGATTCGCCTCGACGTGGATCAACGCGCTTTCGACGACGCGAGTTCGGCTACGATCGGCCCGGTCGCGCACTGAGCGGGCCAGCTCGCCGAGCGACAGGAATCGCTCGTCATCCGGCCGCGAGAACCATTCGGACGACACCCGCCCGACGCGCTCGCCGCGGCTGACATCGACCTTGTAACCGCCACTCGTGTCGTGGCGGGCGTCGAGAACTTGCATGTTCATGGGATCAAACTCCATGACGGGCGCCGAGAGCCTCTCTCTCGACATTCATCCCGTCGCGGATCTCCGATCCCTTCTCTCACTCTTAGCGGGGGCGTTGCGGGGGACACCCCGCAGAAGGGGTCGAGCGAGACCTTGGCTCGGTCGCAGGGGAATGCTTTCCCCCGTATTTCTCCCAAATCGCAACCCTTTGAGTCCCAATTCGCGAGGCACTCACTCCCAATCAGCCGAAGCCCATGGCGCGCTGAGCTGACAACCAAAATCAGTCGTAAGGCGACGCCGAGCTGATGTGTTTGCGCACTGCATTGAACGGCCCGTCGAGGAAAAAGGCGAGATATTCCGCGACCAACGCCAGTTCCCCATTTTCCTCGTTGGCGGGCGCTCGTGTGAATATCTCCAAGGCGGTCGCCAACAGTCGATCATAGGGACGCGGATGGATCGCAAAACGCGCTGAAAGCGGAAAGCCGAACTCGGTCGCCATGGCGGCGAATATCGCACGCTGCACATGACCGTTTCCGTCAAGGAAGGGGTGAATCTTGCCGAACCAGCAGAAGGTATAGCTGAGGCCCAGGAGCTTACCGTAGTTGTCTGCGGAGGCGTCGCGGAGCCATTGCTGCATATGATCCAGCAGCAAGTTCATACGGGCGGGCACTTCTTCGGGAGGACAGAACTCAAATTGTCCCCCAACTTCGAGTTGGCTCTCAGAGGACATCCTCCGGCCAGCCAGAGTGGTGCCTCGCGTGCCGCGATAGGTGCCCGCATATTCGTTGTGGCCAGAAGGCGTGAAGGACGCGAACAGCGTGCGATGCAGATCGCGCGGATCGGTAAGGATGGCCTTTCGGCGCGCAGGGTCGGCGATGATCTCTGCCAGAAGCGTCGAGCACCCCGCCGTCATTGCTGAATCGTAACCGGCTATGTCGTGGGCTTGCCAGGGCGGCGGTGTCGTGGTCATGCTCAGTGCTTCCAGTATGGTTTGCGACCGGCGAGTTCGGGATTGATGCTGCCGCCTATCGTGTGGAGGACTCGCCGAAGGCGGATTCCGCCTCCTTCAGGCAGCGGTCCCAGAAGGCTATGGCTGCGTGCAGTTGGGGCAGCACAGGCTTGCCGTTGCGATCGCGAGCTTCTCGGGCATCGAACGCCGCGACGTGCGAGAAGCCGTCAGGCATCGACGGATCCGCCACAACGGCGGTAGGCCCGAAGGCTGCGCTGCGCAGTTGCAGTCCGCCCTGAAATTCCTTGAGCAACGCGTTGCGCGTTGGCTCGATGAAGGTCCCGAATATGGGATCCTGCTTCCAGGTAGACCACCGCGTTTTGCACCAATCTCGTCGCTCGGCATCGGCACAATCGACCTTATCGAAAACATGCCCGACCGAGCGCAAGAGAGCGATGATCGCGACATATTGGGATTGATAATCCGCGACCGGTCGCATCATGCTGTCGTCCTGCGCGAAGCGGGCGACCAGGTCGCGAATGAAGTCGAGTTGTGCGCGGGCAACGAGCATCGGTCACAGCACCCGAAAGACCGCCTCGATGTCGGCGGCGGTGTTGGTGTCGTCGAAGGAATGCAAGACCGCGCCAGTCTGCGTACGATCTCGGATCTCGATCTTCTCGGTCTCGTGGTTGTAGGCGAAGACATAAATCTTGCCCGAGATGGTCACCCACAACATGTTGGCCGGGCTGCCCGCCATGCGGCGGATGCGGATGGAATCTGGCTCGCCACGCCAGATGATTCCGCCGAGGAGCGCCAAGGCGATGCCCTTCACCTTACCCGCATGGTGATCTGCCCGGCCCATCACGCCCATCGCGTAGGCGTGGAGTTCTTCAACGTCTTTTGCCGTAATCGCCATATATCCTCCGTTCGTGTACTGCGCCGCCTCGCGGCCGAAATCGCTATTCGAAACCGTTTTGGCGCGCCTTCTTCCTCGGCGCTGGTTCAGGCGCCTCCAATGATGCGTCGCTCTTGGCCGAGCGGGATGATCCAGCCGCCGGCACGGTCGGACCGTGCAAACTCGTCTGGACGTTCCTTGTCGGCGAGACGGCTGCGAATGGCTTGCGGCTCGGCGTCGATAGCGGCGCGAATGAGATTGCGTTCGACCCCGACGAAGATGGGCCGCAGATTGAGGCGGGAGAGCGCCTCCTGATCGGCGGGTTCAACACCGGTGTCGGTGAGCGGTCCTGCGCGGGTAACGATACCGCCGACCAAGGCGTCCATAGCGGCGCTCGCCTTATCCACGTCCCGCACCGGGGACGCGTCCAGCAGCGAACGCGCGCGCTGGGTCTCCCCTTGGAGCCTTCGTGGGAATGATTGCAGTGTGAGGCCGCGAAGCGCGTCCGCTAGTTCGGCATGCCCGAGCGGTTTGATGAGATTTGCGATATGGAGCCGAAGCATGCCGATGAAGAGCGCGTCCTTCTCCTCCTGGGTATGCGGCTCGCCTTCTTCGACCGGGTCCCGAACCGAAAGGCGGGCATCGGCTGGACCGGCCGTCGCCATTCCCCAGCGCGTGGCGATCGCGATACGCTTCACCGTGACCTTTCGGCCACGGGCGGTGACGTCGACCCGCCGAGCCTGCGCCCATGCCCGGTCCAGTGCTTTGGCGGGACCGCCGACATCGTGGCAACCCTTGGCTTCGGCGACTGTCAGCGAGGACAGGTCGGATGCGCAGGCGATCCAGTCGGGCAGATCGCCACGGGACAGGCGCGTGATTTTGACCTGACGGCGGCGATCGAGGTCGATCGTGCGGCTGCCGAGATGGGCGAAGATCGAGAGGTTGAAATAGCGCTCGAGGTAGGCACGCGCGACGAAGCGCCCGAACAGGCCGGACAGCGCGACCTTGACTTCCCGTGCTTGACCCAGCGGCTCCTTGAACACGAATGGCGTGCCTGTGCCGGTCGGCGTCAGCAGCGCATCGAGAATGGACCAAGCGCCATAGGCCGCGCCCGGTGTCTGAAGCACCTCCCGGATACCGGCATCCTCGATCTCGGAGACGTCCAGATCGACGGTCGGCCCGGAGACCGGGCTCGCGGCTGGTGGATCGAAGCTATGAAAGAAAGTCCTCGTCATAGCGCCAGAGCCCGCGTGAGATCGTCATGCTCGAAGGCGCTGGCCATACGGGTGATCTCGGCCGACCTGGCGCCGACAGCTTTCGCGGTCTCGCGCCATGCCGAGGTCACGGTCGCGACCTCTTTGATGATCTCTCTGGCTTGCGCCAGCGTGAGCGCGAAATATTCCGATGCCTGTTCGAGCAGTTCGAGCGAGCAGGTGCCCTCGTCGAGGTCGATGTTCGTCGTCAGCACGCGCGCCTTGAGATCGGTGGGCACCGGATTGAGATCGTAGGCGGGCGAAAGCGACCATCCGGCTCTTCCGAGCCAGAGGAAACCGTGATTGCGCAGGTGATCGTCGACATTGGAGATCAGCACGTTGAAGACGACGCGCCGATAGAGCGCATGGGCATCGGTTTTTCCCTGCGCGCCATGCTGGGCCAGAGCGTCCACGATCTCGGGGTAGCTGCCACGCTCGCCGTCTCTGGCGCCCACCATCGCCATGGCGGACAGGAAGGGGATGCGGATCGCGCCATCGCGATCGAAACGTCGCGACAGCATCACCGCCTTGCCAGCGACTTCAACAAGTTCGTGTTGCGGGGTCGCGATACCGGCCTGGCCGGCCAGCCGCAGCGCGATCGCCTCCCAGGTTTCCATGCTGTATTCGTCGGTCTCCTTCGGAAACTTGGCGATAGAGAGGTGGCCATGTTGGTCGATCACCGACGCCTTCGGCCGCGCACCTCCGAGGGAGGAGCCGGGCGCGAAGATGAGCTGAAGGTCTTCGTCAGTTTCCTCGTCCCGGAGAATACGCTCGGTGATCTGAAGCAGGCGGCCAAGCTCGATCAGGGCCGGAACACCGGCCCTGATTGGCGCCTGGAAGGTTTCGTCGCCGACCCAGCGAAACCGGAGCGCGCCGAGCCGCGTCTCATCGGCGACGCCGAGAAGGTAATCGCTTTCCGCGAGCGTGCGAACGGCGCGGCTTTCGCGTTCCGCAAACCTACGTTCCGCCCGCTGCATCAGCCGTCGGCCCCAAGTGTCCGGCGCTGAGTCGCCGATCGAACCGAAGGTAGCGAGACCCGCAGGAGGCGCGAAGGCTCCCCTCGTCAGAGCAAGAGCGGGCTCCAGGGAGAATCGCTCCGGATCATCAAGCCATGCACCGTCGTATTCGAAGAGTATGGTTTCTGCGCCTCGAACGCGATTGCTCCTGGCCAATCCGATCGGGCGCGTGCGACCGTTTAGATCGATATGGACCTCGAAGTCAGCCATCGCGGGAAGATCCCGTCGGCCGCTTGAGATGGACACGTTTGGGCAACTCGGCGCTGGCCAGCGCTTGTCCGACACTATCATTGCTGATGTCGGCGACCTGGCTCAGTCCGTCGAGGAGCCCAAGTGCCTGAAGAACGCCGGCATAGATGCCGATGCTGACGTTGGTGTCACCAGCCTCGATCTTCTGCAAGGTTGAGCGGGAGGTGAAAGCGCGCTCAGCCACGACCGCCATCGGCAGCCGTCGGCGTCGACGGGCATCGTGGATGTCCGCCCCTAGCTTGCGCAGCGCCCGCCGCACGGCGGCAGGAGGGTTATGGGGAGTGGGCATTTGCTACCTTCGCGCTACAGATTGGCGGAATATGTAGCACGAAGATGACAATATTTCCATAAGGAACGTCTCAATCCAGCAGCGTGCGAAGGTTGGACTGGACCTTTTTCCCGACGGCTTCCGGCGAAAGCCCCAGAACCCTGGCAAGTGAGGTGGCCGTCGCCTCGACATCGGAGGGCTCACTGGGGCGACCGTGTACCTGCGTGAACGGGCCATCGGTTTCGGTCAGGATCCGGTCGGTCGGCAATTCGGCGACGAGTGCACGGCCTCGGTCCGTCCGAACCATTTCCGCATTGACCGAGAAATAGCAGCCGAGCGCAACGGCGCGTTTGGCCTCGCTGCGGCTGCCCGTGAACCAGTGCAAAATGGCCGTTCCTCGATCGCGAGGCAAATGTTCTTCGATCATATCGAGGACCTGCGCCGCGCTTCTTACGCTGTGGACGGTTAGAATCTTACCACCCGCGTCGGCACAGCACTGAAGGACACGCCGGAACACCTGCTTTTGGGTGTCCAACGACTTGTAAAAGCGCGGCCCAGCGTCGAGTCCGACCTCGCCGACGTAGCGTGTTTCGGACAGGTGGCGCTCCCATAGTGGCAGTTCACCCGCGCGCTCCGCGATCAGCTGCGGATGCAAGCCGAGAGCCGCTCGCACAAAGCGGGTTTGCCGCGTGAGCTCGTGGTTGCGCGGCCAGGCCTTCGGCGTCGTGGTGACGGTCAACGTGTAGATCCGAGCGGCTTCCGCTTTTGCGATCGCGGCCTCGAAGTCGGGATAGAGGTCGAGATGGCAGTGGAAATCGACGCCGACAGCTTGAGTAGTGTCGGTCATCCCGGCCGCGTCCTGACGCCTACCAGGAGCGCGCCGACTTCTTCGAGCCCGCGCCGATAGACACTCGCGAGCGCTGCTTGTCGCGCCGGCGACTCATCGAACAGCGGACCTGGCTTGTGGATGAGAATCGGCGCCAGCGCCGGGCGAGCGCGCAGCCGTTCGATCGCGAGCTGGAAGGACCGAACCTGGACACCTTCCGATTGCCGCGTGTCGAGCGCGTGAGTCGTCAGATCATCGACTGTGTAGGTCGTCGGATCTGGATCGGGATGCAGCCCGGCGACAAGCGCCGCTCGCCTGATGAGACAAGGCAGACAGTAACCGCAATGCTGTGTGCCGAGCCCCTGCCAACGTCCCTTAGTTGGGGACGCGCACGAAAGCGATGAAGGGACAAGGCGGCGCAGCAGTGCGCCGTTGGCACAGGCAGTGACCATCTCGCCCTTGGTCTTGTCCCAATAGGGATTCTCGATCGTGCCATTGACACCGAGACCTTGGAGAGCGTCGTTCCAGCGGGCGATATAGAAAGGATGTGTTGTGCGTGTGCTGAGTGCGCCGAGGCGCAAGGGATCGAGCGGCACGTTGACGGCGATCAACCCGTTTTCCGGCACTTTGAGCGTGAACGGCGCTTCAAGCCCGCTGCCCGCGAATACACCGAGTGCGAAGAAGAGAAACGATCGTCCCCGTGTTGTATTTTCTCCGGCAGAACCGCTTACGAAGCCGTCCGGGAACGCCATCCAGAGCCGCAAACGCTCAAAAGCGCGGCCATGATATTGGCTTTTTAACGCCTCGAAGATCGTGGATTGTGCATCGCTCGTGGCGCCCTCGCCGGCGTGGCTAACGAGTAGAGGGGTGCGGCCATCTTCAAGCGCGTCGATCGCGCCAATGAGGCTGTCGAGGCCACCAGAAAAGAGAGCGAGGTCGTTGAACGGAGGCCCTATGAGTCGCGCAGGAGCGACCGATGCAACTCTGGTGAACCGGCGTGGTCGAGCACGAAATGCCAGCGACCATCGATCGCCGGTCAGAAAGTTCAGCATCCGGACGAAGGTCGGTGCGACGGCGGTCCAGCGATCAGGGTCGGAAACCGGCACGATCAATCTGATTTCGCGGGTCCAGCCATCCTGCGATTCGCTGGTCCGTGAGATACGGGTGTCGGCGGCGTGGACGTGAGCTGCCAGAACGAGGACATCCACTCCGATTTCGGAAGGATGAACGCCGAGCCGCGATAGATCGGCAATCGCACGACCGATCCCGTGATCGAGTGTGCGTTCGCCTGCGACCAGATCAAGGCGTGTCTCGACCTCTCCGTCGCCAAGTGGAAAGCGATTGCGATCGCCAGGACCGTACCGGCCGATGATGACGTGTCTTCTCATACGCCCTCCGCCTCGGCATCGCCCATGATCTGCAAAATCCCGAACGCCTGCTCGTAAATGCGCCCCACAAACTGGAGTACGCGGTCGGGCGTCAGAGCACTCATCGCGGCGCGGGCGGCCGTGAGCGCGTCCGCCACTCCACGTCGGATGAAGTCGTTCAGTTGCGCTTGCACACGCGCCGCTTCCCGGCTGTCCGACGGTAGCGTGATCGTCTTCGCCCCGATGTCGTTGCACAGCCGCGCTTCGATCGCGTTGGTTGCGTAGAGTTCGAAGACGGTTTGCATCTGGTCGGCGGTGAGCCCGTCAAGATCGGTTATGCCCGCGCCGGCGAGGTCCGTGATGGTCTCGATAAATGCTTCGCGTGCGATGCCTTCGTCGATCGAACCCCCATCAGGACACACATAGTCGGCCAGACCGAGAAAGATTTCTTCGATCGGCCTCCCTGCGAGAGCGCCGAGGTTGAGCGAGCGAAGGGCTTCCGTCGCGCCGCGGGCGACAGCGTCCGACAGGAAGCTAACCAGGCGGCTACCAGCACCGCGGGCCGATCCCATCCTTGCGGCTGCTGTTCGGGCGCCGCCTGAGGAAGAGCCCACATAGTGTGATACGGCTCGGCCGAGGCTCTTGCGGTCGCTGCCGCCTGATCCTGCAAAACGCGAGAAATTGTTGCGCGCCGCCGAGAACCGCGTGGGATCGGCTACTGGTGGTATTGGCGGCCTTGCCGGTGGCGCGGAAGGTGTGGCGGGAGGAGCACCATCCGATGGCACGCCGTCTGGCGATGCGCCACCAGGCGGAGTTCCGTCCGGGGCTGCGGGCGGTGCGCCATCATCGCCAAGCCAACTCGGCACGAGGGGAGTTCCGCCGCCTTGGCCTCCAAAAGCGCTCGACGTCCCCATCAGTTAAGCCCCCGGATGCTCGGTCCCTGTCGGGTGCGGAGTACACCACTGGCGGCTGCTTTCAGCATCGCACCACCGTCTTTGCCCCAAGTCTGAAGGAGTCGATCAAAGCGTTGGGCTGCATCGCCGTCCTTGAGAACGCCTTCCCAGCCGCTACAGACCCAAGGGCCCAGGCGGTCTCTCGGGAGCGCTTCGAGGAAGTCGACGAGATTGCTTTGCAAAGTCGTGTGAGCCTTGACGAGAACCGCCAATCCCGCTGCGCCGGGCGGCTCGGTATCAAAACTGTCGCTCCCGACGATACGGCCACGCACGGCTTCGAAAATTTGGGCGGCTTCGGGCGGGGCCAAGCGCTTGAGATCGGCTTCGAGACCCTGTACCGCGAATTTGCCGCCAAAGAGCTGTTCTACCACGGCGGCCAAGTGCCCGAGCACAGAGGCGGCGCCGAAATAATCCTTCCGGTCCTTGGCGACGAAGAGATAGGGGCGGAGGTCCACTCCGCCGATCGCCGTCGGCACCGCTGCCCAGGCTTTGATAGCGGGCGACGACAGCCATTCACCCAAGAGAGCGCTCTCCGTCGATTTCACGGTCTCAAGTTTGGGCGCGGCCTTAGCGGAGTCATCGCTTTTCGACGCGATCTTCTCCGGCTTGGTCGGGCGCTTTTCATCGTCCTTTGCAGTCGCGGCGGCTTCAAGCGCCAATAGGTCTGCACATTTCCCATCGGCCGCAGCCGCTGCCGCTGCGGCGATCTGATCGAAGAGCCGGGGCAGGAAACGCTCAGCAAGCATGAGTTTCGCGAGCACCGGCAGCTTGACATCGTCCCCAAACCCGCGGGCTTCGGCGGTGCGTTGCCGAAGAACAAGTGTGTTGAGGAAACGCTTGATCTGGCGCGGGTTACCCTTGGTGCCACTCGCCAGGATGGGTCCGATCTGATCGCTGAGCGCCAACGCGTTGTTGGCACGAGACGCCTTGTCCCCGAGAGCGGCTCTGACCGTGGCCGCGTCGAGCGCACCGGAGGTCCAAGGGCGCCTCAGTCGCTCACGAGCGACTTTAATGAGGGCGTTGAATGCAGCGTCATTCTCGCCGAGTTCGGCGCCGACAAGGAGCAGCGTCACATAAATGCGCGTTTCCGTGTCACCGAGCGTCGGGATGCGGAATGGCACCTGGATGAGTTTCTCAAGATAGTTGCGGGCGTAGGTCTGTGGACCGGTGGTGTCGGGAAGGTCGGGAAAATGCTTGCGTACCGCATATTCGATCATCGCCTCGTCGGCGGCGACGACGAACGCGGTCCGCGACGTGAACACGAAGAGACGCACGGCCTCCAGCGTCTCAATCGCGGTATCGGGCAGGCAGCGATCGAGGTCGTCGATCAGGACGACGAGCTGCTCGATGCCGGCTTTGTCGAGCAATTCGTCGAAAGCCTTCCGAAACGCGTTGATCTCATCAGGAACATTGGTTGAATCGCCTTCCCCCTTGGGCTTCAGCAGCCCTTTCACGCCTTCAACCGCGGCTTCGAGATTGTCCTTGGTGGCGAGCTTTGCGGGGTCGGCGAGGAAACCTTCCAACGTGCCGACGATGGTCTGAATCTGATCGGGCGTCGGGATGCCGGTGAAGGCGGTGAAGGCAAGCCCGCCGGCTTTCTTGGCAACCTTGAGCCAGTCTATCCGGCGGAAGACATCCTTGACGGCTTCGCCGGCCTTGGTGAGGGCGGGACGCTTTTCGATGAGGCCGGTGACGATGCCCTCGATCAGCGCAATTTTGGCGTCTTCGAATCCTTGGAAGCGCCAGCCATTGAATTTGAGACAGAGGACCTTCGCCTCGTCATCGAAGCCAGCCTCAATCATTTCGAGGACGCTAGATTTCCCGGCGCCCCAGTCGCCGTGAACGCCGACTGTAACGGGCTGGTCGGGTCGCGTGCGTAAAAGCTTGATGATCGTTGCCGCGATCGCCTCGTTGTTGAGGAGGTCGACCTTGGTTTCATTGTCGGTCAGGATCATCAGGCCTCCAAGCAACTTGGCGCCGAGAAGTGGCGGCCTGGGCGGTCAAAATCGACCGCGGCAGCAATTCTGCCTTCTTCGCGCTACGGATTCTCATATTGTGTAGCACGAAGATCACATTTTTTCTAGAGTGAGATTCTACGGGTGCATTGCGCCGAGAGCACAGCAAAAGCCCATGGGGCCACCAAGAAAAGAGGCCTGAAATTTATGCGAATCAAAGGGGTCGAAATCGAGAACTTCCGACTTCTGCGAGGTGTCGCAGTGGGGTTGGAAGATCGCACTACGCTGATCGTAGGGCGCAACAATAGCGGCAAGACCTCGATAGCAGAGCTATTCCGCCGACTCCTCGGCGAAAAAGCCCCGTCATTTAGGTTGGAGGATTTTTCCCTGGGTTGCCACGAGCGCTTCTGGGCGGCGTTCGAGGCCTTCCGCGCGGGGGGCACTGCGCCAGACGTCATCGCACTCCTTCCATCGATCAAGGTCACGATCGACATCACCTATGACGTCAACGCTCCAGATCTCGGCCCGCTGAGCGAATGCATCGTCGATCTCGATCCGAATTGTAGCGAGGCACGGCTCATCCTGACATACGGACCTCGACCTACGGCGCCGACAACGCTCTTCGCTGACCTCACGGTCGGCGAGGATGTGGCGGTCAACCGTTCGACCTTGTTTCGGGCTTTGGGTAGCCGAGTGACAAGCGCCTACGTGGCGTCGCTGGAAGCGGTCGATCCCAATGACCAGACCAATCGAAAGGTGCTGGAACCAAAAACACTCACAGCGCTCGTCCGCGGCGGTTTCATCAATGCGCAGCGCGGCCTTGACGACGACACCCACCGCGAGCGGGACGTTCTCGGCAAAGTCGTTGAGGTGCTATTTCAATCGGCTCTCACCGATCCTGTCGACCCCGAGAAGCGGACGACGGCAGAGCAACTCAAGGCGGCAGTTGAGCAAATTCAAGGCGACTTACACGCAGGCTTCAACGCGAAGCTCACTTCGCTTTTGCCGACGTTCGACTTGTTCGGCTATCCCGGTCTCTCCGATCCCGGCCTCGTCACCGAGACGAGTTTCGATGTCGACAAGCTGCTGAACGATCACACCAAGGTTCGCTACGTCGGCGTCAATGGCATGACCCTGCCCGAAACATACAACGGGCTCGGTGTGCGTAACCTCGTCTACATGCTGCTTCAGTTACTGCGGTTCTTCCGCGAGTATCAGGCCACCCCGACCGCCGCTGGTGTGCATTTGATCTTTATCGAAGAACCGGAAGCGCACCTGCATCCGCAGATGCAGGAAGTCTTCATCCGGCAGCTCGACCAGATCACGAGCGCCTTCGTCGCCCAGCTCAACGAGAACAGGCCTTGGCCGGTCCAGTTCGTCGTCACCACGCACTCACCGCATATGGCAAACGAAGCGCGCTTCGAGGCCATGCGTTATTTTCTCTCGGTTCCGGACGGCGTGGGCATGCGCCGCTCGGTGGTGAAGGATTTGCGCAAAGGCATGGGCGGCGCGGCCGTGCCCGACCGCGAATTCTTGCATCAATATTTGACCCTGACGCGGTGCGATCTGTTTTTCGCTGACAAGGCGGTCCTGATCGAGGGCACAGCGGAGCGCATCCTGCTCCCGGCGATGATCCGCAAGACCGACAGCACCGCCGCCGGACAACCGCAGCTCGGCAGCCAATATCTCACGGTGATGGAGGTCGGCGGTGCTTATGCCCACCGATTCTTCGATCTCCTCTCCTTCCTTGAATTGCGCACCCTCATCATCACCGACATCGACGCAGTTAGGCCCAATGATGCTGGAAAGCGGGTGGCCGTGCCGGTCGCAGAGGGTGTGTTCACCAGCAACGGATGCCTTAAAGCCTGGTTCGGGGACGATGTTTCGCCACAGGCGCTGCTCGGAAAAGCCGCTCCCGAAAAGACCGCCGGCATTCGGCGCATCGCTTTCCAGATACCGGAAGCGGCCGGTGGACCGTGTGGCCGGAGCTTCGAGGACGCCTTCATCCTGGCCAATCCAGCGCGTTTCCCTCTGGACGGCGACCCCGCGCTTGCGGCTTACGTCCTGGCTGGCGATCAGAAGAAGTCCACCTTCGCGCTGGAGCACGCGATCGAGCACACCGACTGGTATGTCCCCCAATATATTGCCGAGGGGCTGCGCTGGCTGGCGGAGGGCAATCCTGCACCCGTAGAGCTGGCTCCGCAGGTCGGGGTTGAGATCGTGGCAGACGCCGTCGGCGACGCGGTGAACGTGGGCAAGGTCGGCGAGAATGGCTGAGGAAGCGGAAAATCCGGCAGACGCCGCCGGGCGCGTGGCCCTCGAACGGATGTTCGCCTGTCTGGACGATGGGCGCAGCTTCCGTCTGGAAGCCGGCGCAGGCGCAGGCAAGACTTACTCGCTGGACAAGGCGCTCCGCCGCTTGATTGAGGGACGAGGCGCCGAGCTTCTTCGCCGCGGGCAGCAGGTCGGCTGCATCACCTACACCAACGTCGCCAAGGACGAGATCATTTCGCGCATCCAGGCCCATCCTGCCGTGCGTCCCGATACGATCCACGGCTTTTGCTGGTCCATTCTGCAGGACTTCCAATCTAATCTTCGCGCGCTCGTTCCCGAACTTGATGGCTGGGCGGAGCGTCTCGAACCTGTCGACGGCATCGGAGCCCGCCGCGTCCATTACGAGTTGGGATATCCCAGCGTCAGCGACCATCAGGTGACTTTGAGGCATGACGATGTCCTTGCGCTTATGATGAAGGCGCTCGCCTATCCCAAGTTCCGATCGGTCTTGACTGCGCGCTATCCCATCCTTCTGATCGACGAATACCAAGACACCGACGCTGGCTTCGTCGATGCGCTCAAGGCGTGGTTCCTGGACACGGGCCAAGGTCCACAGATCGGGCTATTCGGCGATCACTGGCAGAAGATTTACGGTGAAGGCTGCGGCCTGGTCGAGCACGCGGCGTTGGAAGTGATCGACAAGAATGCGAACTTCCGATCCACCGACCCGATCGTTCAAGTCCTCAATCGAATGCGGCCGGCGCTGCCCCAGATGGTGCGTGATCCAGCCCTGCCGGGCGAAGCGCGCGTGTTTCACACCAATCTTTGGCCCGGCTCCAGGCGGACCGGACAAGGCGGCGGGCACTGGACAGGCGATACAAGCCCTGAGGCCGCAAAGGCATATTTCACACACATCAAGCATAGGCTCGCGGCCGAGGGCTGGGATCTCGGGGTTGGGAAAACCAAGATTCTCATGCTCAGCCACAGCGTCCTTGCTCGTGAGCAGGGCTATTCAAGTATCCCGCCAATCTATGGCCAGTTTAACGATCCTTGGCTGAAAAAGGACGATCCCCACATCAAATTTCTGTCCGACCAGTTGGAGCCGGCTTGCGCCGCCTTTGAGGCGAAGCGCTACGGCGAAATGTTCGGATGCTTTGGAGCCGGTGCGCCTAAAATACACAAGCACGCGGATAAGGTGGCGTGGTCGGACGCCATGGCTGCACTGACCGCACTGCGAACGTCGGGGACGATTGGCGAGGTTGTCGACTTCATCGCCGCGCAGCCGCACATGCGACTTCCCGAACCTGTGGAAGAAGCCGAGCGGCGACTAGCCGACTCCGGCCCCGAGCCGGTCGAAGGGGAATCCCGGCGCGTCACCCAACTTCGGAAGCTGCGTGCGGTCCGCTATACGGAGTTGATCGCCCTCGACCGATTCATCGACGGGCACACGCCCTTCGCCACCAAGCACGGAGTCAAGGGTGCCGAGTTCGAGAACGTGCTTGTGATCGTCGGTCGTGGGTGGAACAAATATAACTTCGGCCAGATGCTCGAATGGATCGAACCGGGTCCGCCTGCAGACAAGACCGAGTTCTTCGAGAACAATCGCAATCTGTTCTACGTGGCGTGCTCGCGGCCAAAGATCCGGCTGGCCCTATTATTCACACAGGCGCTCTCCCAGAATGCTATGGCGCAACTTACCGCTTGGTTTGGCGCTGCGAACATTATTGCTCTGCCTGCCGACCCTCAAGTCGCAGTCTAGGCGCGACGCTCTAAGCCTTTGCACGCCGCGGAGACCGTTGACGTTGCCCCCTGAAGCGCCCTCGGTTTGAATTGGACTCCGTCGGAAGGAGACGGAGATGAAGAAGAGCCGGTTTAGCGAAGAGCAGATCATTGCGGTGCCGAAGGAGCACCAGGCCGGGATTGCGGTGGCGGATCTCTGCCGCAAGCACGGGATCAGCGATGCGACCCTCTACAATTGGCGCAATCGCTATGGCGGGATGGAGGTCTCCGACGCGCGCCGCCTGAAGGCGCTCGACGACGAGAACCGGAAGCTCAAGAAGCTGCTGGCGGAGTCGATGCTCGACGTCGCGACGTTGCGCGAGGCGCTTGGAAAAAACTTCTGAAGCCCGGATCGCGGAGAGCGTTCGTGACCTGGGCCATCGAAGAGAAGAGCTACTCGCAGCGTCGGGCCTGCAGCCTGATCGGGCTTGATCCGAAGACCTATCGCTATGCCTCGCGTCGCTCCGACGACGTGACGATCCGGGAGCGCCTGAAGACCCTGGCGGGTCAGCGGCGACGGTTCGGCTATCGGCGGCTGCACATCCTGCTGCGGCGGGACGGCATCGTGCTGAACCATAAGAAGCTGTTCCGGCTCTATCGTGAAGAGCGGCTGACGGTGCGCCGGCGTGGCGGGCGCAAGCGCGCGCTCGGGACACGGGCGCCGATGGCCATGCCACAGGGCCCGAACCAGCGCTGGAGCCTGGACTTCGTCGCCGACCAGTTGGTCGACGGACGGCGCTTTCGTGTGCTGGTCGTGGTCGACGACTTCACCCGCGAATGCCTGGCACTCGTCGTCGACACCTCGCTCTCCGGCCAGCGGGTCGCCCGCGAGCTCGATGCGCTCATCGCCCTTCGCGGCCGGCCGCTCATGGTCGTCAGCGACAACGGCACCGAGCTGACATCGCGGGCAATCCTGCAATGGCAGGAGGATAGCCAGGTCGAGTGGCACTACATTGCGCCGGGCAAGCCGATGCAGAACGGGTTCGTCGAGAGCCTGAATGGTCGCTTCCGGGACGAGTGTCTCAACGAGCACATGTTCCGCAACCTGCCGACCGCTCGCCGGCTGATCGAAGAATGGAGAGTGGACTACAATGCCCACCGGCCGCACACGAGCCTTGGCGGCCTCACCCCCAACGAGTTTGCAACCCGGTCCAAGACGGACCACATCGAGAACAGAGTCCAGTCATGAACGAGGGCAAATAGGGGGCAACGTCACCGTCGACGAAAACCGTGCGCCGCCATTTGCCGAAAATCTCCGACCTGTGATCGAAGATACCTGAATCCATGTCCAGGGGACGATGGGGCTGATCAGTCCTAAATGACGGTTTGGCGCCGCGACGGCGTCGGCGCCCGGTACTTGAGGACGCGCGCAGCGATCGCGAAAAAGTCGGTGAGGTTCTCGATCGAAATGTCGATCTGATAGAGGGGGCAGGATCGCTCCTCGTCGACCTGGAAGCCAACCCTGCAAGGCTCCGCCGTCCGCTCAAGGCGGGCATAGGACTGATCGCCCGCATTCGACGGCGCGCCGTTTCGGCCAAAGCGAGACCAATATGTCTCGATCGGATGGCTGCGTTCCCAGTGTTTCAGACTGTCGTCTCTGGAGAAGCGATCGCAATCACAGCTACACACCAACTGTAGATCACCACGAAGACTGTCGAGGGCTGGGCCCAGGAGCAGATCCACAACTTTCTCCGGGAAGGGCTCACCGCCCTCGGTTCGGAGGGCGATCTCCATAACCTCCTGCAGTCGTTCGGACTGGCCGTGACGGAGGGTCGCCAGAATAAGGTAGGCTATCGCTTCGATGATCGGACCCTGTTGTCCGCCAGCCTTCATCAGTCGGGTGTAAAGGAACAATAGATTGAAAATCGCCATCGAACAGGCCGCGAGGGCTTCCTCGTCCGTGCAATATCCGCCCCAAGGCCGCTCATCGATGCTGCCGTGGGCAAACTCGTTGGCTATGAGGGCGATTCGCTCCATCGGACCGATCTCAAGCGTTCCGCGCTCCGCCCAGATCCGCCGGGCTCGCTCGATCGAGCTATATTCCAATAGGTTCCAGAAGCGTTCTGTGATGGCTTGTAGATATCCGGCGGAGCTGAGGCCGCCCTCGAACAGCCGCAACACGGTCGAGGGCTGGTCGCTCAGCATGCGCTCCAGGACGGGTTGGTCCCACAGTAGAATCTGCGGCTTGGGAAAGCGCGCCTGCCAGGTCTTCACCCAGTCGCGGGTCGGGTTTGAAAACGTCGTGTTCGTCGCGATTACCAGGCAATCGACAGTTCCGTCGGCCAGGACGTTGTTGCAGGCCGACGTCACCGCATCCTTCTCGACCGTCCCAGCCCGCCCCTTACATTCAATCCACCACCGCTTCGCCTCGATCTGACCGTCCGCGCCTGGCATATAGAACCGGCCTTCAAGGTCGCGGCCACCATCGGCAGCGCCGCCGCCAATACCGCCGAGGCGCCACTCGAGATCACGCGCGCCGATCCCATCGAGCAGCCAGAACAAGCATTCTTCCAACGCCCTGCCTTTGAGCTCCCTGAACGGGATCTCCGTTGGCAAGACCCATTTGGGTGCGCCGTTGGGGCCATCTCCATCGGGTTCATCAGCTTGGGCCAACGCTACCTCGCTCGACCCGAGGCCCGCAGGAGATAAACGCTTACCGCAGACGCCACGGTGACCACGAGTTCGGCTTCTTCGAACCGGGGCTCGCGACCTTCTTGAATGTGACGGCCCTGTTCGGAGGCAAACCCCCATAGCTTATGCAGAGCGGTGTCAAGCGGGGGAGGAAAGCTCAGCCGACCGATGATCTTTCCGAGGGTGTCGGTGCTTCCGTCGATTTCGCGCGCCACGCATTCCAAGGCGGCCATGGCATGCTGGATGGCGCCCGTAACGTCAGCCGCCGGTCGGCGCGAGATGTCCTTGAGGGCCTCATGCAATTCGTTGGCGGCGGTTGGCGTCCCAGCGTCCCGCATGATTTGAGCCGCGTCGCCGGTGGCCAGTTCGAACGGCTCAGATCCGCGGGCGACGATAACGCCCGCTTTCATCTGCCAGCCAACGCCATGTTCGTGAAACAGCAGGTTCAGGCGACGCTCAAATTCTGGCCTCCGGGAGTCGGTGTAGTCGCCCTCCCCGACGGCGTGGTAGAGGCGTTCGGCGATGTCATAGACCCTATACCAGGGCGCGCCATCGATCAGTTGAGAAACCTCGTTTTCGACGTTCCCAGGCGACCAGTTGTTCGGGTCCGGTCGCCTCAGCAGAACCTCGCAGACGGCGTCTCGCATTCGGTCTGGCCCGAGGCCACAGGCATAGCCAAGCATTAATACGCCATCGCGCACAACGTCAGGCGCGTCTTCCCGGATAGTGATCTCGGCGTCGGGGGGGCGAAATCCGAATCGATCTGAAAATGGCGACAATTTATCCATTCCCGATATCTAGCATGGCTTGAAAGATCGGTGATAGGCGGCGACTAGCCGGTCGGACTACGCCGGAAATACATGATCGATCCATGACGCGCACGCTTCCAGTATCTCAAGCGCCATCGCCGGTGAATGAATGTCGGAAGTGCCGTGGGATAGCCCGTTCCGCAGCGCGATGAGGGCTTCGATTGGGTCGAAGGCCGCTGTTCGATCCGACATGAGCGCGGGTAGGATTCCAGCCTTTCTCGCTCTGTCGACAAGATTTCTCAGTGTACCTCGCGCGGCGCCTCCGTGGCCGTTGAGCCTGTGTTTCAGCGCTAACTCGAAGGCGCCAAATGCTTGGACTTCTCCGACCACGAAGAGATCGTAGTCGAAGAAGGCATAAATGATCGTGTTTCGGGCGCGATCGTAAGCAGCCAGAACATCAGACGGTGCGGTGCCCGCGAGACCGATGCCGGCGAGCGCGTTATGATGGTCCACAAGAGTCATTCGGCGGGCCTGGCCGTTTTCAATGACGCAGAGATCAGCGAAGCGCGGATCGGGCTCCAAAATGTCTGCAACGGTCTTAAAGGCCATTTTTCCCGATCCAGTGCTCTGCCAACGGGCGTTACTCGTCCAAAGTTATGCAGCCAGCTGCGAATCTCCGTCAGAGTGGCTGGGCGACTCCCCGGTGGCTTTGGCTAGGAACCGACTGAGCGCAACTCTCCTTGAATCTCGGTCAAGCGCGTATGCCGTTTGCTTGAATTCGACGCCGTCGAGTAGTCCTTGAATGTATCCGGAAATCGTGTCGGCTGCCATGATCAACGCTGTGTCGAGCGTGTGAATATATTTGCTCGTCATCGTCCCTTTCGAATGGCCCACGAGTGCGGCAATGGTGATTTCGGTGAATCCGAGATCGTTGGCGATGCTCGCGAAACTGTGTCGCAGGACGTGGGGCGTCACGTCAGAAAGCAGTGACTTCCTAAATATCTGCTTCCAATGTTTCGGGAAGCTCCCAAACGCGGCGCCAATACGCTTGCCAGGAAACACGTAACATTCGACTTCCATTCCAAGCGGCGTGAGGAAGGACCGAGTGTACGCGAGCATCTCATTGGCGACCCGATCACAGATCGTCCTCCATTGATCTGGCGTCATAGCTCGTTCTTTCTTTGTGCCTCTGCTAACCTCGGTATTTTCCATTCGCTGTGCCACACTATGATACGCTACACTTCGCAATCAGCGATAACAATGCGCCCAACACCGTCGAATATACGCCTTATTTTACAGTTGCTTATACTTCCGTTCACGACAATTTTGAAGTCGATCAACTTGCAATCGGCTTCAAACGGTGTAACGATGGACAACGGCAAACGCCCACAGCAAAGGAGTGCGCTCCGGCTCGTCGAGCCGGAATTGACGCTCAAGCGCCCCGGCGATGGTCCAGACCTGCGCTTGGTCGAGTTGGCTCGCCTGCTCGCCCGTCGTGCCGCGCGGGAGGTGTTCGAGGAGCAGACGAAGGAACGCAGCACGACGCGCTCCTGAGCCCCGGAAGGAGAGTGCGCCTTGAAGGTTGCGATCTACGCCCGCTATTCGTCCGACAATCAGCGCGACGCGTCGATCGCAGATCAACTCCGTATTTGCCGTCTCCATGCCGAAAAGCAGGGCTGGCACGTGGTCGAGGAATATACCGACCACGCCATATCTGGCTCCTCCCTCCTCCGCCCGGGCATCCAGGCGCTGATCTCCGACGCCACGCGCGGGCGGTTTCAGTTCGTGCTGGCCGAAGCGATGGATCGCCTGTCACGCGATCAGGAAGACATTGCCGGCCTATTCAAGCGCATGGCCTATTCCGACGTGAAGATCGTCACCCTGTCCGAAGGTGAGGTCACGCATCTCCATGTCGGCCTCAAAGGCACGATGAACGCCCTCTTCCTGAAGGACTTGGCCGACAAGACGCGGCGTGGCCAGCGCGGTCGCGTCGAGTTGGGTAAGTCTGGCGGTGGCAACGCCTATGGCTATGACGTGGTCAAAAAGTTCGATGGGAATGGCGAGCCGGTGCGCGGCGACCGGACCATCAACGAGGTTCAGGCCGACGTCATCCGCCGCATCTTCCGCGATTACGCCACCGGCAAGTCGGCCAAACGGATCGCCTTTGAACTGAATGAGGATGGCATTGCCGCACCCGGCGGCGGCGATTGGGGCTTCAGCACGATCAACGGCAATCCGAAGCGAGGCAACGGCATCCTCAACAACGAGATGTATATCGGCAAGCTGATCTGGAACCGCCAGCGCTTCCTTAAGGACCCGGACACCGGCAGGCGCCAGGCGCGCATGAACCCGGAATCGGAATGGATCACTCAGGACGTCCCCGAACTGCGTATTCTCGAAGAGGAACTCTGGCAGTCGGTGAAGGAGCGCCAGAAGTCGGTCAAACGGAACCGGAGCGACGACGGCGAGACCGAGAACCATTTCCGCGAACGTCGGCGCCCCAAATACCTCTTCTCAGGGCTGACCAAGTGCAGCTGCTGTGGGGGTGGCTACTCGATGATCTCGGCCGATTTGGTCGGCTGCTCGACAGCCCGCAACAAGGGCACCTGCAACAACCGCAAGAACATCCGGCGTGACCAGCTCGAGGCTCGCGTGCTCAATGCGCTTCGCCACCACTTGATGGATCCAGCGCTATTCAAGGAGTTCTGCGACGAATTCACCCGCGAGATGAACCGCCTGCGCATGGAGGGTCGGGCGTCGATCGACGCGGCAGAAGCCGAGACTAAAAAGATCGACCGGGAGCTGGACAAGCTCATGAGGCTCATCATGGCCTCGGGTAACGATGAAACCCCAACCCGCATGATGAAGCAAATGAAGGAGTTGGAGGGCCGGCAGCAGGAGCTAAAGGCATTCCTCCAAGAAGCCGAGGAGCCGCCTCCCCTTCTACACCCGAACATGGCGCACCACTACCACATCCAGGTCGACGAGCTGTACGCGGCGCTTCAAGAGGATTCCGAGGCCAAGCGCATGGTCGCAGCCGACGTGCTGCGTTCGCTGGTCCGGGAGATCGTCCTCACCCCGGAGGAAGGCGAGCTTCAGATCGACGTGCGCGGTGATCTGGCTGGAATCCTTAGCGTATCGCTCAAAAGCAAACGGCCCGCCGGAGGGGCGGGCCGAGTGCAAGTTGAGATGGTTGCGGGGACCGGCTCCATTCAGAGCTTGGGTCCTTCGCAAGTTGAGGTGGTTGCGGGAGGGCGCAACCATCAGGACTTGCGGACACAAAAAAGCCGCCCGGTTGGGGCGGCTGATTTGCGCGATGTGATATCGCAAGTTGAGATGGTTGCGGGGGCAGGATTTGAACCTGCGACCTTCAGGTTATGAGCCTGACGAGCTACCGGGCTGCTCCACCCCGCGTTGAGGTGTATTGCGGTTTTGTCCGCGGAGCTGATTGAGTTGAAGAGTTTTTGTCTGGACTTTGCAGGCCTGGCGGCGACCTACTCTCCCGCGTCTTGAGACGAAGTACCATTGGCGCTGGGGGGTTTCACGGCCGAGTTCGGGAAGGGATCGGGTGGGGGCCCCCCGCTGGGGCCACCAGGCCGGCGAAGTGCAGACAAATGAGGAACTGGTCTTTTTTGCCTTTTGAGGCATCGATGATTTTGTCGCGTATCCCTGACTATCGAGGGACTTGACGGACCGAAGGTTCGCAAGCGCGACGCGCGCCGGCCACGTTTGGCCGCCCTCGCGGAGGGCAGCGCCCGTGAGCGCTTTAGAATGGAATGGACATTGATTAATGAGAGTGATCAAGCCGAACGAGCTATTAGTAAGGCTCAGCTTCACACGTTGCCGTGCTTCCACATGCCTCCTATCGACGTGGTGGTCTTCCACGGCTCTTCAGGGA
>NZ_PUDR01000018.1 GCF_003012935.1 Pannonibacter carbonis | reverse complement strand
ACGGCCTCAGAACGCGGGAGAGCCAGTGTTTTTTAAAAGGGGCAGCCCCAGATCTTCACCAATCTTGCGCCTTGCCATGGGCCCCCCACCCCTAACCCCTCCCCACGAGGGGGAGGGGAGCGGAGAGGCCTCAAATCCGACACAGATGATTTCTCCGGCCCAGGAACCGACACGACACGCAGACCAGTCCCGCCTTACAGCTCGTGGGCCCAGGGCGGGTTGGCGCCGGCGCGGGAGACGGTGACGGCGGCGACGGACGTGGCGCGGGTGAGGGCGGCGGTGAGGACTGCGTCGCTCAAGGCGCCGACGCCCGTCTTGGTCAGCGCACCGGCCTCGGCAAGCGAGGACAGGAACCCGGCGTTGAACGTGTCACCGGCACCGACCGTGTCCACGACCTCGACCTTGCGGGCGGGAACGGTGATGTCCTGTGTCGCCGTCAGGGCGCGGGCGCCGTCCTTGCCGAGGGTCTTCAGGACGACCTTGATACCGCCGGCGATCCAGGATTTCGCCATCGTGTCGAAATCGGAGCCGGGGGCGTACCACTCGAGGTCTTCCTCGCTGAGCTTCAGGATGTCGGCCTTGGCGAAAATGCGGGACAGACGAGCACGGTAGGCCGTTTCATCGGTAATGAAACTGGGGCGGATGTTGGGATCAAGCGCAATCACCCGCGATCCGGCCTCGCGCATCAGCAGCGCTTCCAATGCCGTGCCGCAGGGCTCGCCGATCAGGCTGATGCCGCCGAAATAGAGCGTCGAGACAGCGGCCGGCAGGGCCGGCAGGTCGGCGGCCGTGATCATGCGGCCGGCGGAGTTCTCGTCGTAGAAAGTGTAGGTGGCGTTGCCGTCCTTCAGCCGCACGAAGGCGAGGGTCGTCGGGCGCGGTGAGCGGATCGTCAGGTCGGAGGCAACGTTCGAGGCGGCGAGATGGGCGAGGAGCTGCTCGCCGAACAGGTCGGTCGAGACGCCATAGAGGAAGCCGGCCGGTGTGCCGAGCCGGCCGAGGGCCAGCGCCGTGTTGAAGATCGCGCCGCCGGGCACGGGCAGGAATGCAGTTCCTTCGCCGCCGATCTCTCTCGGCAGCATGTCCATCAGCGCTTCACCGCAACACAGGATCATCGGTCAGGTCCATCCAGAAAGCAGGGCCCCCTCTTCGGGCGAGGGGTGTTCACTTGTGGTCATCACAGGGCGCTTTTTGTGCCCCGGATCCGGCAGCGACGCAAGGTCAGGGGCGCTGGTTTCCAGTCCGGTGCCGACACGAAGCTGACCGTTGACAGGAGGCACTTTGCACGTCTAAATGAAACCGGTTTCACATTCACCCGGGAGGCGCCCTTGGGCTTCGACCTTTCGATCCTGGCCAAGCATGTGCCATTCCTTCTGGAGGGTCTCTGGCTGACCACGGTGGTCTGCCTCGGCGCACTGGCGGGCAGCATCGTGCTTGGCATTGTCGTGGCTGCCTGCCGCACGGCCGCTTCGCCGCTGGCCCGGCGCCTGTCGGCGATCTATGTCGACGTGTTCCGCAACATCCCCTTCATCGTGCAGCTGTTCTTCTTCTATTTCGGGCTGCCGGAAGTCGGGATCTACATCGAGGCCGCGCCGACCGGGATCATCGCCCTGTCGATCGCCGGCGGCGCCTATACGTCGGATGTGATCCGCGCGGGCATTCTGGCCATCGAGCCGGGTATCCTGGAGGCGGCAGAGGTCAGCGGTCTTACCCGGCGCAAGATCTTCACCATGGTGATCCTGCCCATCGCGCTCCGGACCTCGATCCGGCCGCTGGGGGCGGTCTGCGTCAATCTGGTGCTGACCTCGTCGGTGCTGTCGACGATCACGCTGAACGAGCTGACCGGCTCGGCGAAGATCGTGGCGGCCGAGACGTTCCGGCCCTTCGAGGTCTATGCGGCGCTGCTCATTGCCTATGCCTGCCTGACCTACGCGGTCTCCGGCCTGTTCGGCGCGCTGCACCGCCATGTCAACCGCCATACGGCCGGGGAGGTGGCGTGATGCGCTACACCGAGTTTACCCCCTATGACATCGTCCTTCTGCTGCAGGGCCTGTCGGTCACGCTGTGGCTGTTCGTTGCCTCGACGCTGATCGGCGGCGCGCTCGGGCTCGGCTTTGCGGTGGTGCGCTACTACCGGGTGCTGCTGCTGCGCCAGCTGGTGCACGGGCTTGCCGAACTGCTGAAAAACTCGCCCGTGCTGGTGCAGCTGTTCCTGGTGTTCTTCGGCCTGCCGGTGCTGATGAAGATCAACCTGACGCCGTCGCAGGCGGCGCTGATCACGCTGTCCGGCAACACGGCGGCCTTTGTCTATGTGATCGCGGTTTCGGCCATCGAGGCGATCTCGCGCGATCAGATCGAGGCGGCGCGGGTGTTCGGCCTGACACGCTGGACCATCCTGAGACGGGTGATCGCACCGCAGGCGCTGGCCTTTGCGATCGGGCCGCTGACGGGCCTGCTGGTCAACCAGCTGCAGGTGACCTCGCTCATCTCCGTCATCGGCGTCATCGACCTGACCAAGGTCGGCCACATCCTCAACCTGCGCACGCTGAAGCCCTTCATCGTCTGGGCTGTCGTGGGCGCGCTCTATTACCTCACCGCCAAGGCGGTCGCCTATGCCGGGTCCCGGCTGGAACGGCGGCTGCGGGCGCATACGGACTGGAAGGGGGTCTGATGCTCTCCGTCAACGGCCTGTGCAAATCCTTCGGCACCCACAAGGTGCTCGACGGGGTCAATCTCACGCTCAATCCGGGCGAAGTGGTCTCGGTCCTGGGCGCCAGCGGCTCGGGCAAGTCGACCCTGATCCGCTGCATCAACGGTCTTGAGACATTCGAGGCCGGGGCGATCACGGTCGATGGCTTCGATGTGGCCAAGCCAAAGGAGCTGGCGGAAGCACGCCGCCGCTCGGCGACCGTGTTCCAGCAATTCAACCTCTATCCGCACATGACGGCGGTGGAGAACATCGCGCTTGCGCCCGTCGAGGTGCTGAAGCGGCCCAAGGCCGAGGTGATCGCAGAAGCGCGCGCGCTGCTCGACCGGGTCGGCCTGGCGCACCGGGCAGATGCCTATCCGGCGCAGCTGTCGGGCGGCCAGCGCCAGCGGGTCGGCATCTGCCGGGCGCTTGCCATGCAGCCGCGCTATCTGCTGCTCGACGAGGTGACCAGCGCGCTCGATCCGGAGATGACGGCGGAGGTGCTGGACATCCTCAAGGTGCTGGCGACCACGGGAACGACGATGCTGTTCGTCACCCACGAGATTGCCTTCGCCCGCTCCATCTCGCACCGGATCGTCTTTCTCGAGAAGGGCGAACTCATCGCCGACATGCCCTCGGCTGATTTCTTTTCCGAACGGGGGCGGTCGCTGCCACGCGTTGCCCAGTTCCTGTCCAAACTGCAAGGGGAAGCCCTCTGATGATCCTCATCGCCAATTCCGAGGCCTGGCCCGGCTTTGCCAAGACGGTGGCCGCCCTGAAGGCCGGAACCTACGGCATCGACGCCATGATCGAGGGCATTGCCGAAGTCGAACGCGAACCGAAGGTGCGCAGTGTCGGCTACGGCGGCTGGCCGAACATGATCGGCGAGATGGAATGCGATGCCGGCGTGATGGATGGCACCACCCGCGAGGTGGGCTGCGTGGGCGCCGTGCCGAGCACGATCCCGGTGGCAGCCCTCGCCCGTGAGGTGATGCGCCGCCTGCCGCATGTGATGCTGACCGGAGCCGGCGCCCGCCGCTTTGCCGATGAATGCGGCTTTGTCCGCGACGACGCTCTGTTTCCCGACAGCAAGCGGGTCTGGTGGGAACGACTGGAACAGGAGCTCTCGCCCGAGGATCAGGCAAAGTTCCCGGACATCCCGCTGGTGCCGCTCAACCACACGATCACCGATCCCGAGCGCGTGCGCGACACGACGGTGTTCCTCGCCCGCGATGCAGCTGGCGGCGCCCATGCGGTGACGTCGACCTCCGGCTGGGCGTGGAAATATCCGGGCCGGCTGGGTGACAGCCCGATCCCGGGGGCCGGCTTCTATGCGGACAGCCGCTATGGCGCGGCCGCCTGCACCCACACCGGCGAGATGACCATGCGCGCCGGCACCTCGCGCAGCATCGTCCTCGGCCTGCGCATGGGCCTGTCGCTGACCGAGGCCGTCGACCTTGCGGTGGCCGACGTGCGCGACCTGACCGGCGGCTTCATCGGCGCGCTGGTCATCCATGCCATCGATAGTCGCGGCAACCACCGGGTTGTCGCCCTGAATTGCCACGAGCCGATCAAGTACTGGCTGTGGCATCCCGGCCTTGCGGAGCCCGAGCACCGCGAGGCGGAACATCTGACTGCATAACCATAACCACAACCTGGAGGGTCGTGACTGATGTTGAGACTGATGAAACTGGCGGGCGCCGCGCTCGCAGCAAGCCTTGTGTTCACCGGTGCGGCGAGCGCCGGCAAGATCGACGAGATCCGCTCGCGCGGCGTCGTGCGCATCGGCGTGTCGCTGGGCGGTGAGCCGATCGGCTTCCGCGACGCGCAGAACAATCCCGTCGGCTATGACGTGGACGTAGCGACGCGCCTTGCCGAGAAGCTGGGTGTGCCGGTGGAATTCGTCGACGTGTCGGGCGATGCCCGCATTTCGATGCTGGTGTCCGGCCAGATCGACGTGGCGGTCGCCAACACCTCGGCGACGCTGGAGCGCGCCAAGACCGTCGACTTCTCGATCCCCTACAACCGGGCCGGCCTGCGCGTCATCGTGCAGAAGGACGCGGGCATTGCCTCGCTCGACGACCTCAACGGCAAGAAGGTCGTGGTCGGTCGCGGTTCGACCGGCGAGACCTTCATGAAGGCCAAGGTGCCGGGCGCCGAGCTGGTCTACACCGATACGTTCTCGCCGGACGGCGTCCTGCTGCTGCAGCAGAAGCGCGTTCAGGCGGCCATCGAGGACTCCTCGCTGCTCGACTATCTCGCCACCACCTCCGACAATCTGGTGACGCTGCCGGGTCTTTACTCGAACGATCCGATCGGCATTGCGGTCGCCAAGGGCGACCCGCATTTCACCCGTTGGCTGGACATGTTCGTCTCCGACTACATCCAGTCGGGTGCCTATGAGGCGAATTACAAGAAGTGGTGGGGTGAGGAATCCAACCCGCCGGCCCTGACGCCGCTCTGGTAACAGGCAAGGCTGCCGGTGCGATGGTGCCGGCAGCCTCAGTTTCAAGCAGCTGATACCGTCAGCCCGGACGAGAGCGAAGCGGAGATCCGGGACCGAAGCGTCACTGTTCCTCGACTTTCGGTACAATGAACAGCTCAGACCTCGGCTCTCCGGTCCCGGCTCGGCGCATCGCTTGGCCGGGATGACGAAGGTGAGTGCGAGGCTTGCCTCCCGCCAGTCCGCCAGAGGACGTTCAGCCTTCTGCCGGCCAGCGCTCGAAGGCGGCGGGGCCGCCGCAGGAGGGATGCGGCATGAAGCTGCCGGGGATGGTGATGACACCTGCCGGCTCCTCGAACAGCTCGGGTTGCCGGAGATGGTCGATCACCCGGGCGATGTAGGTATCAAGGTCATAGCCGATGGACGAGATCGGATAGGCTTCCGAGCGGGCGAGCGGCAGCGCGTCAAATCCGTAGATGGCCCAGTCCCCCGGCTTGCGGGCAATGTCCGCCCGGCCGGCATCGATGACGCCCATGGCCATGGCATCGGCGGTGGCGAAGATCGCGGCCTCCGGTCCATCGCGCAGGACGGCGGCTGAGAGGCTGCGGCCACTTTCATAGGAATAGTCACCGGCATGTTCGGCACTCAGGGTGAGGCCCTGGGCGGCGAAGGCGGCGCGGTAGGCGGCGATGCGCGCCTGTTCCACCGGCGAGGTCTGGCGGCCCGTGACGAGCACGCCCCGGCTCTTGCCACGCGCCCTGGCATGGGCAACGGCTGCGGCAATCGGCGTTGCCTCGTCGGCGACAATCGAGGGAGCCGTGTCATCGCGCATGCCGTTGAGCATCACGATCCGGTTGGTGCGGAACATGGTGCGGACGGTTGCGGCATTGGCGAAGTCGGAGAAGACCAGCGCGGCGTCCACATGCCAGGCAACGCCATTGCGCAGGAACTCCTCGACCCGGTCGAGCGAGCCAACGCGCAGCAACACGACCTGCTTGCCGGTGTCCTGGATGGCCGCGATGAGGCGATCAAAGAGGACAAGATCGGAAAAGTCGTGAATGTGATTGACGATGACCGCGACCAGATTAAGCGTGCGCGACTTGAGGCTGCGGGCGATCAGATTCGGCTTGAAACCGAGCTGCTCGGCCGCAGCCAGCACCTTTGCCTTCTTCTCGGCCGACACGGGGCGGTCCTCCGGCGACAGCGCGCGGGAGGCGATGGCACGCGACACCCCGGCAAGCGCGGCGACATCCGCGATGGTGATGTTGGTCGAGGGCTTGTCTTTGGAACTCATACGCTTTTTTGACGGGTCCCGGGCGGGGCGTCAATCACAACCGGAAGAACATGTCTGTCACAATGAGCAAATCCATGCTGGCCTGTTTTGATATCGGCGCAAGTGCCATCAAGCGCGCCCCCTTCCACGCGCCCTCCGACCGACCGGTTGCGACGCGGCTGGCAACGCCGCTCGACGACCTTGACCTGTTCGCGGCAACGCTTGGGCAGGGGATCGCCGACATGGAGCGGTCGCAAGCCGCTGAGGCCGTGGCTGTCGCGATCTCGATTGCCGGGGTGATTGATGCGCGGACGGGGATCATGACCTGCGCCAACATCCCCGCGATCCACGGGCGCACTCTTTCGGGCGAACTCTCCGCCCGGCTGGGGCGGCCCGTGTTCATCGCCAATGATGCGGATTGCTTTGCCCTGGCGGAAGCCAGCCAGGGGGCGGGGCGGGGGCATGACGTTGTGTTCGGCGTGATCCTCGGCTCCGGCGTCGGCGGCGGGCTGGTGATCAACCGGCGCATCGTTTCCGGGCCCGGCGGCTATGGCGGCGAATGGGGGCATGGACCGGTGTTCGGCTGTGTGCCGGCCTCCCGCGAGCGCCTGGAGGCCGCAGGTCTGCCGGTGTTCGACTGCGGCTGCGGCCAGGTTGGCTGTGTCGATACGGTGGGCGGTGCGCGCGGGCTGGAACGCCTCCACCGCTTTGTCGGCGGCGCGGCGCTGGCCAGCCACGAGATCACCTCCGGATGGCTGGCCGGCGAGACCAAGGCCAGCGAAGCCATTGACCTTTATCTCGATCTTGTGTCCGGGCCGCTGGCCATGATGGTCAACACGGTCGGCGCCTCGGTGCTGCCGGTCGGCGGCGGGCTTTCGGCCTGCCGGCCCCTGGTTGCGGCGCTGGACGAGCGCTTGCGGGCCCGCATCCTGTGGCGCAGCGACGCGCCGCTGCTGGTGCCGGCCGAACTTTCCCCCGAGCCCGGCCTGATCGGCGCGGCGATGCTCGGCCTGACCCACCTGTCGGAGATGCGTGATGTCTGATGTGCTGCCAGAGGAGCTGCCTGAGGTGCTGCTTGAAGTCTGTGTCGACGGTCCGGAAGGCTTGCTGGCGGCGGTGCGGGGCGGGGCGGGGCGCGTGGAACTCTGCGCGGCGCTGGCCATCGGCGGGCTGACGCCGGCCCCTGGGCTGATGGCGCTGGCCGCCGAGCAGCCGATCCCGGTGTGGCCGCTCCTGCGCGTCCATCCCGGGCCGTTCCGCTACACCCCGGCGGATGTGCGGGTGCTGAAGGCGGACATGGACACGGTGGCCGGTTTCGGCCTGGCCGGTGTGGTGATCGGCGCCAATGATGCCTCCGGTCAGCTGGACCGGCCTGTGCTGGCGGAGCTGGCGGACCATGCCCGCGCGCGCGGCCTCGGGCTGACGCTGCACCGGGCCTTTGATCTGGCGGCGGTGAATGATCCGGAGGGTGCGGTGGATCTGGCGGTCGAGCTTGGCTTTGACCGGATCCTGACGTCCGGTGCGGCGCGCACGGCGGAGGCGGGGCTTGCCGTTCTGGAGCGGATTGTCGCCCATGCCGGCACCCGCATTTCCATCCTGCCGGGCTCGGGCATCTCGCGGGCCAATGTGGATGCGATTCTCGACCGGCTGGGCGTGCGCGAGGTGCATTCCTCCTGCTCGGCCCCCGATCTGACCGGCACCGAGGGTGAGCGGGCGCTCGGCTTCCTGGCCGATGCGCCCAAGCGCACCGACGAGGCGACAGTGCGGGCGCTGGTGCAGCATCTAGCCGCGCGAGGGCACTGAGGGCGCGCGCGCAGACATCCCCTTCGTCGCTCCTGCGAAGGCAGGAGCCCAGTACCCCCGGTGAGAGTTTTGTGCTTCAGGGCACTTGCGTCCGGAACCGAGCTACTGAGCGCTCGTGACAGACTGTGAGCGGGTTTTGCTGCCCTGAGCTTTGTCGCTAGCGCCTCGGTTACTGGGCTCCTGCCTTCGCAGGAGCGACGAAGGATAGGGGTCAGTGTTTCACCTAAAGGTCGGCACATGAGGGCCGGTTGCCGGGATTATTCGCCCGGCGCGCCTTTGGCGCCTGTGCTGCGGCTGGTCCGCCGCTTTTCCATCAGCGTCAGGACCAGTGGTGCGAGGGCGACCAAGAGAACGATGCGGGCGATATGGTGGCTGGCCACATAGGCGACCTCGGCCTTCATGGCGAGGGCGATGAGGCTCATTTCGGTGAGGCCGCCGGGGGCATAGGCGAGCACGATCTGCGCCGGGGTCTGCATCATGACGGCCCCGAACAGGGCGGCGAAAATCAGGGTCAGGGCAAGCGTCATCACCGTGGCGCCGAAGCTCAGGGCGAGGGCCTGGGTGACCTCGCGGAGGCCGGCTCCCAGAAAGCGGCAGCCCATGATGGTGCCCATCAGCACCTGAGCCGCGATGACCAGAAGTGCCGGCGGGGCGCTGGCTGTCAGGCCGGTGATATGCACGGCCGCGCTCAACAGCATCGGTCCCATCAGGGAGGCTGCCGGCAGTCGAAGCTTCGTGGCAACAACCGACCCCACAACGCCGCACAGAACCAGCAAAATGATGTCCACAAGGTCGAGGGGATTGTTCGTCGTCAGCGCCGAACCGACGCTCTGGCCCTCGACAATGCGGAACCAGAAGGACACGAGGCAGATCGTCACCACGATGCGGGCCGCATGGGCGAGAATGATCTTGCGTTCGTCACCGCCCAGGTCCTTGCCGAGTGTCACCATTTCCATCAGGCCGCCCGGCATGCCGGAACAGAAGGCGGTAACGCGGTCGAAGCCGCCGAAGCGCTGGTAGAAGGGGACTGCCAGAAAGCCGGCGATCAGGAGATAGAGACCGAGAAGGCTGAGAGATATGGCCCAGTCACCGAGCCGGTCGACGAGATCGGGCGAGAAGCCGGACCCGAGCATGACGCCGATGACGGTGACCAGTGCCGGGCGCAGCCGTGCCGGAGGCAGGATCGGGGCGCGGCTGATGGCGGCGATCATGGCGAAGATCATCGAGCCCAGGGTCCAGGGCAAGGGCATGTGCAGAAGATAGAAGATCCCGCCCCCGAGCGTTCCCACCGCAATCCCCGCAAGGACGCGGACGAGCACCTGGAAGGTGGGCCGATCCTCAGGTTCGAGAGGATCGGCAACAGGTTCGCCGGAAGCGGTGGTCGGGGCTGGATCAGACACGGTACTTTTCGATGAATTCGTCGATGGACAGCATGCGGATGTCGGGCAGGGCGGCCTTGAGGGCGTCGTGGCTCCAGTCCCACCAGGCGATGGCCTGCAGGGCTTCCGCCTGGGCTTCAGAGAATCGCCGCTTGATCAGACGGGCCGGAACACCGCCAACGATTGTATAGGGCTCGACATCCTTCGACACAACCGCGCCGGCGCCGATGACCGCGCCGTTGCCCACCGTCACACCCGCGAGGATGGTGACGCCGTGGCCGATCCAGACATCATGGCCGATGGTGACCCAGTGATCCTTGCGCCACTGGAAGAATTCGGCGTCATCCTCGCCGAGGCCATACTGGGCGGCGCGGTAGGTGAAATGATGCTGGCTGGCGCGCCAGGTGGCGTGGTTGCCCGGGTTGATGCGTACGCCTTCGGCAATGGAGCAGAACTTGCCGATGGTGGACCAGACGATGTTGCCGCCCTTCACGATGTAGGAGTAGTCACCCACGCTGGACTCGCGCATGGACACATGCGCCATGATCTCGGTCCATTTGCCGATCTCGCAATCGACCACGGTGGCGGTCTCGTGGATGCTGGGGGCTTCGGAGAGCATTTTCATGAAAAGGACACCGTTGTCTTTGCGGAGGAAGCGGCTGCGCCGCCTCTCGGGCGGCGCAGGGCAGTGGAGTATGGGCATCTGACCGCTGACCGGGCGTTCAGTGCGGCTTTTCACCGATAAAATGCGCCCGAACCTTGCCGGACAACCAGTCGATGACGAAGACACAGATCAGGATGTTCAACACGACGAAAGCGACCTGATCGAAGTACCCGGCCCGGAAGCGGTCTACCAGAACCTTGCCGATGCCACCGGCACCGACAATGCCCAGGATCGTGGCACTGCGGACGCTCGATTCAAAGGAATAGAGCGAAAGCGAGATGAAGACCGGTGAGATCTGCGGCAGGTAGCCGAAGCGCATGATCCGGATCGGGCTGGCACCGGTCGAGCGGATGCCTTCGACCTGCTTGCGGTCAACGTTTTCGATGGCTTCCGAATAGAGTTTCGACAGGGTTCCGGTATCGCTGACGAAGATCGACAGTACGCCTGCAAGAGGTCCAAGACCGACTGCCCGGACGAAGACCAGCGCCCAGATGAGGCTGTCGATGCCGCGCAGGAGATCCAGGAAGCGACGCACGACATGCCGGACGATGTTTCGTGGCATTGTGTTGCGGGCGGCTGCAAAGGCGATCAGCAGGGCGGCTACGGAACCGAGAAGGGTGCCGAGGAAGGCCATCGCAATGGTTTCTGCCAGGCCCTGATAGATGCCGGCGTAGTCCCATTCGCCCATGTGTTCCCAGACGAAGAAGTGCTGGAACATACGGATGGCACGCTCATTGAAAGCAAAGAGTTTCCAGAACTCGAAGTACCAGAGGGACCAGCCGAAATAGCCGAGCGCAAGCGCCCAGCAGATGGCTGTGAAGAGGCGGGCACGCGGATTGCCGAAGGCATCGGGAAACTGTGCCCTTGCGGCCGCAATGTCGGCGGCCGACACGGTCATGGCCTTGACGGCGCTCATATCAGGTTCTCCCGGCCAACGAGGTGGGTGCGCAGGCGCTCGGAAATCAGGTCGATCACCGTGACGAGGAGCACGATCAGGATCAGGACCGCCATCACCCGGTCGTCATTGTAGAAACTGATGGTGTGGTTCAGTTCCTGGCCAATGCCGCCGGCGCCGACAAAGCCGACAATGGAGGAGGAGCGGACGTTGATCTCGAAGCGTAGCAGTGAATAGGAGACAAAGTTGGGCAGAACCTGCGGCACGATGCCGAAGCGCATCTCATCCCACCAGGTTCCGCCGACCGACCGAAGGCCTTCGACCGGACGCATCGAGGCATTCTCGTTCACTTCCGAGAACAGCTTGCCGAGTGCGCCTGCGGTGTGGATGGCGATGGCCAGCACCCCGGCGAGCGGTCCGATGCCAAGGGCAAACACCAGCAGCAGCGCGATGATGATCTCCGGAACGCCGCGCAGGACTTCCGTCGTGCGCCGGGCCAGCACGTTGATCCAGCGCAGCGGCGCCAGGTTGCGGGCAGCCGGGAAGGACAGCAGGAAGGCGATCGCTGCGCCGAGCATGGTGGCCGTAATGGCCATCAGGACGGTTTCGAACAACAGCTGCAGGTATTTGCCGAGGTCGCTGTACCAGTAGAGGATCGATCCGGGTACGGCCTTGCCGTTGGCCTGGCGGGCGGCGAACAGGTTGTCGGCTTCAAGGTTCGGCATCACCGTGCCGAAATATTCAAAGATCCGGGGCAGTCCGGCCCAGAGCCTGTCCGGATAGAATTTCGAGACATAGATCGAGACAGCCAGCAGCAGTGCAAACAGCACGGCCATGGCGATGTTCATGAACAGCCGGGACCGCTGCAGTTCGGCGCGATGTTTCTCGAATATCGTGACCGGGTCCTGGCCGGGCTCGATCACGAAAGCGGGTGTGGCAAGATGGTGGGATGACATGGTCTTGATCACGCGGCCGAGTCGAATGTGTCGGCGGCCTGTGCGCGCGGGGTCAGCATCGTGGACGTCACCCCTTCGCTGAAGGCGTCATCGGCTTCCGCGCCATAGATCTCGCGGGCCTGGCGATCGGTCAACTGGTCCGGGGTGCCATCGAAGACGACCGCGCCAGACATCAGGCCGACGATACGGTCACAATAGGTGCGCGCCGTGTCGAGGGTGTGGAGATTTGCAAGAACGGTGATGCCGTCTTCCTGGTTGATGCGGCGCAGGGCATCCATCACCACCTTGGCATTGAGCGGATCCAGCGAGGCGATCGGCTCGTCGGCCAGCATGACCTTCGGGCGCTGCACCAGGGCGCGTGCGATGGCGACGCGCTGCATCTGGCCGCCCGAGAGGGTTTCGGCGCGCTGCAAGGCGGTGTGGGCCATGCCGAGACGGTCGAGAGCGCGAATGGCCAGGGCCCGTTCCTCGGCGCTGAAGGCCTGCAGCATGGCGGTTGCGAAACTGTGATGGAAAATCCGGCCCATCAGTACGTTGTTGATGACCGACATGCGTCCGACAAGATTGAACTGCTGGAACACCATGGCGCATTCGGAACGCCAGGCGAGAAGATCGCGGCCCTTCAGGGCAGAGACGTCGCGGCCGTCAAAGCGGATCTGGCCCTCGGTCGGGGCGGCGAGGCGGTTGATCATGCGCAGCAGCGTTGACTTGCCGGCACCCGAGCGGCCGATGACGCCGACCATCTGGCCCTGCGGAATGGTCAGGGTAATATTGTTGACAGCCTTGTGGTTGCCAAAGGCCTTGGTGAGGCCAGAGAACTCCAGCATCGCGATCTCCACTGTCGGGACCAAAGGGGAAAAGGGCGGCGCAAGGCGCCGCCCGTCCAAGACACTCGTGATCAGCGCGAACCGGCGACTTCGCGGCGGCGCAGTTCAATGGTCTCGTCATAGAAGCCGACCGGCGGCACGACGTAACCGGCGCCTTCACCGCCCATGACGGCCTTGTAGCACTCAGGGTCGGAGACATGCAGGTTGGTGTAGAGATCCAGCATCGCAGCCTTGAACTCAGCCGGCAGGTCCTTGCGGATCACGGTCGGGCCGTTCGGGATCAGGCCGGACTGCCAGACGATGTTGATGTCGTCCATCTTCAACATGCCCTTATCGACCATGCGGCGGATGTTGCCGCGGGTGTAGCCCTCGGCCTTCTCGCCCATCATGGAGGACCAGGTCGCAGCAGAGTCATACTGCTTGTCGAGCACGGCCAGAACGCTCTGCTCATGGCCACCGGAGAAACCGGTCGAGCTGAAATACTCGTCGATCTTGATATCGGCGAGTTCCAGGCCTGCCTTGGGATAAAGATAGCCGGACGAGGAGTTCGGATCGGCCCAGGCCAGCGACTTGCCCTTCAGGCCTTCAAGGTCGGTGATACCGCTGTCAGCGCGGGTGATGATGACCGAATAGTAGCCGAGCGAGCCGTCGACATTCGAGCTGACGACGAAGGGCTCGACCGCGTTCTCGTCCTGCAGCATGATGCCGGCATAGCCGACGGGGCCGAGGCCGGCCATCTCGAGCTGGCCAGCGAGCAGGCCCTGCATGACACCGGCGTAGTCGGTAGCCGGGAAGAACTGGACTGGAAGCTCGACCTTTTCCTTGATCTTGACTTCAAGGCAGGACAGGCGCTTCAGGCGGTCGGCTTCGTTCTCGCCGCCGATGATGCCGACGCGGACGACCGGGATCTGGTCACGCCAATCAGCGAAGGCCGACGTCGTTGCAGTAAAGGTAGCTGCTGCTACGGCAAAGGCAGTAAAAATCTTGCTATACACGATCTGCTCCTGATGCAAGTTGCGTGATGGCTCGTTGCCAACCGGTGTTCCAACGCCGCGTTTTATCTATATTCTTTGCATTGTTGTTTTATGACTGCCTGATTGCTCAGATTTCGTCATAGTTTGCAGGCGGTTGGTAGGTGGTTGGCTAATTTAAACCGTCGTTCTTCCAAGCCAGTCGGCATGATCGTGCGGCCTTGGCCAGGCACAGACATGATGACCTGCTTCATGACGGGCACACTGCCTCGCCTCTGTAACAGCGCTGCGTCATCCGAATGAATTTTCGTTGGGCTTTTTGTGACGGACCTGTGACGCACACACCGGGTGGGCCACAGGCATGGACTTGGGCCGCTTATGGCAAAGAGGCGAGCTGATCAGAGGGCGGCGGAATAGTTATTGAAAACAGAATGTTAGGTTACCTTCGGATGTCCGTGCGGGAAGTGAATGACATGGAAAGTTCATCTGCTGGTCGCGGAACTGTCATGGGTTTGGCGCAAAGTCATTCGAACCAATTTCGGACCTTTGCTGTTGCTGGCACCGTCCGCCGAAAGCGCAATCATGATCGAGACTGCCGATCAGTTCGAGGGACTGGCCGAGTTCTACGAAGCCAATCGTCCCGGGTACCCTTGCGATGTGTTTGCGCATCTGGCCCAGACCTGTCCGACGCGGCAGGGTCTTCGGGTGGCCGTCGACGTTGGGGCTGGGCCGGGCAACTCGACCGACAACCTGCTGACCGGCCTCGGCGAGGGCTGGAGCGTGATCGCCAGCGAACCGGGCGAGGACATGCGCCGGGTGCTGATGCGAAGGTTCCGCACCACGCCGCAGGTGCAGATCATCGCAGCGCCGGCCGAGCAGCTGGCGCTGCCATCGGGCTTTGCCTCGCTGGTGGTTGCCTGTTCGGCGGTGCACTGGTTCGACCGGCCGAAATTCTATGCCGAAGCGGCGCGGATCCTGGCACCGGGGGGCGTGCTGGCGCTGGTGCGCAACCGGCGGCGGCCGGCGCAGATCTTCGACGACTTCGAGGCCTATGTCAGCGAGCATTATCCGAGCCGGGTGGAGCTGGAAGCCCGCGAACTGCGCAAGGAGCCGAGCCACACGGAGCTCTCCGGCCTAGACGGGTTCCTGACGGCGCACAGCCGGCGCTGGCCCTGGTCGCGTGCCTTCACCGCGCGCGAGCTGATCGACTTCTACCTGACGCGGGCGACCGTCTGGGCGGTGGTGCGGCGTCTCGGGCTGTCGCGGGTGATGGCGGACTATCTGGAGATCTGCGCCCGGCACGGGCTCTCCGGCGAGGCGCGGATGGAGGTGCAGTTCGACACGCTGGTGCGGTGGACGCAACGCCGGGCCCGGTCGGCCAAGGGCGGCTGAGCGGGGGCTGGTCGGGTGCGGGGAGGGGCTACTCGCTGCCCTCACCGGGGGCTGTCGCATGTGCGGCCAGACGGTTTTCGAGGCCTCTCAGCTCCCCTCCCCCTCGTGGGGAGGGGTAAGGGGTGGGGGGGCACGGGCAGACGTTGGGTCGCAAAGCGTCCGAAGTACGCCCAATCCGCAACGTATTTACCCTGGATTTAAGTCCGCTCCCCCCACCCCCAACCCCCTCCCCACGAGGGGGAGGGGAGCCGAGAGGCTCCGGCAGGGTGAAACCTTCTGGCCCAACCAGCGATTACCCAGCCCACAAGGGCGGGCTGGGTGAGCATGGGCGTTGGCTGATCGAGCCGCAGCTGGTCAGGCGGCGCGCAGGGTGCTGCCGAGGGAGCCGTCGGAGTAGATGAACCGGCCCTGGCGCAGGGTGGCGCGGATATGGCCAATGTCTGTTTCATCCGCAATGACAAGGTCGGCAAGGCGGCCGGTCTCGAGGCTGCCGCGGTCGGTCAGACCCAAGGATTCGGACGGGTTGCGGGTGGCGAGGCGCACCGCGCCGGGCAGGCCGGCGGGATCGGTCTTCGCCAGTTCCAGGAGCGCCGGCAGCATGGCGGACGGATGGTAGTCCGAGGCCAGCATGTCGAGCACACCGGTCGCATGGGCCTCCCGGGCCGACAGGTTGCCGGAGTAGGACTGGCCGCGCAGGGCGTTGGGGGCGCCCATGGCGGTGGCGAGCCCGAGGCGGCGGGCCTCCCGGGCGGCCTCGAGCGTCACCGGAAACTCGCTGATGACGACGCCGAGGCCCTGCATCAGCGCGACCTTGGCCAGCGTGTCGTCGTCATGGCTGGCGAGTGCCACGCCATGGCTGCGGCACAGGTCGGAAATGGCCGAGAGGGTGGCGGCCAGCACGTCGGCCGGCTGGGTCCGTTCCTCGATGCGGCGGGCAATGGCCTCGGCGGCCTCCTCGCGGCTCATGCCCTTCTCGCGGGCCATTTTCTGTGCGTGGCGTTCGATGTCGCGGTACTGGCCCTGACCGGGGGTGTGGTCGGTCAGGGAGATGAGGTCGACGGTGCCTTCCGAAATCAGCTCGCCGATGACGTCCAGCGCCTTGGGGAAGGTGATCTCGAAGCGGGCGTGGACGCGGTGGTCGACGTTGAGGCTGTCGCGCATGGCCTTGAGCTTGCGGATCACCGCGCTGGTGTGCTCGTAGCTGCGCAGGTGGCCATAGGTCGACATGGGGCTGAAGGACACGGCGGCATAGGCCGTCGTGAAGCCGGCGCCGGCCAGGCGCCGGTCGAGGTCGCGCAGGCCCAGTTCCAGCGGCATCGGCACGTTGGGACGCGGCTCGACCTCGCGCTCGACCATGTCGCCGTGCATGTCGACGAAGCCTGGCAGGAGCAGGAGGCCGTTGCCCTGAAGGCTGGCGCCGGCGACGGGGCCCTCGCGCAGCTCGGCGATGTGCCCGTCCTCGATGCGCAGCGAACCGTGCTCGATCACCTCGGTCGGGGTGACGATGCGAAAATCAGACAGCCACATGCTCAAGGTCTCCAGGTGCGGCTTTGGGGGCGGCTTGGGTTTCAGCGCCAGCTTCATCCGGCAGGCGCTGGGTGGTCAGGAGGATTTCCCGGTCAATGAGGTCGGCCACGTCGCCGGGATGGTGGAAGACGCCGATCATGGCGACCCCGGCGGACTTGAGATCGGCGAGGCGGCGGACGAGCGCCGCACGGGCGCCGGCGTCGAGCGAGGCGGTCGGCTCATCGAGCAGCAGGAGCTTCTGCGGCAGGATCAGCGCGCGGGCGAGGTTCACCTTCTGCTGCTCGCCGCCGGAGAAGGTGGTGGGATAGGCGCGCCAGAGGTCGCGCTTGACGCCGAACTCGCCGAGCCAGCGGCGAGCCTCGTCCAGCGCTTCCGCCTGAGCCACGCCGGCGCGGCGCAGCGGTTCGGCCACGATCTCGTCGGCCGCCACACGCGGACGGGCAACGAGGAACTGGGTGACGAAGCCGATGTCGCGGCGGCGCAACAAGGTAATGTCCACGTCGGCAGCGGTGGCAAGGTCAATGCGGCCCTCTGCGGCCTGGTACCAGATGTGACCGGCCTGGGGCAGGTAGCTGCGGTAGAGGGTGCGCAGGAGGGTGGACTTGCCGACGCCGTTTTCGCCGCGCAGCAGCAGGAATTCGCCGGCGTGAAGACGGAAGGAAATGCCGCTGAAGGCGTGCAGGTCCTGGTCGAGGTGATACATGTGGAAGCGCTTCGACAGGCCTTCCACGTCGAGAACCGGGGTCATACGAGCGTGATCCTTAGCTGTCAAAGTTTCGCGTGGACGAGCTGCTGGGTGTATTCGTGCTGCGGGTCCTGGAAGACCTGGTCGACCAGCCCCTGCTCGACCACCCGGCCGCGGCGCATGACCATGACCCGGTCGGCCATGGTGTGAATGACGCCAAGGTCATGCGAGACGATGACCATGGTGATGGAGCGGTCGCGCTGCAGCCGCTTCAGCGTGTCGAGGACGAGGGCCTGGACAGAGACGTCGAGCCCGGTGGTCGGCTCGTCGAGCAGCAGGAGCGCCGGTTCGAGCGCGATGGCCTTGGCGAGCTGCACGCGCTGCTGCATGCCGCCCGACAGCTCGATGGGCCGGGCATCCATGCGCTCCAGCGGGAACTCGGACGCGTCCAGCGCCTCGCGGGCCTTGTCGCGCAGCACCTTGAAGCTGCGCTCGCCGGCGATGAGCAGGCGTTCGGCCACGTTGCCGGAGGAGGAATGGCGCATCAGCAGGCCGAGATGCGGGTTCTGGTAGACGATGCCGATGTTGCGGGCGCAGAGCATGCGCCGCTCGAAACGGTCGAGGCCGAACAGGTTGCCGCCAAGGCCCGGCAGGTCCAGCTCGTAGGTGCCGGTGTCGGGCGTGTCCTCGAGGTTCATCATGCGCAGGAGCGTCGACTTGCCGGAGCCGCTCTCGCCGACGATGCCGAGCACCTCGCCCGGATAGACGGTGGCATCCACGTCCTCAAGCGCGGTGACCTTGCCGAAGCGGCGGGTGATGCCGCGCATGGTGAGAATCGGCGGCGTCGTCATCAACTGCGGCAGCTGGCGCGGAGCGGCCTCGCCGCGCGGCGCGGGGCTTTGGGCGGTCATGGCTGGAGCTCTCCGTTCTTGTACCAGGTGTCGATGGGGGCCAGGGCCTCGCCCTCGCTGCGGCGGATGGCCTTGATGCCGAAGTGGCTGTCGGAGACCTCGAAGCTGGACGAGCCGTCGTTCTGCGGGATCTCGTTCATGAAATAGCCGGTGAGGCCGGAGCGGTGGCAGGTGAGGTCGTGGTGTTCCTCGACCTTGTAGGGCACGTCGGAGAAGACCAGCGGCTCGACCCGGGTGTAGGGCGGCACGGCATAGAGGCGCTTCTCGCGGCCGGCCGAGAGGAAGGTGAGGTGCCTTGCCATATGCAGCTTCGGCACGTCCCAGCGCGGGATCGGCGAGGGCGTCATGACATGGCGGCCGTTGACGAGGCTCGGATAGGCCGCGCCCTGCATGATGCGGCCGGAGCGGACCATCTGCTCGTAGAGCGTCAGCCAGAGCCGGCCGTAGTCAGCATCGGCGTGCATCTGGCGGGCGACCGACATGTTGGGCTCGACAGGACGCAACGGTTCCGGGTTGGGCACCTGCAGCACGAGGATCTGATCCTCGCGCAGGACTTCCTCCGGCACCCGGTGGCGCGACTGCAGGATCGTCGCCTCGCCCGTGTCCCAGGTCTTGCCGGCGCCGGAGACGCGGGAGAGGAACTTGCGGATCGAGGCGGCGTTGACGCTGTCATCGGCGCCCTGGTCGATGACCTTGACCACGGAGGTGGGCTTCAGCAGCGTCAGGGTCACCTGCAGGCCGCCTGTGCCCCAGCCGCGCGCAATCGGCACCTCGCGGCTGGCATAGGGCATCTGGCAGCCGGGCACGGCGACCGCCTTCAGCATCTTGCGGCGCAGCTCGCGCTTGGCCGAGGCATCGAGGAAACCGTAGGAGAAGGCCTCCCAGGGCTTTGTCAGACTGGCAAGGCTGGTCATGCGGGAACCTCTTCGGTCACGGCCGGCTGGCGGGCAGGGGCGGACGCTGTGGACGCCGCGTCCGAGGCTGCGGCCTTCGCCTTGGCGTCGCGCAGGGCATCCAGCGCCGACTGGAAGGTGACATAGTGGGGGAGCTTGAAGTGGATGCAGAAGCCCGAGGCCTCGACCGGCTCGGTGTGGTAGAGGAAGAACTCCTCGTTGACCGGCGAGTTCTGCGGCGCATCCGGCGCGTTGAGATCGAGCGTGGCGCCGGCGATGACCTTGATCTCGTTCCAGCCGAAGGTGGCGCAGAAGCCGAGATCCAGCTGGCCGGAGCGGCCCTTGGACGTCACTTCTGCCTGCGAGACCTTGACCCGGCCGGCGCTGAACATGGTGCCGCGCGGATGGCGGACGACCACTTCGGCCTCAGCGAGGCGCAGCTCGTTGACGGTCGGATGGGCGTTGCCATAGCCGCGCATGGCGGAATAGCCGAGCGCCAGCACGCCGCCGGTGTCGGCGCGGGCGAGGCTCTGCAGCGTGTGGGCGCGCTTGGCCGGGAACAGCAGCGGCTCGCGCGTCAGGTCGGGAATGTCGTCGAGGGCGACATCCTCGCGCGCCGGATCGGCGACGAGGCCTTGCGCCTTCTGCCAGGCGGCCAGCGAGGGCTGCTCAGCCGGGGCGGGCGTGGTGGCCGGTTCGACCGCCGCGGGCACGAAGGGACGGCCCTCGAGCACGCCGGTGGCGAGCAGCCGGTGCGAATAGTCGAGCGTGGGCCCGAGGATCTGGCCGCCGGGGATGTCCTTGAAGGCGGCGGAGATGCGGCGGTGGGTGAAGAGCTTGTCCTGCGTCACCGGCTCCGCGATGGTGAGGCGCGGCTGGGTGGTGCGCCAGGCGCGCAGCAGCAGCACCGCCTCGTAGAGGTCGCCACCGGACTGGGCCAGCGCCAGCGCCGCCAGATCGGCCTCGTAGAGCGAGGCCTCGCCCATCACCCGGTCGATCAGCCAGGGCAGGGCGCGGCGGATTTCCGCAATACGCCCGGCATCGATGGTGCCCATGTCGGCGCGGTAGAGGCGCTCGGACTGGTCAATGGCTTTTTCCCCGCCACGGGTTGCGACATAGGCCATCAGAGCACCTCGATCAGGGTCGAGCGGGGCAGGCCGATGACATCGCTGCCATCGACGATGAAAAGGTCAAAGCCGAGCGGGTAGCGGCAGAGCCGGTCGCGCAGGGCGAAGAAACCCGCCGGCAGGCCGGCGACGGCGATCTCGCGGGTGGTCTCGATGCCCGGACCTGACAGGCTGAGGCGCTGGCCGTCGCCCTCGGCACGGCCAAGCCGGGCCTCGACGACCACGGTGGCCCCATCATCGGGATAGAGCGCGGAGCCGACCTTCAGAGTGTTGAGGCGGGCGATGTCGGCGCCCGGCTCCAGCGACAGGAAGACGTGGTCGGCGCCCGCCAGCGGCGTCAGGGTCGCGCCGGTCCAGGCGGCCAGCTCGCCGATGACCGCATCATCCGCATGGACGCGGCATTCGCGGTCGACGAGCGCGAGCAGGATCGTGCGGGGACCGGGTTCGGGCAGATGACGGATCTCACCAGGACGGCTCAGCGCCCAGAGGATCGCCTCGAAGGCCGTGTTGTCGCGGATCTCGTCCGCGCCGCGCAAGGGGGCGGTGATGAGGGCGTGGGAACTGGGGGGCAGGGCACCCATGAGCGGGTCTCCGTGACGAGGATGAGGATCAGAAGGTTTCCATGTCGACGCGGGTGGCCTCGACGGCGCACAGGCGCGCCCGGTCGCGGTCGGCATTGGCCGCCTCCAGCCCGGTCACGAAGGCGTCGATGGCCGCAGGCGCGAGGTCGGCCGTCGCGGCGGCATCAATCAGTGCCATGGCCATCGCCCATTCCAGATCGCGGCCCGTGACCATGCCGTAGCCGGTGGCGTCGTGGTCGGTGAGGCGGACCTCGGCTTCGGCGACGAGCACCTCGCCGAGGTGGAAATCGGTGCCTTTCACCGTGTCTCGGAACGGCAGCATGACTAGGCCGGTGCGGCTGCGCAGGACCTCGATGGCTCCCAGCTGCGGCAGCAGGCCTTCGGCGAAGCGCTTCACGCTTTCTGCATCGGCGTGGGAGAGGGCGGTGAGAAAGTCGCCGTGGTTGGCGACAGTCGTTGCGGCGTGAGCGGCGTCAGTCATCCTGGTCGGGGCTCCGGATTTCGTTTGCTTCAGGAAGATCGAAGGTGAACTGGACGCGGTCAGCCGCCCAGATGGCCTGGGAGTAGCCGATGGGGCGGCCGGACATGTCGACGTCCGTCTTGGTGACGACAAGGACCGGCTGGTCCGGGTGCTGTTTCAGCAGCCTGGCTTCCTCGACCGTCGGTCGGCGGGCATAGATGGTCGTGCTCTTGCGCAGATAGTCGGTAATGCCGTGGCTGCGGTAGATGTCGGTGACCGACCGACCCGACCGGCGCAGTTCCGCCATATCAGGGAACAGGGCGAAGGGATGGTAGGCAACGCCGAGGCTGACAGGGACGCCATCGGCCAGGCCCCGGCGCATGAGCCGGTGAACGCTCGTGCCCTCGGGAAGACTGAGGGCTTCTGCGACACGGCGCGGCGCCGCGATCACGTCATCGGTCACCTGTTCGCCCGCAGGCGTTACGCCCTGGCTCAAAAGGTTCTGGCGAAACCTCGTGCGCCGGCTGATCTGGTAGTTGATGAGAGGTGCGCTTTCGACAAAGGTGCCGCGGCCCTGCTCCACGCGCAGCTTGCCCTCGACCGCAAGGGCGGAGATGGCGCGGCGGACGGAATGACGGCCGGCGCCGAAACGGGTGCAGAGATCCGGCTCTGTCGGCAGCTGTGCGCCAGGGGCCAGCGCGCCAGACAGGATTTCAGCGGCCAGACGGTCGCGGATCGTCTGCCATGTTTCGCGCACCATATATTGCCTCCAATTCATTCGAATGACTTTGGAGGTCTTACCGGCTTTGCGTGACAGGCCCGTGACGTGACGGGGACTGTTGTTGCTGTGACGGCTCTGCGGTGCAGGATTTTGGAGGCTCAGATTGTCGGGCCGCGCTGTCCGGAGCAGACGGCGCGACCATGCTTCATTTCCAAAGAAATCAGTTGATGGACAGGACTATGCGTCCGTCGATGGCGCCCTGGCGCATCCGGTCGAAGATCGCGTTGATGTTCTCCAGCCGGTCCAGCGCGTAATGGGCACTTACCTTGCCCTCGGCGGCGAAAGCCAGGCTTTCCACCAGATCATTGCGCGTGCCGACGATGGAGCCGCGAATGGTCTTGGCGTTGAGCACCGTGTCGAAGATCGGCAGCGGGAAGTCTCCGGGCGGCAGGCCGACGAGGCTCATGGTGCCGCGCCGGGCCAGCATGCCGAAGCCCTGTGCAAAGGACTTGGTGGAAACGGCCGTAACCAGCACGCCCTCGGCCCCGCCCAGTTTCTGCATCTCGGCAATCGGGTCCGTGGTCAGGGCGTTGATGGTGTGGTCGGCACCCAGATTGCGGGCAAGGGTGAGCTTGTCGTCATGGATGTCGACGGCGACCACATGCAGGCCCATGGCCTTGGCATATTGCACGGCCATGTGGCCAAGCCCGCCGATGCCGATGATGGCAACGGTCTCGCCGGGGCGGGCTTCTGTTTCCTTCAGGCCTTTGTAGACGGTGACACCGGCGCAGAGCACGGGTGCAGCGGGCGCGAAATCGAGCCCGGCCGGCAGATGCCCGACATAGCCGGGGTCAGCCAGCACATACTCGGCAAAGCCGCCGTTGACGCTGTAGCCGGTGTTCTGCTGCTCGTTGCAGAGGGTTTCCCAGCCGCCGACGCAGTGCTTGCAATGGCCGCAGGCGGAGTGCAGCCACGGCATGCCGACCCGGTCGCCTTCCTTGATGCCCTTCACGCCGGCTCCGACCTCGCAGACGATGCCGACGCCTTCATGGCCGGGAATGAAGGGAGGATTGGGTTTCACCGGCCAGTCCCCATCGGCGGCGTGAAGGTCGGTGTGGCAGACGCCGCTGGCCATCACCTTGACGACGATCTTGCCGGGGAGGGCGACGGGACGGGCGACCTCGCAAACGTCGAGCGGCGCGCCGAAGGCGCGGACCACCGCAGCTTTCATGGTCGCAGTTTTGGGTGTCGCTGACATTTTGTCTTTCTTCCTTGGATTGAGGAAAGAGCGATGTCCTTTGGCCCTGGTGTTGCGCGCAAGGCTGGACAACCGGAACGCTAGCTTGAGCGACCGGCTGCAGCCTTGCGCCAGATCAACCCCTTTCACGATCTGCATGTCATGGTCGTGCCGATCCGGCCGGGCGGAGCTGGCGGCGGGCTGAACGACCGGCCCGTCGCGGCTCATCATTCCGCAGCAACGGTCTGGGGGGTATCATTGGCCCAGCGGCGCGCATGCTGCTGACGCATCTGGTTGAAGATGTTGATCCGCTGAATGTCGCTGGTTCCCCCGGCAATGCGCATGCCGACAGCATCGCGCAGGTGACGGCTGAGGTCATTGTTCATGTAGCCGAGATGGCCATGCAGCTGCACAAGGTGCTCGGCTGCTTCAAGCAGTTTCTCGCCAGCCAGGAACTTGCCGACCGAACAGACGATGGAGGCATCTTCGCTGCCGGCTGAGAGCTTCTCAAGGCCCGCATAGGTCAGCAGGCGGCAGACGACCGAAGCGATCTTCATGTCGGAAATCCGCCCTTGCACATACTGGTAGTCCGCCAGTGGCCGGTTGAAGGCCATGCGTGCCTCAACGCGCGCCATGGCCTTGGCAATCATGTTCTCGATCAGACCGGCTGCCATGATGCCATAGAGCGCCCGTTCGAAGGCGATGATGCGATAGAGGGCACTCAGGCCATCACCGGGCTTGCCGACGATGTTGATCGGGTCAAGCCTTGCCCCGTCGAAGCGGATGTTGGCGGTGGGGCTGGTCCTGATCCCGAGATTGTCCTCGGTCTCGCCGATCGTGATGCCCTCCTGGTCCAGATCAACGAAGAACAGCGTGATATCCCGCTTGGCGCCGAGGGAGGGGATGCGGCCGGCAATCATGCCGAGGGCCGCAATCGGCGCGTTGGTGATATGAACTTTTTCGCCATCAAGCCGCCAGCTTGATCCATCCGGCGTCGCGGCGACCCGCATGCGGGCGAGGTCCGAGCCGCCGGTCGCCTCCGTCATGGCGGTGACCCCGACATCGCCGCGCATGATCGGTTCGAGCCAGCGGGCCTGCTGGGCCGGAGTGCCGTCCTCTAGAATGATGCGAAGGGACCCGATGTGCCCAAGCATCGTGACCAGAAACCCGAGGTCTTCGGCCGTTGTGGCAACGCCCTCCATGGCCGTAGCACAGTCGGCCCAGGTGCCGCCCAGTCCGCCAAGTGCCACGGGAACTGGGATGCGCCAGAGCCCGGCGTCGGCGAGACGCTGCCAGGTGCCGCGGTCAAAACTGCCGGCGGCGTCGTGCTGACCGGCGCTGGCGGCTGCTTGGCGACCAAGTTCCGCGAACCGGTCGAACATCATCTGCTGCTGCGTGCTGAACTCGAACTGCATGGCCTGTCCCTTCCTTTGCGGAGTTGCGGCGGGGGCCGGCTGAAAGGCTCCCGATCCGATGGCCATGACGGTGTCCCAATCTTATCGGAGATAGAAATGAGTTCTCCTTCGCCTCTGCATAAGCCGCGTCAATGCCGGTTGGGCGCGGCTTGTCCCGGCCGGGGCATCGGCACATGGGCGATCTCGCCCGTGGTCAGTTCGACCTCGAACGCGCGCAACAGGTGCGACGCCAGCCTCAGCACCGTTGGCGTTGCCTGTGAGCTGACCTGGACAAGCAATTCCGAGTTCCGCAGCTCCGGCAGGCCGTCGTCTGGCCCGAGGGGGATCATAGTGTCCGGAATTGCGCGTGTCGGCAGCACGCCAATGGCCTGTTCGGCGAGGATTGCCGTCTTCAGCGTCGAGAAATTTGCCGAACAGTAGGCGATATGCCATCGCTTGCCGACCGCATCGAGCGCATCAAGCGCGTTGCGCCGCACGCCGCACCCTTCGGGAAACAGGGCCAGGGGAAGCGGATTGTCGGCGGCCAGCCGTGCCTGTGGTGCGCAGACCCAACTGAGCCGCTCCTCGAGCAGGCTGAGCCCGGCAATGCCGGCGTCCCGGGTCATGAAGGCAAGATCGAGGTGGCCGGTGTCAACAAGCGACCCGAGCCTTGTCGAGAGGTCGGTGATGATCTGCATCTCGATCTTTTCGTTTCGCCGCGCCAGTTCGGCGATCACCTTCGGCAGAAGCACATCCGCGTAATCATCCGGCATGCCGATCCGCATGACCGTCGGCTGGGAACCTGACTGGATCTCCTGGACCAGGGCGTCGTTCAGCCTGAGGATCTCGGCAGCGTATGACCGCACAAGCTCGCCGGTCTTGGTGAGGCGGATGTCCTTGCCACTGCCCCGGTCGAAAATCCGCTCTCCGACGATCTGCTCGAGGCGTTTGATCTGAAGGCTGATCGCGGATTGTGTCCGGTGCAGTTTCTCACCGGCTGACGTGAAGTTCCTCAAGTCCGCAACGACGAGCAGCGTGCGCAGAAGGTCTACGTCGACATTTACCAGGCCCATTTTCGATCCCCGATGACGGCCGCTCATCGCAGCGATGAATCGAACTCATTTCCGTTCCCCCGAACGAGGGCGCAACAATAATGCAACCTCAAGGGGGTAATTGATCGAATGGTACAATTCAGGATGGCTTGATGCAAGCCGTTGCCGCTACGGAACCGCGTTGCAGGGAGATGCGAGATGAAACCGAGCTTTCGAGTGTTGTCGACCGGGATCTGCCTTCCAGATCTAATCGTTTCCAATGAAGACATCCAGCAAAGGTACAATCCGGCCATTGATCCGGACTGGGTGGCCGACACCCTTGGGATCCGGCACCGCCATGTCGCCCGCGAGGGGATCCAGACCTCTGACCTGGCTGCCGCAGCTGTTGCATCGTCGCTTGATAAGGCGGGTGTCGATGCGGGAAGTGTCGATCTTCTCATCCTTGCCACGGCAAGTCCGGATCGCCGGGCACCGGCGACGGCCTGCTTTGCCCAGCAGAAGTCGGGTCTTGCCAATGCCGTGGCATTTGATGTCTCCGCCGTCTGTTCCGGGTTCCTGTTCGGGCTCACGGCCGCGGCCGCAATGCTGGCAACGGGGCCGTTCAAACGGGCGATGGTGGTCGGTGCCGACGTGTTTTCGCGTGCCACTGACTGGCAGCGCCGGGACTGAGTCTTCTTCGGAGATGGCGCGGGAGCCGTGCTGATCGAGGCGGCACCAGCCGGGCGGAATGCGGGGTTCGATGCCGAGCTGTTCACAGACGGACGGGATCGGGAGGCATTCACGATCAAGGGCCAGACCGACCGGTTCGAGATGGACGGCCCCGGCGTCTACAGGGCTGCCTCCGAAGCGGTACCGGCCTGCATCGGGCGTGTGCTCAGCCGGAACGGTCTTGAGCCGGGGGATGTCGACGTGGTCGTTCCGCACCAGCCCTCGCGCAGCCTGCTGGCGGATATCGCGAAACGGTCCGGGATCCCCTTCGACCGCTTCCAGCTGACCATGGACCGCTATGCCAACACCGTTGGCGCGACCATCCCGATCGCCCTGCACGAGGCGATCCGCCAGAACCGGCTGTCACGCGGGGACCGTGTGCTTTTTGCCGCTGCCGGGGCCGGATTTACCGCCGGTGCTGCCATCCACCATTGGAACTGAGGGAGGAAGTCATGACGCTATTGATGCCCATGGTCGGAGCAACCTATCCGGTTGCCCAGACTGCCAGCGGTCCCTTCATCCGGGATGCGCATGGCCGTGAATGGATTGACGGATCATCCGGTGCAATTGCCTGTTCGATCGGACACGGTCACCCGCATGTGATCGATGCGGTCCGGCGGCAAATGGAAACGGCGAGCTTCCTGTACCGCACCCAGTTCGCCAATGCGCCCGCCCTGCAGCTGGCGGACCGGCTTTGCGCAAAGCTTGGCTATGCGGCAGCGTTCTTCGTCAACAGCGGTTCGGAAGCTGTCGAGACGGCCATTCGCCTGGCACAGCAGTTCTGGCGGGAGGCCGGCCAGCCGTCCAAGACGCGCATTCTGAGCCGCAAGATTTCCTACCACGGGTCCACGACGGGTGCCCTGGCGCTGTCCGGCCATTGGCCGCGCCGCCGGGCCGGGGGCGCCTTGCCTGGCGAGCCGACCCTGCCGACGCCGTATCCGCTGCGGGCCGGTCCCGGTCAGGACGCAGAAGGGCATGGTCTTGCCTGCGCGCAGGCTGTCGAGGACGAGATTCTCCGCCTTGGGGCAAGCAATGTCGCAGCGGTCATCCTTGAACCCATCGTGGGCGCATCGGGCGGCGCAATCGTTCCTCCGGCCGGCTATTTTGCGGCCATGCGTGCCATCTGTGACCGGCACGATGTCCTTCTGATTGGCGATGAGGTCCTGACCGGCCTCGGACGGACAGGGCGCTGGCTTGGCATGGACCATGGCAGCGTGAAAGCGGACATCGTGTGCCTGGGAAAGGGCCTCAATGCCGGGTACCTGCCCATTTCAGGCATTCTTGCCAATGCGCGCATTGCAGGTGTCCTGACCTCGAAGCGGGCAAGCTTCGCCCTCGGACAGACCCACTCGAACCATCCGGTTGCCGCGGCCGCAGCCAATGCCGTCCTCGACGTGCTGGAGGACGAGGGGCTGGTGCCGAGGGCGGCAACGATGGGGGCTTATCTCGGCGAGCGGTTGCGCGAAATGGCCGAGGACTTGCCCTACGTCGCAGAGGTGCGGGGCCAAGGCATGCTGTGGGGGCTGGAACTGGTGCGTGATGACATTAGTTTTGATCCCTGGCCGGCCGAGACCCGGCTGGCGGATGCCGTCGTGCGCAGCGCCTTCGCCGAGGATCTCATCGTCTATCCGGTGTCCGGCTTCATCGCGGGCTCGCGGGGGGATGCCATCCTTGTTGCCCCCCCGTTCAACACGCCGAAGGCGGTGCTCGACGCGCTGGTCGAGCGACTTGCGCGCGCACTTGCGAACGCGATGTCCGGCTTGCAGCAGACCCATTCCGCAGAGGAGACGTACCATGTCGTTCGTGCCGCTTAAGTCGCGCAACAAAGGCGTTCTCGTCCATCAGGTGCAAGACAGCGATCTGGCAACGAACTGGCGCAACGATGTCCCGGTCCTGGCAACCCCCGTGCTGTTGTGGCTCGGGGAACTGGCCGCGATGCGTGCGATCGAGGGCACGTTGCAGGCCGGCCAGATGACGCTTGGCTACGGCCATGACATGCGCCACCTCGCCCCGACGCCAAAGGGCTGGAACGTGACGCTCGAAGCGGAGCTGATCCGCATCGAGGACAAGATCCTCACGTTCTCAATCGAGGCGAGGGACGGCGAGGGGGTCATTGCATCGGGAACACACACCCGGGCCATCGTTGACAAGGGGCGTTTTCTGGCCCGCTTCGAAGCCAAGCGAGACCGCCATGACCCCTTTGCCTAGACCCTGGACCGTGACCGCCGGCGTTTCCGGCGGCCCCACCTTGAGCGTGCCGCAAGCCTATGTGGTGCTTGCCGCAGGCGGGATCTGCCTGGGTCTGGCGCCTGTTGTGGTCAAAGCCCTGCCGCTTCCGGCCGATGTCTCGGCGTTCTATCGGGTGGCGATGGCTGCTCCGATCTTCACCGCCCTGATGCTGGCGACGGAGGCGGGTGGGGCGGCTGCCTCTCGGGTGCACGGCCAGCCGCGGCAAACGGCTGGCCGGCCGGCCCTGTGGCTTTACGCGCTGGCGGCTGGCTTCTTTGCGGCCGATCTGTTGGCGATGCATGCCGCCATCCGTCTGACCAACGCGTCTGTTGCGACGCTTTTCACGAACTGCGCGCCGTTCTTTATCGGTGTGTTCGGATTGCTTGGGCTGTCTGACCGCCCTGGAGCCAATTTCTGGTGGTCGCTGCCGGTTGCCCTGTCGGGAACTGTGCTTCTGGTCGGGCTATCGGTGATCTCGGAAGGGGGCAGCGTTGCCGGTGATGCGATCGCCTTGCTCGCAGGCCTTCTCTACGGCGCGTATCTGGTCACCGTCCGCCGCCTCAAGCAGGCGGGCGCATCGACCTTGCAGATCATGGTGGCCGTTACGGCCGGAAGCACGCTCTGCCTCGCGCCGACACTGCTGTGGCAGGCGCAGATCGTGCCACCCGATGCCCGCAGCATCGGCTTGCTTGTGGTGCTGGTGCTGGTCGGGCAGGTGCTGGGGCAGGGGCTGGTGACGGTTGCGCTGAAGACGCTGCCTGTGACCTCAAGCTCGATTGTCCTTCTGATCCAGCCGATTGTGGCCGCGCCGCTTGCCTATCTGCTGCTCGGGGAAGCGCTCTCGCCGGCACAGATCCTCGGCATCGCCCTTGTCCTTGCGTCCATCTGGATTGCCACGCGCCCGCCCCGCCCGGAGCGTCTGAGCGACGCCTGCCTGTGACCTCATGTCCTTATCAACCTGCACCGAAGGAGCTTTCCCATGCCGAAGCTGATTTTTGCCAATGTTGACAGCGAGCATCAGGTCGCTGACGTGTCCGGTTACTCCCGTCATGAGCAATCGGAGATCATTCTGTGCAACCAGCGGATGATGTGGTTGGCAGATCCTGGTGACGTGCTGGTTCTGCCATCCGCGCCGACGGAACAGCTCAAGGCCTACTGGGCCGAACTGAATGGCTGCCGCGCGGATGATCTCACGGTGCTGACGCCGAAAACGGGCGCTCCCCTTGCTTTCCTGCGGCAGGATATCCTGTTCGCGCCGGAGTTCATTGCAGCCTGCCGGGAGGTTGTTGCCGCACTGCCGGAAGGCCGCAAGCCAAGCAGTGTCCTCGCCTATTTTCCCGACAACTATGTCGCCGAGTTCGCTGAGGCCATCGGCGTCGAGGTCGAGGACGCTTTCTTGCAGGAGGGCGGCGCGACCCTGCTGAACGAGAAGACCACCTTCCGGAAGCTCGCAGCCGGACTTGGTGTGTCGCTGCCGGAGGGACGGGTCTGCGAAAACGAGACTGATCTCAAACGGGCAATGCGGCACTTTGTGTCCCAGGGAGCCGACTTCATCGTCAAGCTCAACCGTCACTCCGGCGGTTTTGGGAACCTGATCGTTCATGGACCTCGCAGCGGTGGAAAGAGGCTGGGTTCATCGACCGTGCTGCGCTATTCCACTGCACAGGATGCAGAGGCGATCCTTCAGACCGTCGCCAGCCGCATCCATGAGCCCGCTGTCGTCGAACGGTATGTCGACACAGACCATGTGCTTTACAGCGAGTATCTGATCGACGCGCAAGGGCGGTGTTTTCTGCTCAATGATGGCACCATGAACATGGAGCCGCTCTGGGTTGGATTTGAGATCCCCGGAGACTACGAAACCCATCACCGCATCCGGTTTCTTGACGAAAGTGCCCGCCTGGTGCGGCTCGCTGCCCAGATGGGGCATCGCGGGCGCATGAATGTCGATGGCCTCGTCGCAGAGGGGCAGATATTCGTCAATGAATTCAACGGTCGCTGCGGGGGATGCAGCCATGTCTTCGAGATCGCCAAGCGACTCTTCGGGAGCAGGTTTTGCATTCGAAGCACATCAAGACCTACAATCGGGGCAAGCTCGAGGAGGGCTGTGATCTGTTCGCGGTCCTGTCGGACGCAGGACTTCTGCTCCGGCCGGGGATGGCAACCGGCGCTATCCCGCTGACCATCGAGCCGGCGCTGGACCAGGCTTTCGAGTACATGGTGATTGCCGACTGTCTGGCGGAGGCGCGGCGCATCAGCGACGCGGTCCTGTCCCTGACCGCCCCCAAGAGGCTTGCTGCCTGACTGGAGCGTTTGGCCTGCCTGAAGGACACGTGGAGGCACAGTGGAATGGGAAAAGAACCATCTGACCTGTCAGCCCTGACGCCAGCGCTCTGGCGGCTGATCGGACTGCAGGGGCTAATGAACGCCTCGCATTTCATGGCCATGCCTCTGCTTGCCCTGCATTGCGCAACGACACTAGGCATGTCACCGACGGATGTCGGCGCGGTGCTCGCGCTGTACTTCCTTGCAGCCCGCGTCACGCCGGTGGTGGTCGCGCCACTGGCGGACCGGTTCGGCCTGTGGCCGGCTGTGGTTGGCGGACTGGTGCTTCGCGGTCTTGGGTTTCTCGGCCTTGCCTTTGCACCAAGCGCAACCGGGGCAATGGTTTTCTCGGCCGCGCTCGGGCTCGGGACCTCAGTCTACGAGGCCGGCGCCTACGGCATCATCGGCGCGCAGCCGGCTGCGCGGCGCGACCGGCTGATTGTCGTGAATGCACAGGCGCTTAACCTGGGGTGTGTCGCCGGTCCGCTCGCCGGGGCCGGGCTTGCGGTGCTTGATCTGTCGCTGCCGCTGGTGCTCAGTGGTCTGCTGTTCGTCGCGCTTGCGGGCGCGGCAGCGCTGGAGCGGGCTGAGGAGCTGCGCAATCATGCAAGGCAGGATGTGGCCGGGAGCTACCGGGCGGTCTTTGGTGATCGCGCCTTCCTCGTCCTGTGCCTGGCGCTCATGCCCTGGTGGGCACTGTTTGCGCAGCTGTTCGCCGCCTTTCCGCTTGAGGCGACCCTGCGCGGCGGTTCTGCGGGTTGGGCCGGGTCCGTGCTGGTGGTCAATGGCGCGCTTGGATTTCTGATCCTGTTCGCAGTCCCGCCCCTGATGCGCATTACGGGAGCGCTCGGACTGCTGGTGTTGTCGCTGGCCGTTGGCGGGGCTGCCATGGCACTGGTGGGGGTAATCCCGGGGCTGATTGCGTTGCTGGTACTTGTCGGCTTGTTCACCTGCGCGGAAATTGCCGTTCTGGCCGGGTCGGAAATCCTGGTCGGCCGTCACGCGGACGGGCGGGCGGTTGCGACCTATTTCGCGCTGTTCAACATGTCCTGGGGGTTTGGCGGGGCGTTGGGAGGGGCGATGGGGCCGCTGGTCGCCTCCGAAGCCAACTCCGGTACCGGATGGATGTTGCTTGGCGCGGGATGCGGGGCGGCAAGTCTGCTCGGGCTTGCCTTTTATGGTCATCTCATCCGGCGAGCCCCGCCCGCCGCCGCCGAGGCGCCGGCAGGTTAAGAGCTTGACAGTCCGGGACTGGTCGGAAACCTTACCCGATCATTTTGACCATCGTGCCCGAGACTGGAGCCTGTTGCCGTGACCCATGCCGCCGCCGAGAACCGCACGAAATCCTGGGCCGAAGTTGCCCCCCAACTTGTGGCGGTTGCGGCGGGCCGGGCGGCGGCGGATCTGGTGATCCGGGGAGGACGGCTCGTCAATGTGCAGAGCCGCGAGATCCTCGACGGCTGGCAGGTGGCGATTGCCGAGGGGCGCTTTGCCTATGTCGGGCCGGACGCCTCGCATTGCATCGGCGAGGGGACCAAGATTGTCGAGGCCGAGGGGCGCTACCTGATCCCCGGCCTGTGCGATGGCCACATGCACATCGAGAGCGGCATGCTGACACCGGCAGAATTCGCCGCCGCCGTCGCCCCGCATGGCACGACGACGATTTTCCATGACCCGCACGAGATTGCCAACGTGCTGGGGCTGGCGGGCGTGCGCATGATGCATGACGAGGCCCTGCTACAGCCGATCAACATCTACACCCAGATGCCCTCCTGCGCGCCGTCGGCTCCGGGGCTCGAGACGACCGGCTTTGCCGTGTCGGCTGCGGATGTGGCCGAAGCGATGGCCTGGCCCGGCATCATCGGCCTTGGCGAGATGATGAATTATCCGGGTGTCATCCACGGCGATCCCCAGATGCTGGCCGAGATGGCCGCGACGATGGCGGCGGGCAAGACGGTCGGCGGCCACTACGCCAGCCCTGACCGGGGCATCCCGTTCCACGCCTATGTTGCCGGCGGCCCGGCCGATGACCACGAGGGCACGGCGGAGAGCGATGCGGTGGCGCGCGTGCGCCAGGGCATGCGCTCGATGATGCGGCTGGGGTCGGCCTGGTATGACGTGGAAAGCCAGATCACGGCGGTGACGCAGAAGGGGCTCGATCCGCGCAACTTCATCCTGTGCACCGACGACTGCCATTCCGGCACGCTGGTGCAGGAGGGCCACATGAACCGGGTGGTCCGCCATGCCATTGCTTGTGGTTGCGACCCGGTGATCGCACTGCAGATGGCGACGATCAACACGGCAACGCATTTCGGGCTGGAGCGGGAACTGGGCTCCATCGCGCCGGGCCGCCGCGCCGACGTGATCCTGACCTCGAGCCTCACCGAGCTGCCGATCGAGGCGGTCTATGCGCGGGGGCAACTGGTGGCCGAACACGGCGAGATGCGCGTTGCCTGCCCGCATTATGACTGGCCGCAGTCCGCACGCGAGACAGTGCGCCTTGGCAAGGTACTGGCCGCGTCCGACTTTGCCATTGCCGCGCCGAAGGGCGCCAATGCGGTGAAGGCCAAGGTGATCGGCGTGGTCGAGAACCAGGCGCCGACCAAGGCGCTGACGGCGGAGCTGCCCGTGATCGGTGGGCTGGTGGAAGGCGAGAACGGTGTCTGCCAGATCGCGCTGGTCGAGCGGCACCAGGCGACCGGCAAGGTGGTGAACGGCTTCGTCTCCGGCTTCGGCTACCAGGGCGAGATGGCCATTGCCTCGACCGTTGCCCATGACAGCCACCACATGATCGTCGTCGGCACCAGCCGCGAGATGATGGCGAGGGCGGCCAATCGCCTCGGCGAGGTCGGCGGCGGCGTGACGGTGTGGAAGGACGGCAAGGAGCTGGCGCTGGTGGAGCTGCCGATTGCCGGACTGATGTCCGACCGGCCGGCCGCCGAGGTGGCGGCGAAGGCGGCGGCGATGGTGGAGGCGATGGCGGCCTGCGGCTGCAAGCTCAACAACGCCTACATGCAGCATTCGCTGCTGGCGCTGGTGGTGATCCCGGAGCTCAGGATTTCCGATCTGGGCCTGGTCGATGTAACCCGTTTTGAACTGACGGAGCTGTTCGAGCCGACGGCCTGAGCGGTTGGCAAGGGGAAAGCGGAGGTCAGAACAGGCTCTGGAGGCGCCGGATCACGAATTTCAGGTTCGAGAAGGCGATGGCCGTGACGAACTGGAGCCAGCTGATCCGGCCGTCCCGGTAGAGCCCGCGAAAGACCGACAGCTTGCCCTTCTCCATCTTCACCACGGCGGCGCTGAGGCCGGGGGTGGCCTCATGACCGCCGACGATGCCGGAGAGCGGCACCTCGAGAAGCATGAACGTCTGCTCGTCCGAGAGGATCTGGCACCAGAGCTTGAAGTCCTCGCAGTAGCGCATGTCTTCGGGAAAGCGGTAGTCGGGCGAGTTGCGCAGGATCACCGAGGACGTGATGATCCGGCTGCGATAGAGAAGGCTGCCGAGGGTCATGGTGACTGGCTGCAGCGCGGCCAGACGCGCGTCGGTTTGCAAATCCTGCACCGGGGCGAGGTCGACCTTGCGGGCGTGCGAGGAGCCGAAACAGCCAGTGCCCAGCATCACCCGCATCTGCGCTTCGAGCTTGCGGGGATGCCAGACATCATCCGAATCAAGGAAGGCGACATAGTCGCCGGCGGCCATGGACCAGCCGGCGTTGCGGGCCGGACTGGGGCCGCCGTTCCGTGCCATCCGGTGCAGCACAATGCGCGGGGCATCCGGCCTCTCAGCCGCCAGCCGGTCGGAATAGCGGGTGATGACTGCAACCGTGTCATCCTTGCTGCAATCATCGATGCAAAGCACCTCGAATGCAGCAAGCGTCTGATTGACAATGGAATCCAGGGCAGCCGTGATCGTTGCAGCGCAATTGTAGCAGGGGATGATGACGCTGACCCTGCCGTGCCCGTTGGTGCTCAAGCCGCCCGTTCCCCGTGTCTGATCGCATGCCGCATGCCGGCCAGGAAGAGGAGGCACATGACCGCCTCTGCACACACCATGGCCATGGCGGCTGCGCTCGCTCCATCGCTTGTCCCAGCGTTCGGGATCAATACCATACAGAGCGCGATATCGACAAACAGGGTGATCAGGACAATCCAGAGCCGCAGCTTGATGAAGCGGCCGACGAAGAGCACCGAGCCAAAACACAGGCTGAGCGAGCGCAGCGGGATCGACCACATCAGGATCAGCAGCGCGCTGGCGAGCGGGGCGGAATTTGCGCCAAAGAAAAACCGCGCGATGAGATCGGCGCTGAGCCAGAGCACGGCGATCCCCAGGGCAGACGTCAACAGAACCAGTCCGGCCGAGAGCCCAAGCACCTGTTTCAGCCGCGGCAGATCCTGATGGTACCAGCGGTGGATGCGCGGCACGAGGATCTTCTCGAAGGCCATGTTGGGCAGCAGCAGGAAGGCATTCATCACCATGAAAGCGATGGCGTAATAGGCTGCATCGGCGTCCGACCCGAGGTACTTGACCAGCACGACATTGAGCTGGGTGTAGACGAGATAGGCAAAGCCGCCGAGACCGAAGGGCATCGAGGCGCGGACCACATCGCCAAGGCGTGCCTGGAGCGGGGCGGACGACGCGGCCGACGGGCGCTCGCCGTGGCCCTTCAGCGCGAGTTGACCCGAGAGCCGTCGGCGCATGAGTGCAAAGCCGACAACAAGGATCGCTGCGGCGGCGAGGAAGAAGGCCGCAAGCGCACTGTGCAGGTCGGCGGCAAACACGGGCAGCAGCAGCAAAAGGGCGAGCAACCCGATGCGGATCGCATGGGGCAGCACCTGCCACAGCGCAAACGCCGAATAGTTCTCCTCCAGCTGGAACAGGACGCCTACCAGTTCCATCACGATCTGGCTGAGGACGAAGATCAGCAGCACCAGGATGACCAGCGTCGTGGTGCTGTCATGGGGGCCGTACAGCGCCCAGACGGCAAGGGCGGCAAGCACCAGCCCGGCTGACAGGCGGACATAGGTCAGCGATGCGCCCAGCCAGCGCTCGGCCTGCCAGCCCTCCTTGCCGAAGACGGACAGCCAGAAACTGCCGATGCCGAAACAGGCCAGCGGCGCCATGATCGTGACCAGGCTGAGGCCGGCGGAAAACCGGCCAAAGTCATCCGGGCCGAGGCTTCGCGCCAAAAGGGTCTGGGTCAGGAACGCCAGCAACGCAGCTCCACCCGAAGCCGCGCCGAGCTTCAGGAAGGGGGCCAGCTTGCCGAGGAGAAGCCTGAGGCTGCGGCTGTTGAGGGGAGATGACACGCGATTGCAGCCTTTGCCGGCCTGATCCTGGTTTGCGCAGCAGCCGGAAATCGACCGCTGCCTCTCAAGAGAAAGCCTAGCTAAAATTGCTTAAATCTTCCCGACACCGTTGGTTGGCAAGTCCGAAGGTTATTTGATGCCGGCGCGCATGAAGCTCTGGACGAACTGGCGTTGGAACAGGAGGAAGGCAATCAGCAGCGGACCGGAGGTCATCAGGGTCGCGGCATTAATCGTTGCCCATTCGACGCCGGAATCGATGGCTGAAAAGACGCTGAGACCAACGGTCACCGGGCGGGTGTTGACAGAGTTGGTGACGATCAGCGGCCAGAGGAAGTTGTTCCAGTGGTGCGATACGGAGACGAGGCCGAAGGCCAGATAGGTCGGCTTGGCGAGGGGCACGTACACCCGCCACAAGAGGCCGAGTACGCCGACGCCCTCGATCCTTGCGGCATCATCCAACTCGCGCGGGATGGTCATGAAGGTCTGGCGCAGCAGGAAGATGCCGAAGCCCGATGCGAGATAAGGCAGGGCGATGGCGGTGATCGTGTCGACGAGGCCCAGATGCCCCATTGTCTTGTAGTTCTCGACGATCAGGATGTCGGGCATCACCAGAAGCTGCAGCAGCACCAGGCTGAACAGGATCGAGCGCCCGGGAAAGGCGAAACGGGCGAAGGCAAAGGCGGCGAGCGTGCACAGGATCAACTGGCCAGTCAGGATCAGGGTGACAAGCACGAAGGTGTTGAGGAAATACCGGGCAAACGGGGCCGCACTCCAGGCCTTGGCAAAGTTCTCCAGGGTCAGCGGGGCGAACAGGTCGAAGCGGGCCTCATAGGCCGAGGGATGGAACGCCGTCCAGATGGCGTAGAGAAGTGGCAGCGCCCACATCACGGCCAGCGTCCAGGCGCCGAGCATGTTGAGGATCCGGTCCAGATCGAAGCCCGCTCTTGTCATTTGTAATGGATCCGGCGGTCGAGGAAGAAAAACTGGCCGATGGCAAGGAGTGCCATCATGAAGAGAAGCGCTACTGTCAGCGTCGCCCCGTACCCGGTCTCCCAGTATTTGAAGGCGGTCTCGTAGATGTAGAACAGCAGCACGGTGGAGGCGTAATCCGGTCCGCCATCGGTGAGGATGAAGATGTGATCGATCAGGCGGAAGGAATTGATCACCGCATTGATCGAGACGAACAGGGTCGTCGGCATCAGCAGCGGGAAGGTGATGCGCCAGAAGATCGTCCGCCGCGAGGCCCCTTCGATCAGGGCCGCCTCGCGCAGCGACACCGGGATCGACTGCAGCGCGGCGAGATAGAAGATCATGAAGAAGCCGGCTTCCTTCCAGATCGTGACGACGATGACCGCATTGAGCGCCGAGGCCGGGCTGCCGAGCATGTTGCTCTGCGGCCAGCCGAACAGCGCGCCGGTGATCTGGTCGAACAGGCCGAAACCGGGCGTGTAGAAGAACAGCCATATGTTGGCGACGGCAATCAGGGGCAGCACCGTCGGGGTGAAATAGGCCATGCGGACGAGGGAGCGACCTGCGAGCCTGTCGTTCACCCAGAGCGCCATTACCAGGGCGATGGCGACCGATGTCGGAATGGTTCCAAGGGCGAACCAGAGATTGTTGCCCAGAACTTTCCAGAACACCGGATCAGCGAGCATCTTCTCGTAATTTTCAATGCCAATGAAACGGGATGGGCGACGACCGCGCGGGGTCGAGAAAAAGCTGTGCCAGATCGTGGCAACGGCCGGGATGTGGGTGAAGGCGAACAGGAACACCAGGGCCGGCAGCACAAGCAGCCAGCCATGGATCCATTCGCGGGTCTGGGGCAAGCGCGCTGTCACCCTGTCATCCTGTCCTGAACATCCGATCGGGATCGAAATTGCTGGAGGCGGCGGCGGAGCGGTGGCCCCGCCGCCAATGTCCTTAGCGGTAGTCTGCGAGAACCGCGTCAGCCTGGGTCTGTGCGTCCTTCAGAGCGGTCGCGACTTCCTTCTGGCCAGTGATGGCAGCGGCCAGGGCATCGTTGAGGAAGCCGGTGACGCGCTGGTTCTGGTAGGTCGCCAGTTCAGCCACCGCATGGTTCAGCTGGTCGCGGGCAACGGTCACGGCCGGGAAGTCGGCGGCATAGGCCTGCATGGCAGCGGTTTCCCAGGCGTCGGCGCGCGGGGCGACGTAGCCGGTGGCGATCGTCCACTTGGCAGCCTGTTCCGGAGCCGAGATCCACTTCACGAAATCAACCGCAGCAGCCAGCTGCTCGTCGGAAGAACCCTTGAAGAGGTAGAAGTTGCCGCCGCCGGTCGGAGCGCCGCGACGCTTGTTGGCCGGCAGCATAGCGACGCCGAACTCGAACGGGGCGTTCTTGCGGACGTTGGTCAGGTTGCCGGTGGTGGTCCACATGATGGCAGCCTGGCGCTCGAAGAAGGCCTTCGGCGTTGCGCCCCATTCAACGATACCCGGCTCCATCACGCCATGCTTGGTCGACAGGTCGACGAGATACTGGGCTGCTTCGATGACCTTCGGGTCGTCGAAGTTGGTCTTGTTGCCGTCGCTGTTGGCGAGGATCACGTCGTTCTGGGTGGTCAGGCCCTGGAACAGCCAGTAGGGGAAGCCCGAGGTCGGAATGCGCACGCCCCACTGGGTAACGTTGCCGTTGGCATCCTTCTTGGTCAGCTTCTGGCCGAAGGAGACCATCTCTTCCCAGGTGGCCGGAGCAACTTCCGGATCGAGGCCAGCTTCCTTGAAGGCTTCCTTGTTCCAGTACATCACCGGGGTCGAGCGCTGGAAGGGGATGCCATAGGTCTTGCCGCCGGTCTGGCTGTTTTCCATGAAGGCGGGATAGAAGCCGTTCAGCCATGCCTTGTCGGCGTCGGTCTTGATGTAGTCGTCGAAGGGAACGATCAGTTCCTCGTCGATCAGGGTGAACATGTCGGCCGACAGGGCCACCGACAACTGCGGGGCATTGCCGCCGCGCGAGGCGGTGATCACCTTGGTGATGGTGTCCTGATACGAACCGGCATAGACGGCGTCGATCTTCACGCCCGGATTGGCCGCGACATACTCGTTGGTGAGATCCTGGATCACCTCGGCGGCGCCACCGCCAACGGCGACCGGAAAGTAGAACTGCAGTTCGACGGCCTGTGCCGAAGCCCAGGTGCTCATCGTGAGTGCCGCAGCGGCGACGGCTTTCAGAAGCGAAGTCTTGAACATGGCTGCCTTCCCTTGATTGAACCTGCCTGGCTGGTGCCGGGTCAGGAAGCCTCCCTGCGGAGACATGCGTCAGAGCCGCAGAAGCGGCCCGATTTCGTGAAGCCTGTGGTCCTGGCGCTGGCCGGTTGCTGCATCGAAGAGGTGCAGTTCATGCTGTGGCAGATGCAGGTCCAGCGGCTTGCCCCGGTCGACATCCGTGCCGCCGGCGAGCCGGAGCTGCAGGGTTTGCGTGCCGACCGTGCAATCAACCAGGGTGTCAGCACCCAGAAACTCGATTGCCGACACGGTGCCGCGCAGAGTCGCAGGCCGCTCGGTGCCGGCGCGTTCGACAGATTCCGGCCGGATGCCGAGCAGCAACCCCGTCGCCTTGCCATCGGTCAGGGGATCGAGGTCGAGGATGTTCATTGGCGGTGTGCCGATGAAGCGGGCAGCAAAGGGGCTGGCCGGCCGGGCATAAATCTCGCGCGGGCTGGCAACCTGCTCGATCCGGCCGCTGTTCATCAGCACGACCTGGTCAGCCATGGTGATCGCCTCGACCTGATCATGGGTGACATAGACCATGGTGAAGCCGAGTTGCTGCTGCAGGGCGCGGATCTCGACGCGCATCTCGTGCCGCAGCTTGGCGTCGAGGTTCGACAGCGGTTCGTCCATCAGGCAGATCGGGCGCTCGGCGATGATCGCGCGTCCAAGGGCCACCCGCTGCTGCTGGCCACCGGAGAGTTCCGAAGGCTTGCGGTGGATGAGGCCCGACAAGCCCAGGAGCGCGGCCACACGCTTCAGCCGCGCATCACGCTCGGAGCGGGACACGCGGCGCACCTTGAGGCCGAAGATGATGTTTTCGGCGACGCTCAGATGCGGGAACAGGGCGTAGGACTGAAACACCATCGAGATATCGCGTTGCGCGGCCGGCAGGCGCGTGACGTCCTTGTCCCCGAACATCAGTCGTCCGGATTCAATCGGCTCCAGTCCCGCGATCATGCGCAAGGTGGTGGACTTGCCGCAGCCGGACGGGCCGAGCAGGACGGTGAAGGACCCGGCAGGAACGTCGAGGTCGATATTGTCGACGGCCGTTGTGGCGCCCCAGGTCTTGGTGACGCCGGCAAGACGGATCGACTGGCCGCTGCTGGCCGTAGTGCCGAGGGGACGCGCTGCGGGAGTGGTCCCGGCTTCAGCAAGAGGCATCACTGCGGGCATGGTGCCTCCGATATCGGGCTGAGCATGACTGTGCTGCTCCCGGCAAGCAGGGCCTGAAGAGTGTCGGGAAGCGGCCTGTCAGAAACGATCGTGTGCGCCTGACGTAAGTGGCCGCCCCGGACATGGGCGCTGCGGCCGATCTTGCTGTGGTCAAGCACAAGGATGGGATGGCGGCAGTTCGCAATGATCGCCTGGCGGACGCCAGCTTCGTCTTCGCTGAAGTCGAGGACAGTTCCATCATCCTCGATGCCAGCCACCCCGAGAATGCCGAAATCGACCTTGTAGCTGGCGAAGAACTCCTCCGCTGCCGCCCCAAGCACGTCCCGATCGCCCGGCCGCAACCGTCCACCGGCGATCGAGACTTCGCAGCCAGTCATGTCTGTCGCGGCATAGGCAACATTGAGGTTGTTGGTGAAGACACGCAGTCCGGCATGACCGCCCAGCGCCTGCATGACGATCTCGGATGTTGTTCCGATTGAAAACGCCAGCGACGCGCCATCCGGCACAAGACCTGCCACGATGTTGGCAATTGCGCGCTTGGCCGGCAGGTTGAGAATGCGGCGGGCGCTGTAATGGGCATTGCCATTCACCACCGGCTGCTCGACACCGCCATGGGTCCGGCGCAGCAGGCCGAGCTTGCACAGGTGATTGATTTCGCGGCGAATAGTCTGGGCCGTGACGGCAAACTGCGTCGCGAGACGCTCGACCGGCACGAAGCCGTTCGCCCTGACGAGATCGACGATCTCGGCCTGCCGCCTTGTCACCTGTTGTTGCCCAAACATCCGTTCGCCATCGCTTGCATCTGAACGGTCCGACCGTGAGCGATCCGATCTGCCTGAAGGGAGAAACAGGGCAGCGGCGATGGCGGGTCAGGACCGATGCGGACGGTGTAGGATTTTCATATGAATTCTATTTGACCTTCATATGAACTTTGGATGACGCCTGAGATGCGGCCTTGCTGACGTGCAGCCGATGACGCGGCAATCCTTGCGAGAAGCAGCGGGTACATTGAGGGTTCAGGCCGGACCACGGGCCCGGACGGGCTTGAGGCCGGGGGCGGGCGGCAGCAGGTTGCGGATGTCGGCAAAGGGATAGGCGGGATCGAAGCGCAAGGCTTCCGCATGGCCTTCCGGCTGGCCGCATTGAGCGGACCGGAACCGCGACAGCAGCGTTGCCGAGGCAACGAACCGCTCCGGATCCTGTGACACGTGGCAGCGGATCGCGGCGCTTTTGGTATCAGCGAAGAATGAGGTGTCAATATAATGGGTCGGCTCGAACCCGGTGCCCATCATGGTGTCACAGACGATCACGGGCATTGAAAAGCTCGCCGCGGCCCGAACCGCTGTGGCCAGAGCGCGGTGATCGGCGTGATAGTCGTTCCCGGCATGGGTGACCACTAGGTCCGGTGCAAGATTGATCAGGATCGAGCGCAGATGCGCCACAAGGTCCATGTCGCTGGACAGGCCGCCATCGCCATGTCCGGCAAGGGTCAGCGACGCACCAAGGATATCTGCACCGGCACGCGCCTCGTCTACCCTTCGGCGCGCAAGGTCTGCCGGAGGAAGTTGTCCGCCCTTGGCCCCGTCGGTCGCGATGACGATGTGCACACGGGCTCCCATCTGGTGCCAGGCCAGGATGGTGCCACCGAGATAGATCTCCGCGTCATCGGGATGGGCCATGACCACGGCCACATGGAACAGCGATCTGGTGGTTGCGGGCAAGGGCGTCATGGCTGCGGCTCGGCCGACTTGAGGAATTCAAGGACCATGGCGGCAGTCCAGGTAAAGCGGCCACCACCGCAGGGTTCGCCGGTGTGGGGATCGTAGTATTCGGCAAAGCCGCCGGTGGTGATGAGGTCGATGGAGGCGCTGCGGATCGCGTTGGCGGTCTCCCACTCGCCGGCGCGGGTCAGGCCATCGGCGATCATGTAGTTGACGATCAGCCAGGTCGGGCCGCGCCAGTAGCGCTTGGCTGAAAACCGGGGGTCGGCCGGATCGTGGCTCGGGACCAGATACCGCGCGCTGGCGGCGAGCGCCTGGATCCGGGTCGCGATGGCCTTGGCCCGGGCCGGTGATATCGGGGCAAAGGCTGGCAACAGTCCCCCTACGGACGGGCTGTCGATCAGCGCCCCGGTGCGGCGGTCGCGGCACAAGTACTGGCCATGCCCGGCGCTCCAGAGGCTTTCGAGCGCGGCAAGACCCCTGGAGGCACGCTCCCGGTTCACGCGGGCGATCTCGGGCTCATCGAGCCAGTCGGCGAGCCAGGCAAGGTCGGCGCAGGAGCGGATCAGGATGGCATTGAAACCGGGGTCGACGACCTGGAAAGGCGAGGCGTCGTGCAGCTTCGTGTTGTCCCAGCCGAGCGACCGGAACCGCTCGACGAGCCAGAGATAGCGGTCGTACTGCGCATTGGTCGGGCGATGGTCCGGGTCCGCATGCTGGGTATCGCGGCGTGTGTAGGGGGCGATGCCGTCGCGGGGCACCCGCTCGAAGGCGTCGTCCCAGTCAATCGAGTTGTCGCGGCCTGACTCCCAGGGATGGATGATCGCCACCAGTCCTTCGCCAGCCGGGTCCCGCATCTCGTAGAACCAGGCATGCCAGCGATCAACGGCGCCGAGTAGGGCGCGTGCGCGCCGTTTGGCAGCCTCGCCGTCGGTTGCGGTCTCGAACAGCCGGCGCAGGGCAAATCCCGCGACTGGCGGCTGGGTGATGCCGGAGGTCGGGGTCGGCCGGCCGGTCGCCCAGACGTCAGGGCCGGGGAAATAGCCATCGTCATACACGTGGAAGACGATATGCGGCACCATGCCGTCCGGCCACTGATGGGCAAATAGCGTCTCGATTTCGGTCCAGGCCCGATCTTCGTCAAGCTGGGCGAGCCCGAGGGCTGTGAGGCAGCTGTCCCAATTCCACTGGAACGGATAGAGCCCCTTCGTCGGGACCGTGTAGGCGCCGCGGTCGTTCTCACGCAGGATTTCGGCAGCGGCGGAGCGGATGTCATTCGGGGTCATGGGAGCCTCAGGCGGACAGGGCGCGTTGGGTGGTGCGATCAAACCAGCGGGCGCGACCGGGGAGCGGGGCGAGCGACAGACGGTCGCCGGGGGCTGCCCGGGTCTCGTTGTCAAGGATGGCACGGAAGGCGTGACCGGCAACGTCGCAGGTGACCAGGACATGGGGACCAAGCGGTTCGACGACGCGCACTTCGGCCGGCAGCCCCGCGTCCGCCAGGCTCAGATCTTCCGGCCGGATGGCGAAGTCTGCTTCATCCGCGTCCGTCGATGGCCCGGACAGGGCCAGTCCGGCGACCTGCCAGTCGCCCGGTCCCACCCGCCGGGCGGGCAGGAAATTCATCGGCGGGTTGCCGATGAACGATCCGACAAAGCGGGCGGCCGGGTCCCGGTAGACCTCGATCGGGGACGCAGACTGGATGATGCGGCCCTGATGCATGACGGAGATGCGGTCGGCGAGGCTCATTGCCTCGACCTGGTCATGGGTGACATAGATGGTTGTGGTCTTGGAGGCGGCGAGAACCCCCTTCAGCTCTGCACGCATCTCCAGCCGCAAGAGCGCATCAAGGTTGGACAACGGCTCGTCCATCAGGATGACGTCCGGTTCCATGGCCAGCGCCCGGGCGACCGCAACGCGCTGGCGCTGGCCGCCGGACAGCTGCCCCGAGTAGCGTTTCAGCAGTTGCTCGATATGCATCAGTTCGGCCGTGCGGGTGACGCGGCGGTCCACCTCGGCCTGGGGCAGCTTCTTCATCCGCAGGCCGAAGGCGATGTTCTCGTAGACCGTCAGATGCGGAAACACGGCGTAGTTCTGGAACACCATGGCGATGCCGCGCTCGCGCGGCGGCAGGTGATCGACGCGGCGGCCGCCAATCCAGATTTCGCCCTCGCTCGGTGTTTCGAGGCCGGCGATCATGCGCAGCAAGGTGGTCTTGCCACAGCCCGAGGCGCCGAGCAGCACCATGAACTCGCGGTCTGCAATGGCCAGATCGACCGAGTGCAGCGCGGTGAAGCTGCCAAAGGACTTGGCGACGGATTTGATCTCGATGACGGCCATCGAATTGTACCCTTTTCTGGGGCCGGCCTCTCAGCCGGCGAAATCTCGCTCATTGGTTTCACGCGACCTGGGCCGCAAACGGCGTCCCGCTTTTGCCGGAACGGCTTCAGCGGTTGGCAATGCCCCACATGGCGAAGAGGTAGCGACGCACGGCGAAGATGAAGATGAGCGCCGGCAGCACCAGGACGAAGCCGCCTGCGAACTTCAGGGGCATCGGCGACACGTCGAGGGATTGCAGCAGGAAGGCGGTCAACGTCCGGTTCTGGATCGTCAGCACGGACGCGGCAAAGACCTCGTTCCAGGAGATGACGAAGGCGAAGATTGCAGACGCCGTGATCCCCGGCAGGACCAGTGGCAGGATCACCTTGCGAAACGCCTGCAGCCGGGTGCAGCCCAGCGTCCAGGCCGCCTCTTCCAGTTCGAGCGGGATGCCGGAGAACAGGGAATAGGTGATCAGGATCGCGAAGGGGAGTGCCAGCGACGTGTGCACGAGGGCGAGGCCAAGGATGCTGTCATCAAGGCCGGTGCGGATAAACAGCACCGCCAGCGGCAGCGCCAGCAGCGGCAGCGGGAACGCGCGTGTCATCAGCACCAGGAGGCGATAGGAACTCTTGCCCGGGAACTCGAAGCGCGACAGGGCATAGCCCGCCGGCGCGCCAAGGCCGATCGACAGCACCATGGTGAGGGCGGCGACCAGAACCGAGTTGAGCAGGGCCCGGGTCACGCCGGCAAAGCCCAGGAAGAAGCCGAGGCTGCCGGTGTCGAAGGAGGGGACGAAGCTCTTGGGGAACCCATTGACCTCGGCTGGCGAGGACAGCGAATTGACCACGAGCAGGTAGATCGGCACCAGAACCCAGGCGCCCAGAAGGATCACCAAAGCCATAGTCAGCTGCCGGGCGCGGCGGCGATGGGCCGGTTCGCGTGTCATGTGCGGGCCTCCTTGGGGACATGCAGGACGCGCAGGATGATCAGCGTGAACGCAATCGAGATGCCGAGGATCACCATGGCGTAGGCTGCGGCCACATGCCTGTCCTGCAGATCAAATTGCCAGACATAGGTCTCACTCATCAGCACCGGCAGGTTGGTGCCGCCGAGCGCCGAGACGACGGCAAAAACTTCCAGTGCGAGGATCGTGCGCAGGATCAGCGCGGTCTGCAGGCTGGGCCGCAGCAGAGGCAGGGTGACGCGGGTGAAGCGCTGCCACGGCGAGGCGCCAAAGACTTCGGCCGCTTCCTTGTACTCCTTCGGGATGAGGCCCATTCCGGCAACGAGGATCACCAGCATGATCGCCGTGGCGCGCCAAACCTCGGCGAGGACAACGGCGAGGAAGATCGTAGCCTTGTCCTGGTAGCCAAGCCAGATGCGCGGTCCATCCACAGCCCCGACGGCCTGCAGCATCGAATTGAGGAACCCGGTCTGTTCAAAGATCGCGAGCCAGATGATGCCGGCGGCGAGGTCCGAAATGCCAAGCGGGATGGTGAAGACATAGAGCGCCATGTCGCGGCCGCGCGTCATGCGGGTGACAAGCACGGCCATGGCAAGTGCCAGCCCGAGCTGGATCGGCACGACTACAGCTGCCAGCAACAGGGTGTTGGTCAGGGCGGTGCCGAATTTCCAGTGGCTGGCCATGGTCTGGAAATGGGCAAGCGTCGGGGTTCCGTCCCGGTTGAACGCCTCCCAGGCAACCAGCGCGAACGGATAGAGGAAGAACACCCCCAGGAACAGCACGGAGGGCAGCAACAGGAGATAGGGCAGGCGTGTCGAGCCCATGGTCAGGGTCCTTCACCGCAGGGGATTGTCAGCCGGACCGCATGGGTTTGCGGCCCGGCTGTAGACGGGGATGGAAGCCGGAGGAACCAGCCGACGTCGTCGATGTCTCAGTCGACCGGGCAGGCGCCTTCGGACGGCTTGTCCGGTGCCCAGCAGGGTGCACCGGTTTCCTTCATGATCGCCCGAAGCGCCTCGGCCTGGCTGTCCAGCACGGTCCGGACGTCCTGGTTGGCGAGGACAATCCGCTCGAACGTGTCGATATAGACCTGGTTGAACTTGCCACCGGCTTCGCCAAGCCCCATCGGCAGCAGGGCCGGCTTGGCGTCCGCCGCACCCGTCATGGCTGCGATGGCGGCACCGGAGGCCTTGACCGAGGCCGGCATGTCATCGGGAAGGGTCACGTCCACGACCGGGAAGAAGTTGGTGGCCCGGAGCGTTGCGATCTGTGTTTCCGGCTTCAGCATGTAGGCAACGAGGGCCTTGGCCTTTTCCATGTCCGGCGCTGTCGATGGGATGGCAATGCCGGCAACCACGGGCATGAAGCCGCGGCCGGCGGGACCGGCGGGCGCCGGGAAGGCGACGAAGTCATCCGGCTTCTGATTAAAGGCGTCGGCGAGCCGGGCCGTGTGGTCAAAGGCGATCCAGACTTCCTCCGTCAGGAGCTGTTCCTGCAGGAAGCCGTAGCCGGTCGAGGCGGGATTGGTGTAGCTCCACAGGTCCTTGAACTTGGTCCAGGCCTGTTCGGCTTCGGCCGAGCGGAACTTGGTCACGGTCGATTCGGCGAAGGAAGGCAGAAGGTAGCCCTGGAAGAAACGGTGCTTCAGGCCCTTCGGCCCAGCGGGGAAGCCGAATTTCGGGCCCCCGGTCGCCTCGGCAACGGCCTTGCTCCAGGCAATCAGCTGATCATAGGTCAGGGCATTCAGGTCAGCCCCCGCCGGCAGGTAGGGCAGGGCCTTCTTGTTGGCGGCCATGATGTAGGTCGCCTGCATCCACGGCAGGTATTTCTGTTCGCCTGAGCCGAGCTGGCCGAGAGCCATGAAGTTCGGGTTGACCGCTGCTCCGCCCAGATCGACGGCACCAAGGTCAGCAAGGTTCGCGCTGATCGAGGTGAAGTCACCGTGCAGACCGCCAAGAACCGCGATGGTGCCAGAGCCGGCCTGGGTCTCGGCCTGGATGCGGGTGAGCCAAGGCCCACCGTCGCTGGCCTGATAGTCAACCGTCTCGCCAAAGCCGGCGAGCACGTTGTCGCGCATCTTCTGGGTTTCCTCGACCGGCTTGGCCTGGGTCGACCAGAACAGGAGATCCGCCTTTGCGGGGCTTGTCGCCAGCGTCAATGCGGCTGTCAGCAAGAGATAGGTCTTCCACGTCCTCATGTTTTTCCTCCCGGTTCCATGAATTCGCAATGCCGTGTTCTTATTTTTGCGGCGCAGGGCCGTGACTGCCTCGCAGCACCAGGCTGGCGTTGCGCAGCAAGGTGGGCGGGGTTTTGGGACGGACCTCGATGAGATCCAGAAGCGTGGCGGCCGCGATGCGGCCGATGTCCCGGTTGCCCGGTTCGAAGGTGGTCAGGCCCGGGACCGCGTAGGCGGCGGCCGGCACGTTGTCGAAGCCGATCACCGACAGGTCGTCCGGGATCGACAGCCCGAGTTGCGAGGCGGCCTGCACCACTGCCAGCGCCAGTTCATCGAACAGGCCGATCACTGCCGTCGGGCGGTCCGGTCCCGTCAGAAGCCCGGCAATGCCGCTGCGATGCCCCTCCGCATCGAAGCGCGGCGCGGCGATGCTGGTCAGGCGCACGGATGGATCCCCGATTGCGGCCATTGCACGGGCAAGGCCTGCCTCGCGGTTGCGGGCGAAGGTCATCTGGTCGGTGATGGTGACCAGGCCAAAGTGGCGATGACCGAGACCGTAGAGAAGCTGGAAGGCTTCGCCGAACGCGTCCTCACCAGCCACATCGATCCAGGCATGGGGTTGCAAGGGCGCCAGTGTCCGGCCGAGCGCGACGAAGGGCAGGTTGCGCTCCTGCAGGAAGCGGATGCGGGCGTCGTCCTCGGCGATGCGGGTGAGGATGATGCCATCGACCCGTCCGGACTGGACCAGGCGCTGCAGGACTTCCAGCTCGTCCTGGCCCTCGGGGGCCGTGGCAATCATCAGGTCCGTGCCCTTGGCGACAAGCGCCTCGGAGAGCCCGGTCACGGTCGCGCCCAGATAGGCGTCGACGAAGTCCGGGCCGCGCACCTTCAGAACAAGACCGACAAAGCCGCTGCGGCCCGACACCAGCATGCGACCGGCAACATTGGGAACGTAGCCCATCTCGCGCGCCTTCTGCTGCACGCGCTCGCGGGTCTTCTCGGCAATGTCCTCATAGCCAGCCAGAGACCGGGACACGGTCGCAATCGACAGGTCCAGCGCGGATGCGATCTCTTTCAAGGTGCTGCGCCGACGCACGTCCGGTCCTCCCCAGGCTTGTGGACTTGTCGCTGCTCGAAACGTTTGCTCGATATGCAAACGTTTCAAAAGGCGAAGTGCAAACTTTAAAACGTTTTAGATTTTGATTTTCTGCGTGTCAAGAATGGTCTGTTCGATAGTTTACGCAGCGCCAGATGGGGCTGCTACCGAAAGGGTGCGCTGGCCAGGGCGGACGAGGGCAGTGCCTGACGATGCTCGTGCATCCGCTTTGTTCCGCCCCCCGCTGGCGCGGTGACTGCAACGGCTTTCCTGAAGGCGCACCATTCGTTTCGGGAGACACGGCGCTGGAAGGGTCTACCGTGCCGGGGTTTCCGGGCGCTCGAAGGACCCGGACCAGTCCATCAGGAAGCGCGCCCGCATCATGGGGTCGAGATCGGCCAGGAGGCTGGGGCCGAGGCGGATGGGAAACTGGGGGGGCTGCGCAGGAGTTCGACGACCCGTTCCGGCATGGCGGCGTTTTCAAGGGCCGTGATCGGCAACAGGTCGCTCTCTCAAAGGAATGCGGATCGAAGCATAACCAGGCCACAATCTTCACCGAGACCGCACGCCTCACCCTTTGTGGGAAGGATAAATTATTCAAATAAATGAAAAGTTTGGCTGGGAACCTGGAATCTCAGCCAATTGAGGCAAGCGCTTGATATCGAGCCATATTCAACCTCATCGGATGCCCGGTGAGGCCCATATCTGTGCCGCGGCTTCGGGGGGGGGCAGTCAAGCCTTAAGTCCGGAGAACTCGAGTTCTCGCGGGTCCACAAACTGGGAGTGCGTCACCAAACGTCAGAGCGAACTCAGTACCAGATAAAAGCTGGGGCAAGGTCACCGGGCGCGATGAGTTTCGTTTTGGGTGTGTTGAAGCATGAAGGCCGTTATTCTCGACTGGCCATCACTGACATCTGGTCGGAAGCAAACAGTGTTCGGTTAAAGGCAACGCCAAGTGACGCCCCTGACAGGGTCCTGCAGTCAAGACATAGACGTCTGGTGCATTCGTCGACCGACAGAGCATTTCGACGAGTTCCCCGTCCATCCACGCCCGTGGCGCCCCATTGAGATACGTGGGGCAGCGACAGTCCGCACGGCAGAGGGGATCATCGGCTAAAACATGCAACTTCTAATTTTGAGATCAGTTGATCTCTGCCGGTAGCAGTCTGCAAGTTACGCGAAGCTGGTCAGTATCCCGTGCCCTTGGTGAATTCGCGCCAGACGGTCTGGAACAGGATCTTGATGTCCTGCCGTGTGGACTGTGTGCGGATGTATTCCAGGTCATAGTTGACCCGCATGCGGGCGTGGTATTCCTCGGTGGTTTCACCACGGAAGCCATTGACCTGGGCAAGACCGGTGATACCCGGGCGGACCTGATGGCGATCCATATAGCGCGGGTCAAACTCTTCGTAAGGAACGCCTGCCGCCAACATGCCAGGTACATGGGGGCGCGGGCCGACCAGCGACATCTCGCCTTTCAGAACGTTCCACAACTGCGGCAGTTCATCGAAGTTGGAGCGGCGTAGGAAACGGCCGATCGGCGTGATGCGGGGATCGTTCTTGCGGGTCTGGGCAACGCCGGTGGCGTCCTGTGTCGCGACATACATCGAGCGGAACTTCAGGGCGTAGAACAACTCGCCATTGCGGCCATAGCGGGCCTGGCGGAAGATCACCGGACCCGGGCTGCCAAGCTTGATGGCGGCTGCGATGCCGACGAAAAGCGGGCTGAGCAAAAGGAGACCAGTGGCGCTACCAGCAATATCAAGAGTGCGTTTGAGGCCTGGGCGAAGCGCCTTGCGAAAGTTTGACGCTGCGTCAGTATCGAAGGTCGCGTCTGCGGCCGGAGCAATACTCGTAAAGGCCGAATGAGAAAAGGTCCCGCGAAGGTCCTGTGAGCTGGCCAGTGGAGCCTGTCGTCCAAGGCTCATTGGCCCAATATGCCGATCAGCGGCAAGGTTGCGCTCGGCGAGAGACCTGGAGAAAAAAGAAATGCGGCGAACACCGCGACGATTCGCGCGAGGTTCGCGCCCACGATCAAAATACTCGTGCACCATGACCAGCCCCGAAAAAATTTGGTTGCAACTCCGGGCCACGGGTAAAAAGCTTCGGTCCCGGTACGCAGCACGCCGAAAGAAGAAGTTTCAATTTTGTTTAGAATTTTACATTTTTAGTTAGGCATTTCCTAACACGGCGTATGTGGCACTGCAAACAGAAATGTGAGCAAATGATGTTCAAGAACGCTGCGGATTTCGCGGCTTAATGCGCTGAGGCAATCGCGGCTTGGTGCGCCCGGCGGGCGGCAATCAGCAATGCTGGTCTCTTGGTGGGGCGTTTAGCATACCAGTCAGGTTTCCGAGGGGCAGGGCGCCTTGAGCGCAATGCATCTGCGTCAAGCGGTTTCCCGAGCCTGGTCTTAATGGCTCGGGAATTTGACGGTCGCCTTACTCCGAGTAGTAGTCCGAATACGCCGAATAATACCCGATCTTGCCTTCCTGCTGGTTCAGCAGCGTCATGATGCGGCAATGCTCGGCTTTGGTCTGTGCAAGCCGCTGCAGGGAATGCACGCAAAGCCGCTGCGGGGTCTTTGCCCAGCGGATCACGAAAGTGATCACATCTGCATATTTTGCGAGATACAGGCCATCGACGACAGGTTCGATGGGTGGCGAGTCTAGGACCACATAATCAAACCGGCTGCGGGCCGTCTGCACGAGCCGAGTGAACCGCTCCTGGGTGATAAGTTGATCGGTCGGAACATCAGACCGGCGCGCGCCGACGATGGCGGTCAGCGATGTCTTCTCATCGGTCTTGACGATGCTCTGCAGCAGATCGTCAGAGGCGATGTCTCCGACCAGGAAATCAACCAGACCGCTGGACGGTTCAAGGTTCAGGTGCCTCTGGATGCTCGGCTTGCGGAAGTCGCAGTCGATGATCAGGGTACTCGCACCCGAGAGGGCCAGAGTTCGGGCCAGCGAAAGAGACATGGTCGACTTGCCCTCGCCCGGCAAGGCAGAGGACATCATGATCACAAAGCCAAGCCGCGGCCGCCCGTCGACGGGCGGCGGCATGTTGGCCTGCAATGTATTGTCGATGGTTGCACGCAAACGTCTTATTGATTCCGCATACATGGACAAGGGACTGTCGATCAGCGCATCGGAAACCGAGTGTTGGGCGGTGGTTGCCGAGTGGCGCGGGACGACTGTCGCCAGGGGCAGGCGTGTGATGGCCTGGACTTGCTCTTCGCTGGTGAAGCCACCGATGAAGTTCTCGAAGATGAAGGCAAGCGCGAAGCCGGCGCCGACTGCGAACAGACCGGCTACAGCAAGGATCAACATGACCTTTGGTGAACTCGGGCCAGTTGGCGGAAAGGCCGGCGAGACGACGCGGCTGTCGGCGATCTGCAGTGCGCTTTCGGTCTCAAGGGTCTGCGAGCGGGCGAGAAGCGCCTGGTACTGCGTGGCGGCGTTGCGTGCCATCTGCTGCAGGCGATAGATCTGCGCCAGTGTATCGGCCGGAAGATTGCTGCCAAGGATTGCGGTGTTGAGGTCGCGGCGCAGCGTGCTCGCCTGCTTGTCGTAGTCGCCGACCGAGGCCTGAAGCTCGCTCAGCGCGGTTTCTGCTTCGACGGCCAGATTGCGTTCGATCTTCTCCAGTTCCTGGCGCAGGTTGACCGCGCGCGCCGAGCCTGCGGCGGCCTCGCCAAGCGCCCGCTGCAGATCGGCCCGTTGCTTGCTCAGGGCGGCCACTGCCTCGTTCTCGAGTTCGGCCGCAAGCGTCTGGTAATCGTTGCCCTGAAGTTTTTGCCGCAAGTCCGCTACGCGGCTCTCTGTCGAACTGCGCTCAGAGGTCAACTCGTTGATCCGGTTGCGCAGATCGGCGAGATCGGAGCGTCCGGTGGCGGTGACAAAGGAATTCACATTGCCGAAGATATAGTCGTCAAAGGCTTTCTCGGCGAGGACAACCGCCTTTTCCGCATCGATCAGCTGGCGCTGGATAATGTCCCGGGATTCCCGCGTTGTCGAAATCTTGGAATCGATCTGGCTGCGGATGTAGGTCTCGGCAATTGCATTGGCGAGTTCGGCCGCGCGGGCGGCGTTTTCAGACCGGACGGTGACGGCGATCAAATAAGTGAGGCCGCGACGCGAAACCGTGATGTTGCTTTTGAAGCGTGACAGCACCACGCCGAGCGCATCCTGGCCAGTCGGCAAGGTCAGCTCCCGAATGCGCAGCGCTGCAAGAATCTTGGCTCTCAACCCGAGTTTGACGCCGAATTCAGGGTCGGTGATCAGGCCCTTTTCGGAAATCACCGAGAGCAGAACCGCGTCGGAATCGACAATCTCGACCTCGCTTTCGACGCGGGCGCTGTCGGTTGAAGAAGAGCCTGAGATATTGCTTGGATCCAGAAGATTCTTGCGGCTGGGGTCCACCAGAATGAGCGTTGTCCCGCTGTACATCGGCGTAATTGAAAAGACGGCGACGACTGCAATGGCAAGGACGAGAGCGATGGTCGCTACAATCAGCTTAATCTGCCGGCGCACAATTCCGAAAAGGTGCCGGAAATCGATTTCTGTCTCATCCATAAGCAAACAACTTTCCTAATGGATCCGCAGCAAAACACGCTACGACATCAACCTAAAATATTGAAGACTTTCATACAAAGCATGACATAGCTGAGCTTAGGGATTGCGTCCAGCGCCTGTCTGGAGAAACGCCATGGGGGAAGTGCCGGCCAGACGCAGGGCGGTCAGGACGCCGGTCGCATAGGCACCGGTGTCGATGGCGATGCGGTTCGGGCGTACCTCCGGTGTCTTAACGATGCTGTGGCCGTGGACGACCAGCACGCCGTGATCGGCGGTGCTGTCGAGAAAATCGGCCTTGATGCGGGTGAGGTCGAGATCGTTTTGTTCCCGCAGCGGAACGCCCGGCCGGATCCCGGCATGCACCAGCAGGAGCCCCGGATACAGGAGCCCGGTCACCAGGGTCTCGAGAAAAGTGACATGATCCTCGGGCACGTAGGATCGCAGCAGATTGACAGATTTTGCCGGGTGGCGCCGGATCTGCTCGATTTCCGGGGGTTGAAACCCGTAGGAATAGAGAGCCTCGATGCCGCCGAAGTCGAGCCAGGCGAGATTGGCTTTCGGGTTCTGCATGAACCCGAGCATCATCAGTTCATGATTTCCGGCCAGAAAATGCCGGGTCCAGCCTTCAGGTCCCGGCCCGGTTGCCCGGTCGAGCAGCTGCGCCGAAGCCGGGCCCCTGTCAACCAGATCCCCGAGATAGACCACTGTCGGCGGCAGACCTAGCCGGCGGGCGTCCGCATCGATCTGGCTCTCAAGGTCTTGCAGCAGATCCAGCCGACCGTGGACGTCGCCGATGACATAAAGGAGATCCGGACGCCTGTCTGCCGACCGTATCCGGTTGCGCGCAGCAGATTGGCCGGTCGTTCTCCGGAAAAGACTTTTAAAAAAGTCGCTCATTTTGTGGCTTGCCCGTTGCTTGACCCGGAGGATCTGCGGCCCTGTTTCTGAATGCCTTCATAGGCGGTCGCAAACCCGATTGCGAGGATCGTGACGAACAGGAAGGTCACCGCTTCAATCTCTAGGCTGAAGTCAACGAGCGAGTGGACGGCGGCGACCGCGATCACGGCCAAGGCGGCGCAGATTTCGACCTCCCGCAACCCGTAGACCCACAAGGCGCGTAGAAGAGTGACTGCGATGACCAGGACAAGGATCAACGGCAGGCTGCCGAAGACCAGCCCCAGTTCGCTCCAGTGGGTCAGATAGGTGGAATGTGCCTTGTCATAGGTGTAGGCACTGTTGCCCGGGTCCGTATCGTAAAGCGGGAATGCATACTCAAAGGACTGTGCCCCGAAGCCGAGCAGTGGCCGGTCGGAGATCATGGCCAGGGTGTCGCGATACAGCGAAAGGCGAGATTCAGAATCGCGCTCGACGGTGATTAGCCGTTCCAGAGTGCCGGCGCCATAGATGGCAACGAAGCCGACGCCAGCCACGGCGATCACGCCGAGACCGGTCAGACGCGACCGCCAGCCCGGCAGCCGGGCCAGCAAGGCGGTGGCAAGGCCGCAGAATGTGGCAAAAAGTCCCATACGGGAGCCGGTTGCAAGCAATGCGGCAAGCATGATCAGGAGCGCAACGCCGGCGAGGATATTGTCTGACGTGAGGGCGAGCGAAAATCCGCCGCGGCGGGACCGTTTGCGGGGAGCGTCTTGTGGTCCGTCAACCTCGGGCAGAGCCAGCAGCAGAGCCAGCACACAGCCGAAGCCCAGGTAGGTCGCCAGTGAATTGCGGTTGACGAAGGTGCCTGTCGCTTCCCCCAGATATTGCGTCTTCTCGACCAGAACGACCTGATCGGCCAGGTAAAGCATTGCAATAATCGCATAAGCCGCCTGGATCGCGACGAACAGCAGCAGGAACCATGTCAGGCGCCGGGCGCGCTGTTTGCGCACGCTGGCCTGCAGCGCCAGGAAAAACAGCACGCCATAGCTCAGCCAGCGCAACAGTGCGAGCAACGTGTCACCCGGGGTCAAGCTGATGCTGGAGAAGGCAAAGCTGGTTCCTGTGGTGGACCGGATATCCGGCAGCGGCAGGATCTTGCCGATGGGCAGCACCTGCAGGGCCATCCAGAATGAGACCAGTGTGAACAGGAATGTAAGCCCCTGAAACGCAGTGAAAGGGAGGCGAAGCCTTAGTCCCTTGCGGTAAAGTGCCGCACCATAGGCGATCAACAGAAGACCCAGAACCAGCGCCCAGAGGGACCAGAAAAACGGGCGGTTGCTGCCAAGCGGTACAGGCGCCAGAGCCAGGACAAGAAGGACTGCGCGGCCCGTCAGGTCATTGAGGCGGGAGGTGCTGCTGCGTCCGGAGGCCAGTAAATCGTCCTGCGAGGCCGGCGAGGATGACGTCATGTCGGGGTCTTTCTGAGAAGGAACAGCCGGGCGATCAGCGCAGACGGGTTGCAGCGCGGATTTCAGCAAGAACATTTGCTTTCGAGCGGTCTGGCAGGGTGTCGACCAGGCTCAGCAAGACCTCTGGTGATTTGTCCTTGCGCAGATAGAGGCGGGCCAGCCAGGCTGCACTGCGCCGGGACGACGCCAGCAAGGCGACATCGGCTGTAACGGCAGCCGCCGCGTCTGCCGGCAATTCCGGATAGATCGGGAGCCCGAGGCGCAGGCGTCCATCGGCGATCCAGCCTTCACCCGGAGACATGTGCCGCGACTGCACCAGGGATCGGGCCATAGCCTGGCTGTCACCGAGATACTGATAGGCATTGGCCTTGACGAGATATGCAAGCCCATCGGAGGGGCGGCGCTTCAAGACATCATCGGCGGCCTTTAGGCAGTTTTGCGCATAGGCGACCCGCGTTTCAGCCGGCTGCAGCTTGCCGAAGGTCGAGTTCAAGGCCTCATCGCAGTCCAGCATCAGGATCCGGTTGGAAAAGCCCGATAGCCCGGTCGCATAGGTGCCTGACAGCAACGGAGACAAGCGCTCGTTGCGCCCCCCGGCGCTTTTGAGGAAAATCGATGCCTCGGTATACAGGAGAATGCCGCCGAGTGCCGCGACAATCGCTCCAAGCAGGATCACGGTCAAGGAGAAGGCCCTCGCCACCTGTGGTCTCGCGGAATGAGTTTGGAAGTTTGATCCCAAAGGGCTGATCCCAAATTTATGGTGTGTTCCGCTTCGGAACGTCAACATGTGGCGCCACCAACCGGCCATGTCGGGGCAAACTTTTCATTGGGATCATCCGATGCCGGAAACCGGACGGAAACTCAAGCTGGCAAACGGGGAAGCAGAACACTTTTGCCTGATAGGGGGGGCCTGTGGCGTCGTTGCGACACGGTTGGAGCCGCAACGGCAATTTGCCCAAGCGGCTCGGTTAACGATATCCTTAAAAGGAAGTGACAAGCTTAGATGCATGTGGCATAGATTTGCGTGAGACCCTGCGGAAAGCTGCGGGAACTGGACTCATTGTTGTTCGATATATGAATTGCTGGAGAGTGTGATGAAGATTTTTGACATCGCCAAGGTCGCTGTCGCTGCAGTTGCCCTGTCAGTGGCAGTTCCCGCAGGCGTACAGGCACAGAACCTGAGCGTCGCGTCTGTCGTTGCTGCTTGCGCTGCAGGCACCCCCTGCGCTCCGCTGGTCACCGCCTATCTGGCGCGTGTTCCGGCTGCGCAGCGCGCTGCTGTCATTGCTGAACTGGCTGCCTCGCTGGCCGAAATTCGGGGCGCAGGTGCCAACATTGCTGCCGGTCTGCGTGCGGCGGCTGCTGCCTCCCCGGATGCAGCCCAGGCTGAACAGATTGCCGCCCTTGCCGACTCGATCGCTGGCGGTGGCGGTGCTGCCGACGTCGTGACGGCCGCAGCTGGCGATGATGCGCTGGACGGTCCGGACGCTGGCAGCGCGAACTGATCCTTGATCAGCGCGCAATAGAGCCAAGAATACAGAAAGCCCGCAGCTTGCGGGCTTTTTTGTTGCCAAACCCTGTCCTCACCGGTGTCGTCCGGGATGGTCGTCTGCTCGTTTCGGGGCCGGAGAGGCGAGATCGCGATCTCTCAATCCGTGTTTGCCGCCTTGGCCGTGGTTCTCAGGTACCGGATCACCGCTTCGCTCTTATCCGGGTTGATCACAGAGGCTTTATCGACAATCGGGGGCCGGACCTTTACGGGCTGAGGAGGCAGAAACAGATCTGCATCCAGCCTCTCGCGCATAGGGCTGGCCGGCTGTCGCGTAGGCGCCATGGCAGCGATGATGGCGACTTCCTCCGCAGAAGATTGAATAGCGTGCCCGAAGGCAGTCCGCCTTGATGCGCCGAACCGTTGCGCTGAACCATAGTGCCGGGCCGTTGTGCCAGCCCGGCCCGAACTGTCTAGACTGCTGGCTTCTGCGAAGGCAAGGGCCGCGTCCTCACGCGCCGGTCTTGGCCTTGATTACGTCCTGCAGCATCGGCAGCAAGTCGGCGGCCAGATCCGGCTGGTCGAGGCCGAAGGCGAGGTTGGCGGCGAGGAAGCCGATCTTCGAGCCGCAGTCATAGGAGCGGCCCTCGAAAGCAAGCGAGGTGAAGGGCTGGACGTCCATCAGCTTGATCATGCTGTCGGTCAGCTGGATCTCGCCGCCCGCGCCCTTGTCCTGGCGCGACAGCAGGCCGAAGATCTCAGGCTGCAGGATGTAGCGGCCGGTGATCATCAGGTTCGACGGCGCGGTGCCCGGGGCCGGCTTCTCGACCATGCCGGTGATCGGCATGGCGGCCTTGCGCGGGCCCTCGGCCAGCTTGACGATGCCATATTGGTGCGTCTGGTCTTCCGGCACTTCCTCGACGGCGATGATGTTGCCGCCGGTCTGGTTATAGACGTCGACCATCTGGGCAAGGCAGCTCTTCTCAGACTTGACGATGACGTCCGGCAAGAGGATCGCGAAGGGCTCGTCGCCGATGATATCGCGGGCGCACCAGATGGCATGGCCAAGACCAAGCGGCTCCTGCTGGCGCGTGAAGCTGGTGGCACCGGCATGCGGGCGCATGGAGTTGAGCAGCTCGAGGGCGGCGGTCTTGTTGCGGCGGCGCAGGGTGTCTTCCAGCTCATAGGCCATGTCGAAATGGTCTTCGATGACCTGCTTGTTGCGGCCGGTGACGAAGACAATGTGTTCGATGCCGGCTTCGCGCGCCTCATCCACCACATGCTGGATGATCGGGCGATCAACGATGGTCAGCATTTCTTTCGGCACCGCCTTGGTGGCGGGCAAGAACCGTGTCCCCAGACCTGCGACCGGCAGAATTGCCTTGCGGATTGGCCTGACCATAACTTCTGTCTCCTGGATTAAATGGTTCAAAAAAGGGCAGGCCGATGGCTTCGCCGTGCACGGCGCTGTATCGAGATATCTGCCCACATCTTTTGCGAAAAATGAAGCAACTGAACGGCTTGTAGCCGAATTGCCCATCAGGAGCATGACAGAAACCGCCTGCGTTTCGCAAGGCGCCTGACAGCCGAAAATCGCGGTAAGGAAGCGCCGGTCCGCAGCTCTTTGACCATACGGGCAGCTTGCAAGGTGCACGCCCCCGCGGCCAGCCTGGCCAGGCGCTGCCGCCGGTGTGACAACCGGTCTGGCCGGTCTGGTCACCGGAAAGGGCTTTCAGGACTGGGCTCGAGGCTGGCTGCGAGCACACCGGAGAGTGCGCAGGCCGGGGCGTCGCCCAAGGACCGTGCGGTCCCAGGCGGGAACGGCACGGCCGGAAGCAGGGCGGGGCGGCGTCAGGATCAGAGCTTCTTCCAGGCCGCCGGATTGGAGCTGGCCATGGCGATCCAGCGGTAGTCGGTCTGCTGCCGTGAGACGATGGTTTTCTTGATGTTGTCGAGAACCAGGTCGCCCTTGCTGGTCTTGACCACCAGAACGGCGTGTCCTTCGCCCTTGGAGGTGCGGACCACGGCCATGCGCAGGGATCCGGCCGGAACGCCGAGCTTGATCAGCTTGCTGCGCTTGGTCAGGGCGAAGTCCTCGCAGTCGCCGGTCTGGCCGCCAATGCGCCAGACGTCGCCTTGGTCACCGGTCCAGCGGATCGAGCGATTGACCTCGTTGTTGACGCGGTTGAGCTTGGCAACAAGCTGCGGGCTATAGGCCACCGTGTCGCTGCTCTGGGCCGGCCGGCATTCGCCCGGATTGCGCAGGCAGAAGATCATATAGGCGCGCGGGGCGCTTGTGGCCGTGAATGTCTCGGGGTTGCCGCGCGGCTTGTAAGTCTGCGGGCTGCGCGAGACCTCGGGCTGGAACAGCTCCGGCTCGCCAAGGGCGCGCGTATTGCCGAACCAGCCGGCGTTGGCATCGGTTGCAAGGCCACTGGCCAGCATCAAGGCACCGGTGGCAGCTGCGATCAAGAAGGTCTTCATAACCCCACTCCCTGTTGTCCAGGGTCTGATCCCGGCGCCGCGACCCCCTGCCGCCTTGCATCCCGGATCTTTCCCTCATCCTGGGATTGGTCTAGCAGCCCAACACCTGCAGCCCGTTTAAGTGGGAAAATACAATTTTACCGATCTGCGTTTTTGTTGCGGCGAGGGGGAGAGCGGGACGTGCTTACAGTCTTCTCGCCAAGCCGGGGCGGGGTGGATTCAGCTTGGGCTGCGCCCGCGAAAGTGCTATTGCTGCAATGCGTTTTTTGCCCATGTGCCTGCAATAACATGCAAGCCAAAGGAATATTTTTTTCGGAGATTGAGGATTTATGCGCAAGGCACTGGTTACCGGGTCGGCCGGCTTCATCGGCTATTATCTGTGCAAGCGGCTGATTGCGGACGGGTTCGAGGTGATCGGCCTTGATGCCATGACCGATTACTACGATGTGCGCCTAAAGGAACGGCGGCACCAGATGCTGCTGCAGAGCCCGAACTTCCGTGCGCTCAACGAACGGGTCGAGACGCCGGGCTATCTGGTGGATCTCCTCGCCCGCGAAAAGCCGGATGTGGTCATCCACCTGGCGGCGCAGGCCGGCGTGCGCTACTCGATCGAGGCGCCGCGCTCCTACCTCGACAGCAACATTGCCGGCACGTTCGAGCTGCTGGAAGCGGCGAGGGCCACCCCGCCGCAGCACCTCTTGATCGCCTCGACCTCGTCGGCCTATGGCGCCAACACGACGATGCCCTATGTCGAGACAGCCAAGGCCGACCACCAGATGTCCTTCTACGCGGCGACGAAGAAGGCCTGCGAGGTGATGAGCCATTCCTATGCCCATCTCTATGGCCTGCCGACGACGCTGTTCCGCTTCTTCACGGTTTATGGCCCCTGGGGCCGGCCGGACATGGCGCTGTTCAAGTTCACCAAGGCGATCCTCGCAGGCGAGCCGATCGACGTCTACAATCACGGCGACATGCGCCGCGACTTCACCTATGTCGAGGATCTGGTCCTGGGCATCCGGCTGCTGATCGACGCGCTGCCGCAGCGCCCCCTGGACGGGGAGGGCGTGCCGGAGGGCGACAGCCTGTCGCCGGTTGCGCCCTGGCGCATTGTCAACATCGGCAATTCGGCGCCGGTTCAGCTCACCGACTACATCGCCGCCATCGAGGCCGCCACGGGCCGCAAGGCGATCCGCAACCTGTTGCCGATGCAGCCGGGCGATGTTCCCGCCACCTGGGCCGACACCAGCCTCCTCGAACACCTCACCGGCTTCCGCCCGGCGACGACAGTAGAAGAGGGCGTGGCGCGGTTTGTGGAGTGGTACCGAGCATTCTATCCTACGTCAGCTTTTCCTGATGCCTAAAGAACAGTCAGCATGCCAACGGACTTCAATCTGTAAAGAATCTTATGCTATGTAACTTTATGGAAGATAGATATGAAACATCGCATTAGAGTCTCCTCGAGCATAACGACTGGAAAACTTATACTTTTGAAGCCTATTAATTCGCGTGGGGGTTACCGCGTTTGGCTAGCGCCCTGCGCCAAGTAGAAACGTAAGATGCCATTGTGCCTGCAGTTGAAAATTTCTCAATGATGTAGTTCCTCGCCTCCTCGCGACGACGTTTAGCGGCCTCCTCGCTCTCAGCTATCGCGAAGGATATGGCCGAGTGGATGCCATCCGCGTCTTGATAGTTGACGATGCGGCCGACGTCTTCGGAGTAGAGAAGTTCTTCAATCCCTTCAGTTCGCGAGGAAATAACGAAGCATCCGGCCAACATCGCCTCTTTCACGACATTCGGAAGCCTTTCGGATTTTTTGAACGAGAGAAACAGAAAGGCCCTTGAGGCTTGCATGGTACTGAAAAGTATTTCCCGCGGTATATAGCCGGTGAAGCATATTGATTCTTCAAGTCCGATTGAGGAAACATACGCCCTTAATCGCGGTTCGTCTGGACCTGAACCACATACTACAAGCCTCAAACGGGGCTCGACATTGTGGGCGCGGGCAAACGAATCGATTACGCCTATAACATTCTTGTCCTCGGTTAACGCAGACGCCGTGATAATCGTGAACGGGTCGCGTTTTGGAGGAACTGACTGATCGAGCAAAAGAGGAATGCCTCGGTACACTACATGGACTTCTGGTTTTGATTTTAGGTAAAAGAATTTTTTATTAGTTTCTGCATGCGTAAATAGAACGTCAGCAGTATTCAGGCCAAGGTCGACTAAGAAATCGTCGGCAACTAGATCATATGCCCCTGCAAAAGAAGATAATACGGGATACGTTCTATCCCCGCGTAGCCTTCGTAGATAAGCCAAGACGAGACTAGGGTGACGCCCCCAGAAACTATGGACAATATCAAATTTCTTATCTTCTATGTCGGTCGCAATTTCTACTACTCGCGGGACGCAGAAAAGGCATTCGATCGCAAGTTTTGGGTGATGTATGAAATTTCTAAATATTACACAAAGAACAGCGACGACTGCAGGGATACTATATAGCGCCTGAAAGACCGCTCGGATAGGCAACTTCCTCGACGGTCTAAGAACAGTAATAGAAGGAGAGACCGGTATGCTTTTCAGAGCCTCTACCGTTGCTTTGTCCAGGGGCTTTATACAATAGACAGTAACTGCGTGTCCGTTTGCGGCGAGTTCATTGATGTCAGAGGCAGCAAACGTCTGTGTTGCAACAGGAAATTGTGGAAAGATGTAGCTAATTCGAAGCGGACGTGCATCATTTACCATTCTGAAACCTCAATGGATAAACGCAGAAATGAATGGTAGATAATCGCTCTTCATCCTCACATTGCGTAGAGCTGAGAAGTCAAGGGTAGATCCCGAGTACCAGTCGTCAAGCAAAGATTGCAACGGTGCTTCCCATTGAGCGTGCGGCGGGACGCAATTCTGCTCCAGATTGATCTGACTATAAAATCTGGGTGTCTTCGTATGATGCGGAACCGAAACTACGAATTTTTCAAGGACAGAGCCGACAATGCCGACGTGCAGCTTCGTCGTAACGATGCCGTCGACGCTGCTGAGTAGGCTGATCAGGTTATCAACGTCGCCAGGATACTTATAAACGAGTGTCTTTGATTTATTCAGTGTCTCCATAAGGTCGCTTGGCCAAACCACGCGCGCCCTTCGTGGTCTGCTGTCGGTGCCGAGAATAAGCTGTACATCTCTCTTTCCGTCTGCCCACTTCGCGGCATAAGAAACAATCGCAAGTTCGCGCGCATCGGGGGTCGCCGTTGTGTGAACCAGCAACCGGCGAAAAGATGGGTCAGTCTTCGACAGCAAATTGCAAGACGCAAGGTCAAACCGCGACAGATCCATGCTCAAAGCGGCATCAGTCCGCACGAGTACATCACGCTTCAAACCCAAGTCGGTGAGGTATTGCCTCGATTGTTCGTCGCGAACGACCACGATCTTCGCATACTCGAAAAGTCGGACGACGCGAGCCTTGAGCAACTTGCCGTGAAGTGGCCCCACGCCGACACCGAGTAAAGCGATCGGCACGCCTCGCATCTGAAGAGCCTCTGCTAGCGCCAAGTGTCGCCAGAAGGCGCGAATCTGCCAGGCGCGGCTCGCGTTCGGTGCTGAGAAATAGCCCCCGCCGCAGAAAATCGCTCGGTCGGCTGATAGGGCGCGGAGAAAGCCACTCTTGTCACCGCCGATGTACTTTCGGTTCGCCGCGTCGGCCAAAGGAAGTATAACCTCGTCAACCCCGTCAACAGAGCGCGCCCAGTCAGAGAATATTCGACATAGTAGCGTGTCGCCAAAATTATACCCAAAGTAGGAACCGTGAACGACGACTTTCATTGAGAACCACCTTTTTTCTGAGTTAGGCGTCAAAGTGTACGGGCACTTCGGAATGCCGCCAAGACATACAAGGCGTAGACGAGTGTCATTCCAATGCTGTATGTACCAAGAACGTAGTAGGGGCTATATTCAAAATAGTTGGGCACGAAGATCGAGAGACAAACGATTAGTAGACGAATAATTTCAACCTTAATCTGGCCCGACATTCGATGGGCGATTATTTGGGCCTGGGACAAAGGTGCAGCGACAAGCTGCATGCAATACATGGGAGCAAGAATCTGGGCGGCTTCCCCAGCGGATCGCCAACTGGTTCCGAAAGTGAGGGAAAAAAAATCAGGAGCAAATATGATAGTAACTATCATTGTGATCCCGCCAATGGAACCCAATAAAAAAGTAATGCCTAAAATTCCCTTTGTCGCGTCATGTTTTTTCTTTAGTGAATTACCGAGGTATTGTTGAAAAAAGCTCGCAGCGACACGCCCGAAGAGTGCGGTGGGTAGTCCGATTACGCGTTGCGCGAGAATTACCAAGCCGGCAAATTCTGCGCCATACAAACCGAATAGGATCGGTACTGGTGCATGGACTGCCATTCTCGCAATCAATGATGCGGGAACCGCGTACACAGGGAAATGCCAAATTTTTAGGAATGTATTCCTCATGAGATCAATGGAAAGATCTATTCTGCGTAGGCGTTTCACCCACATTGTCCCGGCGTGGAACAAGCCACCCGCTGGTCCGAAAGTTAAACTTATCAATAGACCGATTGGGCCATTAACAAATAGAGGCGAAATTACTTGTATTGTTGCAGTTTGAATGCTTTGGAGTAAAAATATCTTTCCGACAGATCGGCTCTGTCTATGGTGTAATGACCATGCAATTAAGCAATTAGCTGGTCCAGAAACTAAAATTGAGAGCGGAATTACCCACCCATAATAAAGTATATCGGTTCTGTAAATCGTAAATACGCATGAATAAATTGAAAGAGCTATGATAAATAAAACTGAAAAAATTAAGCTGGAAAGCAAGCTAAACATTACGTATAGCGTAGCGTCGCGGTTTGACTGCGCACTTGGAATCGCTAACTCTAGGCGCATTGATGCCACAACTACTAGTACTCCCAGAACATTAGAATAGAGCCCATATGTGCCGAAGTCTTCAGGTGTGTACAGCCGGGCAAGTAGAGGCGATAGGACAACTAGGAGTAGTTGCCCGGCGGCGCTTCGCTTAAGCGCGCTAGTAATCGGTCGACCTGCCAGTGTTCTTAGCTTTAATCCTAAATTGCCGATCATCGAGCTAACCTACTTTGTTCGAGTGAGGCAAAACTTCCAACTAATTGTGAGAAGACCACCAATAAAGATTAGATTAAGGGCAGTTACTGCAAAACCATTTTTGAAAAGGGTTAGTGACTGCATGAGAATTAATGTGGCTAATGTCCTATGATACAAATTTAGTGATCGAGATAGTATGAAATGAATGCGAAACATTCCGTACCCAAGCAGTGATGCAAATAAAACAGAGCTGATTCCTTGCATGTAGTATAGTTCGCCGATCCAAAAGCTAGACGGATTCTCCATTAGAGCATAGTAATTCTGCAATGAACTGTCGAGATCGATTGGTTTGTTTGTCCACAAGGTCCGAGGAATAGGGGCTGCAATGATAAACTCGAATAGGTAAAATGGATTAATTCCGACGGAATCAACGTATTTTGATATTGTTAGTAGTGTAGGAAAGCCTGTTGCTGGACTTCCAAATACAACGTCCAGGATCGATCTGTGATCTATCGCGGAAAAATTCGTATTTCCTTCACTTGCCGCAGTAAGATTCACGCGTGTGTACCATAGGAGTGGTACCAGCGCGAGGCCGGTTGAAAGAAACAAAAATGCCTTAGCTCTCGCGCCGCGGGCACTTTTCGCCGCCAGAGACTTCCGCTCATCAAGGGAGGCAGACTTAAGCCCAAGCAAGGTACGTTCAACTAATATTGGTAGAAATGAAATGAATAGCAACATGGTCACAGCTTCTCGCCGCTGATGTGATGAGAAAACGGACACTGCGCAGATTGCTATTGAAAATAGACTGAGACTGCCAATGCGACCGTTGCGCCAATAAGCTAGAGCATACAGAACTGGGGGTATTGCTAAATAAAATAATTTGATATAGCCCGGCGCCTTTTCTGCATTCCTATCAACAATTGGAAGGAGGAACTTACTAATTGAGAATCCGGATAAATAGTAATAGTATATTGCCCCAAGAAGCCATATTGAAAAAAGCAGGATGTATGCAGTAGAAATACGTCTCTTGGAAACTGATTTAAAGCCGGCAATCATATGCGTCGGCGTGTCGTTAGTGGGGCTTGCGCGTTGACTTCTGTATTGAGCTAATGTGGCGCCAATCGTAAACAGCAATGACACAGCTACGCACAAGGCATATGCATATTCATTGATCTCTGATGAAGTTAGGATGTCACTAAAGCGCTCAAAATTGCGCCATGAGTACGAAATCATTATTCCGCCTTCAAGAAATAGCACCGCAGGGAAAATGAAAAATATTGAAGTCAAGAATGAAATGATTGCGGCGATGTTAGTTGGGTTTCTCAGAAAAAGAGTTGCGGCAAGAGTGGACTGAATGATTGCTAAAGCAATGATCAAGTCTGCCTCCATGGTTGTTATATTGCATCAAAATTTATAGTTGCCCGGGCGGAATGCTAACTATTCACCGAGATTTTGCCGGGTTCCAGACGGCAAATGTCTGGCCGCGCAAAGCGCGGAATACTCCGAGCAGTGTCGCGTAGAGCGCGATGACGATTTCCATGATCGAAGCGAGCGGGCCTTTCTCGGCTCGCAGTCCTAGGAGGATTAGCGCGAATGCCGTTCCGAGGCCTAAGGCCAGGAGAATGGGCGAGATGAGTGCGGCGGCCATTGCTGCAGACAGTGCTCCGATCGTCAGGAAAACGGCACCGAACCAGCGCACCATCTTGCGGGAGCCATATTTGAACTTGTCGAGCAGCGTCATCTGGCGCAACTGAGGCGATAGAAACAGATGGGTGTGGAAGGCACGGGCTGCGATACGTACTTTTCGGGCGAATTCCTCGCCACGCTTGGCAACCAGGCCCTCATAGGCAATCACGTCTTCTGCCTTGATCAGCCGATGTCCGGAGAAGACGGCTGCCATCGAAACGGTCAGGTCGTCGAGTACCGTGTCGGGAAAGCTCGGGTAGAGCTTGCGGCGCAGGGAGAAGATCGACCCATCTGCCCCCATGACATTTCCGGTGCGAGATTCTTCCTTCTTGAGATATTCCTCGAGCCGCCAATAAAGCGAACCCACTGCAGCCGTGGCCGAACTGTCTTCGCCCATGTAGTGGAGCGAGCCACACACACCTCCAACCTGCGGGTCAGCGTAATAAGCCATCAGCCGGTCGATCGCATCTTCCTTGAGAGTCACGTTCGCATCGGTGAAAATCATGATTTCACCCTGCGCCCTGGCAGCCAACAACTTCATACCATGGGCCTTGCCGTTGCGTCCTCCCCCCCGGACGACCGTGAGGAGTTCGGGATGCGCGGCTAGCTGGTCATACGTGCTGTCGGCCGAACCGTCATCGAAGGCAAGGACTTCGAGATCAGGATGCCGTGCCTTGAGCAATGCGATGTTGGCGATCTTGTCAGGCATTGCCTTCGCCTCGTTAAAGGCACAAAAGACAAGCGTGGCTGATACTTTATTCCCTTCGCTAGCGGCGACAGGACGCGTCTTTACTGACCGCAGAAGCACTGGGTAGATCAGATAGGGATAGATGACTAGTATCGCGCAAACCAATGTAATGGACAGTGACATTCCCAGCGCGAGCGACATGATGCGGACCTCCCGGCGAACACGACTTGAGAAACTCAAGCTTTATCGATGTATGCCACTGATGAAAAAATATTTTTAAGTTAGCTGCGCATCCTTTGAGTTTGTCGGATGCGCCGAAAATGGGCTCAGATAAACGCCCCGTCAGATCCAGTTGACCATCGCTCGAAGGCGGAGGGAAGGCGCCCAGGTGCTGACTTGCCTTCCGCCTCCAGCCAGTTCGGGACGATGTCCGTCGAGCGAACGAGTTTCATGACCCTGTCCGGGTGGATTCCAAGCCCGAGCATCGAAAAGGGGCGTAGCGCCTTGGCAGCGCCCAAAACCACCCAAAGAGGGATCATGAAAGTCCGGACCTTGGGAAAATGCTGAGACCTGAAGGTATCGACGATCTGTTCCAGCGTATAACGATCAGAGTAGCACCCGTTGAACAGCACGTAAGGCCGACCGAGGTCCTTAGCATATAGAAGTGAATCGACGAGGTCGTCGACATAGAAGCAAGCCTTGATGGTGTCCTTGCGTCCCGGATAGACGAAAAGCCCCTTCTTCATCAGTTTGGCGAGCCGGGTAAAGTTGCCGCCTTCGCCGGGGCCGAAAATCACCGCCGGGCGGCAGATGACGAGGCGTCGGTCCGACGCTTCGGCCAGCCAGTCTCGGTGAATGCCCTCGGCCAGCCATTTTGACCAGCCATAGGCTGATTCAGGTGCAGGAACAGAACTCTCGCTTTTTGTTTCCTCGCCTGGGCCATAGACAGAAATCGAACTGGTGAAGACGACCTCACGCACCCCCTTGCGCCGCGCAAATGCGGTGATCTGAGAGGCACCAGCGATGTTTGTCTCGAAGTACTCGTGTGTCGGATGCCCTGGCGTCGTATGAACGGCAGCCAGATTGTAGATCGTTGAGACAGGCCCAGAGACGTCGAATGCGCTGAGATCGCGTACATCGGCATCGATGTAAGTGACGTCGTTGATCCGGGTCTTCGGCGCACGTCGGTCAACGCTGACAATTTTGTCGGCGCCCCGTGCTTGTAGTGTCCGGATAAGGTGGCTGCCAATGAAACCGCTGCCTCCGAAAACGACAATTGTCGCGGAGGCGGATGTCGAGGTGTCTAGGGTGGCGCTTGTCTGCGTCATGCCACCCGTCCCACGCTCGCATAGGCAAACCCGTGCCGGGTGACGTCGCCGGCCTTGTAGACATTGCGCAGGTCGACGAGGACCGGGGCTTTCATCACGGTCTTGAGGCGCGGGAAGTCGAGGGCGCGGAAGGCATCCCACTCGGTGACGATGACGAGGGCATCCGCGCCCGAGGCGCAGTCATAGGCGTCCTTGGTGTAGGTCATGGTGTCGAGCAGGCCCTTCGCCGCCTCCATCCCCTCCGGATCATAGCCGCGCACGGTGGCACCGCCATCCAGCAAGGCCTGGATGATCGACAGCGAGGGGGCCTCGCGCATGTCGTCGGTGTTCGGCTTGAAGGTGAGGCCGAGAATGGCGATCGTCTTGCCGCGCAGGTCACCGCCGACAGCCGCCACCACCTTGCGCGCCATGGCGCGCTTGCGCTGGTCGTTGATCGCGACTGTCGTCTCGATCAGGCGCACAGGGCTGTCATGGTCCTGCGCGGTCTTGACGAGGGCCAGCGTGTCCTTCGGGAAGCACGAGCCGCCATAGCCGGGGCCTGCATGCAGGAACTTCGAGCCGATGCGGCCGTCAAGGCCGATGCCGCGCGCCACGTCCTGCACATCGGCGCCGACGCGCTCGCACAGGTCCGCCATCTCGTTGATGAAGGTGATCTTCATGGCGAGGAAGGCATTGCCGGCATATTTGATCAGCTCAGACGTGCGCCGGGCGGTGAAGAGCAGGGGGGCCTGGTTGAGATAGAGCGGGCGGTAAACCTCGGTCATCGGCTCGCGGGCGCGCTCGTCCTCGATGCCGATGACGATGCGGTCCGGACGCTTGAAATCGCCGATGGCCGCGCCCTCGCGCAGGAATTCCGGGTTGGAGACGACGACCACATCGGCATCCGGGTTGGTGTCGCGGATGATGCGCTCAACCTCGTCGCCGGTGCCGACCGGCACGGTCGACTTGGTGACGACGACGGTGAAGCCCTTCACGGCCGCCGCGATCTCGCGGGCGCAGCCATAGACATAGGACAGATCCGCATGGCCATCGCCGCGCCGCGACGGGGTGCCGACGGCGATGAACACCACATCGGCCTCGCCCACGGGGCCGGCGAGATCGGTGGTGAAGGACAGGCGCCCGGCCTTGACGTTGGTGGCGACCAGCTGGTCCAGGCCCGGCTCGAAGATCGGGATCTCGCCGCGCTTCAGCGCCTCGATCTTGTCAACGGCCTTGTCGACGCAACTCACCTCATGGCCGAAATCGGCAAGGCAGGCACCAGAAACCAGGCCCACATAACCGGAGCCGATCATCGCAATCTTCATGTCAAAATCCCGACCAGGCGAATAGAACTGTACAATAGCAATCGGTGTGTCAGGGACGATATCCTGCTACCAGCAGCCGGTACCAACCAATCTGCTGGCGCGACGAGGTGCCCTGTCAACATTCCGGATGATCTGCGCGCTTGTTTGCAGCGCAGCAGGCCACATGACTTGTTGTTACCCGAGTTTAATGTCGGTTTCAATTCGCCGTTGCCGCCGGGAGAGGCAAGGGCCGCTTAACGTGTCATCAAGGTTAAGCCATGGGCATGGTCACCAGGCCGGTGATGGTGTGCCGGGGCTAGTCCGGCCCATCGCAGGACGGGCCGGACCTCAGCATTTTCAGTGCGTTTCTGCGCTCAGCTGGCCGCGAATTTCAACAGGCGGATGGCGTTGAAATCGGCAATGCCGCCGCCGACGCGCATGGTGGCATAGAAGGTGATGTAGGGCTTGGCAGAATAGGGATCGCGCAGGATCTGGACGCCCTGGCGGTCAATGATGAGATAGGCCCGCTGGAAATCGGCAAAGGCGATTGCGGTGCTGCCCGGGCTGATTCCCGGCATGTCGTCGCATTCGACCAGCGGAAAGCCCATCAGCGTCTCTTCCAGCTTGTTGGACATCCGGGTCTGGTAGAGGTAGTCGCCGCTCTCCGTCTTCAGCCGCCGCACGGCGCTCAGCGTCATGCGGTTCATCAGGAAGGTACCGTTCTTGCGATAGACGGCCGGCAGCGAATGCACCAGATCCATCAGGCAATCGATCGGGGCATCCTGCTTGAAGCCACCATTTGCCCCGGTCACCAGCGTGCCGACTTCGCCAAAGCCCGCCGTTTCCGGGTTGACTTGCGGATAGGATAAAATTCCTTTCGGCTGTGATGTGCCATTGCCGGTGATAAAGGCGGTCGCCTCCTGGGCGCAAAAGGCCGAATAGAGCTCCACGGCCAGCCAGGCCTCGATGTCGATGATGCCGTCATCGAGCAGTTGCTTGGTCGCAACCGGACAGGCATACAGTTCATGCGTCGGGAAGTTCAGTTCAGCGATCTGCGGGCTGGATGTGGTCGGCCGGACCTGGGTTTCCGCCACCCAGCCGGCGCCTGCGCCACTGATCACGAAGGGGCGTTTGTACAGTCCCGTCGAAATGGTCAGCTGACTGGCCAAGGCACGGATTGGCGTGTCCTTGCGCAGCCGCGCAAACAGCGCCTTTTCCATGTCCGGATGGACGAGATAGCCACCATCGGCTTCCGATCCGACGGACATGCCGCGTGTCTCCAGCGCATGGAAGCCATCGGTACGGCCGCGGCGGACGTAATTGTCAATCGCACTTTTCAGCTCGATCTTGTCCGGGTCATCGTAAGGTTCGCCGCCGTGGAGGTGCATGCGCCGCACGGTCAAGGCCAGATCGTCCATGCGCCGTTCAACGCGCTTCAGCTTGTCTTCGGTGAGAACATCGGGGCCGCGCAGGGATTTCAGCTCCAGAAGCTGCTGGTCATTGGCCTGCTTGAACTCCTCGAAGCTGCGCCGGTGCTCGTCCAGCACCCGGGCCAGGCCTTCCACCTGCGGGTCGGGGCGGGCCTCAGCGAAGGCAGGCTGCATATAGGCCTTGGTTTCCAGAAAGGGCATGCCCGGCCTGCGATAGGGCGCGTGGTGGTCGTCCGCATCGGCTCGCAGTTCCAGTCCGCCGACGGGGGCACCATATTCGAGAAGGCCATCCTGTGGCGTGTTCGGTTCACTCATTCATGACACTCCTGTTGCCGTTCCCGGAAAACGGGAACAGCAAGAGTGTCTCACAGCACGGCAGACCGGGGATAAGTTTGCAGTCAGGGATTGTGATTGACGCGCTGCACAGGTTTCGCGCGACGGGGAATGCGCCGCTGAACTGCTGAACCGGTCCGAACGTCTGGACACATCCGGCAAGCGGGCTTTGGGTCGAGATCAGGCAGTGATCAGCCGGGGTTGGCTGACCAAGTGCTTGAAAGCCCTGGGCTCTCCGGTCCCGGGTCTTCGCTGCGCTGCGCCCGGGATGACGTCCGGGTGAGGGCGCGCATGCGGCATCGGGCCAGCTGTCAGGTACCCGCTCAAGTCCGCGCTTAGGCACCAGGTCTGCCACTCGCTCTGCCACTCGTGCCGGCATATCGTGCCTGCCGGACCGGGTGGGAGGATTGTCAGGCGCCTGTGGCGACGCGGACGGCGATCAGGCGGGCAGCGTCGCCCGAGAGCGGGCCCTTGCGGCAGCGGTCGCCTGAGGGGCCGCTGTCACACAGTGCCGTAACAGCGCGGATTGTGTCGCTGGTCAGCAGACCGCTCAGTGCGCCCTTGTAGAGCCCGCGCGTCTTCAGTTCGTCCTGCACCAGATAGACAAAGGCGTTGGCATTGGACCGGCGCAAAGTGGTCAGCAAGTTGATGCGGGCTGTTTGAGGCGCGGCCTTGAAGGCCTTGGCTAGGGCCTCGAACTCGGCGCGGGTGCGGGCCGATGTGCCGAGGAGCAACAGCTCTTCCTGGGTTCGTTGCGCCGGGCTCAGCAGCGGGGCATAGGCGGCAAGGGCTGCCCTCGCCTTGGCCGGACTGGCGCTGAGGGCCTTGCCGGCGCCACTGCGGTAGAGGCCGATCAGCCGGCGGGCGGCATCGGCATTGCCAGCCTTGGCCGCGGTCTCCAGGCTCGCGAGCGCCGCGCGGACATTTCGCGTCTGGCCCTTGCCGTACAGCGCCCAGTCGGCGAGGAGGACTGCTGCCCCAGAGCTGCCGAGTTCCTGCGCCTTGCGGGCATAGGCCAGAGCTTCCTTCTGACTGGACCTGCGTCCAAAGTCGCCATTCATATGGCCGCGTGCAAGGTCCAGAAACGCACCGTTGTTGCCGGCGGCTGCCGCCTTTTCATAGGCAGCCAGCGCCTTTTGTGGGTTCTTCGGCACGCCGGTACCAGACCTATAGGCTGACCCAAGGCGCAGAAGGGCGGTCACATTGCCCTTGTCAGCTGCCGCCTGGAGGAGGCGCAGACCTTCAGGCGCATCCGGCGCCACCAGTTCGCCGCGCAGCAGGACATCTGACAGGGACAGCATCGCCGATACATCACCTGCGTCTGCCGCCGCGCGCAGCAGGCCAAGACCCTTTTCGACATCCTGGGGCTCTCCAAAGCCCCAAAGAGCTGCTTCCGCCAGGCGCAGGCTGGCGCTTGAGGAGCCGGCGCTTTCGGCCTCACGGAAGTAGACGAGTGATTTGGCCGGATCGACCGGAACGCCGATGCCGTCACGGTGGATCTCGCCGAGGCGCGTATAGGCTCCACTGTTTCCGGCCTCGGCAGATTTCGTGAGATATTCGACGGCCTTGCCGCCGTCGACGGCAACAGGACCACCACGGGTGTAAAGGTCACCCAAGGTATAAAGTGCGCTGCGATCGCCAGAGTCGGCCAGTTCGGTCAAGAGAGCAATGCCTTGGTCCGGATTGGCGTCGGTGCCCTGACCACTGATTAGCGCGCGGGCGACATCGATCATGCTGCTTGTATGTCCGGCATCGGCGGCAGCCTGGAAAAAGGCGAAGGCCTTGGCAAGGTCCTTGTCGACACCAATGCCATCGCGGTAGATTTCACCAAGGCGGACGTAGCCGCTGGTGTTTCCGGCTTCTGCGGCCTTGGTGAGGAATTCGGTTGCCTTGGTGCCATCAACGGGGATTGGCCCACCACGGGTGTAGAGATTGCCAAGCGTGTAAAGTGCGCCCCGATCACCGGTCTCGGCGACTTCGGTCAGCAGGGTTATGCCCTGGTCAGGATTGGCCTCGGTGCCCAGTCCGCTGATCAGGGCGCGGGCGACGGCGATCTTGCCCGAGGTGTTGCCAGCCTCGGCGGCTGCCTGGAAATACTGGAAGGCCTTGGCGAGGTCCTTGTCGACGCCGATGCCGTCACGGTGGATCTCACCGAGACGGACGTTGCTCCAGACGTTGCCGGCTTCCACTGCCTTTGTCAGGAACTCGATTGCCGACTTCGGGTCCTGCGGCACGGCGTTGCCGCGTGAATAGAAGTCGCCCATCGCATGAAGCGCATCCTTGTCGCCGGCCTCGGCTCGGGCCTTGATCTGCGCCAGTGCGGACTGGATCGCGTCATCTGCGCCGCCGTCGCGGACAATCTGGCGCAACTCACTGATACTCGCCGGCTTCTGCGCCTCCTCTGCCGTTGCAATGCCAGGCGGGACAAGCAGCAGCGCGGTGGTGATGAGCAGGCTCCGGCTAAGGGCCAGGCTCAGACTGCGTGAGGCGCCTGACTGCGACTGCAGTTTTGGGAAAGGGGAGAGACGGGATGCAATCGTCATAGTCAATTCCTTCTTCAAAAATGACAGTTCAGCGTATCAAAGGTGAATTCGAATTCAGCTCATCCTAGCGCCTCAGATGACGAGGTCAACCCGCGACGCAACATTGGATGGTACTACTGTCCGATTGTGTCGGTGATCTGTCATGATCGAGGCGGCAGTATGGTTTCATGTTCAAATGGCCGCTATTCTTGACTTTCTCGAAGCCGTCATGCTGTTTTCAATTGGTGTCATTTCAACCGGCAGAAGTTCGAGGGCGTTCTGGCGCTGCCAACATGAAACCGTTGGACGTTCTGCTTGTGCTCTGACGCAAACGTCTTCGACGCCTGTAAGGCGGATGCAGAGCTATGCCCGATCGCCAATATATCAGCGGCGTTCTCAAGATTTATGGTTTGGTGGTGTTGGCGGAGCATGTGCGCCCGCATCGCAAGCGCAGATTTGCCTGCCTGCGTCCTGACCTGCCTGCGTATGGCCTGCCTGCGTACGGCCTGCCTGCGTCCGGGCCTGTCTAACTCCCGGCCTGCATGCGTCTGGCCAGAAAGCCTTGATACAGGCTCAACGGTAAGGATCCGCCTTGGGGGCAGGGTAAGCTACCCCCAGAAAATCGGACAGTGACGGAAGCTACGATCTGACGTCTGCTGGTCTCCAAGAACGAGGAGATCAGGACATGAAGAAACGCAGGAACCATGATGCTGGGTTCAAGGCCCGCGTGGCGCTGGAGGCCGT
>NZ_PUDR01000017.1 GCF_003012935.1 Pannonibacter carbonis | reverse complement strand
CGCCCGCATACTGCCCATGGCGGACAACCACCCGCCGTGGTCTACTTCAACGCAACCCAAACCGATCAGCAGGTGCAGGCAGTAGCTTAAATCATCCGGAAATCTGTCCAAGAGTCGGGGAGTAGCTCACTCCCCGCATATGCTCTGCAACCCATTCATCTTTCAGGGTGGACAGGAGGCGTCCTAGTGGTTGGATTTCAGGTGTCGCAAAGATCACCTCAGGCGTGGGGATGATGTCGCCTTGGTTTCGCCGCTGCATGTCGGCGCTGGCAACGATTGCCGCACCTTGAAGGGCTTTGATAGCTTGCTTTTCTGCAAGGCTCTCCGGCACAAGCTTTAAGTCAATCCCATCCCACGACGCAACTTCATGCGCTTCGGACTTCCAAAACGTGCTGCGTTTTCCGGCTGCTCGTTCTTTGCGGGTACCTTCTTCGAACTCTTGAATTGAGTTGCCGTACTCTTCGAACGTTTGGCCGTTCCAGTCAGGGATTGTCCCGTCTTCGGGATCAAAGAAGCCGTCCAGCCGTGCCTGATCGTCGTCCTCAAGAAGATGGGCGTGATAGGCGGCGTGGAGTGCGTCCTCTTGTTCCTTCGTCAGCGCATTGAGGGCTGGAGTGAGTGCATTCTTGCTTTGGGGAGCCCTAGCGAGTGCGAATTCGCGGTCAACCTCAAGGGCCTTTGCGATGCAGAGCGACTTCGCTTCAGTGAAATCCTTGGTGCGAAGGGAGCAGAGAATTTCTGTCCGGCCCAAGGTTCCTTTGAGCGCTTTAGGTACGGCGCGGCGGAAATAATAGGTCGCTTCCCGCCGATAGAGATTCGTGTGACCGGGCACTTTCGTCAGCTTCCCTTTGTAGCAGACTTCTGTATCAAGGGGAGCTGATTTGCGTTTCATAACAATAAGATATTGAAATCAAACGGCCACTTTAGGAGATGGTACAGACGGGTGGATTCGAACCACCGACCTTCGGAGCCACAATCCGACGCTCTAACCAACTGAGCTACGTCTGCACGGGGCGGCAAGGCAGCTGAGGCCTTGCGAAGTGGCGCGGAACATACTTTGCAGTCGTTCCCTTTGCAAGGGGGTATCTATCCGAGGCAGTCTGCGATCTCAAGCGCCAATTGACGCCGCCCACAAAAAGATCAACAGGCGAATGAGTTCAAGGGCATAGACCGGGCTGGCGTGGTTGCCGGCCCGGTCTATCGAGCCAGATCCTCATTCCGCCAGCACGCGCTGCGGCGGGAAGGTGATCTCCACCAATGTGCCCTGGTCCGGCACACTGTCGATCTTGAAGCCGGCGCGGTTGGCTTCCACCAGCGCCTTGGTCAGCGGCAGGCCGAGGCCGGTGCCGCCGCCATGGCGGGCGGTGTGGACCTGGCGGAAGGGTTCGAGCGCTGCCGCCAGATCCTTGGAATTCATGCCCGTGCCCGTGTCACGCACCCGCAGCACCACCTCGCCCGAGGGCTCCAGCGCCGTTGAGACGATCACCTGACCGCCCGACTTGTTGAACTTGATCGCGTTGGACAGGAGGTTCAGCACGATCTGGCGCAGCGAGCGCAGGTCCGCCACCACATTGGGCACGGTGCCGGGCAGGCTGGCGCGGATGATCACCCGCTCACGGTTGGCCTGGGGCTGCATCAAGGCCACGCATTCGCGCACGATGTCATTGGCTGACACGGCCTCGAAGGTCAGGTCCATCTTGCCCGCCTCGATCTTCGACAAGTCGAGCAAGTCGTTGATCAGGCTCATGATGTGTGAGCCGGAGGTGCGGATGTCCTTGAGATATTCCTTGTAGCGCTCGTTGCCGATGGCGCCGAAGCGCTCCTCGATCATCACTTCCGAGAAGCCAATGATGGCGTTGAGCGGCGTGCGGATCTCGTGGCTGATCTTGGCGAGGAAATCGGACTTCTGCGAACTGGCGTTCTCCGCCTGCCGCTTGGCCTTGGTCAGCTCCTCTTCCGCCGCCTTCCACTGGGTGATGTCGCGCAGCACGGCGCAGAACTTCAGCCCCTCGCCGGAGCCAAGACGGCCGATGGTCATGAACAGCGGGATCAGTCCGCCGGACGACACCTGGCCGATCACCTCGCGGCCATCGTTGAGGACGCTGGCAACGCCGTTGCGGGCGAGACCGTCAAGGTAGTCCATCGCCGAGCGATGGCTCTCCTGGGCCAGGAACTCTGTCAGCGGCGCGCCGACGAGATCGGACCGGGCGGCGCCGAACAAAGCCTCCGCCGAGCCATTGGCCTTGAGGATCGTGCCGAACCGGTCGAGCAGCAGCACGCCGTCCGTGGCGGTCTCCAGGATCGTGTCCATCTCGCTGATCTGCTCGCGCGCCAGCGACAGGCCAAGTTCCATGTCGGCTGTGTTGGCAGCCGGCTGCGGTGCGGCCGGCTGGGCTGCGACAGGGCGTTCCACGATGGAGACCATCAGGCCGCGCCCGCCGTTCCACGGCACGGTGTGCATGCGGGCATCTACGGGTGACAGGCGGCCATTGGCGCGGCGCAGCAGCATGGCCTCGTCGACAGTGCCTTCAAGCCGGTCGCCGGGCATGTGCTCCGGATCAACGAAGATCGCCTCGAAGCCGCCTGCTTCCTCCAGCGCCTCGATATGCGGATAGCCGAGCAGGGAGAGCAGTGTCTCGTTGGCATAGAGCACCTCGCGGTCGCGCACGATGCCGATGCCGATCGGCAGACGGTCGAGCAGGCGCGGGTCGATCGGTTCTGCCGGCGGGGCAACCGGGCGCTGAGGTGTGGCATCTGCGGCCGCAGGGGCGGCGGCCGGTACATCGGCCTGGGTCTCTTCCTCCTCCTCCTCCTCGAAATCCCCCTCCAGCCGTGCACCCAGGGCTTCCGCGATCTTGCGGAAGGCAGCCCGCTCCGGCTTGCTCAGGCGCGAGGTGTCGACCGGTACCATGCGCGGCAGGCGTGTGCCGCCGGGGGCCGTGAACGGCACCACCCGATTGTCCACGCGATCCGGCCCGGCCGCAGGTTCGGGCTGGGCATCTGCCGGGTTCGCCGGCGTGTCGCCGGTCGCGCGTGGCGCTTGCCGCTCGGTGGAGGCTTCGCCGTGTGGGTCCCCGGATGTGGTTTCGGTCGCGCCAGACCCGTCGTGCGGCTCGATGCCAGAACCAGTTGCGGTATCAGCCTCAGCCGTGGTCACAGGCGCCGGTTCGGGGATGAACGCATCGTCTGCGGTCGCAGGTTCAGCATCTTCCGCCAGCATGGATGCTGGTGCCGGAAGTTCAGCCTCTTGCTGAGGTTCCGTGGTTGCGGATGTCGAGGATCCGGCCGCGGCAAGCACTTCGACGAAACTTGCGTCCGCTGGCTGGGATAGTTCTGGTTTCGTCTCGTCCGCCACCAGTGCAGACACGAAGGCCTCGGCCGGGGTCGGCCCGGAAACTGCGGGTGCCGGAAGCTCCGGCATGGATGAGGCGCTCGGCGGCTCCTGCGGGACGGCAGGTGCTACGGCATCGAGGCCTGCGGAGGAGGACGAGGTTACGGTTTCGGTCGTCGGCTGGCGATAGGTTCGCGCTGGCGCGCTGTCTGCCGCCTGGCGGGCTGCCCGGCGCTCCAGAGCCGCGTCGAACTCGCGCGCCAGGGTCCGCACGGCCTTCTCGATTTCTTTCGGCGGCAGCGGCTTGTCGCCGGCAATCCCGACAAGGTCTGCAGTCCCTTCGCGGGCCGTGGTATCAAACAGGTCGGTTGACCCGGATTGCTTCAGTGTCGAGCTGGCCCTGAGATCATCCACCTCGCTTGCCACCGTTGCGGGCAGCGCATCGGCGGCGGTCGGGGCGCTTGTGTCTTGGTCATCCGGCAGGGACGCCTGCTGGGACGGGGGCTGCGCGGCGGCCGCTTCCGGACCGGACACATCCAGGCGCGCGTCTGCAGCAGCGTCGATCTCGGCTGCCGCGACAGGGGACGGTGCCGCACGCTCGTCTGCAACACCCGCTGCGATTTCCCCCAGTGCCGGGAACCCGTTGGACCTCTGCGTCGTGTCGGCCGGCTCCGGGAGGTCGGTAACTGCTGAAAGGTCGGCAGGCACGGTTTCTTCCGGCAGGAGAGTGACCGGAGACAGGGTCGTCTCCGGATCGGCAACAACGGCTGCTGCTGTCACGGCGGATTTCTCTGCCAGGGACACACCGGCATCGGAGATGGGATCGGACGGACTTGTGGCGGGACTGACGGTCAGAGTGTCGAGGGGCGCTGTCTCGGCGTCCCGGGCTAAAATGTCCGTCATCGGCGCGTCGGATGGCGCGCCCGTCAAAAGGTCCGCGTCTTCCGTCGCATCGCTGGGGCGCAGCACGCCGAAACCGCGGTAGCCCTCGAACACCCGGCGACGGTCAAAGGCCGGCAATGCGGCCATGTCCACGGGAATGCGGACACCGGAGCCTGGCACGGGCCAGTCCACGGTCTTGCCGCTCCAGGTGTCGCGGCGCGACAACGCCTTGGCAATGGTTCCACGCGGATCGAGGCCGAAGCGATCTGCGACTTCGGTCCAGGTCGAGCCAACAATGTCAGCGGCCTTGCTGCCGAGCACATCGGCAAATTCCGGCGACAGGAAGGTGAAGCGCTGATCCACGTCCATCTTCCACGCAAAACGCACGGGGCGGCCACGCTGGGCAAAGCTGCCCGCCTCGCCCATATCCACCGGACTTTCAGGCATGTCTCCGAGTGCAGCTGCAACAGGCTCCGGCAGGGAGGCGGCCGGGATTGTATCCTCCGGCAAGGCCGCAATCGGCACGGCAACAGTTGCCGCATCAACTGGTACGGCGGTATCGACCGCGTCGGCGGGCGCCGACGTTTGCAGATCCGGCCCCTCCGTGACGGGCTGCTCTGCGGCCGGCTCCGCCAAGATGATCGTGTCCGTCTTGACGTTGTCTTTTGGCTTAGGCGCTGGCGCTACTGCTGCTGGCGCATCCGATGTCACGCCGGGCAGCGCGACTTGGGCCGGGTCGTCATTGCTGTCGTCGTCGGCAGGCTCCCCATCAACCAGCATCAGGCAATAGTCCGCCCCCAGAGGCAAGCGGATCAGGTGATGCGCGGTGCCGGCAAGCAGGACCATGTCCTCTTCGGGCGCAATCCGGTGCGGCAAGGCGGCAGCGTCATCGCCCTCGCGCGCGACCAGAGCGCCTTCAGCATCGGCCAGCGCCAGGGTCATGCCCGAAGCGCCTGCGGCCACCAGCGCCAGGAAGTCGGCTTCTGGCCGGGCCGTCCGGATCGGACCATCTGCAGCAATGATCAACGCGGCGGTCTCCCCGGTGCCCAGCACCAGCCGGCGGCACTGGCAGGTGAACAACACCACCTTCAGCCCCTTGTAGAAGCGCAGGCGTTCGAGACTGGGTCGGTCTGTCGGGCCGGTCGTCGCGATGCGGGCAAGATGCGGTCGTGCCTGCGCCCGGTCGAGACCCGACAGGCTGGCGAGGGCCTGCGGTGAAGCGGCATCGAAGAAGGCGGCACCGGCTGCATTGGCCCAAAGGACACGATCACCGCCGGCCGCCCACAGCCACGCCGGCCGGTCCGCTGCAATCAACGGCGCGAGGTCGGCATGGGCGCTGAGCGCCAGGAAAGTCGTCAGGTTCTGGTCCATCGGGTTCCCTCTGCCGTACCGCAAAAAACTGCCATGCGCCCCCCGCACCGGTCTGACGCGGTGTCTGGCGGGACAATCGACCGAACTGAGCGTATCCGTCTTTGGCGACGGTCAATCCGGTAAACATCAAGTTAATACCGTCAAAGCCCGAAGGCGTCCATGACTGGGGCTGCCTTGCCAGATGACGCCTTGCCTTGTGGTTAATCTGAAAGGGTTTTTTCTATTCATCTGGCGTTTGTTCCCGCTGTTCGCAGCGGTCTTTTTGCCGTCGGCAGGCTGCCGCAGCGGGAGGCTGCCTTGCTCTGACTGCCGGGCGCCAATTGCCGGACGCCAGGCCCCATGCTACCAATTTTGCCAAGGCAACTGACACGTGCAGGGAGGTCCGGCTGTCATGGGCCGGTCATCCCATGCGTGGAAGCTGTTGTCTGTGGGCGCAGGCGGTTCGCGGGGTTCTCTCGCGTGTCGGCCCCGCCGGGGTAACAAGAACGGGGAGTGGTGAAATGGCTGCGGACAAGAACGGGTTCGAAATTCCTGAGCAGATGCGCGATTTTGCGGAAAAGAGCGTCGATCAGGCCCGCAAGGCATTTGATGATTTCATGACGGTTACCCAGAAGGCCGTAGCCAACGTGGAAGGCTCCACCTCTGCCGTTCAGTCGGGAACGGCGGACATCAACCGCAAGGCCTTCGGCTATGCCGAGGAACATGTCGACGCGGCCTTCCGCTTCGCCCAGCAGATGGTGCGGGCCAAGGACATGGAAGAAATGATGAAGCTGCAGCAGGAGTACCTGCGGCGCCAGATGGAGCAGCTTGGCGAGCAGGCGCGTGATATTGGTGATGCCGCCACCCGCACCGCGCAGGATGCGGCCCGCGCTGCCAAGGACTGACGCCTCCGGCTCATTGACACGCTTCCTTGCCCGCCTTGGCATGGGCTGTTGATCACACTCAGGGCGCGGACGGGTCTTTTCGATGGTCCGGTCCGCGCCATCAGGCAGCGGGTCTTGAGCCGAGCGATGTCCGGTTCGAGGCTGCGTGAGCCATATCATTGATATTAAATGTTATATCCGGCTGCATCATGCTGCACGGGACGGAATCTCGTTTCCGTATATTGTGCACTGCAAAATAATGTTGCAATGCAATATAATCCTCCCTATATTAACCCTGCGAATGACGGAGGGACGGGCGGCAACGCTGCCCACGTCCCCCAGCCGGACGATTGCCACGTGATCGGCTCTGGCCCCAGCAGGAGATGACACATGAGCGTTGAGATTTTGCCGGAAGTTCCGGCACCGAAGGCCGCGCCGAAGCCGCGCGCCACCAAGACCACCAAGCCGGCAACCGCCGCTTCCCCTTTCTCTGAATTTGAGGCTTTTTCCATGCCGAAGATCGAAGTTCCCGCAATGGTTCGTGAAATGACCGAAAAAGGCATCGAGCAGGCTCGTGATGCCTATGCCAAGGTCAAGACCGCAGCCGAAGAAGCAACCGACCTTCTCGAAGACACCTTCGAGACCTCGCGTCAGGGCGTTGTCGAGTTCAACATGAAGGCGCTTGACGCTGCCAAGGTGAACACTGACGCCACCTTCTCGTTCTTCAAGGACCTGATGAGCGTCAAGACCGTCGCTGAAGCCATCGAACTGCAGTCGACCTTTGCCCGTCAGCAGTTCGACGCCCTGAGCACCCAGGCCAAGGACATGCAGGAGTTCGCTACCAAGCTGACCTCCGACGTGACCTCGCCGGTCAAGGAAGCTGTCGAGAAGTCCATCAAGGACATCAAGGCCGCCTGATTACATCAGCAACCGCTGATCGATCACGACATTCAGCCCCGGTGCGCAAGCACCGGGGCTTTTTGTTGATGTGGCTGCTTGTGTCACCCCGGGCGCAGCGCAGCGGAGACCCGGGGCCTACTCGCTCGCAGAGCGGAAGAGATGATCAAGGTGCGCCACAGGGGCGCCGCGCCAGCTGAACGTATGCCCGCACACTGCAATGCCCGCCATCTCTGCTCTGGAAGCGAGTAGGCCCCGGCTCGCGCTGCGCTTGGCCGGGGTGACGCGGAGAGAACAGCAAATGGCTGAGGACGTGTCAGCAGTCTGATCCCGGGCGCCACGCGCCGAAGCATATTGTCTGAGGTACGAGCAGTCCGGACGCCGAAGTCTCAGGCCTCGACCGAAGCAAGATCAAACCTGTACGTCACACCATTGGCCATCCACCCCGGTGCAGCCGTCCCATCCAGTTCGCCGCCGAGCTTCTCGGCAAGTCGGCGGGAGGGCGTGTTGTCCGCGTCGATTTCGCAGTGGGCATGCCGCCAACCGAGGTCCTCCGCCAACCAGACATTGACCCGTCTTGCGGCTTCAAGGGCAAAGCCGCGCCCTTCAAACTCATCGCTCCACAGGGTCCAGGTCAGTTCCGGGCCGGCCAGGTCGGTGAGCTGAAAAGGACCGACATGACCCATCGCGCGGCCTGTTTCCCGGCAGGTGATCGCAAACCGCCCGAAGCCCCGCAGGCACCAATGACCGATCATGGAGGCGAACTTCTCCTGAACTGCATATTCGGGCTTGGGGCCGCCGGTGTAGCGGGTGCGGTCGGACGACGTCGCATAAGCGCGGAACGCCGGCAGGTCAGCCGCGATGAATGCCCGCAGGATCAGGCGTTCGGTTTCAAGCACAGGTGTGCCCGTCAGAGCGGGAAAGGTCATGGAGGTCGCGCTCGCATTGGAACAGGAACGCTCTATGACGCAGTCCTGTGTCAGATTGATTTCAGCACCTCGCGGGCGATGATCAACCGCTGGATCTCGCTGGTGCCTTCGTAGATCGTGGTGATGCGCGCGTCACGGGCGTGGCGTTCGAGCGGATAGTCCTTGATGTAACCTGCGCCACCGTGGATCTGCAACGCCGTATAGGTCGCCTTCTGGGCGGCTTCCGAGGCAAAGAGCTTGGCCATGGAAGCCTCCTTGCCGAAGGGCCGGCCCTGGTCCTTGGCCCAGGCGGCCTGAAGGATCAGGAGACGCGCCGCCTCCAGCTCGGTTTCGCGGTCGGCAATCATCCACTGGATGCCCTGCATGTCGGCCAGTGACTGGCCGAACTGCTGCCGTTCGCGGGCATAGGCCTTGGCCGCATCCATCGCAGCGCGGGCAATGCCGAGAGCCAGGGACGCAACGCCAATCCGCCCGCCCGCCAGTTCGCCGACGGCCGTGCGGAAGCCGCCGTTTTCAAGGCCCATCAGGGCACTGGCCGGGACGCGGCAGTCCTGGAACAGCACCTCGTTGGTGGCCGAGCCGGTCTGGCCCATCTTCTTCTCGGCCTTGCCGATGACGAGCCCGGGCGTTCCGGCTTCCACGAGGAAACAGGAAATGCCCTTGCCCTTAGGGGCTTGCGGATCTGTCACCGCCCAGACCACGAAGACGCCGGCATATTCGGCCGAGGTGATGTAGAGTTTAGCCCCGTTCAGGACATAGCTGTCGCCGTCCTTCACCGCCCGCGTCCGCATGCCGGCCGGATCCGATCCGGCGCCGGCCTCCGTCAGGCAGAAGCCGCCGGCAGGATAGGTGCCGTCGCAGAGCTTGGGCAGGTAGGCGGCGCGCTGGGCGTCGCTGCCAACGGCCTGGATGACCTCGCCGACCATGTTGCTGACAGAACAGGTGACGGCGGTCGAGGCGCAAGCGCGGGCCAGCGCCTCGATGGCAAGCGCAAAGGCAACCGTGCCCGCTTCCGTGCCGCCATACTCGGCGCGGACGTTGAGCCCCATGAAGCCGTTCTCGGCCAGAAGACTGAGATTGCTGAGAAACTCCGCGCGGCCTTCGCCCCGGTCCAGCGTTTCGGCCAGCGGCGCGATCCTGTCTTCCGCCAGTTTGCGGGCCGTGTCGGCGATGAGCTGCTGTTCTTCGGTCAGGTCGAAATGCATGATGCCTCCGGTGCCGGTCCTCTGGCTGTTGCTGCGCAATATGGCGCGAGCTTCGGCGAAAGGGCAGGGGGTGGCACGCGGGAACCTGCCCTCCAAAGGGAGGATGCGCCGGATCAGGCGCCGAGCAAACGGGTCCAGGCTTCGGCCAGCGCCTTGCCGGTTGCATCAGCGCGTGCAGCATGGCGCTCGGCTTCAGTGGGCAACCGCTCCGGCCAATCCGGAGTGTCTGAGGCGATCATGTCTGCAAAAGTCTCTGACCAGTCAAGCACTTCGGGCAGGGCAGCTTCGAAGTGGAACTGGAAGGCATAGGTGCTTCGGCCCAGCCGGAAGCCCTGGTTGACCGTCTGCCGGCTGGTCGCCAGATGCACCGCTTCGGGCGGCAGATCAAAAGTGTCGTTGTGCCAGTGAAACAGCGGCGCGCCATCGCCAAGGGCTGAAAACACCGGGTCCGCGCGGCCGGCGTCGGTCGGGGTTACGTCATGCCAGCCGAACTCGATTGGCCGGCCGATGATGTTGCGGCCGCCAAAGGTTCGGGCGATCAGCTGCGAGCCAAGGCAGATGCCCATGACCGGGCGTTCGGCCTGGTGGAAACCACGAATAAGGTCGCAAACCCTTGGCAGGAAAGGAGAACCCTCATCGTCGAGAGCGTTTTGCCCGCCGCCGAACACGACCAGTCCGGCATAGCCGTCAACGGATGCGGGCACGGATTCGCCCTCGAAGGCGCGGACCTTGACCACCTCGACCCCTGCCATCTCCAGCGCGCGGCCGACGTTGCCATAAGGGGTGTCCTGATAGTTCTCGATGGCAAGAACGCGCATGACGGCTAGGCTCCGCTTCCGTGTGGTCTGGACTTTCAATCGGCAATATCCTGTGTCTCGTCAACAGGGAACGGATGGATGAGCTATTGCAATCGCGTGTGGCCGGATGGCCGGATTGTTGCCGAGGCGGCACGCGGTACCGTCATGGGCAATCGTGGCGGCCGCATCCATGATGTTGGAACAAAAGAGATTATTCGAGAACAAGCCAGCCGGCGCTGGATCTGCTGCGTGTTGTCCTTCAAGGGCCGTCAGCGGCAGGTAATGGGGCAGGGCTATACCGAGTTGTTCTTTCTGGACGAGGTGACAGCGCTTGCTGCAGGGCATCGGCCCTGTTTCGAATGCCGCCGTGATGCGGCGCGGGCGTACGCCGGAGCGATAGCGGAAGCCCTTGATTTCAAATGCAGTCCGGGCGCAGACGAGATGGATCGGCTGTTGGCACCGGAGCGTGGCCGTGGTTGGTCCGGAGAGCGGATGACTGATCTTTCCGGCTGTCCGGACGGGACGGTCTTCAGCCGGGACGGCGAGTTTTTTGCCTTGTACAACAAAGGCTTGTTGCGTTGGACGCCGGCCGGCTATGCCGCAGCCGGGATCATGCCTGCGGGGCTTCCTTTCCATGTCCTAACGCCATCCCTGTCGCGGGCCGCGCTTGGTGCCGGCTATCAGCCGATCTGGCATCCGTCCGCCCAGGATGCTTCAGCGTTATGAATGGATGAGTTCACGAACTCTCATTTGTGTTTGGCTGGTGCGCGGAGGATTGTGCGGGCACGCTGACAAACTCATGCCCTTTCGGGAGAATTCATGTCCCTGACGACCCCAATGCCCGCCCCGACCGCCCATCTGGGCGCGGCGCGCCTGACCTCGACCGATCTTGGCCTTTACGGCATGACGATTTTCGCCTGGGGCTTCAGCTGGATCGCCATGAAGGGGCAGGTGGCGGGCGTGGTGCCGGAGGTGTCGGTGTTCTGGCGCTTCGTCCTGGCGGCCCTCGTCATGCTGGCCTGGAGCCTTGCCGCCCGGGACCGGCTTCTGGCCTTTCCGCTGAAGGCGCATCTGCGCTTTGCCGGACTTGGGGCGTTCATCTTCTCGACCAACTTCACCCTGTTCTATTACGGCGCGCAGTACCTGCCCTCTGGCCTGCTGGCGGTGGTGTTTTCGCTGGCGTCGGTGTTCAACCTGATCCTCGGCTTCCTGCTGTTCGCGCAGCGTCCGAAGCTGGTCATGTTGCTGGCCGGGCTGACCGGGTTTTCCGGCATTGCGCTGATGTTCTGGCCGCAGATTGTCGGGGCGGAACTGAATGTCGATGCCGTCAAGGGGCTGGGTCTCTGCATTGCCGGAACGCTGTCCTTCTGCATGGGCAACATGGTGTCAGCCTCGAACCAGAAGTCCGGGATCGCCGTGCGGCCGGCAACGACCTGGGGCATGATCTATGGCGCCTGTTTCCTCGGGCTGTTCTGCCTCCTGCGCGGTGACAGCTTCGCCGTCCCGCTGACGCCGGTCTATCTTGGCAGCCTGGTCTATCTGGCTGTGATCGCCTCGGTGGTGGCCTTTGCCTCCTACCTGACCCTGCTCGGCCGCATCGGGTCGGCGCGGGCGGGCTATTCGACCGTGATCTTTCCGGTCGTGGCCCTGACGGTTTCGACGGTGGTGGAGAATTACCACTGGACCCCGGCCGCGCTGATCGGCCTGGGGCTGGTTCTTGCCGGCAACATCATGATGCTGAAGGCGAAATAAGTAACAGACGCGTCCCGGACCGGTCCGGGACGCGTCCTGTCGGAGCGGTCCGGATCACGCCTTGCGCAGGTCTTCCAGGATTGTACCGGCGGCGCGGACTTCGTCTTCGTGCGGTGCATCGCGCCAGGGTTCGGCAAGCGCTGCCTCGAACCAGGATGTCATGCCGGCCAAGGCCAGCATGGTGGCGACATAGCCGCTGGCGGCAGACGAAAGGCTGGGCGAATAGGTGCGGGCGCGGAAGACCACGGGCGCATAGAAGGCGTCGGCGGCGGTGAAGCGGTCACCGGCCAGGAACGGACCGCCAAAGCGCGAAAGCCCATCCTGCCAGATTACATCGATCCGGGCCCAGTCCCGCGCCACCGCCGGGCTGACCTCATTCAGCTGCACCTTCAGGTCGCAGTTCATGCTGCACATGGAGCGAAGGGCCTGGAAGCCGGAATGCATTTCCGCGGCGATCGAGCGGGCAAAGGCGCGCGCCTCGCGGTCGTCCGGCCAGACCGCCGGATAGCTCTCGGCCAGATACTCGCTGATGGCAAGCGAATCCCAGACGATGATCTCGCCATCGACCAGGCAGGGAACCTTGCCGGTCGGCGAGAGGTCGGTCACGCTCTTCCAGGCATCGCTGCCGAAAGGCACGAGCTGTTCCTCGAAGGGAATGCCGAGTTCCCGCAGCAGCAGCCAGGGCCGCAGCGACCAGGAGGAATAGTTCTTGTTGCCGATGAACAGGCGCATGGTTGGCATCTCCGGAAAAAAGACAACGGCGCGGGTGGCGCCATATTACTCTGCGGCAAGGGGCACAGACAGATTGTCGAGCGAGGAAATGATGTGCTCGACCAGGGCCTCGGTGACCCGCGAGCGCTGATGCCAGGACCGCATGACCGCGATCTCGCATTCGGGCAGCTTGGGGAACCCGTCGGCCTCGCTCAGCACCCTCATGCCGGGGCGCAAGGCAGATTCCGGCAGCACGGACACCGCAAGACCGGCCAGCACTGCGGCGCCGACCGCAGTCGAGTTCCAGCTTGAGTACAGCAGCCGATGCTCCCGCTGCACCGAGGTGAGAGCTGACAGTGCGGCGCGGCGCCAGTTGCAGGTGCCCCGGCCAAGCGCCAGCGGCAGCACGTCCTCGTTCTCGACCGCGTGTCGCGCGGAGACGACCCAGAGCAGCGGCTCGCGCCGGATGACCTCGTCCCGCTGCGGCCGGTCGGGCTTTTCGACGTGGGTGATGATCGCCACATCGAGCTCATTCGCCGAGACCAGATCGATCAGGTTCGAGGTCGGGGCGCAGACCACGCTGACTTCCGCCTTGGGATTGGAGCGCGAGAACCGGGCAAGGATCTCGGGCAGGAACCGGTCCGCATAGTCATCCGGCGTGCCAAGCCGGACGCAACCCTGGACCTCGGTCTCGTCGAAGACGGCGAGGGTTTCGTCATTCAGTTGCACGAGGCGGCGGGCATAGTGCAGCAGCTTCTCGCCATCCTCGGTCAGGCGCGACATACGCCCTTCGCGGACAAAGATCGGCCGGCCGATCCGCTCTTCCAGCCGCCGCATCTGCATCGAGACTGCGGACTGGGTCTTGTGCACGACCTCGGCGGCGCGGGTGAAACTGCCATATTCGGCGATGGCGACAAAGGTCCGCAGCTGATCCAGGTCCAGCATTCATCTCTCCCGGGCCCCGAACGCCAAGGCGACCGGCAAGCCGCTGATGACGCGAGGGTATAAGTGTTCCCCCTCAGATTATCACAAATCATGATCGAACCCATAAGAAACATTCGTTGGATCAATTCATTCAAGATCGGCATTGTCGCGACATCGGCAACGGACTCCCAGCCGCTGCCGGTTCCAAAGATGATGAACTGTTTGTTCGGAAAAGCGTTTTCCGAAAACGAAGGAGATTTGTGTCATGTACGCCCTTGCCCTTGCCCCGCTGATCAGCCGGCTCTCCGGATCTGTCGCGAAGGTGTGGCGTGCATTCCGCAATCGCCGTCAGGTTGCTGAACTCACCACCTGGACCGATGAGCAACTGCGCGACATCGGTCTCACCCGGGGGGATGTTCGAGCAGCGATGGGAACACCGCTTTTCGCGGATCCATCAGCTGCCCTCGTCGACAGCCGGTCTACCAACCGGTTCGGCCAGCTGGAACCGCAGGCGGATCTCCCGTCCGCCGTGATCATCGACCTCTCCGAGGCGGCCGCCACCCGTGCCCCGCTGTCCTCGCCGGCACGTCTTGCCGTGTAACCCCTGTTTCTCCCGGATGTTGCCGGCCGGTTCCCCCCGCAGCCGGCCGGCAGCGACCAAACCTGCAGCCCCGTCGGCGATTGCCTTGCCGACATTACCTGGCCCGCCTTCATTGGCGGGCCTTTTTTTATGCGCTGATGTCGGGATGGCCCTTGCCTTCCAGGTCCCGGCACAAGGCCGGGACGGCGCGGGGAGGGAGGCTGAGGCTTTAAACTGCGGCGCGCTTTCGCTGCGGCATTGGTGTGCAACGCGCTTGCGTGCCGGCTTTAACCTGCGGCGCGCTTGCGCGGCGCGGGTGCCGGAGCGCCCTGCAGGACTTCGGCGCGGACGGGACGGGGCGGGGAGAACAGGAAACCCTGGGCGAGTTTCAGGTCGGCATCCAGAAGTTCGAGCACCTGGGACTCGGTCTCGACATGGTCGCCAATCAGTTCCATGCCGTAGCGGCCGAGGAGATCGCCGAAATCGGCCGGGTGAATATGGCCGTGATCGGTTGGGCGGCGGCCAATCAGATAGTCGGCATTCAGCTTGGCAAAGCGGAAGCCGCGCTCCGCCAGAGCCCGGAAGTCCATCTTCAGGTCATGGATCTGGTCAACCGAGAAGCGGAACCCGAGTTCAGCCAGGGCGGCGAGGCTCTCCATCTCGACGACGCCCATCTGGGCGACATCATCCTGCGTGAACTCGAATATCAGCAGCTCGCCGAAGTTTTTGTTGGCGCGTACAAACTCGAGGAAGCCGGGAAAGAATGTCTCGTCCACCAGCGACAGGGAAGAGATGTTGCAGAACAAGGCAACATCGCGGTTGCGCGTCGCCAGCCGGCGGACGACCTGGACGGAGCGGAACAGCAACAGGTTGTCGATGCGCGGCACAAGACCGGCGCGCAGCGCTTCCGGCAGGAACACCGAGGCTTCGAGCATCTCGCCATTGGTGTCGCGAATGCGAGTGAAGCTCTCGTAGTACTTCACCCGGCGCTGCGGCAAGGTTACGATCGGCTGCAGGAACAGGTCAACCCGGTTGGCGTTGAGCGCCGCCCGGATCAGTTCGCGCATCGCCGGATCCGACTGCGGCTCCTGCTGCATCGGGGGCAGGTCACCGAGAACCGGCTCGTTCCGCGAAACGCCGCCAAGCTCATAGGACTGTGGCTGGCTCTGGTAGGGAGCCTGCTGCGACGGGTGAGGCTGATAATGCTGCTGACCGCTATGCGGCAGACCTGGATTTTGCAGACCTGAATTCTGCTGACCGGGGTGCTGCATCATCGAATGCGGGTCAGGTGCATAGCCGGCCGGCTGTGGCATGTAGCCGGGCGCAGGCTGCTGGTACATCTGGGGCTGCGGTTGGTAGCCGGCTTGCGGCAGGGCCTGCTGCGGCATCGGCTGGCCGTAAGGCGCGTTGGGGTGATAGGCCAGTTCGCCCATCTGCTGCGGGGTGGCCAGGGCCTGCTGGTCCTCGATCCGGGTTTCCATGTCGGACATGGCCTCGGCCATCTGCTTGACCAGGGTGCCGAGCACTTCGATTTCGGCAAACAACGGATCGATGGCTTCGCGGGTGCGGCGCGGTACGGTGTGTTCGACGCCAGTCAGACGCCCCTCGAGATTGGTGACATCGTCATCGATTTCGGCGAGACGGTCCTCGAGACGGTCCACCGCTTCAGCCACTTCGCCGCGTTCACGCGAGCGGCTGAGCAGAACCTGCACCAGGATCATGGTGCACAAAAGCGCGAGCGACAGGGACAATGCCTCGCCGGGCGGACGGCCAAACTGGAACACCAGGACAGCCGCCGACGACAGGGCAATGACGCCCATGCAGATCAGAATGAGAAGGGTTGTCCCGCGCCCCATATTGTTTTGTCGAACCCGCCCCGAATCAAGATTGTGTTAACGATTTTGCCCCAACGGGCTGCGGCTTCCGAGCCTTCCTGCTGCAGCACAAGGCAATTTTTGCCTATTGTCCCCGGTTAACGCATGGTCCTGCCCCTCCGGCCAGGCGGTCCAGCATGGCACAGGTTAACGATTTCTGCTTTTCATTTTGCCGCCCCGGTTCTAGCCTTCCGTTGGGGGAATTCTGGGGAGGACTTCACCCCGCTCGATCTCAACCGCAACAACGGGGGACGGCGGCATGGAAGAAACGGGTGTGCAGGACGGCACAAGGCCCGCTGCAACGGTGCATGGCAGCCGGGCAGCGGAGGTCATTTCAGGCGGCGGATTGCGCCGTTACCGGCAGGGGGAAAGTCACGCCCGGCCCGCCGGACGGGATATTGCAGAACGGGACACGGATGCGGCTGCTGCAGACGAGGAAAGCCCGTCTACGGCAACAGGCACGGGAGCAGAGCAGGCGCCCAAGGCCGATCTTGTCCGCCTCGCCCTGCACAAGATCCTTACCAGCCCCGAGTTTGCCTCTGCCGACCAGTTGCGCGCTTTCCTGCGCTATGTGGTCGAGGCGGCTGTTGGCGCGCAGGGACAGGAGCCTGCCCAGGCCGTGACACTGAAAGGCTACACGATTGCAACGGAAGCGCTTGGGCGCGGGGCGGATTTCAATCCGACGACGGATCCGATCGTCCGCGTCGAGGCGGCCCGGCTGCGCAAGCGGCTGCAGGACTATTACGCCGGCACCGGGCGTGACGATCCGATCCGCATCGACATCCCCAAGGGCTCCTACGCCCCGCAGTTCGTCCTGCCAAAGAGCCAGCAGCCCGTTGAGGATCTGCCTGCGGAGCAGACGCAGGACGCAGCCCCTGGCATCAGGGGGCCGGTCTGGCGCGGCGAGGAACCGGTGCCCTTCCGGCCGCTTGTCATGCCGTCTGCTGTTCCCGGAGCGGGCCGGACCCAGGCGACAACAGACAGATCCCGCCCGATGACACTGGTCCGTTTGCTGGCCGAGCGTCCCGATCTGGTCGGCGTGGTCGCCCTGGTGTTTTTTACCGCCGGGCTGGTGATCGGCCGGATCTGAGGCTCTGCGCCTCGCCAGTTTTCACCCTGTCATGCAAGGCGAGGGCCGGGCGGCGAGCAACGTCCGCCTGACAGGTGTCGTGACAAAGCCGGCCAGCCTGCAAAGTGATGGACCGACAACGCTTTGTTTACCGTGTTCGATGAATGTTGGAGCACAAACATCGACAATCCTGCCGCATGGATCATCACAACAACGGGAGTAACCCGGGCATGGGGAGCATACCGGACCTGCATGGGTCCCTCCAAGTTCGTGTCCTTGACGCGACGACGGCTGATGCAATGCGCGCGGCCACGGTTTGCGCGAAATTGCCTGGAGCCGTCGCCGAGCCCATCCTTTATGCCGATGCACGCCAGTGCCTGGAGGATCTTGCCCGTGCACCGACCGATGTTCTGGTGCTGGACATGGAAACCATCGGCGGCGACGACGCCCTGTCTCGCTTTGCCGTGCGCTGCCCAAGCGCGGTCATCATTGCCGTCAGTGCAGAAGGGTCGATGACCCGGGCACTGAACGCCATGCGGGCCGGCGCGCATGACTTCCTGGCCAAGCCCTATGCGCTCGAGACCCTGACGCAGAAGGTGCGCGCGCAGTTGGACATGCAACGCGGCCGCTTCCATTCCTCCGGTCAGCGTCGCACTGGCGATCAGCCGGCCGCCGTGACGCCGGAGATGGCCCAGCCTGTTGGCCGTTTCAACAGCCAGTCGCAGGCCATGCGCCAGCTTTACGCGACGGTCCGGCGGCTTGCGCCCTCCGATGCCCCTGTCTTCATTACCGGTGAGGCCGGAACGGGCAAGACCCTGTGCGCCGAAGCGATCCACGGCCAGTCCGGACGCAGCGCCGCCCGTCTCATCAGCATCAATTGTGCCAGCCTTGGCGCTGATGAACTCGAGGCCGAATTGTTTGGCGGACTGACGACCAGCCGCAGTGGTCGCAATGACCTCCTTAGCTTCTGCGATGGCGGCACACTGCATCTCGACGAGATCTGCGACATGGAACCGGCCCTGCAGAGCCGGCTCCTGCGGGTTCTGCAGACAGGCACGGTGCCATCGCACACGACCGGTGCCGATCTTGAAGTCGATGTCCGGGTCATCAGCACCACCAGCCGTGATCCGCTGGCGGAAATTGCCGCCGGGCGGCTGCGCGAGGATCTCTACTACCGGCTGCATGTGCTGCCGGTGCAGGTGCCGCCGCTGCGCGACCGCCGCGACGACATCCTGCCGCTGGCACTCGGGTTCCTGGCGCGGTTTGCTGCCGAGGAGGGGCGCTCATTCCGCGGCTTTGATGCCGATGCCGAAGCGCGTCTGCTGAGCTATGCCTGGCCGGGCAATGTGCGCCAGCTGGAAAACACCATCCGCCAGATCGTGGTCATGAACGAGGCGGTGACGGTCGGCTATGACATGCTGCCACTGATGATCCGCGACACGTTCAGCCGCGCCCGGGTTCCGGCCGAGGAGCAGCGTGACCGGCATCGCCCGGTGCGTCCGCTGCGGCCACATTCCAGCATCGAGCCGTTGTGGGCGCAGGAACGGCGGATCATCGAGGATGCCCTCGATGCCTTCGACGGCAATATCGCCCTGGCTGCTGCCGCGCTGGAGATCAGCCCGTCGACCATCTATCGCAAACGCCAGTCCTGGTCCGAGCGGCTGCAGTGAGCGGGCCGGCAGGAACGGGCAATGGCCTGACGGCGGACCTGGACAAGCTGCAAGGTCAGTGGCGGCAGGTGCGCTTTGAGGAAAACGGCGTCGTCAATCCGCCCGATACCCATGGCGCCCCGGAGGCGATCACCACGATCACCGGGACGCGGTTCCATGTCGGCATCCCGGACGGGGCAACGCTGCTGGAGGGTAGCTTCACGCTGGACCCGCTCGCTACGCCAAAGGCCATAACCTGGGTTGATTCCATCGGGGAGGACGCCGGCAAGAGCCTTCCGGCCATCTATGACCTCACCGACACCCGGTTTGTCTTTGTGGCCGCCGATGAAGGGATGGATCGGCCCACGGCCTTCAAGTCCGGCCCGGGCCTGACGCTTCGCGGCTTCGTTCGCCTCTAGGGGCGGTTTTCATCCCTGCCGGTTCCCTTAACCCTGATCTGACGAGAATGGCCGTGCACCCTGCGCGGCCATTTTTTGCTTCGCCGATCCATTGACAAGGCTGGGGACCGAACCTACATCGTGGTCGCGTTGGCACTCGCTGTTGAGGAGTGCTAACAGGACGCGGGATCATCTCCCGTGCTCTCTCGAGCCATCAACATAGTGGATTGCGTGCTGCTTCATATGGGGGCACGCCGCATGAGAGGAAAAAGCCAAATGACGTTTCGTCCGCTGCACGACCGTGTCGTTGTTCGTCGCGTAACTTCGGAAGAGAAGACTGCCGGCGGCATCATCATTCCGGACACCGCCAAGGAAAAGCCGCAGGAAGGCGAAGTCGTCTCCGTTGGCGCTGGCGCCCGCAAGGACAACGGCGAACTGATCCCGGTTGACGTGAAGGCTGGCGACCGCGTGCTGTTCGGCAAGTGGTCCGGCACCGAAGTCAAGATCAACGGCGAAGACCTGCTGATCATGAAGGAATCCGACATCATGGGTGTGATCGCCTGATTTTCTGGCGGACATCCGGATTCTTCTGACATCAACCCAATTAAAAGTGAGACGTGAAAATGGCTGCTAAGGACGTAAAGTTCGGCGCTGACGCCCGTGAAAAGATGCTGCGCGGCGTGGATATCCTCGCCAACGCCGTGAAGGTGACCCTCGGCCCGAAGGGCCGTAACGTCGTGCTCGACAAGGCCTTCGGTGCTCCGCGCATCACCAAGGACGGCGTGTCCGTCGCCAAGGAAATCGAGCTCGAAGACAAGTTCGAGAACATGGGCGCCCAGATGGTGCGCGAAGTGGCCTCGAAGACCAACGACATCGCCGGTGACGGCACCACCACCGCCACCGTGCTGGCTCAGTCCATCGTCAAGGAAGGTGCCAAGGCTGTTGCCGCCGGCATGAACCCGATGGACCTGAAGCGCGGTATCGACATGGCTGCTGCTGAAGCCGTCAAGTACCTGGTCTCAGTCTCCAAGAAGATCACCACCTCGGAAGAAGTGGCCCAGGTCGGCACCATCTCGTCCAACGGCGACGTTCAGGTCGGCAAGGACATTGCCGAAGCCATGCAGCGCGTCGGCAACGAAGGCGTCATCACCGTCGAGGAAGCCAAGTCGCTCGAGACCGAACTCGAAGTCGTCGAAGGCATGCAGTTCGACCGTGGCTACCTGTCGCCGTATTTCGTCACCAACGCAGAGAAGATGCTCGCCGAGTTGGAGAAGCCGTACATTCTCCTGCACGAGAAGAAGCTCTCCAACCTGCAGGCCATGCTGCCGATCCTGGAAGCCGTTGTGCAGTCCAGCCGTCCGCTGCTGATCATCGCAGAAGACGTTGAAGGCGAAGCCCTGGCGACCCTCGTGGTCAACAAGCTGCGTGGCGGCCTCAAGATCGCTGCTGTCAAGGCACCGGGCTTCGGCGATCGCCGCAAGGCCATGCTGGAAGACATCGCCATCCTGACCGGCGGCACCGTGATCTCCGAAGACCTCGGCATCAAGCTGGAGAGCGTCACGCTCGACATGCTCGGCAAGGCCGAGAAGGTCTCGATCTCCAAGGAAAACACCACCATCGTCGATGGCGCTGGTTCCAAGGACGACATCCAGGGCCGCGTTGCACAGATCAAGGCGCAGATCGAGGAAACCACCTCGGACTACGACCGTGAGAAGCTGCAGGAGCGTCTTGCCAAGCTGGCTGGCGGTGTTGCCGTCATCCGCGTCGGCGGTGCGACCGAGATCGAAGTGAAGGAAAAGAAGGACCGCGTTGACGACGCCCTGAACGCGACCCGCGCGGCCGTCGAAGAAGGCATCGTCCCGGGCGGCGGCACGGCTCTGCTGCGTTCCAAGCAGGCAGTCGAGAAGCTGACTTCCGACAACGCCGACATCCAGGCCGGCATCAAGATCGTCCTGCGCGCTCTCGAAGCCCCGATCCGTCAGATCGTCGAGAACGCTGGCGTTGAAGGCTCGATCGTCGTCGGCAAGATCCAGGAAAACAGCGATGTCTCCTACGGCTTCGACGCTCAGTCCGAGACCTATGTCAACATGATCGAAGCCGGCATCATCGACCCGACCAAGGTCGTGCGTACCGCGCTGCAGGATGCTGCTTCTGTCGCAGGCCTCTTGATCACCACCGGCGCCATGGTTGCCGAGCTGCCCAAGAAAGACGCTCCGGCCATGCCGGGCGGCGGCATGGGCGGCATGGGCGGCATGGACTTCTAAGAAGTCCATAAAGCCGACCATCAGCTTAAGTCCTGTGCCCGCCAAGCGGGCACGGGGTGCGGCATGGACTTCTAAGAAGTCCATAAAGCCGACCATCAGCTTGAATCCTGTGCCCGCCATGCGGGCACGGGGTGCGGCATGGACTTCGAGCAAGTCCATAAAGCCGACCATAAGCTTTGGTTACGGAAAGGGCGGCCCTCGGGCCGCCCTTTTTGTTTGGTCTGTCCCGTTCAGTGCTTGTCATCCGGCTCGGCGTGGTGGGCGCGGATGCGGCGGACGGTCCACCAGATGGCGAGGACCACCAGGGGCACGGCGCCACCTGCCACGAGACCTGGATCCGGCATGGGCAGGCCAGCTTCCTTCAGGCCCTTTGCAAGGTAACCGACCAGGCCGACGACGTAGTAGCTGACGGCGGCAACCGACAGGCCTTCGACGGTCTGCTGCAGCCGCAACTGCATCCTTGCGCGCCGGTTCATGGAATCGAGCAGATCCCGGTTCTGGCGCTCCATGTCGACATCAATGCGGGTGCGCAAGAGGGTCGTGGCGCGGGCGAGCTTGCGCGACAGGTTGATTTGCCGCTCCTCCACCGACTGGATCGTGCGCATCGCGGGGGCAAGACGACGGGCGAGGAAGGCGGAGGTGGCCAGCAAACCGGCAACCGGCGCCTCGTCGATTGTGCCAAGCCGGGCCTGAACGATATCATGGTAGGCGCGGCTCGCTCCGAAACGATAGGCACTGGAGGCAGCGCCGGCCTCAAGTGCGGCGGCAAGATCCGACAGGCGCTGCAGCAAATCCCGGTTGCCTTCAAGGTCGGTCGCCCCGGCCATGCGATTGGTCAGGGCGACGAGTTCCTCCTCGATCCGGCGTACATCCGGCGACAGGCTGATCGCCATTGGCAGGCCGAGCAGTGCCAGCGTGCGATAGGTCTCCACCTCGATCAGCCGCTGCGCCAGCGCCCCGGTCTGGCTGTCGCCCATGCCGCGATTTATGAGCAGGATGCGGGTGAGGCCGTCGCCGTCCTGACGGAAATCCGTGACCGCAACCGCCTGGCCTTCTTCGGATTGCAGCGCTGTGAGGCTGGCGGCATCGAACCAGCGTGCGAGCGAAGACGGATCGACGGGATCTGAACCAAGTGTCCCGGCCTCGATCACATCCAGCCGGGCGGCCGCAAGCATGGGGCCGGGCGCACGAAAGCTGGCACCGAAGGGATGTCCGGCCGGAACAGGGCCGAAGGGCTGTTCACCGATGGGAGCCGCATCAAACGTGTAGGTGATGAACTCGGCATGCTGTTCCCAGCGCAGCGTGCCGCCGGCAATCGGCAGCACATGCGAGCGGTCGCTTTCCCCCGGTCTGCTCGCTCCGTGGCTAGCACACAGCTCGGCAAACCACAGCCGGTCCTCGCGCGCTGCCGCTGCGTCGACTGTGAAGGCATAATGCAGCATCAGCCGTGGTGAGCTGACGGGCCGGAACGGCCTTGCATGCATTTCCCCCAGCACCGCCGCCCTGAGCGGATGCCGCTCGAAGGCGGGCAGCCGCGTGCCGCCGGTTGCGTCCCAGATTTCGCTCATGTTGCCAGGCCCCCTCGCTTGGTTCCCCAAGGTGACGCAGCGCCCCCCTGCCTGTCATGCAGGAAATCACGATGTTCTGCATCCGCGACACCACGCCCCAGCTGCGGAAGGCTCTGAACGCCTGTGTCGGAACAATACCTCTTGCAATTGGACAAAATTTTTGACCAATTAAGCGGAGGGAGAGCCGCGCATGTTCACGAAGATCAATCATGTCCGAACCGCCGACGCGGTGGTGGATCAGATCGAGGGTCTGATTCTTGCCGGCATCCTGCGCCCGGGGGATCGCCTGCCGGCGGAACGCGAGCTTGGTGGGCTTGTCGATGTCTCCCGCCCGATCCTGCGCGATGCGCTGAAGACGCTCGAGGCCCGGGGCCTGATCGTCAGCCGCCAGGGCGGCGGCACCTTTGTCGCCGATCTCATCGGCACGGTGTTCTCCGAGCCCGTTGTCGCGCTGATTGCCCGCCATCCGGCTGCCATCGAGGACTATCTCGACTTCCGCCGCGACATTGAAGGCCTCGCCGCCGCCCGCGCCGCCGAGCGGGCAACCGAGGCCGACAAGGATATTCTCGCCCGCATCGTCGAGGCCATGGCCGAGGCCTATGCCGCCGGGGACAGCGTCACCGAAGCCCGGCTCGACGTGGAGTTCCACCAGGCCATCGGCGAGGCGGCGCACAACATCGTTCTGCTGCACACGCTGCGTGCCTGCTATCGTCTCCTGGAAACCGGCGTCTATTTCAGCCAGCAGAAGCTGTTTGGCCACCCCGGCGCGCGCGAAGCGCTGCTGGCCCAGCACCGCAGCATCCTTGCCGGCATCCTGGCCGGCGACGCTGTCAGCGCCCGCGCGGCCGCCGAAGCGCATATCGAGTTCGTGCGCCATGCGCTGGCGGAGGCCGGGCGGGACAGCGCCCGTGCCGCCGTCTCCAGCCTGCGCCTGACCCAGCGAATTGAAAGCCTGCCCAAGCCGCGACGGACGCGTGCAAGGACACAGGCCGACCGAAACAGGATGCCGGAGACCCGGTCGTGAGTCCGGGCCTGTCATTCATGAGATACACTATCTGACTGGCAACGGTCATTGCGGGGAGGACAGAGACACATGCCCATCATCACCGAGATCGAAGACCTCAAGCGGCTGTACAAGCGCCGCGTGCCAAAGATGTTCTACGACTACGCGGAAACCGGCAGCTGGACCGAGCAGACGTTCCGCGAGAACTCGTCCGACTTCGACGAGATCCGCCTGCGCCAGCGCGTCGCCGTCGACATGGCCGGCCGCTCCACCGCGTCCAAAATGGTCGGCCAGGACTGCACCATGCCGGTGGCGCTTGCCCCGGTTGGCCTGTGCGGCATGCAGTCGGCAGACGGCGAGATCAAGGCGGCGCGCGCTGCAGAAAAATTCGGCGTGCCCTTCACCCTGTCGACCATGTCGATCTGCTCGATCGAGGATGTGGCCAGTCACACCAGCAAGCCTTTCTGGTTCCAGGTCTATACGCTGAAGGACGATGACTTCATGAAGCGCCTCTTTGCCCGGGCAAAGGACGCGAAGTGCTCCGCACTGGTCATCACGGTTGACCTGCAGGTGCTGGGCCAGCGGCACAAGGACCTGAAGAACGGCCTCAGCGCCCCTCCGAAGCTGACCCCGGCCTCGATCCTCAACCTTGCCACCAAGGTGCCATGGGGCCTTGAAATGCTGCAGACCAAGCGGCGCTTCTTCGGCAACATCGTCGGCCATGCCAAGGGCGTCACCGACCCGTCGTCGCTCGGCAGCTGGACGGCGGAATCCTTCGACCCCTCGCTCGACTGGAACCGCATCCGCGAATTCCGCAGCTGGTGGGACGGCCCGGTCATCCTCAAGGGCATTCTTGACGCCGAAGACGCTAGGCGCGCGCTCGATGTCGGGGCCGATGCCATCGTCGTGTCGAACCACGGCGGCCGCCAGCTCGACGGCGCGCTGAGTTCCATCCGCATGCTGCCGCAGATCATGGATGCCGTCGGCGACAAGATCGAGGTGCATCTGGACAGCGGCATCCGCTCGGGCCAGGACGTGCTGAAGGCGCTGGCCCTCGGCGCCAAGGGCACGATGATCGGCCGCGCCTTTGTCTATGGCCTGGGTGCCATGGGCGAGGCCGGCGTCACCCGGGCGCTGGAAGTGATCCACAAGGAGCTGGACGTCACGATGGCGCTGTGCGGCGAACGCAACGTCGCCGACCTCGGCCGCCACAACGTCCTCCTGCCGGAAAACTTTGCCACGCGTTGGAGCTGAGGAGGCTGGCAGCCAGCTTTTTTCGACCTCTCAGTTCCCCTCCCCCTCGTGGGGAGGGGGTAGGGGTGGGGGGCTCTGGAGAACGTCAGGTTCAGGAATGTCTGGAGTGCCCCGGTTAAGTCCCGTGAGATTTCCCGTGTTTTAAGGCTGCCCCCCCCACCCCCAACCCCTCCCCACAAGGGGGAGGGGAGCAGAGAGGCCACAGAACCTTCGTCGTTCCTGCGCAGGCAGGAGCCCAGTACCCCCGGTCTCTGTGCTGACATGGGGCAGCAGTGCTCACGCACCAGCGCAAGCATCAAAACCCGCTCGCTACAACCGGCCGCCTCGATTACTAGGCTCCTGCCTTCGCAGGAGCGACGAAGGAAAAGGTGTCGGGAACGGGTGCCAAACTACACACCCCTCGTCGTTCCTGCGCAGGCAGGAGCCCAGTACCCCCGGTCTCTGTGCTGACATCGTGCGGCAGTGCCCACGCACCAGCGCAAGCATCGAAACCCGCTCGCTACAACCGGCCGCCTCGATTACTGGGCTCCTGCCTGCGCAGGAGCGACGAAGGATAAGGTGCAGGAGCGACGAAGAAGGAACGCACATACCCTCTTCAGAACAGCGAGCCCTGGTTGCCTTGCGGTCCCGGCTCGGCCTTGGGCCTCACAGCTCTTGCCTTGCGCGGGCTGGCGGTGGCTTCGGGTGCCCTGTCACCGCCATCGCTGACAATGGCGCTGAGGCGGCCGGCGGCCACCTCGATGCTGAGCTCGGAGCCGGCCGGCGCATCCACCGGATCGCGCAAGGGCTGGCCATCGGGTCCGCGCACCAGCGCATAGCCGCGCGCCAAGACATCCTTGTAGGACAGGGACTTCAGCAGCTTTTCCTGGGCTTCCAGCCGCTGCCGGCGATCCTGGTTGGCCTGGGCGGCAGCGCGGGTCAACCGCGAGAAGAGATTGTCCAGCCGCTCGGCGCCAAGCCGGATCTGCCGGGTCAGAGGCTGGGGCGACAGGCGGCTGGCAGTCGCGGTCAGTTTCTGCTTCTGAGCCTGAACGGCAACACTCAGCGCCCGGCTCTGGCGTTCCCCGAGGCCGGTCAGCCTGTCGCGCGCCTGCAGCGTGCGGCGCGACAGGGTTGTCGGCGTGAGCAGCGTCTCGGCCCGCACCAGCCGCGTGCGCAGCGCCCGTGTGTTGACCGTCAGGGCCCGTTCGAGATTGCCGCTGACAAAGTCAAACCTCTGCCGTGGCAAGGCCAGAAGATCGCGCGGCACAGGAAGGGCTGCCGCAGCCGCGCGCAATTCGGTGCGGCGAGCGCCAACCAGCCGCACAAGGCCGGAGTTGAGCCGGCGCGACAGGTCATCGACGGCCGCCATCAGCTCCGCCTTCACCGGCACGGCCAGTTCGGCAGCACCCGTCGGCGTCGGCGCGCGCAGGTCGGCGGCCAGATCGATCAAGGTCCAGTCGGTTTCATGGCCAACGGCCGAGATCAGTGGAATGGCGCTCTCGGCAGCCGCCCGCACCACCTGTTCATCGTTGAAGCCCCACAGATCCTCCAGGCTGCCACCACCGCGCGCCACGATGATGAGATCCGGGCGCGGGATCGCTCCACCGTCCATGAGGGCGTTGAAGCCGCGAATACCATTGGCAACTTCCGCACCGCTCGTCTCGCCCTGCACGCGCACGGGCCAGACCAGCACATGCAGCGGGAACCGGTCGGCAAGGCGGTGCAGGATGTCGCGGATCACGGCACCGGTCGGCGAGGTGACGACGCCGATCACGCGCGGCAGCGCCGGCAGCGGCCGTTTGCGTTCGGCGGCAAACAGCCCTTCAGCGGCCAGCTTGCGCTTGCGCTCTTCCAGGAGGGCCATCAGCGCCCCGGCGCCTGCCGGCTCCAGCGCATCGATGACCATCTGGTATTTCGACTGGCCGGGGAAGGTCGTCACCTTGCCTGTGGCAATCACCTCAAGCCCTTGCTCGGGCTGGATCTTCAGCTTGGAAACCGCGCCCTTCCAGATGACGGCGGCCAGCACCGACCGGTCATCCTTGAGGTCAAGATAGATATGCCCAGAGCCCGGCCGCGAAATCCGCCCCAGCTCGCCCCGCACCCGCACATAGCCAAAGGACTCCTCAAGCGTCCGCTTGATGGAAAACGAGATGTCAGAGACCGAGTATTCGGCAACATTCGAGGGGGCAGTCGGTTCGGCCACGCGTGCGATTCCGGTTCCTGGAAAACCGCGCCAAGGTGACCCGCTCGGCCCCGCCGGTCAAGCCTGGTCCACGTTCCCTACAAGACAGATAGAGGTGCCCCCACAGGCGGCAAGTGAGGTTGCGCGTCCGTCAGAGGGAGCAAAGAGTTGCCCGATCAGCGGCGCAGGATGCAGTCGTCGGTTGGGGAGGGGGTGCAGTTCATCTTGATCTGCGCGCCTTCCATCTCGAGCGTTTCGCGGCGCTGGATGTCGCGGGTGTCGGCCGGCTTGTTGAGCGGCGCGTTGGCGGCCGGCGTCGAATAGGCCACCGGCGGTTCGACGAGATAGCGCCGGACCGGCTGGCCATCTGGGCCGAACAGCTTCGAGGTGTCGATCTGGCCGGCGCCTTCGTGCTGCTGCTTCATTTCGGCAGGGGTCATCAGCTTGCCGCTGGTCAGCTCTTCGTCGCGCTTTTCCGCTGCGATGTCGCGCGGCTTGGACGAACCAAGCTGGATGCCGCGCATCTGCTCCGGCGTCAGAAGGTCGGTGCCGTTGCCCTTGGCATAGAGTGCCTTGAGATCCTGCAGTTCCTGGTTCTGCGGCTTCGGCCAGTTGGCGGCCTGCTCGGGGGTCGCCGTCTCCGGCTTCGGCAGTTCCGTGAGCTTTGCCGGCATGGCGAGCGGCGCGCGGGGCTTGTAGTCGATCGGCTGCTGCTTGGGATCAACCGCACCAAGGCCTTCCATGATCTTGCGCACGGCGGCCTGGTCGACGCCTTCCTCATGGCCGTTCGGGTCGGTCACGCAGCCGGCAAGGGCGATGGCCAGAGCCGCAACGGCAAGGCTGGCGCGACGCGCGGACTTGCTGCCAAGCCGTGAAACACTCTCAATATACATCAAGCGCACGTCGCCATATCCCGTGTTGCTGAAAGGCCAGAAGGCCGCCGGGCGGTCACACCCCAGTCAATCCGTCTTAAAGCCGGATTTTGAGGCATTATTTGGACCGCTAGCAAACCCGTCATACAGGAGACCGACGACGCCGGCAACGATGGCCGCATCGGCCACGTTGAAGACGTACCAGGAAAAGTCTCCCCAATGGAGATGCAGGAAGTCATAGACCGCGCCATAGGCGAAGCGGTCGACGGCGTTGCCGAGCGCCCCGCCAATGAGGAGGCCGAAGGAAATCGCGCCGACCCGCGTCGCCCCGCGGACCGACCAGGCCCACAGGCCAATCGCCGCAACCAGCGTGAAGATTGCCAGCGCCCAGCGGCCGATGTCGGTCTCCTGCTGCATCAGGCCGTAGGAAATCCCACGGTTCCACACCGTTACCAGCTGCAGGAATGGCAAGAGGTCAATCGGCTCGCGGTTCGGCAGGTCATAGACGAACAGCAGCCACAGCTTGCTGGCCTGGTCGAGAACGAAGATCAGGCCGGCGAGCCAGGCGATCGAACGGCTGGCCGGCCCCCAAAGCCACTTCTCACGGAAACCCTGCCCCGCAGTTTCCTGCGGGGGAAGGGGGGATCCATTGACCTTCGGGGGTGCCGGTTCAGACATTGCTTGTTTCCTTGCGGACGCAGGCCTCAGGCCCGGCCGTTGGCCGCGTCCCACTCGCGCAGGGCTGCCGCATCGCGCAGGGTCACGTCCGGATAAGTGGCATCGCTGCCGACCTCCGGCAGGATCTTCCAGGACCTTGCGCATTTCTGCCCTTCGGCCAGCCCCGGCACGACGGCGACGCCCTTGACGTCGTCCAGCGTGAAGGCGCCAGCGGGCGCGGCCGCATCGCTCAAGCTCAGCTGGCTGGTGATCGAGATATCGGCCATGTCGATGCCGGCGAGCGCCGCCATCAGCTCCGCGTCGGTCACATGCACCACCGGATGGGCTTCCAGCGACGAACCGATGCGCTTTTCACGGCGCTCGATTTCCAGCGCGCCGGTGATGACGCGGCGAACCTCGCGCACCTTGTCCCACTTGGCGGCCAGCGCCTCGTCACGCCAGTCGGCCGGCAGTCCCGGGAACTGCTGCAGATGCACCGAGCTGTCCGCGCCCGGATGCCGCGCGATCCAGCTTTCCTCCATGGTGAAGGGCAGCATCGGCGCCATCCACACGACCAGGCAGGTGAACAGTTCCTCGATGACCTGCAACGAGGCCTTGCGGCGCACGGACGAGGCCGGATCGCAGTAGAGCGTGTCCTTGCGGATGTCGAAGTAGAAGGCAGACAGGTCCACCGTCATGAAGGTGAAGAGGTGGTGGAACACCTTCTTGTAGTCGAAGGCGGCGTAGCCCTCGCGCACCAGGGTGTCGAGGTCGGCCAGCCGGTGCAGCATCAGCCGCTCCAACTCGGGCATGTCGGCAAGCGCCACCTTCTCGCCGGTGGCGTGGGCGAGCGAGCCCAGCATCCAGCGCAGGGTGTTGCGCAGCTTGCGATAGCTGTCGACGGAGGTCTTCAGGATTTCCGGTCCGATGCGCTGGTCTTCGGCATAGTCGCCGGAGGCCACCCACAGGCGCAGGATGTCGGCACCATATTGCTTGATGACGTCCTGCGGGAACACCTGGTTGCCCAGCGACTTCGACATCTTGCGGCCGTCCTCGGCCATGGTGAAGCCGTGGGTCAGGACCGCGTCATAGGGCGCATGGCCGCGCGTGCCGCAGCTTTCCAGCAGCGAGGAGTGGAACCAGCCGCGATGCTGGTCCGAGCCTTCCAGATAGAGCACGTAGTCGTTGCCGCCATCGACCTTGCGCTTGGGGCTGAGGTCGGCGCGCTTTTCCAGGCAGAAGGCGTGCGTCGAGCCGCTGTCGAACCAGACGTCGAGGATGTCGTCGATCTTGATCCAGTCACCGGCGGTGTAGCTGTCGCCGAGGAAGCGCTCCTTTGCGCCTTCGGCGAACCACACGTCGGCGCCTTCCGCGCGGAAGGCCTCGGCAATGCGGGCGTTGACCGCCGGGTCCTTCAGGACCTCGGCCGTGTCCTTGTGGATGAACACGGTGATCGGCACGCCCCAGGCCCGCTGGCGCGACAGCACCCAGTCCGGACGGCCGGCGATCATCGAGCGCAGGCGGTTCTGGCCGGTGGCCGGCACGAAGCGGGTGTTTGCAATCGCCATTAGGGCTCGGTTGCGCAGTGTGTCCGGCGTCCGAATTGCATTTCCGCCTTCAAGGGCGAATTCAATCTGGTCAGAAGACAGCTGTTTGTCCATGTAGACGAACCACTGCGGCGTGTTGCGGAAGATCACCGGCTTCTTCGAGCGCCAGGAATGCGGATACTGGTGCTTGAGACGGGCAAGCCCGATCAGCGCGCCGGCTTCCTTCAGCTTCTCGATGTTGGCCTTGTTGGCCGTGCCCTTCTCGCCCTTGTGGGTGATGACCTGGTGGCCGTCAAAGCCCGGCGCATCCTTGGTGTAGAAGCCGTCGTCGGCCACGGTGAAGGGGATCGCCCAACGCTTCAAAGCTGCATCGTATTCTGTAGTGCTGCCGCTCGCTTGGTCGATGATGGCAGCGTCTTCCAGATCGCGCTTTGCATATTCGTTCCAGATCTCGAAGTCGTCCGTTCCGTGGCTCGGCGCGGTGTGGACAAAGCCGGTGCCGGTGTCGTCGGTGACATGGTCGCCGTTGAGCAGCGGCACGTCGAACTGGTAGCCGCCCAGATCCAGGTCGCGGTAGGGATGGGCGCAGGTCAGCGCGCCGAGTTCCTCGGCGGTGACGGTGCGCCGCTTCACGAAATCGGTGATGCGGGCGTTCTTGAACACCTCCTCCGCCAGCTTGTCGGCGAGGATGAGCTTGTCGCCCTTTTTCACCCAGTTGTCGTCGGCCAGACCGTCCTGCGTCACCTCATAGAGGCCGTAGGAGATGGCGGAGGAATAGGAGATCGCGCGGTTGCCCGGGATGGTCCAGGGGGTGGTGGTCCAGATGACCACGGCCGCATCGAGCAGTTCTTCGGCGGCGGCCTCGTCCTGGCCGCCGGCTTCGACAACCGGGAACTTCACCCAGATCATGTCGGACTGATAGTCCTGATACTCGATCTCGGCCTCGGCCAGCGCCGTGTTCTCGACCACGGACCACATCACCGGCTTCGAGCCGCGATAGAGCTGGCCGGACATGGCGAACTTCATCAGCTCCTCGGCGATGACCGCCTCGGCGTCATAGTTCATGGTCAGGTACGGATTGTCCCAGTCGCCCTCGATGCCGAGGCGGCGGAACTCGTCGCGCTGGATCGCCACCCACTTCTCGGCATAGGCGCGGCATTCCTGGCGGAACGCGATCATGGCGACCGAATTCTTCAGGTCCGGCTTCTGCTTGCCCTTGGAGCGATAGTTCTCTTCCTCGATCTTCCACTCGATCGGCAGGCCGTGGCAGTCCCAGCCGGGAACGTAGTTGCTGTCGAAGCCCATCATCTGCATCGAGCGCGTGACGATGTCCTTCAGCGTCTTGTTCAGCGCATGGCCGATGTGGATGTTGCCGTTGGCATAGGGCGGGCCGTCATGCAGCAGGAACTTCGGCCGGCCGTCAGCTGCCTCACGCAGGCGCTTGTAGAGGTCCATCCCCTGCCAGCGGCTGATCAGCTCCGGTTCCTTCTGCGGCAGGCCGGCGCGCATCGGAAAATCGGTGACGGGCAGATAGAGGGTCTCGGAATAGTCGCGGGATGTGGTTTCGCTCATGACGGCAATCCGCAGAAAAGGGGCGCGCACCGCGCCCGTATCGCAAGGAGAAACCCGGCCGGCCAAGTGGCGTCAGCCGGGTAATTTCACGGCAGGTCTCCCGGTCCCTCGGCGCCGCAAGATGCGTCAGCCGAAGGCCGGGCAGCTAATTCGTGAGACACCGGGCCGCACGAAGCGGCCGGTCAGCGCAGGAAAACTCATGCTGGCTCTACTACCAGTCCGGCTGGCCTGAATAAAGCGGCAATTGCGCTCACGGCGCCGCCCGGAGCCGTTCGCGGTGGGCGATGTAGAGGCCGCTGGCGACGATGAGGGCGATGCCGCCCCAGGTCGGCAGATCGGGAAAATCGCGGAAGACGAGATAGCCGAGCAGCGTGGCACTGACGATCTCGAGATAGTTGAACGGGGCCAGCACGGACGCGGGCGCCAGCGCGAAGGCCCGCACGATGAACCCGTGGCTGATGAAGGAGATGAGGCCGATCGAGACCATCATCAGAAGATCAAGGTTATCCGGGATCACCAGTTCGAAACCGCCGATGCCAGTCGTGGCGGCGACCAGAAGCACCACGCCGAGGGTGCCGCCACCGCCGAGCGCTGTCGTGAACTGCATCGACAGCAGGCTGTCTTCGCCGGCCAGTTTGCGGGTGATGATGAGGTAGAACGCGAACAGCGTTGCCGTGACCAGCGGCAGCAGGGCCGAGGCGCCGAAGGCGGCAAAGCTCGGCCGCACGATCAGCATGGCGCCCAGAAGGCCCACGGCAACGGCGGCCCAGCGGCGGAGCCCCACCGTTTCCTTGAGGATCACCGCAGACAGGGCAGTCAGGATCATCGGCTCGACGAAGAAAATGGCGATGGCATCGGCCACCGGCATCACCTTCAAGGCCGTGAAGAAGGCGAGTGTCGCGCCGGACAGAAGAGCCCCGCGCAGGAGATTGACGCCCCAGCGCTGGGGCCGCAGCGTGGAAAGGCTGCGGGTCCAGACCAGGGCGATGATCATCGTGATCAGGGCCTGGAAGAAGAACCGGGCAAAGGAGACCTCAAGCGCCGGGATGTGACCGGCCAGCACCTTGGCCAGGACATCCATCACCGGCACGACGCCCATGCCGGCGATCATGAACAGGATGCCCTGAAAGACCTCCTTCGGCTTGTCTGGACGTGGTTCCTGCGCGCTCACAACGGCACGCTGCCAAGTGCCAGATCAAGCGGGGAAAGGGGCTGCATGGCCGCGAGCGCGGCCCGCGCCTCGGCGCTATCCCGGTCCATCTGCGCGATCAGGGCATCCAGCGACGTGAATTTCTCTTCCGGCCGCAGGTAGGAGACAAAGCTCACCCGCAGTTGCTTGCCATAGAGATCGCCCGAGAAATCGAACAGGAAGACTTCCAGAAGCGGCGCGCCATTGTCGAAGGTGGGACGGCGACCGTAACTGGCGACGCCATCAACGGGTTTGCCATCGACCAGCACTCGCACCGCATAGATGCCGTGGCGAAGGGTGCATTCATCGGCAAGGCGCAGGTTGGCGGTGGGGTAGCCCAGCACGCGGCCACGCTTCTCGCCATGGCGGACCTCGGCCTCGACGAACCAGCGGTAGCCGAGCAGGCCGTTGGCGAGTGAAATGTCACCTTCCGCCAGCGCCTCCCGGATGCGCGAAGAGGAGATCACCTCGCGGCCCTCATCCACTTCCGCCGCGACGATGGTGACGCCGAAACCATGCTCGGAACCGGATGCTTTCAGGAAATCCGGCGTGCCGGCGCGGCCACGGCCAAAGTGGAAGTCGTGTCCTGTCACGGCATGCTGGATGGCGAGCGAATCGATCAGGATCTTGCGGACAAAGTCCGCTGCTTCAAGGCCAGCGAATTCCCGCGAGAAGGGCAGGACCAGCACCCCGTCGAGCCCGAAAGCCTCCAGCACTTCGGCTCTTGCCGGCTGCGGCGTCAGGCGGAAGACGGGCTTGTCCGGATTGAACACCGTGCGCGGATGCGGCTCGAAGGTCATGGCATAGACCGGCGCATCGGCGGCATGGGCGATGTCGATGGCATTCTGCAGCACAACCCGGTGCCCCCGGTGCACCCCGTCGAAATTGCCGATCGCGACCACGCCGCCTTTCAGATGCTGCGGAAACCGGTCGAGGTCTTCGGCATGGGTGAAAGGCAGACGGATATCAGACATGGGCGATGCAAACCTGGCGGGAGCGGATCAGCCTGATTTCGCCACGACTGGCAGCGACATATGACATCAGGCAGCGCGCGGACCCTGCCGGTTTCACGCCTAAAGGTCAAGCACAGGGACGCCAGGCCGCAGTCAGATGCGCAGCGCCTCGTCGTCGCGCGACGGCACCTTGACCATCGCCTCGCCTTCCAGCACGACCGTGTCGCCTACGCTGCAGACGCAGCTCAGTTTCGCCCGGTTGCCGCGCTCCAGCAGCTCGGTGACCGTGACGGTCACGGTGACGTCGTCGCCGATGCGCACGGGTGCCTTGAAGTTGAGCGTCTGTGACAGATAGATCGCGCCGGGTCCGGGAAGGCGCGTTCCCAGCACGGCAGAGATCAGGCTGGCGGTGTAGAGACCATGGGCAATCCGGGTGCGAAACGGCGTGCGTGCCGCAAAATGTTCCGACAGATGGATCGGGTTTCGATCCCCCGAAACCTCGGCAAATCCCACAACATCCGAGGAGCTGACATGTTTGGTCAATGTCTCCGACAAGCCTACCGCAAGGTCTTCGTAACACAGTCGTCGTAATTCGAGCATGTTGGTATGTCCTGTGTCCGGCAAGCCTGTCTGGCAGTATCCGGAACCTAGGCGGGAGATGCGTGCGCTTCAATACGGCTTTCGGCCAAGAAAAAAGCCGCGCGTCATTAACGCTCTTTTCAGGGCCACCGTTTAATTTGACCAGAGTATGGGGAGGCGAGGACACAGGAACGTGTCTCTCTCCTGGTTGGTCAGATCGCGTCAAAGAAGACCTCATGCGGGGTCGCGTATTGACAGTATGGAGTAGACGATGGCCCTTGATCTTCAGATGCCGGTCCTCGTGGTCGATGATTACAAGACTATGATCCGGATTATTCGGAACCTGCTCAAGCAGCTCGGTTTCGAAGATATCGACGATGCTGCGGACGGCACCGAGGCGCTGGAGAAGATGAAGCAGCGCAAGTACGGTCTGGTTATCTCGGACTGGAACATGGAGCCGATGACCGGCTACGAACTGCTCAAGCAGGTTCGTGCCGATGCAAGCCTCTCCAAGACCCCGTTCATCATGGTTACGGCAGAGTCCAAGACCGAGAACGTGATCGCGGCGAAGAAGGCTGGCGTCAACAACTACATCGTGAAGCCGTTCAACGCCCAGACCTTGAAGGGCAAGATCGAAGCGGTTTTCGCGGACTGACGAGTGTTTGCACCCAGGCGGGACGCAATCACGCGCCCGCCCGAGTGCCATATCCGGATTTCGAAGTACACGCAGGCGCCTGCAAGCCGGATGGCACATAACCGGCAGGGCGTCGCACGCGACCTCGTCCAAGGCAGATGGGCTAGGATTTCGGTCTCCGGCATAAACAGGAGGGCTGAACAAATGGCCACAATGACACGTGAGAACGTGGTGCGCGTCATCGAGTTTCTCGAGCAGAACCGTGATCGCGGCGGTGACGTCGGACTTTCTGATGTCATGCAATTGGCGGAAGTGATGACCGGATCGCTGCATGAGTTTCTGCATGCGGTTCAGCCGGCTGTGACCGGCGAGTTGAAGGCCATCGCGATCGAGATCACGCGCATGAAGGAAGAGATCGTCTCCCTTCGCGCCAATGACATGAAGTCGCAGCGGATCCCGGAAGCCGGGCGTGAACTGGATGCCATCGTCGAATCGACCGAATCAGCGACGCACACGATCATGACCGCTGCCGAGGAGATCATGGGGGCCGACACGTCGGATGCGGCCGCCTATCAGGATCTGGTCAACACCAAGATGATCGAGATCTTCGAAGCCTGCGCCTTCCAGGATATCACCGGCCAGCGTATCTCGAAGGTTGTGTCGACGCTGAACTATATCGATCAGCGCGTGACCAATTTCGTCGAGAAGCTGCGCATCATCGAGAACATGGAACCCGAGCTCGAGGAGACCGACGAGGAGCGCCGCAAGCGCGAGCTGATCCTCCACGGTCCGCAGATGGCTGGCGAAGGCGTGTCGCAGTCCGACATCGACGCCATGCTCGGCGACAGTCAGGACGACATCGACAAGCTGTTCGCCTGAGAGTTACCATCATCCGACAAAAAAGCCGGTGCAGTTGCTGCACCGGCCTTTTTGTGTCTGGCGATCGCGGGATCTGTTGTCAGCCAAGGCACCGAAACCTCGTCGCTCCTGCGCAGGCAGGAGCCCAGTAACCGAGGCGGCTGGAATCTTCCAGGCGGAGTATACCCAATCAACTCAGATCGTTACTAGGCTCCTGCCTGCGCAGGAGCGACGACGGGATGCGCTTTGCCGCCGTCGTCCTTACCAGACGAGGCGCGGCAGGGCGGCGCGGGCGGAGAGGCCTTCTTCCGCAAGGCGGCGGCGGATGAGGGCCTCGTCGGGAGCGTCGCTGGCCCCGAAGTCGGCGGCGTGAATGCCGCCCGTCACGAACAGCACGTCGATGCCCTGCGAGTCCGCGCCGCGAATGTCGGTGGGCAGGCCGTCGCCGATGGCCAGCACCCGGTCGCGGGAGTAAGCCGCGCCCTGGATCTCAGCCATGCGCGCAAGGGCCGCGTCATAGATCGGCTTGTGCGGCTTGCCGAGGAGATGCACGGTCCCGCCGAGGTCCTCATACAGCCGGGCCAGCGCGCCGGCGCACCAGATCAGCTTCTCGCCGCGTTCCACGACGATGTCCGGGTTTGCGCAGACCATCGGCAGGCCACGGGCAACAAGCCGGGTGAGCTGGTCACGGTAGTCGTCCGGCGTTTCGACCTCGTCGTCGAAGAGGCCGGTGCAGCTGATGAGGCCAGCGTCTTCCTCGCTCGACAGGACAACGCCCAGCCCGTCATAGATCGGCACATCCCGGTCGGCACCGATATGCAGCACCTTGCCGCCCGGCTTGGCTGCGATCATGGCGCGGGTGACATCACCGGAAGTGACGATGTCGTCATAGGCATCGCGCGGCACGCCATAGTTGGCCAGCTGCTCATGGATCTGTTCGGCCGGGCGCGGTGCGTTGGTGATGAGGATGACGCAGCCGCCGGTTTCTGCGCGGTAGCGCGACAAAGCCTCATGCGCGGCATCGAAGGCCTTCAGGCCGTTGTGCAGGACGCCCCACACATCGCTGAGCACCCCGCTGTAATCCGGCGCAAGCGTGCTGAGGCCTGGGACGAGGAGCGGGGCAATGGCGTTCATCGGGATCTCTCGGGCTGATCTGATATGATGGCGGGGAATCGGCTCTTGTCCGATCCGGATGCGGCGGACCATATACGAAGCCGGCGTCCGGCGGAACCGGGCACAAACCGGCAGCTGCCGCGTCCCTGGGAGGGCGCGGCCTGCAAGCGGAGATTTGGAACGGACATGGCAGTCAGGCAGCTCGGCGAGGCGGTGATCAACCGCATTGCCGCCGGCGAGGTGATCGAACGCCCGGCCAGCGTGATCAAGGAACTGGTCGAGAACGCCGTGGATGCCGGTGCGCGCAACATCGAGATCGTCACGGCGGCCGGCGGCAAGACGCTGATCCGCGTCTCCGATGACGGCGCGGGCATGACCGCGGCCGATCTGGCACTGGCGGTGCGCCGGCACTGCACGTCGAAACTGTCGGACGAAAACCTCTTCGACATTCGCACGCTGGGATTTCGCGGCGAGGCGCTGCCCTCGATTGGCTCCGTCGCCAGGCTGACGATTACCACAAGGCATCGGGACGAAGCCCACGCCTGGCGGATCGAGGTGGCTGGCGGCATCGAGAGCCCGCTGGAGCCAGCTGCCCGCAGTCTCGGCACCCAGGTCGAGGTGCGGGATCTGTTTTTTGCCACGCCCGCCCGGCTGAAATTCCTCAAGACCGACCGCGCCGAGGCAGCGGCGATCACCGAAGTCGTGCGCCGCATTGCGCTGGCCTATCCCGAAGTGGGCTTCAGCCTCGGCGGCTCTGACCGGCAGTCGATCATCTGGCCGGCCGCACGCGGTGAAGACCCGCGCATGGCCCGGCTGGCGCAGGTGGTTGGCGATGACTTCGTCGAGAATGCCATGCGCATCGATGCGGTGCGCGAAGGAGTTCGGTTGACCGGGTTCGCGGGCCTGCCGACCTATCACCGTGGTACGGCGCAGCAGCAGTTCTTCTATGTCAACGGCCGGCCGGTGAAGGACAAGCTGCTCCTGTCCGGCCTGCGCGGCGCCTATGCCGATGTGCTGGCCCGCGACCGGCATCCGGTTGTCGTGCTCTATGTCGATCTCGATCCGGCCTTTGTTGACGTCAACGTGCACCCGGCCAAGGCCGATGTGCGCTTCCGCGACGGGCAGCTGGTGCGCGGATTGCTGGTTGGGGCCATCAAGCATGCGCTGGTCCAGGCCGGGCATCGCTCCTCGACGTCGAATGCAGCCAGCGCCCTCGATGTGCTGCGGGCTGGCGGCGCTGGCGCAGCGGCGGCAAGCGGGCAGGGCTGGTCGCGCGCGCATGGTCCGGTGCAGGACAGGCAGGCCTCGCCCTATCGCCCCTTGCACGAGACGTCCGGTTTTGCGGAAGCCGGCCAGCCGAGGCTCGAAACAGGCGCTGATGCGGGCGGCATGGCGGCCGCTCTGGCCGGCCTGCCGCTGGCCGATCTCGCCCGGCCGTCGGCCGATGCGCGGGCGCATGGTGCGGCCATTTCCGAGGATTTGATGGCGCGTCCTCTCGGGGCTGCCAGGGCACAGGTGCACGAAACCTATATCGTGTCGCAGACGCTGGATGGTGTCGTCATCGTCGACCAGCACGCCGCGCATGAGCGCCTTGTCTATGAACGCCTCAAGGAGGCGCTGGCGCGCCGCGACGTACCGCGCCAGATGCTGCTGATCCCGGAAGTGGTGGAGCTGCCCGAGGAAGATGTCGGCCGTCTGGCCGATCACGCCGAAGCCCTGGAAGGAGCAGGTCTCGTGCTCGAGCCATTCGGCCCCGGTGCAGTGGCCGTGCGCGAGACGCCAGCGCTGCTGAAGGGGCTTGATATCCGCGCGCTGGTCCGGGATCTCGCCGACGAGCTAGCCGAATGGGACAGCGCAACCGGGCTGAAGGAGCGACTGGACCACGTTGCCGCGACCATGGCCTGCCACGGCTCCATTCGCGCCGGACGCCGGTTGCGTGTCGAGGAGATGGATGCCCTTTTGCGCGACATGGAAGCAACGCCCCTGTCTGGCCAGTGCAACCACGGCCGCCCGACCTGGATCGAGCTGAAACTGTCTGACATCGAACGGCTGTTCGGGCGCAAGTGATCGCGCTGCAAGCGGCACTAACAAAAGGCGGCCGAAGCCGCCTTTTGCGTGAGCCCTGCTGGCGAGGGTTCAGAAACTCCGTTCGATCCGGAGCGACGTGTAGACCTCGTTGCGATCCTTTTGGACCGACGAGCGATGGAAATCAAAGTTGCGGTAGGCGACTTCGGTGCCGATGCTGAGGCCGTCAACGGGCTTCCAGACCAGGTTGAGGTTGCCGCCCCACATGTTGAAGTCATTCGTCGAACCGAAGGCATCGGCATTGGCATAGTTGGCTTCGATCGAGCCTTCCAGCTGGTCGGAGAAGTTGTGCAGGAAACCGGCGCCGATGGCCCAGGTCTTCGTGGTGCGGCTCTTGCCGCCCGCAAAGATGGCATCGGTGATCTGCGGTGTCGCGGAGAGATCATCCCAGGTGTCCTGGACATAGCCGGACGCGCCGTCGGCATAGACAGCCTGGAAGGCGATGTTGTCGGTGGCACCGAACACCGGCACGTTGAGCTGAACGCCGGCACCGATGGCAAAGCCGACATCCCCCTTGGTGTTCGCCGCAGCATACCGGACATCATGCAGGGCGCCCATGATCTGGGCGCTGCCCCAGCCCTGCTCGATGCGCAAGTGGGCGATCAGATCCGGGTAGCGGTGGCCGGCATAGGCGTCGCCGCCGCCAACCAGGTTCCAGCGGCGGGTGGTGCCATCTTCGACCGAAAGGGTGGCCGACATGCCGTTGCCGAAAGCCGCCGTGTAGGCTGCGATCCAGTTCTTGTAGTCGGTGTAGACGGTGTGGAAGTTGCCGTAGGAGTAGCCGGTCCAGAAGTCGAACATGGACTGGGTCCGGCCGAAGGTGAAATTGCCGAACTGGATGAACGCCTGGTCAAGGACATAGGACGATCCGCCCGAATCGCGCTGCATATACATGTCGATGTAGGAGCGGACGAGGCCATACTCGCTGTTCGTGCGGGCATCCAGACGCAGGATCCCGCGAGCGCGCGTGGATGTGCCATCGGAAGTGCGATTCCAGTTGTTCGGACGGTCGCCGTAGTTGTTGAAGCGGTATTCCGCGCGGACGCGGCCAGAAATCCGCAGGCAGGTTTCCGTGCCTGGAATGTAGAAAAAGCCGGTGCCGAAAGCATCACAGACCCGGACGTAGTCGACCGGTTCCGGTGCGACTGGCAAATCCGCAGCCACGGCACCTGTTGTACCAACGGATGCGGCGACAACGCCAGAAGCAATCAAAGTCTTGATATTGCGCATCACATGTTCCCCATGCTTGCAAAAAACTTCTTCACTTGCAAATCCCGCAGGGTTGCATTTGTCGACTCACAAGTGAAAACACCCACCACCTGAATAAAAGAGTAGGCGATACATAAATTTTGGCCACTGGGAGAATGCAGCTTAACAGCGAATTCAATCCGGGAGATGCGGGAATGCAACATTCGGGAAATTTACTTAGCCTTACATGCAAAGGGAGTGTGCATTTGCCAAAACAGTGAGCAGCGCCACCGGCTCGAAATGCTGCAGATGCCAAAAGGAGAGGCGTGTCGGGCCGCAGGCTGGGGCGGCAATGCCCTGTCATCTCATTGTCGCGCTTTTGTCGCATGGCTCAGCGCTCAACAGGAGAAATGGAAGTGTGGCGGATCGCGATCTGGTGTGCTGCGACGGTGATGATCGTGCTGGGTCTGCTGACGGTGCTGCTGCCGATCCCGACCGGGGTGCCGCTGCTGGCGGGCGGTGCTATGCTGATCCTGTCGACGAGCCCGAGCGCGGCACGGTGGCTGCGGCGGCGACGGCGCGGGAGCGGATGGCTCAACGGATGGTTCACCTGGCTGGAACAGCGCGCGCCAGTGCGGCTTGCCCGCATCCTCGGGCGGTCGCGGCCTCGGCAAAAGTGAGCGGAGCGGATCCGGGCGAAGCCGGATCCTGAACGCTCAAGGGAGCAGGGTTCAGGCTCTGAGGAACAGCACCTGGCTGTCGCTAGCGCTGCGCTGGTCGATCAGGTCGAAGCCCTGCGGAATGGCAATGACGGCGTTGGCACGCTCTTCCAGAACGCAGATGGCGCCTGCAGCCAGCCAGCCGCCTTCCCGTGCCGAGGCAAGGGCCAGTTCGCCGAGGCCCTTGTCATAAGGGGGGTCGGCAAAGACGAGATCGAAGGGCTCGATGGTGCCGGCAGGGCCGAGCTTCGTTGCATCCCGGCGCAGGATCTTGGCGAGGCCGTTGAGGCCCATGGTTTCCATGTTGCGGCGGATGAGGCCGCGCGGTTCGACAGCCTCCTCCACGAAGGTCACATGCCGTGCCCCGCGGCTGACTGCTTCAAAGCCGAGCGCACCCGTGCCGGCGAACAGGTCCAGCACCCGCACGCCATCCAGATCCACCCCGATGCCATGCGCCAGGATGTTGAAGATTGTCTCGCGCAGCCGGTCGCTGGTCGGACGCGTGGCGTCCGACCTGGGTGTTGCAAGCGCGGTTCCCTTGAACCGTCCGGCGATGATGCGCATTGTCAGCCGCCTGTCTTAGCTGCGGCCGCGCGGGCGGGAGCCGCCATTGCCGCGCGGAGCGCCGCCCTTGGGACCGGCACCACGCGGGCCACCGCGCGGCGCGCCGCCTTTGGACCCTGCACCCTTGGGACCACCGAAGCCACGGCCACCGCCGCCGCCACCACCACCGCCGCCGAAGCCGCGACCTGGCCGGTCGCCGCGATCCGGACGATCGCCCCGGTTCGGGCGATCTGCACGATCCAGGCGGTCGGCTCGGTCCGGACGGCTGAAGTTGCGGTCAGGGCGGGCACCACGGTCGGGACGCTCGCGGCGCTCCGGGCGATCGGCACGGCTGAAGCCGCGCGGGCCTTCGTAGGCGTCATCCCGGCCGCGCGGCGGACCCTTGCGGTCGGCGCCCATGCGGGATTCCTGCTGCTTGTCGGCTACGATGCCGTCCTCGCTCCAGATCCGGCGTTGCGGCTGGGGCCGTGCGGGCCGATCCGACTGCTGTGGCCGGGCATCAGGGCGCGGCTCGCGCGTCAGCCGGAAACGGCTGCGCGGCGAGACTTTCATCGGCCTCTGTGCATCGCCACGTTCTTCGCGCCCGCCATCACGGTTTCTATCGCGATTTCCGCCGCGATACCCGTCTCTGGCGCCGTCACGGCTCCTGTCATCGCGGCCGCCCTCGCGACCACCCTCGCGACCACCGTCACGGGCCGGACGCTTGCGGCCACCGATGGCAGCAGCGCCGTCACGGGCGGTCATCCATTCACCGCGACCCTGCTTCTGCGGCGCCGGGCGGTCCTTTTTCTTCGGCTTGTCGCCCTCTTCACCCGGGATATGGGTGAGGACCGGCGCATCGAAATCGGCGCCGGCGGCAGATGCCAGCTTTTCGCCAAGCTGGTCACGTAGAACGCGGCCACGGATCTCGCGCACTTCGCCTTCCGGCAACTCCATCAACTGGAACGGGCCGAAGGACAGGCGGATCAGCCGGTTCACGGACAGGCCGAGATGCTCAAGGACGCGCTTGACCTCGCGGTTCTTGCCTTCGCGCAGGCCCATGGTGAGCCAGACGTTGTCCCCCTGCACCTTGTCGAGGGTCGCCTCGATGCCGGCATAGAGGACGCCGTCGATGGCGATGCCGTCGGCAAGGCCGTTGAGCTGCTCCTGGGTGACTTCGCCGAAGGCGCGGACCCGGTAGCGGCGCAGCCAGCCGGTGGCCGGCAGTTCCATGACCCGGGCGAGACCGCCGTCATTGGTCAGGAGCAACAGGCCTTCGGTGTTGATGTCGAGACGGCCGACGGAGAGAACGCGCGGCATTTCCTTCGGCAGCGCGTCAAAGACCGTCGGGCGGCCTTCCGGATCATGGTTGGTCGTCACCAGGCCGCGCGGCTTGTGGTAGAGCCACAGGCGGGTGCGTTCCTTCTGCGGCATCGGCTGGCCGTCGACGAGGATCGTGTCGTCCTCGGTGACGGTAAAGGCCGGCGTCGTCAGCACGGTGCCATTGACGCTGACGCGCCCGGCTTCGATCCAGACTTCCGCATCCCGGCGAGAACACAGTCCGGCGCGGGCCATCACCTTGGCGATGCGCTCGGCTTCGCCGGCGAAGGAAATGGACGACGGCGTTTCGGACGGAACGCCTGTGCCCTTGGCCGGGCGGTCTGCCGGTGCCTTGCGCGGGAAGGGCTTGCCCCCGGGACGGTCGCCGCTGCGCGGGCCGCGAGCCGGACGGGCATCATCGAAGCGGCCACCGGAGGACTTGCCACCATAGGGCTTTGCTCCGAAGGGCTTGTCGGCGCGGGGTCCACGCGGCGCATCGCCACGGTTGGGGCGGTCGCCAAAACTGCGCTGTGGACGGCCTTCGCCGCCGTCGCTGCGGCCACCAAAGCCGCGGTTCGGACGGCCTTCGCCGCGATCAGGACGGTCGCCAAAGCTGCGCTGCGGACGGCCCTCACCGCCGTCGCTGCGGGCGTCAAAGCCGCGCTGCGGCCGATCGGCGCCGCTGGGCGCGCCGGGTTTGCGGGGGGAACGGGACGCGCCATCAGAAGCGCCCGTACGACGGGACGGTCCGCCGGGCTTGCCGCCGCGGGGCCGGGAAGGGATTTTCTTGTCGGTCATTCCAGCCTCATAGCAGAGGTTTCCCACTTTAGGAATCGGACATTTGCGGCCTTTGCGCAAAATGCATGCCTGATCTGTCAAATGGTTTATAACGCGGGCGTCATTTGCTCCGGATCCCGCCTCCCGGACCGGATCAAACCAGCCGCAAGAGGATGCCGCTGCCAGCATGAGTGCCACCCCTTCGGGGTCGGAGGAAACCGACCCTCCATCGACCTTTTCCAGCTTCATGGATCTGGCGCTTGCAGAAGCGCGGGCGGCAGCCTTGCGGGGGGAGGTTCCCGTTGGTGCAGTGGTCGTGCGCGATGGCAAGGTGCTTGCCTGCGCGGGAAATCGAACGCTCGAACTCAATGACCCGACGGCGCACGCAGAAGTGCTGGCGATCCGCATGGCCTGTGACGCGGTGCAATCCCAGCGGCTCACCGGCTGTGACCTTTACGTGACGCTGGAGCCTTGCCCGATGTGTGCCGGAGCAATCTCGTTTGCCCGTATTCGCCGGCTGTACTACGGCGCTGATGATCCAAAGGGCGGAGCGGTCGACAATGGCGTGCGGCTGTTTGGCCAGCCGACCTGTCATCATGCGCCGGATGTCTATTCGGGATTTTCCGGGACAGAAGCCGCCGGCCTGTTGCGGGATTTCTTCCGCGAGCGTCGCGAGGACCGCTGAGGGGCTGGGTCTGCGGAGGAGCGCCGAGCGCGGGATGCGGGAGATCTGGAAAAAATTGGCGCCGCCCCGGAGAAGACATGGGAGAACGAACGGGGCGGCGCCAGTCGGGGGCAGGTGGGAGGAGAACCTACCCCTTGATGCTGCAAAGCGTGACCGGCCGGCGATGCGTCCGGGCGGCCAGATAGGGTTCAACGCCAGTGCTGGATGACACCGCGCGGGATTGCTGGAACAGGAGTTCGCCCGCATGGCCGGCCTCTTCGACGAGGGCGCGGCGGCTGCAACTGGCAGCAATGGCAAAACCGAGCTGCCGTAAATGCGCCTTGCGGTAACAGAAGACCGCGAGCCGGGCGCGCTGGTCTTCCGGCAGGCTGTGAGCGACGGACGCGGCTGATGTTGCATTCTGCCGCATCAAGACTTGGAAGGTCTCTTCAGAGACCGGGCAAATATCCTCGTTCAAGGATTCTGGGGCCACGCGGTTCATCCGCTTTCTCCTTCTGGATATAGCCCAATTCTCTGGTGTATCGGTTAATCTAAAGTTAAAATGCTGTATAAGTTAAAAAACTGACGAAAAGAATAGCATAATTACATAGCGTCACTGTCACAACTAACAGGGTAAAAATCTTTATCTATCGGGAAAGTTGCTTATCGAGTGCATCTGCAAGTTGCCGTTTGACATCTTCTCGCAACGGGGCCGCCGCATCCAGCACGCCGCGTGTTTTCATGAAGTCGAGCACACGAATGTTGCCGACATCCGGCCGCACGAGAATATGCGGCATCCTTTGCTTGACCTTTTCGGCCGTGATCGAGCGCATCAGGATCTGTGAGGCACCAAAAAGGGCGTCGAGCGTCGTTGGGAAATGCTTGCCCGGGCGCGGCACGGGTGTCCCGACAACATCCACCGCCACGACGATATCGCAGTCTTGCGGAAGGGCGTCGAAGGGCAGGGGATTGGCGACGCCGCCATCGATCAGCACCTTGCCTTGCAGGCGGACTGGACGGAAGACGGCGGGAATTGCAAAGGATGCGGCAATGGCAGGGGCGAGCGGGCCGCTGCGAATGTCCACCTCGGCGCAGCCGTAGAAGTCGGTCGCCAGTACGGTCAGCGGGATCGAGAGCTCCTCGAAGGTTTCCGGCAAATGCGATCCGGCAAAGAGGTGCAGCACCTTCAGCGGGTCGAACTGGGCGAGGCCACTGCCAAAGACGTCGGCGAGGCGGCGCGGCCGTAGCTGCCATAGCTTCGCCAGCAGGGCGTTGCGGTTGCGGAAGGTCTCGACGGCGAGATCATGCAGGTCCTGACCGGACAGGCCGGCAGCATAGCCGGCGCCGAGCAGCGCGCCGATCGAGGAACCGGCGATGAAGTCCGGCTTGATACCCAGATCATCAAAAGCCTGCAGCACCGGGATATGCGACATGCCGCGCGCACCGCCGCCGCCAAGGGCGAGGCCTATGGTGGCACCGGTCCGCGGGGCAGGTATCCTGGCGGGCCTGCTTGCTATCTCACCTGCCGGCGGTTCTGTCCGCAGGTCCGTCTTTGGAACTGGCGGGTGAGCGGTCCGGGACCTTGGCATTTTTGCGTTCTCCTGATGACCGGCTGGACTGTTGCGGATCAGCTTAGGCAGTCAGGAAAGGAAGTAGCGCAGAAAGGGTTTCAGTGGGGTTTTCTTCGACAAGGAAGTGGCCGCCATCAATTGCCTTGCCCTGAACATCACTGGCCCAGTTGCGCCAGACGTCCAGTGGCGTGCCTGCGCCGGGCGCAATTCCGTGTCCGCCCCAGAGCGCCAGCAGGGGCGCCGAAATGCGTCGTCCTGTGGCCAGATCAGCTGCATCGTCGGCGAAATCGGCCGTTGCGCCGGCACGGTAGTCCTGGCAGGCGGCATGCACGCGTCCAGTTGCGGCAAAGGCGGCCCGATAGGCGGCAAGGGCCGCCGGATGAAACGCGCTCAAGTTCTTGCGGGCGGTCCAACTGGCCATCGTGTGGTCAAGGTAAAAGCCGGGGTCTCCGCCGATCAGCCGCTCTGGCAGCGGTTCAGGCTGGGCGAGGAAGGCCCAATGGTAGACCTTCAGGGCAAAGGCCTTGTCCATGCGCTGCCAGTAATCATGGGTCGGCAGGATGTCGAGCACCGCCAGACGGCTGACCCTGGCCGGGTGGTCAAGGGCCAGCCGGTAGGCAACCCGCCCGCCGCGATCATGGCCACAGACGGCAAATCTGCCATGCCCAAACGCGTCCATCAGGGTGCATATGTCCATGGCCAATTGCCGCTTGCTCATCGCTTCCACGGGCTCGCCCGGCAGGTCGCTGTCGCCATAGCCGGGCAGATCGGGAAGGATGAGAGAAAAATGCGCGGCAAGCGCGCCGGCCAGCGGGTGCCACATGACATGGGTCTGCGGATAGCCATGCAGCAGCAGCAACGCCGGACCCGACCCGCCCCGGCGCCCGCAGATGCGACCGCGCGGGCCTTGAAACTCAAAGCGTTCAAAGGTTTGAGGAAAGAGGTCGGCAGCGGTGACGGGATGAGTAGAGGGCAAGCCTCAAGGCTCCGGGAACGGCGAAATCTGGCGGACAGCTTGCGATGTCCGCCAGATCGGCGCAAGCCGGAATTACATTCCGTAAAGGAAGTTGTTGCACGGACGGCAAGTCGGCGCATCATGGAGGAAATGAAGCGGGGGCTTCACCGTGATCCCTGACCTGTCACCGGCCGCGCGCGATGGCCTGCCAGCCAATGTCCCGACGGCAGAACCCTTCCGGCCAGTCGATCCGGTCAACGGCTTCATAGGCGCGCGCCTGCGCTTCGGCCACCGTATGGCCAAGGGCCGTGACATTGAGAACGCGGCCGCCATTGGCGAGGGTCCGGCCGTCCTCGCTCCGGGTGCCGGCATGGAAGACCTTGACGCCCTCCAGGGCATTTGCGGAAGCAATGCCCCTGATCTCGCTGCCGCGCGCATAGTCGCCGGGGTAGCCGTTGGCGGCCAGGACCACGGTCAGCGCGACCTCATCGCGCCAGCGTGGCGTCATCCGGTCGAGCGTGCCGTCGATGGTGGCGAGCAAAAGGGGGACGATGTCGTCGACGAGGCGCATCATCAGCACCTGACACTCCGGATCACCGAAACGGGTGTTGTATTCGATGAGCTTCGGACCGGCGTCGGTGATCATCAGCCCGGCGAACAGCACACCCTTGAACGGCGTCCCACGTCGCGCCATCGTTTCGATGGTCGGCCGGATGATCTCGGCCATGGTGCGGGCAATCATGGCCTCGTCCATGACGGGGGCGGGAGAATAGGCGCCCATGCCGCCGGTGTTCGGTCCCTTGTCGCCATCGAAGACCCGCTTGTGGTCCTGCGCGGTGGCAAGAGCAAGGCCGGTGCGGCCATCGGAGAGGACGAAAAAGCTTGCCTCCTCGCCGGTCATGAACTCCTCGACAACGACCTCGGCCCCGGCAGCGCCGAAACTGCCGTCGAAACAGGCGCGGACGGCCTCTTCGGCCTCCTCAAGCGACATGGCGACGACCACGCCCTTGCCGGCTGCAATGCCATCCGCCTTGACCACGATCGGTGCGCCGACCTGTTGCACATAGGCGAGAGCTGCATCCTTGTCGGTGAAACGGCCATAGGCAGCGGTCGGAATCCCGGCTTCGGTGCACAGGTCCTTGGTGAAGCCCTTGGAGCCTTCCAGTTGGGCTGCGGCCTGGTTCGGCCCGAAGGCGCGGATGCCCGCAGCGGTCAGGTGATCGACAATCCCGGCCACCAGCGGGCCTTCCGGGCCGACAACCACAAGGTCAATCGCCTTTTCCTTGCAGAACGCGATCACGGCCGGTGCATCTGTGACGTCTACCTGGACGGTCTCGGCCTCTTCCGCGATGCCGGCATTGCCCGGTGCTGCATAGAGGCGGGTGGTCAGCGGCGAGGCGGCGATGGCACAGGCGAGGGCGTGTTCGCGGCCGCCGGATCCGATGAGGAAGATGTTCATGGGCAAAGTCTCGGCCGTTCGGGGGACGGGAACCGGCAGAAGCCGATGCTCCTGCCTTGCGATGGCTGGGCTCTAGCATGGCAGCGCCCCTCACGGCAATCACGGCCGGGCCAGGCGACAACAGGGGAGACAGGATGAGCAGGGCAGGTGGCTTTTCGCTGCTGTTGGGCGGACCGGGAACCAGCGAGACGATCACACTTCTGGCCCGTCAGTTCTGGTCGGAGGCAGGGGAGGTGTTCTCGCGCCGCCAGGAAGACGCCATGCGCACCCTGATGGTCGACGCCAGCCTTGGCCGGGCCTGGCTTGCCCAGTATCGCAATGAGCCGGTCGGCTTTGCCGTGGCGCTGTATCGTCACTCGATCGGGTATGGCGGACGTGTTGCCTTGCTGGACGATCTTTATCTGGTCGAACGCATGCGCGGGCGCGGGCTTGGCCGGCGCATGCTGCGGGCGGTCAGCGAGGATCTGGAAGCCTTCGGCTTGTTGCAAATGCATGCCCTTGCGCCGCGCAACTCGGTCGCCGCAGGCCTTTATGCCAGCGAGGGATTTATGCCAGCGCAGATGCAGCTTTTCGAAAGGCCCTTCGATCCCGAGCCTCAGGCCTGAGACCGGAGGGGGAGTTCCAGGCTGAATCCGCTAGGATAGTTTCACGCGGCTGCAACGTTTTGCGGTTTTGGCAAAAGTTAACTTGTTTTGTTGGGTGTGCAGGTTACGAAAGCAGCCATGGCCGTCTCCAATTCGCTGCTGCTTGTCGCACAGGCAGCCCTCTATTTTGTCGTGATGATGACCCTGCTGCACCGGCGCAAGAGCATCGGGCTGGGTGTTTTCATGTGCGCGCTGGGCGTCATGCATTTCCTGGAGACGTATCTGGCCAGCGTTTTCTATGTGCAACTGCCGCACGGCATTATTTCGCCTGGGTCGACGGTGCTGTTTTCCGGCAAGTTGCTGATGATCCTCCTTCTTTATGTGAAGGAAGATGCGGCAACGGTGCGCCAGCCGATCCACGGCCTGCTGTTCGGCAATTTCTTGATCGTCGGCCTGGTGATGATCCTGCGCAATCACGAGACGGTTCAGGTTGTCGCCGGGCGCGAGCCGGACATCGCCTTTGTCGACGAGATGGGCTTGTTGATGGTCTGGGGCACGGTCCTGCTCTATATCGACAGTCTCGCGATCATCCTGCTGTATGAGCGCCTGGGGCGCTGGCTGGGGCGGCATTTCGTGTTGCGCGTGCTGATCTGCGGCGCACTGGTGCTGACGTTTGACCAGCTCGGGTTCTATATCGCCCTCCATCTGGTCTCCGATGCGCCCTTGTCGGTGCTCTACGGCGGCTGGGTCGCCAAGATGCTGGCGACTGTGGTCTACGCCCTATTCTTCATGGCCTATCTTGCCTTGTTCCCGGCTGGAGAACAGAAGGCAGGACCGCGCCGGTTTCGGGACCTGTTTGACGTCCTGACCTACCGCGAGCGCTACGAGGACCTCTTGAAGACCTCGCATCTCGACTTTTTGACCAAGGTCTCCCATCGCAGCCAGTTCGACACGACCGCCCAGGATCTGATCGATGTTTCGACTGCCAATGGCCACAGCGCCAGCCTGATCCTGATCGACATCGACCACTTCAAGGCCGTCAATGACACCTACGGGCATCAGGCGGGCGACGAGGTCCTGGCCACGGTGGCGCGGGTCCTGCGCGACAACCAGCGCTCGGACGACCACATCTTCCGCTATGGCGGCGAGGAATTTGTCATCGTGAGCCAGCGGATGGGGGCGGAGGCGGCGCAGAGCTTCTCCGACCGATTGCGCCGGGCCATCGAGGACGTGACCCGGGATGCCTTCCTTGAACCGGTGACCGTGAGCATCGGCATTGCCGCCGCACCCCTGGAAGGGCGTGATCTGGCCACCTTGTTCGAGATCGCGGACCGGCGGCTTTATGCAGCCAAGGCAAGCGGGCGTAATCGGGTGGTGGGTCCCTTGAACGAACCTGTCCCTGTCCCGGTCTGAGATGCCGCAGCATGCGCCCGGGGGGCTCGTCAGGCGTGCCGCCTCATGCTAACCAGACCGCATGAGCTTCAAGATCTTCGGCACACAGGACACCGGCCCCGTTGCAGACGCGGTCAAACGCCACTGGGTGGACACCCGTCTGCCGCCCTGGGCGCGGCCCTATGCGCGTCTGGCGCGCTGGGAGCGGCCGATCGGCTGGTGGCTGCTGCTGTGGCCGTGCTGGTGGTCGGCAGCGTTGGCCGCGATTGCTGCCGGGTCCCCTTGGCCCAACCCCTGGCATCTGGCACTGTTCCTGATCGGGGCCGTGGCGATGCGCGGCGCTGGCTGCACGTTCAATGATCTGGTCGACGAGGACATTGACGCCAGGGTCGAGCGCACCCGGTCGCGTCCGATCCCCGCCGGTCAGGTCAGCCGGGGGCAGGCGAAGCTGTTCATGGCACTGCAGGCACTGGTGGGCGCTGCTGTGCTGGTCCAGTTCAACCTGTTCACGATCCTTCTCGGCCTCGCCTCGCTGCTGGTCGTGGCGATCTACCCGTTCATGAAGCGGTTCACCAACTGGCCGCAGCTGTTCCTCGGCTTTGCCTTCTCCTGGGGCGCGCTGATGGGCTGGGCGGCGGCTTTCGGCCGCCTCGACTGGGCGCCGATCCTGCTCTATGCCGGCGGCATCGCCTGGACCATCGGCTATGACACGATCTACGCGCATCAGGACAAGGAGGACGACGCAATGGTCGGCGTGCGCTCCACGGCGCGTCTGTTCGGGGCCTGGACTAAGCCGGCGCTTGCCCTGCTCTACGGACTTGCGACTGTGCTGTTCATGCTGGCGGCAGCACTTGTGGATGCCGGGCCATTCGCCTTTGCCGGGTTGGCGCTCGGTGCCGTGCATCTTCTGTGGCAGATCGTGGTCCTCGATATCGATGACCCGGACCAGTGCCTGCGGCTATTCCGCTCCAACACCACCTATGGCTGGATCGTCTTCATCGGGCTTTGCGCGGAAGCGGTGATTTCGGCGGTCTGACCGAAGCAAGCCCGAACGAGGAGCAGAAGATCATCACCGCTCGGCCGGTTTCAGCTGCCAACGCGGCGGCGTTGATCCTGTGGCCGATCCAGATCCAGCGAGTGGTCATAGGCCTGTGCTGCTGCGGAAGGTGTATTGGCCGTCGATCCCTGCCAGTCCGGATCGGCGTGTGTTCCCAAGCCGGCTGTTTTGCTCAGAACCACTTTATTGCGACCGCTGCGCTTGGCTGTATAGAGCGCGGCATCGGCCTGGGCGATTGCAACTTCCAGCGTGCCGGTCGGCGCCCGCCCGGCATAGACGCCGGCGCTGGTGGTGGTGATCAGGATGCCGCCTGTGCGGGCGCGCACCTGGTTGGCAAATCGCTGGCGCAGCCGGTCGGCAAAGGCAAAGGCGAAAGCTTCGTCGGCATCGGGCAGGAAGACGACGAACTCCTCTCCCCCAAGCCGGCCCGTGATGTCCCCGGGGCGACGCATCTGAGTGCAGCAGTCCGCGAAGACGAGCAGCATCTCGTCGCCCATGGCATGCCCGAAGCGGTCATTCACTGACTTGAACTCGTCCAGATCAAACAGCGCAACCGCGAACTGGCCAGTCCGATGCGCGGCGTTTTCCAGCCACAGCCCGGCATTTTCAAAGAAGTCGCGGCGATTGGCGAGGCCGGTCAGGGGATCGCGCCTTGCCTGTTCGCGCAAAAGCCGCTCTTCCTGTTCGATGACCATGGCAAAGGCGCAGATGATCGTCGCCATCACTGCCATGATCATCCAGAGGATATAGGCTGCGAAAAACGGCGAAGTCAGCGCCTGTTTGAAGTCGGTCATGCCGCTGGTGTAGACGCCGACAAACAGAACACATTGCATCAGCAGCTCAAGCACCATGACCCAGCTGAGCCAACGCGCCGCGCGAATGCGCTCGGTGTTGAGACGGAAGCTCAGGTAGATGGCGGCCACAGCCGTCAGCGTCAGGGACAGGTGCTGGTAGATCGAGCGGGCGAGGTAACTGTCGTAGAACGCGGGATAGAGGCACAGCACGAGCCAGCCAAGGGTTGGCAGCGCCGCCGCGAGATTATAGCGGTCGATCCGCCAGAAAGCCGCGATCGCGGCGATCCGCATGCCCATGCCGCCCAGCACAAGTGCGTTGCCGACGACGATGCTGATCACATCCGGGATCTGCCCACGCAGGGCCAGCAGAAGCATGCCGAAGCCAACCATCATCAGGGCAATCGACCACAGGCGGATCGAGTCCTTCTGCGCCCCGCTCTTGTGCATGGAAAACCGCCATACGAAGAACAGCATGCCGGCACCGACCATTTGCATGACGGTGAGAGCTGCGTTCAAGGTGACGACGTCCAGCCGCATGGGTCACTCGTGTTGGGGGGGCAACTTCTCGGGGCATTGATAAAATCCTGCCCGTTAATTTTTCCAGTATGCGGGCGAATAAAAAGGGCCGTATTGCAACGGCCCTGGGAGCATCTTCAGGTTCTGGCGATGATCTCGCGCTCTCCGCGATGCACCGCCGGGGCCGTGCCCCTGGCGCCAGTCTTGCGCCGGTTGAGAAAACGCGGGCGACGCGCGGTCAGGGCATAGACCCGGCGACGCTGCGGGGCAAAGGTCGAGCCTGGTGCCTCGCTAATCGTGGAAATGCTGCCGTCCGGCTCGCACATCTGCAAGGGCAGTTTCAGGCTCTCACCCCACATTGCCCAGTCGTCTGCCAGATCCTCGGCATTGTCCGCTTCACGCAAGGTGACGCAGAGCGCGGGATCGGCATGGCGCAGGAACAGGCGGGCGTTCAGGGTGCCCGGCAGCGCGCCGGGAGCGATTTCAACCGCCACGCCAAGGAAGACATGGATCGGGACCACAAGGGTCAGGGGCAGGCCGGCGAGCGGCCGATTGATGATGGCCGTGTCCCGGTCGAGATAGACCCGGGCGGTGACGCGGGCCGCGCCACCGGAAGGCGGGGCGCTCATGGTGGTGTCGAATTTGACCGGCAGGGAGGCCGGGTCGAGCCGCTTCGCGCTGCCCGACCCGGTTCCATGTGCTCCGTCAATGGCTGTCTGACGTCCCAAGTGCCTCTCCATCGGGCCCATGGTTTTTTGGGTTGGGCCTCGTGATGACTTCACCTTAAGGGGCGACCTCTCCCGGTCCGCTTAACAGGCACGGTTAAAAAAGCTTGATTTCAAAGAGGGTTACGAAAGGCTTGCCCGAATTGGTCAACGGAGTGGAAACGTCTTTTGCCCCAAGGCGGCCCTTGTTCGACGCCCCCGGCACGCCTAAACAGGGAACACCACATCAAGACGGGATTCCGCGATGACTGAAGCGATCGACAAGAGCGAACTCGAAACCCGGGCGGCGAGGCTTGTCGAGGCGGCGTTGAAGGCGGGAGCCGATGCCTGCGATGCGGTTGCTGTCACCGGTGTGTCCCTGTCGGTCGAAGTGCGCGAGGGCAAGGTCGAGGAGACCGACCGGGCCGAGGGCGACGATGTCACCTTGCGGGTCTTCATCGGACGCCGCAGCGCGTCGGTCTCGGCCAACACCATGGACGACCCCAAGGCCCTGGCTGAACGGGCGGTAGCCATGGCGCGGGTGACACCGGAGGACCCGTTCGCTGGGCTTGCCGATCCGGATCTGCTCCTGAAGCAGATCCCGGCGCTGGACCTGCTTGACGCGACCGAAATGTCGGCCGCCCAGCTCAAGGATCTGGCTCTGGCCGCGGAAGCAGCCGGGCTCGAGGTTGCCGGCGTCTCGAAGTCCGGCGGGGCCAGCGCCTCGTGGCGGCTCGGCGGCATGGTGCTGGCCACCAGCCACGGTTTCACCGGCTCCTACACCACGTCGCGCCATGGCTTGTCGATGACGGCTGTCGCCGGTGAGGGCACCGGGATGGAGCGGGATTACGACTACGATTATCAGACCTTCTTCGAGGACATGGAGGATCCGGCCCTGATCGGCCGCCGGGCCGGCGAGCGGGCCGTGCGCCGGCTGAAACCGCAGAAACTCTCGACCCGCACGGCGACGGTGTTCTATGAGGCGCGGGCCGCGCGCAGCTTCCTCGGCCATCTGGCCGGGGCCGTCAACGGCGCGGCGATTGCCCGCGGCACCAGCTTCCTCAAGGACCGGATGAACCAGCCGGTGTTTGCAGCCGGCATACGCGTAACCGATGATCCGCTGAAGCCGCGCGGCGCGGCCACGCGGCCTTTTGATGGCGAGGGGACAGCTGCAGCCGCTTTCGACCTCATTGACGCCGGCGTGTTGCGGCACTGGTTCCTGGACAGCGCGACCGCACGGGAACTGAAGCTTGCCCCCAATGGCCGGGCGCATCGCGGCGGCTCGGGAACGTCGCCTGGTGCGACCAACCTGACCCTGCATCCGGGCCATGAAAGCCTGGAGGAGATGATGCGTGCAGCCGGCTCCGGCCTGCTGGTGACCGATCTGATCGGTCATGGCGTCAACGGCATCACCGGGGATTATTCCCGTGGGGCTTCGGGCTTCTGGTTCGAGAACGGCGAGATTGTCACGCCGGTGAGCGAGATCACCATTGCCGGCAATCTCAAGGACATGTTTGCGCGCCTGCGTCCGGCATCCGACCTCGACGCCCGGTATTCGACTGCCACGCCGAGTGTTGCCATCGAGGGGTTGACCATTGCCGGTGCCTGATCCTGTCCATACCGATGATCTGGCCCTGCTCGAGACTGCGGCCCGCAAGGCTGGCGAGATCGCGCTCGGATATTTCGGCAAGGGGCCGAAGACCTGGATGAAGGACGGCGCCTCGCCTGTCTCCGAAGCCGACATGGCCGTCGATGCCTGGCTGAAGGACACGTTGGGCAAGGCCCGGCCGCAATATGGCTGGCTGTCGGAGGAAACCGCCGACACGCCCGACCGGCTCGGCCGGCGGCGATTGTTCATTGTTGACCCCATTGACGGGACCCGGGCGTTTCTCGCCGGCAAGGATGAATGGACCGTCTCGCTCGCCATGGTCGAGGAGGGCAGGCCGCGCGCGGCTGCCCTGTTCAACCCGGTGCGCGGCGAGATGTACCTGGCCGTCGAGGGCGGCGGCACACGGCTCAACGGGCGCCTGATCCAGACTGGCGAGCGCCAGATGCTGGACGGCGCGCGTGCCTATGGCCCGCCTGCCATGCTGGCAGCTGCGGCCGCAGCCGGGATCATCGCGGCAGGCACCATCGGCTCGCTGGCCTATCGTATTGCCCTGGTTGCCAAGGCAGATGTGGACGTGGCCGTTGCCCGCGCCCGTGCGCATGACTGGGATCTTGCGGCTGCCGATCTTTTGGTGCAGGAAGCGGGCGGCAGACTGACCGACCTGAGCGGTACGACCCTGCGCTACAATCGCGAGATCCTGCGGCATCCGGAGCTGGTTGCCGCCGGAGACGCCCTGATCGAGCCGGCAACCCGTCTGTTCGCCGGTCTTGCCGACCGGCAGGGCTGAGAGCGGGCAGGCGACAGATCCGGACGGACCCGGTCCCGCCGACCGGCCTAGAGGAGCAAGACCCGACGATGAGCACCGATACCGAGCCCAAACAGCTTCTGCATCTCGTGTTTGGCGGTGAGCTGGAAGATCCGGCCGGCCTGACGTTCCGCGATCTCGACAAGCTCGATATCGTCGGCATCTATCCGAACTACGCGACCGCCTTTGTGGCCTGGAAAGCCAAGGCCCAGGCCAGTGTCGACAACGCGCATATGCGCTATTTCATCGTGCATATGCACCGCCTGCTGGACCCGCATACGCAGGGCTGACCCGGTGACTGAGTGGGTCGCAGGCGCGGCGGAAGGATCTCCATGCTGAAGAAGATTGGCCGGCATCCGGTGCTGCTCAAGGCTGTTGGCGTGACGCTGGCGGCCTGGCTGCGCTTTGTCCGGCGCACCAACAGCATGGTGATCGATCCGCCAGGCATTTACGAGCGGCTGGGGCCTGACCTGCCGGTCATTGTTGCCATGTGGCATGGCCAGCATTTCATGATGCCCTTCGCCAAGCCCGCCGACTTGCCGGCCTATGTCATGATCTCGCGCTCCGCCGATGGCGAGATCAACGCCATTGCGGCCGAAAGGCTGGGTCTTGGCCTGATCCGGGCTTCGGGCAGCCAGAAGGCGCACCAGATTGCCAAACGGGGCGGCTTGCGCGGCTTCATCGAGGCCATGCGGGTCCTGCGCGAGGGCAGCAGCATGGCCCTGACCGCCGATGTGCCGAAAGGCCCAGCCCGGGTCTCCGGCCCCGGCATCGTCCAGCTTGCCCGTCATTCGGGCCGGCCGATTGTCCCGGTTGCCGTCGCAACAAGCCGGTCCATCGAGCTGAATTCCTGGGATAAGGCCAGCATCAACCTGCCCTTCGGCCGCGCCGCTGTTGCCATTGGTGACCTCATTCACGTAGCCGCAGATGCGAGCGACGAGGAGATGGAACAGGCGCGGCTTACGGTCGAGGCCGGATTGAATGCGGTGACTCGCCGGGCTTACGAGCTGGTCGGGCGCAGCGATGGCTGATCGGGACAAGGTCGCCCGCTCCCTGACCTTGCGCGTCTGGCGCGCGCTTGCCAGTCTCGCCATGCCCGGCCTGAAACTGGTGCATGCCTCGCGGCTGAAGTCCGGCAAGGATGATCCTCAGCGCGGCGGCGAACGCTTCGGACAGGCAAGCCTGCCGCGTCCGGCGGGCCGGCTCGTCTGGGTCCACGCGGCCAGCGTCGGCGAGACCAATTCCATCCTGCCCTTGATTGAACGCCTGACGGGCGACGGGCACGCGGTGCTGCTGACCACGGTCACGCGCACATCGGCTGAAGTGGCCGCGCAGCGCCTGCCAGCTGGAGCAATCCACCAGTATGCCCCCTTTGATGCGCCGCAACTGGTCAACCGGTTTCTGGATCATTGGCGGCCGGATCTGGCGCTCGTTGTTGAATCCGAACTGTGGCCGTCGACATTCTCCCTTTTGGCCCTGCGCGGTGTGCCGCTGGTGATCGTCAATGGCCGCATGTCGGCGCGCTCCTTTGCCGGGTGGCGCAAGGCCGGGCGTGTGGCGCGGGCGCTGTTTTCCTGCGTTGACATGTGCCTGGCACAGAGCAATGCAGATGCCGCCCGCTACCGCAGCCTGGGCATCGGGCATGTCCGTTCACCCGGCAACCTGAAATATGATGCCGAACCGCCTTCAACTGATGTGGCCGTGCTTGCGGACCTGCAGGCAGGCCTCGCCGGTCGCCCCGTCTGGCTTGCGGCCTCGACGCATCCGGGCGAGGAAGAGATTGCGCTGAAGGCGCATGCGGAGTTGCTGGCCCAATACCCGGAGCTGATGCTGCTGCTCATGCCGCGCCATCCGGCCCGTGGCGATGAGGTTGCCGCGCTTCTCGCCAGCCGGTCCGAGCGCTTTGCCCGGCGCTCCGCAGGGGATTTGCTCCAGCCTGGCCAGTCTGTCTACCTGATGGATACGCTCGGCGAGATGGGCCTGGCGCTGCGTCTGGCCCATGTGGTGTTTCTCGGCGGTTCCTTTGTCCAGGTTGGCGGTCACAATCCAGTCGAGCCGGCGCAACTTGCCGTGCCGCTGGTGACGGGTCCGCATGTCGCCAATGCCCGGGCGATCTACCGCGATCTTTGGGAAAACAAGGCTTCGCTGCGTGTCAGCGAGCCTGAGCGCTTGGCTGAGGCCGTAGGCACCCTGCTGGCTGATCCCGAGACGGCCAGGACAATGGCCGAACGGGCAAGGGCCGTTGCCGGTGATGGAGCAGGGGCCTTGCAGCGGACATTGGACGCGCTTGCCCCCTTGCTTTACCCTGCTGCAACAGACGCGCAGCCCGGAGACAGGTGATGAAGACCCCGCCATCCTTCTGGTGGCAACCGGGCCTCAGCCCCAAGGCGCTTCTGCTCGCTCCGATTTCCCTCATCTATGGTTTCATCGCGGCCCGGCGCATGCGGGCTGCGGCCGCCTATCAGAGCCGCCTGCCTGTCATCTGCATCGGGAATTTCACCGTCGGTGGCACCGGCAAGACGCCCTTTGCGCTGAAACTTGCCGATCTCCTGAAGGCGGCCGGGCACAGGCCGGTGTTCCTGCTGCGCGGATATGGGGGCACGGAACGGGGACCATTGCTGGTGGACCCTGGGCACCACACCAGCGGCCAGATCGGTGACGAGGCATTCCTGCTGGCCGCTTCAGCCCCGACCATCGTGTCGGCGGACCGCGCCGGCGGGGCAAGGCTGGCCGAAACGCTCGACGCCGATCTGATCCTGATGGATGACGGGTTCCAGAACCCGGCCCTTGCCAAGGATCTGACGCTGGCGCTGGTGGATGCGGCTGTCGGTGTGGGCAACGGCTTCGTCCTGCCCGCCGGCCCCTTGCGGGCGCCGCTTTCGGTGCAGATCCGCCGGGCCGATGCCCTGGTCCTTGTCGGCGAGGGGGACAGGGCCGATGCGGTTATTCACCTTGCCGCGCGGCGGGCGTTGCCGGTGCTGGAGGCGCGGATCGCGCCGGAGGATACAGGCAGATTCGCCGGGCAGCGCGTTTTCGCCTATGCCGGCATTGGTCGCCCGCAGAAGTTCTTCGACACCCTGCGTGATCTGGGCGCGGACGTCCGCGAGACGATGTCCTTTGCCGATCATCACAGTTTCACGCCGGCTGAGGCTCAGGATCTTATCACCCGGGCGGAGGCGGCGGACCTGCAACTGGTCACCACCTCGAAGGACATGGCCCGCATTGCCGCCAGTGAGGGAGAGATTTTTCACTGGCTTGCGCGGGAAAGCGACGTGCTGGATGTGTCCATGGAGATCAAGCCGGAGGAGCGGCTCATGACCCTCATCACCGACGCCTTGCGCCGGCGCGCATTCCGGGCCTGAGGCGCATCAGCCGGCCTTGCCTTCAAACTGCATGAAGCGGTTGTAGGCCGCTTCCGCGTCGACATAGGCTTCCTGGCGTTCGACGCTCCAGTATTTCAGTTCATCCAGAGGGATGGCCTGACCGGTCACGGCGCAGCGCACGAAGGTGCCTGGCGCTTCGACCTGGTAGTCGCCGTCAAGGTAACGGATGCGGGCCTCGCCCGGCACGCGCGGCGTTTCATAGCGGTTCATCGGCGTCTCTCGCAGTCTGACAGCGTGTAGTTCGCCGGTTATGGGCGAGGCGGGGCCTGCGGTCAATTGGTTGGCCTTGCAAGGGGCAGGAAGTGCGCAAACGGGATCCGATGTCCTGCCGGGGATGAAATCACCGGCGAAGTGGTTATGTTAGGGACATGATGCGCGGGAGTCGCCGCGCCAACCTGTTTGACCGCCCTCTCGAAAGGCCACCGATGAGCGAGATCCTGTCCTCTGTTCCAGACCTCCTGGACGCCTCAGGCCTTGGCCTTGAAACCGCCCGCCGCATCACCGCCGAGGCCCTGTCCGGCGCCGATGACGGGGAACTTTTCGTCGAGTACCGTCAGTCGGAAGGGCTGGTGTTCGACAACGGTCGTCTGAAGTCCGCCAGCTATGACACGGCGCAGGGTTTCGGCCTGCGGGCGGTTGTGGGCGAGGCAGCCGGCTATGCCCATTCGGGTGATATTTCCGAGGCAGCGCTCAAGCGGGCCGCCGATGCGGTGGCAGCCGTGAAGTCCGGCCATGCCGGCAGCTATGCTGCGGCCCCTGCGCGCACCAACACGCGCCTCTATGCCGACATCAACCCGCTGGCCAGCCCGAGCTTCGAGGACAAGGTGAAGCTGCTGCAGGAGATCGACGCCTATGCCCGTGCGCGTGACCCGCGCGTGCGGCAGGTCACCGCGTCGGTCGCCGGTTCCTGGCAGGTGGTCGACATCCTGCGCGCCGATGGCCACCGGGTGCGCGACATCCGCCCGATGGTGCGGCTGTCCATTTCCGTTGTCGCCGCCTCCGGCGACCGGATGGAGTCCGGCTCCTATGGCTGCGGCGGCCGCGAGGGCTTTGCCCGCTTCATCACTCCGGAAACCTGGCAGGCCGGCGTGGACGAGGCCTTGCGTCAGGCCCTGGTGAATCTCGAGGCGGTTCCTGCACCGGCTGGCACGTTTGATGTGGTGATGGGACCGGGCTGGCCCGGCATCCTGCTGCATGAGGCTGTCGGCCATGGCCTTGAGGGTGATTTCAACCGTAAGAAGACCTCGGCCTTTGCCGGCCTGATGGGCCAGCGCGTCGCCGCTCCCGGCGTCACCATCGTTGATGACGGCACCATTGCCGACCGGCGCGGCTCGCTGACGGTCGACGATGAAGGCACCCCGACCAACCGCACCACGCTGATCGAGGACGGCATCCTGGTCGGCTACATGCAGGACCGGCAGAACGCCCGACTGATGGGCATGGCACCCACCGGCAACGGCCGCCGCCAGTCCTATGCCCATATCCCCATGCCGCGCATGACCAACACGGTGATGCTGGGCGGTGACAAGGATCCGGCGGAAATCCTCGCCTCGGTCAAGAACGGCATCTTCGCCGTTTCCTTCGGCGGCGGGCAGGTCGACATCACCTCCGGCAAGTTCGTGTTCTCCTGCACCGAGGCCTACCGCATCGAGGACGGCAAGATCGGCGCGCCGGTGAAGGGCGCGATGCTGATCGGCAACGGGCCGGACGCCCTGACTCGCGTCAGCATGATCGGCAACGACATGAAGCTTGATCCAGGTCTCGGCACCTGCGGCAAGCAGGGGCAGGGCGTTCCGGTCGGCGTCGGCCAGCCGTCGATGCGCATCAACGCCCTGACGGTTGGCGGGACGGCGGTCTGACCATGCCCTTGATCCGCGATGCCAAGGCCGTCACCTTCGTCGTCTTCGACATGGACGATGTGCTCTACGACTTTGACCACGAGCTCCGCATCGCCGCGCTGGAGCGGCTGACGGGCCGGGGGCGCGAGACGTTCGAACACGCCATCTGGGACTCGGGCTGGGAAACCGCAGCCGAAGCCCGGGACCCGGCAACGCCGGAGGCCTATCTCGCCGGCTTTGCCGAACGGCTCGGCTATCCCATCGATGCCCCGACCTGGATGTCGATCCGCGCCGCCATGATGCGGCCAAGACCGGCTGCCCTGGTGCTGGCCAATGCGGCGGCGGAACAGGCCGATGCGGCGCTCCTGACCAACAACGGCATGATGCTGAAACAGGCGCTGCCGGTCTGCGCCCCGGAGATGCTCGATATCTTCGGCGAGAAAGCACACGTCTCGGCGGAGTTCGGCGCCCGCAAACCCGACCCGGCCGTCTTCCTGCGCCTGTGCGAGCGCTACGGCCACGATCCGCGCCAGACCTTCTTCGTCGATGACCGGCCGGAGAACATCGAGGGCGCCGAGGCCGCAGGCCTCATCGCCCATCTCTACGAGACCCCGGACGGCCTGCGAAAGGCCATGCGCGCGCTGGACTTTGAGGTGTGAGCAGGGCGCTGCCCGCTTTACCGGCCGGTTACAAGCGCCGGCCAATCGGCCAGCAGCGCATCGCGCGTTCGCAGGCCGGCCGATCCTGTGACCGGCCCTTCGTCCTGCGTCAGGTGCGCGAAAGCCAGCTTTCGCCCGTCCTTCTCGGCAAGGCCGACGAACCAGCCCCAGCCCCGGTTGCGGTCAAAGCTGCCATCGGCCTTGCGGGGAAAAGCGCTGCCGGTCTTGCCTGAGATCGTCCAGCCGTCAGCCTTAAAGCGCTCCAGCAGATCGATTGCAGCCGCCATGGCCTCCGGCTTGACGGGCAGCGTGCCGCGTTGCAAGGCACTGAGAAAGGCGACCTGTTCGTCCGGGGAAACTTTCAGTGACGAGGCGATCCAGGCACGTTCAAGCCCGTTGCCCTTGCCCGGGTCGCCTGCGAAATCGGCGTTGCCATAGTGAAACCGCTGGCCATAGTCGGTGAGCCGCTGCGGTCCGAGGCTGGCTGCAATGCGCTGTGAGTACCAGACGACCGAATGCTTCATCCAGCTTCTGGGCGTCGTCGGTTGCTTCCAGGCCTTGCCACCCCAGTCCGGTTCACCTTTTCGCCACGACAGTTCGGGCAGAATGCCAGACTGAAGCACGCCAGACTCAAAACCCATGACAGCGAGCGGGATCTTGAAAGTCGAGGCAGGCGTCACGCGGCGTTCGCAGTCGCCTTGCCGCAGCAGGATCTGTGCGCTCGACACATCGGCGATGACGGTGCAAACGGGTTCAGCCTGGGCGTGAAATGGTGTCAGAGCGGGCAAAATGGCCGTGAGAACAACAAGCAGGACCGGACGGAGCATGGCTGGATGAGTTCCGTTTTTAAAGGACAGACAGGGCCAATGCGCCGGGCGATTGCGGCAGGGCCAAGGCGGAGGGCGATCCTCGTCACGGCCCTCTGTGTTGCGCTTGGCTTTGTTGTGATCAGGCGCGCGGATGCGACTGATACAGGTGCCGCCGACTGGACGCTTGAGAAATGCCGACGCTACCGCGATGCTGCGCAGGAAGCCTTGCAGCGATTTGGCAGCACTGGGCTGTCAGACGGGTTCCTGTCGCGGCACCAGGCGTTTCTAGATCGCGATTGTACTGATCCGCGTGACGTGTGTCCGCGCAGCCCGGAGGAACTGGCTTTTGCCGACCGGCTGATCATCCGGGCGATGAATGCGGGAACGGCAAGCACCTTCCCGCCTTTCGGCTGCCGAAACTGACCCGAAATTGAGGAAATTGCCCGCCATGGCAGCTGCATCCGTCCCGCCGCTCTTCTCCGAAGCCCTGATCTTTCTGGGCGCGACAGTGATCGCCGTGCCGCTGGCCAAGCGGTTCGGGCTCGGGTCGGTGGTCGGCTACCTGGCGGCAGGGCTGGCCATCGGTCCCTATGGGCTGAATGCTTTCGGCTCGGCTGGCAACATCCTGCCGGTGGCAGAACTCGGGGTGGTGCTGCTGCTGTTCGTTATCGGCCTCGAACTGGATGCGGCCCGGCTGTGGCGCATGCGGCGCGATATTCTCGGGCTCGGTGCGGCACAGGTGTTGCTGACGGGCGCCGGCCTCTTTGCCCTGTTGTGGCTCGCCGGAATGCAACTGGCTGCGGCTCTTGTCGCGGGGCTGGGGCTCGCCTTGTCCTCGACGGCCTTTGCCTTGCAGATCCTGCAGGAACGCGGGCAGCTTGCAGCGCCCTATGGCCAGCGCGCCTTTGCGATCCTGCTGTTCCAGGACATTGCTATCGTCCCGTTGCTGGCGCTTGTGGCGATCCTGTCGCCGGTCACGGACGGCTCGGGCGGTGGGTCGGCGCTGACCGAGATTGCCGTCACGCTTCTGGCTGTTGTCGCGGTGATCGTCATCGGCCGCTATCTGGTCTCGCCCGTGTTCCTGTTCCTGGCCCGAACCAAGGCGCGCGAGGTCATGCTGGCTGCCGCCCTTCTGGTGGCGCTCGGCAGTGCCGGCGTGATGCACATGGTTGGGTTGTCGATGGCTCTTGGGGCGTTCCTTGCCGGTGTGCTGCTCGCCGAATCCAGTTTTCGCCACACGCTGGAGGCAGATATCGAGCCGTTCCGGTCGCTGCTGATGGGGCTGTTCTTCGTTGCGGTCGGCATGTCGCTGGACCTCGGGCTGATCGGGCGCCTGTGGTATCTCGTTGCCATTGCCGTGCCGGTCCTTATGCTGGTCAAGGGCGGGCTGCTATGGGGTCTTGCGCGGGCTTTCGGATCATCCAATGCAGACGCCTTGCGCGTTGCCGTGACCTTGCCGCAAGGCGGTGAGTTCGCATTTGTGTTGTTTGCTGCGGCCGTGTCGCAAGGCGTTTTGCCGGTTGAAACTGCCAACCTTTTGACGGCAGCCGTGATTCTGTCGATGCTGTTTACCCCGCTGGCCTGTCTGGCGCTCGACTGGCTGGCCGCGCGGTTGAAAGCCAGTGGCGCTGCACACCCGGCTGTCGAGAGCTTCGAGGCGGCGACACCGGTGGTGCTGATCGTCGGCTTTGGCCGGTTCGGCCGAACGGTGGCCCAGGTCCTGACATCGGAAGGCCTGGAGATCACCGCCATCGACAATCATCCGGACCGGCTCGCCTATGCCCGCCAGCTTGGCTATCGGGTCTATTATGGTGACGCCACCCGCGCGGATGTTCTGGCCGCTGCCGGTGCAGCCGACGCGGCGCTCGTTGCGCTTTGCGTGGAGAACGAGGCCGTGATGGAAAAGGCCATCGCCGCTGTGCGCAGCCTCAACCTATCAGCCCGGCTTTACTGCCGCGCCACCAATCGTAGCCACGCCCTGGCGCTGACCCGGCTGCAGGTCGACTACCAGATCCGCGAGACTTTCGAATCGGGGCTGGCGTTCGGACGCGCCGCGCTCAGCGGGCTTGGCCTGGCGCCGGAGCGCGTTGCACAGATCGAGGAAGACGTGCGGCGGCGCGATGAGGAACGGATGCTGCTTCAGCTGGAGCAGGGCGAGGCAGCGGGCAATGACCGGCTGCATGCGGTCACGCCGCGCGGCCCGGCAAGGCAAGCCGGTACCGATCAGGAGCCCTGAAACAAAGAGCCTCGCCGGAGCGGGGCATCAGCTTCAGTCAGTTGCCGTCATTCCGGGCAAGGTGAGCGTTAGCGAACCGTAGATCCGGAGCTTGTCCCGGGCCTGACCCGGGATCCAGCACGTCTGTGCGAGCTGTGCGAGCTCAAAAACAAATCGACACGAAACGGGTTCCACCGGATCAACTGTGTCGCGCTTCGCGCGGCTGACTTCTGGATCCCGGCTCGGCGCTTCGCTGAACGCTCAGCTTGGCCGGGATGACAACAGAGCGTTTGTCAGCTGTCTGCTCCCTCGTGCTGCGAGCCTTACGGCAGGGCGTCGAAGCCGGCCGAGAAGCCGTTGAGCGAGATCGGGATGCCGATGCCCTCTTCCGGCGTCTGGAAGATGATGAAGGTGGCCTGCTTGCCGCCCTTGAGCTTGCCGACCAGATCATCCTGCAGGATCACTTCGGCGATGCAGCCATTGGGTAGGCAGCGGACAAAGCCGGCGCGGCCGATGTCCGCATCATCGACGCGAAGGCCAAGGCCGGACGGCAGCAACACGCCGAGCGGCGCCAGCACGCGCAGGATTCGCGCCTGCTTGTCAGCGGTCTTCAGCACGATCACCGACAGGCCGACATTTTCGCGATCTTCGGCGGTCACGTTCTGGATCAGCGCGCATTGTTCGCTGGCAGCACCCGGAGGCGTGTCGCAACGCATCTGCCAGTCGCCATGCACGGCCTTGACCTCGCCTTGAGCCCGCGCGGAGCCCGCGATGGTCAGGCTCGCGATGCCGGCGGCCACGCCGATAAGGATCCGGGAAAGGGTGCGCGCAGGGGAGCTAGGCAAGGAGTGTCCTCCGGACATAAGGGTCAGGGCCGCGGCCCGAGCTCGAATCAGGATCAGAACTGGCGCAGAGAATAGCCGCAGGCAGCCCGCCCGTTCCAGTCCACAATCCGCTTTCTCCCTGTCTTTCCCGGCAGGAATGTGACCTTCACCGAAAAGTTTCTGCGATACGCCGATCCATTCGGCGGTCGTTGATCAGGATCAAACGACAAAATTGACGAGGATCAATTCGAAGGATGGGGGCGGCACGGGCTGCAGGGCATAAACCCGTTGCAGGACAAGGATTCTTGTGGTTTCTGTGCGCTGCCCGCCGCTGCGGTGCCCACTGCGGCAGAACGTCGCTGTACGATGGGCCTCGTCGCGATATATTCGGGTTTGTGCGTAAAATGCACGCAACAGGACGCGACAGACCAGCTCCCCTGTGGCGCATCGGCAGATGCAGCCCGGGTTCATAGAGCTGCTTCGAGCGTCCATTTGCAGTTTTTCCCGGTGACAGATGACCGGGACGGAAATGAACCGGCAACCTATGGCCGGTTCGGCAGTTTCGTGTTGGAGGCAGGATTGGCCACCAGCGCGTGGACGTGGTGAGAGAGCCGCCGCAGGCGGACTAGGGAAGGGAGCGCAGACGTGAAGGCAATCTTCAAGCGTCTCATGGCGGCGGCTGCAGGCGCCGCCGTTCTGGCCGGAACGGCCGGGTCGGTCATGGCCCAGGATGCAGCTGGTGGCATGTCGCCCTGGCAGCTGGGGTTCCAGGCCTCGGCCTCCGGGGTCATGGATGATATTCACTGGTTCAACAACATGACCTTGGGCATCATCACGGTCATCACGCTGTTCGTGCTGGCGCTTCTGATCATCGTCATGGTGCGCTTCAATGCCCGCGCCAACCCGACGCCGTCGCGCACCTCGCACAACACGATGATCGAGGTGGTTTGGACGGTTGCGCCGATCCTGATCCTTGTCGTCATCGCCGTGCCGTCCTTCCGGCTGCTGTACAAGCAGCTCGAGATCCCGGCTTATGACATGACCATCAAGGCTACTGGTTACCAGTGGTACTGGGGCTACGAATACACCGACGAGTCCCTGGCCGGCATCTCGTTCGACAGCCTGATGCTCAAGGATGATGAACGTGCCGCCGTGGCCGAGGCGCGCGGCGTGCCGCTGGCCGACGTGCCGCGTCTCCTGGCGACCGACTATGACGTCGTGGTTCCGGTCGGCAAGACGGTGCGCGTCCAGGTGACTGCCGCTGACGTGCTGCATGCCTTCGCCATGCCGGCCTTCGGCGTGAAGATCGACGCCGTCCCCGGCCGCCTGAACGAAACCTGGTTCAAGGCCGAGAAGACTGGCGTCTACTACGGCCAGTGTTCGGAACTTTGCGGCAAGGATCACGCCTTCATGCCGATCACGGTTCGCGTTGTCACCCAGGAGCAGTTCGATGCCTGGAGCGAAGCGGCCAAGTCGGATCTGGATGACGCCAACAAGGCGCTGATGGCCTCGCTCGCCGCCGAACGCAAGGTGGCTGATGCCGCCCTGCCGGCGCAGGTGACCGCGCGCTGAGCTTGTGATGCTTGCTGTTGCCGGTGCGCCGGCCGCAGGACTGGGAATTGGGGGCGATGCGCGCCAGTGAGGCGCCCGCCGGTTTGACATTACTCGAGGGAGCACGACCATGGCTGCGACCGCTGCACATGCCGCGCATGACCATCCGACTGGATGGCGCCGGTGGGTCTATTCGACCAACCACAAGGACATTGGCATCCTGTATCTGATCTTCGCGATCATTGCAGGCATCATCGGCGGCGCGCTCAGCGTCGGGATCCGGATGGAACTGCAAGAGCCCGGCATGCAGTACTTTGCCGATCCGCATTACTTCAACGTCTTCACGACGGCGCATGGCCTGATCATGATCTTCTTCATGGTGATGCCAGCCCTGATCGGCGGTTTCGCCAACTACTTCGTACCGATCATGATCGGCGCGCCGGACATGGCGTTCCCGCGCATGAACAACATCTCCTTCTGGCTGCTGCCGCCGTCCTTCGCGCTGCTGCTGCTGTCGCTGTTCGTCGAAGGCCCGTCGGGTGCAACCGGCGTCGGTGGTGGCTGGACGATCTATCCGCCGCTGTCGACCTCCGGCCAGCCTGGACCGGCCGTTGACCTTGCGATCCTGGCGCTGCACGTCTCGGGCGCGTCCTCGATTCTTGGTGCAATCAACTTCATCACCACGATCTTCAACATGCGCGCGCCTGGCATGACCATGCACAAGATGCCGCTGTTTGCCTGGTCTGTGCTGATCACCGCGTTCCTGCTGCTGCTGTCCCTGCCGGTTCTGGCGGGTGCCATCACCATGCTGCTGACGGACCGCAACTTCGGCACCACCTTCTTCGATCCGGCCGGTGGCGGTGACCCGATCCTGTACCAGCACCTGTTCTGGTTCTTCGGTCACCCGGAAGTGTACATCCTGATCCTGCCCGCCTTCGGCATCATCAGCCACATCATTTCCACCTTCTCGCGCAAGCCGATCTTCGGCTACCTCGGCATGGCCTATGCCATGGTCGCCATCGGCGTCGTCGGCTTCATCGTGTGGGCACACCACATGTACACGGTCGGCATGTCGGTCGAGACGCAGGCCTACTTCGTCGCCGCGACCATGGTGATCGCGGTTCCGACGGGTGTGAAGATCTTCTCCTGGATTGCCACGATGTGGGGCGGCTCGATCGAATTCCGCACGCCGATGGTCTGGGCGATCGGCTTCATCTTCCTGTTCACCGTCGGTGGCGTTACGGGCGTTCAGCTCGCCAACGCCGGCCTCGACCGTGCGCTGCATGACACTTACTACGTGGTGGCGCACTTCCACTACGTTCTGTCGCTTGGCGCCGTGTTCGGCATCTTTGCGGGCTGGTACTACTGGTTCCCGAAGATGTTCGGCTACATGTACAACGAGACCATCGGCAAGGCCCATTTCTGGATCACCTTCATCGGCGTGAACCTGGTGTTCTTCCCGCAGCACTTCCTGGGTCTCAACGGCATGCCGCGCCGCTATGCCGACTACCCGGATGCGCTGGCCGGCTGGAACTACGTCTCCTCGATCGGCTCCTACATTTCTGCCTTCGCGGTGCTCGTGTTCCTCTATGGCATCGTCGAAGCCTTCGCCAAAAAGCGCGTCGCCGGCAACAACCCCTGGGGTGCCGGTGCGACAACGCTGGAATGGACGCTGACCTCGCCGCCGCCGTTCCACCAGTTCGAGACCCTGCCGCGCATCAAGTAAGCGGCGGAGCCTCACGAGACCTGACCACCGCGCTGACAGCGCGGTGGTTCACAATAAGAGAGACACCACCCGGTAGGGTCAGGGTGTCTCCGCCCCAGGGACCCGGATAAAGCCGGGAACACAGCATGAAGGGTAGGGCCTGATGTCGCTCGCCGAGCGCCCGGACACCATGATGAGCGACCCCGTCACCTGGGATGGTGGCATGGGGTCGGTTGGCGATTATTTCGCGCTCCTCAAGCCGCGAGTGATGTCGCTTGTCATCTTCACCGCCTTTGTCGGCATGATGCTGGCACCTGGAAGCATCCATCCGGTGCTGGCCGGCGTGGCGCTTCTGTGCATCGCCATCGGCGCGGGCGCGTCGGGCGCCCTCAACATGTGGTATGACGCCGACATCGACCGCTTGATGTCACGTACTGCCAAGCGGCCGATCCCGGCTGGCAAGATCACCCCGAGCGAAGCGCTCGCCTTCGGCATGACCCTGTCCGTCGGCTCCGTTGTGCTGCTCGGGCTGCTGGTCAACTGGTTCGCCGGCGCCTTCCTTGCCTTCACGATCTTCTTCTATGCCGTCGTCTACACGATGTGGCTGAAGCGCTCGACACCGCAGAACATCGTCATCGGCGGCGCGGCCGGGGCATTTCCGCCGATGATCGGCTGGGCTGCAGTCACGGGTGGGGTGAGCCTCGAGAGCTTCATCCTGTTCCTGATCATCTTCATGTGGACACCGCCGCATTTCTGGGCCCTGGCCCTGTTCAAGAGCAGCGATTACCGCGCCGCCGGCGTGCCAATGATGCCGATCGTTGCCGGTGAAGACGCAACCCGGACCCAGATTCTTGCCTATTCGCTGGTCCTCGTTCCCATCGCCGTCAGCCCATGGTTTCTCGGCTTTGCCGGTCTGACCTATGGCGTGGTCTCTGCTGTGCTGGGCGCCGGTTTCATCGGGCTCGCCTGGCAGGTCTACCGGGTTCGAGATGGCGAGGCAGCCCGCAAGGCTTCCGTACGCCTGTTCAGCTACTCGATCCTGTATCTGTTCCTGCTTTTCGCCCTTCTTCTGGGTGAAAGCCTCGTAGCCCGGATGATCTGATGATGAGTGAGGATGGCATCCGACTGACACCGGAACAGCGGCGCCTGCGCAAGGCGCGGTCGATTGCGATTGCGCTGACCCTGGCAGGGATGGTTGCCCTGATCTACTGGGTCACCATCGTCCGCCTTGGTGCCAATGTTCTCAATCGTCCGCTCTAGGAGACGTCCATGACCGACGACTGCAAGGAAAGCCCGGACAAGGCCATGTCGCGCAGCAATCGCCGCGTCGCACTGATCTGCGGCGGCGTTTTCTTCGGCATGGTTGGTATGTCCTATGCGGCCGTGCCCTTGTACAACCTCCTGTGCCAGGTCACCGGGTTTGGCGGCACCACCCAGCGTGCCGAACAGGCCTCCGAAGAGATCATCGCCCGCAAGATTACGGTTCGTTTTGATGGCAATGTGACCCCAGGCCTCGGCTGGGACTTCAAGCCGGAGCATCGCTCGGTCACGCTGAATATGGGCGAAACCGGTCAGATCGCCTATGTCGCGACCAACAAGGGCGCGGCGCCTTCGGTCGGTACGTCCGTGTTCAACGTGACGCCCTTCGAGGCGGGCATTTATTTCAACAAGCTCGAATGCTTCTGCTTCACCGAACAGCCCCTGGCCGTCGGCGAAAGCGTGAACATGCCGGTTGTGTTCTTCGTGGACCCGGCTATGGACAAGGATCCCGAACTCAAGCACGTGCGGGAGATCACCCTGTCCTATACTTTCTACCCGGTGGACAAGCCGGTCAAACCGATCGCGGCAAAGTCGGAAGACAGCGCTACGGCAAACAGGCTCTGAGCGCAGGGCGGATGACCGCCGGCCTTTGATGCCCGCATATGATGACTGATATTGGAACTTTGGGGAGCACGCCCATGGCTGAGGCACATAGCAAGAACCACGATTACCACCTGGTTGATCCCAGTCCGTGGCCCTTCCTGGCATCGATCGGTGCCTTCTTGATGGCGATTGGTGGCATCGGCTTCATGCGCTATGCCGCAGGCAAGGATTTTGAGCTGTTCGGCGCCAATCTGGCCGGCTGGGGCATCTTTGCCGTGGGCCTTGTGATTGTGCTTTATGTGATGTTCGGTTGGTGGCGCGACACCATCAAGGAATCGCAGCAGGGCCATCACACCCGCGTGGTCAGCCTGCACCTGCGCTACGGCATGATCCTGTTCATCGCCTCGGAAGTGATGTTCTTCGTTGCCTGGTTCTGGGCATTCTTCGACGCTTCGCTGTTCGTCGGCGAAGCCATCCAGTACCAGCGGGTTGAAGCGACCGGCGGCGTTTGGCCTCCGCATGGCATCGAAGTGTTTGACCCCTGGCACCTGCCGCTGCTCAACACCCTGATCCTTCTGACCTCCGGCACGACCGTGACCTGGGCCCATCATGCCCTGCTGCACAATGACCGCGAGGGCCTGAAGTGGGGCCTGATCCTGACTGTCGGCCTCGGCGTGATTTTCACGATCTGCCAGATCTATGAATACGGTCATGCCGCCTTCGATTTCTCCGGCAACATCTACGGCGCGACATTCTACATGGCGACAGGCTTCCACGGCTTCCATGTGTTCGTCGGCACCGTGTTCCTGCTGGTTTGTCTGATCCGCGCCATGGCCGGGCAGATGAGCCCGGAGAAGCACTTCGGTTTCGAAGCCGCAGCCTGGTACTGGCACTTCGTCGACGTGGTTTGGCTGTTCCTGTTTGCCACCATCTATATCTGGGGCAGCTGGGGCGTTGTGCCTCACTGAGTGAGGCAACGCCGCCTGTTACACTGCCAAGCCCGGTCCGGACATCTGGACCGGGCTTTGCTTTGGCAGCCAGGCCGCCGCAGGAGGACATGATGCAGGATCAAGCCCATTACCCGACGCAGGATCCGTTCCGCACTGGTCTTGCCGGTTGCTGTCCACGCTGTGGCCAGGGGAGGCTGTTCAAAGGCTTCCTGGCGACACGCCCGGCCTGCAGCAATTGCGGCCTTGATTTCGAGTTTGCCGACAGCGGCGACGGTCCGGCGGTGTTTGTCATCATGCTGGTCGGCTTCGTCATCGTCGGCCTCGTGCTGTGGGTCGAACTGGCCTTTACGCCGCCGATCTGGTTGCATCTGGTTATCTGGCTGCCGCTGACGGTGATCCTCGCCTTGTCAATCCTGCGCCCCCTGAAGGGCCTGATGATTGCCCTGCAGTATCGTAACCGTGCAGCAGAAGGACGGCTTGAGAGCGATGACTGATCCGCTGGATGTGAGCCAAGGCGAAAGCCGCCTCCCGGTCTGGAGGCGCTTGCTTGTACCCGGGATCTTTGCAGTCGTGGGCCTGGCCATCCTGTTGCGGCTGGGCTTCTGGCAGGTTGACCGGCTCGCCTGGAAGGAAGATCTGATCCGCCAGGTCGAACAGAGCCTGACGCTGCCCGCCGCACCGGCCCCTGCGCCTGCAGACTGGGCTGCGACCACGGCGCCGGGGGCGGACTACCGCAAGGTGGAGATCCGGGGAAGGTTCCTGCCCGGAGAGGTCTATTACTACAACGCTCTCACCAGCCCGAAAGGCCCCTATGGCGGCCCCGGGTACTTTGTCCATGCCCCGCTGCAAACGGCGGATGGCTGGGTGGTGATGGTCAATCGCGGCTTCGTGCCGGATCTGTATCTCGATCCGGCGAAACGGCCGGGCAGTGAACCGCCAGTCGAAGAAGTGACGGTTTCCGGCATTCTGCGCCAGGGCGAGACACCGAATGCGCTGACGCCCGCGCCCGACCAGTCCAAGCGGATCTGGTTCGCCCGCGATCCGCAAGCCATGGCCAGGGGACTTGAGGTTTCAGCCCCCGTCGCGCCTTATGTGATCGATGCCGACGCTACACTGACGCCGCCGTCGGGCCTGCCGCAAGCCGGGGAGACGGTGGTCCGCTTCAAGAACGATCACCTTGGCTACGCTCTCACCTGGTTCGGCCTCGCCGCAACGCTGGCCGGGGTTTACTTCGCCTATGCCGTATCCGTCTTGCGAAGTAGAGCGAGCAAAAAGCCGGAGGCGTGAGCCCCCGGCTGATCGTGAATTCGAAAAGGAGTTGAGACCGAATCAGAGGGTCTCGAGCAGGGCCGCAGCGCCGGAGACGGTGGCCTGACCCGGAGCATCCTCGACGTTCAGCTGGGTCACGACGCCATCCTTGGCGATGAGGGCAAAGCGCTTCGAGCGGATGCCCATGCCGAAGCCCGATGCATCCAGTTCCAGCCCGAGCGCCTTGACGAAGTCGGCGCTGCCATCGGCCAGGAACACGATCTTGTCGCCAGCTCCGGTAGCCTTTTTCCAGGCATCCATGACGAACATGTCATTCACGGACAGGACGGCGATGGTGTCGACACCCTTGGCCTTGAAGGCGTCGTGATGCTCGACGAAGCCCGGCAGGTGGTTCATGTGGCAGGTCGGGGTGAAGGCGCCCGGAACGCCGAACAGCACGACGGTCTTGCCGGCAAGCAGCTCGGCCGACTTCATTTCAACCGGGCCGTCAGCGCCGATGACCTTGAATACGCCGTCCGGCAGGCGGTCGCCAATAGTGATGCTCATCGTGAAATCTCCGCGTCGGAAAACCTGTGCAGCCGCAGGACCATCGTCAGCCCGCCGCCCTTCTCGAGATAGAGTGCCGGAGCCGCCGCGTCGAGCCCTCGCTTCAGGTTTTATACGGATGCCAGAACCGAACAGCCGCCGCGCAGCCGCCGTACGCCAGCAGGGTCAGCGCGCCCTGGCAGGATGGATCTCGGTAACTGCGCCAGAAGAGCGGTTGATCTCGAATTTCTGCTCGACGGCATGGCGTCCGGCAACAAGGACAAGCCGCAAGGGCAGCACGACAAGGTCTTCTGGCAGGCCCCCGAGGGACAGCACCCAGTCGCCGGTCGCCTGCTTCCATTCCGGCTTTGTCCGGCGGGGTACGCCGACGGACAGGTCCTGCGGGACTGAAGCAAAGATCTCGATGTCGTCCATGTTCGTTCCTGCCGGGACGGTAAGGCTGAGGTCCAGCTTTTCCTTCTTGCCATCCTTGCGCAGGAACAGGCGCGAGACGACCGGATCCGTGGCCTGCGCCGGCATTGGAACGTCGGCCCTCGCCCGGGCGATGGCCCGGTGACTGGTCCGGTCCTCGGCTTCCGAGGGATCCAGCGTCATCGACAGGCGTGCGGAAGCCGGTACACAGACGTCCTTGCAGTTGCCAAAGGCCAGATCGATCTCGAGTTGCACAGGGTGTTCTGGCCGGTCCGGACGCAGCGCCAGCGGCAGGACGATGCCGTCCTTGTAGACATTGGAAACGCTGAAGCCGTCGTCATACCGTTCCGGATAGGGGAACTGCAGCCGGGCATCCGCAAGGTTCCCGGAAGCGGCCCAGTCGACCTGCGGCGGGATGCCGGCTTCCCCGGCGTTTTCCCAATAGGTGTGCCAGCCCGGATCAAGCACGAATTCGATGCCCGCGTCATAGCGGCCGTCCGCGAGGGGACCGCTCGATATCAGACGGACCGCGCCGCCCTCAAACCGTGCCCAGTCGGATGTACCGCTGATTGCAGTGGGCGCGAACAGGACCAGTTGCGCCAGCGCAAGGGCCAGCGCCGGCAGGGGCGGAAACAGGGGGAGGCGGAAGCGGCGCAACGTCTGCATATCCATGCAATAGCTGATTTTTGCCGGCAAGTCGTGTTTCCGGTCGTCACGAACGGGTCATAAACACGTGAGCCACGCACAAAGCCTGCCGCACCTGCGAACAATCCGTTAACAAAGTGAATTTCTGCGTCTAAGCTCTGATTCCGTGTAACGGCCCCATGAGGAGATGATGGCTCAAAGGCTGCAAGAGGAGTGGCTGGACGGCAAGTTCCTCATCGCCATGCCCAACATGGCCGATGGTCGTTTTGCCCATTCGGTGATTTACGTCTGCGCGCATTCGTCCGAAGGGGCGATGGGGCTTGTGCTCAATCACCCCACTCATTCATTTAGATCCCGCAGGATCACGCTCAAACACATTGAAACACTAGAAAATCCCTCAATTTTTAGCATTGCGTAGTGGGGACGGTTTTGGCAAATTGGGGGTGGTTGAAGGGATAGAAAACGGCTTTCCGCTCCCAGTAAACGATCCCCGTTTCTCCTCGACCGATCCCAGTTTCAGGCAAGGAGGAACGCATGCCAGCCCTGACCGACACCGCGATCCGACACGCGCTGAAGCGCGTTGAGATCAGCCGCAAGCAAGAGAACCTCGCCGATGGCGACGGGCGAGGCACCGGCCGACTCGTCCTCGTTCTCAAGCCCATGCCGAAGCGCGTCACGGCCGACTGGATGGCGCAACAATGGCGTGACGGCAAACGTACCAAGAAGAAGATCGGCGCTTACCCCTCGATGTCGCTCGCCCAGGCCCGCGAGGTTTTCAAGCGCGACTATGCCGACGTGATCCAGAAAGGTCGCAGCATCAAGATCGCAAGCGACACCCGCCCCGGCACTGTAGCGGACCTCTTCGAGGGGTACGTCGCTTCACTAAAGGCCGCCAGCAAGCCCTCCTGGAAGGAGACGGAGAAGGGCCTTAACAAGATCGCCGACACTCTTGGGCGGAACCGCCTAGCCCGCGAGATCGAGGCCGAGGAAATCGTCGAACTGATCCGCCCGATCTATGAGCGCGGCGCCAAGTCGATGGCAGACCATGTGCGTTCCTACATGCACGCGGCTTTTGGCTGGGGCATGAAGTCCGACAACGACTATCGGCAACAATCGGCTCGCCGCTTTCGCATCCCCTTCAATCCAGCGACAGGTATTCCGACCGAACCGAAGGTCAAAGGCACCCGCTGGCTCGACGAGGACGAATTCGTACAGCTTTATCGTTGGCTGGAATGTCCCGACACGCCGGTTCATCCGCCCTATACCCGTGCCGTCAGGATCATCATGCTGACCGGCCAGCGCGTCCAGGAGATCGCCAGCCTTCACATCGACCAGTGGGACGCCAAGGAAAAGATCATCGACTGGTCGAAGACCAAGAACGACCAGCCCCATGCTGTTCCGGTGCCGGAACTGGCCGCAGAGCTACTCGCGTCCATCAACGTCAACGAATACGGCTGGTTCTTCCCGTCTGCCACGGACCCGTCCAAGCCTGTCAGCCACGGCACGCTTTACTCGTTCATGTGGCGCCAGAGGGACCGCGGCGTGATCCCCTATGTGACGAACCGCGACCTGCGCCGGACCTTCAAGACGCTTACCGGCAAGGCGGGGATCTCGAAGGAGATCCGCGACCGCCTCCAGAACCATGCGTTGCAGGACGTCAGTTCCAAGCACTACGACCGCTGGCACTACATGGTGGAAAAGCGTGCCGGCATGGCGAAATGGGACAAGTTCGTCCGCGCCATGCTCGCAAAAAAGCGACTGAAAGCGGCAGCATGAGCCTCGGGTGCCCCATAAGGCGGAAGTGAGAACAAAACGATGCGTATCGTAATCAGCTTGGCGGACGCTCCATCGGAGATATTCTAAGAACAGCCGGAAATGTCGGGGCGACGGATACGATCAAACAAGTAGCATTATACGGCTTTTACCCGTTTTACGGTTTCAACGACAACGCCCTCGCCCGTTCGCTCACGATGAAGCACCGCTGGAGCTGACTGCTGGGTGTGGCGGCACTCAGGAAATTGATTGCAGCCGAAAAAGCTGGTGTCGTTCCGCCCTTTGCGCTCAACCAGCTCCCCCACCAAGCAACTGGGGCATTGATCGAGTTCCCTCCCATCGATGGTTTCAAACCGGACTTCGTTGCCGGCGATCTCGCAAAGCTCGCGAATGTAGCGTGAAGGCTTGCGTCTATTACAGAGGATAAACGTCCCTCTGCTGGCGCGGGTCATTGCGACATAGAAAAGTCGGCGCTCCTCCGCATAGGCAAACCTCTCCGGACGCGGGATAACGAGATTTAGCAGCTCGTCATCTTCGATCCGGCTGGGGACGCCATAGTCGCCCTCGCTGACATCGAGCAGGATCGTGTAGTCGGCCTCCAGGCCCTTCGACCGATGAAACGACATGCCGGCGACCTCGATCGCCGAAAATTCGGGGTGGCGACCGTGAAATGGATCTAACTGTAGCGGCTTGCCAACATAAGCGCCTCTGCTCGCAAACATCGGCATTTTCTGCTCGAATTATCTGACAATGGAGCGGGCGTCGTGCTCACGCTCTTTGCCAATGTGCTCGCAAACATCCGGGTCTG
>NZ_PUDR01000016.1 GCF_003012935.1 Pannonibacter carbonis | reverse complement strand
GCTGTGGATCCTCACGCTTGGCTGAGCTCAACCCTCAGTGCCGTCGCCAACGGCCATCAGCAGGGTAAGGTCGTTGAACTGCTTCCATGGAACTTCGCTGCAGAGGTGTGACCGGCACACCGCTTACTCCGAAACCATTCGTGAAATCGGATTTGAGCCATCCACTCTTTACGTCCAACTTCTTCAAGAAATTGGGAATGGAGGCTTCGGCCCAGGGTATGGGTTGCTGGGACTCGTGGGGGGCGCAACGGATGACATGGGAGAAACCGCAGTCGGGCTGTACAAAATTTTTGCCCAATCTTATCCGAAACATCCGACTTGGAACTGGCCGCATGGTTTGCTCCCAGTATGCCATTGGGGAGGCGCCATTTACTCTTGCATTGACTGTACGAGCGAAGAGGCGGTGGTCATGACGTGGGACCCAAACCAATGGGAGGATGGCACTTCGCCAACACTTGCCATTCGCTCTACAGAAATGCCCCTAGCAGCGTGGCTTCAGGATTGGGCGGATGGTGTAAACCTCTGGGGAAAAATGTTCCCATCGTCCTAAAACTATAGATTAACTATTTACAAGTCTAGATATACTTTAAATAACGATAAAATCTTGCTTGTATCATAGCGCTTTTCGTGGTTCTTAATGCTCAAAACCCGTTGATTAAATGCTTGAAGTCTAGCTTTCTGTGTTGAATCAACATGATCAATAGGCTTTCAGCCTAACTCCGCCATCGCAATAGCTCGTCGGCGATCGCTACGTCCTACCCAGGAGACCCAAAAGACGGCCTAGAGATACGGCCGTCTTTTGAAGTCGTTGCAGTAGCAGCGTTTCCTTAGCGCTCGCGGGATTCGGAAACCACCCGAAGTGTCCTGCAAATGAGCTTCCTGCAAAGCTCACCATCCGCAAAAGCTAGTCGATTCACAGTTAAACCTAGCCTTAAACGCTCTTTATGCGCCTTGAGAAAGTAGAGCTCGCGTCTTTTTGTTTCAAGGGAAAAGGTTGCCTTGGACCGAGAATGGGCCGAGCGTCGCCCCCCACCCCCAATCCCCTCCCCACGAGGGGGAGGGGGGCTGAGAGGCTGTGCGGGGGACGGGATCAGAAATCCGCCTGGATGATGACGTCGCTTTTCTGTCCGACGAGCCAGATACCGTCTTCGATGGCCTGGCCGACGAGGGCCTTGTTCTCGCCGCTCTCGGAGAAGCCGAAGAGGACTTCCTTGCGGGTGGTGCCGCCATCCATGCGGGAAAGCCAGCCGGCGAGGCCGGCGGCGTCGGGCGCGCGGTTCAGCACGTTCTGGTACAGGAGGCTGATGAACTGCGTGTTGTTCACATTCTCGCCATAGGTGTTGCGGAACTCCTGGCTGGCGATGAAGGCATTGGCCATGTCGAAGATCGACAGGCCCTGGTCCATCAGCTTGACGTTGTGAGCAAGACCCGCGTCGTCGGGCGTCCGCTTGAAGGCGGCCTGATACAGCCGATAGGTCTGGCCGGCAGCGCCATCGAGGTCGAGGGCGATGGTGCCGTCGTTGAGCGTGATCCGCTCGATGTCCTGCAGCGTGTCGGTGCCTTCGATCTTGGTGGTGATCGTGAAGATGCCACCGCCCTTGTTGTCGACGACAACATTGCCCCGGTTGCTGGCATAGAGCGCCGTGTCAAAGCCGCTGCCGCCGTTGAGCCAGTCGTTGCCGCCGGCACCATTCAGAGTATCATTCCCGCCGAGGCCGAACTGGTAATCATCCTTGTCCGTGCCGATAAAGGATTCGGCTCCGTCCGTACCCCGCTGAACGGCACCATTGTTGCCATAGCCGGTGCTGGCCGCGCCCATGATCTTGCCAACGCCATTGAGTTCGAAATCGGCGATCTTCTCGAAAGCCGTGGCTCCGGACTTGAGCTGGTAAACGTCATTGCCGGCATAGGCGAACAGCGTCTCTCCGTCGCTGTCCAGGCCCCAGATGTCCTTGATGTTGGTGCGCAGCTTCAGCGTGGCGGCACCATTGGCCGGATTGATGACATAGATGTCGTCGTTGTCGGCCGACATCAGCAGCTCGCCCTTGTGGAAGGCGAGGTCACCGGCGGCATTCTTGCTCTTGCCGATCAGTACCCGGTCACCGATGCGATCCAGGTTGAACCGATAGAGCGTCTCCATGACGGTGGAGGCCGCATAGGCAACGCCCAGCGGATCAATCACCAACGCATTTGCCCCCGGTACATTATGGAGCTTCATGCGGAAGGTGGAGGCATCCGTGGTGTCGATGCGGTAGAGCGAGAAAATGTCTATCCCGTACAGGGTCCCGTCCGGGCCGACCGCAAGATCGGTCATTGCCGTAGACAACTGGCCGATTCTCACTGGAGCATTGGCGCCAGATTCATGGCGCCAGAGGATTTTGTTCGAGTCCGAAAAATAGACTGTGGGCATTGGTTTTAAACTTCTGAGCGGAATTTCCCTACCGCTTGTGTCGATGCCCCGACAGGAAATTCAGTACAGGCCCCGTCGCCGGGTGTCAAACGGCGACGGGGCCGGAGATCTCCGCTCAGGCGGCCATCCGGCGCCAGACCGAATAGTGCGACATGCTGACGACTGCATTGATCGACGCCATGTAGGCGGCAAAACCGGGATCTTCCATGACCTTGGCGGCTGCGGCCTTGGCGCTGTCCAGATCCGCCCAGACCACGAAGTCGCAGAACAGGCCAGTCTCCTCGACGCCTTCCAGCGCCGTCCAGGAGACAAAGCCCGGATAGCTGCGCACGAGATCCTGGGCAGCGGTTCGTGCAAGCCGGGCGGTGGCGACGTCAGCCACCTTGAAGACGACCAGTTCGATGGATGTATCGGACATGTTGTAGCTCCTGTCTGGATGGGGACGGCCCGCCTGGGCCGCCCTGTCGTGATCGAGCCCCGGCATCGGCGCCGGAGTGAGGAACCCTCTAGCAGGGGGCTCCTGACACCCTTCCGTCAGCAGCGCTGAGTGCCATGCGACAATCGGCGAGCGCATTCGTCATTGTCAGGACCGGCTGGCGCATGTAACCGGAAGGAAAGGGGTGGCTCGAAGGACAGGAATCCTTGCGAAGGGACGGACGGACGGCTCGCAACGCAGACAAGACGACAGGCGGAGACGCCGCGGCAGAGGGGACAGCCGCCGGCAAAGCGCATTTGCGCCTGCTGGCTGACGTCGTTGCCGGCGAAAAGGCGCGCATTGCCCGCGCCGGCCGGATCGCCGCGCTGGCAGATCTTCTCTGGATCACCCAAGCCTATCTGCTTGCGCTGGCCATTGCCGGTCTGGCGACTGGAGACATGCAGGCGATGGCGGGCGCATCCGCGCAAAGCCTGTTCGCGCTGCCGGCGGTGGCGGCGAGCCTGATTGCGCTGATCGCGATCCTGCGCCTGATGCTGACGCTGCTGGCGAGCCGTCTGGCGACGGCGGCGGCCGAGCGCGTGAAGACGGACCTGCGCGACAGGCTGCTCCGCGTGCTGGCCGCTGCGGCGCCCTCGGCGGCACTGCCGGGCGCTGGTGCGGTCGCGGCGGCCATTGCCGATCAGGTGGAAGCCATTGGGCCCTATGTGCGCCGGTTCCTGCCGCTGCGCCCGCGCTTGACGCTGGTGCCGCTTGGCATCCTGCTGGCAGCCTTCATCGCCAACTGGATGGTTGCGGTCATTCTGCTTGTGGCCGGGCCGCTGATCCCCGTGTTCATGGCGCTGATCGGCATGCGCGCAAAGGCGGCAGCCGACGGGCAGCACGGGGAACTGGCCCGGATGAGCGCTTTCCTCCTCGACCGGTTGCGCGGGCTCGACACGCTGCGGCTGATCGGGGCGCTGGAGCGCACGGACAAGGCTGTGGCCGAGGCCGGGGACCGGTTTCGCGTGGCGACGATGAAGGTGCTGAAGATCGCCTTCCTGTCCTCGACGGTGCTGGAACTTTTCAGCGCGCTGGGCATTGCCTTTGTCGCGGTCTATGTCGGCTTCTCGCTGCTGGGGCAGGTGAGCGGCGGCACCTGGGGCACGCCGATGGACCTTTTCACCGGGCTGTTCGTGCTGCTGCTGGCGCCGGAGTTCTTCTCGCCCTTGCGCGCCTTTGCCGCTGCCTATCACGACAAGGCCAATGCGGAGGCTGCAGCAAAGGTGCTGCTGGAGCTGCCGCTGGCCGCAAGCGCAACGCCGGTTGCGGCGGTGACAGCGGCGGCGTCACTGCCGACGGCGTCACCAGCGCTCACCTTCCGCGATCTGACGCTTTGCCCCGGCGGGCGCGCGGTCATCAGCCGGTTGAACCTCGAGCTGCCAGCCGGCCACAGACTGCTGGTCGCCGGGCCGAGCGGGGCGGGAAAGTCGACGCTGATCGATGCGCTGACCGGGCTGCGGCCGGTTGATGGCGGGGCGATCCTGATCGATGGCCGCGATCTTGCCGAACTGAACCTTCCCCAATGGCGCAGCCGCCTTGCCTTCCTGTCGCAGGAGCCGCGCCTGTTCTTCGGTTCGGTCCGCTCCAATCTGGCACGGGCTGAGCGGGATGCGAGCGAGGCCGAGATGTGGGCCGCGCTGGAGCTGGCCGGCGCGCGCGCGCTGGTCGAGCAGATGCCGATGGGGCTGGCGACGCGGCTGGGCGAGGATGGATTTGGCCTGTCCGTCGGCGAAGCCCGGCGCATTGCGCTGGCCCGCGCGGCGCTGAGGCGCGAGCCCCTGCTGCTGATCGCCGATGAACCGACAGCGGGCCTCGATGACGAGACGGCGGCTGTGGTGATCGCCGGGCTGGAACGGCTGTCGGCCGGGCGCACCAGCATCATCGCCAGCCACGACCCGAATGTGCTGGCGCTGAGCGGGCTGCGGCTGGACATCGCGCAGCAGCCGCAGCGCGAGACGGAGGGCGTCGCATGAGCCCGCTGCGCGCTCTCATCCGCCGCCAGTTCGCCGAACAGCGGGGAGCCTTTGTGCTGGGGCTGGCGATTGCGCTGGTTCCGGCGATCACGGGCCTGTTGCTCTTGGGCGTCGCCGGATGGTTCATCACCGCGTCGGCTGTCGCGGGGGCGGCCGGGCTCCTGATCAATTATTTCACGCCGAGCGCGCTGATCCGGGGGCTGGCAATTGGCCGCACGGCCGGGCGCTATGGCGAGCGCATGCTGACCCATGACGCGACCTTCCGCTTCCTGGCGCGGCTGCGCGGGGCCGTGTTCGCCGGCTTCGCCGCGAGCCGTCCGGCAACGGCGGGGCAAAGCCGCAGCGGCCTGCGCCTGGCGCGGCTGACGCTGGACATCGATCAGCTCGACCGGGCCTATCTGCGGCTGGTGGTGCCTGCCTTCGTGACGGGCGTCGTGACGCTGCTGGCCGGTGTCGCGGCGGTGCTGATTGCGCCGCTTGCGCTGGTGCCGCTGGCGTCGGGACTGCTGCTGGTGGCTGTGGCCGCTGGTCTGCTGTCGCAGCGCAAGCTGGCGCAGGCGGCGCGGCGGATGGAGGCGGCGGAAGAGGCGATGCGGATGCGCAGCGCCGATTTTGTCGCCGGGCGTCGGGATCTGGCGATCTATGGCGGGCTGGACGAGGCCGTCGACGGCATCCGGCAGGCCGGCTTGCGGCGGTCTGAGGCCGAACGGCCGCTGGAGCGCAGCGCGAGCCTTGCCGAGGCCCTGGTGATGAGCACAGGCCAGCTGCTGGTGGCGTTCGGGCTGGTGCTGCTGGCGCCTCAAGTCTCCGGAGGGACCTTGTCGGCCGCGCTGGTGACGGGGCTGCTGCTGGTCGGTCTCGGCCTGACGGAGACGCTCGCGAGCCTCTTGCCGGGTCTTGCCGGCTGGACGCGGACGCAGCGGGCAGCCGCGCGGGTGATGCCGCTTGCGGAAAAGGGGGGCGAAGCCGGGGCAGGGGCCTCCGGTTCGCACGGCGCACCAATCCCTGGCGAGCCTTTGCCCGAGGCACCGGCGCTGGAACTGAGCGGGGTGACGTTTGCCTACCCCGGCGCGCAGCGGGCCGTGCTTCAAGGCTTCGATCTCACGCTGGCGCGCGGCGAGACGGTGTGCCTCGTTGGCCCCAGCGGCTGCGGCAAGTCGACGGTGCTGGCGCTGGCGGCGCGGCTGGTGCGGCCGGATGCGGGAACGATCCGGCTCGGCGGGTGCGATCTGTCCGGGATCCCGGAAGCGGTGCTGCGGCAGCGGCTTGCGGTGATTTCGCAGAAGCCGGTGCTGTTTAACGACGCGATTGCCGCCAACCTGCGCCTGGCTGTGCCGGAGGCAAGCCCGGAGGCGATGTGGGCGGCGCTGGAGGCGGTTGGGCTGGCCGACACGATTGCCGCGCGGCCCGAGGGACTGGGCAGCCTGCTCGGCGAAGGCGGGGTCGGGCTCTCCGGCGGCGAGGCCCGGCGGCTGACGCTGGCGCGGGCGCTGCTGACGCGGCCTGACGTGGTGCTGCTGGACGAGGTGACCGAGGGGCTCGACGATGCGACAGCCGCCGGTGTGCTCTCCGCTCTTGCCGTGTTCCGCGATGCGGGCGCGAGCCTGTTGCTGATCTCTCACCGCGCCCGGGAACTGGCCATTGCGGACCGGATCGTGCGGCTGGCAGAGCCTGCGACAGCATGACGCCTGTGCGTTGCTGCCGCGCGGGCATCGGTCGCGCATTCTGTTTGGAAACAGAATAAAAACTTTCAGGAAACGATAGTAAGCTCCAGTCATCCGCATGGGGTCAAAGGCGGACGGCGCGGGCAGGTGTGACTGTCCGCGAGCCAGGCTCTCACGGCAGGAGATTTGCCATGGAACTCAACGTAGTGGATCTATCGCGACTGCAGTTCGCGATGACCGCGCTGTATCATTTTCTTTTTGTCCCTCTGACCCTCGGTCTTTCGGTTCTGCTCGCAGTCATGGAAACGGTCTATGTGATGACCGGCCGTGAAGTGTGGAAGCGCATGGTCAAGTTCTGGGGCGTGCTGTTCGGCATCAATTTCGTGCTGGGCGTGTCGACCGGCCTGACCATGGAATTCCAGTTCGGCATGAACTGGAGCTATTTCAGCCAGTATGTCGGCGACGTCTTCGGTGCGCCGCTGGCCATCGAGGGGTTGATGGCCTTCTTCATGGAGGCGACCTTCGTCGGCCTGTTCTTCTTCGGCTGGGACCGGATGAGCGCCCGTGCGCATCTGATGGCGACCTGGGCCGTGGCGATCGCGACGAACTTCTCCGCGCTGTGGATCCTCATCGCCAATGGCTGGATGCAGCATCCCATCGGGGCCGAGTTCAACATCGACACCATGCGCATGGAAGTGACGAGCTTCTTTGACGTGCTGTTCAATCCGGTGGCGCAGGCCAAGTTCGTGCACACCGTCTCGGCCGGCTATGTCACCGCCTCGATGTTCGTGCTCGGCATTTCGGCCTGGTACATGCTGAAAGGCCGTCATCTCGACATCGCCCGCCGCTCCATGGCAGTGGCTGCCGCCTTCGGCTTTGCCTCGGCTCTTTCCGTCGTCGTGCTCGGCGATGAAAGCGGCTATGAGGCCAACCTGAACCAGAAGATGAAACTCGCCACCATCGAGGCGATGTGGGAGACCGAGCCGGCTCCTGCCGCCTTCAATATTGTCGCGATCCCCGATCAGGTGAAGCGCGAGAACCTGTTTGCGATTGAAGTGCCCTATGTCATGGGCCTGATCGCCACCCGCTCGCTCGACACGGTGATCCCGGGCATCAAGGAACTGGTGGAGCAGTCGAAGGAGCGCATCCGCTCCGGCGCAATTGCGTGGCAGACGCTGCAGGACATTCGCGGCGGTGAGGATACGCCGGAGAAGCGGGCGCTGTTCAAGGCGCATGCCGCCGATCTAGGCTATGGCTACCTGCTGCTGCCTTATTCGGCAAAACCGACGGAAGCGACGGAAGCGCAGATCGACGAGGCGGCCTGGTCGACCGTGCCGGAAGTTTGGCCGATGTTCTATGCCTTCCGCATCATGGTGGCCTGCGGCTTCTTCTTCATCCTGCTGACGGGGGTATTCTTCTACCTCACCTCCGCCGGCAAGCTGGAACAGGTGCGGCAGAAGCAGCGCTGGCTTCTGCATATTGCAGTCTGGTCGATCCCGCTGCCGTGGCTTGCCTGCGAGATGGGCTGGTTCGTGGCCGAATATGGCCGCCAGCCCTGGATCATCGAAAGCATGCTGCCGACCTCGGCGGCGGTGTCGAACCTCACCGTTACGGAAGTTCTCCTGACCATGGCCGGCTTCATCGCGCTCTACAGCACGCTCCTGGTCATCGAGGTGAAGCTGATGCTCAAGGCCATCGTCAAGGGGCCGGAAGAACAGCCGCAGCCCGAGCCGGGCCTTGCCCAGCGTCCTTTCGCCATCGCTGCGGAGTAAAGCCATGATCCTCCATGAACTCATCGACTATTCGATCCTGAAGATGATCTGGTGGGCGCTCCTTGGCGTGCTGCTGATCGGCTTTGCCGTCACCGACGGCTTTGACATGGGCGTCGGCTCGCTGCTGCCCATTGTCGGTCGCACTGACACCGAACGGCGGGTGGCGATTGCCTCCGTTGCCCCGACCTGGGAAGGCAACCAGGTCTGGCTGATCCTCGGCGGCGGCGCGATCTTCGCCGCCTGGCCGGCGCTCTATGCGGTCAGCTTCTCCGGCTTCTATCTGGCGATGTTCGTGGCGCTCGCCGCGCTCATCCTGCGGCCGGTCGCCTTCAAGTACCGCGACAAGAACCCGGACCCGACCTGGCGCAACCGCTGGGACTGGGCGCTGTTCACCGGTTCCTTTGTCCCGGCGCTGGTGTTCGGCGTTGCCGTCGGCAACACCCTGACCGGTGTTCCCTTCACGCTGAACCGTGACCTGCGCATTGCCTATGAAGGCTCGTTCTTCGAGCTGTTCACGCCCTTTGCCCTGCTCTGCGGGCTCTTGTCGGTGGCGATGCTGGTGATGCATGGCGGCGCGTGGCTGGCTCTGCGTACGGAAGGCATCGTGGCAACGCGCGGCCGGCGCTACGGCTCGTTTGCCGCCATTGCGGTCATCGGGTTGTTCGCGCTGGGCGGCCTCGCCCTGTGGTCCGGCTTTGTTGAAGGCTATCGCATCACCTCGGTGATCGATCCGGAGATGCAGGCCAATCCGCTGGCCAAGACGACGGTGAAGGAAGCCGGGTCCTGGCTGATCAACTACAGCGCCCATCCCCTGCTGCTGGTGTTCCCGGCGCTGGGGTTCATCGGTGCGCTGGGGGCCTTGATCGGGCTCAACACGCGGATGGAAGCGCTGACGTTCCTTGCCTCGAAACTCTCCGTGGTCGGCATCATCTCGACCGTCGGCGTGTCGATGTTCCCCATCATCCTGCCAAGCTCGATCCAGCCGGAAGCGAGCCTGACGGTGTGGGACTCGCCGTCGAGCCACTCGACCCTGTTCAACATGCTGGTGGTGACGGTGATCTTCCTGCCGCTGATCCTGGCCTACACCGCCTATGTCTACAAGGTGCTGTGGGGCAAGGTCAGCGAAGAGAGCGTCAACCGCGACGGCTCGCATTACTGAGGAGACAAGACAATGTGGTATTTCGCCTGGATCCTCGGCATGCCGCTGGCCTGCTGCCTCGCCATTCTCAACGCCATGTGGTTGGAGATGCGCGAGGACGACGCCAAGCTGAAGCAGCGCTGAGGCAAGTGTTGATTGATGAACACAAAGCCCCGGACGGCAAGCCGTCCGGGGCTTTGTATCTTATAGCGGCCGGACCTGGGCCGGGCGACCGACAGATCAGCCGAGGCTGATCGACTTTTCCCGAACGCGGGCAGTGGCCTTGGCAACGCTGTCCGTGGAGGCTGCAATGTCGCGGATGGACGAACTGATCATCTGGACGGCACCTGACGCTGTTTGCATGTTGCCGGAGATCTCGCGGGTGACTGCAGACTGCTGCTCTACGGATGAGGCAATCGTGGACGAGATTTCGCGAATTGTCTCGATTGTACCAAGGATCGAGCCAATGGCAGCGCCTGCCGTGTCTGCGGAGGACTGAACCGATGCGATCTGGGCAGCAATGTCCTCGGTTGCCTTCGCAGTCTGGGAGGCGAGGCTCTTGACCTCGGCGGCCACGACCGCAAAGCCCTTGCCTGCGTCCCCGGCACGCGCCGCCTCGATTGTCGCATTCAGTGCAAGCAGGTTCGTCTGATTTGCAATTGTCTCGATCAGTTCAAGGACTTCCCCGATTTTCTGCGAATTGGCAGCAAGCCCCGCGACGATGGATCGGGATTGAGCCGCCTCCGCAGCGGCTTGCGATGAAACACTGCTGGCCTGATTTACCTGGCGACTGATCTCGGAAATCGACGCGACCAGTTCCTCAGCTGCTGCGGCGACAGTCTGCACATTGTCGCTGGTGTTATCCGAGGCGGCCTTGACTTCGTTCACGCGAACGGTCGTTTCTTCCAGCCTTTCGGCAACATCAAGCAACTCGTTGTTGAGCTTCTCGCCCTCCAGCCGGCGGACAATCTGGCTGGTCTGATCCGATGCGATCTTGATGATCTTGATCGCTTTCCCCTTCAGATCGAATACCGGATTGTAGGTCGCGACGATGTAGACGCTGTTGCCACTGCGCCCGATGCGTCTGAATTCGCCAGACTTGAACTGCCCGCTGCCCAGTTCGGCCCAGAACCGCCGATAGCTATCGGAATTCTGGTCCGCAGGATCGACAAACATCCGGTGATGCTTACCGACAATATCGGATAGCTGGTAGCCGAGGGCGGTGAGAAAATTCTGGTTGGCGGTGATAATCGTACCGTCGGGCTCGAATTCGATGACTGCGCCTGAGCGATTGATGGCGTCGATCTTGGCGGCGTCGTTGATCGCCCGCAGCTTGGCCTCAGTGATGTCACTTGCGACCTTGATGACGCTTTCGACCTTGCCATCCTTGCCAAGAACCGGGTTATAGGATGCCTGAATCCAGACTTCCTGCCCGCTCTTGGTGCGGCGCAAGAATTCCTGCGAAACGTGCTTACCTTCGGTAAGACTGACCCAGAATTTCCGATAATCGGCGGTGCGGGCCTCGTCCGGATCAACGAATATACCGTGATGGCGCCCAACAATTTCAGCTAGACTGTACCCCATCAAGCGTAAGAAATTTTCATTTGCCGCGATGATTGTGCCGTCGGGTCTAAACTCGATGACAGCTTGCGATCTGCAAATTGCTTCTAGCTTGGGGTTGCCCGGGTTCTTCTTGAAGAACATCCATGTCTCCGTGGGTCAGCGTCGGCCATGCGTCGCGACGTTGCGGAATTTATTGATCCAAGTGAATTAAAAATGGGTTCTGCAATAGGCGGGATTCAGCCGGTATTCGACCCAATCGCTGCATATGTTCAAAAAAAAGCAAAAAAGCTCGGAGAAGTCGCAAGAGACTTTCAGTCCACCAGCCGGCTCATCAGCAGCTTGTCGATGCGGCGGCCGTCGAGGTCGACGACTTCGATGCGCCAGCCGCGATAATCGAACACCTCGCCGACGACCGGCAGGTGGTTCAGTTCGCTGAGAACCAGTCCTGCGACCGTTTCGAAGTCGGGATCCTTGTCGACCGGCAGGCCGAGCTTGTCGGCGGCTTCGTCAACCTGCATCCAGCCGGCGACCAGCCACGATCCGTCGGCGCGTTGGACGAACAGCGGTTCGTCGTTGCTGTCCTCGTCCTGGAACACGCCGGTGATGGTCTCCAGGATATCGCCGGAGGAAATGATGCCTTCGAAGTGGCCATATTCGTCAAACACCAGTGCCATGTGCAGCGTGGCGGCGCGCAGGGCCTTGAGCACGTCCAGGGCACGGGCACTGTCGATGACGACCGGGGCCGGGCGGACGAGGGCGCGGAGGTCCGGCTCGTTGCTTTCGGCATAGGCCTCGATGACATCGCGCACGCGCAAGGCACCGATGATGTCGTCCGCCTCGCCATCCTGAACCGGCAGGCGGGTGCGCCGGGTTTCCCGGATCTGGGCGCGTAGGACATCATGGGGATCGGACAGGTCGATGATCTCGACCTCGCGGCGCGGGGTCATCAGCGCGCGCGCCGTGCGGTCGGCAAAGCGCATGACGCCGGAGATCATGTCACGCTCCGCGCTTTCCAGCACGCCGGCGCTTTCGGCCTCGGCGATGATGGTCTTGACCTCTTCCTCGGTGACCTTTTCCTCGCTGGCCCCGCTCTGGCCGAGGAGCGACAGGACGGCCTTGCCGGATATATCGAGCAGGAACACCAGCGGCGCGGCGATGCGCGAGATCAGCAGCATCAGGGGGGCAACACGCGCCGCGACGCCCTCCGGATTGCGCAGGGCCACCTGTTTGGGCACCAGCTCGCCGATGATCAGCGACAGATAGGTGATGGCAACGACGACGACGCCGACGCCGAACCCGTCCGCCAGCGGCTCGCTCACCCCTTGCGTGAGCAGGAAGGCTGACAGGCGCTCGCCGAGCGTCGCGCCGGAGAAGGCGCCGGACAGGACGCCGACCAGGGTGATGCCGATCTGCACCGAGGACAGGAACCGGCCAGGATCCTCCTGCAGCCGCAGGGCCGTTGCCGCCCCGCGCGATCCTGCCTCAGCCGCGACCCTCAGGCGCGCCGGACGGGAGGAGACGACCGCCAGTTCCGACATGGCCAGAAGGCCGTTGAGCAGGGTGAGGAGAACGACAATCAGAAGTTCGAGGGCCATGGTGTCCAGAGGGCTGCGGCAGGGATCTGCCTTCGCCGCCTGTGATAGCGGCAATGGCGGTCCGAGTCATCCCAGCGTGCTCCGGCCTGCGTGCTCCGGCGGCCTAGAGCAGGTGGGCGGGCAAGCCGCTGGTGGCGCGGAAGGATTTGAAGGCGCTGAGGGCGCGCATGGAGCGGCCGTTGTCGATGGCGGCAAGGTCCAGGATCACCGCATTGACATGGTGAGGCTGGGGCTGGGCTCGATGCGCAGGCCGAGGAGACCGGTGAACGTGAGGATGCGTGCGCCGCGTGCGGCCGCCAGGCGGCTGAGGTCATCGATCAGGGCGAGGCGCGTCCGTTTGTCCGGATGGCGCGGGTCCACCCGGACGAAGGCAGACGAGCGGCCGGGGGCGGCCTCTCGCGCTTTTGTGCAAGGGCGTCAGCCTTCCCGGTAGTAGTAGCTGTAGCCGTTGATTGCCGGCGCGCCGCCGAGATGGGCGTAGAGGACGCGGGCACCGTCCGGGAAGACGCCCTTGCGGATGAGGTCGATCATCCCTTGCATCGATTTGCCCTCGTAGACCGGATCGGTGATCATCGCCTCGGTGCGGGCGGCCAGGCGGATGGCTTCGTTCGTCTCGTCCGAGGGAACGCCATAAGCGGGGTAGGCGTAGTCGTTGTAGATGACGATTTCGTCCTCGCGGATTTCGCGCCCCAGTTCAACCAGTGCGGCAGATGCATCGACGATCTGCCGGACCTGCGCGCGGGTCTGGTCGGGTGTGCCAGAGGCGTCGATGCCGATCACCCGGTCTGCCCGATCCTGTGCGGCGAAGCCGACGATCATGCCGGCCTGCGTCGAGCCCGTCACCACGCAGACGACGATGTAATCGAACTGGAAGCCGAGCGCCTTTTCCTGCTCTGCAACCTCTTCGGCAAAACCGATGTAGCCGAGTGCACCGAACTTGTGGACGCTGGCGCCGGCCGGGATGGCATAGGGAATGCCGCCGGCATCGCGGACGGACTGGATCGCGTTTTCCCAGCTCTGGCGGATGCCGATGTCAAACCCGTCCTCCACCAGCCGGGAATCTGCGCCCATCAGCCGCGTCATCAGGATATTGCCGACCCTGTCATAGACGGCGTCATAGTGCGGCACCCATTTTTCCTGAACGACGACGCACTTCATGCCGATCTTTGCCGCGGTGGCGGCGACCATGCGCGTATGGTTTGACTGGACGCCGCCGATGGACACCAGCGTGTCGGCGCCGGAGGTAATGGCGTCCGGCACGATGTACTCCAGCTTGCGCAGCTTGTTGCCGCCCATGGCCAGGCCCGAGTTGCAGTCCTCGCGCTTGGCATAGATCTGCACCTTGCCGCCGAGCGCATCGGTCAGGCGCGGCAGATGCTCGATCGGGGTCGGACCGAAGGTCAGCGGGTAGCGGTCGAATTTTTCAAGCAGTGACATGGATCAGTCTCCGTGGTTTCAGCCACGAAAAGACTAGCAAGCGCGGAAGAAAATGAGCTTCCATTCTTCGGTCATTTGTGGGTCAAATGAGCGATCAATCAGAAGAACTGATGGCTTCTGATCTCATCGAGAGCATCAAAATGAAAGAAACTTCCAAGCACGAGCTGGACCGCATGGACCGCAACATCCTGCGCGCGCTGCAGAAGGATGGCAGGCTTGCGAATGCCGATCTGGCCAAGATGGTCAACGCCAGCGCTGCCACCTGCCATCGGCGGACGCAGCGGTTGTTTGACGAGGGGTATATCGCCTCGGTCCGGGCGCAAATTGCGCCGGCAACCGTCGGGCTGGGGGCGCTGGTGATGGTAGGGGTGGTGCTTGACCGCTCGACGCCCGAGAGTTTTGCGGAGTTCGAGAAGGCGGTCGGCGCGATGAAAGAGGTGCTGGACTGCAACCTGGTCGCTGGCGATTTTGATTATCTGCTGAAGATCCGTGTGCGCGACATGGCGGGCTTCAACCTCTTGCATGGCAAGCAACTGATTGCGTTGCCGGGCGTGCGGCAGATCCGGACCTTCTTTGTCCTCAAGGAAGTCAAGGACAACGCGCCGCTGCCGTTCTGAGGCGGCAAGCGGCGCGCTGTGGCAGACAATCAAGGAGGCAGGCGCACCTACCTCCCTGATTGCTCCGCTGGTCTTGCGCAGCCTGGTGGGGGTTAGCTGCGGGCAAAGGCCAGAAGATCCGGATTGATCACTTCCGGGTGCGTCGCAAAGGGGGCGTGCGAGAGACCGGGATAGGTCTTCAGCGTGCCGTTCTTCAGAAGCTTGATCGCTTTGTGCGCGGAGTTCGCGATCGGAACGATCTGGTCATCCTCGCCGTGCATGAGCAGGACCGGAATGGTGAGGGCCTTCAGGTCTTCCGTGAAGTCTGTTTCCGAGAAGGCCTTGATGCAGTCGTAGTGGGCCTTGGCGCCGCCCATCATGCCCTGTCTCCACCAGTTCTGGATCTGGCCCTGGCTGACCTTGGCACCTTCGCGGTTGAAGCCGAAGAACGGGCCGCTGGGGATGTCGAGGAAGAACTGCGCCCGGTTGGCGATCAGCGCCGCGCGGAAGCCGTCGAACACCTCGAGCGGGATGCCGTCCGGATTGGCCGGCGACTTGACCATCACCGGGGGAACGGCGCCGATCAGGACCGCCTTGGCGATACGGCCCTTCTCGGCCCGGGCCGCGTAGCGTGCCACTTCGCCGCCGCCGGTGGAATGTCCGATATGGATCGCGTTCTTGAGGTTCAGGGCGCGGGCCAGCTCGACAACGTCATTGGCGTAGGTGTCCATGTCGTTGCCGGTGTCGGTCTGATCGGAGCGGCCATGGCCGCGACGGTCATGGGCAATGACGCGGTAGCCCTTGTCCAGGAAGTACAGCATCTGATTGTCCCAGTCGTCGCCGGACAGCGGCCAGCCGTGATGGAAAACGACGGGCTGTGCGTCCTTCGGGCCCCAGTCCTTGTAGAAGATATTGGTTCCGTCCTGCGTCTTGATCGTAGCCATGGTCAATTCTCCTTTTGCTTGGGCAATATGGGCCCGGTTCAACATGAGAAGGGCAGCAGCGCCGGCCCCGGTGGAAAGAAGAGTTCGCCGCGTGAGGTCGAAGGTCATTGCGATCCCTTTCTGTTTGGCATGGACAAGCTACGCCGTAGCCCGTACGAAAGGGCGTGGCGAAAAAGACAATGATCGGGGCAAAACGGACAATGATGCAGGCGCCAACCCTCGTGGCCGAGATCGGCCTTTTGATCTATCCGGACTGCCAGCTGGCGGCGATCCATGGGCTGACGGACTTGTTCCGGATTGCCGGCGAGTGGACCGGCGAGCCGCCGCGCGCCATTCGTGTGTCGCATTGGCAGGCAAGTGAGGCCGGTGTGGAGCCTGTTTGGGACAGCCATCCCGGCAAGGCGCATCGGCTGAGCCATGTGATTGCCCCGCCAAGCCTGATCATGCCGGACCGCATGGCGCCTGTGCCCAGTGCGGCGCAGTGGATGAAGGAGCAGCACCGCTCCGGGACAACATTGTGTTCGGTCTGTGCCGGCGCGTTTGTCCTGGCCGAGACCGGACTGATGGATGGCCGCCGCGCCACGACGCACTGGGCTTTTGCGCAGCAGCTGGCGAAACGGTTTCCAAAGGTGCAGCTTGCCGACGAGAACATGGTCGTCGACGAGGGCGACATCATGACGGCCGGTGGCATCCTGGCCTGGGCCGACCTGGGGCTGACGCTGGTGGGGCGGCTGCTGGGCCCGGCAACGATGCTGGCCACGGCCCGGTTCCTGCTGATCGAGCCGCCGCGCAACAGTCAGCGCCCATTTGCGCAGTTCATTCCGAAGCTGGACCACGGCGACGATGCGATCCGGCAGTGCCAGCACCGCATCCATGCCGAGGCCGCGAGCCTGCAGGGCGTTTCCGATCTGGCCGACGGCATCGGCATGACCGGGCGGACATTCCTGCGCCGGTTCAGCGCCGCGACCGGGATGACGCCGGTCGAGTACTTGCAACAGGTTCGGATCGCCAAGGCGCGCGAGGCGTTGGAGCGGACACTGGTCCCCGTCGACCGCATCGCCTGGGACGTCGGCTACTCCGATCCCGCCGCCTTCCGCAAGCTGTTCCAGAAACTCACCGGCCTGCCGCCTGCTGCCTATCGGCAGCAGTTCGGCATTGCGGCGGAGGGGCACTAGGCAAGGATCTGGCATGGCCGGTCCTCTCAAGTTCTGGATCGCGAGCTGAACTGCCACAAGCGACGCCCGGGCTGCCGTTCTGGCCGGCAGCCCGGACATTGGTACTTAGTTGCGAGCCGCGCCGCGCGCTGCCGCATCGATGGCCGCTGCGACCGCAGCCGGTTGCGTCACGAACGGAACGTGACTGGCCTTGACCTCGACGATCGACGCGCCGATGCGTTCGGCGGTGTGCCGCAACAGCTTGGGATCAATGGCCTTGTCTTCCGTGGCGATGACGGCCCAGCTTGGCTTGTTGCGCCAGGCGGCTTCGGTCACCTTGGTGCCGAAGATGGCCATGTTGATCGGGACCTGGCTGTCGCGCAGGAACGCAGCATCCGCATCGCTCGTGTCGCCGGCGAAGCCGATCTTGAACTTGTCAAGATTGACGAAGCCGAACCCGTCCGCACCGGTTTCAATCACGAATTCGGCCGGCGGCGGGATCTCCTTGAACTGGTCACCTGTGCTCTCGCCGACGTCGGGGGCAAGCGCGGAGACATAGACCAGCCCTGCCACCTTGTCGGCCGTGCCGGCCTGCGTGATGACTGTGCCGCCATAGGAATGGCCCACCAGCAGTGTCGGGCCCTCCTGCCGGTCGAGGATCCGGCGGGTTGCGGCAACGTCATCGTCAAGCGAGGTGAGCGGGTTCTGGACGATGCTGACCCGATAGCCACGCGCGGTCAGGTCATCATAGACCCCGCGCCAGCCCGAGCCATCTGCAAAGGCGCCGTGAACCAGAACGACATTCCTGACGGTCTGATCTGCGGGGATGACGCCGTCGGCCATCGCGGCTGGCGTCAGGCATGCGAGTGCAACGACGGCCGAGACCGTTGTCTTCAGACGTGAGATCATTTCTTGCATCCTTGCGATAAGACTTTGATCGGCTTGAGAAGCCGGTGCTTGCCCTGCGCCATCTGGATGGCGCCGGTGGAAAAGCTTGGTCAGGATCCGGACAAGACAAATGTACCGAAGAACCCTCGAGGGGTGCTTCCATAGTTCGGCGAAAAATGAAGTGAAAACCAGCGCTGCCGCAAAATGATGAATGTCTGTCTCGCGTATGAGGGCTGGAGCGGAAGATTCTTCCAGTCGCTCAAGCCGGCTTGGCGGACGGCGAGACTCTCGCGGCGTTGAAGATCAATGCGATGGCGCGCCGGAACGGGTCGGTCAGGGTCTTCAGTCAGATGCAAAATCCGACGCCGGATCGATCAGTGTGAGGACGCCGGTCAGAACACGCAGGTCTTGAAGGGCAGGGCGGCGGCGCCGACGGCGGAGGGTTCGCCTTCGAGGTCCGAGACGATGAGCTTGGGCGTCCGGCGGCGGTTGCCGTAGCGCGGGCTGTTGTTGAAGGTGACGCGCTCGATCAGCATGTCGGCGAGCTTGCGCGGCACCTCACCGCCGAAGACGATGGCCTGCGGGTCGATCACCGACCAGATGGCATTGAGCAGCGTGTTGGTGAAGGGCGTGACGTCATCGACCCAGGCCTCGACGCCGGGCCAGTCGGGCCGGAAGTTGCGCCTCAGCCATTCCAGGCTTGGCACATGCATGCCCTCGGCCTCGAGACGGGCAATGAGCAGGTGCAGGGCGGGGCGTCGCTTGTGCCCTTCCGCATCGGCCAGGCCACTGAACTCGCCGGCGTTGCCGTTCGAGCCGGCATATAGCTCGCCGTTCAGGATCAGCCCGCCGCCGAAGCCGTAGTTGAACGACAGATAGGCAAAGCTCTGAATGTGGCGTCCAACGCCCAGCATCGCCTCGCCGACGGCGGCGGTGCTGGCGCCGTTTTCCACCCAGACCGGCAGGTTGAAGCGGCGCGACAGCAGCGGCCCCAGCTCGATCAGTGACCAGTCATGCAAGGGCAGCGGCGCGTTGTAGGTGGTGCCTTCGATGCGGTAGCCGGCAATGCCGAGGCTCAGCCCCAGGATCTTTTCGGCGGCAACGCCGCGCTGGGCGAGGAGCTGTGTAAGCCGGGTCTGGATGCGGTCGAGGCTGCCGGTCAAGGTCTGTCCGCCAATGTCGACGGACACCGTCTCGGCCGGGCCGGCAAAGGGCATCAGGCAGAGGCCTGCCCGGTCGGTGTTGACCGACAGGCCCACCGTCCAGGCGAATTCCGGATTGAGGGACACGGTCGGGCTCGGCTGACCGCGGCCGGTGCCGGGCCTTGGGCTGCCGAGCAGGATCAGGCCGCGTTCGGCGAGGGCATCAATGATCCGGTGCACCGACTGCTGCGCCAGCGGCAGGCGCGCGGCGATCTCGGAGCGGGAATGACCCGGATAGGCCCGCGCGAGGCGCAAGAGGGCGCGCTCGTTGTCAGAGACGACCTCACACGGGTCGCTGGAGCGCAGGAAGCGGGGCGAGATCAGGGAGACGGGATCATAGGTCATGGCCGGATTTAAAGCACAGGGCAGGCCGGCTGCAAAGGCGTCCCGCGTCACGGCATTGTCACACTCAAAGTGTAGTAATCTGCATGCCTTCACCACCGTTCCATGAGGAGCCGTCATGACTGTTCGAGCCACTGCCGCCGCGCTGTGCGCGCTGGCCTGCACCGCCCTGTCCAATCCGGTCAACGCCGCCAATTTCGAATTCTGGTATGGCAATACCGGCAAGATCGAAGAGGCCATCCAGGCCAATTGCGCCGGTTTCAATGCCGCCCAGAGCGAGCACAAGGTCACCTGCGTCGGGCAGGGCGGCTATGAGGTTGCCATGCAGAAGGCAATCGCCGCCTATCGTTCAAAAACCCATCCGGTGCTGATCCAGTTCTTCGACGCCGGCACGCTCGACCTGCTGCTGTCGAACGCCGTGGTGCCTGTCTCCGAGGTTCTGCCTGACGTCGACTGGAACAGCTACATCGGCGGCGCGCGCTCCTATTACGAGACGTCGAAGGGCGCGCTGTGGTCGCAGCCCTACAATGCCTCGACGCTGATCTTCTACGGCAACCGTGAGGCGCTCGCCTCGGTTGGCGTCAGCGAACTGCCGACCACCTGGGAAGGCGTGATCGAGGTCGCCACCAAGCTGCGCGATGCCGGCCATGCCTGCCCCTATGCCACCGACGGCCATCCCTGGCGCGTGCTGGAGCAGTTTGCGGCCCGTCACGGCGCACCGGTCGCCACCAAGGGCAACGGCTTTGCCGGCCTTGACGCGGAATATGCCTTCAATGCCGGCCTGCCGGCCAAGCACATGGAAAACCTTGCCGGCTGGCGCAAGGACGGGCTCGTCCGTCTTGCGGCCGACACCCGCGCCGGCAAGTTCGCCGATGCCTTCAACGCCGGCGAATGCGCCATGGTCGAGAACTCGACGGGCGGCTATTCCAGCCATCTCGCCGCGCTCGGCGACAAGCTGATGGTGGGTCTGGCGCCGATGTACGAGGGCGTTGAGCGGCGCAACACGCTGGTTGGCGGTGCCTCCATCTATGTGATGAAGGGGCATGGCGAGGACCAGATCAAGGCTGCGCGCGCCTTCCTCGACTTCCTGCGCGACCCGGCCCCGCAGCTCGAGTTCGTCAAGGCGACCGGCTACGTGCCAGTGACCCAGGCCGCGCTTGACCTGATCAAGACGACCGACCGGGCCTCGGATCCGGCCTTTGCCGTGGCAGAGCTGGGCGTCGGCTCGATGGACGTGGCCGGCAACGAGTACAGCCGCGGCATCCGGCTCGGCTTCTTCGTCCAGTTCCGCGACATCTTCATGGAAGAGACGCAGAAGGCCTTCAACGGCGAAAAGCCGATGCAGGCCGCGCTCGACGGCGCCAAGACCCGCGGTGACGAGTTGCTGCGCCGCTTCCAGGCGACCTATGCCGGCGTGACCCTGCCGTAAGCAGAGTGGCCCAGCCCCTGGCCATGCGCGTCAGGGGCTGGTCTTTTTCCCGGAAGGATCCTTGATGCTCGCCCTGTTTCCCCAGCGCTGGCTGGCCTTTGCTCTTGTGCTGCCGCAGACGCTGCTGATCGCGCTGTTCTTCTATCTGCCGGTCTATCTCGCCTTCTACTGGTCCTTCACGCTGGAGCGTCCGTTCGGCGGGGGATCGGAGTTCGTTGGCCTGCAGAACTACGCAAGAGTGCTGGCCGATCCGGAGTTCTGGCGTTCGCTGCGCCTGACCTTTGTCTTCATGGTGATCGGCTCGACGCTGGCCATCGTCATCCCGCTGATCCTGGCGCTCGCTGCGGACCGGCACATCCGGCTGAGCCAGCCGGCGCGCAACATCCTGGTCTGGCCCAAAGGCGTGGCCGGGGCCTCGATCGGACTTGTGTTCGTCTTCATCTTCAATCCGTTCCTGGGCCTGCTGGCGCCGCTCAATGCGGTGTTTCCGGGGATCTGGAACCCGCGCATCGACGGGGCGGACGCCTTCACGATGATTGTCGTGGCCCATGTCTGGGGCGGGATCCCGTTCAACTTCGTCGTGCTGCTCTCCGGCCTCCAGGCCGTGCCGCAGGTGCTGCACAGGGCGGCCGCGCTCGATGGGGCAGGGCCGTGGCGCCGGGTGCGCGACGTCCAGCTGCCGCTGATCGCGCCGCAGCTGTTCCTGACCTTCGCCCTCGAATTCACCGAAAGCGTCACCGGTGCCTTTGGCCTGATTGACTCGATGACCGAGGGTGGTCCGGGCGGATCTACTACACTTCTGGTGTATAAAATCTACGTGGACGGCTTCCGTGGCTATGACCTCTCGGGCGCTGCGACCCAGACGGCCCTGCTGATGATCTTTGTCCTGATCCTGACGGCCTTCCAGTTCCTCGTTCTGGAACGCCGCGTGAGATACGAGCGCTGACATGGTCGAGAACACCAAAAGCATCGACCGCGTCGCCGGTCTCATTCTGGCGCTCGGCATAGGGTTTGTCCTGCTGCCGCTCGTCCTCGCGCTCGTCACGGCCACACAGGCCTATGAAACCGTGCTGACCGGCGGCCTGAGCTGGCTGCCGGGCGACCAACTCCTCGTCAACATCGCCCGCGTGTTCGAGGAGACGGCACTCCCCGGCCAACTGGTCAACTCCTTCGTTGCGGCCATGCTGGTCGCGACGCTGAAGTGCGTCTTCGCCTTCATGACCGCGCTGGCGATCGTGTTCTTCCAGATCCGCTGGGGCGGGGCGCTGTTTGCCCTGACGCTGGTCACCATCATGCTGCCGCTCGACCTGCGGGTGATCACCACCTATCAGGTCGCCGCCGATGTCGGCATGCCGGTGAACCTCGTGCTGGACCTGTTCGGCATCGGGCCGCTGATGCGCCTTTCGGTGCTGGACACCTGGTTCGGGCTCGCCGCCCCGCTGGTGGCGCATGGGACCGGTACATTTCTGTTCCGTCAGGCGTTCATGGCGATGCCGCGCGACCTGCCAAGGGCCGCCGTGATGGACGGGGCGGGGCCGGTCCGCTTTGCGCTCGACATCCTCCTGCCGTTGTCGCGCGCGCCGCTCATCGCCCTGTTCATCATGATGTTCCTCGGCGGCTGGACCCAATACCTGTGGCCGCTGGTGGCCGCCTCGCGGCCCGACATGCAGACGGCCGTCGTCGGGCTGTCCCGGCTGGCCAACGACATGCCGGGGGCGGTGCCGGACTATCCGCTGATCATGGCCGGCGCCCTCGTCGTCTCGGCCATCCCGCTGGCCATGGTTGCCCTGCTGCAGCGCTTCATCGTGCGCGGCTATGCCCTCTCGGAGAAATGACATGACACAAGCCGCTGAAATCGCGCTGAAAGGCGTTGCCAAGCGCTTTGGCACGACCGAGGTGCTGCCACCGCTCGACCTGACCTTCACCGCCGGCGCCTTCACCGTGATCCTGGGGCCGTCCGGTTGCGGCAAGTCCACGCTGCTGAACCTGATTGCCGGGCTGGAAGCAGTCTCAGGCGGGGAGATCGAGATCGGCGGACGGAAAGTGCAGGACCTGCCGCCGCGCGAGCGGGGCTGCGCCATGGTGTTCCAGTCCTATGCGCTCTATCCGCACATGACCGCGGGCGACAACATCGGCTATCCGCTGAAAGTCGCCGGTGTGCCGCGCCGCGAACGCATGGCCCGGATTGCGGAGGCCGCCCGCGTCGTCGGCCTCGGCGACTATCTGGCCCGCCGCCCTTCGGAACTGTCGGGCGGGCAGCGCCAGCGCGTGGCGATTGCCCGCGCCATCGTGCGGGCGCCGCAGGTGATGCTGTTTGACGAGCCGCTGTCGAACCTCGACGCGCTGCTGCGCCATGAAACCCGGGCGGAACTCGCCGACCTGCATCGCCGCATCGGCGCGACGACGGTCTTCGTGACCCACGACCAGGCCGAAGCGCTGACGCTGGCTGACCAGATTGTCGTCATGAACGCTGGCCGGGTCGAACAGATCGGAACTCCGGCTGACATCTACCACCGCCCGGCCACGCGCTTCGTCGCCAGCTTCATCGGCCATCCGCCGATGAGCCTCATTGCAGCCACGGGCGACGGCACCTGGCTGCGGCTTGGTGATGGCACACCGCTGGTCGCCTCCACGCACAAAGGCGCTGTTCTGGCCGGCGTCCGGCCGGAGGCTGTGGTTCTGGACGCTGGAGGGGCATCGCTTGTCCCGCTTCACCGGGAAGATCTTGGCTCGCATATCGTCCAGGTCTTCCGTCTTCCCGACGGCCAGAAGGTCGCCGTGCAGTCTCCGGCCGGAAGGCCGGTTCCCACCGATGCCGGCCTCGGTATTGCCGAGCACGCCCTGCATCTCTTCGACGCCGAAACCGGCGTTCGCCTTGGATCCTGACCGAAAGGACATGTCGTTGTTGAATTACCGTGACTTCGTTGCCCGCAAGAACCGCCAGCCGTTGATTGTTGCCCATCGTGGGGCCTGGACCGTCGGTCCAGAGAACAGCCTTCTCGCCATCCGCCGCGCCTTCGATGCCGGGCATCAGATCGTCGAGATCGATATCCAGGAGAGCGCCGACGGCGTTCTGTTCCTGATGCATGACGACACGCTGGAGCGGATGACCGGCGAAACCGGTGCGGCTTCGGACAGAACGATGGCTGAGCTGGCAAGCTTCAGGCTGCGCGAGCGCGACGGCGGCAGCGATGCAGCCGTCTCGGATGAGCCGGTTCCCACCCTTGCTGAGGTTTTGGCGCAGGCGGAAGGGTGCGGCTTTCTCGATCTCGATGTGAAGCACCCGCACCTGATTGAAAAGGTCGCCGAAATGGCTGCCAAGCTGGGTGCCGCGTCCCGGGTGAACGTCAAGTTCCCTTTGCGCACGGCCGAGGACCTTGACCGGTTGCGCCACATCGAGGCGACGACGGGCGTCATGGTCATGCCGATGCTTCGCCTGACGACCGAGACCTGGGTCGATGATGTCGCGCGCGTGCTGGAAAGCGGTGCGGTGATGACCGAAATGAAGTTCGACAGCCTCGACACCCTTCGTGCGGCGGCTGTCCAGCTCAATGCAGGCGGCACCTCGGTCTGGGTCAATACGCTCGATCCCGTCTGCTCGGTCGGTCTCAACGACAGCCGCGCGGCGCATGAACCGGATGCGATCTGGGGTGTTCTGGTCGAAGCCGGGGTCTCTGTCTTCCAGACGGACATTCCTGATCTTCTTTCCGCCTGGATCAAACGGCAGGGAGCTGCAGCTTGACGACACCGTCGCCCAAAATCTGGGACTGGCTGATCGACGAGGTGCGCGCGGGTGCGGCGGAAGAAATTCTGCCGCGCTTCCGCAGGCTCTCCTCCGACATGATTGCGGCAAAGTCCGCGCCGGATGATCTGGTGACCGAAGCGGACCGGCAGATGGAAGAGCGCCTGCGCGTGGCCTGCACGCGCCTGATGCCGCAAGCTTTGTTCCTTGGCGAGGAGGCGGTCTCCGCCGACCGGAGCCTGCTGGAGGCGTTGCCGCAGGCGGAACTTGCGATTGTCTGCGATCCGGTCGACGGCACCTGGAACTTCGCCAATGGCCTTGCGGTGTTCGGCGTCATCATCGCGGTGCTTAGGCGCGGCGAGCCGGTGTTCGGCCTGCTTTATGATCCGCTCGGCGATGACTGGGTCATGGCCGAGCGTGGGGCAGGTGCGTTCTTTGCCCGGCCGGGCAGCGAGCCGGAACGGCTGTCGGTACAGCCGGCCACGGCGGAGCAGGGCGTTGCCGGCTTCGTGCCGCTGTTCCTGTTTCCAAGGCAAGACCGGCCGCGCATCGCCGCAGGCATGGCTGAACTTGGCCGGGCGACGTCGCTGCGCTGTTCCTGCCACGAGTACCGCCTGCTGGCGCAGGGGCGCGTCGACTTCAACGTGAGCGCCAGTCTGCAGCCCTGGGATCACATCGCCGGTGCCCTGGCGGTGGAGGAGGCCGGTGGCATCGCGAGGCTGGCCGACGGCTCCCCTTATCGCGGTGCCAACGTCCCGAAAGGCCCGTTGATTGCCGCCGCCTCGCCCGAGGTTCATGGTGAGGTTCGCGATCGCCTTGGGTTCGCTCAAGGTTAGCAGCGCAACGTTGCAGCGGCCTGACGCTTCTGCAGGTGGTGAAGTTACTCTCGACCGGAGGGGACGGGCGGCAGCGGCGCAACTGTCCGGCGCCCTGCCGGCCGCGACTTTTAGCCTGGCCTCACCGGCAGCGTCAGGACATCGATCTCAGCGGACTTCAGGATGTCTGAAGTCACACTGCCAAGGATGAAGCGCGCAAGGGCGTTCTTGCCGTGGGCGGTCACGACAAGCAAATCTGCATGGAACTCCCGCGCGGCCGTCAGGACTTCGGTTGCGCAATCGCTTTCATCATGCCGGACATGCAAATCGGCCTGAAGCGGGGACAAGCCTTGGAGGAACTCGGCCAGCTGGCGACGGGACGTGCTGCGCTGGCCTTCCAGGAAGCTCTCCCGGTCTGCGCCGGCTACTGTGCCGGCCATTGCCAGGCGCAGCACCGAGGCTTCGAAGACATGCAGGATGCTGCAGCGGGCGGATGCGGCAAGGTCGAGCCCTGCGAACTGGCTGAGTGCCGTTCTGGAGGCATCTGACAGATCCGTGGTCAGCAGGACATGACGCCAGGGGCCGACCGGCGGGCCATTGACCATCAGGACCGGGCAGTCGACGGATCTGATCGTCCGTTCAGCTGTGGTGCCGACAAAGGCATCATGAAGGACCTGACGTCGGTGCGGACCAAGGATCAGCAGGTCGGGCCGGCGCTCGGCAGCAGCCTTGACAATGCCGGAGAACGGGTCGGCGAGCGTGACGCTGGTCTCGCAGCGGATCCCATCAACATCCTGCAGCGACTGAGCCAGATCCCGCAGCAGCATGCGCGTATCTGCAAGCTCATGGTCGACGATGCGGCGCGGCCGATCATCATCCACGACATGCAGGAGATCGAGCACAGCTCCGGTCTGGTGCGCAAGCAGCACCGCTCGGCGCAAGGCGCGGTCGGAGCGTTCGGAAAAATCCGTGGCCAGCATGATCCGCTGCATTGGTCCGTGTCTCCGTTCCCGCAGTTTATGTCTCGTCTTGTTGATCCAAACACGCATCAACCTGAGGTGAATTGATCCAGCTCAATCAACAGATGCCAAACGTCGCTATGCTTCACAAAAGTGAGGTCAGGAGCGTTCGGCGATGCCAAGCGACAGATATCAGACGGTAAAGGACGTGGCGGACCGGTTGCAGATTGCCGAGGCGACGGTCCGTCACTGGATCAAGACGGGAGACCTGCGCGCCATCGATATCGGCAAAGGGTGGCGGATCGCCGACTGCGACCTCGATCTGTTTTTGCGCCGTCATGAAACGGTGCCAAGGCTCGCCGGAAGCGGCGAGGCGCTGCGCATCAAGGACCATGACGCATGACTGCTTTTGCCGAGATCGCGTTGCTTCTGGTCATGGCGACGGGCATTGGCCTCGTCGGCATTGTGTTGCGGCAGCCCCTGATCGTCAGTTTCATTGCCGTTGGCCTTGTTGCCGGCCCTTCCGCACTCGACATCGTACATTCCGATGAGCAGATCAGCCTCCTGTCGGAACTCGGCATTGCGGTGCTGCTGTTTCTGGTCGGCATCAAGCTGGATGTGAAGCTGATCCGGTCACTGGGTGTGGTCTCGGTCATGACGGGACTGGGGCAGGTCCTGTTCACAGCATTCTTCGGTTATCTGATCGGCCTCGCCCTTGGGCTGGGGCATGTCACCAGCCTCTATGTGGCTGTTGCCCTGACATTTTCATCCACGATCATCATCGTGAAGCTGCTCTCAGACAAGCGCGAGATCGACGCCCTGCACGGGCAGATCGCGCTTGGCTTCTTGATTGTGCAGGACCTGTTCGTGGTGTTCGCGATGATTGTCCTGTCGGCCATCGGCATCGGCTCGGGTGCCGAAGGCGGGCATGGGCAGGGCTCTGTCCTGACGGTGATGATGGCCGGCCTGGCGATGGTGGCCGCCGTCGTTCTCTTTGTCCGTTACCTCGCCAATCCCTTGACGGAACGCCTGGCCCGGGCACCGGAACTGCTGGTGATATTCGCCCTGGCCCTGGCCGCGATGTTTGCTGCCATCGGGGATCTGGTCGGCCTGGGCAAGGAAGTGGGTGGACTGCTTGCCGGTGTGGCGCTGGCCTCGACGTCTTACCGGGAAACCATTGCAGCCCGGCTTGCACCGCTGCGGGACTTCCTGCTCCTGTTTTTCTTCATTGCACTCGGGGCGACCCTCGATCTGTCGCTGCTAGGCAACCACGTGACCGGCGCAATCGTGTTCTCGCTTTTCGTGCTGGTCGGCAATCCCCTGATCGTGCTCGCGATCATGGGGGCCATGGGCTACAGCAAGCGGACGGGATTATTGGCGGGGCTGACTGTAGCCCAGATCAGCGAGTTCTCGCTGATCTTCATTGCCATGGGCGTGTCACTCGGCCATGTGGCGGACGAAGCGCTCGGACTGGTGACGATGGTCGGCCTCGTGACAATCGCGGCCTCGACCTACATGATCACCTATTCGCACCAGCTCTATGCCCTGTTTGAGCCGTATCTTGGTGTTTTCGAGCGCCGGACTATGACGCGCGAGCCGTCCGATGCCGGGGCTCACAGGAGCGACAGCTTCAAGGTCATCATTTTCGGCCTCGGCCGCTTCGGGACGGCCATAGGCATGCGGTTGCACAAGCGTGGCATCCGTGTACTGGGCGTCGATTTCAATCCGCAGGCGGTGCAGCGCTGGCGAGAGTTGGGCATCGAGGCTGAATTCGGCGATGCGACCGACCCTGAGTTTGTGGCCGAACTGCCGTTGCGCGGAGCCAGTTGGGCCGTTTCGACGGTGCCGATCCATCCGACCGGCCTCAGTCACGAGGACACCCGGCGGACCCTCATTCAGCTGACCCGCGCCGGCGGGTTCAAGGGACGCATCGCTGTGACATCCCACTCGTCCGAGGACACCGGCAACCTTGTCGGGTCCGGCGCCGACATGGTGCTCGAGCCGTTCCAGGATGCAGCCGACCGGGCTGTGGAGCTTCTGTGCGGTGCCGCGGCAGAAGAACGGACGCAGATCCCCGAAATAGCAGCGGAGGGCCGAGCGACCGCCTGATCCGCAAGACTTCACCACAAGTCCCAATCCAACGCTCGAGATACCGGATCAAGGTGTCCGCCCCTGTCACCGTAACAGCGCCGATGATGCCCGGCCGCTGCCAGTCAAGATGAGGCTTATCCCATGACCGTGAAATCACCCCACAGCCAGCCGGCCGAGGCCTGTCTGGAAACGCTGGACGCCGATCGCAATGGCTTGTCGCCAGGCGAGGCTGAGCGCAGGCTGAAGGAGTATGGCCCCAACCGCTTGCCCGAAAGCCGGGGGCGTGGGCCGCTGGTTCGCCTGCTCGCCCAGTTCCAGAATGTGCTGATCTATGTGCTGCTGGGCTCTGCGTTTGTCACGGCGCTTCTGCAGCATTGGGTGGATACCGGCGTCATCCTGGCTGTTGTCGTTGCCAATGCGATCATCGGCTTTATCCAGGAGGGCAAGGCGGAAGCCGCCATGGCAGCGATCCGGAGCATGCTTGCGCCCAAGGCAGCGGTCTTGCGTGACGGCAAAAGGATCACGGTGGACGGGGCGGATCTGGTCCCCGGTGATGTGGTCTTGCTCGAGGCAGGGGACAAGGTTCCGGCGGACCTGCGCTTGCTCGATGCCCATGGGCTGAGCGCGCAGGAAGCGATCCTGACGGGCGAGTCCGTTCCTGTCGACAAGACGGTGGCTCCGGTGGCCCCGGACGCTGCGCTCGGCGACCGCCGCTCCATGCTGTGGTCGGGCACCCTGGTGACGCAAGGCGCCGGGCGTGGTCTCGTGGTTGCCACAGGCGCGGATACGGAAATCGGCCGCATCGGCGGGTTGCTGTCGGGCGTCGAAACGCTCACCACCCCGTTGGTCGAACAGATGGACCATTTTGCCAGATGGTTGTCGCTGCTGATCGTGCTGGCTGCAGGGATCCTTCTGGCCTGGGGCTATTTCCTCGCCGGTCTCGAGTTCTCCGGCCTGTTCATGGCTGTGGTCGGTGTTGCCGTCGCCGCCATTCCGGAAGGATTGCCGGCGGTCACGACCATCACCCTGGCCATCGGCGTGCAGGCAATGGCGAAACGACACGCCATCGTGCGCCGCCTTCCGGCGATTGAAGCCATCGGGTCCGTGTCGGTCATCTGCACCGACAAGACCGGGACCTTGACCCGCAACGAGATGGTGGTTGTCGCCGTCGAGACACCGGAAGCTGCGTTCGAGGTCAAAGGCGAGGGCTATGCGCCAACTGGCGAGATCAGCCCGGCTGGAGATCTTGCACGCATCGCGCGCACGGCAGCACTGTGCAATGACGCAGCATTGCGCGACAAGGCTGGCCACTGGATCGTGGAAGGCGATCCCATGGAAGGTGCCTTGCTTGCCTTTGCCGGGAAGGCTGCAGGCGACATCGCGGCCCGGCGGCTTGATCTCGTTCCCTTTGACAGCCGCCACCGTTACATGGCGGTGCTGGCTGAAGGGCCGGACGGACGGGTCACCCATGTCAAGGGTGCGCCGGAACGGGTGCTGCGCATGTGCCGGGATATTGACCTGGCGCACTGGCATGACCGGGCCGAAGCGATGGCCCGCCGCGGCTTGCGGGTGCTGGCATTGGCCGAGCGGGCCGAGGCTCAACCGGAGATCGACCGGCAGACGCTGGATGGCGGACTTGAATTCCTTGGGCTTGTCGGCTTGATCGACCCGCCACGCCCGGAAGCTATTGCCGCCGTCGCCGAATGCCGGGCGGCCGGGATCCGGGTCAAGATGATCACCGGAGACCACGCCGGCACGGCCGCCGCCATCGCCGCGCAGATCGGGCTTGAGAACACGCACCGTGTGCTGACAGGTGCGGATTTCGACAAGCTCGATGAAGCGCAACTGGCGATGGAAGTCGTCGATGTGGATGTGTTTGCCCGCACCAGCCCGGAGCACAAGCTGCGGCTTGTCACTGCCCTGCAGGCGCGGGGCCTGTCCGTTGCCATGACCGGCGACGGGGTAAATGACGCGCCGGCCCTGAAACGGGCTGACGCCGGCATTGCCATGGGCCTGAAAGGCTCGGAGGCGGCCAAGGAAGCGTCGGATCTGGTCCTTGCAGACGACAATTTCGCCTCGATTGCTGCAGCCGTGCGCGAGGGGCGGACCGTCTGGGACAACCTCAAGAAGGTCATCAGCTGGACCCTGCCAACCAATGTCGGTGAGGCATTGCCGATTATCCTGGCCCTGTTCCTCGGGCTTTCCCTGCCGATCACGCCAGTTCAAATCCTGTGGGTCAACCTGATTTGCACAGTGACACTCGGGCTTGCATTGGCCTTTGAGCCGACCGAGGCCGGAACCATGGCGCGTCCACCGCGCCGCCGGGATGCTCCGCTACTCTCCGCCACGCTCGTCTGGCATATAGTTCTTGTCGGAATCCTGTTCGTCGTCGCCGTATTCGGGATGTTCAACTTTGCCCTGGCGAGGGGGCACTCGCTCGCCATGGCGCAGACCATTTCGATGAACACGATCATCGTTCTGGAGATCTTCCACCTGTTCTTCATCCGCAACATGCACGGGACATCGCTGACCTGGGCGGCGGTAAAGGGCACCCGCGTTGTCTGGACGGTCGTCATCGTCATCACGGCCGCACAGTTCGCCGTGACCTATCTGCCGCCCTTGCAGTTTGTTCTTGGAACCGAGCCGGTTCCCTTCCTCGACGGCATGCTGATCGTCGGCATTGGCGTGGTCTTCTTTGCCATCATCGAGATCGAGAAGCAGATCCGGCTTGGCCTGAACGCTGGACCGCGTGAGGCTCGCCACTAGGGCAGAGGGCCGAAACGCGAGCCGCAGTGTCTCCCTTTCCCTTCCCCGTGACGATCATGCGGGGAAGGGGTGCCTACCAAAACGGTCCGTCCCGTGATATGGCACGCCCTTCCGAAATAACCACGACCAGTTCCGGCAGACCTCTCTGCCGTTGAAGCCGTTGCGCGATCTGATCGATTTGCTGCGGGCATATTTGAGAAAGACGGAGACAAGCCGTGTCGCAAGGCACTGAGAAACAGAAGGATGGCAGTCTCTACGCGGCCCCCGTCTTCGCCGTCGCCCCCATGATGGACTGGACGGACCGGCATTGTCGCATGTTCCACCGGCAGTTTTCGGCCAGGGCGCTGCTCTATACCGAGATGGTGACGACCGGGGCGGTGATCCATGGCGACCGGGAGAAGCTCCTGGGCTTCAGCGCCGGCGAGCATCCGGTGGCCTGTCAGCTGGGCGGATCGGATCCGCGTGAGCTGGCGGAAGCGGCGAAGATCGCCGAGGACTGGGGCTATGACGAGATCAACCTGAATGTCGGCTGCCCGTCCGACCGGGTGCAGTCCGGACGGTTTGGCGCCTGCCTGATGCTGGAGCCGGAACTGGTGGCCGAGGGCGTTGCGGCGATGAAGGCAGCGGTGCGCATGCCCGTCACCGTCAAGTGCCGCATCGGCGTTGACGAGCAGGACCCGGAGGAGGCGCTGGACCGGCTGGCCGACCGGGTGGTGGACGCTGGGGTCGATGCCCTGTGGGTGCATGCGCGCAAGGCCTGGCTGCAGGGCCTCAGCCCCAAGGAAAACCGCGATATCCCGCCGCTCGACTATGGCCGGGTGCACCGGCTGAAGGCACGGCTGCCGGGCCTGTTCATTGGCATCAACGGCGGCATCGCGACGCTGGACGAGGCGATGGCCGTGATGCAGGGGCTGGACGGGGTGATGCTGGGCCGGGCCGCCTATCACGATCCGGCGCTGATGGGCGCTGTCGACCGGCGGATCTACGGCGAGACGACCGCGGATGTGAGCCCGCGCGCGGCCATCGAGGCCTATGTGCCCTATATCGAGGCGGAACTGGCTCGCGGCGTGCGGCTTGCCCATATCACCCGCCATATGCTGGGTGCCTTCACCGCGGTGCCCGGCGCAAGGCTGTTCCGGCGCATCCTGACTGTCGAGGGCGTGAAGCCGGGGGCCGGGATCTCCGTGCTTTTTGAGGCGCTGAACGCCATGGACCAGGCAGCGGCGCGGGCGGCGGAACTTGCCGACGCCCGGCAGGGCGGCGAGGCTGTCGCTGAGGCCTGATGCCTGATGCCTGAAACCTGAAACCTCGAACGGTCAGGACGCCTTGCGGCGCAGGGGAAGCTTGCGTGCCGGCAGGGTGTAGACCTCGTCCGGGTAGACCGGCAGCACGGTCAGCACACGGGCGGAGGGCAAGGTGACTGTGACTTCCGTGCCTTCACGCAGGCGCGACTTCAGCTCGAACGTGCCGCCATGCTGTGACACCAGCGCCTGAACGATGGACAGGCCAAGCCCGGTGCCGGGCTCCGCGCTCTTGATCGCCATCGAGCCCTGACCGAAGGCCTGCAACACGATCGGGATCTCCTCCTCGGGAATGCCGGGGCCATTGTCCTTGATCGAGACATACTGGCCGCCATCGGCCGTCGAGCCGATGCGGATCAGCACTTCGCCATTGGAGGGGGTGAACTTCACTGCATTGGACAGAAGGTTGAGGATCACCTGGCGGATGGCGCGCTCGTCCGCCCAGATGCGGGCGAGCCCTTCCTCATGGCTCTCGCGGATGGCGATGCCCTTGGCCTTGGCCCGGACCTGCATCATCGACTGGCAGTCCTCGACGATCTCCATCAGGGCAACGGCTTCCTCGTTCAGCTCGTACTTGCCGGCCTCGATGCGGGAGAGGTCGAGGATCTCGTTGATGAGATTGAGCAGATGCTGGCCGGAACCGTGGATGTCGCCGGCATAGCCCCGGTAGATCTTGTTGCCCATCGGCCCCATGACCTCGTCCTTCATGATCTCGGAGAAGCCAAGAATGGCGTTGAGCGGCGTGCGCAGCTCATGGCTCATGGTGGCGAGGAAGCGGGACTTGGCAAGGTTGGCCTCTTCGGCGCGGCGGCGGCTTTCGTCCGAAACCGCGTTGGCCTGTTCCAGTTCGGCGATCAGGTGATCCTTCTCGGCCCGGTAGGCGAGCATGGTCAGCGACGCGTTGAGGAGCTGGTTGCCAAGGACGAGGAAGAAGCCTTGTGCCCCCACCGCCATCGCGGCCATGGCATAATGCAGCGGTGCATGGCGCTGCATCAGCGTGGTGGCGATTGCCAGTGTCAGCGGCAAGGTGCAGGCCAGCAGTGCGCGGGGCAGGGTGGAGGATTGCATCGTCGACATGGCGATGACGATGAGCATGGTGGCGAACTGGAACACCTCGAACCCTTCCGTCGTCGCCGACGAGGCGGGCAGCAGGAAGAACGAGGCCCAGCACAGGCCATAAAGAAAATCGCCTATGGTGAACTGGCGCCGCCATGGATGGCTGGTCCGCTCGTTCACCGGCAGCTTCTCGAAGCGGCGGCAGGTCGTGACAGTCAGCATCCAGATGCTGAAGGTGAACAGCAGCCATGCGCCGACCAGCACCGGCTCCATCCAGATGAAGGAGATGCTGGCGATGATGATCAGGAACATCGGCACGGCAAAGGCAGCGCTGGTGCGCGCCTTGGCGAACAGCATCAGCAGTTCGGTGTCAAAATCCGGTTGCGCGCCCTCATGCGTGGACAGGCGCTCGCGCACGCTGCGCACGGTCCGCGCCACCTCCCGCCGGCGCTGGGCGCGCTCGCGGTTGATGGCCGTCCTGTCGTCGCCTTTTGTGCGCGGCTCCTGGCCCATGCCACTTCCGACCTTACGGTTTTGACTTGATTGACGGAATGAATCCCGTTCGAGTGTTCTCGCTCATCAACTCTTAAGAAGCGGCTCAAGGACTTGGTTAACAAAGGGAAAAGCCTGATTGGAGGGGCCGGGGCCGCATTGGGTCAGGGGGCGGATCCCTTGGTTGGGGTTGTCGGTCAGGGTGCTTTGGCCGGGCTGGCGGAGGGGGCCAATGCCTGCCGGATCTGTGTTGACGCACCGCTGGGCAAAAGCCTGCCGCATGCGCCAAGACCCGTCGCCCGTCTGTCCGATACGGCGCGTCTGCTGATTGCCGGGCAGGCGCCGGGAACGCGGGTTCATGCCTCCGGTCTGCCCTTCACTGATCCCTCCGGCGACCGGTTGCGCGACTGGATGGGGATTGACGCTGCCACTTTTTACGACCCGTCCCGGGTTGCCATCCTGCCGATGGGCCTGTGCTTTCCGGGGCTTGATGCCAAGGGCAGCGACCTGCCGCCGCGACGGGAGTGCCGGATGACCTGGCATGACCGGATCATGGCGGCGATGCCGCAGGTCGAACTTGTGCTGGCGATTGGCCAGTATGCGCAAGTCTATCATCTGGGGCCGTTGCGGCGATCCGGACTGACGCAGACGGTTGCGGACTGGCGGGAGATCGTGGCAGAGACGGCGGCCCGGGGTGGGCCTGCCGTGCTGCCCCTGCCGCATCCCTCCTGGCGCAACAATGCCTGGCTGAAGCGGCATCCCTGGTTCGAGGCCGAGCTGCTGCCGTTCCTCAAGGCGCAGGTGTCCGCCCGGCTGGGCAGCTAGTGCGCAAAGTGGTTCTGTTCGCCGGGGCGTTTATTCGCTGACGCAGAAGGCGTTGGCGTGGATCGGGTCTTGCGGGAAACAGAATTCTAAGGCTTCTGTGGTGTCCTGATTGCAGACCCATCCAAAGCAGACCCGCGAAGAGACCCATCATGATTGACCGTATCGACCGGCGCATCCTGTCCATCCTGCAGGAAGATTGCACCATCCCTGTGGCCGAGATCGGCCGCCGCGTCGGGCTGTCGACGACGCCCTGCTGGCGCCGCATCCAGAAGATGGAAGAGGACGGCGTCATCACCGGACGGGTGGCCTTGCTCGATCCGGTGAAGGTCAATGTCAATGTGACGGCCTTCGTTGCCATCACCACCAATCAGCACACGGAAGACTGGTTGCGGAAATTTGCCGACGTGATCCGCGAATTTCCCGAGGTGGTGGAATTCTACCGCATGGCTGGCCAAGTGGATTATCTGCTGCGCGTTACCGTGCCGGATATTGCCGCCTATGACGCCTTCTACAAGCGGCTGATTGCAAAGATCGACATCACCGACGTGTCGACGACCTTCGCCATGGAGCAGATCAAGTACACGACCGAACTGCCGCTGGGGTATATTCCGGTGGAGAAGCCGCGGGCGGAGTGAGGGTGGAGAATGAGGAGGCAAGTCTGGCCTCCTCGTCGCTCCTGCGCAGGCAGGAGCCCAGTAAACGGGGCGATAGTTGGCTGGGTAGCCTCCGGAGCAACCAAGCAGTTCAGGTGGTTACTAGGCTCCTGCCTCCGCAGGAGCGACGAGGGGCGCTGGGGGCGCCGCCGCCCCCCAACCCTATCCTCAGTCCTTCTTCACGCCGTCGAGCCGCGCGATGAGGCTGGAGGTGTCCCAGCGGTTGCCGCCCATGGCCTGGACGTCGCCGTAGAACTGGTCGACGAGGGCGGTCAGCGGCAGGCGGGCGCCGGTGGACTTGGCGGTGCCGAGCACGATGCCGAGGTCCTTGCGCATCCAGTCGACGGCAAAGCCGAACTCGAACTTGCCCGCTGCCATGGTCTCCCAGCGGTTTTCCATCTGCCAGGACTGGGCCGCACCGCCGCGGATGGCCGAGATGACATTGGGAACATCAAGACCGGCCTGCTTGGCGAAGTGAATGGCTTCGGCCAGCCCCTGGACCACACCGGCGATGCAGATCTGGTTGACCATCTTGGTCAGCTGGCCAGCGCCGACCGGACCCATCAGGCCGACGAACTTGGCAAAGCACTCGATGACCGGCTTCGCACGTTCGAACACGTCCGGTTCACCGCCGCACATGACGGTGAGAATGCCCTTCTCGGCACCCGCTTGTCCGCCCGACACCGGTGCGTCGATGAAATGGCAGCCACGTGCGGCAGCCGCAGCGCCGAGTTCCCTTGCGACTTCGGCCGAGGCCGTGGTGTGGTCGATGAACACCGCGCCGGCCTTCAGGCCGTGGAAGGCGCCATCCGGGCCGGTGGTGACCGCGCGCAGGTCGTCATCATTGCCGACACAGGCGAAAACAAAGTCGCAGCCCTCGGCAGCCTCACGCGGGGTCGCAGCCGCCTTGCCGCCATGGTCAGTGACCCATTTGTCCGCCTTGGCGCGGGTGCGGTTGTAGACCGTTACCTCGTGGCTGCCGCGCGAGGCGAGATAGCCGGCCATGGGATAGCCCATGACGCCCAAGCCGATGAATGCCACCTTGGCCATGTTCAACTCCACATGTCTTGAGAGCCGGGCTCGCGTCCCGGCGATCCGAGGTTATTCGCTGCGCACCAGATGACGGGTCAGCCGCTGTTCCAGCTTTTCCCAGACCTGGCGCAGGGTTTCCACCATCATGAGATAGATCACGGCGGCCCAGATGTAAGCCTGGAAGTCGAAACTGCGCGAATAGGCGCGCCGCGTCTCGCCCATCAGGTCGAAGATGGTGACGATGGCCGCAATCGCGGAGCCCTTCAGCATCAGGATGATCTCGTTGCCATAGGGCCGGAGTGCGGTGATCAGCGCCTGTGGCAGGATGATCTTGAAGAAGATGACATTGCGCGTGAGGCCGAGCGCCTGGCCGCCTTCCCACTGGCCGCGCGCCACATTGAGCACCGCGCCTCGCAGGATCTCGGCCTGGTAGGCGGCGGTGTTGAGGGCGAAGGCCAGCAGCACGCAGTACCAGGCCTCACGGAAGAACCACCAGAGGCCAACCGTTTCAAAGGCTTCGCGGAAGGTGCCGACGCCGTAGTAGAACAGGAAGGTCTGGGCCAGCAGCGGGGTGCCGCGGAAGAAATAGACATAGCCATAGGCAATGCCCGACAGGATCCGGTTCTTCGAATTGCGCGCAAGGGCCACCGGCACCGACAGCAGGGCACCGGCAACGACCGACGTCACCACGAGCTGCAGGGTGATGACCAGCCCGCTGAGGTACTTTGGCGCATAGTTGGCGACGAAATCGCTGCCGATGTTGTTGAACAGATACAAGAGCAGGAAGGCGAAGGAGACGATCCACAGCGCCATCAGCACATGGCCGGTGATGCGGGCTGCCGTCCACGGGCGCGGCGGTACGGGCGGGCGGATCGCGGTCGACAGCTCTGTCATCGCACGGCCTCCCCACGCTTGGACCAGCGTTCGATGCGGGCGATGCCGGAGGAGGAGATCATGGCGAGGACCAGATAAATCAGGCAGGCCAGACCATAGAACAGGAACGGTTCCTTGGTGATGCGTGCGGCAACGCCGGTCTGGCGCACCACATCGGCAAGCCCGATGGTGGAGACCAGCGAGGTTTCCTTCAGGAGAATTAGCCACAGGTTGGCCAATGCGGGGAGCGCCAGCCGGATCAACTGCGGCAGGACCACGTGACGCATGGTCAGGAACTTGTTGAGACCAAGCGCCTGGCTGCCTTCATACTGGCCGCGCGGGATGCCGCGAAACGCCGACAGGAAGGCCTCGCTGGCATAGGATGAGAACACCAGTGTCAGCGCGATCATGCCGGCCACGAAACTGTTGACCTCAATGGTGAAGCCCAGTCCCATCGCTTCAGCGAGACTTTTCACCGCGATCTGCACCCCGAAATAGACCAGGAACAGGGTCAGAAGCTCGGGCAGGCCACGGAAAATGGTGGTGTAGATGCCCGCCGCCAGCCGCAGCGAGGGTTCGCGCGAGTTCTTGGCAAGGGCGAGCAGGAAACCGGCGACGAGCCCGAAGGGCAGGGTCGCAAGGCCGAGGGACACGGTGACGAGAATACCGGATGCGATTTCGTCGCCCCAGCCGTCGGGTCCGAAGGAAAGAAGTGTCAGGACCTCGGTCATTGTATGAGCTGGAAGCCGTGATCTGGCTGGCGGAGCGGATCCGCACAGCGCCGGAACTGCAACAACCGGTCCTGCCCGTGTTCAAACGGGAGAAACGCCGGCGGGTTGCCCCGCCGGCACCGGTCAGGCGTCAGGATTATTCGCCGCCGTAGACGTCGAAGGCGAAGTACTTGTCCTGCACTTCCTTGTACTTGCCATTGGCGCGGATCGCGGCGATGGCCGTGTTGAACATGTCCTTGAGGTCCTGGTCTTCCTTGCGGATGGCGATGCCGGCGCCTTCGCCGTTGATCACCGGATCGGACGTCAGGGTGCCGAGCAGCTTGCAGCAGGAGCCGTCAGCGGTGGCGAGCCAGTCGGACAGGACAACGACGTCATCGATCACGCCGTCGATGCGGCCGTTGGCGACGTCGAGCTTGTACTCGTCCGGGGTCGGATAGAGCTTCAGCTCGGCCGACTTCAGCTTGGCCTCGGCGTAGTTCGAGTGGGTGGTCGAGGACTGCGCGCCAAGGGTCATGCCCTTGAGGGCAGCGTCGGTCGCCTCGGTGATCTTGCTGTCCTTCGGAACGGCAATCGCCGGCGGCGTGTTGTAGTACTTGTTGGTGAAGTCGACCTTCTGCTTGCGCTCTTCGGTGATCGACATGGACGCAATGATGGCGTCGAACTTGCCGGCCTGCAGCGCCGGGATGATGCCATCCCAGTCAGAGGTGACGAATTCGCACTCGACCTTCATCTCTTCGCAAAGGGCCTTGGCGATGTCGATGTCGAAGCCGGTCAGCGAGCCATCGGAGCCAAGCACGTTGAACGGAGGATAGGCGCCTTCGGTGCCGATGCGGACCTTGGACCAGTCCTTGGCTTCAGCACCGCCAAAGGCGGCCAGGGTCATGGCCGCGGCGGCGACCAGAGTGGCGATACGCATGAAGTACTCCCCTCATCAAGGGCAAGGCGGCCGCAGGTTCCTGCTGTCCCTGGCCTTGCCCGGTTCGGTTTCATTTTTCTGGAACGGCGGTTCCGTCATCGGGACCCACCGGAAAGCCGCGCAGACGGGCTGCAGGACTTTCAGGTCAATGCCGGCAGCCCCTGTCGGGACTACAGGCTTGGTGACCATATTCCCAACATATCTTGCCGGATTTCAACCACTCATATGAAGAAACAGCATTGTTTGAAGCAATTATCCGGGTGGATTTTCCTCAGGGGCTGTGCATGTGGAATGCCGGGCTATCCGGATGACTGTATGAAATGGCTCCGACCCTGCGTCATCTGCAGTCCTTGGCAGCTCTGCTGATGGACATGGCAATCAGATCCTTGCGGGCGGCGGCCTCCGGACTGCCACCCGCGAGGATCAGATGTCGGACAAGGTCAGCCGAGCCAGATGCCGTTTTCGATGGCGGCGCCGACGAGGGCCTTGTTTTCCGCGCTTTCGGAGAAGCCGAAGAGAACATCTGGACGTGACCAGGACCCATCGGCGAGGCGTTGCTGCCAGCCGGCAAGGCCGGCAGAATCAGGGCCGCGGCCAAGGACGTTCTGATAAAGGGCGGTGATGAATGTCGTGTTGGTGGTGTTCTGGCCGTAGCGGGCGATGAACTCGGCAGAGCCGATGAAGGCGGCGGACATGTCCTTGATCGTCAGCCCGTTGTCAACGAGGCGGGTGTTGTGGCCAAGGCCGGCGGTGTCTGGCGTTCGGGCAAAGGCGGCCTGGTAGAGGCGATAGGTCTGGCCGGCGTTGCCATCAAGGTCAAAGGCGAGGGTGCCGTTGCTGAATGCGAGGCGCTCGATGTTGGTGAAGGTGTCGGTGCCGAGCCCGGTGCCGGTCACGGTCAGGACAGCGCCGGATTTGGCGATGGTCGCGGTGGCCCGGGTGGCGGCGATGGTCACCGTGTCGAGGCCGGCGAGGCCGTCGAACACGTCATTGCCTGCGGTGGCGGTGAAGGTGTCATTTCCTGCGGTCGCAGCGCTCCCCCCTGCGACGTCTTGCTTGAATCCGTCGACCTTGACGTTCTTTCCGGCGACAGTGACGGTCCTCGTAATTGTGCCGCCGAGACTGCCGCCAGAGAAGGTGACCGAGTAGGTGCCGTCAGCGACTTGGAGGGCATAGGCGCCAGAGTCCCAGCTTGTGGTCGTATAGGTGCGTCCGCCGCCCGTTGCCTTGACGACAATGGAGCTCAGGCCTTCGCCAATATCATAGAAGCGGTCGCCATCCGTGTCGTTGATCACGACCCCGGTGATGAAGGTTCGGCCTCCATCGGCAAAGTTTTGCGTGACCATTGAGGAATGCGTATAGGTCACCCCGTTGCTGACATAGGCACCAAGGCCCTGGGAAATGCCGATTTCCGTAAAGGCATCTTGCAGGATGTTGGTGCGATGGCCTGCGGATTTGAAAAGGCCTTCGTGGTGGCCGTCGATGGTCGGGGAATTTGTCCCGACGGTCGGGCTTGTGCTGCCGCGCCAGGAGATGTTCTCGCCTGTGCGCCAACTGCCGTCAGACGACGTCCAACCAGCCGCGAAGATGCGCTGTGTGGCACTGGAGCCGTCACTTCCCGTGTGCGAAAAATAATTGTCTGCAAGCATCGACGCGGTGTGGCGATCGGCGGATGCGTTCAGGAAAAAGCTGAAGGCGAGTGGCTGCTTGGCGCTGGACGAGATTGTACCCGATGCCAGATTATCGTTCAGGCCAATACCATAGCGGCTGGCTTCACTCAGCGGCTGCGCCCTTGCCCGGTTGATCAGTTCCAGAAAATAGGTTTCAGCGGCAGTCGGTGCACTCATCTGTATATCCCCACGACATCGGCATAATGCAAGGCAATGCATTATAGTCGCCGCGGCTTGCAGCTGAGACAAGCCGCAGCGTTACATTTTCTAGCATTCTTGTCTGCCGAGAGGTCAGATCACGCCGAGGGCGGCGAAGGACAGGAAGGGGACCGGCGTGCCGGGGGCGACGCCGGTGACATCCTCGGCCAGTTCGACAAGGCCATCGGCCGCGCGCAGGCTGGAGATGAGACCTGAGCCGGAGCGGGCATAGAGATCGGCGGTCAGCGTTCCGTCAGGGCCGGCAACCAGCCGGGCCCGGTGGAACTCGCGCCGGCCAGTCTTGCGCGAGGGCAGGGAGAACCCGGCTGCCACCATCAACCGGTGCGGCGGCGTGACCGTCGCCCCGGCCCGGCGCAGCAGCAGCGGCCGGGCATAGAGCAGGAACGAGATCATCGCCGCGACCGGGTTGCCGGGAAGGCCGATGATCTCGCAGGTGCCGATGCGCCCCAGGATCAGCCGGCGGCCGGGCTTGATGGCGAGATCCAGGATCTCGACTTGGCCGAGTGCCGAGAGCACCGAGACAAGATGATCCTCCTCGCCATGGCTGGCCCCGCCCGAGGTCAGGATGATGTTCTGGCCGGTCGCAGCCTCCGCCAGCGCCAGATGCAGGGCTTCTCGCCGGTCGCCGCAGATGCCGAGATCGGTCACGGTGGCCGGACAGGTCTCGAGCAGGCTGGCCAACAGATAGTGGTTGGCGTCAAATAGCGCGCCGGGCCGCATCGGGGCGCCGTCGAGGTTCTCCTTCGGGCGCAGCAACTCATCGCCCGTCGACAGCAGGCCGACGCGGATGCGGCTATGGGCCAACAGCTTGCTGCGGCCAATGGAGGCGAGGGCGGCAATGTCCTGCGGTCTCAGCCGGTCGCCGGGCGCAAGCAGGAGATCGCCTTGTTTCAGGTCCTCTCCGGCCCGGCGGCGGTTGGCGCCGCGTGCGAGCGACAGGGGAACCCGGACGAAGCGCTTGCCGTCTTTTGTTGCCAGTTCGCAATCCTCCTGCATGGCAACGGTGTCGGCGCCATCGGGCATGACGGCTCCGGTAAAAATGCGTGCGGCGGCCCAGGGCGACAGTGGCTGCGTGCCCGGATGGCCGGCGGCGATGCGCGCCTCGAGATGGAAAAACCCGCCCGCTGGATCGAGATCGGTATGGCGAAAGGCGTAGCCGTCGACGGCGGCGGTGTCGGCAAGCGGCACATCGCGCGGCGCAGTCACAGTCTCGGCCAGGATCCGGCCTCGGGCGACCGCAAGGCCGATGTCTTCTGTTCCGGGAGCGGGTAGGGGGCGCCGGATAAGATGCGCAAGGGCATCCTCATGACTGAGCCGCTGCGGCCCGGGGCGAAGGCAGTCGTCCACCCCGGGGCTGAAAAAGCCCTGCGCCGTGGCAAGGTCGGCTGGTGTGTTGATGTTGAAGAACGGGTCCGACGCCGCAGGGGTGACTGGAAAAGCCACCGTGCGGGCATTTTTGCCGGAAAGGAAGGCCCGCACGCGGCGATTGCCGGGATCGGCCAGGAACGTCGCCAGGTCTGGCAGAAGATGCAAGGGCCAGAAAGCCACGGCCGGATGCAGGCTGCCGGCACTTTCCGCCATCACCGGAACCTCGCCACCGTCCGAGGCTGCAAACAGCCGGGCGGCAAGGTCAGTCGGAATGAAGGGGGTATCGGCCGGAACCGTGAGGAGGCCGGGAGCCGCCGGATGCAGGGTGGCGGCATGGGTCAGACCAGCCAGGACACCGGCCAGCGGTCCGGCATATCCCGGCTGCATGTCGGCAAGGACCGGCAGGCCGAGGGAGGCAAAACGGGCCGGATCGCCATTGGCGCTCAGAATGACATGATCGACCTGCGGCACAAGGCGATCCAGGAGATGCGCCACGACCGGGCGTCCTGCAAGATCGGCAAGGCTCTTGTCGCCGCCGCCGAAGCGCGTGCCAAGGCCGCCGGCGAGAATACACCCGATCAGTCCGTTCAAGGTCCTGGTCTCCCCATTGCGCCGTCCAAACGTCTCCGATAACCGCAGACGGCACATGGAAGAGAGAACTATCCTGCTCCGGCGACAGACGCCAGTCGTGTATCCGCTCGGCTTGGCTCAACTCAGCTCAGCTGGCCAGCAAGGCATCCACGTGCCGGTCTTCCTGGGTCAGGACAGCCAGCAGGGTGGTCATCTCGCGCGGATGCAGGTGCTTTGACGGATTGTCAAAAGCGGCGCGGATTTCCTCGATGGCATCGGCGCTGAGCGGCGACGACACGCCGGCGGTCGCAAACATGTCCGAGAAGGCGCGCTCAAGGATCGGCCCTTCGCTAAGGACACGGACATCCGTGTGGCGTGTGTCTCGCGAAATGCGGCCGAATGTCTCAAGGACGTCGACTTCACTGCCTTCAAGGACCTGGAGAAAAACCTCGCCAGTAAAGAGAAGGCAGCCAGTCAGACCAGACTGGGCGTTGTTGCGGCGCGAGTTCTGGATCAGTTGCTCGAGACCAGTTGCGATCCCTTGCGAAAACTCCGAGCGCTGCATCATGCTCATGTAGCAGATATGATAGAGGTCCGACATAGATACAGTCCTCCTGTTACGGTACTCTGCTATCATATCAGATAAAATACATAGCTTCCCTGAAGCTGTTTCCGAAAATTCGACTGAATTCTGCAGGCCTTCAGTAAGGGGGAGTGTTTCACTCTCAGAACTCACGCTCCTCGCCGGTCCAGCGGAAAAAGCGTCCGGTACGGGTCAGGTCCAGGTTTTCGGCCAGGTCAACGATGCCGTTGGCCACTTCGCTGGCGGGCAGGTCAGCACCGTCACCGCCCATGTCCGTGCGCACCCAGCCAGGATCGACGATGCCGACGGCAATGCCTTCCGGTTCCAGGTCGGTCGCCAGGCACTGCATCACCTTGTTGACCGCAGCTTTCGAGGCCCGATAGGCGAGGCGGTCCGACTTGGCATAGCCCATCCAGGCCATCTGGCTGGAGATGGTCAGGATCCGCCCGTTTTCGGCCCGGCGCAGCCGCGGCAGGAAGGCTTGGGCGACGGCGAGGGGGGCCAGCGTGTTGACTTCCAGTGTCTGCCGGAAGCCGGCAAAATCCATCGAAAGCGCGTTCTGATTCTCTGGGTCCGGGCCGATGATACCGGCATTGTTGATCAGGATATCGAGCGGGCCTGTCCGGCTTGCGGCAATCTCGGCGAGCTGGGCGTGATCGGTGACGTCGAAGACATGAGCCTCAAAGCCATGCCCCAGTATCAAGGACACCGCATCAGCCTGGGCCTGGCTGCGGCAGCTTCCCTCGACGGTCCAGCCACGGGCAAGTGCGGCTTCGGCGATGGCAAGGCCAATGCCGCGATTGACACCGGTGATGAGGATTGTGGGCATGAGGATATTCCAATCGGCTGGCCATTCGGCTGGGACGTTCAATGAGATGTATGGCGGTCGGACGCTGCAGCATAGCGGCTAAAACTCCCCTCGGGCGAGATCGAAGTGGCAAAAAGATCGGGAGCCGACCCAGCCTGCGGCAGTTTGCGGCAAGGCGTGGGGCCTTGCATGTTGATGTGGATGACCTGATTGACGGATGGGCGCGGCAGACTAGGTTAGGCGTGTCGACCGGCGGCAAGACCGGGCACCCAACATCAAGGACTGGTAGACGGATGAGTGATGCAATCAAGGCAGCGGTGCTGGAGCGCCTGGGACGCATAGCCGGACCGGAAGGCGGAGGCGACATCGTATCGCTTGGCCTGGTGTCAGATGTCTTTGTCTCCGACGGCCGCGTGGCCTTTTCCATTACGGTTCCGGCGGACCAGGCCCGCGAGATGGAACCGCTGCGTCAGGCTGCCGAGAGCGCAGTCAAGTCCGTTCCCGGTGTCGAGAAGGCGATGGTCGCCCTGACGGCCGAGCGCAAGCCGGGCAGTCCGGCGCCGCAACCCGCGCCCGCAGCCGCTCCACAGCGCCACAGCCACGCCCCGGCTGCGCCGCAAGGCCAGCGTCAGGGTGGTCCGGCCAAGGCGGGCGTGCCGGGTGTCGCGCATATCATCGCGGTTGCCTCGGGCAAGGGCGGCGTCGGCAAGTCGACCACCACGGCCAATATCGCGCTGGGCATGAAGGCCAATGGCCTCCGGGTCGGCGTGCTGGATGCCGACATCTATGGTCCCTCGGTGCCGCGTCTCTTTGGTGTGTCGGGCCGTCCGGAACAGGTCGAAGGCCGCATCCTGAAGCCGCTGGAAGCCCATGGCATCAAGGTCATGTCCATCGGCTTCATGGTCGAGGAAGACACGCCGATGATCTGGCGTGGCCCGATGGTCATGTCGGCGCTGACCCAGATGCTGCGTGAAGTGGCCTGGGGCGAGCTGGATGCACTGGTCGTCGACATGCCTCCGGGCACGGGTGACGCGCAGCTGACCATGGCGCAGCAGGTGCCGCTGTCGGGGGCCGTGATCGTCTCGACGCCGCAGGATCTGGCCCTGATCGACGCCCGCAAGGGCCTCAACATGTTCCGCCGTGTCGACGTGCCGGTGCTCGGCATCGTCGAGAACATGAGCTATTTCGTCGCCCCTGACACGGGCAAGCGCTACGACATCTTCGGTCATGGCGGCGCCAGGGCCGAAGCGGAGCGGCTGGAGATCCCGTTCCTGGGCGAGGTGCCGCTCGACATGGACATCCGCATCAATTCCGACAACGGCACGCCCATCGTCGTGGCTGATCCGGCGGGGCCGCATGCCGCTGTCTACCGCGACATCGCGGCAAAGGTCTGGTCGGAAGTGTCGCGGCCGCTGGGCGAAGTGCGCCGGGCGGCGCCGGCCATCGTGTTCGACTGAGACCGTTCGACTGAAACCGATTGCGGAAAAAGCGCCCGGACCAGCCGGTCCGGGCGCAGAACCCGCCTAAATCCATTGAAGAAACCGCGCCGATCGGGTTCAGCCCGGTTGACGGACGCCGCGAAAACGCGGAAAAGCGAGGGGTTCCTGCCGCCATTTGCCCTGTCCCCAGGCGGCTTTCTCCCTTTTCAGGATCCGACCGTGGACCTCAAGGAAAATGGCAAGGCCATTTTGGCGATGCTGGTGGCGATGGCTGCTTTCATCGGCAACGACGCATTGGTCAAGATCGTCTACGAGACGGTCCAGCTCGGCCAGATCATCGTGGTGCGCGGCCTGATCGCAATCATCATGATCATCATCCTGTCCTATGCGACCGGCGTGCACCGCGAATTCCGCCATTTGGCGAACTGGATGGTGTTCCTGCGCGCGCTGGGCGAGGTGGGGGCAACGCTGTGCTATCTCATCGCGTTGATGCATATGCCCATCGCCAACATTACCGCGATCCTGCAGGTGTTGCCGCTGATGGTGACGGGTGCCGCCGCGATCTTCCTCGGCGCGCCTGTCGGCTGGCGGCGCTGGACCGCCATCGGCGTTGGGTTTGCCGGCGTCCTCATCATCGTGCGCCCCGGTGTCGAAGGCTTTGACCAGTGGTCGATCCTGGCCCTCGTCGGCATCCTCTTCATGGTGCTGCGCGACCTGACGACCCGGATGATGCCTGTTGAAGTGCCGACCTTCGGCGTTACGCTGGTCACCTGTGCCGGCGTGCTGCTGCTCGGTTTTGGTGTGGTCGGCGTCGAGGGCTGGGAGCCGATGACCCTGGTTGATCTGGCCTATCTGGCCGCGGCCGCCGCCTGCCTGCTCGCCGGATATGTCCTGCTGATCGTTGCCATGCGCATCGGTGACATCTCTCTGGTCTCGCCGTTCCGCTATTCGATCATCGTCTGGGCGATCATGATCGGCTACTTTGTCTGGGGTGATGTTCCCGATGCCCTGACGCTGCTGGGCACCGCCATCGTGGTCGCGACCGGCATCTACACGGTGCTGCGCGAACGGCGTGTGGCTCAGCTTGCCCGATCAGAACAACCGCGCTGAGCCGGGCGTGCCGAACAAGGACGGGCGGCCCATGTGGCGCCCCGCAGTCAGGTCATTCGCATGAACCAGCAGATGCAGAAATCCGGAGAGCCTGCTGACCAGCCGCTGCCGCGGCCGTCAATGGCGATCCTGGTCGCCATTTCGACCGTCAATCCGCTGGCGCTGAACATCTATCTGCCGTCGCTGGCAGGGATGATCGCGGCCTTCAACACGACTTCGGCGCAGGTGCAGCTGACCATGTCGCTGTACATGGCCGCCGTGGGCGTCACGCAGATTTTCCTCGGGCCTTTGTCTGACCGTTATGGCCGCCGTCCGGTGGTCATCGGCGGGATGGCCGTGTTCGTGGTCGGGACGCTCATCTGCCTTGCAGCGCCCGACATCAACACCCTGATCGCCGGCCGCATCATCCAGGCCATGGGCGGCTGCGCCGGGCTGGTGCTCGGCAGGGCCATCGTGCGCGATCTGTTTGAACGGGAACGTGCCGCCAGCATGATCGGCTACGTCACCATGGGCATGGCCGTCGGGCCGATGTTTGCCCCCGCCATCGGCGGTGCTCTCGACGGGCACTTCGGCTGGCAGGGCGGGTTCTATCTGATGCTGGCCATTGGCGTGATCATTCTGGTGGCGGCCTGGTTCGACCTGCACGAGACGCACCACAACCGCACGCGCGGGCAGGGCTTTGGCGGGCTCGTCGCCAGCTACCGGGCGCTGGGCTCCGAGCGGCTGTTCTGGGCCTATGCCGCGACCTCGATGTTCACGTCCTCGGTCTATTTCGCCTTCCTGGGCGGCGCTCCCTTCATCGCGGCCTCGGTTCTGGGCATGTCGCCCGTCGTCATGGGGCTCTACTTCATGCTGGTCGCGGCCGGTTACATCGTCGGCAACGGCCTGTCCGGCCGTTACGCGCAGCGCATCGGCGTGATCCGGATGATCACCGCCGGATCGCTGATGCCGCTCATTGCCGTCGTGCTGGTTGCAGCGCTGTTTGGCGCTGGCGTGGTGCATCCGCTGTCGCTGTTCCTGCCCATGCTGCTGGTGGGACTTGGCAACGGGCTGTGCCTGCCGAGCGCGATTGCCGGGGCTGTCAGCGTGCGTCCGGATCTGGCAGGCGCGGCCTCGGGCCTCGTCGGCAGCATGCAGATCGGGCTGGGCGCTGTCTCGTCGGCGCTGGTTGCGTTCCTGCTGTCCGACGGCATGTATCCGGCAACCACCTGGCCGCTTGCAGCGGTCATGGGGGTTTGCGTCGTGATGACGCTGGTGGCCGTGGTGGCGGCCGCGATGCTGGAACGGCGCAGCGACTGATCAGCCGCCGGTGACGCTCATGTGGCGGGCGACGGCCGGTCTTTTTGTCCGCCGGTCGATGATGAAATCATGCCCCTTGGGCTTGCGGCCGATGGCCTCGTCGATGGCCCGTGCGATCAGCTCATCGCCCTCCGAAGCGCGCAAGGCCGCGCGCAGGTCGGCGCTGTCGTCCTGGCCAAGGCACATATAGAGCATGCCGGTGCAGGTGACGCGCACCCGGTTGCAGCTTTCGCAGAAGTTATGCGTCATCGGCGTGATGAAGCCGATGCGGCCGCCGGTTTCTTCGACCTGCATGTAGCGGGCCGGGCCGCTGGTCTTGTACGGGATATCCGTCAGGGTGAAGCGTTCGGCCAGACGGGCCCGAACCAGGCTCAGCGGCAGGTACTGGTCCGTGCGGTCGCCGTCGATGTCGCCCATGGGCATGGTTTCGATCAGCGTGAGATCGTGACCCTCGGCATGGGCCCACTCGAGCATCGGGACGATCTCGTCCTCGTTGACGCCCTTCAGCGCCACCATGTTGAGCTTGACCGCAATACCGGCCTCCTGCGCGGCGCGGATGCCGTCCATGACCTTGCCGAAATCGCCCCAGCGGGTGATGGCGCGGAAGCGGTCTGGATCGAGCGTATCGAGAGAGACGTTGATGCGCCGAACGCCAGCCTCCGCCAGCTCGCCGGCATAGCGGGCGAGCTGCGAGCCGTTGGTGGTCAACGTCAGCTCCTCGAGAGCGCCGGATTTCAGATGCCGCGAGAGGGAACGGATCAGGTCAAGGATGCCCTTGCGCACCAGCGGCTCGCCGCCGGTCAGGCGAAGCTTGCCGACGCCCTTGGCAATAAAGGCAGCGCAGAGCCGGTCCAGTTCCTCAAGCGTCAGGATCTCGCGCTTGGGCAGGAAGGTCATGTCTTCCGCCATGCAGTAGACGCAGCGGAAATCGCAGCGGTCGGTGACCGAAACGCGCAAATAGGACACGGTGCGGCCGAAGGGGTCGATCATCCGGGGACGGACAGCCGGCTGGGGCGTCGCAAAGGACGGCACGGCTCGTGGCAGGATGATCTCCTCCATGCGTCTCTCCCTCATGCCGGGGGCGTCGATCCCGGGGTCACGTCGTTCTATTCCACCAAACATATTGCATTTTTGCCGCCGGGCAAGGGCTGTGCTGGCAGGTGATCCTGAACTGTCGCACAAGCGTATCACGCGCACGTCTAACCGACCTGCAGCAATCAGAGCCCCCCATGACCACCATCGTCTGGTTCCGCCAGGACCTGCGCCTTGCCGACAACCCCGCACTTGCCGAAGCGTTTGCCAATGGCCCGGTGCTGCCTGTCTACATTGTCGAAACGCCGGAGCAGGCCGCAGACAGCCATCCCATGACCGGGGCGAGCCACTGGTGGCTGCACCACAGCCTCAAGGCCCTGGATGCGACCCTTGGTGCCCTCGGCGGACGCCTCGTGGTGATGGAAGGGCCAGCCGAAACGGCGCTGGAACGGGCGGTGGCGCAAAGCGGCGCAACGGCGATCCACTGGAACCGCTGCTACGAGCCGCATGCGATTGCCCGCGACAAGCACCTGAAGACCCGGTTCAGCGCCGATGGCCTCAGCGCGCGCAGCTTCAACGCCAGCCTGTTGCATGAACCCTGGGACGTGGAAACCAAGACCGGCGGCCCGTTCAAGGTCTATTCGCCCTTCTGGCGGGCGGCCCTGACCCGGCCAGTCGCGGCGCCCCTGCCGCGCCCCAGTGGCCGTCTTGTCAGCCCGGACGGGCTGGGCCGGCCCCTGGACAGCTTTGGCCTGACGCCGAGCAAGCCCGATTGGGCGGCTGGATGGCTGGACCTGTGGCAGCCGGGCGAGGCCGGGGCCAGTGCGCTGCTTGGCACGTTCCTCGAGGAGGGGCTGAAAGGCTATGGCGAGCTCCGCAATCGCCCGGACCTTCCCAATGTCTCTCGCCTGTCACCGCATCTGCATTTCGGCGAGATCTCGCCGCGCCAGGTCTGGGCCGCAACCCGGCTCTACACCGACATGCATCCCGCGCTTGCCAAGGACGGCGAGAAATTCCTGTCCGAGATCGGCTGGCGCGAGTTTGCCTATCACTTGCTCTATCACTTCCCGACCTTGCCTGCGAAGAACTGGAAGCCTGCCTTCGATGCCTATCCCTGGCGCGAAAGCGAGGCCGACCTGAAGGCCTGGCAGCGCGGCATGACCGGCTATCCCATGGTGGATGCGGGCATGCGGGAACTCTGGGCCACCGGCTACATGCACAACCGGGTGCGCATGCTGGTCGCCTCCTTCCTGATCAAGCATCTCAGGCTCGACTGGCGGCACGGCGAGGCCTGGTTCCGCGACACGCTGCTGGATGCGGACCTTGCCAACAATTCGGCCAGCTGGCAGTGGGTGGCCGGCAGCGGCGCTGATGCCGCGCCTTACTTCCGCATCTTTGCACCCGTCGGGCAGGGGCAGAAGTTCGATCCGGACGGGGTCTATGTCCGGCGCTGGTGCCCGGAACTGGCGCGGCTGCCGAACGAGTTCCTGCACGCCCCTTTCGAGGCACCGGACCGGGTGCTGAAGGCGGCTGGTGTCGTGCTGGGCAAGACCTATCCCCGCCCGATCGTCGATCACGCCGCCGCCCGCGCGGCAGCGCTCGCCGGCTATGAAGCCGTTAAAGAGGCAGGTGGCGTCGCGGCCGAATAGACTTACCCGCGCGTAGCCACCGGATGGGTCTATTCCGCCGCCTGTGTGCGGGCGATGTCCGCCGGAATGCGGAAATCCAGCAGCGCGGCGAGGTCCCGCGCCTCCTGGCCGATGACGTCGAATTCGGCCGAGGTGGCGAAAGTGCGCGCAAGGCTCCAGAAGTCGGGCTGGGCAAAATGCGGTTGCATCGCTGCAAGGCTCTCGGGTTCGCGCCCGAGCACAAGCCGGTAGGCCGCGCGGATCTCCGCTTCGCTGCGTGGTGCCCCCGCCGGTGCCGACCCTTCCGGCAGCTGGCCGGTCAGCACCATCTGCGCCAGCGTGGCAAGGCCAGTGGCGCGGGCGGCCAGGCGCGACAGGGCCACGCTGGCACCACCGCCGTACCAGATGAAATCGTCGAACACATTGGCACCAAGGCCAAACCGGTCGGCCAGCTCGCGGCGGGTCTGATGCAGGTAGAAGCGGTTGAGCCCGTCAAACTGCATCGCTGTGTAGCCAAGATCCTGCAGCTGCCGGTCCACCTCGTTTTCGGCGACAGACCCCTCGCTGTGGACGGTTGTCTCGATGGCCACGACCCACGGGCGCACGGGCGAGGTGCCCCAGCTCGCCAGCACGTCCTGTTCCATGCCCTCCACGTCGATCTTCAGCCAGTGCACCTCGCCGGGGGCGGCATTCAGCACCTCGGCCAGGGACAGCGCCGGAACGGTCAGCGCAACCGCACTGTGACCGGCTGCGGCATGCGCTGCGGCGACATCCGCCCGGCCTGTCGAGAGCCCGCTGGTGCCATCAATGCGGTGGAAGGTGACGCTGCCCGGGCTGGTGGACAGGGCCACTTCGAACACCCGGTCACCGGGACGCGCGGCGCGGAGCGCTGCGGCCATTTCCGGCAGCGGCTCGACATGGAAGCCGCGCCAGCCCTTGCGATAGAAGCCGAGGGAAACGGAATCCTGCACCGGATGGGAAGCCCCCACGTCAATGTAAAAACCGGCCTCGACATCGCGCAGCACGCGCCAGAGAAGGACATCCTCAAGGTTCTGGGAAAAAGATTCAAAGCGCATCTGGCAGGTCCGAGCATAAATCTGGTGCGCAACTAATGATATCGCGTCGCATGTCTGGCAAGCGATATCGCGGCTGTGCTTGACCTGTGCACGCAAGACATTAGGTTCTGAGACGATTTTGCATCGCTGCACTCCCGCCCCTTGCCTCCGGATTTTCTCCATGATCACGCCCTGGCCCATCGAACTTCGCCTCTCCAAGGACAAGAAGACCCTGACGGTCGCCTTTGATACCGGCGAGAAGCATGACTACAGCGCGGAATATCTCAGGGTCTGCTCGCCTTCGGCCGAGGTGCAGGGGCATAATCCGTCGCAGAAGATCACGGTTCCGGGCAAGCGCGACGTGATGATCCTGAGCGTCGAGCCCGTGGGCAATTACGCCGTCCGCCTGCATTTCGACGACCTGCACCAGACGGGCATCTACACTTGGCCCTATTTCCTCGACCTCGCCCGCAATCCGGACAAGCACTGGGGCGTCTATCTGACGGAACTCGAGGCCAAGGGCCTGTCGCGGGATCGGTGAGGCCGGGAAATTTTACCCGTTGCTCCTGCGCAGGCAGGAGCCTAGTAATCGGGGCAGGGATTGTTTGGCCCCGGCATCAAAAAATAGTCAATTCAGCGGGTTACTAGGCTCCTGCCTGCGCAGGAGCGACGAAGTGCGGATCCGGTTTGATGCGTCAATGGCCCCGGCTCTGGCGATGCACAGCCGGGGCCAGTCAAGGGAGGCAGGGGCTCTAGCCCCTGGAAGCCATCAGCGCTTGACGACCACCTTCGCGCCGATGCCGACGTTGTCGTACAGATGCTCGACGTCCTCGTTGGCAAGGCGGATGCAGCCGGAGGAGACCGCCGATCCGATGGTCCAGGGCTGGTTTGTGCCGTGGATGCGGTAGATCGTCGAGCCGATGTAGAGCGCGCGGGCGCCGAGTGGATTGTTGATGCCGCCGACCATATGCGCGGGCAGGATCCGGCCTTGCTTGCGCTCGCGGGCGCGCATGGCCGGCGGCGGGGTCCAGCCCGGCCACTCGGCCTTGCGCGTTACCTGGTGCACGCCCGACCACTGCATGCCTTCCTTGCCGACGCCAACGCCGTATTTCATTGCCCGGCCGCCCTCGCGCACGTGGTAGAGACGGCGCTCCTTGGTGTCGACGACGATGGTGCCCGGTGCATGGGGACCGGAATAGTTCACCATCTCGCGCGCGATCGGCGAGCGGCCAGAGCCTGTGCCCGGTCCAAAACTCTCCCACTGCCGGGTCACCGGATCATAGAAGCGGCCCGCCTGGGCGCTGGCGGCCGCTGTGCCGGCCAGAAGAATACAGGTGGCCAGAAGGCCGATCATCTTGCGCATCAGAAAGTGCTCCCCACACATAGCGCCACCCGGCGCGTCTCTCCAAATCCTGCCGCAGACTAGAGCATGCGTCTTTCTGCCAACTTAACGCAAGGGGATTGGGTTTTACGTTGGGTTTGACCGGCCTTGCTCGTGCTCTGAACTTTTTGCGGGTCAGCCTGCCGGGCGGAGCTGGAGCGTCGCCGATGGATTTGCAAAACGACGAAGGGCCTCGGCGGGGCCCTTGGTGTTGATCGTCAACCTCGGCCCTACCTGCGTCATCCCGGCCAAGCGAAGCGCCGAGCCGGGACCGGAGAGCCGAGGTGTCTATAGTTCAAGGAGTTACACTGGCGAGGCTCAGGCTCTCCGGTCCCGGGTCTTCGCTGCGCTCAGCCCGGGACGACGATGGCGAGGTTGTTGGAAGTGGCGAAGGGCCCCGGCGGGGCCCTTCGATATCAGCTGATCAGTTCAGGACAACACCTCACCCCAGGTTTAGTTCCTTGAAGAAGTCGTTGCCCTTGTCGTCGACGACGATGAAGGCCGGGAAGTCTTCGACTTCGATCTTCCAGATCGCTTCCATGCCGAGTTCCGGATAGGCGACGACCTCCACCTTCTTGATGCAGTCCTGGGCAAGACGGGCGGCCGGGCCGCCAATGGAGCCGAGGTAGAAGCCGCCATGGGCCTGACAGGCGCGGCGGACGGCCGGGGAACGGTTGCCCTTGGCCAGCATCACCATGGAGCCGCCGGCGGCCTGGAACTGGTCGACATAGGCATCCATGCGCCCGGCCGTGGTCGGACCGAAGGAGCCGGAGGGCATGCCTTCCGGGGTCTTGGCGGGGCCGGCGTAATAGATCGGGTGGTTCTTGAAGTAGTCCGGCAGCGGCTCGCCGGCCTCCAGCCGCTCGCGGAGTTTCGCGTGGGCCAGATCGCGGGCGACGATCAGCGGGCCGGTCAGCGACAGGCGGGTCTTGATCGGGTGGCGCGACAGTTCGGCGAGAATTTCCGGCATCGGCCGGGTCAGGTCGATCTTGACGACGGCGTCAGAGAGATGGTCGTCGGTGATCTCCGGCATGTATTTCTCCGGATGCATCTCCAGCTGCTCGAGGTAGATGCCATCCTTGGTGATCTTGCCGAGGGCCTGACGGTCCGCCGAGCAGGAGACGCCGATGCCGATCGGCAGCGACGCGCCGTGGCGCGGCAGGCGGATGACGCGCACGTCGTGGCAGAAATACTTGCCGCCGAACTGCGCGCCGACGCCGGTCGCCTGGGTCAGCTTGTGGATCTCGGCTTCCATTTCCAGATCGCGGAAGGCGTGGCCAAGTTCCGAGCCCTGCGTCGGCAGGGTGTCGAGATAGCGGGCGGAGGCGAGCTTCACCGCCTTCAGGCACATTTCGGCAGAGGTGCCGCCGATGACGATAGCAAGGTGATACGGCGGGCAGGCGGCCGTGCCGAGCGTCAGGATCTTTTCCTTCAGGAAATCGATCATGCGGTCGTGGGTCAGCAGCGACGGCGTGCCCTGGAACAGGAAGGTCTTGTTGGCCGAGCCGCCGCCCTTGGCCATGAACAGGAACTTGTAGGCGTTCTCGCCCTCGGAATAGAGCTCGATCTGCGCCGGCATGTTGTTGGAGGTGTTCTTCTCCTCGAACATGGAAATCGGTGCCAGCTGCGAGTAGCGCAGGTTGCGCTTGAAATAGGCATCGCGCGCGCCTTCGCCGAGCGCTTCCTCGTCGCTGCCCTCGGTCCAGACGCAGCGGCCCTTCTTGCCCATGACGATGGCGGTGCCGGTGTCCTGGCACATGGGCAGGACGCCGCCGGCCGAGATGCTGGCGTTCTTCAGGAGGTCGAAGGCCACGAACTTGTCGTTGTCGGTCGCCTCCGGGTCATCGAGGATGGCCTTGAGCTGGGCGAGATGCCCGGGGCGCAGGTAGTGGTTGATGTCGATGAAGGCCTGCTCGGCCAGAAGCCGCAGCCCCTCGCGCTCGACGACCAGCATTTCCTTGCCGTTGAAGGTGGCCGTCGAGACGTGGTCGGACGTGAGCTTGCGATAGGTCGTCTTGTCCTCGCCAAGCGGGAACATGGCGCTGTGACGATAGTCCGGAGCGGTGACAGGAGCGTTCATCGGGGTCTCTTTCCTGGCGGCCGTGCTTCGTGATTGGAACGGCTCAAAACGGGATGGCCTTCTTTACGGCAAAAAGGCCGGTCCCGCCAAGCGGGTCCGGCCTCGGGCTGCTGACAAACCTTGTTTCTTGCCGGCAGCTTGCTCCGTGTCACCCCGGCCGAGCATCGCGAGAGCCGGGGCCAACTCGCTTCCAGAGCGATGCGATACTTGCAGCAGCGCTGCGGCAGGCATTGCGCGCCCTCTCCGCAGCCTGTGGTGCGACCCTGCCAGTCTCTGCTGCTCTGCGAACGAGTGGGCCCCGAGTCTCCGCTGCGCTCCGCCCGGGGTGACATCGGCGGGCGCATAAACGAAGCGACGGCCGGTCCGCCAAACGGGTCCGGCCTTCGCAATTCGTCGCGGGGAAACGGCGTGTTGTCAGCGGCTGGCTGTCAGGTCCAGCTTGATGGTGACATCGTCGCCAACGGTGGCCGGCGGGAAGCTGGCGCCGACGCCAAAGGCGGAGCGCTTGGCAGTGGCTGTGCCAACCGCGCGGGCGCTGTCGCCGGTAATGTCGAGGGTGAAGTCGAGCGTCACCGGCTGGGACTGGCCGCGCAGGGTGAGCGTGCCGTCCATCTGGTACGCATTGCCGCCCTTCGAGGTGACAGCACCCGAGGTGAAGGTCGCGGTCGGGAAGCTGGCCGCAGCAAGCCAGTCGGCCCCCGGGATCATCTCGACGAACTGCGGGTTGGCCGTGGCAATGCCGCCGGTCTCGATGGTGGCCTCGATCTTGGCATCGGCCGGATTGGCCGGATCAAAGCGGATGGCCGCCGTCCAGGTCTTGAAGGTTGCCTCGACGGGCTGGCCTCCCTGGTCGACGGCGAAGCCCAGGGTGCTCTTGGCGGGATCAACTTTCCAGTCGGAGGCGAGGGCCGGCGTGGCGGCGAGCGATGCGGCAATTGCGGTCAGTTGCAGGAACTTGCGCATGGAATGGTCCTTTCGGAAAGAGGCGGTCAGCCAGCAGTGCGGCCGGGACGCAGCATCCGGAGGAGGACGCCGTCGCGCGCCAGGAAATGATGCTTCAGGGCAGCCCCGATATGGGCGACCAGCAGCAGGATCAGCAGCCAGGCAAACAGCTCGTGCAGATCCTTGAACAGGGTCTCGGCCTCCGCCTTCGTGCCGAGCGCCTCGGGGATGGTCAGATGCGGCATGTGCACGGCGCCGAAGAGAATGGTCGGAATGTTCCAGGGGGACGCCGAAACCATCAGCCAGCCAGTCAGCGGAATGGCAAAGAGCAGGCCATAGAGCCCGAGATGGCCCAGATGCGCCGCTGCCTTTTCCCAGGCCGGCATTGCCGCCGGCAGGGCCGGGCTCGGGTTGGCAAGGCGCCAGACGAGGCGCAGCACGGTCAAGGCAAGCACCACGAAGCCGATCGACTTGTGCAACTGGAACAGGGCAAAGGTCGCCGGATCGGTGAGGGGCAGCCTGTGCATGTACATTCCAAGACCGATCATCCCGATGATCATCAGGGCCATGGACCAGTGAAAGGCAATGGCGATCCAGCCGTAACCATTGGAACTGTTGCGCAGCATGCAGGCTCTCCTGATAGGTGGGCCGGACGTGATGGGGACCGTCCGGCCCGGACCGCGCTGACCTTACTTGGCCGCGGCGAGGGTTTCAGCATGCAAGGTGATGGTGACCTCGTCGCTGACATAAGGGACGAACATGTTCATGCCGTAGTCGGACCGCTTGATCGTGGTGGTGCCGGCAAAACCGACCGCCGGCATCTTGGCCATCGGATGTTCGCCCATGGCTGTTACCTTGACGGCGAGGGTGGCCGGCTTGGTGACGCCCTTGATCGTGAGGTCGCCAACGATCTCCAGTTCCTTGTCACCAGTCTTGGTCACCTTGGTGCTCTTGAATGTCGCCTGCGGGAACTGTGCGACGTCAAAGAAGTCGGCGCTCTTCAGGTGCGTGTCGCGATCGGCGAAGAAGGTGTCGAGCGACGTAGTGTCGATGGTGAACTCGATCGACGAGGCTTCCGGCTTGTCGGCATCAATGAGGAGCGTCGCATCCCAGTTGCCGAAGCGGCCATCGGTGGTCGAGTAGCCGAGGTGGTCATAGGTGAAGGAGAGATTCGAGTGGCTCTTGTCGAAGGAATAGGCCACCGGCTCGGCGAGCGCCGGAGTGGCGAACAGGGCGAGGGCGAGGGCAGAAGCTGCAAAGCGGGTCATGCGACGTCTCCGGAAGGGATAAACAGAAAGGCATCAGTGATGCCGGCGCTGTTACATGTAGCTGATTTTGCGCAAGGCACAATTTGACGCGCCGTTCACTAGGAGTGAACGATGACCAAGAGTTACCCGGTGAACTGACCACGAATAAAGACTGATCTCTGCGGAAAACTGCGGAGAAATACGCAGTCTTCGGGTCTTGCGGCTCCATGCGGCAAGGCCTGATCACGGGCTTTTGCCGCAGATGTGAGCGAAGGTGGTGGTGCAATGCACAATGGAATGTCGGGGGGCAAGGGCCGTTTTGTCATCAATCCATCAACGGACTGGTGCAGGAAGGAAGCAGTCAAGTCCGCATCCATAACAAGATTTTTCCATCTGCTGCAATCATTGGTGGTGGAAGCCGAAGGGATTCGTTGTGAAGAAAGCCGTGCTCATCTGCCATCGTGGCCTGTCGCGCAAGGCGCCGGAGAACACGCTGGCAGCGCTGGAGGCAGCGATTGCCGCAGGAGCCGATGTAGTTGAGTTCGACATCCACACAAGCCGCGACGGCGTGCTTTATGTCATCCACGACGAGACCGTGGACCGTACAAGTAACGGACACGGCCGCGTGGCGGACATGACCTCGGCCGAACTGGATCGACTGGATGCCGGCAGCTGGTTCTCGCCAGCCTTTGCGGGCCAGCGGCTTCCGCGTCTGTCGGTGTTCCTGGATGCCTGCAAGGGGCGCGTCGGCACCTATGCCGAGATCAAGGCGGCGGACCCGGCGCGGGTGCGCGACATGCTGGCCGCGCGCGGCATGCTGGGTCGGGCCTGGTCCTTCTCCTTTGACCAGGACATCCGGGCGCAGATGCGCGCAAGGGTGCCGGACCTGCGCCGTATGGTGCTGTTCCAGCATATGGGCTCGGTCGAACGGGCCGTTGCGGCCGAGGCGCATATTCTCGAATTCCACGAGGGCAATGTCACGCCCGAGCGCGTCGCCCAGGCGCGGGACGCCGGGCTGGTGACGCAGATGTTCTACGCCGGGTCTGATGTGGGTGTGTTCGAACGGGCGATCCGCTGCGGCATTGAACAGATGAATATCGACGAGGCGGAATTGTTTCGAGCTGTGGAGGCCAGGATGCTGGCAGAGACGATCTGATATATTGATGCGTCTGGCGTTGATATTGCAATAAAACTGCCAAAACCCAGGTGTTTCAGGGGGCTGATTCAGCGGAAGTTAAGGCTAGTGTGTTTCGTTTGGTCCGATCTGATACAGGGACGGACAGGACACGATGCAAATGCGGACACCGCGGGCCGGCCTTCTCGGGCACAGATCAATTGGTCATCCGGCAACACGCCTGGCTCCGACCAGACGGGGATCTGCTGCTGCGGCGGCGGCGTCTCTTGCGGGCACGATCCTTGCCTTGTTCTTGCTGTCCTCGCCGGTTCTGGCTGCCGACTGGGTGATCCAGCGCAGCAGCGGCAAGGTATACCTGCTTTCACCGGGCGTTGAGCCCGTCGCCGCGCGAAGCGGCATGGTCCTGCCGAAAGGCGTAACCCTTGCAACGAGAAGCGGGGCGAAGGCGCTGCTGGTTCGTGGCCGGGAGACCATTCTGGTCTCGCCGAATTCGACGGTCGCTATCTCGCGCCTGAAAAGCACGGGCGAGACCACGACCCTCCTGCAGCGCGACGGCCAGGTGACGGTGGATGTGCAGAAGCGTGCCCGGCCGCATTTTGTTGTCGAGACCCCGTTCCTGGCCGCCGTGGTCAAGGGCACGCGCTTTGGTGTCCAGATCCGCAAAGGGCAGGCAAAGGTCGAGGTTGAGCGCGGCCTGGTCCAGGTGATCGATCTCGATACCGGCGAGCGGTCTGATATCGGGGCCGGGCAACAAGCCAGCACGCAGGACGGTGTCGGCCTAAGCGTAACCGGATCCGGCACCCTTCCCTCCGTCGAGAGTGGACTGGCTCCTGCCTCGTCCACCTTCACAGCGCCGCTGTCTCCTGCGGCAAGCCTGGCAACTGACGCAAGCCCGGCCGGCAGTACCCGTAGTACCGGCACAGTGGTGAATGACAGCTCTCCGCATGACAGCGGTCCCGCCGGCAACGCCGGCGGCAATGGCAACAGCAACGCTGGCGGCAATGGCAACGGCAATGCTGGCGGCAACGGCAACGGCAATGCTGGCGGCAACGGCAACGGCAATGCTGGCGGCAATGGCAACGGCAACGCTGGCGGCAATGGCAATGGCAACGCCGGCGGTAACGGCAATGGCAACGCTGGCGGCGATGGCAACGGCAACGCTGGCGGCAATGGCAACGGCAATGCTGGCGGTAACGGCAATGGCAATGCTGGCGGCAATGGCAACGGCAATGCTGGCGGCAATGGCAATGGCAATGCCGGCGGTAACGGCAATGGCAACGCTGGCGGCAATGGCAATGGCAACGCTGGCGGCAACGGCAATGGCAACGCTGGCGGCAATGGCAATGGCAATGCTGGCGGCAACGGCAATGGCAATGCTGGCGGCAACGGCAATGGACGCCAGTGATGGCATTCGGTCCAACTGACAGGTCGCCAAGATGATGCGTGGAGGTCGCTTGCAGTCGCTGGCTCAACTGGCCCGTCAGTTGGTTCGACTGGCTTCGGTCAGCTGCGCTCTGGCGGCCGTGATTGCCGCGTTGCTAGCCGTCGGCCTGCACACGAAGGGCTGGCTGCAGCCGATTTAACGGGCCATCCAGGAGGTCAGGTATTCGCTGCTGGAGCGCCAGGCGTCAGGCGAGATTGTATTCGTTGATATTGACGCAAGCAGCCTTCGCAAGGTCGGAGTATGGCCCTGGGCCCGCGGATTGCACGGCGAACTTGTTGACCGCCTCCGGGCAGCCGGTGCCGCAGAAATCTATTTCGATATCGACTTCAGCGCCTACTCTGGTCCAGTCGAAGACAGCAAATTTGCGGCGGCGCTGCAACGGGCAGAGGGCTCGGTTTACCTTGCAGTCTTTCGGCAACCGTCTGACCCGGCGCTCCCTGCAGAAAAACGCCTCACGAACATTCCGATTTCGCCCCTTCTGGACCATGCCTGGCCAGTGACAGTCAGCCTGCCGGTTGACAGCGACGGAAGGATCCGGTCGTCGCTTTTTGCCGACAGCATTCATGGCGAAGCTGTGCTGTCTCTGTCTGCCATGGCAGCAGGAGCGGATGGCGGCATATTGCAGACGTTTGGTATCGATTTCAGTATTGATCCGGGCAGTATCCCGCGCATCTCAGCGGGGGATGTTCTGGCAGGCAGGGTTGATTCCGGCGCGCTTGAGGGGCGCAAGGTCGTGATCGGAGCCAGTGCACAGGAGCTGCGGGATTACTTCAATGTCCCGGTGCATGGCATTCTGCCCGGAGCGCTGCTGCAGATCCTGGCAGCCGAAAGCCTGCTGGCCGACAGGGCGATGAGCAGCGGTTTCGGCTACCCGTTGCTGGCACTTGTGCTCGCGATCGGGGCCATTGCAACGCTTTCGGGCATGACGACCTGGCGGCCGCGGCTCGTCCTGTTCTTTATCCTTTCTGTCGGGCTGGAGATCGTCGCGCTCGCTGTACAGGCCATCGCACCGCTGAGCCTCGACACGGTGCCTGCCCAGATCGCCCTGATCGTCTTGGCCCTTGCGGCCCTGCTACGGGAAATCGGGGTTCGCCAGCTGCAGATCCGCGCGATCCACCGGGAGCAGGAAAACGACCGCCGGATCCTCGATCAGGTGTTCAAGGATAACTTCGATGGCGTGATCGTTGTCGACAGCAAGGGCATCGTCCGCGCTGCCAGCGGCAGCGCGGAAGCAATCTGGCGTGCCCCCATTCGCAGTGGGACCTGTGCTCCAGACGTGCTGCCGTCCGAAGTCGTGGTGACGCTTCAGAACGCAATTACAGATCCGGAATCGCAGGATGAAGGTGTCAGACTGCACGAAATTGCAATCAAGCTTGGCGACCAGCCGGACAATGCCCGATTGATCGAATACGCGGTTACAGCCTCCGTGCTTGCCGGGATCGAGGGAGATCGGCCGGATGTGGTGACCTGCCTGACCTGTCGTGACATCACCGACAAGCGGCGTGCGGAAGATGCCTTTGCCTATCTTGCCCGTCACGACCCGATAACCGACCTGCTGGACCGGCGCGCCTTCGAAGAAGCTTTGCAGATCCGCCTACAGGACGGGGCGCGGCGCGCGGGTGACTATCACCTGCTCGTCGCCGGCCTTGAGCGCATCGATATCATCGCCGCGTCCCTCGGGCTTAGCTGGGCTGACAAGGTTCGTGCGGCGATCGCCCACGAATTGCGACAGCTCGGATGCGAGTTTGTCGCCAGTGTCGGTGACCGGCAGCTTGCGTTGGCCGGATTTCCGGACGGCGTTGTGCCTGAAGAATTTTGTCAGGAGGTGTTGCAGCGAATATCGCGGGAACTCGTTCTTGGTGGCCACCGTCTGCACATCAGCGCCTGCTTTGGTCTGGCGACGCTTGCTCCTGAGGATGTACCTGACGCCGCGGCCATGCTGCGCCAGGCCGGCACGGCTCTGTCGTGGGCCCGGAAGTCAGGTCCACGTACGATACGCCGGTTCGACCAGGCCATGCTGCATGCCGTGACCCGTCGCCGGCTCCTCGAGATTGATCTTGAGGAGGGCATCCAGAAGGGCCAGTTCCACGTCGTCTACCAGCCTCAGGTCGAGCTGCAGGGTGGCAAGATGATCGGCGTCGAGGCACTGCTGCGCTGGCAGCATCCTGAGCTCGGCAATGTGTCGCCCGTCGAGTTCATTCCCATTGCAGAGGAGAGTGGTCTGATCGAGCCGCTCGGAGCCTTTGTTCTGCGTGAGGCTTGTCAAACCGTGCAGGGATGGAACCTGCCATTGCGCCTTGCGGTCAATGTCTCCCCGATCCAGGTCGAGCGCGGGTCGGTCACCACAGCCGTCGAAGCGGCGCTCGCATCGTCGGGGCTGTCGCCGTCTCAACTGGATCTGGAACTCGTCGAATCCCTGTTCCTCGGGCAGGCTGATCAGGTTGCCGCCAGCATCTCGCGTCTGCGGAGCCTCGGCTGTGGCCTCGCCCTCGATGACTTCGGGTCTGGCTACTCATCGCTCGGTTACATTCCGCGCTTCCCATTCTCGAAGATCAAGATCGATCGGTCGTTTGTGGAACGGGTCGCCGTCGACAAGGGCAGCGTTGCCATCGTCCGCAGCGTTGTCGAACTGGCGCGCGGCTTCGATATCACGGTCATCGCGGAGGGCATTGAAACGCGGGCCCAGGAAGACGTGTTGCGCCGGCTCGGTTGTCACATCGGGCAGGGCTATCTTTACGGCCGTCCGATGAGTGCCGAGGACCTCCTTGCCTTGCAGCACGCCGCAGCCTGAGCTGCGGCGCGCCATGGAATGGCTCAGAGCCCCAGACCGCCGATGCAGGCGTATTTGATGCTGAGGTAGTCGTCGACGCCGTATTTCGAGCCTTCGCGGCCCATGCCGCTGTCCTTGACGCCGCCGAAGGGGGCGACTTCCGTGGTGATCAGGCCTTCGTTGATGCCGACAAGGCCGTATTCCAGCGCTTCCATGACCCGGAACACCCGGCCAAGGTTCTGGGCATAGAAGTAGCAGGCCAGGCCATACTCGGTGTCATTGGCAAGCCGAATGACTTCCTCTTCGGTCTCGAAGTGGAACAGCGGGGCAAGCGGGCCGAAGGTCTCCTCGCGCGCCACCTTCATCTCGGCGGTGGCTCCCGCAACGATGGTCGGCTGGAAGAAGCTGCCCTCGTTGCCGATGCGTGCGCCGCCGGTCAGGATAGTGCCTCCCTTGGCGACCGCGTCGGCGATGTGTTCCTCGACCTTGGCAATGGCACCGGTGTCGATCAGCGGACCCTGGGTGATGCCGTCCTTGCGCCCGTCGCCGACCTTTAGCTGTGCCTCGACGGCCGCCTTCAGCTTGGCAGCAAAGGCGTCATAGACGCCGGCCTGGACATAGAGCCGGTTGGCGCAGACGCAGGTCTGGCCGGAGTTGCGGAACTTGGAAATCATTGCGCCGGCGACAGCCGCATCGAGATCTGCATCGTCGAAGACGATGAAGGGTGCGTTGCCGCCCAGTTCCATCGAAATCTTCTTCATGTGCTTGCCTGCCTCGCTGGCAAGCAGCTTGCCGACTTCGGTCGAGCCGGTGAAGGTGATCTTGCGCAGGAGGGGATGCTCGCACATCTCCGCCGCGATTTCGGCTGCCGAACCGGTGACCACGTTGATGACGCCGGCCGGAATGCCCGCTGCCTCCGCCATCGCGCCGAAAGCGAGGGCAGAGTAGGGCGTCTGGCTGGCCGGCTTGATGACGATGGTGCAGCCGGCCCCGAGCGCGGCGCCGAGCTTGCGCGCGATCATGGAGTTCGGGAAGTTCCAGGGCGTGATGGCCCCGACGACGCCGACCGGCTCCTTGGTGACAAGGATGCGCTTGCCGGCCCAGGGGGCGGGAATGACGTCGCCGTAGATGCGCTTGCCCTCTTCGGCGAAGAAGCGGATGTACTTCACGCCAAGCGCAATTTCGCCCTTGGCCTCGGCCAGCGGCTTGCCCATTTCGGTGGTGAGCAACTCGGCCAGCGCATCATGGTTCGCCATGATCGCATCGCACAGCTTGTGCATGCGGCCCGCGCGATCCTCTGCCGTCAGGGCCTTCCAGCCGGCCAGCGCCTTGTGCGCGGCCTCGATGGCGCGGCGCGTTTCGGCGCGCCCGGCTTTCGGAACGGTGCCGATGGTCTCAAGCGTTGCCGGATTGTCGACGCGGATGGTCTGGCCGCTGTCCGCCGGAACCCAGGCTCCATCGATGTACAGCTGCTGCTTCACCAGATTTGCATCAAGGCCCATGTCGGTCTCCCCCGATTTGTCTTGCCCGTCGTGTCGGACGTGTGTGGCATGTATCAGGCGAGACGTCACGTCAGCGCCTATTATTTAACATGTTAAACAGTTTCGAGGCGCGCGGTAAAGGGCCTTTGCACATCGTGTGCAGGCAGGGGTGCGACCTGCACGCTGAGGCAGATCAATATTCCTTTTCGAAATAGATGCCGGCCTTCGACGACCCGGTCGCCCCCACTTCGCCACGGGCTTTCAGATTGCGCGACAGGTCGATGTCGACCTTGACCTTGGAGGAGTCGCGGCCGGTGCCCTGTTCGACGCCCAGATAGATGTTGTCATTGATGTACTTGCCCACCGACAGGGACGGTCCGCCTGGACCTGCGACATTGAGATCGACCGCGTCCAGCCCGAGCGACTTGCGCAGCTGGGCAAGGGGACCCTGGTCGCTGCCACCGGTCAGCGTTGCCACGGCGGCGGCCAACTGGGCGATCTGCGTCGGCGACAGGCTGGTCATGCTGCGGTCGAACAGCAGCTGGGCGAGGATTTCGTCCTGAGGCAGCGAGGGCGACGACGACAGGGCGATCACCGGATCCGCGGCGCTGCCGCTGATGGTCACATTGATGGTGGTCGAACTGGCGGTGGTGGTGGCCACGAAATTCAGCGTCGGCGTCAGCGAGCCCGTGAAGGTGACCGAGCCTTGCGAGAAGGCAAGCCGCCGGGTGAGCACATCCAGCTGGCCACGGCGCAGCGTGATGCCGCCAATGGCTTGCGGCTGAGCCGTCGTGCCAACGATGCGCAGCGAACCGCCCAGCTCCGCATCAAGACCACGGCCGCGCACGAAGATGCGGGCCGGCGCGTTGACGGTGACGTCGAGCGACAGTCCGCCGCTGCCCGAGCCGCCGCCTGTCTCGCCCATGTCCTGCTTCAACTCTGCCACCTGCTCGCGCACGGGCTTGGGCGCATTGACGTGTCGCACCGCCAGCGGCGACAGGCTGCCGGGCAGGGACTGGGGAATGGCGATGTTGGCATCTTGCACATTCACCGTGCCGGACAAAACGCCGCCGCCTGCCAGCGGGCCGCTGACCTTGAGGGCAGCACCAATATCGGCCGAGACGATGCGGCCATCGCTGTAGCGGCCATTGTCGACCGTGATGGACAGATCCGCCGGCATGCCTTGCGACAGCCCGACCGAGCCGCTGGCCTTCACGGTGCCTCCGGCAGCAATGGCAGCGGTGATGCCGTTGACAACGATCCGGTCGCGGGTGACGTCGATGGTGCCGGTCACATCGCGCAGGGTGAAGCCGGAGGAAAGCTCGGTGAAGCTGACGCCTTGCGGACGCGCCGTCAGGGCGTAATCGGGCGCGGCGAACGTTCCGCCGATCCGCCCGGACACGGCCAGCGCGCCTTCGCCCCGGAACCCGGACCGCGTCAGGGCAGGGCGGGCGAGCGCCAGCGGCACGCTGCCGGAGATTTCAAGCGCCAGCGATCCGGCACCGGCGATGTTCACCGGGCCAGTTGCGGTGAGCGACAGGCCTCCGTCGCCGATCACCTTGCTGGTCTGCTCGATGCGCTGGCCCTGGAAGCTGCCACGGCTGTCGAGGCCAAGCGGGGCGATGCCGTTGCTGGCGAGGGCCGCCGCCGAAAGACCCGCGCCCGTCAGCTGCCAGCTGGCAACCGGCGCGCTGGCCGCGCCACTGACCTTGACCGAGCCACTGAGCGTGCCGGCAAGCCCGAGCCCCGGACTGAAGGCGTTGGCGAGGGCCACCGGCACGGATTTCAGCGTGCCATTGAGGTTCAGCGTCTCGCCGGCGGTGCCCTGGATCACAAGGGAGCCGCTGCCGAGGGCGAGGGCAACCTCGTCAAGCCGGGCAATGGCATTGGCGTAGGACAGCCGCGCCGGGCGCACCAGCGATGTCTTGAGGCCGCTGTAGGTGCCGTCCAGTCGGGCGAGCGTCAGGTCAAAGCCAGCCGCGACCGCCGTCATGCTGCCGGCCGCAGCGACGCCGTCCTTGGCGGTGCCCGGCAGGCGCGCATCCAGCGTGAAATCCGTGCGGGTGCCGTCGCTCTTGGCCGTGGCCGCAAGGCTGGAAAGCCGCGTGCCGCCGGCCAGGAGGCCGGATGCCGACACCGTGCCGGAGGCTTGCGGGACGGCGGTCAGATCAAACAGGTCCGCGTCGACCTTGAAGCTGTCGACGGCTGCTTGCGGCAGGCCCACGCCTGCGCCCTCTGCCGTAAGGCGGACGCGCGGGCCCTTGGCGTCAGCGCTGATCGCAGCCTGCGCCGTCAGGCGGCCGGAGAGGGCGGTGAGGGCAAGGGGGGAGAGTTCCGAAAGGTCGGGGGCGTTCAGGGCCAGCGTGCCGCTGACGCTCTCGAGCGCGCGGGTCAGGTCCGCGACTGTCAGCTCGCCGCTGAGCCGGTTGCCGCCGACGGCAGCCTCGAAGCCCGTCAGCTCGGCGCGGCCATCGGTGCTCGACACTTCACCCCGTGCCACCAGCGGCGCGCCGTTCAGTCTGGCCGACAGGTTCAGTTCCCCGCGCGGCGCATCCGGATCGGCTTGACCGGAGAGGGCCAGCGACAGGTCGCTGAGCGGCGTGCCTGACAGCAGGATCTGGTTCGAGGTCGCGGTCAGCTCAAGCCCGGGACGTGCCAGCGCACCGGACAGGTCAGCCTCGGCCGTCAGGCTTCCGCCAAGCCGCGGATCAAGGCGCGACAGATCGGGCAGGGTCAGGGTGAGGTCGCCATCGAGACCGTCATCATCGTCCTGCTTCAGTTCGGCGTTGCCGGAGAGGGTTGCGCCGGGGGCAGTAAGGGCAAGGTTACGCAGGCCCACCGTGCCGTCCCCGGCAAGCGTTAAATTGGCAGTCGCCTGGGTCTTGCCGGCCAGAAGGCTATCAAGCGGAGCGATGCCGGCGGCCAGATCGGTGCCGGCAAGTGATAGGGCAACAGTGCCGGACGGGTCATTGAGGTTCAGGTCGGTGCGGAAGCCGGCCCCCAGGCTGCCGGACAGCGGCAGGCCGGCGAGCGGAGCGAGACTGGCAAGATCCGGCAGGCGCAGGTCTCCCGTCAGCCGTGTCTGTGCGAGGCTGATCTCGCTTTCGCCCAGTTGTAGCGACAGTACCGGCAGGTTAGCGCTGCCCCGCGCCAGGCGCAGCACGGGCATGCCGCCTTTGACTGTAAAGCGACCGGCTATCTCGGCCGTGCTTGCCCCGGCGAAGGGAGCAAATCGCGGGTCCTGCGGTGACAGACCGGCGAAGCGCAAGGTGGCAGTAAGGGGCACCGACACGGCGCCTGGCCGAACACTTGCGCCGACGCCTGTCGCGTCCAGCCGGGCGGAGGCAAGCTGCCCGGCCGGCGTGGCAAGCGTATCGGTTTCGATGCTGGCATGCCAGGTTGCTCGATCGAGAGAGCCGTCGAGCTTGGCCGAGGCGGTCAGACGTTTCAAGGTGGTGAGGCCAGAGCTGGAGCCAGTGCCAGTCTCGATGCCGATCAGGGCATCGCCGCCAGCTGCCAGCATCACGTCCGCCAGCCCGGTGAGGGCCTGCGTCGCCGGATCGAGACTGCCGGAGGCTGAGACCTGCAGCGTCCCGGTGCGGATGGTCAGCGTTGCGCCCAGCGGCTGGAACGTCCCGGAGAGGTCTGCCGAACCGGCCAGTCGTGTCGTCCCCTGGAACAGGGCACCGGCAATCGGCGGGACCAAAGGCCCGAGATCGCCGTCGAGCTCGACTGTCAGGCTGCGCTTCGCATCGGCTGCTGCGGTCAGGCGCGCTGTGCCGATGACCGTCGGGCGGTCATCAAGGGCAAGCGCCAGCCTGGCGCCCCAGTCTGCGAGGGGCCCGGAGCCGGCAAGGTCAAGATCCAGTGCCGGAAGCTCGTCAATGCCAGCGAGCCGGGCAATGATGCCGCCACGCGGTTCATTGGCCTTGAGGCTGAAGTCGAGCGTGCCGGCACCCGGTGCGAAGCTGACATCGGCGGCAACCGTTCCGGGTGTGCCGTCGATCCGGGTGATGCCGAGCCGGGCGGAAATGGTTTCTGGCACTGCCTGAGCCGACCCTTCGGCCTTGGCTGCCAGGGTCACCGGAACGCCGGCCACCGGCGCGTCAAGCTGGATCCGTGGCAGGTCAAGCTTGTCGATCCGGACCTCGGCTATGGGAAGGAACGGGCCATCTTTCGCCGGGCTGGCCTGTTGGGCCTGTGCCGGCGTCGGCCGGCGCTGCAGGTCAAACAGATCGGCGGCCAGGGCGGTGATGTGCATCTGTCCGGTGAACAGCGCCAGTGGCCGCCAGTCGAGGGCGATCCCCGACACGGTGGCATAGGTCCCCTGGCTGTCCGTCAGGGTCAGCGAGGCGAGCGAGGCGTTGCCGGACCAGGAAATCGAGAGGCCTTCCAGCCGGGCGCCGCCCTCGGGCAAGTCCAGCGCGTCATTGGCCAGCTGCTGGATTAGGCTTTCCCCGAGCGGTGTCGGCACGAGCGCAAGCGCGAGCCCGGCAAGTGCCGTGCTGCCAAGGGCGGTGTAGAGCAAGGCTTTCAGAATACGCCGCACGTGCTTTGTCCGGTTCAGAAGGCCTGACTGAGGCCGAGGTAGATCGCGAAATCAGGATCACCCTTTTCCGGCGAAAGTGGGACCGCAACATCAAGGCGCAGCGGGCCGATCGGCGTGAAGTAGCGGATGCCCGCGCCGATACCGATCTTGAAGGGGCGCGAGAAGTCGGGCACCGAGGCATTATAGACATTGCCGGCGTCGACAAAGGCGACCGCGCCGAACGTCTCGGTCAGGCGGACGCGCACTTCCCCCGACATCTCGATGAGGCTGCGTCCACCGGTGACCTCGCCATTGCGGCGCGGACCGACGTTTCGGTAGGCGTAGCCACGGATCGAGCCACCGCCGCCGGCAAAGAAGCGCCGGCCGGCCGGAATGTCATCCACCTGCGGCCCGACAATGCTGCCCGCCGTGAGGCGCCCGGCCAGGATGAAGCGCTTGGCCTCGTCCAGCGCCACGTAGCTCGACACCGACCCCTTCATGAACATCATCATGTTGCGGTTGCGGATGTCATAGGCCGGTTCGGCAAAAGCAGTCGCCAGCAAACCCTTGGAGGGATTGAGCTTGTCGTCCCGCGTGTCATAGGTGAGGTCAGCAGGCAGGCCGGTCAGCAGATAGGTCTTCTTGCCATAGGCGTCTTTCTCGTCGAGGAAGGCGACCTCGAAACCAGCCCGGCCAGTGAACTGGTCGGTGAACTGACGCTTCAGATAGGCATCATAGGCGACCGAGCGGCTTGTATAGGCGTTGGGCGCTTCCTGCTTGGCCGACAGGGAGGTGCTGAAACTGGTCAGCGGGCCAAACACGCCCGGCTTCTCGAAGGCGATCTTCGCGGCATATTCCATGTCCTTGAACGAGGAATTGCCGAGCCGGCCGACCGAGCCTTCGACGGAAAGAAGCTCGCCCTGTCCGAACAGGTTGCGCCGGCGCCAGTAGGCCTCGAAGCCGCCGCCTTCCGTTGACGACCAGGTCGCGCCAGCGCCAAGCACGTGCCGCTTGCGCTCGGAGACCTCGATGGTGACTGGCAGCGCGCCGTCCGGTCCGATCGTGTCGGCCTCGACCATGTTGACGCTGGCAAAGATGCCCAGGTCATTCAGGCGTTTCTGGGCAGCAGCCAGAATCTCGGGATCATAGATGGACCCTTCCGGGATCATCGCCTGTGCCACGACAAAATTCGGATCGGTCACCTTGGTTCCTGTGACCGTGACCGCGCCGAAACGTGCCTGCTCTCCGGCGTTGGCGACGAGCGTCACGTCCAGATGGTCATTGGCGTGGTCGGCGGTGATGTCACGGGTGACGATGCGCGCCTTCGGGAAGCCGCGCGCGCGCAATGTGTTCAGGATCTGCCGTTCGGCAACGAGGACCTTGGACGAATCCGCCGTTGTGCCAGGCGCAAGGCCCCAGAATCCGGGATCGGTCGACAGCTGGCTGGCCGCAGCCCCTTCCGCGCCAATGCGCACGTCGCCAAAGGTGAACAGCGGACCGGCCGAAATGGCGATGGTCACAGGGACCGGACGCGGACCCGGCAGGCTGCCGCGCTGCAGCGCGCTTTGCAGCGGCAGCCCGGCGATCTTGATGTCGACCGTGCCGCCATAGCGACCCTCGACATAGAGCTGGGCGATCAGCCGGTCGAAATCATTGAGTGCACGGGCAATCAGACCCGCCTCGCCAGAGGGAGCCTTTTCGGCCTCGCTCATCAGAACGGAGGCAGCAGTCAGCCGTTCCTTGAGCGGGTCATCACCGCCTGAAAGGGTCAGCGTCGGAACATAGGGAAAGGCATCCGGCGTGTTGGCGTCGTCGCTCGCCGAGCCCCACAGGCGGTACCCGAAAAGTTCGAAGGCCCCGGCCGGCAGCGGCATCAGGACCGAGGCAGAGGCAAGCAGGAAACCGGCGCAAAACAACCCTGTCCGCCAGGCCGTCCGGTTGGGAGCGGGGCGGGGCAGGGGACCATCCGCGCGGTCAACAACCGCAGCGGGGCCTGACTGTTTGGACGGAACTCGCATCAACTCGCAGCCGTCTGGTGGCCCAAAGGGGCACGGCGGATCCGTGACCCATGGGTTTGTATCGCATGGTCAGGCCGCTGTTGCGAGCCCTGCTCCGTGCGCGGGACAAGAGATCCATAGCCGGTTGCAAACGAGCAACCGGATTAGGATAAAGCCCCAAGCTATCATAGTAACGGAAGAGTTAAGGCTTTCCTGTGCCTTTGAAGGGGCCGCGTGCCCTGTCCTGAGAAGCGGTCGCTGGCGGGAAAGACGCGCGCCAGACCCACGGCCTTATCGCGTGGCAGCCCGTGTTTGCTGCGTCTTTTCCCTGGCTTCGATGGCTGCACCCAGCTCATCGAGGCCGGTCAGGACATGGACGCTTGCAGCATCCATGCGCCGCAGGGCAGCAGTGATTCCGGAGGCATCGGAGCGAAAGGCCGCATCGAGCGCGGCCTTCGCCGATGCGTGGACCTCTTCGTGGGGGGACAACAGGGCCTTGAAGGCCGGCATGCAGGTGATCTGCGGGTCTTTCAGGCCATCGTACCATTTGCCGAGCCGGCAGTTGTGGTGATCCGGCACATCGCTGCTTTTCCAGCTGTCCTTGCCCATGCACGTATCAATGACCCGCTTCTTGAAGGCGACATGGTCGATCTTGGCCATATGGCAGAGACAGACATCGGAATCGGCAACAAACAGTTCCTTGGCCCGGTTGATCGAATGCGTGACCGCGCGATTGACGCCGTTGGCGATGTCCTCGACCATCTGCTTGCTGTCGTCGGCCATGCCGGCAATGCTGTTGATGTGTTGCGCGACATCCTCGCTGGCTCGCTTCTGCTGCTCCAGGATGCCGGCGATCTCCGTCATGCGCGAGACGACCCCGCCGATCTTGCCGGCGAAATCCTCGATCTGGCTTGTGCTGATATCGATGGCTTTCTCGCCCTCCATCACGGCGGATGTCGAGCCACGCATGTTGCCTTCGATCATCGACATGCCGGCGCTCAGGTCGTTGATCCGGCGGGTAATCTCCTCCGTTGACTGGCCCGTCATCTCGGCAAGCTGCTTCACTTCGGAGGCCACGACGGCAAAACCACGCCCTGAGTCGCCCGCCCGAACGGCCTCGATGGTTGCGTTGAGCGCCAGGAGGTTTGTCTGCTTGGCAATGCGCTCGATGACGGAAAGTGTCTTGGCGATCTCATCCGTGATACTGCCGAGTGTGTCCACACTCTGCGACGTTCCACCGATTGCCATCGATATGTCGCGCACGGATCCGGCCAGTTGATGGATGGCCTTCCGGTTTTCCTCGATCGAGGAGAAGCTCGTTTGGGCGTCGCTGGCTACCTGCGAGCCGGTTCCCGCTATTTCCTCAACGGACGCGACCAACTGGGTGGCCGCCGCCGAAATGGTCTGGCTGTTGCTGGCAACAAGGTTTGAGTTCTTCTGCAGATAGGCGAGGTCAAGCAGGACCTGGTTTGTCTCGGCAACGGTCTGGGCGATCGACTTCACAGATCCAACACGGCCGGCATTGCTTTCCTTGGCCTTGCGCATTTCCTCTTCGGCAAGAAAGCCGGTCATGTAGGCTTGAAGATCCCGCTCCAGCAGATCCAGAAGGCGGGTAATTCCGCGCGACGAGGAGCCAAACCCGAGCTTGCGGCCCATCAGGTCTTTCAGAAGACGCGTCTGCACCCGCGCGCGGAAATGCAACTCGGCAGCGATTCGTTGCCCTGCTGCTGCATCCGCACGGCCTGCGGCCTCGGCGCGTGTCCTCAGAGCTACGTCCGATGCAGACAAGGCATCGACCCAGCGGTCTGTGCCGGTCTGGGCGGACGGTCGGCGCAATCCTTGCGTGTCGTCTTTCTCCACCCAGCGAACCGCTTCGTGGATTGCAGAGCCAAGAGATTTTTCGAGCGACGGGGGAAACAACGGGGTGCCGGACTGCTGACGCAAGGGCTGGCTCATGCCGATATCCTTTGATCTGGTATCGGCAACAACGATTGTATGTTCATGGTTAACGAAATTATAAGTCGCAAGGACCTTGCGAATAAAAACGCGGGCGCCGCTGTTGAATGTCGGCGTCCCGGCTTTCTGTATCAGTATTTGTGACAGTAAGATCTGCGCGCCTAAAACAGATCCGGTTCAGCCGGTACATTCAGCAACCTGCGGGCGGCGGTCAGCGTGTTTGCCATCAGCATGGCAATGGTCATCGGGCCGACGCCGCCGGGAACCGGCGTGATGGCTCCGGCGTGGACAGCAGCTTCGGCAAAGGCGACATCGCCGACCAGCCTGGTGGCATCCGCGCCGCGCGAGGGATCCGGTACCCGGTTGATGCCGACGTCGATGACCGTGGCGCCCGGCTTGATCCAGTCGCCACGAACCATTTCCGGCCGTCCGACTGCCGCCACGACGATATCCGCCCGGCGCACCACCTCGACGAGGTCCTTCGTGCGGCTGTGGGCGACTGTGACCGTGCAGCTTTCCGACAGCAGCAACTGGGCCATCGGCTTGCCGACGATGTTGGAGCGGCCGATGACAACGGCATCGAGACCGGCGAGCGAAGGCCCCAGCGTGCGCTTCAGCAGCACAAGGCTTCCGGCCGGGGTGCAGGGAACCAGAGCGCTCTCACGGTCGCCAATGGACAGCAGCCCGACATTGACCGGGTGGAACCCGTCGACATCCTTCTCGGGCCGGATCAGGCGCAAGACCTTGCTTTCGTCGATGTGACGGGGCAGGGGAAGCTGCACCAGGATGCCGTGGATGGTGTCATCGGCATTCAGCGTTTCGACAAGGGCGAGAAGGTCCGTCTCGGACGTGTCGGCCGGCAGGCTGTGCTTGACCGAATGAAAACCGCAGGCAGCAGCCGCCTTGTCCTTGTTGCGGACATAGACCTGGCTGGCCGGATCCTCACCAACCAGGACCACGGCCAGACCAGGCTGGCGTCCCGTCTCGGCCAGAAGGCAGGCGGCGCGGGCAGTGATTTCGGCGCGGACGGAGGCGGCAATCGCCTTGCCGTCGATCAGGGTTGCCTGGCTCATGGTGGGCCTTTCCGGGCTGGCGCGGTCACGGGCAGGACCGGCCGGGTGCTGAAACTGCGCGCACATTATGAATCGTCCGCCCGGCTGAAAAGTGGGGCGGACGACATTTTCCTCCCCAAAAGCGTCCCACGTCGGCATTTCTTTTCACCGAGTCGCGACGCTAAGCGGCCTGTCGGTGCTGATTCCCCCTGTTTCGCCGGGACTGCCACGTGTCGGTGATGCTGGCCTCGGGACGGTGCCGGCAAGAGCTCATTCAAACATCTCCCTGCGAAACCAGAACCTTAACGCTTTCCTTTCATTTGGTGTTGTAATTGAAGCACAGCGTATCGTCCCTGCACAGACGCAACTGCAGCCCGGCTTGGACTTTGCCCGCGCCGGGTGCTAGGAGAAATGCTGGGACAGGATGGTGTGAGCGGGGAACCGATGCGGTCGTTGTGGCTATTGTCTTTAGTATTGCTTGCAGCTGGCTGTGCCGCGCTTCCGTCCGAGGGGCCTACTGCAATTGGCATCACGTCCGACCAGATTACCGCTGATCAGTCCGCCGTCCCCTCCGGCATGGAAAACTACGCCGTCATCGATATTGCACCGGGCAACATCGAGTACCTGAAGAACTACCGTCCGCTCGCTTTCATGAATCAGTTCAAGGGCGTGGGCGGCGGCGGCTCCGGTGCACGCCTTGGCGTTGGCGACAATCTGCAGATCAAGATCTGGGAAGCCTCGCGCGAGGGCCTGTTTTCGAATGGCAGCGACAGCACGCTGATTCCGGCGACCATCGACGAGAGCGGCTTTATCTTTGTTCCCTACGCGGGCCGGATCCAGGCTGCGGGCCAGTCGGTCGAGGGACTGCGCCAGACCATCGAAAGCAAGCTGGCCGGCAAAGCGGTGGAGCCGCAGGTCCTGATTGTCGTCTCCGGCAAGATGAGCGCGACCGCCGTTGTGGTCGGTGATGCGGCCAAGCCGGGCGTCTACCCGCTGCAGGTTCGCGACACGCGTCTGCTTGAACTTGTTGCCCAGGCCGGCGGTGCCCGTGCGGCAACCTACGAGACAGTCGTGACGTTGAAGCGCGGAACGCGCTCCGGCACGACCCGTCTCGAACACCTCATCGACTTCCCCGAGAACAACGTGCTCGTGGCACCGGGCGACAACATCCTCCTGTCACACCGCCCGCGCACCTTCTCGGCCTTTGGTGCGACGAAGGCGAACCAATTGGTGCCGTTCCGCACCAAGTCCGTCTCCATGGCCGAGGCTCTGGCAACGGTCGGCGGCCTGAATGATTATCGCGCCGATGCGGGTGGCATTTTCCTGTTCCGTTACGAGGAGGCCGATCTGGTGCGTCAGTTGCGGCCGGACCTAGCGCAGAGGCTTGCCGGGCAGGTCGAGGTGCCGGTGGTCTATCGCCTCAGCCTGCAGGATCCGCGCGGGTTCTTCCTGGCCCGCTTCTTCGAGATGCGTGACAAGGACATCCTGTATGTGGCGAACCACCCGACTGCGGAGTTCGGCAAGTTCCTGCAGATCATCGCGCCTCTGACCAACAATGCCATCGGCGTTGCCGCGATCATGAACAAGTAATTCCTTCTTGTTCGAAGGGTGAACAAGGACGGGGCCATGGCGGAAAAGCCGCAAGGGCAGGGCGCAGGTGGGTCAGAACCTGCCAGTGAAGGCAAGAGGACATTTGTCTTCCTGCAAGGCCCACCATCGGTATTCTGCCGCCGTGTCGCCGACGAACTTGAGTTGCTCGGGCACCGAACCCTTCGCATCAACCTGTGTCCAGGCGATTGGCTCGCCTGGCATGACGGGCGAGCGGTCAGTTACCGAGGCACTCTTGCCGGGTTCATGGACTGGTTCCGCGACTTCGCGCGCAGAACCGGTGTGACCGACGTGGTCTATTACGCCGACCGAGTGCCCTATCACGTTGCTGCCGCCGAAGTGGCAGCCGAGCTTGGCTTGTCCGCCAGCGCCTATGAGTTCGGCTACCTACGCCCGGACTGGATCACGCTGGAGCGCGACGGCATGTCGGCGCATTCGCGGTTTCCGCTCGATCCGGAGCGGATCCGGACATTGGCCCGCGATTTGCCGCCAATAGACCGGCGTCCGCTTTACACGCATCCGTTCTGGCTCGAAGCCTATCACGAGGTCGTCTATAACCTCTCCAACGTCTTCTGCTCCTGGTTTTCCTTCCCGCGCTACACCCGTGATCGCTTCTATCATCCGCTGGCGGAATATCTGCGGTTCATTCCGCGGCTGGTGCAGTCGAGCTGGCGCAACAGCGTGGCCGAGCACCTGATCGACGACGTCATCGGCAGCGGCATCCCCTATTACGTGTTCCCGCTGCAGATCCAGAGCGACTACCAGTTGCGCTACAATTCGCCCTTCAGCCATATCGGCGAGGCGGCGGAAGAGGTGATCCGGTCCTTTGCCAAGTCCGCGCCGGTGTCGGCCCGGCTGGTGTTCAAGATCCACCCGCTCGACAATGGCATCGAGCCCTGGCCCAAGCTGCTGAAACAGATTGCCCGGCGCTATGGCGTGCGCAAGCGCGTCTATGTGATCGACGGTGGCAACCTGAACCGTCTGCTGGAACACGCCAAGGGCGCGCTGATGATCAACAGCACCACCGGCATTCACGCCCTGCGCGTGGGCTGCCCGACCAAGGTCCTGGGCATTGCGCTCTATGACATTGCCGGCCTGACCAGCCAGGTGCCGCTCGACCAGTTCTGGGCTGACCGCACGCCACCTGACGCTGACCTGCTCGACCATCTCGAACGTCTTCTGGCCGCCACGATCCAGGTGAAGGGCAACTTCTACGTCGAGAAAGGTCGCCGCGCCGGGGCCTATGCCATGGCCCGGCGGCTAGCCGAGGGGACGGTGAACGGGCTGGGAACGAACGAACCGGTTCCGCCGCGTCTCGCTCAAGCCCGAGCCGCGGGGATTGCAACCACGTTCGACGAGCAGGTCAATGACGGTACGCAGACCGAAAGGTGGTTCCATGCCTGGCGCGGCTGAGACGGGCGCACGGTCGGGCCACCCCGTGCTGCTGGACATCACCCGGCTGATGGGCCGTGGGCTGCGGGCCTCGCCGACCGGCATCGACCGGGTTGAATACGCTTACCTAGATCATCTGTTGGCTCGCATGGACATTGATCTCGGTTTTGTCGAGGCCGGCGATTTCGGTTTGCGCTTGTTGCCACGCTCTGCGGGCCTCGACTTGCGGGATCGCACTGCCGCCAACTGGGGCGTTACCGAAACCGGAGCCAGCGCCGCCTATGGCCGGACCTTGCGGTTCCTGGGACTGGACGCGCCGGCGGCAACCCAGGTGGGGGGACGGCGCGATACGGTGACAGGCGCTGCGGCCTGGGTGAAGCGGGCGGCCGGACAGGTGGCGGGGACATTGTCCAACAATCCGGACCGGATCAACGGCGGCGTATACATCAACGTCGCCCATTCCAATCTGACCGCCCCCGCACTGCCACGCTGGCTGGAGCGCTCGGGCGTCCGGCCGGTGTTCCTGATCCATGACCTGATTCCGATCACCCACCCTGAATACTGCCGGCCGGGCCATGACGACCTGCATCGCCGCCGCATGGCGACTGTGGCCGCCCATGCCGACCTTGTGATCACCAACTCGGCCTACACGCGCGATGTCTTCCTTGCGCATGTGGCCGAGGCCGCGCTGCGAAGCCCGCGCACAGAGGTGGCGCTGCTGGGGATCGAGGACCAGTTCCAGTCTCCCGAGGGCGCGCTCACCGAACCGCAGCCGGAGAGACCGTATTTCGTGGTCCTTGGCACCATCGAACCGCGCAAGAACCACTTGCTGCTGTTGCCACTCTGGCGGGACATGGTGGAACGTCTCGGCGATGCAGCACCGCGCCTGGTGCTGATTGGACGGCGGGGCTGGGAAAACGAGAATATCGTCGATTATCTTGACCGCTGCCCGGCGCTGGCGGCCCATGTGCACGAGGCAGGTGGCTTGACCGACGCGGAAGTGGCGGCCCTGATGAAGGGCGCTGCCGCCGTGCTGGTGCCGTCCTATGTCGAGGGCTTCAGCCTGCCGCTTGTCGAGGCCGAGGCATTGGGGGCCCCGGTCATCGCCTCCGACATTGCCGTGCACCGTGAGGTCGCGGGCCCGGCGGCCCGTCTCCTGTCCCCGCTCGATGGCCTCGGCTGGTTGCGCGCCATCGAGGGCCTGGCGCGCGGCGACCGTGGCGCCCGGCTCGACATCGAACCGGGCGTGCCGGAGGCCATGACCTGGCCGGCCCATTTCCGTGTGCTGAACCGATATCTGGCTCAGGCTTTCACCTGACTCAACCGACCCGCCAGTCACGTCAGCCAGATGCCGTTGGCGATGTGGACGCCGACGAGGTTCTGATTTTCCGGGCTTTCGGAGAAGCCGAGCAGAACGTCCTGGCGGTCCCAGGTGCCGCTGGAGAGACGGTCGAGCCAGCCGTTGAGGCCAACCTGATCCGGCCCGCGACCGAGCACGTTCTGATACAACGCTGTCAGATAGGTCGTATTGGAGGTTCCCGAGCCATAGCGCTGGATAAACTCGGCAGAGCCGATGAAGGCGCCGGCCATCTGCTTCAGGCTCATGCCCTGGTCAACGAGATTGACGTTGTGCGACAGACCGGCACTGTCCGGGGTCCGGGCGAAAGCCGCCTGGTACAGGCGATAGGTCTGCCCGGCGTTGCCGTTCAGGTCAAAGGCCAGCGTGCCATTGTCGAACGACAGACGCTCGATATCATAGAGCGTGTCGCGTCCCTCGGCGCCGGTCTTGTCGGTCACGACAATCGTGTTTCCGTTTCGGGTGAAGGTGAAATCACTTCCTGGCCCCTGATACTTGACTGTATCGCGACCGGCCCCACCGTAGATGGTGTCATTGCCAACGCTGGTGTAGCGGCCCTTGCCCGCGAACAGACCAAAGACATCATTGCCGGATGTGCCGGTGACCGTATGTCCGGCATAGCCTTCGATGAAGCGGTCGTTGTCTTTCATGCTCTCCTTGAGCCAGCTCCAGTGGCCGCCGATATCCGTGAAATAGGACTTGGTAGAAACAAGCCCGACGGCATAGGGACCATTGGCGCCTTCATAGAAGATCGGACCGCCGGAATTGCCGGAGTTGATCTCGAGATTGCCTTCGTTGATGTAGACCTGATCGACTGCATCGGCATAGACCGAGCCTTCGTCGCGGACCGAGTAATTGTCATAGGCTCCGGGATGGCCGATCACCGATACCCTGCCGCCATTGTTGAAATCCGGGTCGATACCGAACCAGCCATAGGTGTCGCCAAGCGGCTTGGAGAGGGACAGGAAGGCAAGGTCAACCTCGGCGTGACCCATTGTGCGGAAATTCTTGTCGCCAGCAGAGATCAGGCCGTCACGGTCCGGGTCAAATGCACCCGGATTGGAGTTGCTGTAGAAATCAATGGCTGCATAGGAGTAGAAATTCTGGTTGATCTTGTCCGGGTTGTAAACTGGATAGATCTTGATCGTGTCGGCGATGCGCCCGAGCTTCGGATCATAAACAACGTGGGCAGCGGTCAAAAGGTCGTTACGGCCGACCAGGAACCCTGTACCGGTGAAGGTCGTGTTGCCCCAGGTCGCCTTGATAAACACGACAGACTTGGCAGGATAGCTGGTCTCATTCACATAATAGGTCATTCAAATCTCCTGATGGCACCCTGCGCTTGCCCGTCCGCGAGCTTTGACCGGCTCCTTGGCAGAAATACGGCAAGGTGCCGTCATGCCGTTGAAATCTGCCTTGTTGAAAAGCGGTAGCCGGACGGGTATGTCACCCCGTTCGTATCCGGATTGGAGATATGCCGTGGACCCGTTTCGCCGATTGCTGAGCCGTGGCGCTGGGAAGAAAGCGGGGCCGATATTGCGCGAGGCTGACCTTGCCCGTGACGCCGGCAAATGGGGCGAGGCTGCAGAGCTTTACGCCGCTTTTCTCGATCTGAAGCCGGAAGCGGACGGCATCTGGATCCAGCGCGGCAACATGCTGAAGGAGGCAGGCCGCCACAACGAGGCGCTGGCGGCTTACGCCCGCGCCATCGCGCTCAAGCCCGACAACGCCGATGCCTTCCTGATGAAAGGGCATCTGCACAAGGTGATGGGCGATCTGGAAGCCTGCGAAGTCGCCTATCGGCAGGCGTTTGTCCTCAACAGCGAAGACCGCGCGGCCTTCCGCGAGCTCAGGGCGCTGGGTGCAAGCCTTGACGCCGATACCTTTGCCGCTGCCGCCGGCAACCTGGTCGCGCGCGGCGAACAGGTGCTGATGGACCTGTCGGATATCTTCAAGTTCCTCAAGGATCACGCGACGGTGTCCGGCATCCAGCGTGTGCAGTTGCACCTGTCGGAAAGCATCATCCGGGCTGGCGGCAATACGTTCCGCCTGTCGTATCTGGATGAGGTGACGCGCGCCTATTACACCATCGCGGCCGAGACGGTGCTTGATCTGTCGGCCGCGCTGCGGCGCCAGCCGGTCGATCACGGCGAGATCCGCGGCATCATTGCCCGGGCAGAGCAGGGCGCCGAGGTCTATGTGCCGCGCGCCGGTGACGTGGTCTTTGTCGCCGGCGCCTTCTGGATGCTGCCGGACAGCGCCAATGTCTACCAGTCGCTGAAGCGCGCCGGGGTGCGGATCGCGGTCTATATCTATGACATCATCCCGATCACCCATCCGGAGTTTTGCGCGCCGGAGCTGGTGGCCCGGTTCTCCCGCTGCCTGTTTCATTTCATTCGCCTTGCCGATGTCATCTTCACGATCTCGGAGTTTTCCGCTGTTGAACTGAAGCGCTATTGCGCTGAACGCGGCATACCGCTGGCGCCCGTGCGTCCGGTGAAGCTGGCGCATCAGCTCGACAGCGGCGAATGCGCCGCCGGCCGCGCAAGCTCTGCGGTGAAAAGGCTGCTCGACAAGCCCTTCGTGCTGTTCGTCTCCACCATCGAGGCGCGCAAGAACCACAACTACCTGTTCCAGATCTGGCAGAAACTGTTGGAGAAATACCCCTCTGATCATGTGCCGGAACTGGTCTTTGTTGGGCGCCCTGGCTGGCGGGTGAAGGATCTGATGGGGAGCTTTGCGTCCCGTAATCATCTGGACGGCAAGCTGCACATCCTTAGCAACGTGTCCGACGCCGACCTGTCGTTGCTCTACCGGGCGGCGCAGTTCTCGGCTTTCCCGAGCTTTGTGGAAGGCTGGGGTCTGCCGATCGGCGAGAGCCTGGCCTTTGGGACGCCCTGCATTGCATCAACTACATCGTCCATGCCGGAGGTCGGCGGCGATCTCGTCGACTATGTTGACCCCTACAATGTGACGGGCGGTCTGGCGCTGGTGGAGGAACTGCTGTTCACGCCCGGTGCGCTGGAGGCCCGCCGCGCACGGATCGCTTCCGAGTTCCGGCCCGTCATCTGGCCGCAGGTGGCTGACGAGATGCGTGCCCGCTTTGCCGAGGTCCTGACCCGCACGGCGCCCTATGATGGTGCCGACGAGCGTCCGGAGGAGCTCATTGCGCAATTGCGGGAAGGGGCACAGATTTCCTTCGCGGAGTCTGCCCTTGAACCGCGCATCGACCGGATGCGTGAATTGGCCGAGGCCGATTTCGTCTTTGACGACAAGTGGGTATGGGACGAGGTCCAGGTCAAGTGGCTGACCGGGAACAGTGCGGACCTTGCCTTTCGGCTCGAAGGTCCGGCGCCGGCACCTGGCCTTGTGCTGCCCGTCTCGTTGGAGCTGCAGTTTCGGACACCTGGCAAGGAAGGCAACCGGCTGGTGTTCCGCTCGGGCGCAACCGAACTGGGACGTCTTGAGGTTCGGGCTGGTGCGTTCCAGGTGGTCTGCGGCGTGCCGGCTGATGCTGATGGGGTCATCCGGTTGAGCCTCGCCGTCGAGGGGCTCATGCCGCGCGATGACCGGTTGCAGCCAATCCTGCTGGCCGTCCGGGCGCTGGGCGTTGCCAGCCCGGTCGAAGCCCAGCCGCTGATTGCAATGGAACAGCGTATCCGCCTGGTTCGCCCGAAGCTGGACAAATAAGGTCCGCGCCGGCGTGCAGGGTCAGGCCGGCGGCAAGAGAGTGCTGGTGTCGAGGTCGCCCGCGTCGTGGTGCGCCTTGCGGCGGAACTCGGCATAGCCGATGGCCATGCGGCCGTCGAAGATCGCCTTTTCGGTCAGAAGCCGGACCTGCAGCGGCATCAACGGATCGGTGATTTCGAAGGACAGGGAAATTTCCATCCGCCCGCGCGACGACACGGCCATGTGGGCCCGCGTCAGTTCGTGATAGACTGGGCCTTCCGACACACCGACGTCGATGATGCAGGGCGTGCCCATGGCCTCGGCCGAGAAACCGACGACATAGCGCAGGGCCCACGCTCCTGCGGGAATATGCATATAGGGCCCGAAGGCGATGAAGCGGGCGCGGCCGGTCATGTCCAGCGGATGTGTGACATGGTCATGCGGCGGGTCACCGGCGAGAAAGAACTCCTTGGTGATGATCAGCGGTGCATCGCGATCGCCTTTCAGGAGTTGCTCGAAGCCCCCGAGGACATAGTCGGCAGCAGCGCCAAGCGCCTCGCCGAAGCTCTCGACCAGCCCGGCCTTCGGGTCTGCGCCGCCATTGTCCTGGCCCGTGGTATCGGCCAGCTGGGTTACTGTCCGCTCCAGCACGCGCCGGGCCTGCAAAACATCCGCGCGCACGCCAAAAGCTGCCCCGATCCTCTGGATGGCGCTGAGCGGATCGGAAAGTGCATCTTCCAGATGCAGGCGGGTGACGTGGTCGGTGTCATTGAACCCGACGAGGCACGAGCAATCACCGGAAATCAGGCGCACGCTGGTGCGTTCATCCGCCTTGCCGCTTCGGAAGAGGTGGAGGGCGCCCTGGCGCGGATCCGACAGGGCGAGCAGGATCGGACGGCGAAACTCCTTCAGCCGTCCTGTCAGTGCCACGTCCGGGCGCCCGGCGGAAAACACCAGATGTTCTTCGTCCCGGCGCATCAGCTCGGTTGCGATATCGGCCAGGCTCCCGGCGATATGCGTGTCCGAGGCTCGTTCACCGCGTTCTGCGATCAGTTCGCACAGCACGGCGCGGCACCAGTTGGTGAAAGGACCCGGCAAACCGAGAACCGTATAGATCATCTGGCGCAGTCCTGTTCCGGACGGATGTCAGCCCTTGTGGCGGGCAAGATCCGCCTCGACCATTTCGGTGATCATGTCCTCGAGACTGGTCGTCGCCGTCCAGCCAAGCTTTTCGCGGGCCTTGCCGGCATCGCCCAGCAGTACATCCACTTCAGCTGGCCGCAGGAAAGCCGGGTTGATGCGGATGTAATCGTCCGGATTGAGGCCGACATGGGCGAAGGCGATGTTGATCATGTCGCGCACCGTGGTGGTGCGGCCGGTGGCCACGACATAGTCATCCGGCGTGTCCTGCTGCAGCATCAGCCACATGGCTTCAACATAATCGCGCGCGTGACCCCAGTCGCGCTTGGCGTCCAGGTTGCCCATCTCCAGCACGTCGAGCTTGCCGAGCTTGATGCGGGCGACTGCATCCGTGACCTTGCGGGTCACGAACTCCAGACCGCGCAGCGGCGATTCGTGATTGAACAGGATGCCCGAGGTGGTGTGCATCCCGAAGCTCTCGCGGTAATTCACCGTCATCCAGTGGGCGTAGAGCTTCGCGGCGGCATAGGGCGAGCGCGGATAGAACGGGGTCGTCTCTGACTGCAGCGGCTCCTGGATGAGGCCGTACATCTCGGACGAGGAGGCCTGGTAGAAGCGAGCCTGAGGCGCTTCGATGCGCACGGCTTCAAGCACGTTTACGGCACCGATACCGGTGACATTTCCGGTCAGGATGGGCTGTTCCCAGGAGGATTTGACGAAAGACTGGGCCGCGAGATTGTAGACCTCGTCCGGCTTCGTCTCGCGCACGGCGCGAATGAGACAGGAAAGGTCGGTCAGGTTGCCGTCGATATACTCCACCTCGCGCTCGATGCCGAGCCAGCGCAGCCGGTGGTCATTGACGCCGAAATGGCTGGAGCGCCTGACAAGGCCGTAAACCTTGTATCCCTTCTCCAGCAAAAGCCTGGAGAGATAGGCGCCGTCCTGGCCGGTCACCCCCGTGATCAGAGCCGTCTTCGCCATCAAACAGCCACCCTTCGCATCTAACGCCTTGCCGTGAGGGGTCCGTAAAACCAAACCCGAGCCTCGGCGGATTAAACCTTCATCAGGCAAGCGTCAACAGACGCGGCACTGCTCAGGGCCTTGCTGTGCTTGAACGAGGAACGGCAAACCGATACATCAAGGCGGGCGAGAGCCCGCGCGTGATCCGAAAGCCGCGCGCATGGCGGATCGTGGCGCCGGGCTTGACAGCCCGGGGAACCTGGCTGGCAGACCCGGTGGAAACGCCGTGAGCGGTCGGCAGGATGCGAAAGGCACCCAGCCCAACGGGCCGGGCAACAGGCAGATAACGGGCAGGAAAGGCCGCGGCGGCCAGGCGGCGTTGTGGTAAATTGCCCAGAGAAACGCGATGACAGACCAGCAGCTCAAGGAACCGTCCATGGTGAAGCCGGAGGCCCCCTCGGGATTCAAGACGCTCAGCCCGGCCAGCATCGCCAAGCCGTTGCAACGCCTGTCGCGGGCGCCTGCCGGGGCGTTCGACCATGTACGCAAGGACTGGAAGTCGCAGCTGCGAATCGGCGGCTGGGGAGCATTCATTGCGCTGGTCATGGTGCCGACGTTCTTTGCTTTTATCTATTACGGCTTCATCGCGTCCGATCAGTATGAATCCGAGGCCCGTTTCATCGTCCGCTCCTCGGACAAGCCGCAAGTCGGTGGCCTGGGAGCCCTGCTGCAGACCACTGGCCTTGGCCCGGCGCAGGAGCAAACCTATTCCGTCCTCGATTACATGGCCTCCCGTGATGCGCTGCGCGATGTCCAGTCCAGTATCGACTACAAGACCTTGATGGGCCGCGACTTCATCGACTTCCTTTCGGCCTATCCGAACCTGATCGACGGATCGACTTTCGAAGGCATGTACGACCACTTCAGCCGGCACGTAACACCCAAGCATGATACGGCCTCCGGCATTTCGACAGTGACTGTGCGTGCCTTTACGCCGGAAGATGCAAAAAGCATCGCCGAAGCGCTTCTGACCAACGCCGAACAACTCATCAACCGGATGAACACGCGGTCACGGGAGGACAGCCTGACGCTGGCGCGAACCGAAGTGCGCAACGCCGAACAACGTGTTCTGGACAATCAGCTGAAGATGAAGGCCTTCCGGGTCAAGGAGGGCATTGTCGATCCTGAACTTGCGTCCAAGGCGGCGCTGGAATTGATTGGCGAGATGGCCGGCGAGCAGGCCAAGCTGGAAACCCAGCTGCGCCTGATTACCGAGCAGACGCCCAACAGCGTCCAGATTCAGGTGCTGCAGAAGCGTCTGGATGCGGTCGTAGCTCAGCTCGAGCAGGAGAAGGCCAAGCTGGTCAGCCAGACCGGGTCGCTTGTTGGCACCTATGCCGAATATGAGCAACTGGTTCTCGAACAGGAGTTCGCGGCCAAGGCTTTGTTGACGGCCCAGGCGAACTTGTCGTCTGCCCGCATCGAGGCCGCGCGCAAGCAGCTTTACCTTGAGCGGATCATCGAGCCGAATGCGCCTGACTATGCCCGTTTCCCGCAGCGTATCCTGCGCATACTCACGGTCTTCATGACGTTCTTCCTTGGCTATGCCATCATCTGGCTGCTGTATGTGAATGCCCGGGAGCACAAGCATTGAGCCGACAGCCGGGTCAGGAGCGCAGGCAGCCGGGCTGGCTGAGCAATGCCAGGGCGATGGCCTCGACCCAGACCCGTGTGATTGGCGCGCTGGTGATGCGCGAAATCCACACCCGGTTCGGCCGCGACAATATCGGCTTTGCCTGGATCATCATCGAGCCGGTGCTGTTCTGCCTCGGCGTGATCGGCATGTGGTCGCTAGCCAAGTCGAGCAGTCATGTTGAGACGCCGATCGTACCGTTTCTCTTGTCCGGCTACATGCCACTGCTGATGTACCGCCACTGCGTCATGCGCGCGCTGCGCTGTATGCAGGCCAACCTGGAACTGATGTATCATCGCCAGGTTACAATCTTTGCCATGTACATGGCCCGCATGGGGGTCGAGGTGATCGGAACGCTGGCGGCGTTTTTCATCACCTGGATCATCTTCTACATCTGGGGCTTCGTGGAGATGCCCGATGACCTCGGTCCGATCCTGTTCGGCTGGGGGCTTTATGCCTGGTATTCGGTCGCTGTCGCTATTCTGATCGGTGCCCTGTCCGAGCGTTCGGAAATCGTCGAAAAGATCTGGAACCCACTGTCCTACATCATGATTCCGCTGTCAGGGACTTTCTATATGGTCAGCTGGCTGCCCGAACCCTTGCGCGAATACATCATACTTATTCCGCAGGTCAGTGCCGTGGAGTATATTCGCCATGGCATCTTCGGGCCGACGGTTGCGACCTACTATAATCTCCCCGTGGCAATCTACGTCTCGGCGGTGATCACGGTGCTTGGCCTATACTTCCTGAAGGACGCCCGGTCCTATGTCGATCTGCAGTGAGCGCGTGCCTTGATTCGTGTCGTTGATCTCGTCAAGGAATACCGGCATGGCCACAGCACCAAGCGGGTGCTGGATGGGGTGAATTTCGAGGTGCGCAAGGGCGAGCGGCTGGCAGTGCTCGGGCGCAATGGCGCCGGCAAGTCGACGCTGGTCCGTCTTCTCGGCGGGCTTGAGTACCCGACCTCCGGCAAGATCCACTGCGATATGACCCTGTCCTGGCCGCTCGGCCTGAATGGCGGCTTCCAGGGCAGCCTGACCGGCATCGACAACATGAAGTTCATCGCACGCCTGTATGATCGCGAGTACCGAGAGGTCTTCGATTACGTGGAATATTTTTCCGAGCTTGGTGCTTATCTCGCCCAGCCGGTGAAAACCTATTCCTCCGGCATGCGGGCGCGGCTTGCCTTTGGCCTGTCGCTCGCCATCGACTTTGATTGCTATCTCATCGACGAGGTTATTTTCGTCGGTGACCAGCGCTTCCACCGCAAGTGCAAGGAAGAGATCTTCGAGAAGCGGGCGGACCGCGCCTTGCTGCTGGTCTCCCATGATGCCGCCATTCTCAATGACTATTGCAATGGCGCTCTTGTGCTGCATCAGGGCCGGTCCAAGTTTTTCCAGGACATTCCCCTCGCCCTCGACATCTACAACAATCTCTGAACCCCCGGCTTTGACGTGTCGCGCCTGCACCCTTATACGGATGACATGGCTACGTCGGTCCGGTGGACTGCACGCCTGAAACGAAAAGAAAGACGAGACAGATGAGCGCTTCGGACAATACCGTCACCATCGATGGCAAGGTCTACAAGCTTTCCGACCTCAGTTCGGAAGCCCAGAACCAGCTGCGCAACCTGCAGGAAGTCGATCGCAAGATCGCCATGGCGCAGAACGAGATCGAGACCATGACGACCTGGCGGACGATCCACAGCCATGCGCTGAAGGCCGAACTGGACAAGATGGCCTGACACGGAACCTCCCGTCCCTTGCCGCGTTGTGAGGGACGGGCCGGCCGACGCCTCTGATCCGGCCGTGGCCGCTGCAGGCGGGGAAGGAACAAGCGGGATGCTCGGGGCTACCGACCTGGAACTAGCCGACCCGCCGGCAGGCGCTGCCGGACCGGGGGCTGCCTCTCGGCATATCCTGTTCCTGCAGGGGCCGCTCTGTCCGCTCTACGCCCGCATGGGCGCGTTGATGCGGCAGGAGAGGCATCATGTGTCCCGGATCAATTTCTGCCCCGGCGACTGGCTGCACTGGCGCGGCCCGGATACGCTGTCCTATCGCGGGCAGCCGGAAGCGTTCCGGCATTTCATCGACGATTATCTGCGCCAGAACGCTGTCACCGATCTGGTGCTGCACGGCGACCAGCGGATCTATCACAAGGCGGCGATCGCGGCAGCGGCCCCGCTCGGCATCCAGATCGCGGTGACCGAACTTGGATATCTGCGCCCCGGCTATCTGACCCTCGAGCGCGACGGCCTCTCCACCTTGAGCCGCTTCCCCGACGATCCGGATGCGATCCGGGCGCTGGCGGCCGAGGCCCCGGAGGCTGACCTTGAGCCGATCTATCCCGGCTCCTTCGCCCTCGAGGCGATCCCGGACATGATCTACAATCTTTTCAATGTGTTCGCTGGCTTTACCTATCCGCATTATCAGCGTCACACGATCTATCATCCGCTTGTCGAATATCCCGCCCATGGGCTGCGTCTTCTCGGCAAGGGCCGCCGCAACACGGCTGTCGCCAGTGAGCAGGCGCTGCTGTTTGCGGGCAACGCGCCCTTTTTCGTGCTGCCGCTGCAGCTGGAGGGGGACTTCCAGCTGCGCGCCCATTCCCCCTACGCGAGCTTTGCCGAGGTCATCGAGACCGTCATTGCCTCCTTCGCCGCCCATGCACCGCAGGCGAGTCGCCTTGTTCTCAAGAGCCATCCGCTCGATGCCGGGTTCGAGCGCTGGCCAGAGCGGACAGCGGCGATTGCCGACCGGCACGACGTGCGCGACAGAGTGCTGTTCTTCGACGGCGGCACGCTGGGTCCTCTGTTCCAGCGCGCCGCCGGCGTGGTGACCCTGAACAGCACGGCCGGGCTGGAAGCCATGCAGGCCGGCTGTCCGGTCAAGACGCTGGTGCCGGCCCATTTCGACATTCGCGGGCTGACCCATGCCGGTCCGCTCGATGGCTTCTGGACAGCGCCGCAGCGCCCGGACCCGGAGCTGCTCGACGACTACATCCGGGCAATCGCCGCCCATATTCAGGTTCGCGGATCGATCCACAACCGCGAGGGCCTGGAGGCGGCGGCCGGGAACATGACGCGCCGTATCCTCGATCGCGGTCTCAATCAGGGGGCTGCCCATGTGACGCCGCCCCAGCGTCTGGCGCGGGCGCGGGCGCTCGGGGTGCCGCTGTGAGGAGACGCTCACCACGCCTGGCGGTGACCGATCCGGCGCTGGAGCCCTTGCATGCGGATCTGATTGCGCTGTCGCGCAGCCGGACCGGACCGCTGGCTGCCTGCAGCATGGCCAATGGCCGCCGGCGCATCATCGCCACCGGGTTCGATGCATCGGCCTATGCACGGGCCCGCAACGAGGCGCTGGTAACGGGGGCCTGCCTTGCCCTCGTGTTTCCTGGGCCCTTCGGCACGGAGCCGGTGAGCCGTTTTCCGCATGTGGTCGGGCTCGTTGTCGTGCCATCACGGGTGCTGCTGCTGTCGGAACAGCCGCAGACGGCGTTCTTGTCTTCCTTGCGCGCGCTAGCACCGGCCGACCATGGCGCAGCGCTTGGCTGTTGGCGCGCGGACTGGCCAGATCCCTGGTATCGCCACGCGCCGCTGGACCTGCCGCAGACAACGAACTTCCCGCTCGAGCTGCGTCACCTGCAGGCCGACCGGCCGCCGGATGACGGCGAGTTTCGCCTCGTCGCCAGTGGCAACGGGGCTTTCGCGCCTTGCAGCGACACCAGCGCCCGCCTGCTGCGCGCCGCGCCGAGCCCCGGCAATCCGCGCCCATGGCTGGCTGCCGCAAGCCAGCTGGAGACCGACAGCGCGTCGCTGGCGCTCTACGCGGTCCTCAGCGGCATCACGCTGGCCGAGGCCCCCGCTGGTTCGCCGGCAGCGCTGATTGCGGCGGCACCGGATCGTGATGAGCTGACCGCCGTTCTGGCTGCCGAGGGGCTGGCCTGGATCGAACCCTATCAGCGTCAGGCCGTCAGCCTTGCCGAAGGCCTCGACATTGGGGCGGCGCTGGCAGATGCCTACAGCCGCAATGCCCAGAGCACCTATTGCGTTGGCGCGCAGAGCTGGAACCATCCGGCGATCCGCGCGACCTTTGCCGGTGCTGGCGGCGTCACCTTCTGCAGTGCCCCGGCAGCGGCGCTGGAGGGCGCGCGCAAGACCGGCGGGCGGATCCTGTCCTGGGCCAGCAAGACGACGCCGGACCTGGAGGCCGCGGCCGAAGCAATCGGCGTGCCCTTGCTGCGCATCGAGGATGGCTTCCTGCGCTCGGTCGGGCTCGGCGCCGGTCTTGCCCGCGGGGCCTCGCTCGCCGTTGATGATCTCGGCATCTATTACGATCCCTCGCGCCCCAGCGCCCTCGAGCGTCTGCTGATGGAGGCGGACGTCAGTGCGCAGCAGAAGGCGCGCGGTGCCGCCCTGCGCCGGGCCATCGTGGCGGCGCGGATCACCAAGTACAACTTCGGCGAACGGCGCAGCTATGCCTTCCCGACAGACCGGCACGTGGTTCTGGTGCCCGGCCAGGTCGCCGACGATGCGGCCGTGCGCCGGTCGAAGTCCGCGACCATCGACTGCGCCAGCACCCCCAACGTCAATCTGGACCTGTTGCGGCTCGCCCGGCAGCGCAATCCGGACGCCTATCTGGTGTTCAAGCCGCATCCGGACGTGGAAACCGGCCTGCGCAAGGGCAAGATCGACGACTCGGACCTCGTCGGTCTTGCGGATTTCGTCGCCCGCGATGCCGATATCGTGGATCTGATCGAGGCGGCGGACAAGATCGAGACCTTCTCCTCCCTGTCCGGCTTCGAGGCGATGCTGCGCGGCAAGGCGGTGACGACGCACGGTTTGCCGTTCTATGCCGGCTGGGGCCTGAGCGAGGACCTGACCGCCAGTGAGCGGCGCGGGCGGGCGCGGGAGCTTGACGAGCTGGTCTATCTGGCGCTGGTGGTCTACACCCGCTGCATCGACCCCGTGACGCTGCTGCCCTGCCGGCCGGAAGACGTCATCGCCCGGCTTGTGGCACAGCGCCAGAGCCGGCGTCACCGGCTCGTTGCCGACTTCTGGCGGCATCTTTCCTGGCTCGGCCGACGCCTGGGCCTTTAACCTCCCGAGGACTGCATGGCCCGTTTCTCCCCCACCTCGATTGTCCTGACCGGCGCCAGCGGGGGCATCGGCACGGCGCTGGCGCTTGAGTATGCCGCGCCCGGCCGCGTGCTGCTGCTGGTGGCCCGTGATGCGGACAAGCTCAAGGCGCTGGCCCGTGATGTCGAGGCGCGCGGGGCAACGGCAGAATGGGCGGCCATCGACGTGCGTGACAGGGCCGCGCTCAGGGCCGCGCTCGCCGAGTTCGACGGCCGCCATCCGGTGGATCTGGTGATCGCCAATGCCGGCGTCACCGGCGGGCTTGGACCGGCCCGCTCGCGCGAGCCGGATGCAGCGTCCGACCGGCAGTTCGACATCAACCTTGGCGGGGTCATCAATACGGTGACGGCGCTGGTGGAGCCGATGCGCCTCAGGGGCCAGGGCCGGATCGCGCTCGTTGCCTCGCTGGCTGGCCTGCGTGCCCTGCCGGACATGCCGTCCTACAGCGCCTCCAAGGCCGCCGTGGTCGCCTATGGCCATTCCCTGCGCGGCTGGTTGAAGCCCTTCGGCGTGTCGGTGACGATCCTGTGCCCGGGCTTTGTCACCTCGCCCATGTCGGCCCGGCACAAGGGTGCCAAACCCTTCGAGATCTCAGCCGAGGACGCCGCCCGCCGCATGCGCCGTGCCATCGAGCGCCGCGCCGCGATCCATGCCTTCCCGCTGCTGCTCGCCACCGGCATCTACCTTCAGGGCCTGCTGCCCCCCAAGCTCGCCGACCTGTTCATGAAGGGATTGGAAGCCGAGATCGACCCGGATCCGCGGTTCGAGCGGGAGTAGGGGGATCGGAGCAGACGTGTCGCTTGCCGCAGCCTCCCTCTCCCCCCTTGAGGGCAAGGTTATCGCATATGAAATCTGGCACATGCTCGATGCGAAGGACTGTGCCTAGAGAGTTTAACCTTGTCGGAGCCTCTCCGCTCCCCTCCCCCTCGTGGGGAGGGGTCTGGGGGTGGGGGGAGCGGGCTTAAATCCAGGGCAATTACCTTCCTGACTAGGCTTCCCTCGGACGTTTTGTGACTCTACGTCTGGCCG
>NZ_PUDR01000015.1 GCF_003012935.1 Pannonibacter carbonis | reverse complement strand
ACGGCCTCCAGCGCCACGCGGGCCTTGAACCCAGCATCATGGTTCCTGCGTTTCTTCATGTCCTGATCTCCTCGTTCTTGGAGACCAGCAGACGTCAGATCGTAGCTTCCGTCACTGTCCGATTTTCCGGGGGTAGCTTAGATAGATCCGAGCGCGCGAACCACAGATTCATACGTCTCACGCTCAGACTGCCATGCGATCGTGTCCTTAGCCAAAGCCTCCGACACACGATCAAGCCTTTGCCGGAGCGATGTTAACTGCGAATGCGTCTGAAGCGATTGCCTGTAGCGGTCGGGAACTGGATCTAACGGAAACTGCTCCCAATCAGCGCGCCGCTCCGGGTGTTTGTCGTACAAGTCCGAGCGTTTTGCCAGATCAAGAGTGCTCAGTTTCGGATGCAGCATCGCCGCCTCCTTCCTGATGTCACCGAGTTCCGTCGCAAGCGTTCTTAACGTCGAAGAAAGAATTTCTCGCGTCATGGTCGGCTCCTCGATCTTCTCGGTCATCACCCCCGCCAGAATCCTAGCACGACGACGTGCTTCCTCTGCGGCAATCGGGCCGAGACTGATTCTGATGGGAGACGACCCAAATTTTTGCCGAAACTTAACCGGGACCCGTTGCTGGAAGGTGAATCCCGAAGACCGTCGCCAAAGATACATAACGAACCCTTTCAGTGGGCCGCGATGTGTACGGTCGTGTGTACTCTGAGGTGTACACTGGAAAATGGGTACCTAAAAAATACTGAAATCCAGATTTCAGGATGGTGGTGGGCCCGGAGGGACTCGAACCCCCAACCAATCCGTTATGAGCGGACGGCTCTAACCATTGAGCTACAGGCCCTGCGCCGAAGGCGGAGCCTTCTGGTACACCAGGCTTGCCGTGTCGGGCAAGAGGTGAGCGGCGGGGTTGTGCGGGATGGTCCGGGCCGCAAAGCGGTGGCTGCCCTGCAGCCTTTGCGCTGCCGGGCGCTGTGGACTTGCCGTCCGTCCCGGCCTGACGGCTGCATGCCCCCCTTGCAAGCCGGTGCCCGTCGCGTGCAGGGTGGCGCAAGAACGAAGATGCAAGCGCGGGCCCTGATGCGAAACTCCCTGCTCAATATCACGCTCGCCCTTGTCCTGGTCTGCCTCGTCGGCTGGCTGCTGGTCGTCGGGCGGGCGCTGCTGCTGCCTTTCGTGACGGCGCTGATCGTCTGGTATCTGATCAATGCGCTGGCGAGCGGCCTGCGCGCCGTGCCGCTCGGCCACTTGCGGCTGCCAGCCCTGCCGGCGCTGCTGATCGCACTGGTGATCATCTTTGCCGCTGCCATGTTCGTGTTCGATCTGGTCGCCGCCAACCTGACGCAGCTGGCGCGCGATGCGCCGGGCTATCAGGCGCGGCTGGACCAGGTTTTTGCCAACCTGTCGGAGATGGCGGGCCTCCGCGAACCCTTGCAGACCCGCGACCTGTTCCCGCAGACCTCGCTGACCCAGCTGGTCACCCAGGCGGCCAGCTTCATCACAACAATGGCCGGTTCCGCCTCGCTGGTGTTCATCTATGTGCTGTTCCTCCTGATCGAGCAGTCGACTTTCAACAGCAAATACGCCGCCCTGTTCGAAACCCCGGAACGCGCCGAGGCGGCCTTTGCCATCCGCGCGGAGATCAACCGCCGGGTGCTGCATTACTTCGGCATCAAGACAGGCGTGAGCCTCGCCACCGGCCTGCTGACAACCGCGCTGCTGACGCTGCTTGGCCTTCCCTATGCGGCGCTGTTCGGCTTTATTGCCTTTCTGCTCAACTACATACCCACCTTCGGTTCGCTGATCAGCGTCATCTTCCCGAGCCTGCTGGCGCTGGTGTTCTTCGACACCTACGGCCCCTTCCTCGTCATCTCCATCGGTCTCGGCCTGATCCAGTTTCTGCTCGGCAATCTGGTTGAGCCGCGCCTGATGGGGGCGAGCCTCAACCTCTCCGGCCTCGTCATCCTGTTGTCGCTGGCCTTCTGGGGCGCGATCTGGGGCGTTACGGGCATGGTGCTCTGCGTGCCGCTGACGGTGGTGATCCTGATCATCTGCGCCCAGATCCCGCAGACGCGGCCGATTGCCGTGCTCCTGTCCGCCGATGGCAATGTCGGCCTGCCGTTGCAGCATGTCGAGGCCAACGGGGAGAAAGCGGCATCCGTGCGCGACTGAGGCAGTGCTGAGGTGAGCGGGGCCTGCATCCACCGGTCTCGATACGCCCACGGATGTCACCCCGGCCAAGCGAAGCGCCGAGCCGGGGTCTACTCGCTTGCAGAGCGATGCGATGCGTGCAGCAGCGCTGCGGCAGGCATCGCGCGACCTCTCCGCAGCCTGTGGTGCGACCCTGCCAGTCTCTGCTGCTCTGCGAACGAGTAGGCCCCGGGTCTGCGCTGCGCTCCGCCCGGGGTGACACGGAGCAAGGTGCATTCACCACGCGACGGCATATGCCGCATATGAGCAACACCTCTTCGTGTCACCTTGGGCTCGCGCTGCGCTCCGCCCGGGGGGACGCCGAGAAGGACGGGACGGACGGAAAGGCGCAAACGCGCCTTTGACTTGCCGCATTCCGGGGCGAGGGTTCTCATGCCCCTCGTGAGCATAAGGATTTTTTACGATGAATTTGCCTCTGACCCGTTCTGTCCGCCGTCCGCTCCGGGCCATGGTGATCGCCCTGCCGCTGGCGCTCAGCGCTGCCTTCGCTACCACGGCCGCCCAAGCCGACGACGCCAAGCGTGACCTTTTCATCACCGTGCAGGGCATCGGCAACATCGCCGTTGCCCCCGACCAGGCGATGATTTCCGGTGGCGTGATCAGCGAGGCTGCGACGGCTGCCGAGGCGCTGGCGGCCAATTCCAAGGCGCTGGCCGGCGTGGTGGAAAAGCTCAAGGCAGCCGGTGTCGCCGAAAAAGACATGCAGACCAACGGCTTCTCTGTTCAGCCGAAGTACACGGACTATGGCAGGACCGACAAGGCACCGGTGATCGACGGCTACCGGGTCAGCAACAGCATCAGCATCAAGGTGCGCGACATGGCCAAGCTGGGCGCATTGCTCGACGCCATGGTGGCCAGCGGCTCGAACGCGATCAACGGCGTCAGCTTCATCGTTTCGGATGCCGACAAGCGTTCGGATGATGCGCGCAAGGCGGCCGTTGCCGATGCCCGCCGCAAGGCCGAACTCTATGCCGCAGCCGCCGGTGTGAAGCTTGGCAAGGTGCTGTCGATGAGCGAGGGCGGCGCGGCCGTGCCGCAGCCGATGTACAGGATGGCCGCGATGTCCGCCGAAGCCATGCCGCCGATGCTGTCCGGCGAGGAAACGCTGAGCGCCAGCGTCACCATCGTCTACGAACTGGCTGACTGAGCCGGAATGTCCTCAGGGCGGGGATGCGCCTTGCCCTGAGGCCTCAGCCATGCAGGATCGGTGGCCTGCCGGATCGGGAGGAGAGGGTCAGAGATCCTTGATCCAGACCTGCATCGGCTTTTCGGTCTCTTCCGTCTCGCCAACGTCCTTCCAGGGGAAATAGACAACAGCCCCTTCGAGCGGGGTGTAGCCGCGCTTGCGCCAGAAATCGGTGAGCGGCACATAAGCCGCCGGCCGGGCCGGGTGATCATCCGGCCGCTGCACGGCGCAGAAGGTGGCGCGGTTGAAGCCCAGCGCCCGGGCATGCGCCTCGCGCGCATCATAGAACTGATGGCCCAGCCCCTGGCCCCGGTATTCGGGCACCAGCACCGATTCGGCGAGATAGAAGATCTGGTCGAGATCGAAGCCCCGCTCCTCGAAGGGCTCGCGGAACTGGATGACTTCCTTGGCCAGTGGCTCGCCTGTCGCGGCCCCCACCAGCCGGTCCCCGTCATAAGCTCCCACGATCACTGCCCCCGGCGTCTGCGCATAGCGGGCGAGATACCGCGTCTCGTAGTCCATGCTACCGTCGTAGAGATATGGCCACGCCCGGAACACTTCGATGCGCAGGCGCGCCAGATCCTCAAGGGCATCCTGCAGCGTCTGATGTGTGAGAAGCTTGATCTGAACCGGCATAGTCTCTCCCTGCTGTGTTTCTTTTTCCGTACGATGCCCGTGTTGCCACAAAAAAGACAAGAGGTGATTTGCTGCCCGCCGGGAATGCAGAGCAGCCATGCAGCCGCTGCAGGGCAGTCAACCGAAAACAGGTTCGCGACAACGAAGAAGCAAAGCCGGCTTTGGGCGAACAGGTTCTTGCGTTACATTTGGCGACAACTTGATCCTCGCCTTGGCCTTATCTTCCGTTAACATTGACTTCTGCATCGGCCGGCTGCTCTTCAAAGCAAGCATGATCCTGGCCGACAGCACCGTCTTGCCGGTTACAAGCCGGCCAACAGCCAGGAGTGAAACCGTGTCACGCCAAGCCACAGCAGGTTACAGCCCCACCCAGATCGGCCTGCATTGGGTCATCGCCGCGCTCGTCCTGTTCCAGATCATTTTCGGCGACGGTATCAAGGATCTCGGCCGCGCGCTCAAACGCGGCACCGAGCCGGACACAGCAACCGTCATTCTCGGCAACCTGCATATCTGGTTCGGCGCCGCAATCCTCGCGCTGACGCTGTGGCGGCTGGCCCTTCGGATCACACGCGGCGCGCCGGCACCCGCCGGTGGCAACACCATCACCCTCGGCCTGATGAAAGCGGCGCACGGGCTGTTCTATGCCCTGCTGCTGGCCATGCCGGTGACCGGCCTGGTGGCCTGGTATCTCGGCGTGCATGACGCCGGCGAGATCCACGAGGCGATGAAGCCGGTGTTCGTGCTGCTCATCGCGCTGCATGTGCTGGCTGTCGTCTGGCACCGTGCCGTGCTGAAGGACGACACGATGGCCCGGATGCTGCGTCCCGGCCGCTGATGAACACCTGCAAGATGGATCCGGATGGGCCAGCCATCCGGATCGGGTTTCAGTCTCGCGCTTCCAGCCAGATGCGTGCGGTCTTGACGTCACCGGAGAGAACGCCCGCCGCAATCTTCTGGCCGACGACAGCGCCGAACTTGTAGCCGTGGCCGGAACAGGCGGAGACGAAGACGGCCTTGCCGTCCTCCTCGACAAAGAAGTGCTCGTCTGATGTGAAGGTGTAGGCGCAGGTGACCACATCCGTCACCTTGTACTCCGCGATCCGGCCAAAGGGCGGGGCGAAATGATTGCGCAGCGTCTCGCCTTCGCCCGGCATCGGAACGCGGTTGGCGTTGGCATCGGCGTTCTTGTACTTGTGGATCCCTGCGCCGAATTTCAGCCCGGTGCCGGGCACCGGCGGCAGCACGTAGCCGTCAACCTTGCCCCCCACATCAAGGATCACCGGCGCAGCTTCCCAGGCAGCCTTCAGATCGGACGGCGGATCGAGATAGACCACGGCCGTGCGGTACGGCGTCAGGTGGCGGGCGAGATCTGGCGCCAGTTGCACCACCCAGGCCCCTGCCGTCACGACCACGCGGTCGGCGGTGAGCACCGTGCCATCTTCGAGCGAAACAGACCCGGCCGCCCGGTCAATCGCCGTGACCCTCGTGTTTTCGCGCAGGTCAATGCCCCGGGCGATGAACCAGTCCCTGAGTCCGGCTGCAATCTTCTGGCACAGCAGCACACCGCCTTCTGCATTGAAGGCAGCAAACCGCAGGGTCTTGCCATCGAGGAACGGGTAGCGGGCTTCGGCTTCCGCGCCGGTCATGTCGTCAAGCGCATAGCCGCCGTCGATCATGCCCTGGCGATAGCGCTCGCCCTCGTCGCCCGGTTCCTGCGACAAAAGCAGGAAGCCGGTGTCCACGAGGTGCTTGGCCCCAAGATCCGACCACATCTCGTCCCACGCCGCGTAGGCATCTGAAATCCGGCGCTGGTATCCGCCCTGACCGCCATAGGCGCGGCGGATGATGCGGTGCTGGTCGCCCGAGGCGGACAGCGGATTGGGAACCGGCCCCTGTTCCAGCAGCGTGACCTCTGCCCCGCGCTTGGCGAGCGCCCAGGCGGTGGAGAGCCCGGAAATGCCGGCGCCGACAACGATGACTTTCATGGCAATGGTCTCCCGGTGGCAGGATCAGGCGCTGACCTGAGCAATCCAGTCTTCCAGATTGTAATAGGTGGTGATGCGGGCAATCTGGCCATCGCGGATGTCGAAAAAGGTGCCGGCGGGCAGGCGGTAGGTCTGGCCCTTCGCCTCGGGCAGCCCCTCGTCCGAGGCGAGATACGTGCCATTGACGATGAATTCGGCCGCGCCCCGTGTTCCGTCCTCGCTGACAAAGACGACGATGTCAGTCAGCGTCTCCTTGTAGCAGCGGGTCATGTGGGCGTTGAACTCGGTGAACAGCGCCTTGCCAGTGCGCCGGCCACCCTGGTTGACGTCATGGGCGACATCATCGGTGACAAGCGCGACCATGGTGGTCGTGTCGCCGGCATTGAAGGCGGCATAGTAGCGGTTGAGGAGCGCAAGGGACTGGGCGTTTGGCATGGGGAATCCGGATGCTGCACAAGCGAAAGGATCCGCATTGAGCCCGCTCCCGGTCCCTATGGCAAGCCATGATCGCGGCCTTCAGTTCGCCAAATGCGAAGTACTGAGCATGCGGCTTGCACTCCCCTTGACCATCAGCCTTGCCTATCCGGCCAGCCTGTCGGACGCTGCCTGCCGAACGGCGCGGGTCAACGCGGCAAGCGAGGACGCTGTCGACCGGCTGACGTGCCAGTAGAGAGGGACAGACAGGCGGGTCCCTGGGCGGAGTTCAACCAGCCGGCCAGCGGCCAGATGCTCGCGCACCAGGAGGTCCGGGTTCATGCCCCAGCCAAGGCCGGCAAGGGCTGCCTCGACAAAGGCATTGGTCGAGGCGAACCAGTGGGTTGGCGGAGACAGGGCAACGCCGAAGGTGGTTTCGATCCACCGGGTCTGCAGCCTGTCCTTGGCGTTGTAGGTCATGGCCGGTGCGACGCCGAGACCGTCGGCCGTGACGCCCTCAGCGAACCAGCGGCGCATGAAATCCGGGCTGGCCGTGGCAACATAGGTGAGCGATCCGAGAAAGAAGCAGTCGCAGCCCTGGACCGGATTGGCGTCGGAACTCACGGCGGCCCGCACCTCGCCCCGGCGCAGCCAGTCGGCGCTGTGGTCCTGATCATCGATCTTCAGGTCAAACAGCAATCCATCTCGCGCGCCCTGCGCCATGGCCGGAATGAACCATGTGGCAAGGCTGTCGGCATTCACCGCAAGGCGAAGCGACGCCTGCCCGACACCTGCAAGCTGGAGATCGCGCGCAAGGGCGTCTTCCAGCAGAGCCACTTCCTCGGCATGGCGCAGCAGCCGCTCGCCGGCTTCCGTCGCGGTGGCCGGCTGGCCCCGCACCACAAGCACGGCACCGACGCGATCCTCCAGTGCCTTCAGCCGCTGGGAAATGGCAGAGGGCGTCACATTGAGATGACGTGAAGCCCGATCAAGGCTGCCGCTGCGCAGGATCGCCGCCAGGGCGGCCAGATGGGATGGATCAAAGTGCATTAGCGAGTCTAATCTCAGATGAGATTTATTAGCTAGTCTAATTCCGTGACCCACCTTAGGTGGTCCGGGCAATGCCTGCCCCGGAGCCCCGCATGTTGACTGCCGCCCTGTCCGGCCTGTTTCTCGGTCTGTCGCTCATCATCGCCATCGGCGCGCAGAACGCCTTCGTGCTGCGGCAGGGTCTGCGACGGGAGCATGTCTTTGTTGTGTGCCTGACCTGCGCGCTCAGTGACGCGTTGCTGATTTCACTCGGCGTATTCGCCCTAGGCACGGTGACGGACCTGATTCCCGGCATCGAACCGGCCTTGCGCTATGGCGGGGCGGCTTTTCTGCTGGCCTATGGGCTGCGCAGCGCCAGATCCGCGATGACCGGCAGCAGCGCCCTGACCTCGGGCGATGGCGCGCGCCAAGGGCTAGGCGCAACGCTGGCCACCGCCCTCGCCTTCACCTTCCTCAACCCGCATGTCTATCTCGACACGGTGCTGCTGATCGGCTCGATCGCCAGCCAGTATCCCGGCCGGGAAGCGGCCTTCGGCGCGGGAGCCGTGACCGGGTCGCTCCTGTTCTTCTTTTCGCTGGGCTATGGCGCCCGCCTGCTCGCTCCCGTCTTCGCCCGGCCCAATGCCTGGCGGGTGCTGGATGGGGTCATCGCGGTGGTGATGATCGGGCTGGCGATCAAGCTGATCCTCTGACGCTGCGTGGTTTCGCATCGCCGGGACAACGTGTGACTGGCCGTGCAGTTCAGCTTGGTTGGCCGCGCAATAAAGCCGAGCAAGGTTCAGCGCGTCTTTCAATGCCCCCCCACACCACGGCCATGCTTGCCATCCCGCAGACAGGCAGCAGGGCCAAGACCATGACCAGACGCACCATCGTTGTAACAGGAGCGGCATCCGGGATCGGGGCGGCCATCTGCGAGGCGCTGACACGCGAGGGCGCCCGGGTGATCGCCGTCGACCGGAACCCGGTCGCTTGTGCCGAGGAAAGCCTCCAGGCCGATCTGACCCGCCCGGACGAGGTCGCCGCGCTGATCAAGGCTCTGCCGGAAGGTCTGGACGGTCTTGCCAACAGCGCTGGCCTGCCGCCAACGGCCGCAGCAGAAGCCGTGCTGCGTGTCAATCTGATCGGCCTGAAGCAGCTGACGCTGGGACTGATCCCGAAGCTTGCCGAAGGCGCCTCGATCGTCAACCTCGCCTCGCTTGCCGGCGTTGGCTGGCCGGAGCACCTGCCACAGGTGAGGCGCACGCTGGCCCTGCAGCCGGAGGATGACATCGCAGGTTTCTGCGCTGCGGAAGGACTGAACCTGCCGGACGGGAGATCCTACTTTCTCAGCAAGGAAGCGTTGATCGTCTGGACCCTTCAGAACCGCTGGACCTGGCGGTCGCGCAACATCACCATGACCTGTGTGTCGCCAGGACCGGTCGAAACGCCGATCCTGAAGGATTTCGTGGCAACGCTGGGTGCGCGCGTCGAGGAAGACATGCGGGTCATGGACCGGCCCGGCCGGCCGGAGGATATCGCTCCCGTCGTCTGTTTCCTGTTGTCGAAGGCGGCCAAATGGCTGCGAGGCACAAACATCGAGACCGATGGCGGCATGAACCGGCATATCCTCAGCCAGCAGCACGGGCTCTGAACACCAGCAGCTGCCGTCGTCGTTCATGTTACCCGGGAGATTGACCGGATCACCAAACTTGTCGCTTGAGCAGGACGCGCCGTTCGGATCAGATCGGCATCAACACCGCCGATCCCGTGAAGAGGCCAGCATGTCCCTGTTCGTCTATGATTATCCGCGTCTCGTTGCCCTGCGTCACGATCTTCACCGTCATCCGGAGGTGTCCGGCGAGGGACGCGAAACGGCGAACCGGGTTGCGGCGTTCCTGCAGCTGAATGCCCGGCCGGACGCACTGGTGACCGGTCTCGGCGGGCATGGTCTGGCCGCAGTCTACGAAAGCGGACAGCCAGGACCAACGCTGCTGCTGCGGTCGGAACTGGATGCCCTGCCGATCGAGGAAAAGACCGGCCTGCCCTATGGCTCCTCCATTCCCGGCAAAGCGCATCTATGCGGCCATGACGGCCATACGACGATCCTGACAGCCGTCGCGATGGGGCTGGCGCGCAGCCGGCCGGCGCGCGGACGCGTGGTGCTGCTGTTCCAGCCTGCGGAAGAGGACGGCTCCGGCGCGGCCGCCGTGATAGCCGATCCGGCCTTTGCAGAACTGCGCCCCGATCTCGCCCTCTCGCTGCACAACATCCCCGGTCTTGCCATCGGCAAGGCTGAGTTGAAAGCCGGGCCGGTCAATTGCGCCTCCCGTGGTCTTCGCCTTCGGTTTGCCGGCAAGACGGCGCATGCCTCGCAGCCGGAAACCGGAACTTCGCCCATGCCGGCGCTGGCGGAGCTGATGCCGGCCCTGTCGCGCCTCTCCCGGGGGGCGCAGAGCGATCCCGACTTCCGGCTTGTCACGGTGACGCATGCCTGGCTGGGCGAGAAAGCCTTCGGCATTGCCCCCGGCGATGGCGAGATCTGGGCCACGCTGCGCACGCAGACGGATGCCGGCATGGCCGCGCTGTGCCATGACGCGGAACAATTGGCACAAGACGCCGCCAACCGCTTCGGGCTCGGCCTCAGCTTCAGCTATCACGACATCTTCCACCACTGCGAGAACGCACCCGACGCTGTCGCAGCGCTTGGCGCGGCGCTGGATGCCGAGGGGATCGCCTGGTCGGCAGGATCCCTGCCCTTGCGTCCCTCGGAAGACTTTGGCCGCTTCCGTGCCCTTTGCCCCTCCGCGATGGTGTTCCTGGGCGCGGGCGAGACGCGTCCGGCGCTGCACAATCCCGACTATGATTTCCCCGATGACCTGATCGAGCTTGGCGCAAGGCTGTTCCTGCGGGCCATCCGCCAGCAGCTCGGCTGAGCCGCCCCTGGCCTTGTTGAGATCAGGTCCTGTCCTCATCGGCGTCGAGCGTTTCGAGTGACACGCCGTTGGTCTCGATCCGGAAGGCAAAGGTGACCCAGGCGCCGAGCAGCGAGGCGGCGATCAGACCGAACAGCAGCGGGTCCTTTCCGACCGTTGCAAGCAGTGTCGGGAACAGGAACGCCGTCAGCACCGCGCCAATCTTGGCAACGGAGGCAGCAAAGCCGGCTCCAACCGCCCTGTATCGGGTCGGGAACACCTCGCCGGCGATAAGGTAAGTCTGCGCATTGGGCCCGAGATTGGTCATGAAATTGAAGATCATGAAGCCAGCGACAATCATCGGCACCTGCATCGACGGGCTGACATTGTCGCTGAGCGTCGCGATGAAGAGCCCGACCGCACAACCGAGGAACCCGACAACCTGCAACTTGATCCGGCCGAAGCGGTCGGCCAGCAGCACGGCAAACAGGATGCCGACGATCAGCAGCGCATCGATCAGTGCGGCACCTTCTGCTGCCAGCAAGTCATCCTGCAGCAGGTCCGCGAGATTGGCCGCATGACCGGGCGCATGCCCCAGCGCGGTTGCGAGGATCACGGGAGTGAAAATGCCGATGCCATAGGTGCCAAGATCCTGCAGGAACCAGGGCACCGAAGCCAGAATGGTGGCGCGCCGCGCCTTGCGATTTGAAAACAGCGCCCACAGGACCTTGCTGCCTTTCTTGGCGTCTTGTGCCAGCTCCGCTGCCTTGCCGAGCAGCGGTGTCGCCCTCGGATAGGCCGGATCGCGTTTCAGCAGACGGCGCAGCGCCTGCTCGGCCTCTTGCAGACGGTTCTTTTCCAGCAGCCAGTGCGGGCTCTCGGGAATGAAGAACCGCCCGATGACAACGACGGTCGCCGGCAGGATGACGAGGCCATACATCCAGCGCCAGGCATCAACCTGCGGGTGATAGGTCAGGACGAAATAGGCAAGGGCTGTGCCGCACAATGCGCCGACAGCCTGAAAGGCAAAGGCAGCCAGCACCATCCGCCCGCGTGCCTCCGACGAAATGCTCTCTGAAATGATGAGATGCGCTGTCGGATAATCACAGCCGAGCGCGATACCAAGGCCAAACAGGGCGATCAGCACGATGACGAAATTCGGCGCGCCGGCCAAAAGGGCCAGAAAGCCGATGAACAGCAGCATCTCGACGATGAACAGACGGCGGCGACCAAAGAGGTCCGACAACCCGCCCAGTAGGGTTGCCCCGATCAGGATGCCGAAAAGCGTGGCGGCGCTGACCAGGCCGTAGCCGGTGGCGTCAAGGCTGAACTCCCTGGCCATCAGTGGCAGGGCAACGCCGGTCATGAAGACGACCAGCCCCTCGAAGAACTTGCCGGCCGCCGCCAGCCCCCAGATCCGCCATTGCATCGCGGTCATGACCGCTGCCCTGACCGGCGTGCCATCAGCCCACACGGGCGCCTCATCGATATAGCCCTGCACGGAGCGGGGCTTGGCGGTGGCCTCAATGCTGCCCATGGGAGCCTCCTGATTCGGCCATCTGCGGCCTAACACGCTCGAAACATACCGCTTTCTTGTATCAGGAGAATGTTGCTACAAAACGCGCCGACCCAGGCCGGAACGCCGGATCCGCCTAGAAACTCGGGAAGCCGCGGGCGGCCCATTCGCCGGGTGGCACGGCGCCGCGCACCTCGAAGGCGAAGGACTTCACCTTGGTGATGTCCTCGTCCAGCTCGCAGCGGAAGGCGACGTTGTACCAGTAGCCGCCGGCGCGGAACCCGGCCCGGTCTGTCGCCAGCACATTCCCGGTCTTCAGGCGGAAAGTTGGCAGCACTTCCGGCCGGTAGGCCGGTGAGGCATCGGTCAGCTGGGCGCGAAGCTCCGTCATGCACAGGACGTCGGCCCGCATCTCGCGCGGCATGCCGCGCATGGCGGTCTTGGCGCGGGAATCCCCCGACAGGGTGTTCGAGAACAGCCGCCGGCTGGGCTTCAGATTGCCCAAGGTTGATGACCCGCTGCCAGGCCCGGAACCATCGCCGGTTCCGGTGCCCGTGCCCTTGCCGCGCCCTGGACGAATTGCGCCGGGCGGAGCTTCAGGTTCGACCTTTGCCAGCTGCTGCGGCTTGGGACGCGGCGGTGCCTTGGCCACCAGCGGGCCGGTGAGGACGGAGGCTGGCAGGTCGGCATTGGCATCCGTTTCCGCCGGAGCGGCCAGCTCAGGCTCACCGGGGGCCGGCGGGGCGACTTCCGGCGTGTCGCCCGCCGTGGCCACCAGCGCTGCGATGTCAGACGCCTGCGGCGCAGCGGCCGGCACCTCGGCCGGCGCTTCCGCCGCGACTGCAGCGGCCGGTTCGGCCGGCGGCACCGGATCGGCCACCTCAGGGACAGCCGCGCTGGCAGGCTCCGTCGCATCCGCGGTCTGTTCTTGCCCGGACGGCGCGTTGTCCTGCGTGCCGCCGTCGCCAGCACCGCCACCGGCCGGAGCCTCGGCCTCTGCGGGCGCGCTGGTGTCGGCGGTCACCTCCGCCTTCTCCGTGGCGCTGCCGTCCGCCGCCGCCTCAGGTCCGCTGTCCTCCTCGCCAAACTCGACGACGGGAACAAGCACGGGCAAGGGCTGCGGCGGCTGATCCTGTGCCGCAGCAGGCGGGGAAGCCGGGGCCGGCTCAGGTGCTTTTTCTGGCTCGGGTGCGGGTTCCGGTTCTGGCTCTGGCGCTGGTTCTGGTTCTGGTTCTGGTTCTGGTTCCGGCGGCGGGGGAGCAGGCTGGGGCTCAGGCGCCGCGGCCTCCGGTGTAGGCGGCGGTGGCGGAGTGGCTGGCTGCTCAGCTTCGAGCTTCAGGTCCAGCTCCGGCTTGGCGAGCAGCTCGGCCAGGTCCAGCTTCTGTTCCGGCTTTTCAGGCTCTGGCTTGGGTTCGGGCTTCGTTTCGGGCGCGGGCGGCTCGACGAGCGTCACCTCGACCACCGGCTCCCGGCTCGGCGGCAGCACATCGGGCGCACCGGCCAGGATGACACCGACGATCGCGACATGCAGCAGCACGGACAGCCCGATAGCTCCCCCAAACCGCGCAACACCAGTGACCCGCTCCTGTTCCATGCGCTGATGCATACTGACAAATGCGGCGAAATGGGAGCGGGAATGGTGATGGCCACGCGGGTGCGAGTTATCCACTGGGGGGGTATCGGCAGGGTTTGTGGCTGACCGCACATGCCTGCGCAACGGGGGGATGGAATGACGGCTGAAGGGACTTGGGGATGCCACCGTGCTCTCGTCGCTCCTGCGCAGGCAGGAGCCCAGTAACCACCAGACACTGTTTTGCTATGCAGCGCCTCGACTAGCCAATGCGCGCCCCGATTACTGGGCTCCTGCCTGCGCAGGAGCGACGAGGGGCCGGAGGCTGCATGGATCCCCGCACGAGGGGAGATGACCTTGGAGAGGGCTTGTTAAGTGCCGACGTCGATCAACAAAAAAGGCCGGTCGCGAGGACCGGCCTTCCAAGATATCGCGCTTGCGACCCGCCTCAGCTGTCCAGGAAGCTCCGCAGCTTGCGCGACCGGCTCGGGTGCTTGAGCTTGCGCAGGGCCTTGGCTTCGATCTGGCGGATACGTTCGCGGGTGACCGAGAACTGCTGACCGACTTCTTCCAGCGTGTGGTCGGTGTTCATGCCGATGCCGAAACGCATGCGCAGCACGCGCTCTTCACGCGGGGTGAGGGAGGCGAGGACGCGGGTGGTCGTCTCGCGCAGGTTCGACTGGATCGCCGCATCGATGGGCAGGACCGCGTTCTTGTCCTCGATGAAGTCGCCGAGGTGAGAATCTTCCTCGTCGCCGATCGGGGTTTCGAGCGAGATCGGCTCCTTGGCGATCTTCAGGACCTTGCGGACCTTTTCCAGCGGCATCTGCAGCTTTTCGGCCAGTTCTTCCGGGGTCGGCTCGCGGCCAATCTCGTGCAGCATCTGGCGCGAGGTGCGGACGATCTTGTTGATCGTCTCGATCATGTGCACCGGGATGCGGATGGTGCGGGCCTGGTCGGCGATCGAACGAGTGATCGCCTGCCGGATCCACCAGGTGGCGTAGGTCGAGAACTTGTAGCCGCGGCGGTACTCGAACTTGTCCACGGCCTTCATCAGGCCGATGTTGCCTTCCTGGATGAGATCGAGGAACTGCAGGCCGCGGTTCGTGTACTTCTTGGCGATGGAGATCACGAGGCGCAGGTTCGCTTCCACCATTTCCTTCTTGGCGATGCGCGCCTCGCGCTCGCCCTTCTGGACCATGGAGACGATCTTGCGGAACTCAATGATCTCGAGACCGGTCTCGGTTGCCAGCGTCTGGATCTCCTGCCGCAGCTCGCGGATGGTGTCCTTCTCCTTGCCGACAAAGTTCTTCCAGCCACGGGTCGCAAGGTTCGCTACCTTGCGCAGCCAGTTCGGGTCGAGTTCGGCGCCCTGATACTGCTTGAGGAAGTCGGTGCGATCGACGCCGTAGCTGTCGGCGAGGCGCAGCAGGCGGCCTTCGTAGCCCATCAGGCGCTTGTTGATGTCATAGAGCTGCTCGACCAGCGCATCGATGCGGTTCTGGTTCAGCGACAGGCTCTTGACGTCAGCAACCAGCTCTTCCTGGATTTTCTTGTAGCGGCGCTCCTGGCTCGGCGACAGGGTCTTGTTGGCCAGCTTGTTTTCCACCAGCTGGTCCTGCAGCCGGCGCAGTTTCTTGTAGCTGTCGGCAACCCGGTCGAAGGTTTCCAGAACCTGTGGCTTCAGCTCGGCTTCCATGGCGGACAGGGAAACGTTGGACTCGAACTCGTCCTCTTCCTCCTCGCCTTCCTCGGCCGGACGCTCGCCCTCCGCGCCGGAGCGCGGCGCTTCCTCGCCGGCCGGCGCGCGCTTCGGAGCGCCGTCGTCGTCGAGTTCAGCCTCTTCTTCCTCGCCTTCGCCGACCACAGGGCCACCGCGGCCATCGGGGCCGGCATAGGTTGCCTCAAGGTCGATGATGTCGCGCAGCAGAACCTTGCCTTCATTCAGTTCATCGCGCCAGATGATGATGGCCTGGAACGTCAGCGGGCTTTCGCACAGACCGGCGATCATCGCCTCGCGGCCGGCCTCGATGCGCTTGGCGATGGCGATTTCGCCTTCGCGCGACAAAAGCTCGACGGAGCCCATCTCGCGCAGATACATGCGCACCGGGTCATCGGTGCGGTCGGTCGGCTCGCGGGTGGAGCTTGCCTTCGCCAGCGCCGTCGGTGCGGCGGGAACCAGTTCGCCGCCTTCTTCGGCGTCGTCGACCTGGGCTTCCTCGACCTCGTCACTGTCGATCACGTTGATGCCCATGTCGGAGAGCATGGACATCGTGTCCTCGATCTGCTCCGAAGACACCTGCTCTGACGGCAACACTTCATTCAGTTCGTCGTAGGTGACATAGCCGCGTTTTTTCGCGACCTTGATCATGCGCTTGACGGCGGCATCGGAAAGGTCGAGCAGCGGGCCGTCTTGCCCCTCTGCTGCCGTTTCCTGTGCTTCTTCCGTCTGTGTTGCCTTAGCTACCATTGTCTGCTCCAGAACCGCCGCAGTGCCACGGCGTCGCGCCCGCATGTCCGAACTCGATCCGCCTCGCTGCCGCGAAATCCGCCAGGCGCGCTGCCGCTGGCGCAGCGCCCGGGGACCGGTTGATGATTCGGGTTGTAATGCCTGTCCCTTAAGTCCCACTTAACCGTAAGGTCTGGTTGCCGAATTCCGCTCCCTGGCGTCCGGCTGACCAAACCCGTTCCCGCAAGGCCGCCGGTCAGACGGCCCGCCGGGCCAAACATCGAGATATCGCAGCTACGTCTCGCTGAGCTGTCCGTGGTCGCATGCCATTCGGAGCCGGGTGAGCTGACTGATTCTCCCTATTTAGCTCGACGCATGTGATTCGCAAGTGTGATTCGCCGCCAGTCAATGCGATTTGCAATAAAACACCCTGTTTCGTAAACGCTGATCGCCCCTATTCAGGCATATGGCGCCCCTAATGCGAGCCGGCAACCGCCATCGCTGGCGCACTGCGCAGTTTCTTTGCCCGCTCAGCGAGTTCTGCCTCGTCGCGCGCACACTCCTCGCGCCGCCGTGCCAGATCCTGCGTCAGGCCCCGGATCCGGTTCCACGCGCCCTCATCCAGTTCGACTTCCGCATGGTCCAGTTCCAGCTTCAGTTCCCGCTCCAGCGCGATCAGTTCCAGACTGTCGAGAAAATGCAGGAACACCGCTTCGATAAAGTCATCCGGCGGATCCTTGCGCAGCAACGGGAACCGCTGGGCCAGTTCGGAGAAGCTGCCAAGACCAGTGCCGCCACCGCGCTCGCCGTCCGGGGCCCCGTCGCGCATCACCTCGCCCAGGATCTGGTAGAACGTGTCGTCCAGGCTCTCATAGAAATCAGCCACGGACAGCTTGTCGAAATCCGTGGCGACACGGCAGATCTCGTTACGGAAGCGGGCATGCAGCGCATCGGAGAAGCCGAGCCGGGCCACCCGTTCGATATGCCGGTCGAGAAGATGGGGATAGCGCACACACAAGCCACAGATCAGCCGTTCGGTGCCGAACATCGTGCCTTTCGGCGCAGCGATGACACGACCGCCCGGATCGGTGGAGATGAGGCCGTTCGATGTCCCCGCCCCGCTGCCTGCGTTGCCGAAACCGGCTCCGCCGCCCTGACCGCCATTTGCGCCGGCAAAGCGCTTGCGCCGCGCCTGCTCGAAAAACAGGTTCGACAGCTTCAGGCGCAGGTCGAGCTGGTACCGGCGACGGACGCGCTCGTCGCGGATGCCGCCGATCAGGTCCTCGAAGCGCTTCTCCAGCGCCGCCTTGCGCTCGGGCGTGTCGAGGTTCGCGGCGGAAACTTCCCGTTCCCAGATCGCCTCCGACAAAGGTTGCGCCTTGGCGACTTCCTCAAGAAAGCCATCCAGCCCCCGCGCCTTGACCAGATCGTCGGGATCCTGTCCGTCCGGCAGGAAGCAGAACTGGAAAGAGTAGCCGGACTTGAGCACCGGAAAGATGCGATCAATCGCACGGTGCGCGGCTGCGATCCCCGCAGCGTCGCCGTCAAAACAAACCACCGGCTCTGGCGCCAGTTTCCACAGCCGCATCACCTGCTCTTCGGTGAAGGCAGTGCCGAGGGTCGCAACCACATGGCGAATACCCGCCTGCCACAGGGCGATGGCATCGAGATAGCCTTCGACCACCACCGCCTGGCCGGACTTGTAGGCCGGCTCGCGCGCCCGGTGCACGTTGAACAGCATGTTTCCCTTGTGGAACAGCGGTGTCTCCGGGGAATTGAGATACTTCGGCTGCCCGTCCGGATCGAGCGTGCGGCCGCCAAAGGCCACCACCCGGCCCCGGTCGTCATGGATCGGGATCATCAGGCGGCCCCGGAACCGGTCATAAGACGGACGGCCATCTTCGGGCTTGATCGCCAGGCCAGCCTCGATCATCAGCGGCTCGTCGACGCCCTGCGCCGTGAGGAATTTCTTCAGGGCATCGCGGCTGTCGGGTGCAAATCCGAAGCGGAATTCCGACAAGGTGACGGGCGCCAGCTTGCGCTTTTGCACATAGGCGCGCGCAGCCTCACCGCGTGGACCGGCAAACTCCATCTGGAAGAAGCGCGCGGCCATCTCGCAGACTTCGGCAAGACCGGCCCGCTTCGTCTCCTGTCGTGCCGCATGCGGATCGGGAGCTGGCAACGCGACCCCGGCCTGATCGGCGAGACGCTCGACGGCTTCGGGAAAGCTCAGCCCCTCGGTATCCGTCAAGAAGCGGAAATGATCGCCCGAGGCTCCACAGCCAAAACACTTGTAGCGCCCGCGCCGGTCATCGACGTGAAAGCTGGGGCTCTTTTCCTGGTGGAAGGGACAGCAGGCCCAGAAATCTCCCTTGCCGGGCTGGGTCTTGCGCCGGTCCCAGGACACCCGCCGTCCGACAATGTCCGACAGGGACAGACGGGCCTTGATTTCATCGAGCAAGCGAGTGTCGAAGCGCATCGGTCTGCCTACCGCTCACGGCCATAGCGCCACTGCGGATGTTGTTTGTAAAAATCACAGATATGGCGGCCGCACGGCACCGGAAGCCGGCACAGCTCACAGTCCGCATCATGTGACAGTGTAACATAGGAAGTGGCAGGGTCTTACAGCAAGAGATCCCAGCCGTCCAATATGCCATGAACCTCCGATCCCCGAAGGCCGACCGCATGGCAGCCGGAACTCTCCGGCTCTGGATCAGGCGCGGATCACGTCTCCTGATCGGGCACAGGGCTGCGCAGCAGGTCTTTCACCAGGCATGAGGCCTGCACGAAATCCATCTGGCCGGGATAGCGCTCCTTCAGCGCCGCCATGCACCGCCCCATGTCGCGCAGGCCAGCCGCATCGATCGCCTCGATGGTCTCGGCGCAGATCCGCCGCATGTCATCGTCATCCATCTGCGGCGGCAGGAACTCGCGAATGATGTCGCTTTCGTCTTCCTCCTGCTGCGCAAGATCGATCTGGCCGGCCTCCTCGAAGGCCCGGCGAGACTCCTGGCGCTGCGCCAGCATGCGGCGCAGGAAGTCGTGAACCTCCTCGTCCGGCACCCCGTCGCGCCCCGTTTCACGCGCAGCAGCTTCCCGATCCTTGATCGCCGCAAGGATCAGGCGCAGCGTTGCTGCACGGCGCTTGTCGCCGTTTTCAAGCGCCTCCTTCAACGAGGCGCTGATGTGTTCCCGCATGACAAGTCCCCACCACGACCTGACCCCAAGCCGAAGCCAAAATAGCCAGATTGCCGCCATAAAGCAATGACGCCACTACCAAGCAGTTGATTTCACTGATTTTTATAAGCGGAAAGCACAGTTGACCGAGGCCGGTCCTTGGCCTACATTCCCGCTCTTGAAGCATGAGGGCTCCCGCTGGCCCCGGCTGCGCTCGCAAGGCGTGCTGACGGGCCTGCTGTGCCCGATGATGTCATCAACAACACCGAGAAAGCAAGACATGACGACCGCAGACGCGTGGGCCATTCCGCCTGCCACGGCGCTTCTGGTGCTGGCCGATGGGACAGTGATCGAAGGACAGGGCCTTGGCGCCACCGGCGAGGCCGTTGCCGAGGTGTGCTTCAACACAGCCATCACCGGCTACCAGGAAATCCTGACCGATCCATCCTACGCCGGGCAGATCGTGACTTTCACCTTCCCGCATGTCGGCAATGTCGGCGTCAACGAGGAAGACATCGAAACCATCAATATGGCCTCCGCCTCCGGCGTGCGTGGCGCCGTGCTGAAGGCGGACGTGACCAACCCGTCCAACTATCGCTCGGCCCGCCGCTTTGACGACTGGCTGAAGGCGCGCGGCATCATCGGCATCTCGGGTATCGACACCCGGGCGCTGACAGCCCGCATCCGCGATCTCGGCGTGCCGAACGCGGTGATTGCCCACCATCCGGAAGGCAAGTTCGACGTCGACGCGCTGAAGGCACAGGCCGCGGCCTGGCCCGGTCTCGAAGGCATGGATCTGGCCAAGGACGTGACCAGCGGCCAGAGCCAGTCCTGGACCCAGACCGCCTGGGTCTGGAACGAAGGCTACGGCGAACGGGGTTCGACCGAGGCCGAGTTCAAGGTTGTTGCCATCGATTATGGCGTCAAGCGCAACATCCTGCGCCTCTTGGCAGAAGCCGGCTGCGCGGTGACGCTGGTGCCCGCCAGCACGTCGGCAGACGACATCCTCGCCCTCAAGCCGGATGGTGTGTTCCTGTCAAACGGCCCCGGCGATCCGGCAGCAACCGGCGACTACGCGGTGCCCGCGATCCGCAAGCTGGTCGACAGCGGCCTGCCTGTCTTCGGCATTTGCCTCGGCCACCAGATGCTCGCCCTCGCCCTTGGCGGCAAGACGGTGAAGATGCACCAGGGCCACCACGGCGCCAACCACCCGGTGCATGATCACACCACAGGCAAGGTCGAGATCACCTCGATGAACCACGGCTTTGCTGTTGACCGCGACAGCCTGCCAGCCGACGTGGAAGAAACGCATGTCTCGCTGTTCGACGGGTCGAACTGCGGCATCCGGCTAAAGGACAAGCCGGTGTTCTCGGTGCAGTACCATCCGGAAGCCTCGCCCGGTCCGCGCGACAGCCATTACCTGTTCCAGCGCTTCACCGACCTGATGCGCGCCCGCAAGGCGGCGCATTGAGGCAGCGTCTTCAACTGACAAACGAAAGCCCGGCCAAGTGCCGGGCTTTTTGTTCGCATTCCCACCAGTACAGGTGATCTGCCGCCAACAAAAAAGCCCGGACCATAGGCCGGGCTTCCTTGTCATGTCGCGTTGCCGGCGTCAGGAGACGGGGATCAGCTTGTCGAGCGAGTTGAGCACGTGGTCAACTTCCGCGACCTGCTCCTGCAGCAGGGCATGCTGTTCTTTCAGCATCTCCTGCTGGGCACCACAGATGGTGCGCAGCTCTTCAAGTTGCTGCCGACGCGGCACAGTGCCCTCGACCAACTTGATGACCCGGCGGATCTCGGTCAGGGTCAGGCCGATCTTCTTGGCTTGCAGAATGACACGCATCCGGCCGACGTCACGGCGGGAATAGAAACGGCGTGCCCCCTTGCGGACGGGGTTGATCAACCCCTTTTCCTCATAGAAGCGCAGCGTGCGCAGGGTCACGGAAAACAGCTCCGACATCTCGGAGATGGCAAGAAGCTTGGTGTCGTTTTCATCGTCGATGACCGGCCCTGCGATATCAGGGACGACAACGATGTTTGTCGCTAAACTGTTCATGGTCGAGTCTTGCCCGGTGGTTGAAGCGAAGATGAACCACGAGCCATATGTGTATCCGCTGGGTCGGTCTCCCACCTATTCCGACCCGGCGGCACTAACACGCACATATGTTACCCCCACCCGACATTCGACTCGAGAACGCTAGATGCGTTTTCAGTCGCGTGGATGCGGGGGCTCGATTTGTTCAACAACCGTACTATTACACCAGTTTTTGTATTTTTCTTCTCACTTCGCGCCATTTTTTGCGCTTCACGCACAGATTTTCAAGTCGCGAAATGTTATTTCGTGTTGATGCGTCGCTTTAACCAACATCACCAACCGGCTTTCCGTTGCAGTTTTCGCTATTCCGCCAGAAGGAACAAGGGAATATATGATCCAATAGCTTTTATCGATAATTAAATAACTTTGAATACAGAACGCTTCACAGAACTTACGGAAGGTTTGTCGAAAGTAGGCCCTAAGAAAAAATGGTATACATATCTGTAGGACCACCTATGCATTTGCTGAACAGCTATCGGTGGAACTTCTGGAAAGGAAATGGAAACAATCAGAAACACAAGTGAGATCGTTTTCATCGCCAATCATTTGACAAAATATCCGGCAACATGTCGTTTTTGCGACAGCGCCGCAAGCCTAGGGGCGGATAACCGCATCGCTTTGCCCGAGGCCAAGTTGGACTGAGCCCGTAGTGCCTACCCTTTTTCCTGGCGCCACTGGCTGGGTGCTGCGCCGAACCACCGCTTCGCCGCCCTCGTAAAATTGCCGACCGCTGCAAATCCGAGCCGGAAGGCGATTTCGGAGATCGGCAGGCCGGTGTTGCGCAGGAGATCAGTCGCCGCCTCCTTGCGGACCAGATCATAAAGATCCTGGAAGGTCTCGCCTTGCTCCGACAGGCGGCGCTGCAGGACCCGCGGGCTCATGCCAAGCGTCCGCGCCACCGTATCCAGGGTAAGATCCGACTTGGCGAGGTTTGCTGCGATTTCCTCGCAAACCAGTCCGGCAACCCCGGTCACGGCTTGCCGGTCGGCAATCCGGCGCTGCGCCAGTTCGACGAGCGCTGCAAACAGGGCCGGTTCATGTTTTGGCAGGGCGCGTTCGGCCAGTTCCACCGGCAAGCTCACGCCGTTCTCGTCCGCGTCGAAAAGGATCGACGAGCCAAACACCTGACGATGAAGCTTCATATCCGCAGGACGCGGCCGAGCCAGTTGGAACTCGACCTGGCGCATGATCTCAGGACCAAGCACGTTGCCAAGAAGGATAGCCAGAGCTCCGGAAATCCGGTCGACCAATTGATCCTGCAGCACAATGCGTGGTGACATACGCCAGACGAGCTCCATCTTGCGCGGCCCGATCCGAGTCGCGCAATCCGTCAGATCGATCAGGGAGCGATGATGCTCCGCGATGACCTCAAGCGCGATGCGCGGCGTTGGCGCATAGCCGATAGCCAGCATCAGCGGATGGACAGGCCCGCTGTCGGTCAGCCCTCCAAATCGCAGGCCGATGTAGTCGTCATTGAGCAGCTTCGCGGATTGTTCAAGCAGATGCGCAAAGTCACCGAGCGCAAAAAAGCGGGAAAAGATCACCGCTGTCGGCGGCAGGGTGACCCCGGCTTTCCGGCTGACATCCTCAAGCGACAGGCTATGGCGGTGCAGGTGCAGCGCCAGCGCCTTCAGCACGCTGCCATAGATCTGCGCGCTGTCGCCGATCTGTTCGCCGCTTTTGCGGGCACGCTCGCCGTCTGCTCCGTCCGCCACCATCCAGTCCTGCAACTTGGTTGGAATGTTCCCGCAGCAACCGCCACACACTCCATGATGGCAGTTTCTATATCGGCTTTCGCGAAGCCGGGCGATGGTAAATGAACCTTTGAAACGGCAGCCTTTCGGGATCGTTAACGGATTTGCTCAAACTGTCTGCATACGCCGCCGCAACATCGCCCCGCCGCCGCCAATCCAATAGCTGGCAAATAATTGGGGGTTTGGTTCGTCATCTCAGCAATGCTAAGAAGAGCCAGCCAGTGCCAGGGGCACCCGCAGGACAGATGACGATGGCCGACCTCAAGAAGACACCTCGCCCACCCATGATGACACCGGACCAGTTCCGCGACTGGCGCCGGGCGCTGGGGTTGAAACAAAAGGAAGCGGCAGAACGGCTCGGCCTCAAGAAGCGCATGATCCAGTATTACGAGAAGGGCCATCGTGACGGCAGGCCGGTGGAAATCCCGAAATCAGTGCGCCTCGCCTGCTATGCCCTGTCCCAGGGTGTGGGAGACTTCGATGGCATCAGCACCCGCCAGGCCCTGCTGCCCGCGCCGCCGCTGGACGGTCAATTGCCTGCGGATCTGGATTGATGGCAATCCGGGGTTCCATCCCGGCGTTCTATTGCCTATAAGGCGCACTCAGCCACCAATGTAATCCTCTTGGACGAGCCCTCACGCCCGCGCTTCAAGGCGCGGCGGCGGGACGATGCGAGCCACGATGCCCAGACGCACAGACATTTCCTCCATCCTGATCATCGGCGCCGGCCCGATTGTCATCGGCCAGGCCTGCGAGTTCGACTACTCGGGCACACAGGCGTGCAAGGCCCTGCGTGAGGAAGGGTATCGAATCATCCTCGTGAACTCCAATCCGGCGACGATCATGACGGACCCGGATCTGGCAGATGCGACCTATATCGAGCCGATCACCCCGGAAGTCGTCGCACGCATCATCGAGAAGGAGCGGCCGGACGCGCTGCTGCCGACCATGGGCGGCCAGACCGCGCTGAATTGCGCGCTCGATCTGGAGCGCGACGGCGTGCTGGAGAAGTTTGGCGTCGAGATGATCGGTGCCCGCGCCGACGTGATCGAAAAGGCTGAAGACCGCGAGAAATTCCGTGCGGCGATGGATGCCATCGGTCTGGAAAACCCGCGCGCGTCGATCGCTTCGTCCCCTGCGATCCGCGATGCCAATGGCAAGATCACCGGCTATGACCGCAACGCCGGCTTCATGGAAGCCATGAAGGCCCTCGACGAGATCGGCCTGCCGGCCATCATCCGTCCGGCCTACACGCTTGGCGGCACCGGCGGCGGCGTGGCCTACAACCGCGAGGAATTCGAGACCATCGCGCGCTCCGGCATCGATGCCTCTCCTGTCGGCCAGATCCTGATCGACGAAAGCCTGCTTGGCTGGAAGGAGTATGAGATGGAAGTGGTCCGCGACAAGGCGGACAACTGCATCATCATCTGCTCCATCGAGAACATCGATCCGATGGGCGTGCATACGGGGGACTCCATCACGGTCGCGCCGGCGCTGACGCTGACCGATAAGGAATACCAGATCATGCGCGACGCCTCGATTGCGGTGCTGCGCGAGATCGGCGTCGAAACCGGTGGCTCGAACGTGCAATTTGCTGTCAGCCCCGAGACCGGCCGCCTGGTCGTCATCGAGATGAATCCGCGCGTGTCGCGTTCGTCTGCGCTCGCCTCCAAGGCAACCGGCTTCCCGATTGCCAAGATCGCCGCCAAGCTTGCGGTCGGCTATACGCTGGATGAACTGGAGAATGACATCACCGGCGGCGCGACGCCGGCGTCCTTCGAGCCGACCATTGACTATGTCGTCACCAAGATCCCGCGTTTCGCCTTCGAAAAGTTCCCGGGCTCCGAGCCGACGCTGACCACGGCGATGAAGTCGGTTGGTGAAGTGATGGCCATCGGCCGCACCTTCCAGGAAAGCCTTCAGAAAGCCCTGCGCGGCCTCGAGACCGGCCTGACCGGCCTTGATGAAGTCGAGATCCCCGGGCTCGGCCAGGGCGATGACCAGAACGCGATCCGCGCGGCCATCTCCACGCCGACCCCGACCCGGCTGCTGAACGTGGCGCAGGCGATGCGGATGGGTCTGTCGATCGAGCAGATCAACGCCATCTGCGGGATCGATCCCTGGTTCCTGGAGCAGATCGCCGGCATCATCGACACCGAAGCGAAGGTGCGCGCACACGGCCTGCCGCAGACCGCCGAAATGCTGCGCAGCCTGAAGGCGATGGGCTTCTCCGACGCCCGCCTCGGCTCGCTGGCCGGCCTTGATGCCGACGCGGTTGCCAAGCGCCGCGCCGAGCTGAATGTGCATCCGGTCTACAAGCGCATCGACACCTGCGCGGCCGAGTTCGCCTCGCCGACCGCCTACATGTACTCGACCTACGAGACCCCGTTCGCGGGCGCTCCGGTCAGTGAGGCCATGCCGTCGGATCGCAAGAAGGTCGTGATCCTGGGTGGTGGCCCGAACCGCATCGGCCAGGGAATCGAGTTCGACTATTGCTGCTGCCACGCCGCCTTTGCGCTGGAAGAGGCCGGCTATGAGTCGATCATGGTCAACTGCAACCCGGAGACCGTCTCGACCGACTACGACACGTCGGACCGGCTGTACTTCGAGCCGCTGACCCCGGAAGACGTGCTGGAAATCATGCGCGTCGAACAGTCCAACGGCACGCTGCATGGCGTGATCGTGCAGTTCGGTGGCCAGACGCCGCTGAAGCTGGCGCAGGCGCTGGTCAAGGCCGACGTGCCGATCCTCGGCACCTCGCCGGACATGATCGACCTGGCCGAAGACCGCGACCGCTTCCAGCGCCTCCTGACCAAGATCGGCCTGAAGCAGCCGCAGAACGGCATCGCCTACTCGGTCGAACAGGGCCGCCTGATCGCCGCGCAGCTTGGCCTGCCGCTCGTGGTGCGCCCGTCCTACGTGCTGGGTGGCCGCGCCATGCAGATCATCCGGGACGAGGAAGCGCTGAACTCCTATCTGCTCGGCACGCTGCCGGAGCTGGTGCCGGGCGAAATCCGCGCCAAGTATCCGAACGACAAGACCGGCCAGATCAACACGCTGCTGGGCACCAACCCGCTACTGTTCGACCGCTATCTGGATGGCGCCATCGAAGTTGACGTCGACGCCCTGTCCGACGGCAAGGATGTCTTTGTCTGCGGCATCATGGAACACATTGAGGAAGCCGGCATCCACTCCGGCGACAGCGCCTGCTCTCTGCCGCCCTACTCGCTCTCGGCCGAGCTGATCGACGAACTGAAGCGCCAGACCGTGGCCCTTGCCAAGGCGCTGGAAGTCGGCGGCCTGATGAACGTCCAGTACGCGATCCGCGACGGCGAGATCTTCGTGCTGGAGGTGAACCCGCGTGCGTCGCGCACCGTGCCATTCGTCGCCAAGACCATCGGCGTGCCGGTGGCCAAGATCGCCAGCCGCGTCATGGCAGGCGAGAGCCTTGCGTCCTTTGGTCTCACCGAGAAGGTTCTGGAGCACGTCGCTGTAAAGGAGGCCGTGTTCCCCTTCGCCCGTTTCCCGGGCGTCGACACGATCCTCGGCCCCGAAATGCGCTCGACGGGCGAAGTCATGGGCCTGAACGGTTCGTTTGCCTCGGCCTTCGCCAAGTCTCAGATCGGCGCAGGCACCGGCGTCCCCCTGGAAGGCACCGTGTTCGTGTCCATGCGTGACCAGGACAAGGCCGGGGTTCTGGATGCGGTTCGCCGTCTCGAAGGGCTTGGCTTCCGCATTATTGCGACCAGTGGCACCCAGCGCTACCTTGTCGAGCACGGAATTGCCTGCACAAAGGTCAACAAGGTGCTTGAAGGCCGCCCGCACATCGTTGATGCTGTGAAGAATGGAGAGGTCCAACTCGTCTTCAACACGACCGAAGGCGCGCAGGCCCTCTCCGACAGCCGTTCGATGCGTCGCGCTGCCCTGTTGCACAAGGTGCCCTACTACACGACCCTCGCCGGGGCTGTAGCGGCCGCCAAGGGTATCGAGGCGTATAAAACCGGCGGCCTTGAAGTTAGACCCCTGCAGTCCTACTTCGGCTAAGGCTCAATTCATCCGCACTTCAGCCGGACCTTGAAACGTCCGGCTGGATTGTGTTTTTATGTTCTTTAGGCCCGCGCCCTCCGGTGCGGGCCATGGTACGTGAAGGTCCAGGACCAATGGAAAAGATCCCGATGACGGCTGCGGGCTATGCCATGCTGCAGACGGAACTGAAGGAGCGCACGTCGGTCGAGCGGCCCCGGATCGTTGAGGCGATTTCCGAGGCCCGTGCGCACGGCGACCTGTCGGAAAATGCTGAATATCACGCGGCAAAAGAAGCCCAGAGCCACAACGAGGGCCGTATCGCGGAACTCGAGGACAAGCTTGGCCGCGCCGAGATCATTGATGTCTCCAAGCTCTCCGGGACCACGGTCAAGTTCGGCGCAACCGTGACGCTGATCGATGAGGACACCGAGGAAGCCAAGAAATACATGATCGTCGGCGACGTCGAGGCCGACGTGAAGCAGGGCCGGATCTCGATTTCCTCGCCCATCGCCCGCGCGCTGATCGGCAAGACCGTTGGCGACAGCGTCGAGGTTTCCGCACCTGGCGGCTCGCGCTCCTACGAGATCGAGGCCGTCAGCTTCCTCTGATCCCGTTTTGTTTGGCGAACATGCCTGATGAAAATGCCCGCAGCTTGTGCGGGCATTTTTGTTTACAGCAAACGGCTCACCCATAATTCGCAACTGAAATCAGTTGCAGAAAGCAACAATCAAGCTATCCTCTTCCAAATGTTGGAAGGGCATCGCATGACCCGACGCGACAAGCTGGTCGAACGACTAAGGCGACGTCCACGCGATTTCACCTGGGACGAACTGGTCCGGCTGCTTGAAAACCTCGGGTACCGGGAAGCTGCGACCGGCTAGACAGGCGGCTCACGCCGTCGGTTTGTCCACGAAACGGCACCCGCCATCTTGCTGCACAAGCCGCATCCAGATCCGGTTGTGAAGCTCTATGTGATCGACGCTGTCCTGAACGTTCTGAAGGAGGACGGTCTGATATGAGCCAATTGCTGGAGTACAAGGGCTACCTCGGCTCAATCGAGTTCAGCCCGGAAGATGAAGTCCTGCATGGACGGCTGGAGTTCATCCGCGATCTGGTGACCTACGAAGCCGACGACGCGCGCGGGCTGAAGATCGCATTCCAAGAGGCTGTTGATGACTATCTCGCGCTGTGCGCATCAGAGAATCGCAAGCCGGACGAACCGCTGAAGGGCAGCTTCAACATTCGTCCAGGGCGTGAGCTGCATCGTCAGGCAATGCTCTATGCCCGCCGACACGGCATCAATCTCAATTCTGTCGTTACTGAAGCCCTGCGAGCCTATCTGACCGGGACAAGAAGCCCTCACCGTCTATTCCCCTGATGGGTTCTGCTTCCAGTCCTCACGCCCGTGGCGCACACGAATGATCAGCATATCACTGCGGTCATCTACGACATAAATGACCAGATGAGAGTGGGCCGGAAAAACTCGGACAGGCGGATCTATCTCATGGCGTTCACGCGCTAGATACGGATTGGCTGCAATCAGTTCGAAGGCGCTTTCCAGCAGGCCATGATAGCGGGCAGCCTGCGCGTCGCCAAACTGCACAGTCCCCTCGATCAAAATCCCCGTGACATCGCCCGCTGCCTTGCGGGTGAGCTTATAGGCCATCCGAAGACGGGTCAGTCTGGAGGCGATGACGAACAGACTTCAGGATATCGGCCATGGATTGGTCACTGACGCCGCTTTCCAGACCTTCTGTAACCAGCATCTGCATATGAGCAATCTTGCCGCAACGCTCCTGGTCGCGCCGGATCAGATCACGCACGTAGTCACTCGCGTTGCTATAACGCCCCGAGACCGTCTGAGCCTCAACCCAATCCTTCATGGCATCCGGAAGCGATACATTCATCGTCGCCATGGCCAACCTCTTTCAATCACACCCGCAGACTTTGGCAGCGACTGGCAAAGATTGTCAATTTGCAGCGGCAGCGTTGTTTTGCGACACCTACCGCGCAATCGGCACCATCGGTTCGTCCTTGGTCCGGCGAATGGTAAGGGCGGTGCGCACGCTGTCCACATTGGGCGTTGCGGTCAGCTCGCGGATAATGAAGGTCTGGAAGGTCTGAAGGTCGGGGGCGACGCATTTCAACAGGAAATCCACCTCGCCCGACAGCATGTAGCACTCGCGCACAATCGGCCAGCCGTTGACGGTCTGTTCGAACGCAATCAGGTCGTTCTCCGTCTGGCTGTGCAGGCCGACCATGGCAAAGGCGGTCACCTCATAGCCCAGTTGCTTCTCGTCCAGCAGCGTCCGGTAGCCGCGAATGAGACCAGCTTCTTCCAGCGCCCGAACGCGGCGCAGGCAAGGAGGAGCGGAAATCCCGACACGGCGCGCCAGCTCCACGTTGGTCATGCGACCGTCCTGCTGCAGTTCTTTCAGGATGTGCCAATCAATGGCATCAAGCCGTGCTTTCAAGAAACTCTCCATAGCGATAAGAGCGGGCAGCGCTCCGGACCTGAACCGGTCGGCAAAGTGCCAACCTTGTCCAGCGGCTGAAGACCTTGCGACTCTCCGGCTTACCCGCGTACATGTGGCTGGAAGTAAAATTTTTTTTGCGGTTCTGCAAGACTATAACAAAAACCGAGATGAATAAGAAAGAACCTGAAACTGCCATTTCGTCGGCAGCGGCTCCCGTCTGGATCCTGACGGACGGCAAGGCCGGCGACGAGGCGCAGTGCATCGGCGTGGCCGAGGCCCTCGGGCTTGCCTATGAGCGCCGCATCGTACGGCCTCGCGCGCCTTTTTCCTGGGCCATGCCACACGGCCCGATTGATCCGCGCGAGAGCGAACTGAAACCCGGCAGCCCCCTTGCCCCGCCGTTTCCCCGCCTCGCCATCGCCTCGGGGCGACGCGCGGTGCCCTACCTCAAGCGGCTGAAGCGCATCAGCGAAGGCTACACCTTCACCGTTTTCCTCAAAGATCCACGCACCGGCTGCAACGCGGCGGATTTCATCTGGGTGAGCGAGCACGACAAGCTGCGCGGCCCCAATGTCATGGTCACGCTGACCGCCCCGCATCGCTTGAGCGCCGCCCGGCTTGCCCGTGCCAGCGCCACCCCCGATGCAAGGCTGGACGCTGTCGGTCACCCTCGCGTCGCCGTTCTCGTGGGCGGCAACAGCCGCCACCATCGCTTCACCGATGATGACATTCGCCGCTTCATCGCCGGGCTCGAGGCCTGGGCCAGGATCGGCGCGCGCCTGATGATAACGACATCCCGGCGTACACCGGCAGCGCTTGCGCGCGCCCTGACCGACATGGCCGAGACTGGCGGCCATTTCTTCTGGGACGGAACTGGAGACAACCCGCTTGCCGCGATGCTCGGCCGGGCGGAGGCGGTCGTGGTCAGCGCCGACAGCACCAACATGATCGGTGAGGCTGCGGCGACCGGCCGCGCCGTGCATGTGTTCCATCCCGGCGGTGGTCACGCCAAGATTGGAATGTTTTTGTCTGGACTGGCGGAAATGGGCATTGTTCACCCCTTCCCCGGGCCCTTGAAAACCACTACCTACGAGCCGCTGAACAGCACGCCAGAGATTGCCGCAGCCATTCGCACCGCCATGCGGCAGCGCGAGGCCACAGGCCAGACCAACAGCGACCACCAGCCATGACAGGCCCGGTGGCGATGACAGAAAGTGGATCGCCATGACCACCGAACACGTAAAGCTCCTCATCATCGGCTCCGGCCCGGCCGGCTATACCGCTGCGATCTACGCGGCTCGCGCGATGCTGGAGCCCGTGCTCGTGGCCGGCATCCAGCCTGGCGGCCAGTTGACCATCACGACCGATGTCGAGAACTACCCTGGCTTTGCCGAGCCGATCCAGGGCCCCTGGCTGATGGAGCAGATGCGGCTGCAGGCCGAGCACGTCGGCACCCGGCTCATTCATGACACCATCACCGAAGTCGATCTCTCCAAGCGTCCGTTCCGCGCCGTTGCCGACAGCGGCACGGTGTTCCTGGCCGATGTGCTGGTGATTGCCACCGGCGCGCAGGCGCGCTGGCTCGGCCTTCCGTCGGAACAGGAGTTCATGGGTGCCGGCGTTTCGGCCTGCGCGACCTGTGACGGGTTCTTCTACCGGGGCCGCGAGGTCGTCGTTGTCGGCGGCGGCAACAGCGCCGTCGAGGAGGCGCTCTACCTCGCTAACCTCGCCTCCAAGGTCACTGTGGTGCATCGCCGCGACAGCTTCCGCGCCGAACGCATCCTGCAGGAGCGCCTGTTCAAGCACCCGAAGATCGAGGTGGTCTGGGATCACGCCGTGGACGAGATCCTCGGCGGCGGCATGCCCAAGGGAGTAACCGGCGTCCGGCTGAAAAACACCAAGACCGACGAAACCCGTGAACTGGCCACAGACGGTGTCTTCGTCGCCATCGGCCACGCCCCGTCGGTTGACCTGTTCCGTGGCCAGCTGCAGCTCAAGCCGAACAACTACATCTTCACCGAGGCAGATTCGACCCGGACCTCGGTCCCCGGCGTCTTCGCAGCGGGCGATGTCACCGATGACATCTACCGACAGGCTGTGACAGCAGCCGGCATGGGCTGCATGGCGGCGCTTGAAGCAGAAAAATTTCTGGCCGAACATGGATCGGACACACAGGTCTGACACACAGGCCTGACAGATTCGCCCGGCCGCATCAGGCGTAAGCGGGCGCGAGCGGAGGCTCACATGATGGACTGGGATAAACTGCGCATCTTCCACGCTGCGGCGCAGGCGGGCAGTTTCACCCATGCGGGCGACAGCCTCAACATGAGCCAGTCCGCGGTCAGCCGCCAGGTCAGCGCTCTGGAGGCTGATCTCGGTGTGCCGCTGTTTCATCGCCACGCCCGCGGCCTGCTGCTGACCGAGCAAGGCGAATTGCTCTACCGCACCGCCCGGGATGTCCTGATGCAGCTGGAAGCCGTGCAGACGCGGCTCACCGACAGCCGCGAAAAGCCGACGGGCGTGCTAAGGGTGACAACCACAGTAGGCCTTGGCTCAACCTGGCTGACCCAGCGCATCCACGAGTTCATCGACCTTTATCCCGACATGGACCTGCGGCTGCTGGTGGATGACGCCGAACTCGACCTGTCGATGCGCGAGGCCGACATCGCCATCCGCCTGCGCCAGCCAACCCAGCCAGACCTGATACAGCGCAAGCTGTTCACCGTGCATTTCCACGTCTATGCCGCACCGTCCTACCTGAAGCGCTACGGCACGCCGAATTCGATTGCGGATCTGGACAACCACCGCCTGGTCACCTTCGGCGAGCATGCCCCGGCCTACCTGCGCGACATGAACTGGCTCGAGATTGCCGGCCGCGATGTGGACAACCCGCGCCGTGTGGTCCTGCGCGTCAACAACGTTGTCGCCATCAAGCGCGCTGTCCAGAAAGGCATCGGCGTCGCCATCCTGCCGGACTATCTGGTCGAAAACGATTCCTCGCTGGTGCAGATCCTGACCGAGGTCGAGGACATGATCCCGAGCTTTGACACCTATTTTGTCTACCCGTCCGAGCTGAAAAACACCGCCCGCATCACTGCCTTTCGCGATTTCCTTCTCGCCAAGGCCGAACGCTGGGCCTACTGAGCGCCGGTTTCCCTGTTCGCATCCGCAAATGCGTCAGCCGTGTGACGCTCCCCTGCAATTGCCATGCGCGAGCAATGCCTTCGCCTTGAGCAGTGCCGGCATGACAACCCATTTCAAGGCTCACGGCATATTCTGAAAAGCGCTTGTTTCAGAGGCACTTGCACAAGCGGGCGGCAAGTTTTGTGCGCTGCAACCAGATCCGCACGACAAATGCATGACGATTTTGCCAGCTACCCTGGAAACGCATAGCAGATCTGCGCATGTGCCACTTGTTTCGGCAGCTTGTGCACTGCATATAAGCATCACTGTTGGTTCTGCGGCGTCGCACTCTCCTCCCAGCGACGCCAATTCAGCCAGCTGTTCCCCTCTGGAAGGTGATCTTTCACCGCTGTGAGAGATCAAAAAAACAACTGCCGGGTCTTTTGACCCGGCTTTTTTTTGCCCTGAGTTCGGAAGGCGCTGCGCTGGCACCAGATGAGGCCAGCGCCGGAATGCCTCACATGTAAAGCTGCTCGTCCTCCAGCCCGGCATAAAGCCCGGCGACCTGCTCGCCATAGCCGTTGAACAGGAGCGTCGGACGGCGCTCGCCGGTGCCCAGCAGTTCCTCGCTGGCCTGGCTCCAGCGTGGATGCGGCACGTCCGGGTTCACATTGGCCCAGAAGCCATATTCGGAGGCTGCGATCTCCTCCCAGAACGACACGGGCCGCGTCTCGGTGAAGCTGATCCGCACCACCGACTTGATCGACTTGAAACCGTATTTCCACGGCAGCGCGAGGCGCAGTGGCGCGCCACTCTGCTTCGGCAGCGGCTTGCCATAGACGCCGGTGGCCATGAAGGCGAGCTCGTTGGTTGCCTCGGCCAGGGTCATTCCCTCCACATAGGGCCAGGGATACCAAGTCTGCTTCTGACCGGTGGCGACACTCGGGTTCTGGAAGGTTTCCATCCGCACGTATTTGGCCCCCGCCTGCGGGCTCGCCAGCTTGACCAGTTCCGCCAGAGCAAAGCCGGACCACGGCACCGCCATTGACCAGGCCTCGACACAGCGGTGGCGGTACAGCCTTTCTTCCAGCGGCATCTTCTTCAGCAGGTCGTCGATGCCGATTTCCTGCGGATTGTCGCAAAGCCCGTCAATCTTCAGCACCCAGGGGCGGATCGGCAGCTTCTGCGCCGCAGCAGAGATGCGCTTGTGCGAGCCGAACTCGTAGAAATTGTTGTAGGTCTCGACAAAGGCCGGGTTCGTCAGGTCCCGGTCGAGCGTATAGGCGGCATTGCGGCCAACCGGATACAGCCCGGCACTCGGGTCCTCTTCCGCGCGCAGGGGCGACGGCAGCAGGCTGCCCGCAATCCCTCCTGCGAGACCGAGGCCCAGCCCGGTCAAAGCCTGTCGCCGGCTGAAGAACAGGTGTTCAGGCGTTGTCAGATGCTCCGCCATCTCCCACGCTCGTTTGCCGATGATATTCATGCCAAGCTCCCTCAGATCGCTGGCCGGTGCGATCCCGGCCTGTCATCCCTCTAGAAGGACCGGGATTGAGCCCTCCTGACAAGTCACGCTGCAGTGAGCCAGGGAGGAGAACCGTCACCCTTGCGTGAAGCCTCACCAGCATCATTCAAAGGCCGGGCAGCCTGCCGCCCGGCCGCGAGTGTGTGCTGGCAGAGATCAGGCCGCGCGGGCGGACGCCCTCTGCACCACCTGGTCCGCCGCCTTGCCCACCAGTTCGGCGAGATGATCAAAGCGGTGGGTGAAGCTGCCGACGCCGGACGTTGCCGACCTGAGTTCGATGATCAGGTCGGTGATATCCGACTCAGGCATCAAGGCCCGCACCTCATCCCATCCAGGCCAGCCGGGGCGCGCATCAAAGCCCAGAAGCTGTCCCCGCCGTCCCGATATGATCGCATTGATCCGCGATGTCGCCTCGCTTGGACAGAACACCTTGACCTGATGCACCGGCTCCAGCAGCACGGGCGCGCATTGCGGCAGTCCCTCGCGCATGGCAAGGATCGCCGCCATCTTGAAGGCCTGATCCGAACTGTCGACAGAGTGATAGGAACCGTCCGTCAAGGTGACGGCAAGGTCGACGAGCGGAAAGCCGAGCGGACCGGTGCCGAGCGCTTCGGCAACGCCCTCCCCGACCGCTGGAATATACTGCTTTGGCACCACACCGCCCGTGATCCGATCGGCAAAGACAAAGCCCTCACCGCGTCCCTGCGGCCGGATCTCCAGCGCCACATCGCCAAACTGGCCGTGTCCGCCAGACTGCTTCTTGTGCCGTCCACGCACAGACGTGCTGGAACGGATGGTCTCGCGATAGGCCACTTTCGGTGCATGCACATCAATCGCAAGGCCGTATTTGCCACGCAGCCGCTCCTGCGCCACCCGCAGGTGCATTTCGCCCTGCCCCTGCAACAAGGTCTCGCCGGAATGCCCCGACTGCGACACCTTGAGCCCCGGGTCTTCCTCGACCAGCTTGGCCAAGGCTGACGACAGCTTGACCTCATCCTTGCGCTCGGCAGCCGACAGGGCAACGCTGAGCACCGGTTCAGGCACCCAGGACCGCGCCACCTGCGGCACGACACCTTGCAGCCCAAGCGTTTCACCTGTGATGACGCCTTCGAGCTTGCCCAGCGCCACTGTCTCGCCAGCTTCCGCCGGCCCCCGCTTGCTGGTCTGCTGGCCATAGAGCGTGGCAATGCCGCTGACCCGCACTTCAGAACCATCCGGACGAACGAGCGTGGCCGCCTCGCCTACCCGCCCTGCCAGCACGCGCACCAGCGACAGCTTGCCGCCATGCGAGGTATGCAGCGTCTTGAGCACCTGCACCGCCTCGCACTCCTTCGGCAGGTCCAGCCTGCGCTGCGTGAACAGGATCCCCGGTGCTTCGTGCCGCAGCGCCTTCATCAGCCGCTGGATACCGTTGCCATGGTCGGCAGAGCCGATGAACACAGGGCAGATCAGGCCTTGGCGCATCTCCTCGCCAAGATCGGTGAAGATCCGCTCGCGTCCGGGGGCGATGTCCTCCAGCAGCGCCTCCATCAGCACATCATCATGATCCGCCAGCCGCTCCAGCATGGAGAACCGCGCCTCGACCTCACGCTGATGCTCGTCGGTCGGCATCTCGATCACCAGGCTCTCGGCGTGTTCCCGGTAGACAAAGGCGCGCTCGAGCGCGAGATCGATGAAGCCCATGGCGATGCCGTTCTTCCAGATCGGGATCTGGCGCAGCACCAGCGGCACGCTTGACGCCGGCTGCAGGGCCGCCAGCACCTCGCGAACCCGTCGCTCCGTCCGATCGATCTTGTTGAGGAAGAGAACGCGCGGAATGCCGCGATCCTCCAGCGTCTTCAGGATCAGTTGCAGCGCCGGGATCTTCTTGTCATCGGCCTCGGCCACCACGACGGCGAGGTCGACACCGCCGAGCACGCCCTGGGCTTCGCTGAGAAACTCCACCGATCCGGGACAATCCAGAAACGTGTAGCGATCGCCGAGATATTCGGTCTCGGCCACATTCACCTCGACGCTCATGCTGTGCGCGCGGGCTTCCGGACTGCCGTCGCCGACGCTGGAGCCAGCCGTCACGCTGCCTTGCCGCGTCAATGCCCCGGTGCGGGCGAGAATGGCCTCCAGCAGGGTCGTCTTGCCACTGGCAAAGGGCCCAACCAGCGCGATGCACCGGGGCCCTGCGTGTCTGCCGTCTGTCGCTGCCTTCCCGCTTGTCTGCGTGTGATCTTGTGTCATGCCGCCGCCTCCCGTTGGCTGGGGTGCCAGCGCGGTTTGCGACAGGATGGACGCCGCAAGGCCGCGCCACCGCCCGCCTTGGGGCGGTCCGCCATGCTCGCGCCGTTTTGTAAGCCGACGCAAGGAAAACATGTGCGGCACTGCAACATCGAACCAGGCCTTGCCAGCGGCCGGACCATGACGCATTGCTGGACCCGCCCTGTCCGCGGCTCACCCACGAGAACACCATGCCAATGCGACTGCCCGGGATTGATCTGCCGCACACTCTCGCGGCGCTGTGCCTTGGCGCAATGGCACTCGCCGTCCAGACATCACCATTGACCGCCCAGACCTCGGCGCTCGGCGGCTTCCACGACAATGGCACAGCAGGCGGGCGCGCTGCCCGGGCCCAAAACCCGGCAAGGCTGCTGGACCGAGCCCGCGCCCGTCAGCTCGGCACGCTGGACAGCCAGACGCTGCAGCTTGAGCAGCAGCGCAAGGACCGCAATCACAAGCTGACCGAGCCATGCCCGTCGACCAGCAACCCGGCCTGCCGCGAGATCAACAAGGACAGCGACGAGCGGAAGTGAAGGGGGGCCGGGGGCGGTACGGAGGACGATTGAAAACCCCACGGCCATGATCAACTCGGGTTGCGAGGTTACCGGCCCAACCCGGTGAATCGGATTCCGCCGTGGTCCGGACGGGCTCGCGGTTTTTCTCCCTGCGAAGACGCTCTCACAGGAGTCATCCCCGCCTTGTGCGGGGATCCAGAAATCGGGCTCAGGCCCATCAAAGAACAGCCATCATGACAGCATGGATCCCCGCACAAGGCGGGGATGACCGCTTTGGGGCCGTTAACAAAAAAGAGGGCAGCCGAAGCCGCCCTCCTGTCGATTTGAACCGGGCTGGAACCAGCCGGATTGCGGATTACTCGACCGCTTCCAGCGACAGCTTGGCGACGCCAAGGGTGATGTTGGCGCCGGTGTTGCTTTCAAGGCTCAGCGGGTTGAGTGCGATGGAGCGATCCAGGCCACCGATCAGGGCATTGGCCTCAAGCCCGGCGCCCAGCGTTACGCCGGCCGTCACGCCAGCATAGGTGCCGGCCAGAGCACCTGGCTTCATGTCAGCACTCGGCGCCAGCACGCCCCAGACCAGATTGGCATTGGAGGTGGAGCCGATGTCAACGCCGTAATCCGTGATCTTGCCCTTGTAGGTCTCGACCGGTGCATCGATGGCCGGCTTGTAGGCGCAGGACAGCGAATGGCTGGAACCGACAATAAAGTTGCTTTCGCCCGTGACAACGCAGGTCAAGACGCCAATCTGCAAGCCCGGGGCCTGGTTCTGCGCCAGCGCCGGCGTTGCAATGGAAGCGACAGCCAGGGCGGCAGCAAAGAGCGTGGAACGAATCATCAGAAGTCTCCGTGGACGAGATCGAGAAGGCAAGGTGCCGCTGCGGTCATAGGGACCTGAACGAAAAACCCGGCCCGGCAGTGACGCCAAGCGCCGTGCCGAACCGGGTTCATTGTGACAATACAATGTGGCGCGGGCGCGACCGGACGACCCGCTCTGCGCCCTAACGCCTTAATTTTACTTAAGGTTTCCGCAGAAGCGCTGGATGCGCATGCAGGCCTCTTCAAGCGCCTCGGTCGACGTCGCATAGGAAATGCGGAAGTTCGGGCCAAGGCCGAAAGCCGAACCATGCACCACGGCGACGCCTTCGGTCTCCAGAAGCTCGGTGACGAAGTCCTCGTCCGTCTCGATGACCTTGCCGGACGGCGCGGTCTTGCCGATGGTGCCGGCGCAGGACGGGAACACGTAGAACGCGCCTTCCGGGACCGGGCAAACCAGACCCTTGGCCTGGTTCAGCATGGACACCACGAGGTCGCGGCGCGCCTTGAAGATCTCGTTGTTCTTCGGGATGAAGTCCTGCGGGCCGTTGAGTGCCTCGACCGCCGCATACTGCGCAATCGAGCTGGGGTTCGAAGTCGACTGCGACTGGATCGTCGCCATCGCCTTGATCAACGAAACAGGACCTGCCGCATAGCCGATGCGCCAGCCGGTCATGGCATAGGCCTTGGAGACGCCGTTGACGGTCAGCGTGCGGTCATAGAGCGTCGGCTCGACTTCCGCTGGCGTCGCAAACTTGAAGCCGTCGTAGGTCAGGTGCTCGTACATGTCGTCGCTCATCACCCAGACATGGGGATGCTTGACGAGCACATCGGTGAGCGCCTTCAGTTCGGCGTGGCTGTAGGCAGCGCCGGACGGGTTGGACGGCGAGTTGAAGATGAACCACTTGGTCTTCGGCGTGATCGCGGCTTCCAGCGCCTCTGCGGTGATCTTGAAGGTGGACTTGTCCGCCTCGACGATCACCGGCGTGCCGCCGGCCAGTTCCACCATGTCCGGGTAGCTGACCCAGTACGGCGTCGGGATGATGACTTCATCGCCCGGATTCACGGTCGCCATCAGGGCGTTGTAGAGCACCTGCTTGCCGCCGGTGCCAACGGTCACCTGGGCCGGCGTGTAGGTCAGGCCGTTCTCGCGCTTGAACTTTGCGACAATGGCGTCCTTCAGCTCGGGAATGCCGTCGACGGCGGTATATTTGGTCTTGCCCTCGGTGATGGCCTTGATCGCCGCTGCCTTGATGTTTTCCGGGGTGTCGAAGTCCGGTTCACCGGCACCGAGACCAATCACGTCCCGGCCAGCCGCTTTCAGCTCACGCGCCTTGTTGGTAACCGCGATGGTCGCGGACGGTTTCACGCGCGCAAGAGCGTCGGCAATAAAGCCCATAGTTTCCTCCGTGGGAGACTGCAAAAACAAGCGCGCGGACCCTAGTGCCAGAAGCTTGCCACCGCAAGGGTTCAAAGCGTGTTTTCGCGTCAGGCCTTGCCCTCAAGCATCAGGCGCGGCGGCGCATCATCGGCTTCGATGAGCATGGCGCGCAGGCGCTTGTTCTTGGAAACACCGTCCATCGAATTGATCACGACCGACTGCGGCGCGACGACGCCTTTGCGTGCGGCTTCGAGCAGCGCAGTGAAGGACTTGGGGTGCAGCAGCGTCTCGGTGATCGGCGTGTCGTCAATGATCTGCTGCGTCAGCGCATAGATCTTGCGCGCGACCTTGTTGGCGCTGAGGATCTTGCGGGTCTTGCTGTCGATCACCAGCACCGGCGCGGTCAACGCGTCAAACACCCGGCCGATATCAACCCGGCCGTTTTCCCCCGGTTCCGCCGAAAACAGCACGCCTCCCACCGTTTCGCTGACACGGAAGAACACCGCCGAATAGTTCAGCAGGATGCTGTCGCCGCTTGGCAACTGGAACCGGCCGCGACCCGATGCGCCGGCTCTCCGGGTCAGCGCCGTAAGCGTGAGCAGCGCCAGCGTCTTGCCGACGCGCTTGGGAATATGGGCAATGTTACGGCCAAGGCAGAGTGCAGGATCCGTGATGCCGAATGTCTGCATAAAGGCTGGACTGGCGTAACGAATATAGCCGTAATTATCGACGGTCAGCACGATCTTGGTCGAGTTCTCGACAAAGTGTTTCAGGATCGGCGCCAGGCCACGCACCACGGCGCCGCCCTCGTTCTCCGGAATTCCGCCCACTGGATGGCAGATGATAAAAGGCTGGCCACCTTCGGTATCATAGCGCAGCCCGTACAGCGTCACACCGCTCAGCCCGGTGTCCGCGTCTCCGCCGATCTCGGTCGGCCCCGCCTTGCCCTTGCGCAGCACAGTCTGGATAAACCCGAGCAGGTTTTTCTGCGTCTGCGGCGGCAGCATGCGCATGGCGTCGGAAAAGCTGGCCTCAAGCAACCGGCCGCCTTGCCCCTCGAAGGTTTGCGAACTGCTTTCCTGCCAGACAAGCCGCATGGCGGAGAGATCTGCAATCAAATACAGCAGGCCCGACAGACGAAGCACCGGGCCAGCGACGGTATCGCTCACCGGAGTCCCTGGCTGTTCCCTTGCGTCCCCTGGTCGATCTGCGACAGCGAGGGCGTTTGCCTGCACATTCTTCTCCTGCATCCGTTCTTCCGGACCTGACCGACCAACCACCAGAGTATTGCAGCGCACTCTCGCAGCATTTCCCCAAAAAGAAGTGAATCAGAAAATGACAAGGCTAACGACCTTGCCCTGAAATGGCCGCAAAATCTGTCGCACTGCGTCATGATCCAAGCGGGAACGCGTCGCAATCACCGATCATTGTCCCTTCATCGGAATTCCGAAGGAAAGGACACATCGTGACCGGATCTTTCTTCCATCAGCATGACCCGCGAGCCGACCACAACCGCCTACCCGGCATCCTGCCTGTGACCGCGATTGCCTGCATTGCGGCTGCCGGGCTCTATGCGGTCTTCGGCGAAGCGGCCACGGTGGATGGTGCGATCCTGCTGCTGCTCGGTGTATTTCTTGCCATGAGCGCCGTCACCCTGGCCCTGTGGCATCGCCTGGAACGCAGCCTATCCGCCTCGCCGGCCTATGCGCGCCACCTGGCCACCTCCTGGAGACACTGACACATGCCCCGCCAGTCCCGTGACCCAGAGGAAGCGAGCCTGCGTCCCCTCGGCATTGCCATCGCTCTTGGCCTGATCCTCGCCGTGATCATCTCCCTGACCGGACCGGACAGTGCTGCATCCGCCCGCCCAGACCGCCAATTGCCACCGCCGCAAGCTGGCAGCCACTAGCCCTTCCGGCCTTGGCCAGTTGTCAAGACTTGCAAGCCGGTGGATAGTGTGGGGACATGATCGCGGAGGCTAGCCATGGCCATCGAACTCACCTTGTCCCCCGACACCATTCGCATGCTGGCGCAGAAGGCACGGGCTGCATCGACCGCCCTGGATGATGCCTACGAGAACCGTGGTGAGGCGGAGGTCGAATTCGACCCGGATCTGCTCACAGACAGCCACCATCACAACGGCCTGGCGGAGGAAGAGAGCGAAGATCTCAGCGAGGAGGAACTCCGCGAGTTAATCGATGACCTCAACATTGACGAGGCCGCCGAACTCGTCGCCCTCGTCTGGCTGGGCCGGGGGGACTTTGATGCCTCCGACTATGCACAGGCCGTTGACGAAGCACGCGACCGCGCCTTCTCCGCCACCTCCACCTATCTGCTGCGCATGCCGATGCTTGCCGACCATCTGGAAGGCGGGCTGGAAGCCCTGGGCTTGTGACCTGAGGCCTGCACAGCTTCCGAGGTAAGCTATTGAATGTGAAACACTTTTCCTGACTCCTCGTCCGGAACCTCGGGTGCGGCCACCGCCACGTGTTTCAGCGCATCGGGGACAGCTCCGCCCGCCACCGGCGCAGCAAGCGCCAACCGGGCACTCGCCCCCTTAACCTTTCATTAACCATATCTGTCGTTCCCTGTGGCTCCTTTGTCCGGTCATCTGCCGGGCGCGTTTGCGAACCTGTATCTCCGAAGCCGCAGAAAGGTCAGCGATGAGCCTCCAGGACCGTTTCGACATGGACAGCACGGCCGCGACCAGCCCCTCCCCCTGGCCCCTGGTGGCCGCGACCATTGTGCTCGGCGGCTTTGCCAGCCTGCTGCTGTCTGCTTTCCTTGGCTGATGCGCGGCAAGAGCCGCTGATGACCCCGGCTCGCCTTCCGGTCCTTGACGTCCTGCGCGGTCTGGCGCTGTTTGCAATGGGCGTCTATCACCTGTCCTGGGACCTGTTCTGGTTTGGCGTTGTCGACTGGCCCGTCGATACGGCCCCGGGCTGGCGCGCCTTTGCCGCCGCCATTGCCGGCAGCTTCCTGTTTCTGGCCGGCGTCAGCCTCACGCTGGCGCATGGGACCGGCATTCGCTGGCGCGCCTTCCTGCGCCGCGAGGCCATGATCCTCGCGGCAGCGGCCCTTGTAAGCCTTGGCACCTGGTTTGCCCTGGGCGAGGGGCTGGTCCGCTTCGGCATCCTGCATGCCATTGCCGCCGCGAGCCTGATCGCCCTGCCCTTTGCCCGCCTGCCGGCGCTGGCCGGCGCCCCTCTCGCCCTTGTTGCCGGCGGGTTGATCCTCGCCCTGCCCTATGTGCCGGGCGTTCCAGCCCTGGATGGTCCCTGGTGGCTGTGGACCGGCCTTGGCGATCCGGGCGTCTCCAGCGTCGACTATGTTCCGCTTGCGCCCTGGGCCGGCTTGACCCTGATCGGTATTGCCGCCGGCCATCTCCTGCGCCAGCCAAAGGCAACCCTGCGTGCGGCCGCGTGGCAACCGAGCGGCCCCGGCAGCAGGCTCGCCAGTTTCGCGGGCCGCCATTCCCTGGCTGTCTACCTTCTGCATCAACCGGTGCTGTTCGGCGCGCTTTGGCTTCTGGCTGCCGTGCATCTCATCCCAGACCGGGCCTCGACTGACTTTGTCGACAACTGCAGCTTCACCTGTGCTCTGGGCGGTGTGGACGAGGCCGCCTGCCGCAAGATCTGCGCCTGCACGCTAACGTCCCTGATATCTGACGATCTTTGGGACAATCTGCTGCGCGATCCCGAAAACATGTCGCTTCGCGACGACATGAACAACCGGCACCAGGTCTGCGTGCTCGCCTTCGACCCGACCGGCGCCCGCTAGACAATTGGGCAGCCGCTGTGCATTCGGGCTAAGGGCCTATGCCCCGGACCGATCAAGCGCAGTTCGCGCCCGTGCCAGCCGCGCTTCGGCATAGGCCGTGAAGTCCGTTGCCGGATTGCCGGCTTCCGCCTGATCCAGCGCCCACAGTGCCGACACGACGTCACATACCGGTCGCATCTCCCCTACCCGCAGGGCCAGTTTTGCTGCCGCCGGAAAATCCCCGGCGCAATAGCCGGTCAACAGTGCCATGCGCGCAGCCGCGCCATATCCCGCCTCAAGTCCGGCATAGGCGAGGTCCCAGGCCGGGTCGGCCAGCGCTGCATACTCGAAGTCGATCAGCCACAACCGCCCGCCGGACAGCAGCACATTCTGCGGCACCGGATCGCAGTGACTGGGTACCGGATGGACAGGGTCCGCGCCCAGTTCCCGCGCGGCAGCCATCGCCGCTTCCACCACCTGCGTTTGCAGGGCAGACAACCGTGCGGCCGGCACCCTTGCCCGCAGCCCGGCAATCAGTTCCTCGGGGTGCAAGGGGCTGGCAACAAGCCCCTCCGCCTGGTGCAGTTTGCGCAAGGCAACGCCAAGCAGGACTGCCTCACCCGGGTCGGCCCTGTCACCGCTTGCAAGCGGACGCGCCTCCGGCAGCGCCTGCAACAGCATCACGCCGCGTTCCGGGTCGGCCAGCACGACACTTGGCCCAAGCCCCAGATCCGCCGCCCGCCTGGCAAAAGCTGCCTCGGCACGCCGGTCAACCCGCCCACGCAAGCTGGCCCGTTCAAGCCGCAGGACAAATTCCCCCCGGCTGCCATCGATGCGGAAGACCTCGTTGCTGAGCCCGTCCTGCCGTGAAATCGCAGACAGGTCGCCGATGGCCGCCGCAAGTCCGGGAACATCGGCCAGCACGGCATCAAGCCGGCCGCAGGCAGCCGCCTCGATCGACACTCTGCGGCTCTTGTCGGGGCTGTCCTGGCTCATCGCATCACCGGCTCGGGATATCCTGCCGTCACAGGTAGCCCGGCTGCAACCACAGCTCAACAACCACCCTTGCGAGGCAGGAAAGATCCATGCAGTGATCGCAAGTCATCCCAGCCCGCCGGCACCTCTTGCTTCCGGCCAGCCAGCCCGCATGTCCCGCGCCAAAGGCCATCCGAATGTCGAAGCTCACAGATCCAGACCCGAAGGCCGAACCCGCCGCCCAGGCCCCGATGCCAGCCAAGCCGTCGATCAGCATCACCTATTGCCGCCAGTGCGGCTGGATGTTGCGGGCTGCCTGGATGGCGCAGGAACTGCTCTCGACCTTCTCCGAAGACATTGGCGCGGTGACGCTCATACCGGGAACGGGCGGTGTTTTTCTCATCACCTGTGATGGCACCCAGATCTGGGAGCGCAAGGCGGATGGCGGCTTCCCGGAAGCCAAGATCCTGAAGCAGAAGGTGCGCGATCTGGTCTGGCCCGAGCGCGATCTCGGGCATTCGGACGGGCATTCCAAGGGCGACGCGCCTAGCCGCTGATCTCGGCAAGCCCGTTGCGCAGCAGCTGCGGATCTGTAGCCATTCCGGCCTCCAGCGCACCGTGCACGTCGTCCCACACCGGCACAGCCGCCTCTAGAACAGCGGTTCCGGCTTCTGTCAAAGCCAGGCGCTTGCCGCGCTTGTCTTTTGGATCCGGCCGCACCTCAACCCAGCCGCTGCGCGTCAGCGGCTTAAGCGCCGCTGTCAGCGTAGTCCGGTCCATGCCAAGCAACCGCGCGACCTGCCCCAGCGACGGCGGCTCGGGCCGGTTCAGCGACATCATCAACGAGAACTGCTGATTGGTCAGGCCGAGAGGCTTCAGCGCCATATCGAACCGCCGCGCCAGAACGCGTGCGGCACGCTGGGCAAAGAGGCAAAGGCAGGTGTCCTTGACCTGCAGTGTCTTGGAATAGGGGATCACAGGCGTGTTTGACATGGGCTAATTATGTTGATATCAACTCATCTCGTCAATTGAGACTATTGCCGGGATACGGCGGACCTCCCGGGCCCGCAAGACTTATCCCCCGTCAACGCAACGGTTCAACCCACAGCACCAGGGGACGTTCATGCAACCCTCCCAAGCGACGGAACATCACAAGGTCCTGCAACGGCTGGCCGGCAGCTGGCGCATGATCTCGAGCACGGGTCATCCGGACTACGACCCCAACGATCCGGCAAAGCTCTGGACCGAGACGGGCCGGATGCTTGGGGAGCTCTGGGTGGTGATCGAAAGCCAGGGCCCGATGCCGGACGGAACGCCGGCCCGGATGATCATGACCATCGGCTACGACCCGGCGCTCGGCTGCTACACCGGCACATGGATCGGATCGATGATGGACCGTCTGTGGATCTACCGCGGCTGGCTGGAAGACGGCGGCGAGACGCTGGTGCTGGAAGCCCAGGGACCGGATTTCAACGCCCCCGACAAAATCGTCAATTATCGCGATGTCATCCGCTTCAGGTCTGATGGCAGCCGCAGCTTCACGGGCAGCGTCGAGCAGGCGGACGGGAGCTTTCATGAATTCATGACCCATGTGGTCACTCCGGCCTGACGCCGGGGAGCAACGTTTCAAAAAGGGAGGATTGCAATGATCGGCAAGTTCATCTGGTACGAACTGATGACGACGGACACCAAGGCAGCGGCGGCGTTCTACGCCGAGGTTGCCGGATGGACGGCATCGGACGCCGGGATGCCCGGCTTCGACTACACGCTGATGACCATTCCCGGTCAGCCCATGCCCAGCGCCGGCATCATGGCCCTGCCTGAAGAACTGACCGGCATGGGCGTTCCTCCGCACTGGCTGGGGTATGTCGGGGTCGCCGACGTCGACGCCAAGGCCGCAGAGTTCGCGGCCCATGGCGGCAAGATCATGAAGCCTGCGGAAGACATCCCGCAGATCGGACGCTTCGCCGTGGTTGCTGACCCGCATGGCGCGGTGATCTGCCTGTTCAAGCCGGACATGCCCGACGGTCCGCTGCCGCCGGAACCGGCCATGGGCCATCCGGGCACCTTCGGCTGGAACGAGCTTTACGCCGGAGACGGCCCGGAGGCGGTCGAGTTCTACGGCAAGGTGTTCGGCTGGCAGAAGGATATGGCCGTCGACATGGGGCCGATGGGCATCTACCAGTGCTTCGCGCTGGACGGCATTGGCCTTGGCGGCATCATGACCAGGCTGCCCGACATGCCGGAGCCTTTCTGGAACTACTACATCAATGTCGATGGCCTCGACGCGGCTGTCGGCCGTGCCACGGCAGCTGGCGCAAGGATCGTCCACGGGCCGCAGCAAGTGCCCGGCGGCTCGTGGATCGTCAACGCCCTCGACCCGCAAGGCGCGATGTTCTCGCTGGTGTCGATGAAGCGCTGAGTTCGGCGTAGATGCCTGCACTGGCCAACGCCCCGCCGCAGGCGATGGTCCAGTCACGACAAACCTCCTGACATCATCCTGTCAGGAGGTTTGTCCTGTCCACACCGCGTCCGGAACAAAGCCGAAACGCGCCCTTTCCTCCTGACCGGACTCGGCCCATATTGCGGGGCATGAGCAAGAAGCCGATTTCCCCGACCGAACCCTCGTCCGAAACCGCCGATGGCTTTGGCGAAGCCCCGCAGGCCGCGTTTGCCGGCGCGCCGCTTTCGGGCTCGATTTCAGACTGGGCGCAGGAAATCGCCGACGCATCCGAAAAGCTGCCTGATCCGGCCAAGACCGAGACACCGGCAACGCCCGCGCGCAAGCCAGCAAAGCCGAAGGCCAAGTCCGACACCGGGTCGCGCTCCTCGCGCGGCACGTCCATCGGCAAGGCGGAGAGCGCGCGCGAGCGCGCGGCGGGCGGGCTCAACCCGGTGGCCGGGCTCGACATCTCGCTGGAAGAGGCGGAGAAGCTCGAGCAGCATCTGAAGGAGAACCGCAAGAAAAAGGGCCGCAACGCCCTTCCGGAACTCTCCGGCGATGGTGGCGCAACCGCCACTGTCGCGGCGCTTTCTGCCCTGATCGAGAGCGGCAACCCGCTGCACAAGAACGGCGAGCTGTGGGTGCCGCACCGGCCGGAACGCCCGACCAAGTCCGAAGGCGGCGTGCCCATTGTACTGAAGTCGGCTTATGAGCCGAAGGGCGACCAGCCAACCGCCATTGCCGAGCTGGTGTCAGGCCTGGAAAGCGGCGAGCAGACGCAGGTGCTTTTGGGCGTTACCGGCTCGGGCAAGACCTACACGATGGCGCAGGTCATCTCCCGCACCCAGCGCCCCGCCCTGATCCTCGCCCCGAACAAGACCCTGGCGGCGCAGCTTTACGGCGAGTTCAAGAGCTTCTTCCCCGACAACGCGGTGGAGTATTTCGTCTCCTATTACGACTACTACCAGCCGGAAGCCTATGTGCCCCGGACGGACACCTACATCGAGAAGGAATCCTCGATCAACGAGCAGATCGACCGGATGCGCCACTCGGCCACCCGTGCGCTGCTGGAGCGGGACGATGTCATCATCGTCGCCTCGGTGTCCTGCATTTACGGTATCGGTTCGGTCGAGACCTACACCGCCATGACCTTCGCACTGGAGGTGGGCGAGCGCATCGACCAGCGCCAGCTGCTCGCCGACCTGGTGGCCTTGCAATACAAGCGCAACGACGCCGCCTTCCAGCGCGGCGCCTTCCGCGTCCGCGGCGACACGATCGAACTGTTCCCCGCCCACTACGAGGACCGCGCCTGGCGCATCTCTCTGTTCGGCGACGAGGTGGAATCGATCACCGAGTTCGATCCCCTGACAGGCCAGAAATCCGGCGAGCTGAGGAGCGTCAAGATCTACGCCAACTCGCACTATGTGACGCCGAAGCCGACGCTGCAGCAGGCGGCCAAGTCGATCAAGGCGGAACTGAAACAGCGGCTGGAGGAGCTGAACGCCCATGGCCGCCTGCTGGAAGCACAGCGGCTGGAGCAGCGCACCCTGTTCGACCTGGAAATGCTGGAGGCCACCGGCTCCTGCGCCGGCATCGAGAACTACTCGCGCTATCTGACCGGCCGCGCGCCGGGCGAGCCGCCCCCGACCCTGTTCGAATACCTGCCCGACAACGCCCTCGTCTTCGCCGACGAGAGCCACGTCACCATTCCGCAGATCGGCGCCATGTACCGGGGTGACTTTCGCCGCAAGGCGACGCTGGCCGAATATGGCTTCCGCCTGCCGTCCTGCATGGACAACCGTCCCTTACGCTTCGAGGAATGGAACGCCATGCGGCCGCAGACGGTGGCCGTGTCGGCAACACCGGGCAGCTGGGAGATGGACCAGTCCGGCGGCGTCTTCGCCGAGCAGGTCATCCGCCCGACCGGCCTGATCGACCCGCCCGTGCTCATCCGCCCGGCGACCTCGCAGGTCGATGACCTGCTGGGCGAGGTGCGCGAGACGGCGGCCAAGGGCTACCGCACGCTGGTCACCACCCTGACCAAGCGCATGGCCGAGGACCTGACCGAATACCTGCATGAAAACGGCATCCGCGTGCGCTACATGCATTCGGACATCGACACGCTGGAGCGCATCGAGATCATCCGTGACCTGCGTCTTGGTGCCTTCGACGTGCTCGTCGGCATCAACCTCCTGCGCGAAGGCCTCGACATTCCCGAATGCGCGCTGGTCGCCATTCTGGACGCGGACAAGGAAGGCTTCCTGCGTTCGGAAACCTCGCTGATCCAGACCATCGGCCGCGCCGCACGCAACGTCGACGGCAAGGTAATTCTCTACGCCGACCGCATGACCGGCTCGATGGACCGCGCCATCGCCGAGACCAACCGCCGCCGGGAAAAGCAGATCGCCTACAACACCGAACACGGCATCACGCCGGAAAGCGTCAAGCGCTCCATCGGCGACATTCTCGAAAGCGTCTACGAACAGGACCACGTCACGGTCGACGCGGGCTTTGCCGAGACCGGCAATCTGGTCGGCCACAATTTCAAGGCCCATCTGGAGAGCCTGGAAAAGCAGATGCGCACCGCAGCCGCCGATCTCGACTTCGAGACCGCCGCCCGGCTGCGCGACGAGATCCGCCGGCTGCAGGCCACCGAGCTGGCCCTGTCCGACGACCCGATGGCACGCCAGTCCGACGTGGAGGAGCGCGGCGGCGCGTATCAGGGCGAGCGGCTGTTCGGCGCCGGCGGGGCCAAGGAAGGCGCCAGCGGCAAGAAGAAGGAAACCGCCGCCGACCGGGCGCGAGCCGCCAAGGGGTCTGCCCTGCCCGCCCCCAGCTCAAAAGTGCGCAAGAACAGTCTCGACGAAATGACCGTCGGCCGGACGGAAGTTCCCCTGCACAGCGGCACCCTGCCGAAAAAGCCCGTCATCCAGGCAGAAGACGCTCCGCACCACACCCCACGCGGCAAGATCGGCGTCGGCTCCTATGAGGACCCGTCCGAAGACGCAAGGCGCAAGGGTCGGTCGAAGAAGACGGGACGGCCGGGGCGGTGAGTCGTGACGGTGCCCAAGGCAAAGCCGTAGCTGTGGAGGCGAAACGGCATGGATCACCGGATCAAGTCCGGTGATGACGGCAGTGAGTAGGGCAAGGCCTCGCGTCCTCCCTCGTCCAGAAGGGCGATTCACCCGCTGACGTCGGCAGGAGTGAAGCCATCCATGTGACAGTCATTTCCGACGTTGCTGTCTCTCCGACAGTGCATCGCCGCATTCGTCATGCCATGGCTCCACCATGGCATCCATGCCGTAACGGTGCCTCAGGCAAAGCCGCAGCTGTGGAGGCAAAACGGCGTGGATCACCGGATCAGGTCCGGTGATGACGGCAGTGGGGGGAAGGCACAAGGCCCCCCCTCCCCGTCACTCCGGAAACCAGAGCTTCGCGGCTACCGCGCCGCGCTCGATGACGACGTGGTCGTTGGCGAAGAAGCGGGTGGAGTGGCTCCATTCGCCGTCCGATTGATCCGCTGAACTGCGGCGTCCCAAGGCGGGGATCTGCACTGCCGCTCACCCACGCAACGAACCCGTGGCACCCAGCCGGTCCGCGCCTCACGGCAGCGGCTGTAGCAGGCCGGTGAAAGCGCCCGGGCGCTCGGCCAATTGGGCTTGAAGCGTTGTCTGATAGGTGACTTCGGACTGGGCCAGAAGGGTTCGGCCGGCATCGGTCAGCACGGTATAGACACCGCGCTTGTCATCCGCGCAGACGTCGCGGACGGTCAGCTTGGTACGCTCGAGCCTTTCGACCATGCGCGAGACCGAGCTCTGATTGAGCTTGAGATGGCTTGCGAGGTCCTGCATGCGCAGCTCGCTGTTCTTTGCCTCGGCCAGAGCCTGCAATGCGCGGAAATCCGACAGGCCAAGGCCATGCCGCGCTTGCAGAGCTTTAGCCAGCTCGGCCTCGACCGCAGCCACGTCCTGAATCAGTTGAAACCAGGCTTGATTGAGATGCGACATCAGACGGCCTTGGTACCCGGATGGCAGATATGCTGAGCTTGTATGCTCATGCAATTGGTTCGGCAACCTCCTGCCTTCGGGTCGGCCCGCACGCGGCAATGGCCGGCTCTGCTGCGGGCAAGTCCGCTGCTGAGCCGGCCAGATGTGTCAACCGGGCTGTGCTGTTGCGTCCGTCTGCGGCCGGTCCGCCAGTTTCAGCCAGATGACGCCAGCGATGATGACCGCAAGCCAGAACAGCTGAACGCCGCTCACCGCCTGCTGCAACAGCAGCGCGCCAAACACGACCGCGCCGACGGCACCGATCCCGGCCCAGACCGCATAGCCGACGCTCACCGGAATGGTGCGCAGCGCCGCGCTGAGGAAATACAGCGTCAGCAGGAAGAAGACGGCGGCGGCGGCGGACCACAGCGGCACGGTGAAGGCCTCACTGGCGCCCACGGACAGCGCGTAGCCGATCTCGAACAGGCCGGCGAGCAGCAGCTGCGCCCAGGCGCCGGTGCGCCGGGTGGCGGGTGACTGAACTGATGTCATGACGAAAAAATCCTCAGGAGGAGAAAGGGGAACAGACTGGCCGGGACGCTCACGCCACGCCGCTCAGGCGAAGGCCGACAACACCGCCGATGATCAGCGTGATGCCGGCGATCTTCTGCAGTGTCAGGCGCTGACCGAGGAACACCGCGCCGATCAACGCGATGCCGACACCGGCGATCGAGGTCCACAGCGCGTAGCCGACACCGACATCAAATGTCAGCAGGGCCAGGCTCAGGAACACCGTAGCCACTGCGCCACTGGCCAGCGTGGCGGCCGTCCAGCCGAACCGGGTGAAGCCGCGCGACTGTCCTGCCGAAAAGGCGACCGCGATCTCGAAGATCACCGCCGCGCCGAGATAAAGCCAATGCATGTCATGTCTCCTTGGTGTGCCCCCGACCAGTAGTCCTGCCCTCCCCCGTTTGCGGGTCGGTCGGGACGACAAACGCTACCGTCCTGCGGGATGGGTCTGACGTGGGAGCCTGCAAAATATTTGCATGCGCATACATATTAGGGATCAAAACCCGAGTCAATTTATTTGTTTGCGCATGCATTTTTTTAATTCTGGGATCCACGTTGGGTTCCGCACGCATAGGGAAGGTGATGGTTTCTGGGAGGGGCCTTTCCCGCGTTCGTCATGCCATGGCTCGACCATGGCATCCACGCCGTGACGGTGCCCAAGGCATGGCCGTAGCTGTGGAGGCGAAACGGCATGGATCACCGGATCAAGTCCGGTGATGACGGCGGTGGGTGGGGCAAGGCCTCGCGTCCTCTTTTGCCCAGGATGACGATTCACCCGCTGACGTTGGCAGGGGGGACGTCATCCGCGCGACGGACATTTCTGACGTTGCGATCCATCAGGCAGTGCATCGCCAACCTTCGTCCTGCCATGGCTCGACCATGGCATCCATGCCGTGACAGCGCCCCAGGCAAGGCCGTAGCTGTGGAGGCGAAACGGCGTGGATCACCGGATCAAGTCCGGTGATGACGGCAGCGGGGGAGGCAAGGCACACGGTCGGGCCCCGCCCTACTCCGCCGCCTGCAGCCGGGCGACCGGCTGTTCCTTGATCGGCCAATGAATGACGGCGGCGAAGAGGCCGAGGGCGATGCCCATCCACCAGATGGCGTCATAGGAGCCGGTCTGGTCATAGAGCCGGCCGCCGAGCCAGACGCCGAGGAACGAGCCGATCTGGTGCGACAGGAAAACAAAGCCGAACAGGGTCGCCATGTAGCGCGGCCCGAACATCACCGCGACCAGTCCTGACGTCGGCGGCACCGTCGACAGCCAGAGCAGCCCCATCACGCCGGCAAAGATCATCGCCGACAACGGCGAGGCCGGCACCATCAGGAACACCGCAATGGCAATCGCCCGGCCGAGATAGATCAGCGACAGGAAATGCGGCTTGGACCAGCGTCCACCGATGTAGCCCGAGGCGAGCGAGCCGGCGATGTTGCACAGGCCGATCAGCCCGATGGCATAGGCGCCCCAGCGCGCATCCAGCCCGAGATCGGCCAGATAGGGCGGCAGATGCACGGTGATGAAGGCGACATGGAAGCCGCAGACGAAGAAGCCCAGCGTCAGCAGGATATAGCCGCGCGTGTTGAAGGCCTCCGCGATGGCGGCGCCCAGCTTCTGGTCCGCAGTGGTGCCGGCATAAGCGCTTGCATCTGCCTTGCCGCGCAACGGGATCGCCAGCAGCGGCACCAGCGCCATCAACCCGGCAAAGACCAGCAGCGTCGAATGCCAGCCCACGGTCTCGATGAGGCCTAGGCCGAGCGGCGCAAACAGGAACTGACCGAGCGAGCCGGACGCGGTGCCGACGCCAAAGGCGAGCGAGCGCTGCGCCGGCGACACCGAGCGGGCAAAGGCGGCGAGGATCAGCGAGAAACTGGAAAAGGCGATGCCAAGCCCGATCAGCACCCCGCCCGTGACATGCAGCATCACCGGGGCCTCGGCTTCCGCCATCAGCACCAGCCCGAGCGCATAGAGCACCGCGCCCGTGACAAGCGTCTTCCAGGTGCCGAACCGGTCGGCCATCATGCCGGCAATCGGCTGGCCTGCGCCCCACAGCAGGTTCTGAATCGCAATCGCCAGCGCGAAGATCTCGCGGCTCCAGTCCCGCGCTTCGGTCATGGGCTGGAAGAACAGCCCCATCGCCGAACGGGGCCCAAAGGACAACAGCGCGATGGCGCAGCCGCAAACGATGATCAGCGGGATGTTCGGCCGGGCGGCGGTCGCGGTCGTCATTCTGTCGGTCTCTCCAGGGATGCCAGGGCGCTTGGCCGCCGAACTATGGCTGCAGCGGGCAGCCGGTCAAAATGAAAGTTTGTGAAGCTCCGATGAGCAACGTTGATGGGCCGGCTACCTGCGGCAGGCATTGCTTTGCCGGCGCAGCACTGCAACGTTATCTTTCGTTTCAACCCATTGAAAAGACGTGACCTTTCAAATTATGACAAACTGGCACGAGAAACAGTGGATTTGCCCGTAGAAATACCCTATATAAACTCACGTTGAGCAAAAGCAGATGAAGGGACCGATAAGTCCCGTTTTCTTTTGCCTCCTTTATGCTCAAAATGAGCATAAAAAGCTTGCCGGTCCAGCAGGGAGTTAGGTCCGATGGCTACCACGTTGATTTCGACCAGTTCCGCCTGCCAGGTGAAGCCCGCCGCCGACCTTGCGATCGACCGTCATGGTTCGGTCTCCCGTCCCGAGCTTGCCTATACCGAAGAAGTCGCCCGCGCGACGGCGCCGATCTATGAGAAGGTCAAGCACATCATCCCGGCCATCGAATGGCCGGCGCTGGCCCCGACGATCCACGCGATCAACGTGCTCAAAAAGCAGCGCAACGCGGTCATCCTTGCCCACAACTACATGACGCCGGACATCTTCCACGGCGTTGCCGACGTCGTCGGCGACAGCCTGCAGCTGGCGATCGAGGCAACCCGCACGGATGCGGACGTGATCGTGCAGTGCGGCGTGCATTTCATGGCCGAGACGTCGAAGATCCTGAACCCGACCAAGACCGTGCTGATCCCCGACATGCGTGCGGGCTGCTCGCTGGCGGAATCGGTGACGGCGGCGGATGTGCGCGCCCTGCGCGAGCGCAACCCCGGCATTCCGATCATCACCTATGTCAACACGTCCGCCGCCGTGAAGGCCGAGTGCGACATCTGCTGCACCTCGTCCAACGCGGTTCAGGTCGTGGAAAGCCTCGGCGTGCCCAAGGTGTTCCTGATCCCGGACAAGTATCTTGCCGCCAATGTCGGCCGCCAGACCGACGTCGAGGTCCTGACCTGGGATGGTGCCTGTGAGGTCCACGAGCGCTTCACGGCGCAGGAGCTGCGCGACTACCGCAAGATCGACCCGGGCGTGAAGATCATTGCCCATCCGGAATGCCCGCCGGAAGTGGTGGACGAAGCCGATTTCGCCGGTTCGACCAAACACATGATCGACTGGGTCAAGGCCAACAAGCCGGCCAAGGTGATGATGATCACCGAGTGCTCCATGGCGGACAACGTGGCCAGCGAGACGCCGGACGTGGATTTCATCCGCCCCTGCAACCTGTGCCCGCACATGAAGCGCATCACGCTGGCCAAGATCCTCGACGCCCTCGTCGAGATGAAGGAAGAGGTGACGGTCGACCCGGCGGTTGCCGCCCGCGCCCGTCTGGCCGTCGAGCGCATGATTAATCTGAAGATGTGACAGTCCCGACGGGCGAGGCCGCAAGCCTCGCCCGTTCTGCTTTCCCCTCCCGGCTGACCTGGCGCGCGCATTGCCCCGCCCAGCCTGAGCGGCTAGGCTTTGCCTCCGCAGTCCAGAAACGAAAGCCCTCCCATGGCAGTACGCAGCGACCAGTTTGTCCCGGCCCAATCGGCCCGAGGCGTCGATGATGTTGTGATTCTTGGCGGCGGCCTCGCCGGCCTGTTCTGCGCGCTGAAACTGGCGCCGCGGCCGGTCACCATCATCTCTAACGCCCCGATCGGCGAAGGCGCGTCCTCCGCCTGGGCCCAGGGTGGCATCGCCGCGGCCGTCTCCGAAGGCGATACCACAGACGCCCACATGGCCGACACCATCGCGGTGGGCGGTGGCATCTGCCAGGACAAGATCGTTGCCATGATGACGGCGGAAGCGCCGCGCCGGGTGCGCGATCTCCTGAGCTATGGCGTGCCCTTCGACAAGGATCTGGAGGGACACCTCGCCGTCTCCCGCGAGGCAGCCCATTCCGCCAGCCGCGTCGTGCGCGTGCGCGGTGACATGGCCGGACGCGCCATCATGGATGCCCTGGTCGCCGCCGTGCGCCAGACCCCGTCCATCCGGGTCATCGAGGGTTTTCTGGGCGAGAGCCTGATCACCGAGGGCAAGTTCGTCACCGGCGTCATGGCGCGCCGGCGAGGCGGACTGGAGCGGCTCGCCTTCCAGGCGGCGGCTGTCGTGCTTGCCTCCGGTGGCATCGGCCATCTCTATGCGGTCACCACCAACCCGGGTGAAGCGAACGGCCATGGCATCGGCATGGCCGCCCGCGCCGGTGCCGTGATTGCCGACGCCGAGTTCGTGCAGTTCCATCCGACCGCGCTGGATGTGGGCCGTGATCCGGCACCGCTTGCGACGGAAGCCCTGCGCGGCGAAGGCGCGACCCTAATCAACTCTGCCGGCGTCCGTTTCATGGAAGCGGTGCATCCGCTGATGGAACTCGCGCCGCGTGACATTGTCGCCCGTGCCATTTTCCGCGAGCGTGCTGCCGGCCGCGGCGCGTTTCTGGATTGCCGCACGGCCATCGGCACCAAGTTTGCCGAGCACTTCCCGACCGTCCATGCGGCCTGCATTGCCGCCGGGATCGACCCGGCCACCGATCCGATCCCGATCGCGCCGGCCGAGCACTATCACATGGGCGGCGTGCTGACAGACGCCAACGGCCGCACCTCGCTGGACGGCCTTTGGGCTGCCGGTGAAGTCGCCTGCACCGGTGCGCATGGCGCGAACCGGCTGGCTTCGAACTCCTTGCTGGAAGCCGTCGTCTTCGCCGCACGCATTGCCGAGGACATCCAGGGCCTGATGCCGACCCCGCGCACCGCCTATTGGGAAGCACTGGATGACGAACCGGGCCTGCCCAGCCAGCGCAACCAGGAGGAACGCGCCGCGATCTCCATCCTGCGTCAGACCATGAGCGATCTGGTTGGCGTCGAGCGCGACGCCGACGGCCTCACCAAGGCACTTGCCCGCATTGCCGCCGCCGAGACGCGCGTGCAGCGCACCTCGATCCGCAACATGATGATCGCCGGCAAGATCGTGGCCGCCGCTGCCCTTCAGCGCAAGGAAAGCCGCGGCGCGCACTATCGCACAGACGCGAAGGAGACCGATCCCGCCCAGGCCCAGCGCAGCTATCTGACGCTTGATCAGGTCAATGCTGCCGCCGAGAAGGCCACGGCAGCGCATCCGAGTGCATTGCAGGGCGTCACCAGCGCCGCAACGGCGGGAGAAACCCAATGACCGCCCCCCTGCCCGAGCTGCCGCAGCTGATGATCGATGACGCGGTTCACGCCGCCCTGCTGGAAGACTGGGGCCGCGCCGGCGACATCACGAGCCAGGCAACCATCGGTGCCGGCGTCACCGCGCGAGCCGTGATTGCCGCGCGCAAGCCCGGCGCACTGGCCGGGATCCGGCTTGCCGAAACCGCCTTCCGTCTTACATCACCCGATCTGAAGGTGGAGGTGCTGAAGACAGACGGCGCGCGCCTCTCTGCGAAAGATATTGTCGCGCGGATTGAGGGACCGGCGCGGGCGCTGCTGTCCGCCGAACGTGTCGCGCTGAACTATCTGGGCCATCTGTCCGGCATCGCCAGCGCGACCGCGCGCTTTGCCGAGGCGATTGCCCACACAAAGGCGAAGATCGTCTGCACCCGCAAGACGACACCGGGCCTGCGCGCCTTCGAGAAATATGCCGTGCGCTGCGGCGGCGGCATGAACCACCGTTTCGGCCTCGATGATGCAATCCTGATCAAGGACAATCACATCGCCGTTGCGGGCGGGGTCACGGCCGCCATCAACGCGGCCAAGGCCTTTGCCGGGCATCTGGTGAAGATCGAGGTGGAGGTCGACACGCTTGATCAGCTGCGCGAGGCCATTCCCGCCGCCCCTGATGTGATCATGCTCGACAACATGAGCCCGGACCGCCTCGCGGAGGCCGTTGCCATCGTCCGGGCGGCTGTTGGCGACCGCATCCGGCTGGAAGCCTCCGGCGGCATCGAGCTGGACACCGTCCGCGCGGTGGCGGAAACGGGCGTTGACCTCATTTCCTCAGGCTGGATCACCCACTCCGCCCCGGTCCTCGACCTCGGCCTCGACATCGAAATCGGCTGACGCCGCCAAACGCGGTGACACGTCCCTGCGCTCACAAGAGCAGGCCGTTCCTGCGGGCAGCTAGCGACCGCCAGCCGCCCGCAGCACCGCATTCTTACCCGGCCAGAATGCCGATACCGGCCAGGGCGACAACCGCGCCGAGGGTTCTCGACACAAGAGCGCCGGTGCGGCTTTCGGTTCCCAGTACGGCCCCGATGGCCCAGCCAAGCGCCAGGCCACTGGCATGCAGCAGCGCGGTGGCGAGCACAAAGCCGAGCGCATAGCCGAGTTCCCCGGCCGATCCGATCTCCCCGCCATGGGCATGACCGTGGAAGAAGGCGAAAACCGCAACAATGGCGGCGCTGGGAACGACCGGCAGACGCACGGCCATCGCCACGATCAGACCGAGAGCCACGACCGAGGCGGCGATCACCGGCTCAACGAAAGGCAGCGGCATGCCAATCACGGCGGCGGCAAAGCCCAGCACCATGGTGCCTACAAAAGCGGCAGGAATGATCCAGATCGCCCGGCCGCCACTGCTGAAGGCCCAGAGGCCAACCGCAACCATCACCAGCACATGATCGAGCCCGAAGACCGGATGGGTGAAGCCGGCGGCAAACGAGCCATGCGCCAGCGGATCAAGGTGAGCGTGAGCTGGAAGGCTCAAGGCAAGCAGGGCAAAGGCGGACATCGCAAGGCGCGGAAACATCATTCAATCCCTCATCTGACGGCAGCGGCGGCAAAGCGCGCATGTCGGGATTGTTTCCGCTTCGGCCATCAAGGCCAAGCCCAAAGCGTTCGCAGGTTTCGACCCTGAGCGCATAAAATGCAGGCGACAGGTCGATCTATCCAACTACCGAGGCCATCAGGACAGCTAACCGCCGGGGATGCTTGCGCGGCCCCGGCGGATAGAAAGATCGATCAGCCGTTGCGGCGACCGGATCCATCGCGATGCGAACGCGACTGAACCTCGGCAGCCATCTGGGCCGGACCACCCGACTGCGGCTTGCGGCCCGGCTGGCCGGCGCGGGCCGGACGCTTGTCGCCATGGGCAGGCTGACCGCCACGGGCATGCGGCTGCGGGCGACCCTGGCCACCTTCGCTGCGACCGCCTTCAAAGCGGCCTTCACCACTGCGGCCACCGGGCTTGCCCTGGCCATTGCGACCCTGGCTCTGGCCCTGACGCGGACCGGCGCTCTGGCGGCCACGCGCCGGGCGAGGCGCGGCATAGCGGCCTTCCGGCGGTGTTTCACCGCTGGCGACCGGGATCTTCTGGCCGGTCAGCTTTTCGATGTCGCGCAGCAGCGAGATTTCGTCCGGAGCGCAGAAGGCGATGGCATCCCCATCGGCGCCAGCACGTGCCGTCCGGCCGATGCGGTGTACGTAGCTTTCCGGCACATCCGGCAGGTCGAGATTGTAGACGTGGCTGACACCGGGAATGTCGATGCCGCGCGCGGCAACATCGGTCGCAACCAGGATACGGGTCTGGCCGGTCTTCAGTTCCTTGATCGCCCGATCGCGCTGATTCTGGCTCTTGTTGCCATGAATGGCATTGGCCTTGAGACCGGCAGCTTCGATACGGCGCACGACCTTGTCAGCGCCGTGCTTGGTGCGGGAAAACACCAGCGACAGATCCTGCGGACGCTCGCTCAGGCAAGCAATCAGCTTGTCGATCTTCTCGCCCTGCGACACGAAGTGAACGCACTGGGTCACCTTGTCAGCCGTACGGCCGGCAGGGGCAACTTCGACGCGGATCGGATCATTGAGATAGGAGCGCGACAGTTCCTCGATCTGCTTCGGCATGGTTGCCGAAAACAGCAGCGTCTGGCGCTTCTTCGGGATCAGCGTGGCGATCCGGCGCAGCGCATGGATGAAGCCAAGGTCAAGCATCTGGTCGGCTTCGTCGAGCACGAGATACTCGACCCCATCCAGACGCAGGGCATTGCGCTCGATCAGGTCGATCAGGCGGCCCGGTGTGGCGACGAGAACGTCGCAGCCGCGCGCCATGCGCTTGATCTGCGGCCCCATCGAGACGCCACCCATGATGGTGGTGACCTGCAGCGAGGAGCCCTTGACGAAGGTGATGAGGTTCTGTGCGATCTGGTTCACCAGCTCGCGGGTCGGCGCCAGGATCAGCGCGCGGGTGCCGCGCGGGGCAGCCGGAATGGGACGCGCCAGCAGCCGCTCGATCAGCGGCAGGCCGAAGGCAGCGGTCTTGCCGGTGCCGGTCTGGGCAAGACCCATCAGGTCATTGCCGGCCAGCACGTGCGGGATAGCCGCCTGCTGGATCGGGGTCGGGGTGGTGTAGCCGGCAGCGGCAACGGACTTCAGAAGAGCGGACGAAAGCCCGAGGGTAGCAAATTCAGTCAAGAAATGTCCTTCACATGCGCCGCAGCAACAGGGCCGCGCACGACGGGAGCCGGCGGCGAGACAATCTCGCACCAGCCCGAATGCGGTAGCGGTTCAAGGTCTAGGGGCGGACCTCATTGTCCGCCGGTCCTCAGAACCGTCAGAACCCCGCGTGACATGGGAACTTTTGAAGAAGCGCCGGGACAGGACGTCCGTCGGCGAGCGGTGGTCCTCATTGCGTTCCGTCTCCGTCGCCGGCGCGGGGATCGCCGGTCCCTCATGGTGAGGGGCAAGGGCGACCAGGCCGGTTTCAGCCCTGACGCGGCGAGAGGGCCGCGATGCCCCGACAAAACCCGGGGCGGGCGCATGGAGATCGGCTCGGGTCGCTCACGCGGCGACCGGACCACATCCAGCCCTGTGTATCTGCCTTGTGCGCTGCAATGTCAAGCTCAGCTAGCGCGGGCTGTCCGGGCGATCAGGACGTTTCAGAAGCCGGCAACGTATTTAGTCGAGGGAAACAGCCGTCAGCGCCAGCCCGGTCCGTGCGGAAATGGTGCGTTGTTCATAGGCGACATTCCAGTCGATCAGCACCTGCCAGACCGCCTCGGCCTGGTCCGGCTCAAGCCCGAGGATTTCCGCCCGTGCCCGCAACTCGGCCAGCATCGTTTCGATTCGGTGCTGGTCATAGGCCTCATCCGGGTGCTGCTTGATCTCGGCCATCCGGCGCACATAGGTTTGCCGCTCGGCAAACAGCACCAGCAGAGCCCGGTCGAGCCGGTCGATCTCGTGCCGGATATGCGCCTTCTCCGTACAATCCGCTGCCACGCGCAGCCGCCTGTCCGCTTCGTCCGTCACACCATCGCCTCGCCGTTCATTGCGGTCCCGGCTGCGGTAAAGGCATGGGGTGTGCCGGTCAAGCGCCGCATCGTCGCAATGCGGCGCAGCGATAACATCAGAACAGCGACAGCTGCACGCCACCGGTCTGGGGCGCCGAGAACAGCTCGGTCGTCAGCTTGCGCCGGCGCTGGTTGAGACCGAAACGGCGGGCCGCAAGCGAAAAGCGCTGGCCGATCTGCTGCGCGTAAGGTCCCTGCCCCTTCATCCGCTGGCCCCATTCGGCGTCGTAATCCTTGCCGCCACGCATCGACCGCAGGATGTTCATGACATGCCGGTAGCGGTCGGGCCGGTTGCGCAGCAGCCAGTCACGGAACAGTTCCGACACTTCCAGCGGCAGGCGCAGCAGCACATAGCCGGCCTCGCTTGCCCCGTGTTCGGCGGCCGTTCCGAGGATCGTTTCGATCTCGCTGTCGGTCAGCGCCGGAATGATCGGCGCCATCATCACCGAGACCGGGATGCCGGCTTCGGACAGGCCCTTGATGGCGGCAAGGCGCCGGTGCGGCGCGCTGGCGCGCGGCTCCAGTGTCCGGGCAATCTCCTTGTCGAGCGAGGTGATCGACAACGCCACCTTGGCCAGCCCCTTTTCCGCCATCCGCGAGAGGATATCGACATCGCGCAGCACCAGGGCCGACTTGGTCACGATGCCGACCGGATGATTGGTCTTCTCCAGCACCTCGAGGATCTCGCGCATCAACCGGTAACGCCGCTCGATCGGCTGGTAGGGGTCTGTATTGGTGCCAATGGCGATGGTGCGCGGCTGATATCCCGGACGCCCCAGCTCCCGCTCCAGAAGTTCCGCCGCATTCGGTTTCGCAAACAGCTTTGTCTCGAAATCAAGGCCCGGCGACAGCCCGACATAGGCATGCGTTGGCCGCGCAAAGCAATAGACACAGCCATGCTCGCAGCCACGATAGGGATTGATCGAGCGGTCGAAAGAAATATCGGGCGAGGAATTGCGCGTGATGATCGTCCGCGCCTTCTCCTCCTGCACCGTGGTCTTCAGCAGCGGCAGCTCGTCGAGCGTTTCCCAGCCGTCGTCAAAGACCTCGCGCTGGTCCTTCTCGAAGCGGCCGGAGCGGTTCAACCCAGCCCCGCGACCCCGGCGCAGGTCTTCCGCAACACGCGCGCCAGCAAGCGCCGTTTCGCTGTTCACCTGATCAATCAGCGTGATCGCTGCCATGGGTCCGTCCACTCGACTCGAAATGAGAACATTACGGGAACATTATCCGAAATCGCAGACGCGGCAAGGGCCTCCCTCGCCTTGCCCCGGGAAAGACGCTAGAACGGGGCTCATGATCAGCGTTGTCATTTCCACCCTCGACAGCGAGGAAGCCCTCGCCCACTGCCTGACCGCCCTTGTCCCGGCCGCCGCCGAGGGCATCGTGCGTGAAGTCGTCGTGATGGATGGCGGCTCGCGCGACGCAACCCGCACGGTTGCCGACGCCGCAGGCTGCGAGATGCATGTGGTCAAGGGCAGCGAGGGCGCCCGGTTTGCCGCGGGCTCAAAGGTGGCGCTGAAATCGCCTTGGCTGATGTTCCTGCCGGCCGGTTCGATGCTGGAACCGGGCTGGCACGTGGATGCTTCAAACTTTGTCGAGCGCGCCGAACGCAGTGGCCAGGCGGAACGTTGCGCCGCCGCCTTCCGCCTCAAGCGCGATGCATTTGGCTGGGGTGCCCGCACCGGGGAAGCCTTGTCCAACCTGTCGACACAACTGCTTGGCATGGCGTCGAGCGAACAGGGCCTTCTGATCTCGCGGCGGCTCTATACATCGGTCGGCGGACATCGCGATCTGGGAACGCTGTCCGATTTTGATCTGATCAACCGGATCGGTCGCAGCCGCCTCGTTCTGTTGCGCAGTGCTGCTGTCGCGCCGCAGGACGCGCCGCGTCCGGCTCGCCAGAAACTGGCACGCTTTGCAGTTTCCGCGCTGCGCCTGCCGCCGCGCCTGCTGGCGGGCCTCAAAGGCTAGACCAACGGCTCACGCCTTGCCCGAACGCCCCTTGCGCAGTGTTTCCGCGGGCGTCTCGCCAAAAAGCTCCCGATACGCTCCCGCCGCGCGCCCCGCATGCACCAACCCGCAGGTCTGCATCAAGGCAGTTACATTGGCTTTGCCCCCGGCCGCCAGAAGATGCTGGCGCAGCAGGCTGAGGCGGCGTTCCTGCACCGCCTGTGAAATCGTCTGGCCGCGCTCGGCCTGGAAAGCCAGCTGCAGCGATCGCAGGCTGTAGCCGCAGGCCCGGGCGAGTTCAGCAAAATCAATCGGCTCGGCGAGGTGTGCGTCGACAAAGTCCAGCGCGCGCGACACCTTCCGCCGCGCTCCCCCCGTCTCCTGCGGCGCGGCCAGCAAAAGGTCTCGGGCGCTGCCGGCATGGGTCCACAGCAGCGCATGCGCAACAGACCACCCAAGGCTGTTGAGCGCCTCGTCCCGACCCGGTTCACCGGGCACGCCCGCATCGGCCATCCGGGCCAGTGCCAGGATCTGCGCGCCGAGCGTCCGGCCCGGTTCGCTGTCCAGACGCAGCTGCGGCTCAAAGACGATCTCGCCGGTCTCCCGGCCGCTCAGGGCCGCAAGCAGATCCTCGACGGCCCGCCGCTCCAGTTTCAGGATCACCTGACCGCAGTTTGCCTGCCAGCGCATCAGGCTCGGCCGCGTGGGCGACAGGACGGACGCAGCCCGGCCGGGCGCGGTGGTCACCATCTTGCTGCCGATCCGGATCTGCGTGCCGCCGCTCAGCGGCACCTGAACCAGGAAAAACCGCTCCAGGCAGCCCGGATCAATCTCCACATCGCCGCCATAGGCGACATAATTGATCGACCCGCCTGAAAACAGCCGGCTGTTGTGACAGGCAAAGAAATCGCGGCCATGGTCATGCGGCGACAGGCGGTGCGAACAGAAGATCCGCCCGACCTCCTCCGCGGCCTGGTCCACGTCCCGCGTCGCCACCCGGGCATGGCCCGACAGAGGCATCTGCGTGGCTTGCATCTGCATGGCTTGCACCAGCTTGCTCCCCCGGCCCGTCCCCTCGGCTTTTTTGCTCATTGTCGGACCAGTTATCCGTAACGCTACCATCGGCAAGCCGGCGAAGCAAAGCCGCAAGCTGCCGATTTTCGTTCAGCGCATGCAGGCTTTCGCGCAGCGGATAGACCGGGGATTGGAGAAGAGGTCTCGTAGGGTCAGGACGGAGACAGGCGCACGGCCCCTGCACGCCAGGCCCTTGCTCCCCAGGCAAAGGCCACAAAGCGCCGCCCGTCCGATGGGAACAGCATGCCCGAACGGGCCTGAAGGAGAACCAGCATGAAAACCGCCATAGCAAACATGGTGCAGGTGAACACCGACCCCGGTATCACCTCCGCCGGCACCGGCCAGCACGACGTCGAATGGAGCATTCTCGGCCATACCTACTGGATGAAGACCGAGGGCGAGACCTGCTTCTCCTTCGAAACGCTTGATCCCCCGGGCACTTTTGTTCCCCCGCATATCCATCCGACGCAGGACGAGTTCATCTATGTCCTCGAAGGCCGCTTCGATCTCTATCTGGGCGGCGAGCATCACGTGGCGCAGAAAGGTGACCTGGTGCGCATGCCAATGGGCATTGCACATGGCTACTACAACCTGACCGACAAGCCGAACCGCGCCCTGTTCTGGGTCTCGCCGGCCCGGCGTCTGCGCGAACTTTTCGACAATCTCCATAACCTCGGCGACCCGATGGAAGTCGTGCGCCAGTCGGCGCTGCGCGAGGTCAATTTCCTGCGCCCGGACGAGATGACCTTCGACCCGCTGGCGCTGAAGATCTGACGCGGCGAGACCACAGCGCACAAGACGAGAACCGGCAGCGCGGGCGGGCCCGCCTGCCGGACAGGTTCGGCGCGGGCAGAATTCCGACCGGTCAACCCTCTGGGCGCCCCATCCGCCTCCCTGTCTGACCGGCAGCCTCCCCTGCCCGCGCCGTCCGTCCTTCTTGCGCGGCAATGGAGACAACGATCATGACACATCACAAGACAGTCTGCGTCATCGGCGCGGGCGTGAGCGGGCTTGCCGCCGCCCATGCCTTCAAGGAGCAGGGCCACACAGTCACCGTTCTGGAGCGCAGCCATGAGCTGGGCGGCGTCTGGGCACCGCACCGGTCCTATCCTGGCATCCGCACCCAGAGCCCGAAGGACCTCTACCGCTACACCGATGCCGCCATGCCGGAAAGCTATCCGGAATGGCCCTCCGGGGCTCAGGTGCACGGTTATCTCGACGACTACGCCCGCCAGAAAGGCCTGGTGTCGCTGATCCGCTTCAACACCGCCGTCACCGGGCTTTCCCGGCGCGAGGGCGGCGGCTGGTGGGTCGAGACAACGCAGGACAATACTCCAAGCCGCACGGGCTATGATTTTGTCGTCGTCGCCAGCGGCGTCTTCAGCGACCGCAACGAGTTGACCCATCCCGGCATGGACACTTTCCGCGAAGCCGGCGGCCAGATCCTGCATTCCAGCGAATACACGGATCCGGCGCAGGTGAAGGGCCGCAAGGTCGTCATCCTCGGCTTCTCCAAGTCCGCCACCGATGTCGCCGTCAACGCGGTCCAGCAGGGCGCTGCATCCGTGACCATCGTCTATCTCGAGCCGGTCTGGCGGGTGCCCTATCACTTCGGCGGTCTGATCAATTTCAAGCGCATTCTTTACTGTCGTGCCTCGGAGGCGATGTTCCCCGGTTGGGAAATGTCCTGGGGCGAGAAACTGCGCCATGCGCTCACCAAGCCCCTCGTCTGGGCCAACTGGCGAGCGCTGGAAAGCCTGCTGACGATGCAGTTCGGGCTGAAAAAGCTTGGCATGCGGCCAAACCAGCCAATCGAAAACGGCATCTCCTGCGGTCTGTCTCTCGCCACTGAAGGCTTTTATCCGATGCTGAAGGACGGCCGGATCAAGGCGATCCAGGGTACGATCTCAGGATATGAACCGGGCAAGGTCCTGCTGTCGACCGGCGACAAACTGGACGCGGACGTCGCCATTCTTGCCGTCGGCTGGAAGATGGGCGTGCCGTTCCTGCCGGAGGACGTGAAGCAGAAGCTGATGGAACCGGATGGCCAGTACCGGCTTTACCGGCTGGCGGTGAACCCGGATGTGCCGGACCTCGGGTTCGTCGGCTTCAACTCATCCTTCGCGACAGTTCTGACCAGTGATGTGGCCGCCCGCTGGCTGGTTCGCTACGCCGACGGCAAGCTCGCAAATCAGCCGGACAAGGCGGCCATGCACAGCTGGATCGACCGGCATCTTGCCTGGCGCCGGAATGTGCGCCCCGCCGCCAAGGTCTATGGCGGGCTCTGTTCGGCGCCGTATCACTTCCGTTATCTTGACGATCTCATCGCCGACATGGGCGCTGCCCGCCGTAAGCGTGGCAATCCGCTGGCAGAAACCTTCCTGCCACCGGACGCCGACGCCTATCGCAGCTATCTGGCCAGCGTGCCGTCTTACCAACTTGCCAGAACCTGACAAAAAGCGCCTGCTCCAGATAGCTGGAAATGAACTCGAGCCCCCGATCAACCAAACTGATCAACCAGACTGATCGGGGGCAGAGTGCGTTTGCGGCTTTCCAGGACAAAAGGCATCTTCACCAGGATCCTCTTGAGAGACAAGCGAACACCAAACAAACAACATCTCTTCAGCAACCTGGCACTTAGCCAGACAACAACTCCGGTTGAACCTTCCCGCCTTCCCGAAACTCAAGGAGATTTGATCGCTTTTATTTTCTACTCCTTAACAGGAAAGCCGTAGTCTTGCTGCACCGCGGACCGCCTGCGTCCAGTGCAATCCGACATGTCATTGCAGCACCGCGGCCGATCGAGACACCGATCTGACCTAGGGGACGAATATATGCCGACGACTTTCTTCAAGACCGGACTGGCTGCGGCGCTTCTCATGACTGTGGCTTCGCCTGTTCTCGCCGACGCATTCAAGCTGACCACGCTGGAATGGCCGCCCTACGTGATGTCCGATGCCAGCGGCACCAGCACTGATGCCGTCAAGGCAGCGTTTGCCAAGGCCGGGCATACCGCAGAAGTTGCGGTTTTCCCATGGAACCGCGCCGTCAAGATGGCGGCGGAAGATCCGGCCTGGATTGGCGTGTATCCCGAATACTATGCAGCAGACTCCGACGCGGAAAAGGGCGGCTCGCGCTGCCTGTTCTCCAGGTCCTTCGGCGTCAGCCCGGTTGGCTTCGTCCAACTGGCGGACAAGCCGATCACCTGGAAAACCCTCGACGATCTGAAAGCTCACAAGATCGGCGTGGTCCGCGGCTACAACAACGAAGAACAGTTCGACGCCATGGTCGCCAAAGGCGAGATCAAGGTCGATGAAGCTGAAAGCGACAGCCAGAACATCCTGAAGGCTGCCGGTGGCCGCACGGCCGCAGCCGTGGTCGACAAGCTGGTCTTCGAGCATCTTGCCAAGACCGACCCGCAGGTTGCCGCCGTTGCCGGTAAGCTGACCTTCAACGAAGTTCTGCTGAAGGAGCACGGCCTGCACGTCTGCTTCAAGAACTCCGACGCGGGCCGCGCGGCCCGCGACGCATTCAACAGCGGGCTCTGATCGCCTTCCGGAGTGACAGCACCGCTGTCACTCCGCAGCACCTGCGATCCGATACCCAGAATCCCTCGTAGATCTCCTGATACGGTATCCCGTCGGAGCCTTCAGGAGATCTCATGACATTCGTCTCCCGCCTCTTGCCGCGCCAAATGGCCATGGCCTTTCTCGCCTGCGCGACCCTTATCCTGACGCCGCTGGCCGCAAAGGCCGATCTCGGGCCCGCCAGTCGGCTGGTGCCCTCTGCAGAACTTGTCGGCAAGGGACGGCTCACCTTCTTCGGCTTTCGTATCTTTGATGCCGAGCTTTATGCGCCGGATGGGGTCTATGCCACCGGCAAGCCCTTCGCGCTCAAGCTGACCTACCTTCGCCGGTTTAGCGGAGAAGCCATCGCCGACCGGTCCATCGACGAGATCCGACGCCAGGGATATGGCAATGAGGCCAAGCTGTCGGCCTGGTCGGATGCAATGCGCGACATCTTTCCCGATGTTACCCCCGGCCAATCCATCACGGGTGTTCGCGACGCCTCGGGCCGAACGGTGTTCTATAGCGGCAATCGGCGTCTGGGCACGATTGCGGACCCTGAGTTCACGCGCCGGTTCTTTGCCATCTGGCTTGGCAACAACACCCAGGACCCGGACCTGCGCGCGCGCCTGACAGGCATCGTTCGGTGATCCCGGATCGCACCTCCGGCACGACAATCCCGGCCTTGGCCATGGCGCGGTATGGGGCGATGGCTCTGCCCCTCGCCTTCGCCGGCCTGCCGGTCTATCTGCATGCCCCGGACTTCTACGCGACCGATCTCGGCGTCAGCCTCACCGGCCTTGGCATCGTGCTGCTGGTGCTGCGCCTGATCGATGCCTTGCAGGATCCGCTGATCGGCAGCTATTCCGACCGCTGGTCGGACTATCGCTCCGCTATCCTCAGCTTCGGTGCCGTCTTGCTGGGCGGTGGCTTCTGGATGGTGTTTTCCCCTGCTGGATCCTTGCCGCTGTTGTGGTTCGCAGCCGCAGTGCTTCTGTGCACCACCGGCTTTTCGATTGTCTCGATCAACCTTCAGGCGCTCGGAGGACTGTGGCACGCCCAAGACGCCGACCGCACCCGGATCGCCGGCTGGCGCGAGGGGCTCGGGTTGCTGGGCCTGCTGCTCGCTGCCATGGCGCCGACACTGCTCGCCGGTGGCGAGGATCGCGCAACAGCCTTTGGCCGACTTGCACTTCTCTATCTGCCACTGCTTGCCGTCGGGCTCTGGCTGTTGCTCGGCTGGTTGCGCCAGGCACAACTGGACCGTCCGGTCGCTGACAAGCCTGCCATCGCCTGGCGCGCCGTGTTGGCAGACCCCTGGCGGCACCAGTTCTTCGGTCTCTATCTCCTCAACACCATCGCCGGCAGCATCCCGGCAGTGCTGGTGATGTTCTTCATCCGCGACCGGATTGGCGCAGAAGATATGACCGGCTTGTTCCTGCTGGCCTATTTCCTGTCCGGCGCCGTCTCCATGGCGATCTGGCCAAGGATATCCAACCGGTTCGGCAAGGTGCGGACCTGGGCGGCCTCAATGGCGCTCGCCATCCTCACATTCGTCTGGGCCGCCCTCCTCGGCCCCGGTGACATTGCCGCCTATGCGGCAGTCTGCGTCCTCTCTGGCCTGGCACTTGGTGCCGACCTCGCCCTGCCTGCAGCCATCCTCGCCGATCACATCGCCCGGCGCCGGATGCAGGACGCTGCGTCCCGGCTCTATTCCATCATGACATTTGTCTCAAAGGCGGCCCTTGCCCTGGCGACGGGACTTACCCTGCCGGCGCTTGGCCTGCTCGGCTACACGCCTGGCAGTCAGCTGACCGGAAACACTGCCGGCCTGCTCAGCCTTGCCTATGCAGTCGTGCCGTGCCTCCTGAAGGCAGCTACCCTCACCTGGCTTCTCGCCGTGCTTCCCAGGATCGAGACCGAACACGCCCCGGACGGGAACAGCCTTGCAGCGGAAAATATCTGAAGGGAAGCTTTTTGGCGTCTTGCATATGAAGACCGGGCAATGGTGTTGTCTCGCCATCCGGCGTGTGATTCGTTTTGGCGGGATTTGTCGCCCGATGACCGGGATTTGTCCGTAAAAATCCGCGTTTTCGTCTTGCGCTGGAAGTGATGGCCCGTGTAATTGCTCGCGGTGGGGGCCTGGAGTCAGGCGATGAAATTGACAGGACGAAAGCGCCCGGCACGGCGCCTCTCTCTGGCCATTCTGGGTCTTGCGGCAGCGCTTGGCCTCGGCTTGCCTTGCCTTGCCCCCAGCCCGGTGAGCGCGCAAGGGGTGCGCGCGGTTCCCGACGGCAACCGCAACGCCCAGCAGCCGTCGATCCCCTTTGCCTCGGCCCGGCGAACCGCGGCCCTCAAGTCAACCTATGATGCGAAATTCGAGCGCGTTCTCGCCGTCCTGCGGCGCGACACCGCCCTGATCGCCGATATCAAACGGGTGTCCGCACGCTATGATATCGATCCTGTTCACATGATCGGGGCCATTGTCGGCGAGCACACCTACAATTACGACTCCCTCGACAGCGCCCAGAGCTACTACGTCAAGGCCCTCGCCTATGCCGGCGTGACCCTGCGCTTCCAGCATGCCGGCGTCGATGTAGGCGATTTCGTCATGCGGCCGGAGTTTGCCCGCTGCAACACCGAAGACCGGCAGGACAACAGCAACGCCCTGTGGACCTGCTACGAGGCTGTTTGGGAAGGCACCTTTCGCGGACAGTCTGTCGGCGGCGTCCGCTATCCGCGCAAGAACCTGAACGAAACCTTCTTCCAGCCACTTTTCGCTGGACAGAGCTTCGGCCTAGGCCAGTTGAACCCCTTGACTGTCCTCAAGATGACGGACCGCGTCGCCCGGGTCAGCCGGTTCTCGAAGCTCACCGCCCGCGATGCCAACGAGATCTATCAGGCAACAATGGATCCGAATATCTCGCTGCACTACATGGCCGCGATCATTCAGGACGCCATCGAAGCCTACAGGAAGGCTGGCGGCGTCGATATTTCCGGCAATCCGGGCATTACTGCAACGCTCTACAATCTCGGCAATCCATGGGGCCGGGCCGCAGAGTTCCGGCGCTCAGGCAATGCCTGGCCCCAGGAGAACTACTATGGCTGGCTGGTCAATGACCGTCTCAAGGACTTGAAAAGCCTGCTGTAATTTCCGTTCCCGCTCAGCGCAGGAACGGATTGGTCAGACGCTCCTGTCCGATCGTCGAGGCAGGCCCATGCCCCGGCAGGAATGTGACATCATCCCCGAGCGGCAGCAGTTTGTCGCGGATCGAGGCAATGAGGGTTGCATGGTCACCGCCAGGGAGATCCGTCCGCCCGACGGATCCAGCAAACAGCACGTCGCCTGAGATGGCAAAGCGCAGTTCCGCATCGAAGAACACGACATGTCCGGGCGCATGACCCGGGCAATGCAGCACGGCAAAGTCCCGATCCGCAATCCGGACGGTCTCTCCTTCGACCAGCCAGCGGTCCGGCGTGACGCTCTTCAGCCCCGCAACCCCGAATTTGACGGCCTGTTCCTCGACACGTGCCAGCAGCGGGCGATCCGCCTCATGTGGCCCCTCGACCGGAACATTGAGCGCCAGGGCGAGTTCGGCGGCTCCGCCCACGTGATCCAGATGCCCATGGGTGAGCAGGATCCGCTCAACCTGGACCTTGTAGGCCGCCACCGTCTCCAGAATGATCTCGACATCGCCGCCCGGATCAACCACGACACCATGACCCGTCGCCGGGTTCCAGATCAGCGAGCAGTTCTGCTGAAAGCTGGTGACCGGAATGATCGCGACCTGGATCGGCGGAAGGCCGCTTTCGGCATCTTCAGGACTGGACATGGCTTTGCTCCGGCGAAGGGTTGATCCGGCCTGACTACCCGCCAGACCATCGCCAATCAAGCTTTGGCTTGTTGGATGTGGCAAACACTGCAGATCCCGCCAGGGCACCTTGATCACTTTGCGGTGCACCGCAGCAGAGCCGCCGCATTGCACAACCACAGTTCCGGTCGGCCATCGCAACAAGGCCAGAAATATTGCGCTGAAGCTGCAACCAATAGTAGAAATCAATGCGAAACAATTGCGCTCCACCCAACAGTTGCATCGCATACAGAATGGCTTTCAGTCAGCATCCCAGACCCGCAGGCCACAGGGGACGCCCCCTCCGCCATCTGCTGCATCGCTGTCCGGCAACAAGTCGGTATTTCCGTTGCGACAGCCCATCGAAAACTAGCCAACGTCTCAAGATTTGAAGACAAAAGAGTGAGAAGGATTCGCTTGCCCGAAGGCCTTGAGCGAAGGTAAGATATCAGTTGCAGAGGTCTGGGTCGGGTTGCAGCTATGATGTTCCACCCGAACACCATGCCGATTGCAGGTGCTGTCCTGTGGCCGGCACAAAGCCCGCATCAGTGATGCGGATATCGAGGAATGGGTCGGTGCCGTCAAAGGCGGCACGAAATGAAGGTGATTCAGCAATGCACGATGGCGATTCGGACCGGCGAGCGCGCGGACGGCGCGGCGGCAAGCGCGAGTTCGGCGGTCCGCAGGACTTCGGCAGCGATTTCGGCGGCGGCGGCAGCAGTGATTTCGGCGGCGGCGGTGGTTACAATAGCGGTGGCGGCGGCGGCTACAACAGCGGCGGCGGTTACAACAATGGCGGCGGCTACGGCGGCGGCCGTGAAGGCGGCGGCGGCTACGGCGGTGGCGGCGGCACCTATGGTGCGGGTCGCGACGGCGGCGGTTATGGCGGCGGCAGCCGTGATGGCGGCGGCGGCGGTTACGGCGGTGGTCGCAGCGGTGGCGGCGGTTACGGCGGCGGCGGCGGTCGTGACGGCGGCGGCGGTGGCTACGGCGGTGGTCGCAGCGGCGGCGGCGGTGGATACGGCGGCGGTGGCGGTGGCTACGGCGGCGGTGGACGCAGCGGTGGCGGTGGCTACGGCGGCGGTGGCGGCGGCGGTGGTCGCTTCGGCGGCGGCGGTGAAGGCGATGGTGACGGCTTCCGTCCGCGTCGCCCGCGTCCCGAGTTCGACGCTCCGGTCGAGCGCGGTCCGCGTCAGCCGGGAACTGTGAAGTTCTTCAAGGCCGACAAGGGCTTTGGCTTCATTACCCCGGACAACGGCGAAGCCGATGTGTTCGTTCACATCTCCGCCGTTGAGCGTTCGGGCTTCCAGGCACTCGACAGCGGCCAGCGCGTCTCGTTCGAGACCGAGCCGGACCGTCGTGGCAAGGGACCGAAGGCTGTCGACCTGCAGTTGCTCGAAGGCGATGCTGGCGGTGACGCCGGTCATGCCGACAACGACAGCGACGGTTACGACGACTGATCGTCACCCCGACGAGAATGAAATTCGGCGGCCCCTTTCGGGGCCGTCGTCTTTTTCAGCCCCGCATCACTTTGCGCCCCTGCTCAAGCCCCGGTGATATCGTTGCCATGATCCGTCCCGTGCGATCCGAAGATCTTCCGGTCCTGCTCGCTATCAACAATGCCTGTACACCTGGCGTCGGCGAACTGGACATGCCACGGCTTCAGCACCTGGTTGAGCAAGCCGCTCATGTGCTGGTGGCCGAGATCGAATCCGCCCCGGCCGGCTTTCTCTTGTGCCTGCATGAAGGGGCCGCGTATGACAGTGCGAACTATCGCTGGCTGAGCAATCGCTTTTCCCGCATGGCCTATGTGGATCGGATAGCGGTGGCCGATAGGCATCGCGGGCTTGGTCTTGGAGACCGCCTGTACAAGGCGCTTAAGGATGCCGAGGCTGGATCTGGCCGACCGATCACCTGTGAGGTCAACGAAAGGCCGGCCAACCCGGGCTCGCTTCGGTTTCACACCCGGCTGGGATTCCGGCCCGTCGGCCACCTCGACCATGGCGACAAGGCCGTGGTGTTTCTCGCACGTCCGGCAGAGGAAGCCACCGCATGAACTACCGCCACGCCTATCACGCCGGCAACATCGGCGACGTCCTGAAACACGCCGTGCTCGCCAGTTGCCTGGTCTACATGCAGCGCAAGGCGGCGCCCTTCCGGATACTCGATACACATGCCGGCATCGGCAACTATCCTCTGTCGCTTGAAGAAATGCAGAAAACCGGCGAATGGGAACGCGGCATCGGCCGGGTGCTGGCAGAAGCTTGCCCGGAGCCGGTCGCCAGGGTCCTTTCCCCGTGGCTGGATGCAGTCAAGGCCGCCAATCCGTCCGGCACCCTCGACGTCTATCCCGGATCACCCGCTCTTACCCGAGCTTTGCTGCGCCCGCAGGACCGGATGACCCTGACCGAACTGCATCCGGCAGACTATGAAACGTTGTCACAGCGCTTCGCAGGCGATCATCAGGTCAAGGTTATTCACCTCGACGGCTGGCTGGCCCTCGGCAGCTTCGTTCCGCCCAAGGAAAAGCGGGGCCTGGTGCTGATCGATCCCGCCTTCGAGGTCACCGACGAGTTCGAGCGCATGGCCGATGGCCTCATCAAGGCCTGGAAGCGCTGGCCGGGCGGGATGTATCTCCTTTGGTATCCCATGAAGGACTGGCGCGCGGTCAAGCAGTTCCATACCGCACTGGAAGATGCGGGGCTGCGCGATATCCTGGCCCTGGAACTCAGCATCGGCCGCAGCGATCCGGACAGTCCCATGCGGGGCTCCGGCATGACGCTGGTCAATCCGCCCTTCACTCTTGCCGAAGACATGCGCATCGCCTTGCCTTGGTTGCGGGACATTCTCGCCGAAGGCCCCGGCGCTGCCGCGCATGTCCATCAGGTCGTGCCCGAGTAGATCTCGCGAGTAGAGGACAGGTCAGCCCTCCACCGGCGCTCACCCTTCCGGTCTGGCAGGCCCTCGACCCGACACGGCTTTCACCTTGACGCTGACAGAGCGCTGCGCCAAGGTCGGCGCGTGGCGCGAGACTTGCCGTCGGGGATTTCACACATGTTCAACACACTTCGGATGTCCCACCTGTGCATTGTGGCCACTCTTCTGGCCATCGCTTCGGCACTGGCCTTGCCCGTCCAGGCACAGGAGCAAGTCTATTTCTCGAGCACGGCCGAGCCGCGCCTGCCCGCCTGTGACAGTCCGGCCGTCCAGAGCGCTGTTGCGGGGCGCGTGGCCTCGGCGGACGCGCTTTACTACGCTGGGCGCACCATTACGGTCATCGACCGGATTGCCGAGGTTGCCTACAAGGCCAATGGCATCAGCCCGCTGGCCCGCCGCTTCTGCACCGGCATCGCGACATTGTCCGATGGCAGCCGGCACACTGTCCACTACGCCCTTGTTGAGCACGGCAGCTTCGTTGGCATGTCCTGGGGTGTCGATGCCTGCCTGAACGGCCTAGACCGTTGGCATGTGCGCGATGCCTCCTGCCGCACGGTTCGCCCGTGATTGCGGCACGCAAGATGTCACTCTGACGGGAGCGAGCAATGTTTCGATCTGGAGCCCGGCGTCTTGCTGCCGCGCTTGCCGGGCTTGCCGCGTTTGCCGGCATTGTTGCCCTGGGTACGACTTTTACCGCGGCCAACGAAGACCGGGCGGGTGATTTCGACTTCTATGTCCTCGCTCTGTCCTGGTCGCCGACCTATTGTTCGGAAGCCGGATCGCGAGCCGACCCGCAGCAATGCCGGGCCTCGCGGCCGTTCCGGTTCATCGTGCACGGCCTGTGGCCGCAGAAGGAGAGGGCCTGGCCGGACTTCTGCCCGCTCCCGCGCGACATTCAGCCCAGTTCCGAGGTCATGACCGGCATGTTCGACATCATGCCAAGCCGCAGTCTACTGCAACATCAGTGGCGCAAGCATGGCAGTTGCAGCGGGCTCAGTCCTACAGACTATTTCGACCTGACACGCGCAGCCTATGAGAAGATCAAGATCCCGGCTGCGTTCCAGAACCTGCGCAACGGCGGTCGTATTGGGCCGGATGCCGTGGAAATGGCCTTCCGCTTGTCAAACCCGGGCCTGCGCGACACCGCCGTCGCAGTGACCTGTACCAACGGCAAGCTGCAAGAAGTCAGGGTATGTTTCGACAAGGACCTGAATTTCCGGTCCTGTCCTGGGGTTGACCGTGCGGGCTGCCGCGCGCGTGTTGTCGACGTTCCCCCACCCAGGCAATAGGGAGACGCCTGACGCAGGCAGGGCGGGACCAGAGCGACGAAGAGCTGTATCTTTTTTCCAGGTCGTTCTGAACGAAAAAATCGCCATCAGCTTTACTGGAATTGCCTTATCGGGGCAGTTCGAGCCTCAGCTTGTCGTCAATGTACTGGCGGCGCATCCGTTCGATACGCAGGGTCATCACCTGTACGGGACCGCTGTCAAAGGCAAACATCACGTCCTTGGCCGCTTCGTGCACCGCCATGCGATAGTCATGCAAGGGCTTTTCCGCGAATGCCGGGCGCATGTGCTCGAAGGAGGGGCCGGATAAAACATAGAACATGCAGGCAAGAAGCCCCGTCTCCATGAGACAACGGGCAATCCAGTATCTGCTCCAGAGCTGTGCAACCGCCAAAACCAAGGCTCCATCCATTCGCGCCTCGGACAAGCTAGCCGCATTCCTTTAAAAAACCTTAAGACAATCCGGTAGAGTTTAGCTCAAAGATCCCAGCGATTTCAGTGTATTTGGCTCTTGATGACCGGGTCGCGCCATGCACAGTTGGGGTTCCGCCTTCCGGTTGATCGCCTTTCCCAAGCCGAGGTGAAGGGCCTTCGGACCATAGCCCCTGTGGAGTAGCCTGCCCATGCTGATCCTTCGCTCGTCCCCCGCCTCCCCCTTCGGCCGCAAGGTCAAGATCGCTGCCAGTGTCCTTGGCCTGAGCGACCGCATCTCCATCGACATGGCGGACACGACCAATCCGGAAGACACCATCCGGGTGCAGAACCCGCTGGGCAAGATCCCTGCGCTGATCCTGGAAGACGGCACCGTGCTCTATGACAGCCGTGTCATTGTCGAATATCTGGACTTTGTCGCCGGCGGTGGCCGGATCATTCCCGCCGACATTTCCCGGTTCGAAATCCTGCGCCTGCAGGCGATGGCCGACGGCATGAATGATGCCAGCATCCTGCAGGTCTATGAAAAGCGCGTCAGGCCGGAAGAGCGGCGCCATCCCGACTGGGTCGCCTATCAGGCCGACAAGGTCGCACGGGCCTTGTCCGCGCTGGAGGCCGCCCCGCCACGCATGGTTTCAGGCCTGGATGTCAATATCGGCGAGATCGCGCTGGCCTGCGCCCTTGGCTACCTAGACCTGCGCTTCAAGGGCACCTGGCGCAGCACCAGCCCGCATCTGGAAGCATGGCTGGACAGCTTCGAGGCGCATGTGCCGATGTTCGCCAAGACCCGCATAGAACCAGTGGAGTGGTAAGTCCGATGGCGCGGGCGGGCCAGACGGCCCGCCTTGCGCGTTTTACCCCTGCCGCGGCCCGGCAGGGGTTCGCCGACCGCCGAGCGCCCGGTCACCAAGCAACTGCAAGGCCCGGCGGCCCGACCGCAAGGCCATGCCCGCGTCGTGCTGGATCGCCAGCAGAGACGGGGTCAGCAGCAGCACGAGCAGCAGACCAAAGCCGAGGCCATACGCCAGCGTGATCACGGTCGGCAGCAGGAACTGCGCTGCCCGGCTCGCCTCGAACAGCAGCGGCGCAAGGCCAAAGACGGTCGTCGCCGTCGTCAGGATCACCGCGCGCAGGCGATCGCAAACCCCGTCAATGATCGCCTGACGGAACGGCTTCATCGCACGATGCTCATCGATCGTGGTCACCAGCACGATGGAATCGTTGATGATGATGCCCGCCATGCCGATGAAGCCGATGATGGAGAACATCGACAGTGGCAGGCCATGCAGATAGTGCCCCCAGATCATGCCGATAGCCCCAAACGGAATCACCAGCATGATGATCAGGGGGCGGGTCCAGGATTCGAAGATCCACGCCAGCGTCAGATAGATCCCCGCCAGACACAGGGACAGGCCAAGCAAGGCATCGCGCAGGAAATCACTCTCCTGCTCCGCCAGTCCGCCCAACTCGGTTTCGATGCCATAGGCGCTGGTAATCTCGGGCAGGATCCGCCCCTTCAGCGTATCCATCACCTCGACCGCCGCCGATGCATCATCTTCGGAGATATCGCCCGTCACCCGCAAGGTCCGCAATCCAGCCTCGCGCCGCACGGACGAGAAGCCATAGTCCGCCGTAACGGTAACGACTTCGTTCAGGGCCACATATGTTCCAGCAGGCGACCTGACCCGGGTTTCATAGAGGAATGCGGCATTGGTCTCCTCGTCCGGCATGTTCACCTTGATCGTCACCGTACGCCGGTCGAGCGGAAACTCGACCACCTCGATGCCCTCCAGGCGGTCGCGCAGTTCCTTGGCGATCTGCTCGGACCGGAAGCCGAGCGCCTCGCCTTTGGGCGTCAGGCGCACGGTGAGTTCGGTCTTGTCAAAGGCCATGGTGTCTTCAAGCGCCCCGACACCTGGCAGGGCCGAAAGCTGCCGTTTCAGGTCTTCGGCGGCCGTTTTGAGCGTATCAGCCGACCCACCACGCAGCCGCACGTCAATTGCCTGACCGCCCGGGCCGGAGCGTCCACCGCGCAGCGACATCGTCTCCAGCAACGGGGTCGCTTTCACTTCCTTCTCCCAATCGGAGAGGAACCGGTTTGCTGAATAGGGCCGCAGATCCGGGTCAATCAGTTCGATGTCGATGCTGCCAAGCTGATCCGGATCTTTCGTCTCCCCGGCCCTGAAGCCCCAGCCGGAACTGCCACCGACCTGGGTGAGGGAAAACAGAACCGGCGCCGCGCCATATTCCGCGCGATAGCGTTCGTTCACGGTTGCCAGCGCCCGTTCCATCTCCCTCAGCATCGCCTTTGTGTCATCGCGGGCGGCTCCCGGCATCATCGCCACGTTTGCGGACACCACTGCCCGCTCCGGCGAATTGAAGAACCGCCAGGGCACGGTGCCGTCGACATAAAGACTGAAGGTCAGCAGCAGGACCATGATACCGCCGCCGAGTACCGGGTAGCGCAGCTTCAGCACCAGCGCGGCGAACGGCCGGAACGCCCGGTCGACGAACCATTCAAAGCCCCGGTTGAACACCCGGTTCGGCCAGTCGAACCAGGACTGCTTCTGGTTCGCTGCGGCAATCGCATGTTTCATATGGGCCGGAAGGATCAGGAACGACTCAATAAGGCTGGCGGCTAGTACAATGCCGACTGTGACCGGAATGTCCTGGATCAGTGATCCGAACCGGCCGCCGACGATGGCAAGGCCGGAAAAGGCGATCATGGTCGTCAGCGACGCCGCAATCACCGGTGCCGTCATCCGCCGGGCGGCAAGGGATGCGGCATCCGTCGGTGAGTACCCCCGCTTGGCCAGTTGATCCGCATGCTCGCCGACGACGATGGCATCATCAACCACAATGCCAAGACAGATGATGAGCGCAAACAGCGACATCATGTTCAGCGTCATGCCAAAGGCATACATCATCCCAAGCGTGGCTGCCATAGCGACAGGAATGCCCGCCGCGACCCAGAAGGCTGTGCGGGCAGAGAGGAACAGAAACAGGAACAGAAGAACCAGCAGGAGACCGACAATGCCGTTCTCGACCAGAATGTTAAGCCGGTCGACAATCTCCTGTGTCCGCGTTTCCGTCAGGACGATCTGGACGCCGGCGGGAAGCGTCTGCCGCAGATCGGCGACTGTCTTCTCGACCTGAGACTGAATCTTGATCGTATCGCCCTGCGCGTTGCGGTCGATACGCAGCAAGACAGCCGGCTGTCCTTCATGGAAATAGGCGATGCCCCGTTCCGCGCCCTCGGTCGCAATGTTGGCAACCGCCCGCAGCACCAGCGCTTCGCCGCCGGCGGGTGCCCGGATCCGGATATCGCCCAGATCCGTCTCGCTGCGCCGGTCAGCCCCGGTGCGCAGCCGGGCAGCCCCGTTGGCGATGTTTCCGGCAGGCGCTGCTTCTGCTTCAGCGCCGATCGCGGTGGCTACATCCTGCAGTGTCAGATCGTGCCGGATCAGATCCACCTCGCGCAAGCTGACCCGGATGATCGGATCTGCGACGCCGCGCACAGTGACCTTTGTAACGCCGACGCGGAACAGCCGGCTCTGCAGGTCATCGGCGAGACGTCCGATCTGCTCGACACCAACCGGCCCGTAGATGACCACATTGGTCACCCGGTCCCGGAACCCGCCCCGCGCCACTTCGGGCTGTTCGGCGCCAGCCGGCAGGTTGGCCCGGGTCTGGTCGACAGCAGACTTCACCTCCTCGGAGGCGCGCGCCATGTCCCAGTTGGCCTCAAAAGTGAGGGTAAAGGTCGCAACGCCCTGCCGGGCGACTGTCTGGGCCTCCTCGACGCCTTCCACCGCCAGCAACGGCGGCGCCAGCACCTCGACGACACCCCGGTCCATGTCCTCGGGCCCTGCCCCGGCCCAGCGCACGGTGACCGTCATGGTCTCGTTGACCACGTCCGGGAAATACTGCGTCCGGATCTGCAGGGCGGCAAAGATGCCGCCAAGCACCATCACCATCAGCAAGAGGTTCGCGGCTGTCCGGTGCCGGACCATGTAATCGAGAAAGGAACTGAACCTTGCGCCGCCGGGTGTCCGCATGGCCTAGCCCCTCCGGCCGGCGCGAGCCTCGATGCGCTCGACCAGCGCCTTCGAGACTTCCGGCTGTTGCAGGGCTTCGATCAGGCGTGCCTTGCGGTCCTGCGGCATCTGGCTCGCCTCAAGCTGCGCCAGAAGGGCCGCGCGCCGCTCCGGATCGAGTGTCACCACATCGGACGGCGACGCTAGCGGGGCAGTAGAAACGATAGCGGGTGGAGTTCCAGTCGTGGGGGCCGGACGTTCCTGGATCCGGATCCCGGCGCCAAGCTGCGGCAGCCGCTCGCGTACATAGTCGCGACCGAACGGAACGTCAGCGACAATCAGTTCATCCCCCCGCCGCCGCAGGATGCGGGCCTGAAGCTCCTCCAGCCGGTCATTTTCGCCGACAACAAGGATCCGACCATCCTCCGTCGCAGCGCTGACCGGCAGAAGGGCCACGCCGGACAACGCCGGCTCTTCGACCTCGACGGTCACGAAGTCGCCCGGCCGAAACACCGTATCGGCGGTGACATCAAGGCTGGCAAACAGCGTTCGCCCGGCCTCGCCCTCTCCGACCACGGCAGCGACCCGTTCCAGCAAGCCGCTGGCTTCGATCTTGCGTTCACCTAGTGAGAGAACCACGCGAACGGGTTGCGGCAACAGCCGCCCGTCATCCCCCAGCAGGCGCGAGAACTGTTCAGTCGATACAGAGAACCGCACTTCGAGCGCAGTCGGATCAATCAGGTTCGCCAGTGCTTCATTCGGCGACACGCGCCGGCCAAGGGTCACGCCGACGGTATCGAGAATCCCGTCAAAGGGCGCCGTCACCGTGGTCTCCGACAGGACGCGCTCGGCGTCCTGAACCGCGACCTCGCCGCGCTTGACGGCAAAATCCGTCCGCTCGATCCGCTTGCGGGCCGAAACGACCGACTGCAGGCGATTGTTGAGGGACTGGTCGATCGAGGCCACAGCGAGTTGCTCTTGCTCGACCAGTGCCATTGTCGAATACCCTTTTTCCATCAACTGCTTCTGGCGATCGAGCGCCTGCTTGCGCAATTCGACCTGCTGCCGGGTGGCCTCAAGCTCCCGTTCTGCGGCACCGATCGCTTCTTCAGCTTCTGCCTTGTCGGACTGGGCATCGGCCAGGTTGGCCTGGGCATCCAGCAACCGCGACGTCGCTTCCGCCGGGTCGATCCGCAGGAGCATGTCCCCGGCCTTCACCCGCGCGCCGTCACGAAAAGCATCGGACATCTCGACCAGACGGCCATCCGAGGAGGCGCGCAGTTGAAGCGTCTTCCAGCTGCGGATCTGGCCATAGGCCGTGATCTGCGGTGCAACGGTGACGGCCTCGAGTGTCGCGGTGTTGGCCATGAAGCTGCGCTCTGAGGGCGGCTGCAACCGTGCCTCGCGCGGTGTCGTCATGGCGCTGTAGAACCGGTAGCTGCCAAAGCCGATGGCGCCCAGCATCACGGCAAACAGAAACAGCCCCATGATGCTACGCAGAACAAACCGCATGCCGCCTCTCCCTCATGGCTGCCTTCAGATCCGTGGTCGACATCATATACAGCGAACATTGCCCAAACGAGGGCGGAAAGCCTTTGAGCCGGGACAACTTATTGCGAAAACAAAAAGGCCCGGTGACAAGCACCGGGCCTTGCGCTGCTGAAAGGGCAGCTTGTCTTAGAACTTGTAGCTCACGCCGGCGCGAATGGTCGACGTCTGGGTCTCGGTACGGTAACGAACCGGACCGAGGTTGAAGCTGTCACGGCCATAGTCGGCGTAGATGTACTCGAGGCGAGCGGTGACATTGTTGGTCACAGCGCCTTCAACACCGGCACCGACGGTCCAGCCCAGCTGGGTGGCGTCATGCTTGCCGGTCGGAGCACGGACGGTCAGGTCGGCGATGGCGAGACCACCGGTACCGTAGATCATGAAGCGATCAAAGGTCACGCCAAGACGGCCGCGCAGGCTGCCGTTCCAGTTGGAGCTGGCGCGAACGTTGATGCCGTTGGATACGCGGCTCTTGGTGTAGTCTGTGTACTGCAGGTCAGCTTCGACACCGGCGATGAAGTTCGGGAAGATCTCATGGTTATAGCCACCATGGATGCCGAGTCCCACGCCATGGGTATCGGCATTGAACTTGCCCGTCGGGGTCGACTGGGTACGGAACTGGGCCCAGCCCCACCCGAGGTTGCCACCGAAGTAGAACCCGGACCAGTTGAAACGGGAATTGTCGACCGGCGCACTGTAGTCAGTTGCCGGATAGGACGACTGCGGAAGGTCGGCCGCAAACGCCTGGCCGGAAACGGCGGCGAGAACGGCGAGGGAGACGCCGGCTGCTGCAAGACGCTTCATGATCATGCTCCACACATTACTGTTACGAACAAACAATGGTCACCTGAAGAAGGGACCGCGCCGAAACATGTGTATGGCGGCAATCCCCAACCTCACCCGCATTCAGGTATGGGCTCGATTTGTGTCCGAAAAATTAGCGGATTGAGGAGAAACCGTGGCGCAAGCAGGGTAACTTTCAGCATGGTTAGGGCATGGTTAATGCCCGGGAGCCCGAGGATCGGCGCCGTCTCGATGGTCACCGGAACATGGCCCGGTGACCTTGAAGACCGGATCCAACTTCTGATCCGGCAACCGACTGCACAGCGTATGGGCATATATATACAAGCCAAAGCGCTGGACCTGCGAGAAAGAAGCCTCATGACCTCATCAGCCGGAACCGCCCTGATCACCGGGGCGTCGAGCCGCATTGGCACTGCGATTGCTCAAGATCTTGCCGCCCACGGCTGGGCTCTTGTCCTGCACGCCCATACCGGTCTTGCCCGGATCGAGGAACTGGCACAGGCAATTCGCTCCGGCGGCGGCACTTGCGCGACCATTGCCGCCGACCTGACCCGGTCAAATGGCGCTGAGGGTCTGATGCGAGAGGTCGCCAGCCTGCCTTTTGGCCCGGTGACCTGCCTCGTCAACAACGCCTCCATCTTCCAGCCGGACGAAATCGGTGCGCTGGACGAGATACTGTTTGACCAGCATTTTGCGATCCATGTGAAGGCACCGCTGTTTCTGACTGACGCGTTCGCCCGGCAGTTGCCGGAGGGCGCGGACGGTCTTGTCGTCAACCTCATCGACCAGCGCGTCTGGAAGCCGACACCAAAGTTCATGTCCTATGCGCTGTCGAAAAGCGCCCTGTGGGAACAGACCCGGATGGCTGCACAGGCCCTTGCGCCGCGCATCCGCGTCAATGCCATCGGGCCGGGACCAAGCTTCCGCAACGAACGGCAAAGCGAGGACGATTTCCGGCGGCAGCAGGACGCCGTTCCGCTCCGCCGTGGCCCGGCTCCCGAGGACTTCGGCGCGACCGTGCGCTATTTCTGGTCGGCACGATCCGTCACCGGCCAGATGCTCGCGCTGGATGGCGGGCAGCACCTCGCCTGGGAAACAGCCGACGTTGTGGGCGTGGGCGAATAGGCCGACCGGGACCCAGAACCGCCAGCGTCTTCGGCTTTCGCCCGATCCGGTATAGTCTCGCGCTTCTGCCCTCAAGATTCGCGGCGGCCACTGGCCGGCCGGCGCAAGCGATTGAAGTGATGTCCAGCAGCCGTTCCCGATCCGACACGCCTGAAGAGGCCGAGGAAATCGTTGAAGCCGTCCAGCCCGCCGTCACCTTCCTGCCGGCGGACACGGAGAGCGCGACCGGCCTCGTCGGTGTCGAGGTCATTGCCGATGTGGTGAAACGTCTGCCGATGGGGCCGGGCGTCTATCGCATGCTCGATGTGAATGGCGACGTTCTTTACGTCGGCAAGGCGCGCAGCCTGAAGAAACGCGTGACCAACTACACACGGCTGCAAGGGCAATCGAACCGGATCATGCGGATGATCATGGCAACGGCCGCCATGGAGTTCGTGCTGACACGCACGGAAACCGAGGCGCTGCTGCTCGAAGCCAACCTGATCAAGCGACTGCGCCCGCGCTTCAACGTGCTGTTGCGCGACGACAAGTCGTTCCCCTACATCCTGATCACGGGCGATCATGCTTCCCCGGCCATCGTCAAGCATCGCGGCGCCCGGCGGCGCAAGGGCGATTACTTCGGCCCCTTTGCCTCGGCAACGGCGGTTGGCCGGACGATCAACGCGCTGCAGAAGGCGTTCCTGATCCGTAACTGCACCGACAGCTATTACGAGAACCGTTCCCGTCCCTGCCTGCTGTATCAAATCAAGCGCTGTGCAGGTCCCTGCACCGGCGAGATTTCATCGCAAGGCTATGCCGATCTCGTCGGCGAAGCGAAGGCGTTCCTGTCCGGTAAGAGCCAGCTGGTGAAGCAGCAACTGGCGGCCCATATGGAAGCCGCCTCACAGCAGCTCGATTTTGAGCACGCGGCCGTCTACCGCGACCGCCTCGCCGCGCTGTCGCATATCCAGTCCCACCAGGGCATCAATCCGCAGACCGTCGACGAGGCGGACGTGGTCGCGATCCATCAGGAGGGCGGCCAGACCTGCGTTCAGGTGTTCTTCTTCCGCACTGGCCAGAACTGGGGCAACCGGGCTTACTTCCCCAAGGCTGACAAGTCGCTGGAAGAGGCCGCCGTTCTGGAGAGCTTCCTTGCCCAGTTCTACGACGACAAGCCGGCGCCCCGTCTGATCCTGCTGTCGCACGAGATTGAGGAACAGGAGCTGCTGGCGGCCGCGCTGAGCGAAAAGGCCGAGCACAAGGTCGAGATCGCCGTGCCCAAGCGCGGCGAGAAAAAGGATCTGGTCGACCATGCGATGACCAACGCCCGCGAGGCGCTCGGACGGAGGCTGGCGGAAACGTCGAGCCAGACCCGCCTGCTGGAAGGCGTCGCCGGGGTGTTCAGCCTCTCCGCCACGCCGCGCCGCATCGAGGTCTATGACAACTCGCACATCATGGGCACCAATGCGGTCGGCTGCATGATCGTCGCGGGACCGGAAGGCTTCGCCAAGGGCCAGTATCGCAAGTTCAACATCAAGTCCGAGACCATCACCCCGGGTGACGACTTCGGCATGATGCGCGAAATGCTGACCCGGCGCTTCAGCCGGCTGCTCAAGGATCACGCCAGAACGCCGGTCGAGAGCGAACAGACCGCGGGCGAGCCACCTGCCGTTCTTGAGGCTGCGATCGGTGGCGACACCGAGGAAAACGACGGGCTTCCCCAGGCGGACATGCCGGCCTGGCCGGATCTGGTGTTCATCGACGGTGGCCTCGGTCAGCTCAATGCGGTGCGCGAGATCCTGACCGGCCTCGGCATCACGGATGTGCCCCTCATCGGCATTGCCAAGGGACCGGACCGCGATGCCGGCCGGGAGAAATTCTTCATGGAAGGTCGGCCGTCCTTCATGCTGCCGGAACGCGATCCGGTGCTCTATTTCGTCCAGCGTCTGCGGGACGAGGCGCACCGCTTCGCCATCGGCACGCACCGGGCCAAGCGGTCGAAGGAGATCGCGAAAAACCCGCTGGACGACATCGCCGGCATCGGCCCGACGCGCAAGCGCGCCCTGCTGCGCCACTTCGGCACGGCCAAGGCTGTCTCAAAGGCAGGCATCGAAGACCTGATGGCGGTCTCGGGCATTTCCGAAACCGTGGCCCGTCTCGTCTACGATCATTTCCACGACTGACCTTACATGTTAAACGGACCTGGGGAGCGCGCTGCAGCGCAGCATGAAACAGGCCGGAGACTGATCACCCATGAACACAGCACCGGTTCGCCCGTCCCGCCTGCGCCGCGCCGTCAAAGCGATGTTCCGGCTAGCGGCCTGGAGTGGTTTGCTGCTCGCCCTTGCAATGGCATTCCTCTCGGTTCTGCCCTTTGTCGCACCTGATTTCTGGTTCGCCGACAATATGAGCTTCTTCCTGCCGCAGCTTCTCACGGGCGGGACGCTGGCCATCTGCGGTGCTTTTGTCTGCCGTCTGATTGCGCGCCGCCGGCTGAAGGGAAGTGTCTTTGCAGCCTTTGCGCTGATCGTGGTCCTTGGTCTGGTTGCGGGCACGGCACTGACCAGCCTGCGCACCGCAAGCGTTCTGGCGCTTGGGCGGAGCGGGCCGGCCATTGCAAACGGTGAGCACGGCACACCGTTCCGCGTCGTCTCGATCAACCTGGAAATGCGCTACCTCGGCGACACAGATTTCATGGATTACCTGGAGAATCTGAACGCCGACGTGCTGGTGTTCCAGGAAACCAACTGGCGCCAGCAATTGCGTTACAGGGAGAAGGTCAGGAAAGAGACTGGCCCGTTGCCGGGCACTGGCCCGTATCCAGCCACCTTTCATGTCGGTGACCTCGGTAGCGTGGTCGTCTTCTCCCACCATCCAGTCCTCTCAAGCGAGAACATCCGGGTCGACGGCGTCTGCGGCGATGGCCAATGGGGCCAGCGCGAGATCCTGCGCATGAGGCTGGACGTCGCCGGTAAGCCCGTCACCTTCATCGCTCTGCACCCTGAAAGCCCGCGCACCCCCTGCCGCTTCGAGGCACGTCAGGTCTATTACGCGGCACTTGGGCTGGAACTGGCACGGCTCCGCCGCGAAAGCACTGACCCGGTCATCCTCGCCGGAGACTGGAACATGTCACCCTGGTCGGCGCATTTCAGCCAGTTGCTGCAGGCAGGCGATCTGAAGACCCTTTTCCCGTCCTCCATCCCGGTGATCACCCGCTTCTTCTTCGACTACCGCCTGAGCTGGTTCCTGGGGGCCGCAGTGGACCACATTGCAGTCTCTCCAAGCATTGAAATCAGTGCCGTGGCCGTCGGCCCTGATGTCGGCTCCGATCACGTGCCGCTGATCGCCGATCTTGTTCTGCCCTGAAACAGGTGCCTCGCGATCCACAGCAAAGTCAGGCAAGGGCACAAGACGCGTTGAGCCGACCGGCCCGAGCGGCAAGAGTGACATCCGACAGGTATGCGATTCTTCGCCGCCTCTGGAAAAACCTTTGCCGGAAAGCCAATGGCCAAGCTCTATTTCAACTATTCGTCGATGAACGCCGGCAAGTCGACGGTGCTGCTGCAAGCCTCCTACAACTACGTCGAACGCGGCATGAACACGCTGCTGATGACAGCGGCGGTCGATGATCGTGCTGGCGTTGGCCGTATTTCATCGCGCATTGGCCTCACAGCTGAAGCGGATATCTTCCAGCTGGAGGATGACCTCTACGAGCATATCCGCAAGGCACATGAAGCCCGGCCGGTCGATGCCGTCTTCGTCGATGAAGCGCAATTCCTGAGCGAGGCCCAGGTCTGGCAACTCGCCCATGCCTCGGATCGGCTCGGCATGCCGGTGATGTGTTTCGGTCTCAGGACCGATTTCCAGGGGCAGCTGTTTCCCGGCAGCAAGGCGCTGCTCGCCCTTGCCGACAGCCTGAAGGAAATCAAGACGATCTGCTGGTGCGGCCGCAAGGCGACCATGGTCGCCCGGCTTGACGGCGCGGGCCGGATCGTCGAGGAAGGAGAGCAGGTGGTCATCGGCGGCGAGGATGCCTATGTCTCGCTGTGCCGCCGCCACTGGGTGGACAAGGATCTGGGACAGGGACCGGGGGAACCGGCCTGACCCGTCAGCAAGGATTAAGGGACCATGCTCGGCAAACTGTTCGGATCGCTGTTCAAGTCGGGCGAGCCCAAGGCTCCGGAAAGCCCGGTGGCGCAGGAAGACTACAAGGGCTTCCTGATCCTCGCCGAGCCGCGCCAGGTCGGCGGCCAGTGGCAGATCGCCGGCCGCATCCTGCAGGAAAAGGACGGCGAGGCGCGCGAACATGTCTTCATCCGCGCCGATCAGTTGCCGACCCGCGACGAGGCAGCGGAATACATGCTGCGCAAGGCGCGCAGTATGATCGACCAGCAGGGCGACGGCATCTTCCGCTGAACCGGGCCTCAACCGGCGCGGCACGCTTCCAGCCTGCGCACCTGCCGGCCTTCAGCGTCAAAGTTCGACGGATCGAGCCAGGCCTCAAATGCCGATTTCAGCTTCAGCCACTCTGTCTCAAGGATCGAGAACCAGGCCGTGTCCCGGTTCCGCCCCTTGTAGACCACTGCCTGCCGGAATGTGCCCTCATAGGTGAACCCCAGACGTGTCGCAGCGCCGCGCGAAGCTGCATTCTGGTCGTCGCATTTCCATTCATAGCGCCGGTTGCCAAGGTCCTCGAAGGCATGGCGCATCATCAGATACATCGCCTCGCTGGCATGCGGCTTGCGCTGCAGCGCCGGGCTGTAACTGATGTGGCCGACTTCGATGCTGCCATTGGCCGGATCGATCCGCAGAAAACTGGCAACCCCGACCGCCTTGCCGCTCGACCTGTCGAGGATTGCATAGAACATTGGATCCTGCTTCGCCGCCATCGGACCATAAAAGGCCTCGAAGGCGACAGGATCGGCAAAGGGACCATAGGCAAGATAGGTCCAGTTCCGGCCATCCGCATCCGCCTGATAAGCCTCGAAAAGGTCCGCCCCGTGCCGGGACAGATCCAGCCGCTCCAGCCGGCAAAAGCGGCCCTCCAGCACCCGCCCGTCAGGAGCAAGGGCGCCGGCCCAGTTGGCAACGGGATTGCCGATGGGCAGGCCGAGATCGGACAATGGCATGACACACTCCTGTGATTTCCTTTGAGTTACATAGCGCCCGAACCGGCCCTGCAAAAGAACCGCGCCCTCTCAAAGCAGGGAACCAGTTTCCACCAGGCGCGTCGATGCCGGACCTGGGCGCGTTGACACCCGCGCCCTGCACATGCTTGTGTCGCCCGGATCACCCTGCCCTCACAGTGACTGAGCCCTTCATGGCCCGAAACGTTGTCCTCAGCCTGCCGAACATCCTGACCTACGCGCGGATTCTGGCGATCCCTGCCGTGGTTGCCTGCTTCTATTTCGACGGCAACACCCCGCGCTGGGTCGCCCTTGCCATCTTCATCGCAGCTGCCGTGACCGACTTCTTCGATGGCTATCTCGCCCGCGCCTGGCAGCAGCAGTCGGCCCTTGGCCGTATGCTCGATCCGATTGCGGACAAGCTTCTCGTTGCCGTCTGCCTAATCCTGCTGGTCGACAAGGGCGACATCGGCGGTTGGTCGCTGATTGCTGCCATCATCATCCTGTGCCGCGAAATCCTCGTCTCCGGCCTCCGGGAGTTCCTGGCAGAACTGCGCGTCAGCGTTCCGGTGACCAAGCTTGCCAAGTGGAAAACGACCTTCCAGCTGGTGGCAGTCGCCCTGCTGGTCGCCGGTCCCGCGGGTGAGACGATTCTGCCCGGCACGATGCTCGCCGGCTTGATCGCCCTGTGGATTGCGGCCATGCTGACGCTCTACACCGGTTACGACTATTTCCGCGCCGGCATCGGCCATCTCATTGACGAGTAGCCAACCGGCACCCGGACAAGGACGCCAAACCATGCTGATCCGCTATTTTGCCTGGGTGCGCGAGCGCGTCGGCCTCGATCAGGAGACGGTGGACCTGCCGCCGTCAGTTGAAACAGTCGCCGACGTGATCGCCTGGCTGCAGACCGTCGATGATGCGCATGGCCATGCCTTTGCCGATGCCGACGCCATACGGGCTGCGCTCGACCAGGTGCATGTCGAGACGGATGCCGCCATTGCCGGCGCCCGCGAGATCGCCTTTTTTCCTCCGATGACAGGGGGCTGACGTGAGCCCGCGCCTGGTCGTCCGCGTGCAGCCCGAGGATTTTGACCCGGCCCGGGAAGCGGCCCTGTTGACCGATGGCCGCACCGATGTCGGCGCGCTCGTGACCTTCACTGGCCTTTGCCGCGATGAGAGCGGCCGTCTTGCCGCACTGGAACTCGAGCATTTTCCGGGCATGGCCGAAGCACAGCTGACGCGGATCGCCGAAGAGGCGCTCGTGCGCTGGCCACTCACTGGCCTGGTTGTCCTGCATCGGCATGGCCGGATTGCGCCCGGCGAAAACATCGTTTTCGTCGCTGCAGCCTCTTCGCATCGGCAAGCAGCTTTCGAGGCCGCGGACTTTCTGATGGATTTCCTCAAGTCCCGCGCGCCCTTCTGGAAAAAGGAGATCCCGGTCAGCGGCGTAGGCGGCGACTGGGTTGACGCACGCGACAGCGACGAGGCGCGACTGGCGCGTTGGTAACCCCCTCTCGTCAGTCCCAGCCTTGTCGATGCCATAAAGCTAACCGACTGGTCTATTCTGTCCATCTGCCGCCGCCTGGCGGCGATCTGTCCTTTCCCCGCCCGCAAGGGCCCCCGAGGTATCCCATGACTGACCCGATCCGGCCCGCAGGCCCGGATGACCGGCCGCATCCGGGCCTGTCCTTCCTTGAATTCGTCATCATGATTGCCGCCTTGATGGCGCTGAATGCGCTGGCCATGGACATCATGCTGCCTGCTCTGCCGGACATCGGCAATGCTCTGAACATCGAGCATGAGAATGACCGGCAGCAGATCCTGATCGCCTATCTTGTCGGCTTCGGTGGCGCGCAATTGCTGTTCGGGCCGCTAACCGACCGGTTTGGCCGCCGCAGCATCATTCTGGGCAGTCTCGGCCTTTATGCCGCCGCCAGCTTTCTTGCCCTCGTGAGCCAGTCGCTGGATGGTCTGCTTGTCGCGCGGCTGCTGCAGGGCGTCGGGTGCGCCGGGACCCGCGTCGTGGCCGTCTCCGTCGTCCGCGATTGCTATTCCGGACGCCGGATGAGCCAGGTGATGTCGCTGGTCATGATGATCTTCATGGCCGTTCCCATCGTTGCCCCCTCGATTGGCCAGGCGATCCTTCTGGTCGCCGACTGGCACTGGATCTTCAGCACGCTCCTGATTGCAGGAGTGGTGATGCTGCTCTGGTCGGCCTTTCGTTTGCCGGAGACACTCCCGACCAGTCAGCGCCAGCCGCTCAAGCTGCGCCCGGTGCTGCGGTCCTACGGCCGGGTGGTCAGCAACCGTCTCAGCATTGGCTATACCCTGGCGACAACGGCCATCTTCGGCGCGCTGTTTTCCTTCATTTCGATGGCGCAGCAGATCTATGTCGACATCTTCGGGCTGGGCGTCTGGTTCCCGGTGGTGTTTGCCGGCGTGGCAATAACCATGGCCTGTGCCTCCTTCATGAACTCGCGCCTGGTGACGATCATCGGCATGCGGCGACTGTCGCATGCTGCCGTCCTCACCTTTATCGCTTTCGGCCTGCTGCAATGCCTGATGCAGGCCATCGGCTTGCAGGATCTGACGCTGTTCACCGTCTGCATGGCGATCAATATGGCATGCTTCGGCTTCATGGGCGGCAATTTCAACTCCATGTCGATGGAGCCACTGGGAGACATTGCCGGTACAGCCTCATCGGTCATCGGTTTCACCACGACCCTCGGCGGCGCAATCCTTGGCTTCATTGTTGGACAGCAGTTCGACGGCACGCTGTGGCCGATCGCCATCGCCTGTGCCGGCTACGGCGTGCTCGGGCTGGTCTGCGTGCTGATCGCGGAACGCGGAAAACTGTTCCAGACCCAGCATGCGCCGAAACCGGGAAGCTGACGCCCCGCGTTTTTCGCAGCCGTAGTCCAGATCTCCCGGGACGTGACCAGCCCCGGGGCGCCAGTCGACCTAACCAGCCGCGGCTTTGCGCCTTGACGTAACAATCGGTATCCTGATGTGACGAGACGCCGACAGGCATTTCTCGTAGGAACCCTGTCGAACCCGCTGGCACAGCACAAGCAATTGGCATTGCAGACAGTTGAACCTTTCGTCCGGCGTCGAAACTGGCAATACTCGGTTCAGACAAAATCGACATGGCTGACGTGGATTTCATGACCCTGACCAGTTTCACCAGCCCCGCGCTGGCCAAGGCCGAGACAACACGGCTCGCAAACATCCGCGACGTTCAGCACGCTGCCGACGGCATTCCCCCGTATGACCTGATCGAGCTGCTGTTTTTTGCCTATCGCGACTTCACGGCGGACCCGGACACCGTCCTTGCCGATTTTGACTTCGGCCGGGCGCATCACCGGGTGCTGCATTTTGTCGACCGCAATCCGGGCATCCGTGTCACCGACCTGCTTGCGATCCTGCGCATCACCAAGCAAAGCCTCGGGCGTGTGCTGAAACAACTGGTGGATGAGGGGTTCATCGACCAGCGACCAGGCCCGCTCGACCGGCGGCAACGGCTGTTGCACACCACTGAAAAGGGACAGGCACTTGCCGGAAAGCTTGCCGCAATGCAGGCCCGGCGCATCGACGCGGCCATTGAAGCCCTGCCTGACACGGGCGCTGAGGTCGTTCGACGCTTCCTGTTCCAGATGATCGATCCGGACCTGCGACCGGAAGTCGGCCGCATGCTCGGACCTGCCGCCCTGTGCCGGGTGCAGGACGCCGCAAGGCAGGTTGAAGACAGCAGCGAGACCTAGATCATGCCCAAAGCACCCGACGACAATGCGCCGCATCTCCTGCTCGTCGACGACGATAGCCGGATCCGCGAGCTGCTGGGCCGGGTTCTGCGTGAGGACGGCTACCGGGTCACGACGGCTGCCAATGCAGCGGAAGCACGACGCTGCATGACTGGCCTCGATTTCGATCTGCTGATCCTCGACATCATGATGCCGGGCGAGAGCGGGCTGGACCTCGCCGCGTCCCTGCGACATGACAATCCGGTTCCGATCATCATGCTGACAGCCCGCTCAGAGGCGGAAGACCGGATTGCCGGGCTGGAGGCCGGTGCGGACGATTATCTGCCCAAGCCATTCGAACCGCGGGAACTGATGCTGCGCATAGCCGCCATCCTGCGCCGAGGCGGGCCACGGCGCAGCGAACGGGCGGCGGAGATCCGCTTCGGGCCCTTTACCTATTTGACCGAACGCGGCGAATTGCGGCGCGGCGACGATTTGATGCGGCTGACGGACCGGGAGAAGCAGATCCTCAACATATTCGCCGATCAACCGGGCGCCACCGTCCCCCGTCACAAGATCGTCGGCGATGACAGCGGCCTGGGCGAACGGACTGTGGACGTGCAGATCAACCGCCTGCGGCGCAAGATCGAGGATGATCCGGCCAACCCGGTTTATCTGCAAACCGTGCGCGGGATCGGTTACCGCCTTGCCTGTGACTGACCCCGACAAAGCCGGCCCCGGCGAACCAACTGATACGGCGAAGAAGACCGGTCTGTTCCAGTCCAGCCTCCTGCTCGCCGGCGCGCCTTACCGCCTGCTGGCAGGCGGCCTGTACCGCTACATGCCGAAAGGGCTTTATACCCGGGCGCTGCTGATCATCGTCGTGCCGATGGTCGTCCTGCAATCAGTCCTCGCCTTCGTCTTCATGGAGCGCCATTACCAGCTTGTCACAAACAGGCTATCTGAAGCGGTGGTGCGCGAGATCGCTGCGGTAGTCTATGTCCTTGAAAACTATCCACAAGATGCGGACTTTCGGCTGATCGAGGAGATGGGGAGCCGGGCACTGGACATGACGGTGACCGTCCTGCCGCCAGAACCGCTGCCCCCACCACGCCCCAAGCCCTATTTCGACCTTGTCGACCACAATCTCAGCCGCGAAATCTCGGAGCGGATCGGCAAGCCGTTCTGGATCGACACAATCGGCCGGTCCCGCTTTGTCGAACTGCGCATTCAGCTCAAGGACAAGGTGTTGCGCGTAGTGACAAGGCGGAGCCAGACCTATGCCTCGAACTCGCATATCTTTCTGGTCTGGATGATCTGCACGTCGCTCGTGCTCATCGTTATCGCCATGATTTTCCTGCGCAATCAGATCCGGCCGATCGAGCGCCTCGCCAATGCTGCGGAAAGTTTCGGCAAGGGTCGGCCAATCGAGGACTTCCGCCCCAGCGGCGCCCGCGAAGTCCGGCGCGCCGCCCAGGCCTTCATCGAGATGCGGCGGCGCATCGAGCGTCAGCTGGAGCAGCGCACCACCATGCTGGCTGGCGTCAGCCATGACCTGCGCACCATTCTGACCCGCTTCCGCCTGCAGCTGGCGCTGTTCGGCGATACGCCGGAGACGGCGGGAATGAAGCGTGACGTCAATGAAATGAAGCACATGCTGGAGGACTACCTCGCCTTTGCCCGGGGCGACGGCGGCGAGACCGTCGAGCAAACAGACATGTCCCTGATGCTGGAAGAGCTTGAAGAAGAAGCTGAAATCATCGGGGCAGCAGCGCGTTCCACCTTCACCGGGGACCCGGAGGTGCTGCTCCGGCGCAATGCGGTGAAGCGCTCGCTGATGAATCTCGTGACCAACGCCGCAAGGCACAGCACCAGCGTCACGATCGCCGGGCGTCATGCCGATGGCTGGTTGACCGTGACCATCGACGACGACGGGCCGGGCATTCCCGTCCACGAACGCGAAAACGTGTTCCGGCCCTTCTACCGGCTCGACGAAGCTCGCAACCAGGACGAAGGCGGCAGTGGTCTGGGGCTCGCCATCGCGCGGGACATTGCCCGCAGCCATGGCGGTGACATCCAGCTGGAAGACAGCCCGCTCGGCGGCCTGCGAGCCCGGTTCCGGATCCCGGGCTGACATATCAAAATATTGAAATTATTATCAATTCAATAAAGACGGCCACCCAGCGGCACGTCCTTGTCAGGGACGATCAGCACCACCTCGCCAGCTTCGTCCGGCACGCCAAGTGTCAGGACCTCGGACATCACCGGACCAATCTGGCGCGGCGGGAAATTGACCACGGCAAGCACCCGGCGCCCGATCAGTGTTTCTGGCGTGTAGTGCTTTGTGATCTGGGCCGAGGACCGTTTCACGCCGATGTCCGGCCCGAAATCGATCCGGAGCTTGAAGGCCGGTTTGCGGGCTTCGGGGAAGGTTTCAGCCTCGACGATCTGGCCAACGCGAATGTCGACCTTGAGGAAATCATCGAATGTGATCGGGCTCGACGGCCCTTTGGATGATGCGGACATGGCAGGAACCAGCAAGAACAGGCAGGACACTCAGCCTGCCTGCGCTGGTCCGCCAAGACAAGCAAAATCGGGTACTTAGGTCAGAGGTGTCACCGGCTGCGCCGCGTCAGGATCAGGCTCGCCATCGGCCTCCTCCTGACGTTTCGCCCGCCGCCTTGCGCGCTTTTCGGCGAGACGGCACAGGCCGTCGACGAAGGGTTTCGCCATACGCTCGACCCCGTCGAGGCGCTGCATCCAGCCCTCACCCCGGTCGAGTTCGCGGTCGAGTGCGGCCATGGTGCGGGGCAGACCGGGGTCTTCCTCGTCGAGGAACACATCGACCACGCGCGCAAAGGAAATCGCAAGTCCTTGCAAGAGGATAGCCCCCTTGATGCCCGGCACCTCGATGCCGGCCGCACTCAGCATCCAACCGTGGGAACGCAGGGCAATGCGGTTCAGGGCGAGGGCCAGCGCAGGATCGCGGCGCATGGAGTTCTTGAGATTTTTCAGGGCCTTACGATAGGGCGACAGCATGTCGAGCCACGACATCAGGACGTCGAACAGGCGATCGCGGGCCGGCTGGTCGCTCATGTCCTCGTCCAGATCATCCAGCACCTTACCGTCGATGCGGGCGGCAAAGGCCTGCAGGATCTCGAGCTTCGAGCCGACAGCGCTGCGCAGTTCGCTGAGGCGCATGCCAGCTTCCCGCGCAACGTCAGGGAGGCTTATGTCCTTGAAATCATGGGATTCCAGCAGCCGGAACAGCGTGTCCACAGCCTGCTCGCGCAGATCCGGGGCGGTGGGCTTGGCAGATTTTGCAGCAGACATCAGCGTGTCTCCTTGCTGGGCACAACAGGAACGGTCGCCTTGGTAATGTAGGAGCCGGGCGTGAAAAGGCAAAGCCCGGCGCCTCTCCCGCCCTCTGGCGCCCTCTGGCGCAGGGCATGAAAAAGGGCAGCGCGCGGGCTGCCCTTTTTGCGACAATTTCGGGTCAAAGCCGGACAAAACGGGAGAATTCAGCCAGCAAGCTCGCGTGCCCGGCGGGCGGCAGCCTGAACCGCGGCATCCATCAACGGCTGCAGCCCCTCCGACCCCATCAGAACCGACAGGGCAGCTGCAGTCGTGCCATTGGGAGAGGTGACGTTCTGCCGCAGCGTCGAAGGCGCATCCTCGGACTGGAACATCAGTTCCCCTGCCCCGGTGACGGTCGCCTCGGCGAGCCGGGCGGCAAGCTCCGCCGGCAGCCCGGCCTTGCGGCCAGCCTCGGCAAGGCACTCGGCCAGCAGGAAGACATAGGCCGGCCCGGATCCGGAAACGGCGGTGACGAGATCGATCTGGTCTTCCGAGGTGAGCCACTCGACGGTCCCGACGGCGGACAGGAGCGAACCAACCATCTCGCGATCAGCGGCTGTGACCGACGGTGTCGGATAGAGCGCGGTGATGCCGCGCCCGACCATCGCCGGAGTGTTGGGCATGGCGCGCACGACCGGGACGGGTCCGAAGGCTGCCTCAAAGGTGCTGACCGGTGTTCCGGCCGCAACCGAGAGGACGAGGGTGTCGGGAGCAACCGCCGGACGAAGAGACGGCAGGACCGAGCCCATGATCTGCGGTTTGACCGCGATGAGGACCAGGGCCGCCTGAACGCCCTCAGGCGCGGCCGGAGCATGGGCGATGCCATGTTCGCCCAAAAAGGCCTTGAGGCTGTCGGACGGGTTCGGGTCAATGACCAGGAGGCTTGCAGCGTCGATGCCGCGTGCCATCCAGCCCGCGAGCATCGCGCCACCCATCTTGCCCGCCCCGACGATCAGGAACGGGCGCTCTTTTGAAAATCTCATGCTTCTCCTGCGGTCTCAAACAGGGCTGTGTTGACAGCTTCAGTGGCGCTCTTGCCGGCCCAGACGACGAACTGGAAGGCCTGATAGTAGCGCTCGCAGCATTCCAGCGCATTGGCCAGCATGCCTTCAATCTGGGCGCTGGAGGCTTCCGCCCCGCCGGCCAGCAACAGGGACTGGCGGAACATGATCATGTTCTCGCGGCTCCACAAATCGAAGTGTCCCATCCACATCTGCTCGTTGATGAGAGCCAGCAGCCGGACAATCTCGGTCTTGCGCGGCTCGGTCACCTTGAGGTCGAAGGCGCAGGCGAGGTGCAGCGATTCCAGCTCTTCCATCCACGAGAAGGAGACGTGGTAATCACTCCAGCTGCCGCCGATGGAGATAGAAATCTCGTCTTCACCAGACCGCTCGAAAGCCCAGTCATTCAGGGCTGCGACTTGTTCGATCATGTCGACGGGATTGCCGGGACGCTCGAATTCGAACTCGATGAGGCTCATGTCGATCCTCTCCGTTGCGGGCCGCCGAAGCCGGGGCAGGACGCCACCGGTCCAGCAGGACAGTCCCATGTTCAGCAGGGCACCAGAGCGGCATCTTTGGCCCTTGTCCGGCGCGTGGACGATTCCCTGTTTAGAATCAGAATATAAGGTTCCTTCGCAATTGCAGTACAAAAGCGCCGGTCATTCTTGATCAATTCTTGTGGACGAGCGGACATTTTGAGCAAGTCCGCACGCCCTGCCCTCCCGGGATCAGTCTTCGGTCTTGGTCTTGCGCGCGCTCTTGGCCTGAGCTTCGGCAAGCCTGGCCTCAAGATCGGCGATCCGCGCTTCCAGTGCGTCGATCCGGTCCAGCGCCCGCACGGCCATGTCGCGGGCGACGTCAAAGTCCTCGCGCTTGACGATGTCCATGTCCGAGAGGAAGCGTTCGGCCTGCGCGCGGAAGGCTGTTTCCACCTCGCGGCGTGCGCCCTGCGCGACACCGGCGGCGTCCGTCATCAGCTTTGCGAATTCGTCGAGAAACCTGTTCGGGCCCTGGTTCATGACACGCTCCTGGTCAGCTGGAGCCGCAAGGGAGGCGCGGCCCGCTTGCACACACCTATTGACCTTTTGCGCCAACTTCAAGGTGAGCGCACCGCAACGTGGCACACTGCTGCTGTGCGAGCGGTGACGGAGGGGCGTCGGGAGGTCGGTCGTGGGGCCGATCGTTGGGCCTGTCGAGGGGATGGGGAACGGCATGGATGCCATGGTCGAGCCATGGCATGACGAAGGATGGGGTTGGGATGGGGCTGCTTTGCGATGGCTTTGATGCCGGGTTTGGCGGTACAGTCCGTGTCAGGACCTTGCCGAACTGGTCAATGGCGGCCAAGGTCCTGAGGCGTCGTTACATACAGGCGGAC
>NZ_PUDR01000014.1 GCF_003012935.1 Pannonibacter carbonis | reverse complement strand
TCCTCGGCCGCGGCGCGATGCGTGGCGAGATGGACGAGCTCGGCGCCTTCGCCAGCACGGTCGAACACGCGCACCGAGCCGATGGCGGGACGTTCCACGATGGTGAAGCTGAGCGCCGATTCCAGCGAGAAGGTGCGATGCACGCGGATGGCGACGACGCCACCGGCGCCGTAATCGGCCTCGTGCACGGTGAAGGTAGCCGAAAGGGAGAGATTCCCGATCGCGCGGTCCCCGCGCCTGGCGATCAGCCGCCCCCGGCTGTTGGTGCTCCGCCAGGCGGCGAGCTTTTTGCGATGACGCTCCGGCGGGCGTGGCGCGCCGTCGGACCAGGCAATGAGCGAACCTATGGGTGCGTGGTCATAGATGAGATGTGCGGACATGGTGTCCTCCGTGATTGCGCGAGGCGTTGAAACGAAGCCGCCGCCGGAGTGACCGGCGGCGGTGAAGTGCATTCGGAAGAAGAGGGAGCGGCCTATTCGGCGGCTTCGCGGAAGCTCTCGGGGATGTCGGCCTCGTCGAAACGGTCCTCGTCCGCGTCGAAATCGTGCGCAGGCTCGATCGCCTCGTTGCCATCGAGCTCGTCCTGATCGGCGGGCGTGCCGTCGTCATCGTCCGCGCTGGCGCTGTGCTCCGTGAGCCACTTGCTCAGCGTCGCGGTGCCCGGCGCGAACAGCGCTGAGCCGTGGACGAAGTGCCCCTCCTTGAAATGCTCGACCAGCGCGGCACGCGTGTCCTTGACGCGCTGGCGCGGCATGACAGGCGTATCCTTGCACGACGCCTCCAGTGCCGGACGCGAGAGGCAGGACAGGAAGTCGTCGCTGCCCATGTTTGGCAAGAACCCGTCCGCGCCAATCGCATCACCGGCGACGAGGGCGAGGATGCCCGACTTCGTCGCATTTTCCCGGCACGACAGCACGTCGATCAGCACGCTCCGGATGGCGATGCGCAGCGTGTCCATGTCGAAGGCGAGCTTACCCTCCTGGTCGAACAGTTCCGCCGCATGGCGCCCGAAGCGGCTGCCCCACCGGAACTCGCCGCCGGCGCCGGAATCGACGCGGACGTTCTGACCGGCGAAGGCGAGCACCAGCAGCGCCATCAGCATGTCGTCCTCGATCGGCGCCCGCGACAGCGCCTCGTGCAGCGCGTCGGTGCGCAAATCGCCGATCATCTCGATGCCCTTGCGGGTGACGTCCGGACGGGGCTTCGCCAGCGTACCGACATCGTCGACAGCCGCGTCGGCCTTGCCCTTGGCCTTCTTCTCCTCGGGCATGCGGTAGTGCACGGTCTGCACCTTGCCCTCGCGGTCGAGATACATCGCCGTGCAGTCGCCCTTGCCCGGCTTGCCGTAGAGACGCTCCGCCTTCTTCGGCAGTTCGGGCTGACCCCAGTTATTAGCCTCGGTGACGATCCCCTTCTTCGGAAGGTGGCTCGTCATCCATTCCTGCTGCGCGCCGAGGAAGGCCTCGACATCCGTCGTGTAGCGCGAGTCCTCATCGGCCTGCGCAAACAGGTCCTCGACCCACTGGATGCCATAGGCCTGTGCCAGGTCATCGCCGAAGCTGGCGTCGCGCGCATACATCCGCTTCTTCGTGAGCGCGTTGGCGACGCTCCACCACGACACCTGAGGATCGCCCTTCTTCGGCTTGTGCGCCTTCCAGACCTCCTTCTGCTCGTCGAGCGAGGCAGCCGCGATGGTGCGGAGTTGCTGCTCGTTCGGCATGTCGCCCTTCGCCATCTGGTCCAGCATGGCAGCCAGGATGTTGGCCAGCAGCCGGAGCTTGCGGATCTGGCGCACCGGCAGGGCCAGCGCGACGGCGATCGCCTCCTCGGTCCAGCCGAGTGCGACGAGCCGCTCGATGGCGCGCCACTGGTCGACCGGGTTGAGCGGTTCGCGGGCGATGTTCTCGACCATGGAGCGCATGGCGCCATTGTCATTGGCGGCGTCGACCACCAGAACCTCGATCTCCTCGAGGCCGGCCTTGATCGCCTGCTTCACGCGGCGATGGCCGGAGTCGATGATGTAGCCATTGCCGCCGCCGCTCTCCGGCGCGATCATCGGGGGCTGCACGAGACCGACGGCCTTGATGGTGGCCAGCAGCAGGGCGTCGGCCTGCGGGGTAGACTTCGTCTGACGCGTGCGGTCGGGATTGTCCTTTAGCGCGCGCGGATCGACCTTCATCAGATGCATGGGAATGCTCCTTCCAGGGGTTGCGGACGCGGAGCCTCACTCCGGTCCCTCTCCGTCTTCTTCCCGAAGACCCCCTCCGGCCCGCGGAGCGGACGGGGCGGTGCAACTGCGCCCGAGCACCCCTGCCCGGCTGGACAAGCGGGGCTAGCAGCCCTGCGCGGGACGACGGGCTGGGATCGCGCAGGACGCGGTTGAGCGTCAGCGACACCGGCTCGGCCGATCCGCGAGCAAGGTCTTCTTTCTCCTCCCCCTCTCTCATCTCTCTTTATTTGCCACCATTAAGGTGGCAGATTGAGCGATGGGAAAAAAAGCGCCCGACCTATGATCTCGAGGCGATCAAGATCGCGTTGGGATCGGTCAGCACGCTGGCGATGACGTCATCCGCGCTTCGCGATGCCAATAGTGTCGGTTTCGACCGGTCGGGCGTGGTCGAAACCATCGCCGGAATAGAGGGGCGCATGTTCTAATGTTCTACAAGTCGATGACGACCTTCGCTGATCACCGGCTCTGGCAGGACGTCTACCATGTCCCGGCGCGGGATCTGACGCTCTACGTGAAGTTCCCGGCCGACGTCATCACCGAGTTCACGGTCATGTCGTTCAAGGAGAAATGACCATGGCGGTATCGAAACAGAAGCTGCCGGAGACGATCGTTTCGCCGGAGACCGGGGAAACCCTGCGTCGTGGCGTTCGCCCGTCGCTCGTGACCTACAAGGGGAAAAGTATCACGGTTCAACTGCCGGGCTACTACCCGGAAAGCGGCGACGAAGGCGTCCATGTCGGCGACGACATGGCGGTGACCGATGCCGCGCTGCGCGCGCTAAAGGAAGAAGTCGAAGGCATTCCCTCTCCGGCGACGATCCGGCGGGTTCGCGAGAAGCTGAAGCTCTCGCAACGCGAGGCCGGCGGTCTGCTGAAGGTCGGAGAGAACGCTTTCGACAAATACGAACGGGGCCTGGTGGAGCCCAGCGGTCCGACCAGCCAGTTGCTTTGGCTTCTCGACCACCATCCCGAGCTGATCGAGGAGTTGCGCGCAGGCGCTTGAGCCGCGCAGAAGGCGATCCCTCCAACCTTCCTTACAGCGGCCTTCGCTACGACGCTAACCGTCGCACAAATCCCGGGTTTGGTACGCTACAAAAACCCGCGATTCAATTCGTGCAATACTCGGGATTTACGCATCAGACCGGAGGTAAGTTATATGGAGCATTTGCCGGAGATAGGGTTGGCTTTCGGTGCCTTTGCGCTTGGAATGTTCAGCCCCGGTCCGAATATTCTCTCTGTCGTCGGCACGTCGATGGCTATCAGCCGCAAAGCGGGCGTTGCACTGGCACTCGGTATTTCGGCAGGGTCATTGCTCTGGGCCTCTATGACCGCGATCGGGCTGACGGCATTGATTGCGGCCTATGCTTCAGTGCTGACGGCCATCAAGATCGTCGGCGGGCTTTATCTGTTCTGGCTGGCCTTCAAAGCCTTTCGCTCGGCCGCTTCGACAAGGCCGATCATAGACCCGGCCGGATTAGCGGCAAGCAGCCTGCGCACGTATTTTCTGCGTGGCCTGACAGTCCAGATGACCAACCCGAAGGCTGCGTTGACGTGGATCGCAATCATGTCGCTCGGCCTCGCGCATTCCGCCCCAGCCTCAACCGCACTCGTTATCGTAGTCGGAACCACGATCCTCTCGGTTGTCGGTCATATCGCCTATGCCGTCGCCTTCTCTACCAAGCGCGTCGTTACGGCTTACGATCGCGCTCGTAGGTGGATCGACGCAGGATTGGGAGTGTTCTTCACCTTTGCAGGGATCAAGTTGCTTACAAGCCGAACCTGATCTGTCGCGCAAATCCCGAATTTCGCCCGATCTGTTAGCCGGACTTTTGCATCGCTGCAAAATCAGGACTTCCGCGACAACAGCAGAGCGAGGACGGCCGAGATCGCGCCGAAAGCGCATGTGCCGGTCCAGCTCCATGACGCATAGGCAGCGCCGCCGATGCCAGCCCCGACCGCGCCGCCGGCGAGCATGGTCGCCATGAACACGGTGTTGAGCCGGCTGCGGGCGGTCGGATCGAGCGCATAGACGCGCGCCTGGTTGGCAACCTGAGAGGATTGCACCGCAAGGTCCATTATCAGGATGCCGACCACCAGGCCGACGATAGAGTCTTGCCAAAGTCCGAAGATGACGAAGGCGAGCACCACCAGGCCCGCGCCGACCGAGACGACCACGGCCGGCCCGCGCCCATCCGCGAAGCCTCCGGCGATTGGGGCGTGTCTTTCGCAAAATTCCCGAGTTTCGAATCGCATGAATCTGAGACTTTTGCGGCGCCTCAGAAGTCAGGTTATGCGCGACAGAGAACAATTGCAGCCAGACCCTATTCGTCCAGCGCCATAGTCAGTGCCGCGTCGCAATGCACCAAGGTCGTGTCGAATACCGGCACCGACACGTTGCCCTGATTGAGCAGCATTCCGACTTCCGTGCAGCCGAGGATAAGGCAATCCGCGCCGTGATCGACAAGTCGTTGAGCGATGGCAATATAGGCCACCTCGCTCTCCTTGGTGACAAGATCGCGGCAGAGTTCCTGGTAGATAATGCGGTGCGTTTCGGCCCGGTCTTGTGCCTCCGGGATGATCGGCGTGAGGCCGGTCGCCGCCAGCCGCTCGGTATAGAAAGATTGCTCCATGGTGAAAGCGGTCGCCATGAGGCCCGGCGAACGCAATCCGCTCTGCTGAATGCGTTCGGCGGTCGCATCGGCAATGTGCAACAAGGGGACGGAAACGCCCTGCATCATCTGTTCCGCAAGCTTGTGCATCGTATTCGTTGCGAGAATGATGAAATCCGCTCCCCCACGTTCGAGTGCCTTAGCTTGCCGATTCAAGACCTCCCCGGCCTGCTCCCATTTCCCGGCCATCTGCAAGGCTTCGATCTTAGCGAAATCAAGGGACCGAATAAGCAATTCAGGCGAGTGAAGCCCACCTATGCGCTCCCGCGTTCGATTGCAAAGCTCGCGATAGTAAATCTGCGTCGAGGCGGCGGACATGCCGCCAAGGATCCCTATTGTTTTCATATCCAGCTTTCAACGTAACTATTGTCGCGAAAATCCCGGAACCTTCGTCAGGATCTACGGGCGTTTTGGAGCCGCCACCGCGATTTGCTGCAACAGCTTGACGAAATGGCTCGTCCTGATGCCCTTCGTGTTTTGGGCCGGGTCCACGGTTTGCACGACCACCAAGTGTTTTAACGGAACAATGGCAATGGCCTGACCGCCATAGCCAGATGCAAGGGCAGCACCGGGGCCAAATACGTCGGGGTTCAACGTCCACCAGAGATAGCCGTATCCCATGCTGCCGCGATCGGTGGCGGAATAGGCCGTGGTGGATGCCTTCACCCACGACGCCGGAATGACCTGCCGGCCGCTCCAGCGCCCTGCGTCAAGATAGAGCTGACCGAAACGGGCCGCGTCTCTGGCGCTGAGGCGAAACGGATAAGCCGGATGGATGGACAAGTTTTCGAGCGAATAGCTGCCGTCCCGCGCTGAGAAATCCTGCATGCCGATCGGTTGGGCGATCCGCTGGGCAAAGCTCCGGAAAATGTCCTCGCCGGTCTGCTCACGATAAATCGTGCCGAGCGCGTTGAAATCCCAATTGTTGTAGAACCAGAACGTGCCGGGGGCATGGCTCCCCCGCCCCGGCCTGTTTCGCCGCATGTCGCCGGTTTCATAGGCGGCCTGGTGGTATATGCCCGACCGCGCCATGAGCAGATCGCGCAACGTGGCCCGTTTTTCCGCTCCAGTCAGTGCCGGAGGTTTGTCGTCAATGGCGAGATCGGCAAGCGTGCTGCCGAGATCGATGCGGCTTTCGGAAACAGCGATCCCGTATAGAGCGCTGAGCAGACTTTTGCGGACGGAGGCAACATTCACTTTGCGGGACACGTCGCCCCAACTGGCGATCACCTTGCCGTCCTGCACGACCATGACCGCCGTTGGGCTCAGGGTGGCGGCATAGTCCTGCGCCACCTTCAGCTCCTCGACGGACCAGCCGGCTGATGCAGGATCGGCGCGTTGCCAAGGCTGCGCCTGCGCTTCCCCTGGAAGAACCCCCAAGAACAGGGAGAAGATTATAAGCGCAATCAGGTGCATGGAGTGACCTCTCAAAATCAGCAAAAGCCTCCTCCACTATGGCAGAGCCGTCCTCATCTTTTAGATATTATCGCGCGCTGCATGCAACCGGCAGCGCTTCTACCGTAAACTTCCGCGGCTCCAGCAGAACACGAGATCCGCTCATTGCCTTGGAAAGCTCGATATCTGCAATGACGGGCCGACATCATTTGGATGGCGACAACAGTCTATCGCGGAGACGCAGGAAAGTCTGCTCCACCAAGAACCAGAGGACAGCTGCAACGGCGAAGCTAGCAATCAGATAGGCGACAAAGCCGACGCTACCTTGCAGGTTTTCTTCTCCGACGAGCAGGCGCATGAGATGAAATGCGGATTTGTGCGTGAGGTAGAGGCTGTAGGACAGTGTTGCTACGAGTGCCGCCCCCGGCACGGGCCAGCGTTTCAAAACGCCTTCAAGATCGAGCATGGCACAGAACAAAAGTGCGATCCCGATAGAGACCAACGGAAAACCGGCGACGGCGCCGAGCTGGGCCTGAAACACCGGAAAAATGCCCTGCCCTGCGAGTGGCCCCCTGATGACGAAGCAGATCAGCGCCCCGATCACGAAAAACAGCCCGAGAGGCAACGTCACCTTGGGCGACAGATACCGTTTGCAAAGTTCGGGCTTGAAGAAGCGCACAGCCGCAAGCACCACGCCGAAGAGCAAGCCATCGAGACGCGTGTAGGTCGGATAGTAGACATCGCGGAGGTACGTCGCGAATGCGGGGCGGAATTGACCTTCTGCGACAAGGCCCCCCACCTGCACATCCCATATCGAATATCGCAGCGCGATCCCGCCGAGCGTCAGCATTCCCGCAAGGACCAGCACCCATCCCGCGCTGACGCGCTTATAGAGGAGAAGCACTAACAGAGGCAGGACCAGGTAGAACTGCTCCTCGACCGCAAGAGTCCATGCCTGTGAAAAGGCGTTGCCTTCTCTCGGATCGAACCCGAGATTGACGGTGAAGGTCGCAAACTTCCAAATCGGCTGCATGGTGGGCGTATCGCGCACCATGGGCACGAGCGCGTACAATGCCAATACTACAAAGAAGGCCGGGAATATCCGGAAGGCGCGTCGGATATAGAACGACCTGAAATCGACACCGCCAGTCCGAGCCATCTCCTTGAACAGCTGCGTCCCGATTAGATACCCGCTGAGCACGAAAAATATATCGACACCGAGCCAGCCATATTCTCGAATGGCGACCAACGCATCAGGGGTGGCGTTCAGCGGCAGGTGAACGAGCATGACGAGAAGGATGGCCAGCGATCTCAGAATGTCGGGACCGATCATCCTCGACCCCGTCGCCACTATGCTGGCCTGAGAATAGCTGGGAAGCCCCCCTGCGTTTGCGACTGTACTGATGGCGGACATACTCTCGCGCGGCTCCTTGACGTTCGTTCAAGATGATTGCCTCGCAATTTATCGACCTATTTTAACCGTGGAATGTGGCTGCATTGAAAGCTCCAATTAACCTGAATTTTGCGTAAACTCTTAGGGATCGATCTCAGACTGGGGAGCCGTTCGCTGGAGAATTTCTAGCTTTGGATCCTGTCTGTCTCCGCTGCCGCGCTTCATCCTATTGCAGCGAAAGTCTCCGCACTACGCTGCCTGGCCGGCGCGTTCGGTGCGGATAGCCTCAACATCCGAAGCCAAAGCGTTCTCCACCTCGGTCAGTTGCCGGCGCTTGTCGGCGAGTTCCGCCGCGAAACTGAACACGCTGCCCTCGCGCGAGCGATAGGATGCCAACCGCCGCTCAGCATCGACGAGCCGCCGGCGGTAGCGTTCCTGATCCGCATCAAATCCATCGAGCGCATGCTCAAGGCGTGAGATCGCCCCGAGCGGCGTCACGGTCACGGGCAGCTCGATCTCGTGATCTGCGCCCGCACAGAGCAGGACTGTGGCATAACGAAAACCGTCCTCACCAAAGCGCTCTCCGGAATATTCCAGCTCGAACCCGCCAAGGGATGCAATGACTGTATCGCCATCGTGCTGGAGCTGCACCAGGGTTAGGATCTCCTTCATCAACGCGCGACCGGCGGCCTTTCGTTCGGAAAAGGAGGTGCCGGTCACCATCATGGCGAAGGCATCGCCACTGGTCGGAACCAACCGTTTAATGTCCAGACCGATCTCTCCGATGCGTCGGGTGGAATGCTCGACGTCGCGCTCGGCATCGCGGATTTGTCGGCGAATGGCGAACTGGTCGTCCTGATGCGCGACGCGCAGCCGCTCCAATCGGGCAATGTCGGCTTCGAGACCGGCTTTCTGCATCAGCCGCTGGTCTCCTGAGGCAATCGCCTTGGCCATCGCGAACTGGTTGGCCTGCCCCTCGCCGATTTCTTCCAGTCTCCGGATCGAAGTGTCGCCCGAGAGCGCGGCCGCGATGAAGCGGGCCTTGCGCTCGTTGTTCTGCCACATGGTGGCGTCGAGCGAGCCCTCGGTCGCGTAGGCGAAGATATCGACCTCGTCGTGCTGATTGCCCTGCCGCACGATGCGCCCTTCCCGCTGCTCGATCTGCGAGGGGAGCCATGGCACGTCGAGATGATGCAGCGCCTTCAGGCGCAGCTGCGCGTTGACGCCGGTGCCCATCGTCTCGGAGCTTCCGATCAGGAAGCGGACCTTGCCGGCGCGGACATCGCCGAACAGCCGCTGCTTCGCCTCGGATTTCTTGTAGTCCTGCATGAAGGCGATCTCGGCCGCCGGGACGCCCATACGGACGAGTTCATCGCGGATCCAGCGATAGGCCGAGAACCCACGGGATTTCTCGACGCTGATCGTGCCGAGATCGGAAAATATCATCTGAGCGGCACCGGGCAGGTCATAGACCTTGCCGTCGGGCGGCAGATAGGTCCGATCAGCGGTGTCTCTCCAGATGCGGAGAGCGTTGTCGACGAGGAGGTTGAGCTTGTTCTCCGGCTCATTGTCGTTGTCGGGATCGACCAGACGCAGGTCGATCGCGGCGTGGCGTCCGTCGGTGATGACGGAGAGCAGGATATCATCGCCGGGCTCCGGCGGCCGGTCGCGTTCCTCGATCGCCTTGATGCGGGCGTCGAGCGCGGTCTGGTAGCGCTTGAAGGCGGCGGTCGGCTTCGCGGTGACGATCTGGCGCCGGCCGGTCGAGATCGCCGGCACCTTCACGTAGCGCCTGAGGTCCTCCGGCATCACGACGTCCGCGAAGGAACGGAACATCGCGATCAGCTCCGGCACGTTGACAAAGCTGGCGAAGCGGGAGACCGGCTTGTACTTCCCCGACGGCTGAAGCTCGAGTTCGGTCGTGGTGTCGCCGAAGGTCGAGGCCCAGGCGTCGAACTCATGCAGCCCGCGCTGCATCAGGGCGGCATGATCCATCAGACGCTGCACCGAGAACATCTCGCCGAGCGTGTTGGTGATCGGCGTGCCGGAGGCGAGCACGAGCGCCCTTCCCGGATTCTTCGTCTCGATGAAGCGGGATTTGACATAGAGATCCCAGGCCCTCTGCGAGCCGTTCGGATCGACACCCTTCAGCGTCGACATGTTGGTGGCGAAACTGAGCTTCCTGAACTCCTGCGCCTCGTCGACGATGATCTGGTCGACGCCGATCTCCGCGATAGTCAGCAGATCGTCCTTGCGGGTGGAGAGAGATTCCAACCGCTCCTGGAGCCCTTCCTTCAGGCGCTCGAGCCGCTTGCGCGAGACCCGGTCGTCACTCTCCACCTTGGCCAGCAGCGTCTCATAGAGCTCGAGCTCATCCTGGATCATCTGCTGCTCGAAGGAGGACGGCACGCCGATGAACCGAAACGACGAATGCGTGATGATGATCGCGTCCCAGGTTGCGGTCGCAGCACGCGACAGGAACCGGGCGCGCTTGTCCTTCGAGAAGTTGGTCTCGTCGGCGACGAGAATGCGGCCGGATGGATAGAGCGCCAGGAACTCGCGCGCGGCCTGCGCCAGGCAATGGCCGGGCACGACCAGCATCGCCTTGGCGATCAGGCCGAGCCTGCGCTGTTCCATGATGGCGGCGGCGATGGTCATGGTCTTGCCGGCGCCGACGGCATGGGCGAGATAGGTCGAGCCCGCCGCGATGATCCGCCAGATTCCACGCTTCTGATGCGCGTAGAGAGTGAAGGCGCTGCTGGCGCCCGGCAGCTTCAGATGATCGCCGTTGAAGGCGCGGGGTGCGATGTTGTTGAAGCGGTCGTTGTAGACCCGCGCCAGCCGGTCGGTGCGATCGGCATCGGACCAGACCCAGTTCTGGAAGGCGGTCTTGATCTTCGCGAGCTTCTCCTTCGCGGCCTCGGTGTCGACGACATTGAGGACGCGCCGCTCCTTCCCGTCTTCCTCGAAGGTATCGAAGATCTGTGGCACCCGGCTGTTCAGCGCATCGGCCAGCAGCTCGCCGGCATGGCGGCGTTCCGTGCCCCATTCCGAGGTGCCGGCCGCTAGCCAGCCGAGCTGGCGGGCCTCGACGGTCCAGGAGGCAAGCTCCGGCATATGATGGATGCGAATCTCCGCGCCCATGGTCTCCTTGACGAAGGCGACGACGTCGGCCGCGGGTATCCAAGGGGCACCGAGACGTGCCGTGATGTCGGAGGGACCGAGATCGGCCGGCTGCACCTCAGCAAGCGCGCGAACATTGCGCTCGAAGACGGGATCGAGCGCTGCTGCGGTCTCCGCCGCCTTGAGCTTGTCGCGAACCGCGCCCGACAGATAGGCGTCGGCGGTCTGCCATGAGCCGTCGGTTGGATCCTGGAAAATCGCCTCGCCGAGGTCCTCGATGACGGCAGGCACGTCTTGATGGACCAGTTCGGCGATGTGCGCGAGATCAACACGGCCGCACTCGTTCAGCACGACGACCAGCGCGTCGGCCGCCGAGGTGATGACGGGCGGGGCCGGCGGCGCGATGACACGCTCCGTGAAGATCGGCCCGGGCTTCGCCGTATCGGTGTCGAGGTCGTAGTTCTCGATCGAAGCGACCAGCCAGCAATCGGGATCGTCGAGAAACGGCTGAAGATTCGGCCGGCGATGCGTCTCGCGGATTTCACCGGTCTCGGCATCATCAGAGATCGATACCGTCGTGTGGTTGATCGGACCGAAATCGCGCACGAAGCTCGACCAGGCGATCCGCAGCCGAACCTGTGTATCTTTCCAGGGCCGGTCCTGTTCCTGGCATTTCAACACCTCGCGCACCGCGTCGCGGATCGGGATCAGCTTGCGGATGATGCGGATGTGCTTCTCGGGGATGCCGTCGCCGGACCGGCCCTTCCGCGCCCTGATCGCGACCGCCGTGCCGTCAACGATCTGCTTCAGTCCGTGACTGGCGTCGAAGAAGTAGCTGCCCTCGCGGACATGCCGGCCAGCAGGCGACACCGCATCGACATGGTCGTCGTGACCGTCATCGTCGACATCGATCTCTGTCGGCTCGCCGTCATACAGGCCTTCTGGAAGGAGAGAGATCGCGGCGTCCAGTGCTGAACCGAGTTCGACCCCCTCACGTGGCAGGCAGGTGTAGGCCTCGCCGAACGGGCCGGAGGTGAGGGTGTGCGTGCCGAGCACGAAGTCGGGATGCCCTGCGAACCAGCGGTTCACCTGGATCGCACCCTCGTCATTCGAAGCGGCGCGAATCCCATCAAGATCGAACCAGGTCTGATCGCCCTCGGGATCCCCGACCATCCTCTTGCGGAAGAAGAGGATGTCGACGACCACATCCGTGCCGGCATCCGCGCGGAAGCTGCCTTCGGGCAGCCGGATCGCGGCGATCAGGTGGGCTACCTTCGCGATATGTTCGCGAGCGGTCGTATCAGCCTTGTCCATCGTGCCGTGCGAGGTGACGAAAGCCGCCAGCGCACCCGGCTTCAGCAAATCGATGGAGCGGGCGATGAAGTAATCATGCAGCCGCAGACCGAGCGAGCGATAGGCGCGATCGGAGCGGACTGTGCGATCGGAGAACGGCGGATTGCCGATGGCGAGATCGAAGACCGCCGGCAGGTCGGTGTGCGCGAAATCTCCCGTCACGATCCGCGACCGCGGCTGCAGCAGCCGGGCGATGCGCGCCGTGACCGGGTCGAGCTCGACGCCCGTCACATGCACAAGATCGCGCAGTTCTGCCGGCATCAGCCCCGGAAACAGCCCCGTGCCGATGCCGGGTTCGAGGACCCTGCCCCCGCGCCAGCCGAGGCGCTGCAGGCCAGTCCAGATCGCCCGGATGATGAACTCCGGTGTGAAGTGGGCGTACTGCGTGCAGCGAGTGAGCGAGGCATATCCCGCATCGTCGACGGCGTCTTGAAGTTCCGCCCCGATCTCCTTCCAGCCCGAGCGAAACTCCGTCTCGCCCGGCCTGCGAAAGACGCCATTGGCGAGATCGGACGCGCCGAAACCGGTGAAGCGGATCAGACGCGCCTGTTCGTCCGCCGTCGCTGGCCGCTGCTCAGCCTCGATCGCGGCGGCGAGCCGGATCGCGGCGATGTTGTCGCGGGCCCGTGCCTTCCAGCCCGAGGCGAGCCCACGCTCGCTGTCGAGGACGAAGTTCGCGCCCTGCTCGCGCTGCCTCGCAACCCACCGCGCCGGAACGAACGCCGGCTGAGCTGGCGCGCCAGGCGTGGGATCGGGATCATCGTCCGGATCGTTGTCCGCGGCGACGCCGGCGAAAGCCGTGACGCCGAGGCCGAGCCCGGAGGACAAGGCGGTATTGCCGAAGAGATCGATGGTGAAGGGATCGTCATGCGCCATGGTAGCGTCTCCTGTCGTGAAGGCGCGCGCCATCGACCCCACCGGGCGGTGCCGGGCAGGTGCGAGGATCGCGAGCGGATTGAGAAAAGCGGGCCTTCAGACCCGGTGGGTCAGCAGCGGATCAGCGTGATCGACAGACTGTTGTCGGTCATGACGATCTGCAGATGCGTGGCAACCGGTGAGGCGGCGATCATCTTGACGAGCATCTCGGCGTCTAGGAATTCGATGCCGTCATCGCCCCCGAAATGCTGGCGTTTGTAGTGCCAACAATCCGGATTGGTCTTCGGGTCGCACTCCTCGGCGTAGACGACGAAGGGACGTTGTCCTTCGGCCAGCTTGCCGTTCGAGAGGATGTAGACCCCGTCGTCCCCGACCAGCCAGACGCCGGGCTTCTCGCCCTCGCCGGGTCGCAAGCCGTAGTAGGGATTGCGAAAACCACCGTTGATGGCAGCGTCGGATCGCCCGCGCTCCAGCGCGGCGCGGACATCGACCAGCGGAAAGGTGAACATGCTCGTCCCCCTCACGCCGCGATCGCGTCAGGAAGGTAGCGCAGCTGCACCGGCAGCTTTGCCGAGATGTCTACGTCGCTTAGCTCGTCGAGGCGCTTGAACGCCCGCGTCCCCCAGGAGGCACACATCATCACCATTCGTGGATCATGCTGGCGGCCAAAGGCACTCTCGTCTTCATAGCCGCGATAGCCGTCTTCGGTGGCGCTCCAGATGTGCTCAAGTCGCTCCTCGCGTGTCATCGCCCTCACGGGGCGGGATTCCCGCTCGACGATGGCTGCGCGCATGCGCTCGGGCGTGCCCCTGTCGGCGAGATCACAATAGCCGTGGAAGTGCCGGAGGCGTCCGTCGATGGTCAGCGCGAAGAAGACGCCGGTGATCGAACCGGTGAGGAACTCGCGCATGGCGAACATGTCTCCGCGCATCCAGAGCGGCGGCAGGATCTCGAACATGTAGTCGTGCTCGACCTGGCCGATCTCGAACCACTCGCCGCGGAAGAGATCACTGTTGTCGCCCTCGAAGCGGTTCGGGCGCCGGGCATGACGGTCGAACAGACGGAACATCTGCCGGCGATCGGCGACGCCCTGATACACTTTGCGGATGGGATGGTCGGAGAGATTCATGGTGGGCTCCTTCAAGGCCTCCTCCAGGCCGGAGCGCGGCTCCCCTCACGGGATCACCATCTTCTCTTCAGCCCTTCGTGACCCATCCCCCGCCGCCGCCTCTCCGTCCGGGCGGGTCAAGGGCCGGCGTAGCCGGGCGAAGCTTCACCCTTGACGCGGCCGGCGGGCATGCGGCAGGCCCCGTCTTTCCTCCCTCCATTCCTTTTCCTCCTGTATCTTCGCGCGTAGCGCGTCGTTCCAGTCCTCGGCCGCTGGAGTCAGGCGCAGCCAGTCGCATCCTGCTTCCTCAGAGATGGTCCGAAGGCGGGCAGCGAAGGTCTCGCCCTGCGCGTTGGCGTCGGTCGCAGCAACGAGCTGCGCACCGGGGCGTGCCGCGAGCACCCGCACCGCAGCCTCCGTTACCGGCGACCAGCCGCCGCCGGTGCTGAGATAGAGGCTGCCCTCCCGCAGCCCCTCGAGGGCAGCGAGGCTCATCGCATCGATCGCCGCTTCGGTCACGCAGAGGCGCAGACCGTCCAGTGCTCCGAGACGAAAAAGCACCTTCGACCCTCCGGTCGAGAAGCCGCGCCATTCCGGACCGCGCTCCTCCCAGCCGGTTACGGTGCCGGCATCGTCGACATGTGCCGCCCACACGCTGCCGCGTGGGCCTTCGCGCAGCCAGTCCTGCCGGATGGCGGCGCGGATGATCGTTTCGGGCAGCGCGCGCCCGTCGCCCAGATAGCGCCAGGTCGCCGAGCCGGACCATGGTGCGCGACGGTTGCGCCAGCGTTCGGAAAGAGGGGCAGCCGGTTCCTGCTCTCGGGGCTCTCGTGTCCAGGCCGGTTCCGCCGGAGTGAAGTCGACGAGCTCGGCGGCTGTGGCGAGCACCTCAGCAAAATTGCCCCCGTCGAGATGGCGGATCAGCGAGAACACGTCGCCCTTGGCGTCCGACATCGGATCGAACCAACCCTTGCCGTCATGGATCACGATGACGATGTCATCGCCGCGCCGGTGTTTCACCGCCCGGCGCGTGCTTTCCTTCACGTCGACCGCGAAGCCGGATTTCTCCAGCACCGCCGCACAGGAGACCCGCTCCTTCAGATACTCGACCTCGCTCGTCTCCATCTCATTCTTCCTGGACGATTTTCCGCCCGGCCTTTCCTGTTCTGGCTTCTTCCCGCATCTCGCGGGACCGCTCCAACCGACCGCGAAGAGCCAAGCCTGCAAGGGCGCGGGCTGCAACTGGCGAATTGATGAGCCCCATCGTGACCGACCCGGCCCGCGGCGTAGCTTCCCTTGCGGGCGCCGGCTCGCAAGCGGCACCCGCAAGGGATCATACTCAAAGAGCACCGTGACATCGCCGCCGTCGAGTTCGTCGGCCGCCAAGACGCCATAGGCCCCATCGACCTCGAAGAGCGAAACCGGGGCCATCAGGGTGCGGGCGAGCTGGAAGGGGCGTTCTGGGCGAGTGAAAGGTCATTCGACATTGTGAGGCTCCATCGGGAGCGGGCCAATTCCCGCTCGATGGCTCCCCAGAAGGGCCAGGCCCGGTCGCGATCACTGCGAAGGCAAAGGCGAGAGCGGCGGCACGTTCACGTAGCCGACCCCGCAGCGGGTTGATCGTGGAAGACCCGGAACCGGACCAGGAGACATCGCAGAGCGGGCTTGGTCTGCTCCCGTTGGCCTGTGCTTCTTCGGATGAACCGTCTTGCCCGACCTTACCGACTCGCCGCCGCAACCTTCGGACCGCTGCCCGGGCTACCGGCCGCTAAACCTTCGACGTTGCCAGGATCGCAACAATCAGCTCTCGCGTCGGGGACGGGAGGACGGAGTTCTCCGCGTCAGTGGCACATGAACAGCGGCACCGTCGCCTGACGCAGCAACGCATCGGTTACGCCACCCAGGATCCACTCGGCCAATTCGCTGTGCCAATAGGCCCCCGTGATGAGCCAATCGGCATCGAATCGTCGTGCTTCTTCAAGGATCTGCGTCCCCACGGACATGTTCCCCTCGCGCTCGACATCGACGATCGCGACCTTGACCTCCTTGTCGGCGAGGAATTCCCGGGCCCAATCAAGCTCGAGCCGGTCGGGGCGGCCGATACAAACGAGGCGGATTTCTTCCATGCGTCGCAACCAAGGAAGCGACGCGTCGAGCGCGCGCCGGCCCGTTGGCGTATCCTTCCAACCGATTAGGGCGCGCCGTAGAGGGCGCGGCGTGTAGCCATGGGGAACGACCAGCAAGGGCCGATGCGTTTTGAACAGGCAGGCGTGGAACGCGGCCCGCGCATGGCCCCGGCTCTCCGGCGTGAGATTCGCCACCACGTTGAGGGCAGCCTGCTTGCCGAGCGCCGTGATCTCGTCGTCGATGCCGTCGGTGATATCGACCAGCTCGTGTGGACATGCCGGTCGAGCCCGGCGGTCCAGGCGGAAAAGACATTACGCAAGGCGCGCCCCTCGGCCATCGCCTCGATCTCCATCGCCCTTTCCTGCTCGGGGAGTAGCATTTCTTCGGTCGCCAGGATGTCCCGGCGAGGATCGACGCGGATGTGAAGTCCGGTCACGGTAGGGTGATCGAGTGCCAACGCCGCAATGCCGGCCGCATCGAGGCACGGGCGGGCGCCGGCACGTTCGGCGAGAATGGCCAAGATCGTGTTGACGTTCAGCTCGACATCGCTCGTCATCCCGCATCCTCCTCGATCTGCGCCTCGGCGATCTGCTGGACGCCGCCGTTCAGGTGTTCAGCAACCACATAACCGAGCGCGACGGCAATCAGGCACAGCACGACCGACAGGCCGATATTGAGAAGCGCCCGTCCGGGTGCTCCGGCCCGGATCAACTCAAGCGTCTGGAGGCTGAATGACGAGAAGGTTGTGAAGCCACCGCATATGCCGACCATGAAGGCCGTGCGCCATAGCTCTGGAGCGGGATACCGACCCTGCTCGATTGTCATCGTCCCGAAGAATGAGATGGCGAAGGAGCCGACGACGTTGATCAACAAGGTGCCCCAGGGCAGGTCGCGGCTGACGGGCGACATCAAAAGGGCGATCCAGTAGCGTGCAACGGTGCCAATCGCTCCACCGATGGCAACCCAGAAGGTCGTCTGGATCATGAGGCCTGCTCCTTAGAAGCTGGCTGCCCGCTCCCTTGATGGAGCGGTCGTTCCTGCAGGTGCAGGGTTTCATTGATGCTGTGGACGCGAACGCCCTTCGGCGACACCTCGATCTCGGTGAGGTTGCACGGTGATTGCTCGAAACGCCAGAAAGCCGAAAGCGGCAGATCGAGCAGCGTCAGCAGCAGCGCGCGATTAGAGCTGTCGTGGCCGACGAGGACGACGCGGCCCTGCGGGTGGCGATCGATGATCTGCCGCACCGCTTCGGCGGTACGGGCGACGAGGTCCTGCAGGGAATCGCCTTTCGGCGGGCGCACCAGCTGGGGGGCGTGCCACCACAGAGCGTAGCGCTCCGGATCACTGCGCTCTACCTCCTCATGGGTCTTCCCGGTCCAGGCGCCATAGTCGATATCCTCAAGCTCAGGGATGGCCGTCGCACCCACATCGGTGGCTGCTGCGATCGCCGCGCCCGTGTCAATGCAGCGCGAGAGCGGGCTCGTATAGACCGCGTCGATCGGCGGGCGGGTCGCAAGAAAAGCACCGAGCTGTCGGGCTTGATTGCGCCCTGCCGGGGTCAGCGGCAGATCGTGACGCCCACGGAAGCGCGGTGGGGAAATGCCCTCGACATGGCCGTGGCGGGTCAGGACAAGAAGGGTCATGGGATGAGTATCCTTGATCGTTCGCGTGGGAAGGACGGGACGAGCCCGCAGACCCTGACACGTGGCAAAGCCGCGTCGGCGCCAGTGGTTTGGAGGTCGTGGCCGATGTCGGCGCGGCCACTACAGGCGACGCGACGCATGACCTTGTTCGCGCCGCGACGGGCACGCACCAATGATCGAACATCTGGATCTTGATGGGTGTCGAAACGCACCGTGCCTCCTGCCGCCGGGCACGCTCGCCCGTTTTGCCCACAATGGGCGGTTGGCAGGGGTCATCAGCCGGATGGCGGTTTCGGGAGACTCCATTCCCCACTATCGCGAGGGAACGCGAAAGCCCCTTCTTTGTAGTTACTGGTACAGAGCCGGTCAATACCGGCCATCGACCTATATTGACCTATGCAGGCGGCTCGCGCACAATTGCCGCAAGGGGATGGGGTCCCCCTTCGCGAGCCGGCCGGCTGATGACTCCTACCGTTGGGCGCGACGGTAGGGCCATGCCCGGAGATGACCTCCGCACTCCGTGATGACCGCTTCCACCCGTCTACTCCGAACGGCCGGTGACGCTTGGTTCATCAACTGGAGATAGCAACATGTCTGGCCATCACATCCTGTCCGTCGACGCCCTGGAGATCCTGGACTCGCGCGGTAACCCGACCGTTCAGGTCGAGGTAGCGCTGGAGGACGGCAGCATCGGGATCGCCTGCGTCCCATCCGGCGCTTCGACGGGTCAGCATGAGGCTGCCGAACTGCGCGATGGCGACCCGGCCCGGTTCGGTGGGCGCGGGGTGCGCCAGGCGGTCGAGAATGTCCGCACCGCGCTTGCGAACGCGGTGTCGGGGCAGGACGCCACCCGGCAAGCGGATATCGATGCTCGGCTGATCGAGGCGGACGGTACGCCGGGCAAATCGAAACTCGGCGCCAATGCCATCCTGGGGATCTCCATGGCAGTCGCTCGCGCCGCTGCGGCGTCGCTAGGCCTGCCGCTCTATACTTGGCTTGGCGGCCCCACGGCGCGGCGCCTTCCGGTCCCGATGATGAACGTGATCAACGGTGGCAAGCACGCTGGCAACCGGTTGGCCTTCCAGGAGTTCATGATCGTCCCGCACGGCGCGCCGAGCTTCGGCGAAGCGCTGCGCTATGGCGCCGAAACATTCAAGGCGCTCGAAAAGCAGCTCGAACGTCGCGGCTTGCCGACATCCGTCGGCGACGAAGGTGGTTTCGCCCCCGACCTCGACAGCGACGAGGAGGCCTGCCAGCTGATCGTTGCGGCAATCGAGCAGGCCGGCTTAACGCCGGGCAAGGATGTGGCGATCGCGCTCGATCCCGCCGCCTCGTCCTTCTTCGCGGATGGTCTTTATCATCTAGCGGACGGCAGCCACCTGGAGCGCGCCGCCCTTCTCGATCTCTACGCCCGCTGGGTGGAAGCCTATCCAATCGTCTCGATCGAGGACGGCTTTGCCGAAACCGACTGGGACGGCTATGTGGCGCAGACCGCGGCCATGGGCGACCGCATCCAGATCGTCGGCGACGACAATTATGTCACCAATCCGGCCTTCATCGCCGAGGGCATCGCCCGCAAGGCGACCAACGCCGTCCTGATCAAGCTCAACCAGATCGGCACCGTGACAGAGACGGTCACGGCAATCGAGCTCGCGCGTTCCGCCGGCTGGCGTTCGGTGGTCTCGCATCGCTCCGGCGAGACGGAAGATACGTTCATCGCGGATTTCGCGGTCGCGCTCGGGACCGGGCAGATCAAGACCGGCTCGCTCAGCCGCAGCGAACGCATCGCGAAATACAACCGCCTGCTGTGGATCGAGCGACGCCTCGGCGCGAGTGCGCTGTTTTCGTCGACCTTCGGCACGCTGAATGGAGCGGCCTGAGACAATGCTGACGTTTTACAATGGGCCGGGAGAGCGAAAGATGATGTCGCCATGCTCGCATGGCGACATGTCTAGAAGAAGCGAATGGCCATCCGCGCCCACCCTCGCCGTTCTGTGAAACGCCGCGATCGTTGAAAGAGGACGCGTTCCGTCCCATATTCGATTTAGGCGATGGAGTTCGCCTTTAACCGCCCCGTTGGGCTGATGACTCCTTCCACGTGATGTTCCACGGCGTGAAGGAGGTTATTTTGCAGAATTCCCCTATCCCAGTCGCTGTCGGCCCTACGGATTTCTCCAGTATCCTCCATCCCGGGTCGCGCGAAGCTGCGCCACATTACAATGCCCAGCAGCCGGATTGCCTCAGTGACCTGAACCTCGACCAGGTCGTCGCTGCGCTGACGGCGGGGCACGAGGCCTATGATCTCAGGCCATTCTTTCACACACCGCTTCATGACGCCGACAGGGTCGGCTATCGGCAGAATGTGATGCGCGACGTCCGCAGCGAGCCAGTCAGCGCTGCGGTTCGCACCTTCGCGGCTGAGATGAACAGGATGCGGGATACCGCGGCGTTTTCGCAAAAACTGCATTACCGCTTCCAGCAGATGCGATGGCTCGCCGATGCCGTCGATATCTATTGCGAGGCGGTATTGCGCCTCCGCGCGGAACTTTCCGCCGCCGGACCCGTCTCCGAGGGTCTGCGCGCCTTTCTCGGCTATCTGCAGGGTCTCACCACATCGGCGTCCTTCCAGGCTCGTGTCGAGCAGACCCGGCACCTGAAGAAAGGCCTCGCCGGCGTCCGCTACGACCTGCTGATCGGAGATGGAACGATCATCGTGCGCCGCCGGGGCGAGGAGGCGGACTATACGGCCGACGTCGAGGAGACGTTCCGGCGATTTCGCGTCGGGAATGTCGCGCCGAAACAGTTCAAGCTGCCCGACTATGCCGAGATGAACCACATCGAGGCCGGCGTGCTCGACCGCGTGGCACTGGTCTACCCTGACATCTTCGGGGAACTCGCCGCCTATGCGGATCGGCATGCCGCGTTCACAGACGAGCGCGTGATGGCGTTCGATCGCGAGATCCAGTTTTATCTCGCCGCCGCCGATCTCATCGCACCGCTGGATGCGGCGGGACTGCCATTCTGCTATCCGGAGGTGTCGGCCACCTGCAAATCGGTATCGTGCGAGGAGACCTTCGACCTGGCGCTGGCCGTCAAGCTCCTGCAGGAGCAGCAGCCGGTGGTGCAAAACGATTTCCACCTCGCCGGCGCGGAACGCATCTTTGTCGTCTCCGGCCCCAACCAGGGCGGCAAGACCACCTTCGCGCGCACTTTCGGCCAGCTGCATTTTCTAGGAAGCCTCGGCCTTCCCGTGCCGGGTTCGGCGGCGCGGCTTTATCTGCCGGATCGCATCTTCACGCATTTCGAGCGGGCGGAGAACATCCACGACCTGCGCGGCAAGCTGCAGGACGACCTCGTGCGCATGCACGACATCCTTAAGGCCGCGACGCCTCGGAGCGTCATCATCATGAACGAAATCTTCACCTCGACTGCGCTCAGCGACGCTATCATCCTCGGCCGCAAGGTGCTCGAAAAGGTAATCGCTCTCGACGCGCTGTGCGTCTGCGTCACCCTTCATCGACGAGCTCGCAACGCTGGGAGAGACGATCGTCAGCGCTGCCAGCACCGTCATCCCGGACGATCCGTCCTCGCGTACCTACAAGATCGTGCGCAAGCTCGCAGACGGGCGCGCCTATGCGATCGCCGTCGCCCGGAAACACCGTCTCACCTATGCAGACATCAAACGGAGGCTCGGAGCATGAAAGCCTTCCTTCTCCACCGCGATCGGGATTTCGATTTCGATGCGCCATCATGTGCACAGGAAGCGGCGCTCATTCAGGACCTCGAGCTGAACACGCTGTTCGCAGCGATGGCCGGCGAGGACCGCTTCCTGTTCGACGTTGCACGCAAGGTGGTGCTTTCGGCCGTACCGGCTTCGGTCGCCGCGATCCGCTACCGCCAGGACATCCTCAGCGACTGCCTTGCTGAGCCCGGTCTCGTTCGGGCCATCTATGCGGTAGCCGTTGAGGCACAGGAACGGGAAAAGAAGATCCATCATCTTGGCCTGTTCGCAGACTCGCCCCAGTCGGTCGTCGGGCGGGCGGTCGAGGTGCTGGCTATGCTAGTCGATCTGCTGCGCCGCTTGCGCGGGCTTGTCGATGCGCATGCGGCGGCCTTTCACTCGGAAGGCTTCACGGCGCTGTTCTCGACACTACAGCGAGAGCTGGACGATGCGTATCTGTCCCGCCTCGTCGATCATATCGAGGTGCTTCGATTCCGCCGCGGCATTCTCATGAGCGCCGAGCTCGGGGCCGGAAGCAAAGGCAGCAACTACATTCTGCGCCGACAGGCTCCAGCGAAGAGCTTGTGGTCCCGACTGTTCGAGCCCCGTCGAGAATGCTACGTCCTGCAGCTTCATCCACGGGATGAGGCTGGAGCGCGCGCCTTCTCGGAACTGCGCGATCGCGGGCTGGCAATCGCGGCGGCCGCGATCGCGGAGGCGGTCGAGCACATGCTGGGCTTCCTGCGCATGCTCCGTGCGGAACTGGCCTTCTATGTGGGCTGCCTCAATCTGAATCATACGCTTTCGGGCTATGGCGCTCTGGTGAGCCTGCCCGTCCCGGACGAGGCGGACAGTCGCGACTTTGCATGTGCCGGCCTCTATGACGTCTGTCTCGCGCTTGGTCTGAAGCGTGGCATTGTCGGCAACGACATCGGAGGGGACGGACGACAGCTCATCCTGATCACCGGTGCTAATCAGGGCGGCAAGTCCACCTTCCTGCGCAGCGTCGGTCTCGCGCAGCTCATGATGCAGGCCGGGATGTTCGTCCCTGCGACAGCTCTCTCGGCTGAGATCGTCAGCGGCGTCTTCACCCACTACAAGCGGGAGGAGGACAGCACCCTGCGCAGCGGCAAGTTCGACGAGGAACTGGCGCGCATGTCCGCCATGGTCGATCTGATCCGGCCCGACGCGCTTGTTCTCTTCAATGAATCCTTCGCCTCCACCAATGAGCGAGAGGGCTCGCAGATCGCGACAGACGTCATCCGGGCGTTGCTTGACGACCGCGTCAAGGTGTTCTTCGTGACGCATATGTTCGAACTGGCCGACAGCCTCCAGCAGGAACAGGACCGGCGTTTTCTTTTCCTGCGAGCCGAGCGCGGCTCGTCCGGCAACCGTAGTTTCAGGCTCATCGAAGGGCCGCCCCTGTCGACGAGCTTTGGCGCCGATCTCTATGAGCACATCTTTGGCGAGCCGGTCGAGGCGGAACTCCAGCGGATCTCAGCCGGGCAAAAGCCGGAACGGCCGTCGAGCGCGTCTGCATGGAGCACACAATCATGATGCCATCGCGATAGTCTCTGGCTTGCGCGGGCAAGGCGGTATCTGTCTCAGGCGACGGTCGATCTGAACCGAGTGTCTATCGTCTGCTCGGCCAGACGCTTCCTCAGCGGCGTGCTCTGGTCTTCCAGGGTCTTCGCGCGAAGATACTGAGCTGAAGTCGAGCTACTCTTCTCGGGATTTGCCCTTCAGGATGGCCCCTTCAACGCCTCTCGGGTGATCTCCGCGGATTCGTTCCTGCTCAACCAGACGCTGCAGGATTCCCCGGAGCTCGTCTTCCTCAACGCCGTCCACTCGCATGACCAAGCGGATCATGGGGTCCGCAAGCAGTTCCTCGAAGGTCAACTCCGGTTGATCGTTGAGCGGTCTGCTCATGTTCCTCGCCCTCCGATCCTCAGCTGTAACAATGCTCTTCCCTGATGTGCGCGATCATGTCGATAAGGAAGGCGTTCACGTGCTGATCCGATATCCTGTAGAAAATATGCCTCGATTGCCGCACCCCTCTGACAAGTCTGGCGCCACGGAGCAGCCGAAGATGATGGCTGACGAGCGATTGCGACAGATCGAGATCATCCGCGATTTGCGTGACGGATTTGGGAGCGTCGGTGCAGTGGAGCAGAATCCGAAGCCTGCTGGGGTCACCCAGCAGGCGAAAGGTCTCGGGCAGGTTGACCAGTTCGTGATGCGACAGCGGTTCGATCCCGATCATTGCACTGGCCCTTCTGCGTTTGGAGCCCGGCGGCGCAGAGACAGCGCCGCTAGTGGGAATGACCGACATGGGACGCATTCAGCTTGGGAGCTTCTTCCACGCTGCAAGATGCCGTTCCGTCCCAGTCGATGCCCACGGTCGGATGTTCGATGCTGAACTTGGTCTTCAGCTCATGTTCGACCTGACCGACGACCGTGCGGATATCCACCCCCTCCATCGGCTGGACCTGAAGCGTCGCCAGCGCGCGGCCCGAAGTCAGGGACCAGACGTGGATATGGCTGACCTTCTCGATACCAGGCACGGTCTTCTTGAGGTGCTCGGAGATCTTGCCGGCGTCGGCGTTGGCCGGAGCGCCCTCGAGCAGGATGTGGAGGGCATTCTTGAGTAGGCTCCAGGCGCTGCGCAGGACCAGCAGCGAGACGAACACCGACAGGATCGGATCGATCGGCGTCCAACCGGTGTACCAGATCACCACGGCGGCAACGATAGCGCCGACCGATCCCAGCAGATCGCCCATGACGTGCAGCACGGCGCCCTTGACGTTGACATGCTCGGTATCACCGCGCGTCAGGTACCAGAGAACGAACACGTTCACGAGCAGGCCGATGAGGGCGACGACGAACATCGAGCCAGCGAGCACCGGCTGCGGATCGTTGAAGCGCTCGAACGCCTCGTAGAGAATCCACCCGACAATGCCGAACAAGGTGAGCGCATTGACGAGGCCGGCGATCACCTCGAAGCGGGCATAGCCGAAGGTGCGCTGCCCGTCGGCGCGGCGACGGCCAAGGCGGAAGGCGACATAGGCAAGGCCGAGCGCGATCGCGTCGGTCATCATGTGTCCGGCATCTGCCAGAAGCGCCAGCGAGCCAGAAACGATGCCGCCGACCGCCTCGACGACCATGTAGGAGACGATAATCAGGAAGGCGGTGAGGATCTTGCGCTCGTTGTCCTTTGTCACGGTCGGAACATGGGAGTGGTCATGATCATGATCATGACCATGGCCGTGATCGGCATGATCATGCCCTTTGGAGTGATCATGTCCCTGGTGATCGCCGTGAGCGGCGTGCGGTGCGTTTGCCATTGGATGGGTCCGGTCTGGTTCGTTGATTTCAACAGTTGAATACATGTTCATATGTTGGTGTGTCAACGCCAGCGCCAGGAATTTTCTCTACCGCTTCTCAATTCCTCCCACGCTCCCCTGCCAGAGCCTGGGAACGGCCCGGGCCAGCCAGAAATTGCAAAGGGCAGCACTGGGCTGCCCTTTGTTCTGGCGCCAAGAGGATCCGGGCGCCGAGGGCCGGCCGGCGCCGGCATGGTTACCCGACGATCAGGCGGCAGCCTTCTGTTCGGCCGGATAGCCGGCTTCGGCCAGAACCTCGCGCAAGTCGGCCTCGGTTGCGGAAGTTTCGACACGAACCTCGCGCTTCGCGGGATCGGTCTCGATCCGGGCGCCGGCATCGACGCTCTGCAGCGCCTTGGTGACCGACTTGGCGCAACCGCCGCATGTCATGTTGGGGATATTGAACTGATACATGAAAGCCTCCTTGGTTTGGCTTTCAGGAAAGTGGGCCTTCCAACGCTGGCAAGGTCAATCGGAGAATTTTTGAGCTGCGCCCTTGACCTTACCAGCGTTGGAACCTGCACACTGACGTTCCGGGAAGGTCAAGGCGAGACCAGGCGTCAACGCACAAGAAGAGGAAAGCCCAAATGTCCGACCATCACCATGGACACAAACATCCGGGAGGCCATGGGGGTGCTCATCACGATCATGCCTCGGCTCCGGGCAACACGGTGAAGGATCCTGTCTGCGGGATGGATGTCGATCCTGCGAAGACGGAGCATCACGCCCGATACAAGGACGAGACGTTCCACTTCTGCTCGGCCAAATGCAAAGGCAAGTTCGAGGCGTCGCCCGCTTCCTATGTGCCGAGCGATGGCGGACATGCTACTGCCAAGGCGAGTGCGCCCGCCCCTGAGGGAACGATCTACACCTGCCCCATGCATCCGCAGATCCGCCAGCCGGGTCCGGGCAACTGCCCGATCTGCGGCATGGCGCTCGAGCCGGAGATGCCGACGCTCGAAACCGGCCCGAGCGAGGAATATCTCGACATGCGCCGCCGGTTCTGGATCGGCCTCGTGCTGACCATCCCCGTCTTCCTTCTGGAAATGGGCGGGCATCTCTTCCCGGCGCTGCATATGCTCGTCGCTCCGCAAACGTCGAACTGGATCCAGCTCGTGCTCGCGACGCCGGTCGTGCTTTGGGCCGGGCTACCGTTCTTCCAGCGGGGATGGCAGTCGCTCGTCACCCGCCACCTAAACATGTTCACCCTCATCGCCATGGGTACCGGCGTCGCCTGGGTCTACAGCGTCGTAGGAACGGTCGCTCCGGGCATCTTCCCCGAAACATTCCAGTCGATGGGCGGCGCCGTCGCGATTTATTTCGAAGCGGCGGCCGTCATCACGGTTCTGGTTCTCCTGGGTCAGGTGCTCGAACTGCGCGCCCGCGAGCAGACCGGCGGCGCCATCCGCGCGCTGCTCGACCTTGCGCCGAAGACCGCGCGCCGCGTGAACGCGGATGGCTCGGAGGAGGATATCGGCCTCGAGGCGGTCCATGTTGGCGATCGCCTGCGCGTACGCCCCGGCGAGAAGGTCCCGGTCGACGGCACGCTGGTCGAGGGCAAGAGCTCCGTCGACGAATCCATGATCACCGGCGAATCCATGCCGGCCTCCAAGGCAGTCGGGTCCAAGCTCATCGGCGGAACGATGAACCAGACGGGCGGCTTCGTGATGGAAGCCGGCAAGGTCGGACGCGACACCATGCTGTCGCAGATCGTGCGCATGGTGGCCGACGCGCAGCGCTCCCGCGCACCAATCCAGCGGCTCGCCGACGACGTCTCCGGCTGGTTCGTTCCGGCCGTTATCGTCGTGGCGATCATTGCCTTCTTCGCCTGGTTCATGCTCGGGCCCGAGCCACGCTTCGCCCATGCTCTCGTGGCGGCGGTCGCCGTTCTCATCATCGCATGCCCCTGCGCGCTGGGCCTTGCAACCCCGATGTCGATCATGGTCGGCGTTGGACGTGGCGCCGGGCTCGGCGTGCTCATCAAGAATGCCGAGGCGCTGGAGCGCTTCGAGAAGGTCGATACGCTCGTGGTCGACAAGACCGGCACGCTGACCGAGGGACGGCCGAAGGTTACGGCGATCGTGACGGGAGCCGGGCGCCCGGAAGACGAGTTGCTGCGCCTCGCCGCATCCCTGGAACGGGCCAGCCAGCATCCACTCGGCGACGCGATCGTCAACGCGGCGCAGGAACGCGGTCTTCGTCTCTTCGACGTGCAGGACTTCGACAGCCCGACGGGAAAGGGTGTCACCGGGACCGTCGAAGGCCAGAAGCTGGTCATCGGCAACCAGCGGATCATGACCGAGGCGGGCATCGACGCGTCGGCCATGACGGAGCGGGCCGACCAGCTTCGCAATGACGGAGCGACCGTCGTTTTCATGGCGGCAGACGGCGCGCTCGCCGCGATCTTCGCCATCGCCGATCCGATCAAGGCAACGACGTCGACGGCTGTAAAGGCGTTGATCGCCGAGGGCGTACGGGTGGTGATGCTGACGGGGGACAACAGAACGACAGCGCAGGCCGTCGCCCGAAAGCTCGGTATCACCGATGTCGAGGCCGAGGTCCTGCCGGAGGACAAGGGAGCGATCGTCGCGCGGCTGCGCGGTGAAGGACGCATCGTTGCAATGGCCGGCGACGGCGTCAACGACGCCCCGGCGCTGGCGGCCGCCGACGTTGGCATCGCGATGGGCACGGGCACCGACGTCGCCATAGAGAGCGCCGGCGTCACTCTGCTCAAGGGTGATCTGCAAGGGATCGAACGCGCCCGGCAGCTCAGCCGCGCGACGATGCGCAACATCCGCCAGAACCTGTTCTTCGCCTTCGTCTATAACGCGCTCGGCGTGCCGGTCGCTGCGGGCATTCTTTATCCTTCGTTCGGAATTCTGCTGTCTCCGATCATCGCCGCGGCCGCGATGGGTTTGTCATCGGTCAGCGTCATCACCAATTCCCTGCGTTTGAGAAGCGCCAAGATCTGAAAGAAAGGCCGGCGCGGCCTACGCGATCGCGCCGGCCACCGACAAAAAAACGGAGAATGCCGACCTATGAAGTCGATATCGATCACTGCGGGTTTAAAAAGGCGCCAGTTGCTGGCGGGCATCGCCGCTATCGCCGGCGCAGCGCTCATCGGCCGTACACCGGCCGAAGCTGCTCCGAACACCACCATGGCGGTCTGGAAGGATCGCTATTGCAGCTGTTGCTCGGCCTGGATCGAGCGACTGGGCGGGCTGGGTCTAGCTATTTCGGTGACAGACAGCGACGACATGGCTGCGGTCAAGAACCGCCTCGGCGTGCCCTCGGGCCTCTATTCGTGTCACACCGCCTCTATCGACAAATATGTCCTGGAGGGCCATGTGCCTCCCGAAGCGATCAGGCGCCTCCTGGATGAACGCCCAATGATAGCCGGGCTTGCCGTCGCCGGCATGCCGATCGGCTCGCCGGGCATGGAAGCGCAATCGCAGACCCAGAATGAAACCTACGATGTCGTGGCGTTCGGGCCTGCCGGTCAGTCGCCCTATATGCGATTTCGCGGCGCAACGCCGGCCTGAGGCGACCTCATTGCCTTCAGGGCCGGTGCAGCAGGATCATCTTCTCCTGCGTCATGTCGTGCATGGTAGAGGGGATGCCGCCGGTGCCGTAGCCGGAGACGCGGCGGCCGGCGAAGGGCATCCAGTCGGTGCGAAAGGTCGTGGGATCGTTGACCATCACGGCCGAGGCATCGAGCCGGTTCGCCGCCCGCATCGCGACGTCGATATCCTGTGCGAAGATGCTGGCCTGGAAGGCGACGGGCAGCGAATTCGCCCGCGCGATCGCGTCGTCGAGTTTGCTGTAGCGGTAGATCGCGACGACCGGGCCGAAGACCTCCTCGCTGGAGATGCGCGCTTCCGGATCGGGATCGATCAGTACGGTCGGCTCCAGCGTCGTCTCGGACAGGCGCTTGCCGCCGCTGGCGAGCGTGGCGCCGCCCTTCACCGCTTCGTCGATCCAGGAGGCGACGCGATCAGCTTCCTTCGGAATGATCAGCGGCCCGACCTCGGTGTCCTTCAAGGTGGGGTCGCCAGTGCGCAGCTTTTTCACGCGGGCGACGAGCCGCTCGGTGAAATCGTTGATGATCGCGTCATGGACATAGATCCGCTGCGTCGACACGCAGACCTGGCCGGCATGGTAGTAGCCGCCCTTCACGATCGGCTCGATGATCGCGTCGAGATCGGCGCTCCTGTCGACGATCGCAGGCGCGACGCCGCCGTGCTCCAGCGCCGAGCGGGCGCCATGGGCGAGCTTCGAGTGCAGGCACCAGCCGACCTTGGCTGAGCCGATAAAGCTGAGGAAGGCGATGCGCGGATCGGTCGCGAATTTCTCCGCCAGGGCCGTCTCCAGCGGAACGAATGTCTGGCACCATGCTTCCGGCAGCCCGGCCTCATGCACCAGCTTGACGAAATCGATGCAGGAGAGCGGCGTCGTGCCGGCCGGCTTGACGATGACCGGGCAGCCGACCGCGATCGCCGGCGCGACCTGATGCACGATCAGGTTGAGCGGGTGATTGAAGGCCGAGATCGCCGCGACGATGCCGATCGGCTCCTTGGTGGTGAAGGCCCAGCGGTCGACGGCCGCAGCCGAAAGCCCCATCGGTATCTCGCGCCCGGCGAAGTTCCTGAGTTCCTCGGCCGCATTGTAGACGCCGTCGACCGCCCGGTTCGCCTCGACGATCGCATCTGGCAGCGGCTTGCCGCCCTCGCGCGCGATCTGCATCGCGAAATGGTCACGTCGGGCTTCGAGGAGGCCTGCGAGCTTGCGCAGGATGGCGATGCGCTGATGCGGCTTCAGCCAGTTGTCGCGGTCCTTGAAGACAGCCCGCGCCGCCTGCAGCTTGCGTTCAAGCGCGGCGTCATCATCGGTCTCGATCTCGGTGATCGTGGCGCGGTCATACGCCTGAACAACCTGGAGCATGGTCGTCTCCTTGAATTCGCTGGGTGTGCCGGAGATCAGGCGAGATCGACGTCCGGCACCTTGTTCCTGAGTTCCTCGACGAGGACGCGGGTGTTCTCGGAATAGTCGATCGGGCAATCGACGAGATGGACACCGCCGCCCTTGAAGGCCGCTTCCAGCGTCGGCACCAGCGCCTCGGCCGAGGTCACGCGCGAGCCCTTGGCGCCATAGGCCTTGGCATAGGCGACGAAATCGGGATTGCCGAAGGTCATGCCGTAATCCGGGAACTGGTCGACAGCCTGCTTCCAGCGGATCATGCCATAGGCGCCGTCATTGAGGACGAGCACGACGAGGTTGAGCCCGAGCCGGACCGCGGTCTCCATTTCCTGCGAGTTCATCATGAAGCCGCCATCGCCGCAGACGGCCATGACGCGCCGGTCGGGATGAAGCATCGCCGCCATCATCGCCGAGGGCAGGCCTGCGCCCATCGTCGCCAGCGCATTGTCGAGCAGGAGCGTGTTGGCGACATGGGTGCGGTAGTTCCGCGCGAACCAGATCTTGTACATGCCGTTGTCGAGGCAGACCATGCCGTCCTCCGGCATCACCGCGCGCACGTCATGGACCAGCCGTTGTGGCGTCACCGGGAAGCGATCCTCCTCGGCGCGGGCATTGATCTTCGCCAGGATCTTCTGGCGCAGTTCCAGCGTCTGCTTCTGCTCGGGCAGCTTGCCTTCGAGCCGGTTGGCGAGCCCGGTCATCGTGACGCCGATATCGCCGATCACCTCGGCATCGGGATGATAGACCTGCTCGACATTGGCCGACTGGAAGCCGAGATGGATCACCTTCGGCCCGCCGTCTTGGCGCATCAGGAAGGGCGGCTTCTCGATCGTGTCATGGCCGACGGCGATGATCAGGTCGGCCGCCGCAACGGCCTCATGGACATAATCGCCTTCTGAGAGCGCGGCGGTGCCGAGATAGAGGTTCGAGCCGCCGGTGACGGCACCCTTGCCCATCTGCGTGTTGAAGAAGGGCAGGCCGATGCGGCGCACGGCGGCCGAGAGCGGCTCGACCAGGCGCGGCCGGTTGCCGGCGGCGCCGATCATCACCAGCGGGCGCTTCGCGGCGAGGATCATCTCCGCCGCACGGTCGAGCGGGGCCGGGGGCGCGACCGGCCGGTCGAGCGAGTGGACCGGGATCAGCCGGATGTCCTCGATCTCCTCGGCGGCGACGTCCTCGGGCAGTTCGAGATGGACCGGGCCGGGCCGCTCCTCCATCGCGACGCGGAAGGCGTCGCGCACCACGGAAGGGATGCTGGCGGGACTGACGATCTGGCGGGTCATCTTGGTCAGCGGGCGCATCGAGGCGACAACGTCGACGATCTGGAAGCGCGCCTGCTTGGCGGTCATGATCGCCTTCTGCCCGGTGATGAGGATCATCGGCATCGCGCCGAGATGGGCATAGGCCGCGCCGGTCGAGAAGTTGAGCGCGCCGGGGCCGAGCGTCGCGATGCAGACGCCGGGGCGGCCGGTGAGACGCCCATGCGTCGCGGCCATGAAGGCGGCGGCCTGCTCGTGCCGCGTCAGAACGAGCTCGATCTTCGATTTGCGCAGGGATTCGACGACGTCGAGATTTTCCTCGCCGGGAACGCCGAAGACGCGGTCAACGCCCTCGTTCTCAAGCGCCTCGACCAGTAGATCGGAACCTTTTCTCACCGCACTATCCTTTGTTCTTACGAGACATGCGATGCGGCGTTTCGTACGCAAAGCTGCACCGGCAACTTCCTTTGCATTATCTTGTGACGACTATAGGGTCGCCGCCGAGAGTCTTTACCACGTCGTCGATGGCTCTGACCTGACCAAGCAGAAGCGGAAGCCGGTCGAGAGGCAGCGCGCTCGGCCCGTCGCAAAGCGCATGATCGGGATCCGGATGGGCCTCCAGGAACAATCCCGCCACGCCGACCGCCACCGCCGAGCGTGCGAGTTCGAGTGTCTGCTCGCCTCGGCCGCCGGAGCTGCTCGCTCCCGCCTCCCGCATCTGTAGCGAATGGGTCACATCGAAGATGATCGGCGCTCCTCCAGTCGCTGTCTTCATGACCCCGAAACCCAGCATATCGACAACGAGGTTGTCATAGCCGAGCATGGTGCCGCGCTCGCAGATCAGCACGCGATCGTTGCCGAAGTCTTCGAACTTCCGCGTGACATGTCCGATCTGCCCGGGACTCATGAACTGCGGCTTCTTCACGTTGACGACCTTGCCGGTCCGGGCGATCGCCTCGATCAGATCGGTCTGCCTCGCCAGAAATGCCGGTAGCTGCAGGATATCGCACACCTCGGCGACGACCGCCGCCTGCTCGGGCAGATGGATGTCGGTCAGGACCGGCACCTCGAAGCTGTCGCGAACCTCGCGAAGGATCTGCAACCCTTCATCGAGGCCGGGGCCGCGGTAGGACCGATTCGATGACCGGTTGGCTTTGTCGAAAGACGCCTTGAAGACATAGGGGAGGCTGCGGCGCTCTGTCTCCCGCTTCATCGCCTCGGCGACACGCATGGCGAGATCGCGGCTTTCGAGGACATTGATTCCGCCGATCAGGACCAGCGGTCGGCTATTGGAAAATGCGATGGAGCCCACCTCTACCGTCTTCACCTCGCGCTCTCCTTCACAACGACCTCACCGGAATCACCAATCGGCTCGCGCCCTTCGCGGCTTGGCCGCAATGAGCAGGACCAGTCGACATGCCGTGACCGCACATGTTCGGGGCGAAAGCCAAGTCCGATGAGCCGTCCGGTTAACCGGGGCAGTAGTGAGGAGCCAGCGATCAGCCGAATGAACAATGGCGGCTTTCGATGTTGCGGCGTCGGCGTTGCGTCAGGCCGCTTGCGGCTGCGCATCATCAACTGCAGCGCCTGTGTCGCGCGCGTCGGAAAGCTGCGCCGGTCCTGCACGGCTTCGAGAAGGCAGGTCTCGAAGCGTCCTTCGCGCAAGGCGTCGGCCAGGATATTGGCGGTGGCGATTGCATCCTGGACGGCCAGATTGACGCCGACGCCGCCAATCGGCGACATCGCATGCGCTGCATCGCCGATGCAGAGCACACCCGCCTGCCACCAGGTCTTCAGGCGGTCGACCCGCACGCTAAGCAGGTGAATATCGTTCCATGAATCGAGCTCGTCGAAGCGTTCTCGAGGCAGAGGAGCGGCTTTCGCGATCCGAGCGCGCAGCGCATCGAGGCCCTGTTCCTTCACGGCTGCGAATGTTCCCTTCGTGATCACGTATCCGCATTGCCAGTAGTCACCGCGGTCGATCAGGACGAGCCCCTGGCGCGGGCCGGCATGCCCCATGGCCTGACCGGGGTCGTCGGAACGCTTCGAAATCCTCATCCAGAGAACGTCGGTGCCGGCGCCTAGATCCTCGACGTCGAGCCCTGCCGCCTGTCGAACGACTGAGTTGCGACCATCGGTTCCGATCACAAGATCCGCCCGCAACTCGATGTCCCGCCCTTCCCGGCTGGCTCTCACGCCAGCTACGGTCTCCCCGTCCCAGACCAACGACGTGACTTCGGTGGCCATCAGCAATCGAAACGGCGGGAACGCTGCCGCCTTGCGAGCCAGGAAATCCAGAAAGTCCCACTGCGGCATGAACGCGATGAATTTGGCGCGGGTCGGCAGGCGGGAGAAGTCGGCGATGGTCGCCATGCGCCCCCTGATCTCGGCCTGGAGCCGATAGGCCTTCTGGTGCGGCAGGCTCAGGAACTCGTCGAGAAGGCCAAGTTCGTGCAAGGCCTCCATGGTGGAGGGGTGAATGGTGTCGCCGCGAAAATCGCGCAGGAAGTCGGTGTGCTTCTCCAAGACGGTAATCTCGACGCCGGCACGCGCCAGTAAATAGCCGAGCATCAGCCCGGCAGGCCCCGCCCCAACCACGATGCAGGTCTGGCTCGGTTCAAGAGAGGAATACCGATGTGTCATCTGCCGCCTCCCTTCGAGGCTCGTTTCATCGGGTGTTCTACGCGCACCAACCACATGTGATCAGGCCGCCGGAGCGATGGTGCCGCTCTCAAGAGGCAACTGCAGAAGGAGCCGGGCCGTCACATTTGCGCATTGCGATCCATCGGCGGCGTCCGACAGAACAGCACGCAGCCTTTCCAGCCGGGCGATCTTGCTGCGGACAGAGAGAAGCTGCGCCTGCGCGATGCGGGCCGTATCCGGCGTTTGCAGCTCCGGCGTGGCCATGATGCGCAGGAACTCCCTGATCGCCTCAACCTCGAACCCGAGTTCGCGGGCGGTACGGATGAACTGCAAGCGGTGCACGGCCGCATGGTCGTAGCGTCGGCGGTTTCCCCTGTCCCTCTTGCCCTCGGGCAGGAGCCCGATCTGTTCGTAGTAGCGAATGGTCGGGATCTTCACGCCGCTCGCGACAGACGTCTCTCCGATACTCATGGTCACATGGGTTCCTTTCTCTGACGGGCGTTTTCGGCTCGCGGTCGATCTGAAACCTCCGGAGCGGCAGACGGCCGCCCCGGCGATGTCACCCCGCTCAGGCGAGCGACTCCCGCACCGGGAGCGCTTCCTTCCTAGCTTCCCGCCTGATCGCCATGCGACGCACCACCACGTAGAAAACCGGGGTCAGGATCAAGCCGAAAAGCGTCACGCCGAGCATGCCGGCGAAGACCGCGATGCCCATGGCGTGGCGCATCTCGGCGCCTGCTCCCGTCGCGATGACGAGCGGCACGACGCCGGCGATGAAGGCGAGCGAGGTCATCAGGATCGGGCGCAGCCGAAGCCTGGCGGCTTCAAGTACGGCCGCGAGAGGATCGGTCCCCTCCTCTTCCTTGGCGCGAGCGAACTCCACGATCAGGATCGCGTTCTTGGCCGCAAGGCCGACGAGCACGACGAAGCCGATCTGCGTGAAGATGTTGTTGTCGCCGCCGGACAGCCACACGCCCGTGATCGCGGAGAGTAGGGCCATCGGAGCGATCAGCAGCACGGCGAAGGGAAGCGACCAGCTATTGTACTGCGCGGCCAGGATCAGGAAGGCTAGCAGGACCGATAGCGGGAAGACGAACAATGCCGTGTTGCCGGCCTGCTTCTCCTGGAACGCAAGATCGGTCCATTCGAAGGCCATTCCCGGAGGCAGCGTTTCCTTGACGATCTTCTCGATCGCCGCGGTCGCCTGCCCGGAGGAATAACCGGGCGCCGGCCCGCCGCTGATGTCCGCGGAGGGGTAGCCGTTGTAGTGCATCACGCGATCAGGGCCCGCGCTTCGCGAGACCTTCAGCAACGCCGAGAGCGGGATCATGTCGCCGGCGGCGTTTCGCACCTTGAGGCGGCCGATATCCTCTGCCTGCATGCGGAACGGCGCATCCGCCTGCACCATGACGCGATAGGTCCGGCCGAAGCGATTGAAGTCGTTCACATACAGCGATCCGAGATTGATCTGCAACGTCTCGAAGATCGTCGACAGCGGCACGCCCTGCGACTTCGCCTTCACACGGTCGATATCGACCTGCGCCTGAGGCGCGTTGACCTGGAAGCTGGCGAGCATGCCCGCAAGTTCCGGCGTCTGCATCGCCTTGGCCATGACGGCGCCCTGCGCCTGGGCGAGTGCCTCGAAGCCGAGACCGCCGCGGTCCTCGATCTGCAGCTTGAAGCCGCCCATCGCGCCCAGACCCGGCACCGGCGGCGGCGGGAACATGCCGATAAAGCCGTCCGGGATCTGGCTGAACCGGCCCATCAAGCGGCCGGCTATCGCCCCCGCCGACAGCGACGGGTCGCGGCGCTGATCGAAGGGCTTGAGCATGGTGAACATCACGGCCGCGTTCGGAATGTTGACCATGCCGTTGATGGACAGGCCGGGAAACGCAACAATGCTCTCGACGCCTGGATCCTCGAGTGCGATCCGGGAGACCTCCTTGACAACCCCCTCGGTCCGGTCGAGCGAGGCTCCCGTCGGAAGCTGGGCGATGCCGACGAGGAAGTACTTGTCCTGCGGCGGCACGAAGCCGCCCGGCACCGTCTGGAAGCCGACCCAGGTCAGGCCGACGAGGCCGCCATAGGCGATCAGAACGATCGCTCCCAGCCGCACCGCACGGCGAACCGACCAGACATAGGCGTTCGAGGCGCTGTCGAAGAAGCGGTTGAACAGGCGGAAGAACCAGCCGAACAGCGCGTCGATCACGCGGGTCAGCCGATCCCGCTTCGCGCCGCCATGGTGCGGCCTGAGCAGTACGCCGGCCAGCGCAGGGGAGAGCGTCAGCGAGTTGATCGCCGACAGCATGGTCGAGATCGCGATGGTGAGCGCGAACTGGCGATAGAACTCGCCCTGCAGTCCCGAGAGGAAGGCCGAGGGAATGAAGACGGCGGCAAGGACCGACGTAATCGCGACGATCGGCCCCGTCACCTCGTCCATCGCCTTGCGGGCGGCCTCCTTTGGCGGCTCGCCGAGCGCGATGTGCCGCTCGACGTTCTCGACCACGACGATGGCGTCGTCGACGACGATGCCGATCGACAGCACGAGACCGAACAGCGAAAGGGTATTCAGCGAGAAGCCCAGTAGATACATCACCGCAAAGGTGCCGACCAAAGAGACGGGCACCGCGACCAGCGGAATGATGGAAGCCCGCCATGTCTGCAGAAAAAGCACGACGACGAAGACGACGAGCACGATCGCCTCGAGCAGCGTCATCACCACGGCCTCGAGCGAGGCCTTCACGAACACGGTCGGGTCGTAGGCGATGCGGTATTCGATGCCCTGCGGGAAGCCTTTCTGCAATTCGTCCATGGTGCCGCGCACGGCCTTGGACACGTCGAGCGCGTTGGCGCCCGGGCTCTGGATGATCTGCATGGCCAGCGCCGGCTCGCCGTTCAAAAGGCTGCGCAGCGCGTAAGAATCCGCCCCGAGCTTGACGCGCGCGACGTCGCGCAGGCGTGTCACCTGGCCGTCGGCGCCGGTCTTGACGACAATCTCTCCGAACTGATCCTCGCCGACCAGTCGGCCGAGCGTGTTGACGGTGACCTGAAACGAGGAGGAGGCATCAGGCTGCTGTCCGACCGATCCGGCGGCAACCTGAACGTTCTGCTCCTGGATCGCCGCGACGACATCGCTTGCCGTGAGACCGCGGGCGGCAACCTTCGCCGGGTCGAGCCAGATCCGCATCGAATACTCGCCTTCACCGCCAAGGATGACGTCGCCGACGCCGGGGAGACGCGCCAACTGGTCGCGGACCTGCAGGATGGCGAAATTGGACAGGTAGAGCGGGTCGTAGCGCTTGTCGGGCGAGACCAGATGCACGACCATCAGCACGTCGGGCGATGTCTTCTGCGTGACAACGCCGATGCGTTGAACCTCCTGGGGAAGCCGCGGCAGCGCGCGTGAGACCCGGTTCTGAACCTGGATCTGCGCCATATCCGGATCGGTGCCTTGCTTGAAGGCGATGGTCAGCGTCATCCGGCCGTCGGTCGCGGCCTGCGAGCCCATGTAGAGCATGTTCTCGACACCGTTGATCGCCTGCTCCAGCGGCGCAGCCACAGTCTCGGCAATGACCTGCGGGTTGGCGCCGGGATAGCTCGCCGTCACCTGCACCGTTGGAGGCGTAACCTGCGGATATTCGCTCAGCGGCAGCTTGAGCAGTGTCAGGCCGCCCGCGATCAGCATGAGCACGGACAGGACGACCGCGAAGATGGGGCGGTCGACGAAAAAGCGCGGAATATTCATCGACCCGCCTCCTGCGCGATGGCGGCCGGCGTTGCGCCGGCGATCATCGATATCACCTGAGGCACCACCTGCATGCCCGGCCGCACGAGCCCCTTGACGATGATCCTGTCGCCGGGTTTGAGGCCGCCTGACACGACGCGCAACCCGTCAACGATTGGTCCAAGTTCGATCGGGCGATACTCGGCCTCGTTCTGCGAGCCGAGGGTCAGGACGTAACGACGACCCTGGTCGATGCCAACGGCCTGATCATCGATGAGCACGGCCTGCGCAGGTTCGGCCGTCACAAGCTTCACCCGTGCGAAGAGGCCCGGCGCGAGACGACCATCGGGATTTTCGACGACGGCTCGAGCCCGGATCGTTCCGGTCGAACGATCGACGCGATTACCGATGAAATCGAGGACACCGGCATGAGGAAAGCCGCTTTCGCTCATCAGGCCGACCTGAACGGGGAGCTTTTGCGTCGCGCTGCCGCTCGCATCCGGCCGGGCATGGGCGATGAAGTCGAGATAGGTCCCCTCGTCTATGTCGAAATAGACATAGAGGGGATCGGTCGACACGATCGTCGTCAGAAGCGTCGCCGCGCCGGCATTGCCGCCGGCGACAAGGTTTCCTTCCGTGACCAGGACGCGATCGACGCGGCCTGCGATCGGCGCGGCGATCCGTGTGAAGGACAGGTCGAGCTCGGCGGAGGCGACGGCGGCCTTGGCCGCTTCGAGCTGCGCCTGGCGCTGACGCTGCATGGCGCGGGCGTCATCGTAGGTCTTGCGCGAGACCGTCCCGTTTGGGGCAAGCGTCTCCGCGCGCTTGAAGTCGACGTCGGCCTGCTCGAGAAGGGCCGTCGCCTGCTGCAGCTGAGCCTTCGTCACATCGAGCGCGACCTGATAGGGCCTGGGGTCGATCTGGAAGAGAAGTTGACCCTTGCGGACGAGGCCGCCTTCCGGAACGCTGACCGCATCGATGGTTCCGCCGACACGCGAGCGCAGCTCGACCGTGCTGATCGCTTCGAAGTGCCCCGTGAATTCCGCCGACGGCGCGATCTGGCGCGTCACCACCTCCGCAACCGGCACCTGCGGAGCCGGCATGCCGCCGGGTTGAGCGGCTACGGCTTGCGAAGCGGCGGTCGATGACAGCAAGGCAAGCAGACGGCCAGCATGAAGTTCGACATCATCCCGATGGATGAAAGCCAGGGTGGCACCGGCCATAGCGACACCGGCAAGGATTAATCTGGAGGACTTCTTTCCCATTCTCGTTCACCTTCATTCGGGCGCGCCCCAAGCCATCGGGAGGCAGCGGCAATTCGTCGTGACGAAGGTGGGGCTTCCAACGATGGGAGGGTCAAGGCCTCGAGGACGATTATTTCCGAGGCAAGCCTTTTACGGACGACCGCCAATATTGTTGCGATCGACGCGTGATTTACTTCGTCGATTTACTTAAGTTCATTGCACTCTTGTCTGACCCATCGCTGCGGTGCGGGTCGGATAAGATGCCCTGGAGCCACCGATTGCTTGGCGGCTCCAGGGGCATGCCTCACCTTCCTTGCAGAGCCGGTACTGGACGTGAGGGCAGACCTTCATCGCGATCGCTATCCGCGGCTTTCGCGCCTTTGAAGCGCAGCAGGCGCAACGCATTCAATGTGACGATGGCGGTCGCGCCGGTGTCGGCCAATACCGCCACCCAGAGGCCGGTGATACCGAGCACGCTGGTGACGAGGAACAGCCCCTTGAGCGAAAGCGCGAAGATGACGTTCTGGTGGATGTTGGCCATGGTGGCGCGAGACAAGGCGACCAGGTGGGCGACATCGGTGACACGGCTCTTGAGGAGGGCGGCATCCGCGGTTTCGATCGCCACATCCGTGCCACCGCCCATGGCGATGCCGACATCGGCCGCCGCCAGCGCCGGCGCGTCGTTGATGCCATCGCCGATCATGGCGACTCTGGTCTTCGCCTTCATCTCGTTGACGAGAGCCAGCTTGTCCTGCGGCAGCAGTTCGGCGCGCCACTCGATGCCAAGGCCATTGGCAATCGCCTGGGCGGTACGCTGGTTGTCGCCGGTGAGCATCACCGACCGCACGCCCATTGCCTTGAGCTGCGCGACGCCTTCACGGGCATCGCGACGCGGCTCGTCGCGCAGCGCAAGCAATCCGAGGACCTGCTTCGACTGCTCGTCGAAAAGGACCGCAACCGTGTTGCCGAGGCTCTCGAGCTTCTCGATCGCCTTGCGCTCCAGTCCGCCGAGCGAGGCGACCTGGGCAGTATGAGCCGGAGAGCCGACCGCGAGCCGACGGCCGTCGACCGTCGCGTGCACGGCCTTGCCGGGGGTGGCCGAAGCGTCGAGCGCTGCCGGGATGGCGATGCCGGTATCCTCGGCGCGACTGACGATTGCCTTGGCAAGCGGATGGTTCGAGCCTGCTTCGACAGCGGCGGCGAGCGAAATGACTTCCTGCTCGCTCTTCGCGCCGATGGCCAGGACCTCGGTAACCCGCGGCTTGCCTTCGGTCAGCGTGCCGGTCTTGTCGAAGGCGATGGCCCGCACCTTGCCGATCGTCTCAAGCGCGTTGCCGCCCTTGATGAGCAGCCCTCGGCGAGTGCCGACGGCCAGGCCCGACGCGATAGCCGCGGGCGTGGACAGGACCAGCGCGCACGGGCAGGCGATCAGCAGCAGCGCGAGGCCGCGGTAGAGCCAAATGCCCCACTCGGCGCCCATCGCCAGCGGCGGGACCGTGATGATCAGGGCGGCGATCAGCATGACGGCAGGGGTGTAGTAGCGGCTGAATTTCTCGATGAAGCGGGCAGTCGGCGCTTTCGAGGACTGGGCCTGCTCCACGAGCTGGATGATGCGCGAAATCGTGTTGTCAGCCGCTGCCTTCTCGACGCGAACCTGCAGCACGCCGTCGACATTGATCGAACCGGCGAACACATTCTCGCCCTTCGACTTCGGCCGCGGCACGGATTCGCCGGTGACCGGGGATTCGTCGAGGCTGGAGGTGCCAAGCACGATCTCGCCGTCCGCCGGCACTCGGTCGCCGGGACGAATCAGGACAAGGTCGTTGACGCGCAGCGCCGCGGCCTGCACCTCGCGCTGCCCGCCGTTTGGATCGAGCAGCACAGCCGTCTTGGGGACGAGGGAAGCGAGCGCCCTAATGCCGGCCCTTGCCCGGCCAGCGGCCACGCTTTCGAGCAGCTCGCCGACTGCGAACAGGAAGACGACAGCCGCCGCCTCTTCCGCCTCGCCGATCACGAGCGCACCAAGGGCCGCGACGACCATCAGCGTCTCGATCGAGAACGGCGATCCCGACATCGCCAGGGCGAAAGCCTTGCGAGCGAACGGGATCACGCCGGCGACGACAGCTGCGGCGAAGATCCATTCGGCATAGAGCGGGAAGAACTGAGCGACGCCATAGGCCGATCCCATCAGCAGACCAAGGCCGACGACGTGCCTGCCCTTGCGGGTCTGCCACCAACGCTGGTTGCGAATGGCTGGCGCGACCGGCGGCTCGACCGGCGCGCCGATCGCCTCAGAGGGCTGGCGCACGTCCGACACGCCGAAGCCGAGACTCTTGATTGTCTTCTCGATGTCGCGAAGCTGGGTGCTCGACCCCGAAGCCAGATTGAGCTCGAGGGTCTCGGTCGTGAAGTTGACGCGCACGTCGGAAACGCCGGGCGTGCGGGCAAGAGCGGTCTCGATCTTGCCGACACAGCTGGCGCAATCCATCCCCTCGACCCGCATGGCAACGTTGGGCGGCGCCGAAGGCGCCGCCCGGCGCACTGCGACGGGAGCCGCATGGTCGTGGCCGTCGCAACTTCCGTGATCATGGCCATGATCGTGGCCCGCTTGCGCATGACTATGGTCATGCCCGTGGTGGCCGCCGCAGGAGGCGCCGTGCCCGTGATCGTCATGGGCGCCGTGGTCATGCGAATGGGCGTGACCGCTGCCGCCATGGTCATCATGCTGATGGTCGTGATGGTGATCGCCTGAGCATCCTCCATGATGACCGTGCTGGTCATGAGCGGCTGCTCGCGGGAGCGGCTCGGAAGGGAGAGCGCCAGCGGGCAGCTCCGTCACGTCGAAACCGAGCGAGCGAATCTTCTTCGCAATGTCCTTGGCTGTCGTCTTGCTCGAGGCATCGCGCGCGAGCGTCAGTGTCTCGGTGGTGAAGTTGACGCTGACATCCGAAATGCCGCCCAGCCGGCCGAGTGCGGTCTCGATCTTGCCGACGCAGCTGGCGCAATCCATGCCGTCGACCCGAAATCCGAGCCGTTCGCCGGCGGCTGAACCGATTAGTGCTGTTGTCATTGAGTGGTCCTTTCAACCGGCGCGGCGGGCACGCTCGCCCTTGGTGCCTTGCATGGCGTTGAAAGGATCAATAACACACTTGAACAGCTATTCAAGTGTTAGTTGTGACTGAAGGCGTCTCTCCGTTTCGCGGCTTCGCCGCCGTGAAATCGAGCTATTCCTCGCCTTGATCCTCCGAGATATGGATCGCCATGTCCTGCAGAACCTGGCTCACATGCTGATCGGCGATTTCGTAGAAGATCTGCTTGGCGTGGCGCACGCCCTTGACGAGTCGAGCTCCGCGCAAGAGCCGCAAATGGTGGCTGACCAGAGAGAGCGACAGATCCAACCGTTCCGCGATGTCACCGACGGAAATCGGGCCCGGCGTGCAGCTCAAGAGGATCTTGAGACGCGACGGATCCCCCAGCAAGCGGAAGGTCTCCGCCAGGATGGTGATCTCGTTCTGCGACAATGAAGATTGATCAACGGGCGCCGCACCATGCACATGGTCGGCATGATGCTGTTCTGTGACGGCGTTTTCTTTGGTCGTGCGTGAATTCATTTCGTAACTGGCCTGTTCGGGCATGCGCATTCGTCATCTGGGACGACTTTGCGCGAAGCCCCCTGATATCTGCCTGCAATCTACCGAAAGAACCCACAATCACAATGCGGAGGCGGCGTTTTGCGCTGTCGTCGCCGCAGTGTGCGTGTTCTGCATTCCCCCTTGACCCTCCAACCGTTGGAAACCCCATCTTCCCGTTCCGAGAGGAGCCCGCACGCGTGCTCCGCCTGATCGGGAGGCTGAATCGGCCTCTTCGACGCTCGACAAAGCAAGAATGGAGAAGACCGTGACCCAAGCCGGCACGCCCCGCGTCCTCATATACACCACCCCGACCTGCCCTGATTGCCATGCACTCAAGCGCTGGCTTGGCGAACAGGAGATCGCATTCGAAGAACGGGACTTGACGCGCCCGGAGATCGCCGACGAAGCGAAGGCGCGGACCGGAGTTCGCGTGGCCCCCATCAGCATTATCGGTTCCGACATCTTCTACGGCACCTTCCAAAGCCAGAAGCCGGGCCTGGTCAGGGCGCTTGGCCTCTCGAACGGATGATGAGGCCGACCATGGCGAACAAGCTCGTCGAAATCCGTCAACGGCGTATCAGCATGGCAGTCGAGGAGGGGCAGACCATCCTCGACGCCGCATTGCTGGCCGGTATCCCCTATCCGCATGGTTGTAAGTCCGGACGTTGCGGCTCCTGCAAGTCCCGGCTGATCGAAGGCGAAGTCGACCTCCTCCAGCATTCGCGCTTTGCCTTGAGCGAGGACGAGAAGTCCGCCGGCCTGATCCTGGCATGCCGGGCGGTTCCGCGGACAGATGCGACCGTCGCGTGGCTCGGCAGCGATGATGACGATGCGCTGCCGCCAGCCCGGAGCCTGGACGCCACCGTCACACATCTCGATGACCTTACCCACGACATCAAGCTGGTGCGGATCGCGCCGTTTGACGGCGCGCCGCTGCTGTTCACGGCCGGACAATATGCGCAGGTCGGTTTTGATGGCGCCCCGGCGCGCAGCTACTCGATGGCCAACCGACACGGCGACACCGAACTCGAATTCCATATCCGCCGCGTGCCCGGTGGGGCGACCTCCGGCCATGTCCACACGGCCCTCCAGGTTGGCGACAGCGTGACGATCCAGTTTCCGCTCGGATCGTCCTATCTGCGGCAGCACCACGTCGGACCGCTTCTGTGCGTCGCCGGCGGTTCAGGATTGGCGCCGATCAAGTCGATCGTCGAAACTGCGCTGGCGCACGGCATGAAGCAGCCCGTCCACCTCTATGTCGGCGCGCGGGCCGAGCGCGACCTTTACCTGGTCGAGCATTTCGAGGGCCTTGCAAGACGGCATCCGAATCTGACGTTCACGCCGGTCCTGTCGGAGCAATCCGCCGAGCGGTATCGCTCCGGCCTGGTGATGCAGGCCGTGATCGAGGATTTTTCGGACTTCGATGGCTGGAAAGCCTATGTCGCCGGGCCGCCGGCCATGGTCGATGCCGCGATGGAAGCGACCTTCGCTCGGGGCTTACGCCAGATGGACATGCATGCCGACGTGTTCTTTACCGCCGCACCCGCCGATGCCTTGTGACCGTAGTCCGGAGAGGCATGTCAAGCGTTCTGGCAGACGCGCGGCGGGCACCCATATGTTGGCGCTACTTGTCTGAGTTCCGCTTTCTCGCCCAACGCGCCGCATCGGCGTGTTTCTTCTTCCGGGCTTTGACCAGGTTTATTTTGCGGTACTTTTCGACGCCAGTGACCTCTCTCGCCACCCATGACGGCAGGATCAGTCTCGTATCCTCGTGGGGGAGTTCCACCTCCGCGAGGATCACGCCATCCAGCAGGCCGTGATATTCGTCAATGGTCCACTCCAGCTCCGCGACCTGGAGATGGTGGCGCGTCTTCTCGACGACCTCGCCCTTGCAGTGCTTTTCCAGCAGAATCAGCCCGTCCGATTGCGGGATGTCGTACTCGAACTCGTCGCGCGCCAGGCCTTTGCGAGGCCCTTTGACGGTCAAGGTCGCCTTCTGCCCATAGAAGCGGATTCTGATCTTTCGACCGTCGTAGAAGGCGAGGATACCGTCCCTGATGCGGACGGAACGCGATACGAGGGCGCGCCAGGTGTCATCCGCAAGGAGAAACTTGCGCTCGATCTCGATATTCATCGTAGGTTTTCGTCCCTTGTGGGAAGAGCGGCGACAACGCCGTGTTTGGGCGTTGTCGCTATCGCTCAGGCCGAGACACGGAACTCCGTCATCATGCCCGTCTGCAGATGCGGCATGTGGTGGCAGTGAAGCATCCAGCGCGCCGCCTCCCCTGCATCGAGGGCGACAGTGACCATCCCCATCGGCGGCACGTAGACGGTGTCGCGCCGTGCGCCATCGATCCGCTTGCCGTTGACCTCGACGACCTGAAAGACATGGCCGTGCAGGTGCATTGGATGGCCCATCATAGACATGTTGTGGAACATGATCTCGACGCGCTCACCACTCTTGGCGACGACAGGCTTGTGGTCACCCCAGATCTTGCCGTCGATGGTCCAGAGATAGGGCTGCATCGATCCGCCCAGCATAACCATGTGGCTTCGCTGGACGTCGCGCGCTGGAATGCTGGCGGCCGCACGCAGCTTCGCCTCCTGGGACAAATCGACGTCGAAGGCCGGAGCATCGGCCTCGCCGAGCGCCGGGATCTTCTCGACTTTCCCCCCCGCCGTTGCGATGACAAGACCCGTGCGCTCCTTTGCGCCTTCACGCAGGGCAAGCACGGGCCAAGCGCCTTCGCCGGGGAGCGAGAGCTCGATGTCGAGCCGCTGGCCCATGGCGATGCCAAAACGACTGCCGTCGAGATCCTGCACGGCGTGGCCGTCAACCGCGACCAGCTTTCCCGGAAGGGTTCCCGTGTCGACCCAGAACACGGTCGCCGACGCGGCGTTGATCACCCGCAGGAGCACGCGGCCGCCCTTTTCCACGCGAACGACGTCCGGATCGGAAAGCGTGCGGTCATTGGTCAGGTAGGCGTCCCAATCATAGTCGTTAAGATCCATGGCCATGCCCTGCATCGAGGACATGTCCATCTTCATTCCGCCCATGGACGACCCGCCCATCTTCATGCCGGAGTGATCCATGGACGGAGCTGGCGCCGCTCCCATCTTGCTCATGTCGTGTCCGCCGCCATGGCCGCCGGTGATCGCGGCCATGACCTCTTCGGGCGACTTGAACGAGAAGTCGTGCAGGAACATCACGACCTCCTGCCGGTCGGCCTTGAGATCGCCGGGGCTACGCACGATCAGAGGCGCCGCGAGCTGCCGCATCTCCTGCAAGGGGATGTGGGCGTGCATCCAATAGGTGCCCGGCGCAGGCTCGAAGTCGTAGCTCCGCTGTTCGCCGGGTTTGAGCATCGGCCTGGGAAGATCGGGGACGCCGTCCTGGTCGTTCGGGGGGATTTGCCCGTGCCAGTGGATCAGGGTCGGGACATCTAGCCCATTCGTCAGATCGACACGAAAGCGCTGGCCGGGATCGAGAACGAGACCCTGTCCCTTCGGCCCCTCGAGGCCGAAAACAGTGGCGGCGCGCCCGTCGACGTCGATCACGCGCGTCGCCGCCCGAAGCGGCGTGGCGCTCTGCGCGAAGGCAATACGCGGAAGTGCGGCGGCCGTCAGGGCGGCGCTGCCCGCGGCAAGAAAGCTGCGTCGTGAAATGGAAATCATGGCTATCTCCTTGGAGCTGTCGTTTCCGATGGTTGAATTCCGCGAGCCGCCGGCATCGCGGATACCAGGGCGGAATGGACGGCTCGTCGAAAGGGTGAAGAGGATCGGCCCCTCCACCCATCCGTTCCTACTTGCCGCGCGCGGCGAGCCACTTCTTCATCATGGCGATCTCACCCTCCTGGGCCTTGATCACCTCTTCCGCGAGCTTCTTGACCTCGGGGTCCTTGCCGTACTGGAGCGCGACCTTGGCCATGTCGATCGCGCCCTGATGGTGCGGGATCATGCCGCGCATGAAATCGACATCCGCATCGCCGGTGTATTCGACCGTCATGCCTTTCATCATCGAGTCCATGGCAGCCATATACGCCTTGGTCGAAGGACTGTCGGAGCTCGACATGCTCATGCCGGGCATATTGTGACCGGCCATCGGATCGTTCTTGTTCATCTGGCTCTGTGCCAAGGCAAGGCCTGCGCTGACGGCGATGGCGCCGGCGATGAAGATTGGGGTGAGTTTGTTCATCATTCCGCTCCCGATCAGTTGCTCGCCGCCGGATAGCCCGCCTCTTCGAGAACCTGTCGCAGGGCAGCCTGCGAGGCGCTGGTCTCGACCTTGACGGTACGAGCGGCCGGGTTGGTTTCGATCTTGGCGGTGGCGTCGAGCGACTGAATCGCCTTCGTCACCGATTTGGCGCAGCCGCCGCAGGTCATGTTTTCGATTTTCAGTTCCACAACTGATCTCCTTTGGTTTGCTCTCGTGGAACCGAACGTGGGGCTTCCAACCATGGTAAGGTCAAGGGACATCTTTCGAAAAATCAGCTATTGACCTTCCCATGGTTGGAAGCCCCATCTTCCTCGCGAACTCGAATTCGAAACGAGAAAGGAGGCGGCCATGAATGCCCCCGTTCGTACAATTGATCTGTCTACATCGATATCCCTTCCCATCGAGGGGATGACCTGCGCGTCCTGCGTTGGGCGCGTTGAAAAGGCCCTGAAAGCCATTCCCGGCGTGAGCGACGCCGTCGTTAATCTCGCGACCGAGAAGGCGCGCATCACCGCGGATGCGTCCGTGGACCGCGCCGCGCTCGTCAAGGCTGTGGAGAAGGCGGGCTATGAGGTTCCAGCGAGCTTCCTGGCTGCGCCGGCGACCACCACCCCCGCCTCCCGCCCGGTCGAGATCGCCATCGAGGGTATGACCTGTGCCTCCTGCGTGGGCCGTGTCGAGCGTGCGCTGAAGGCTGTTGCCGGAGTGACCGAAGCGACCGTCAACCTCGCGACCGAGAAGGCCACGATCAAGGGCTCGGCGGACAGCGCTGCGCTGGTCGCGGCGATCGAGGCGTCGGGCTATGAGGCGAAGCTGATCAATTCCCCCATCGCGGAGCGTTCCGTCGACCTGGCGATCGAAGGCATGACCTGCGCGTCCTGCGTCGGCCGTGTCGAGCGCGCGCTGAAGGAAGTGCCCGGCGTGACCCAGGCCATCGTCAACCTCGCGACCGAGAAAGCGACGATCCGCGGGAGTGCGGAAAGTGCGGCGCTGATCGCGGCGATCGCAAATGCTGGCTACGAAGCGAAGCTTCTGTCCGATGCCGGGTCGATGGCCAATCAGGCCGTGACGGACGATCGCACCGAGAAGAAGGAGGCCGAGCGCCGCGAGCTCACCCGCGCCTTCACGCTTGCCGCGGTTCTGACTGCTCCGGTCTTCCTGCTGGAGATGGGCTCACACCTCATTCCCGGCGTGCACGCCATGATCGAGTCCACGATTGGCATGCAGAACAGCTGGTACGTCCAGTTCGCGCTGACGACGCTCGTCCTGTTCGTCCCCGGCATCCGCTTCTATGATAAAGGATTGCCGGCGCTCTGGCGCCTGGCGCCGGACATGAACTCGCTAGTCGCTGTCGGCTCGCTCGCAGCGTACGGCTTCTCGCTGGTCGCGACCTTTGCGCCTGGTTTCCTGCCCGCTGGCACGGTCAACGTCTATTTCGAGGCGGCGGCCGTCATCGTGACGCTGATCCTGCTCGGCCGCCTGCTCGAGGCGCGCGCCAAGGGCCGGACCTCCGAGGCGATCAAGCGCCTCGTGGGTCTCCAGGCCAAGACCGCCCGTGTTCGCCGAGACGGCGGAACCGTCGATCTGCCGATCGCAGCGGTCGTTTCGGGCGACATCGTCGAGGTCCGCCCCGGCGAACGCGTCCCGGTCGATGGTGAAGTCGTCGAGGGCGAGAGCTATGTCGACGAGTCGATGATCACCGGCGAGCCGATCCCTGTGTCGAAGAAGGACGGCAGCGAGGTCGTCGGCGGTACGGTCAATCAGAAGGGCGCCTTCGCGTTCCGGGCGACGGCGGTCGGCGGCAACACCGTGCTGTCGCAGATCATTCGCATGGTCGAGGAAGCGCAGGGTTCGAAGCTGCCGATCCAGGCCCTGGTCGACAAGGTGACCATGTGGTTCGTCCCGACGGTCTTCGCTGTGGCGGCCCTCACCTTCGCGGCATGGCTCTATTTCGGCCCGTCGCCGGCGCTGACCTTCGCGCTGGTGAATGCGGTTGCCGTGCTGATCATCGCCTGCCCCTGCGCCATGGGTCTGGCCACGCCGACCTCGATCATGGTCGGAACCGGGCGGGGCGCGGAACTGGGTGTGCTCTTCCGCAAGGGCGAGGCGCTCCAGCTCCTGAAGGACGCCAAGGTCGTCGCCGTCGACAAGACGGGCACGCTGACGGAAGGCAAGCCCGCGCTGACCGATCTCGAGCTGGCCATCGGCTTCGACCGGTCGCAGGTTCTGGCGCTGGTGGCCGCCGTCGAGGCCAAGTCGGAACATCCGATCGCCCGCGCCATCGTCGATGCCGCGATCGCTGAAGACACCGCAATGCCGGCCGTCTCGGACTTCGAGTCGGTCACCGGGCTCGGCGTGAAGGCTACTGTAGACGGCAAGCGCGTCGAGATCGGCGCCGACCGCTACATGGTTCAACTCGGCTATGATGTGGGAGGCTTCGCCAAGGTCGCCGAACGGTTGGGCAACGAGGGCAAGTCGCCGCTCTATGCCGCGATCGACGGCAAGCTGGCAGCGATCATCGCCGTAGCCGACCCGATCAAGGCGACGACGCCGGCCGCGATCAAGGCCATGCATGATCTCGGTCTGAAGGTGGCGATGATCACCGGCGACAATGCCCGCACGGCCAAGGCCATCGCGGCGAAGCTGGGGATCGACGAAGTGGTGGCCGAAGTCCTGCCGGACGGCAAGGTCGAGGCGGTTCGCCGGCTCAAGGGCCAGTACGGCAAGGTTGCCTTCGTCGGCGACGGCATCAACGACGCCCCGGCGCTGGCCGAAGCTGATGTCGGCCTCGCCATCGGCACTGGCACGGACATCGCCATCGAGGCGGCGGACGTGGTGCTGATGTCGGGCAGCCTGCAGGGCGTGCCGAATGCGATCGCGCTGTCGAAGGCGACGATCGGCAACATCCGGCAGAACCTGTTCTGGGCCTTCGCCTATAACACGGCTCTGATCCCGGTTGCAGCAGGCCTGCTCTACCCGGCCTACGGCATCCTGCTCTCGCCGGTCTTCGCGGCAGGCGCGATGGCGCTGTCCAGCGTCTTCGTCCTCGGCAACGCCTTGCGGCTGCGCCGGTTCAAGGTCGCCAACTGACACCAACAGACAGCCGGTCCTGTGAGGACCGGCTGTTTCAACATAGGGAGAAACGCAGATGAATATCGGACAAGCGTCGAAAGCCTCTGGCGTCTCGGCCAAGATGATCCGCTACTACGAGCAGACGGGCCTGATCCCCAAGGCCGATCGGAAGGATTCCGGCTATCGCGACTATTCCGACACGGATGTCCACATGCTGCGCTTCATCCGCCGGTCGCGAGATCTCGGCTTTTCCGTCGCAGAGATCAGCGACCTGCTGGGCCTCTGGCGCGACGAAACCCGCCAAAGCGCCGAGGTCAAGCGGCTGGCTCAGGGCCACATCGCGGAGTTGGAGAGCAAGATCAAAGGTCTTCAGGACATGGCCAAAACGCTGACCATGCTCGTCAATTCCTGCCAGGGCGATCACCGCCCGCATTGCCCGATCTTGCAGCGCCTCGAAAGCGATCAGGAGGGCGAAGATCTCTCGATCCAGCCCCGCAGCGGAGCAATCGCCCGGGTCGTTCAATAACGCAGATGACGCCCGGGAAAAGAGTAGCGTGTCCAACCGCCAAGATTCAGGCGCAACTGCTACCGTCCGGCAGGCAGTCATGAAGGGTGCCAAAGCTCTCCGGCTTGGCCCACGCGACAGGGGCAAAGCCGCCGCCGGGCGTGCGGAAGTTCGTCGTCTGCCCCTGATAGAGTCTGGCCGCCACGAGTTGTACGGCCCCGTCATAGGCATAGTTGCGGAAATCGACCTTCATGATTTCGCGGCGACCGTCGACGACCACGGTCCGGTTGCTCGGCGGGACCAGTTCCTGGGCAATGTAGTCGCCTTCCAGAATGCTTTGCCAGACGCGGCGCGTGACCTTGTCGCCACGATAGGTGGCTCTCCCGCCGAAACCCGCGACCGGCTTGAAGAACAGCTTGTCGCGGCGCGCCCAAAGATCGTCCGCCTTCTCCAGCGAAACGAACTCGGTTGCTGCAATACCCTCGCGAAGAAGCGCGCTCCGCTCCACATCCACACCCCAGTCCCGAAGCGTTGGGGCGTCGGTGAGACGGACCAGGTTCCTCTTGTCGGCGAACACGGCATGAGCCCACGGGTTCGGCGTCACCACGACATCGCCTGCGAGATAGGCTGAGCGAAGCGCCGCGCTTGCGGGTTCGTCGAAAGCGAAGTCCGTCAGCCGATTGTAGACCAGGTCGATCGGCACCGTGCCGCTCCACAGCCGACCGTCGCGATAATCAAGCGATTCCGGTGCGGTGATGACGGCCGTGATGCCGTGGCGCTCGAACAGACTCCGGAACAGCACGAATTCGGGATAAAGGTATTGGGCCTGCGGTTCGGCGTCCACGATGGCGATCGTCGATAGATCCCTGTCCAGCTTTTGCCTCCGCCATTCGCTGCGAAAACCGGCAAGGAACACCTCCTCGATCTCTCCCGTAACGGAGGATTCTGGAAAAATGCGGTCGATGGCGTCGCAGCACGCTTTCTGGGCGCGAGCCACGAGCGCATTCACGAGCCCCCCTCCTGCATTGGTGTTGATCTCGATGAGCTTGGGGCCGCCCGGCCCGAGATGAAAATCATAGCTCATGAAAATCCCGATCGGCCCAGGCTCGAACCGGGCGATCTGAGGAGCCGCTTCGAGTACGGCCTTGCGGTAACCTTCGCATTTTGCGACGGCGTCAATCGTCACGATGAGGCGCGCCATTGTTTCCATATGCTCGGGCGCTATGAACACCGTCTGGTTGGAGACCAGCGTAGGCCGCAGTTCCGACAAAGGCCGCTCCTGCAGCACCTTGCCGGTTTCCCGCTCGAATGCCTGTTCCAGAGCGGCCCGGTCCAGCGTGAGGCAGACACAATCTGCATTCATATCCCGAGAAGTCGCGTCACCGCCCATATCCATATCTACCTCGCGCCCCCGCGCCCTGCCTGCAGAAGTAACGGAACGAGGATCACGGCGACTGCCGGAAACAACAACCAGTTGATTGTCTCCCAGCCCCAGCTGTGAAGCACGCTTCCTGCCAGAAACGAGACGACCGCCGTGACGCCGAATACCATGAAATCGTTGAACCCTTGGGCTTTCGCGCGCTCGCCTGACGTATGACATTCGGTGACCATCGCGGTCGCGCCGATGAAGCTGAAGTTCCAGCCTATCCCCAGGAGAGCGAGCGAGAACCAGAAACTGAGAAGGCCTGGTCCGGCAAGCGCGACGATTCCCGAGAGCGCGATCAGCACCAGTCCCGCGGCCGATACGCGCTCCTTGCCGAACCTCGCGATCAGCCGACCGGTGACGAAGCTTGGGCCGAACATCGCCAGGAGATGCCACTGGATGCCGAGCGCGGCATCATCCACGGAAAGGCCGTGTCCGACCATTGCGATCGGAGCGGCGGTCATGACGAAAGCCATCAAGCCGTAGGATGCGACGCCGGTCGCGACCGCGAGGAGATATCTGGGCATCGCCAGGATCTGGAGCAGTGACCTGCCTGAGTTCTCGGACGCGGCCTCTCCGCCAGATGCGGAGGCGCGCAGCATGAGCAGTACCGGGACCGACAACAGTGCCAGCGCGGCCTGACTGAGGAAACTTCCGGCATAGGGTGTCTGAGTGACGGCATCGCGTGTCCAGATCACCAATTGCGGCCCGACAACGGCTGCGATCAGGCCACCGACCATCACCCAGGAAATCGCGCGCGCCTTCAAGGCGCCCTCTGCTGCGTCGGCCGCCGCAAAACGGTAGCTCTGGATGTAGGACCCGTAGAGCCCCGCTGTGAAACTACCGATGCAGAAGATCGCGAACGACGTCAGGAAGATGCCGAAAGCGGCGATCAGGCCCGCCGCAACGCCGACCGCCGCGGCGAAGACGTAAGCGTTGCGCCGCCCCCAGGCGCGCATAAGGAGAGCGGCGGGTAGCGTGCCGAGGGCAAGTCCCACCCCGAAAAGGCTGACGGGTAGCGTCACCCAAGCGGGATTGCCTGAGAGTTGTTGGCCGACCAGCCCACCGAGCGACATGACGATTGGCGCACTCGATCCCCCGAGCGCCTGCGCGGTAGTCAAAACGGCAATGTTGCGTCGCGCGCCTGATTGATCCGTCATCTCGCTCCTCAGATCGAACCTCCTTGGTCAGAAAGCCAATATCCTTCGGGAACCGAAGGCTCCGTTAAGGCTTATATACCCTGACAGGGTATGGGTAGAAAAATGTGCTCGAAAGACAAGAAGGCGATTACGGATTCGCTCGCCCGGATTGCTGGCCAGGTTCGCGGTGTCGGGCAGATGGTCGAGGATGAACGCTACTGCATCGACATCCTCCACCAGATTCATGCCGTGAAGGCAGCCCTCTCAAAGGTCGAGGATAGGGTCCTGCGGTCGCACGCTGCCTGTTGTGTCGAGGAGGCGATGGCCTCCGGCGATCCCATCCTTCAGCGAAGGAAGTTCGACGAACTCGTCGAGGTCTTCGCCAAGGCGAAGCTCTGATCAGAAAGGCACCCTATGGCATCTGGATCCAAAACAGCCGAGCTCCATCGCATGGTGATGGAGAAGCACACCTGTCCCTATGGGCTGAAAGCACTCGACCTGCTCCAGCGTGAAGGCTACCTCGTCGACGATCACCATCTGACGTCACGCGAGGAAACCGACGCGTTCAAGAAGAAATATGGGGTCGAAACGACCCCTCAGACCTTCATCGACGGCAAGCGGATTGGCGGGTACGACGACCTCGTCAAGTTCTTCGGCGGCGAGGTCAAGGAGAAGGACGCCGTCACCTACAAACCCGTCATCGCTCTGTTCGCGATGGCCGCGCTGATGGCGGTCGCGGCGAGCTGGGCAGCTTTCGGCAACTTCGCGACCGTGCAGACGGCGGAGTGGTTTGTCGCCATCGCCATGTGTCTGCTGGCACTCCAGAAGCTCAAGGACGTGGAGGGCTTCGCCACCATGTTCCTGAACTACGATCTGCTGGCGCAGCGCTGGGTCCGCTATGCCTATATCTACCCGTTCGCCGAAGCGCTCGCAGGCGTTCTGATGATGGCCGGTGCTCTGATGTGGCTGTCGATCCCCGTCGCTCTCTTCATCGGCGGTATCGGTGCGATCTCGGTGTTCAAGGCTGTCTACATCGACAAGCGAGAACTCAAGTGCGCCTGCGTCGGCGGCGACAGCAATGTACCGCTCGGCTTCGTCTCGCTGACCGAGAACCTGATGATGGTCGCCATGGCGGTCTGGATGATCGTCAAGCCCTTGGGCCTCATGCACTAAAGCGGGAAGAGAGGAGCACGATATGCGGAGCGACAATACAATGAAACACGATCACGACAGAGCCGGTCATGGCGGGCACGGGCGACCGTACCTGATGTTCTGGATCAACATGATCCTGGGGCTCGCCGTCATGTACATCGTGATGTTCTCGATGATCGACGGTTGGGGCGACTTCAGGAACAATCTGAACATGCTCTACATGGCGGTCACCATGTGGGCCCCGATGGGCATATTCATGTTGGCGACGATGCCTGGCATGTTCCCGAACCGGAGCGCCAACATCGGGCTCTACGTCGCGCTCGTAATCCTGACCGCCGGCTCCTTCTGGGCCACTCGCACCCAGGCCTTGATCGGCGATCGGCAGTTCATCGCCTCGATGATCCCGCATCACTCGGGAGCGATCCTTATGTGCCGTGAAGCCAAACTCGCCGACGCCGAGCTCAAGACGCTATGCGAAGCCATCACCAAGGCGCAACGCGCGGAGATCCAGCAAATGGAGCGGATCGCGAGCCGGCTCCAGTAACGTGCCGTCCCGGATCTCCGGCTTATCGCGACGGTCCCATCATCGTGGCCAGGTAGCGTGATGGCTATCGATCACGAAAGCATGACGATGGCGCCACCCTCTTGTAACCGCAACCGCGTCGACAAGGTGCGGATGGCTCGGGACAAGATCGTCGTGGACATGTTCGATCTCATCCGGATCGCTCGCTGGCCACAGGAGAGATGCGGCACCGACAGCGGCAGCGGCGACGATGCCTAGCACTATGAATGTCGGCGTCAGCCCCATTTCCGCCCCCAGCCAACCGGCGAGCGGATAGGTGACCAGCCAGCATGCATGCGACAGCGCGAATTGAGCCGCAAAAAGCGCGGGCCGGTCTTCCGCGTGAGCAGAACGTCGGAGCAGCCGCCCGGATGGCGTCTGTGCCAGAGAATAGCCGAGGCCGAGGACGAACCAAAGCGGCAGCAGAACGCCATAGCTGAAGACTGTAGAGCCGGCGAACAATCCTGCGACGAGAAGGCCGGCGCCTAGAATCATCGCCGTTCGGTCGGGGAGCTTGTCGAGCATGCGCGGCAGGAACAGCGCGGCCGTCATGGAGCCCGCTCCGAAGGCCGCCAATGCGAGTGCCGTGGCACGCTGGCTAAGGCCGAAGTCGGCCTGTACGAGCACCACTGTATTGACGATCACCATGGCGCTCGCCGCCGCCACGGCGAGATTCAGAGCGAGCAGACCGCGCAGACGCGGCGTAGCGAGATAGATGCGCAAACCTCGCGTGGTGCGATCATAGATGCCGCGGCGCTCGGTCACCTTCGGGCTCGGCAGCGTGACGGAAATCACGAGCGCGGCCGAGCACAGGAAGCCGACAACGGTTCCGGCGAACAGGTCGTGAAAGCTGATGACCGTCAACAGTGCAGCGGCCAGCATCGGACTGACGACACTTTCCAGGTCGTAAGCGAGCCGCGAGAGCGAAAGCGCCCGCGTATATTCCTTTTCGTCTGGCAACACATCGGGGATCGTCGCCTGAAAGGTCGGTGTGAAGCCGGCCGAGGCCGACTGCAACACGAAGATCAGCACATAGACCTGCCAGACTTCCGTGACTAACGGCAGCAGGATCGCGACGCCGGCCCTGACGAGGTCCAGACAGACCAGCATCGTCCGGCGAGGCAACTTTTCCGCGAAGGCGGCCGCCACCGGCGCGACGCCGACATAGGCGACCATCTTGATCGCGAGCGCCGTGCCGAGGACGGCGCCGGCATCAGCGCCGGCAAGGTCGTAGGCCAGAAGCCCGAGCGCCACCGTCGCCAGTCCCGTTCCTACGAGCGCGATGACCTGCGCCAGAAACAGATGGCGATACGTACGATTTGCAAGCACCTGCAGCATGCGTCACCACTTCAAAGATACTTCGTGATTTCCTTGAACTCGTCGATTGACCGGCGCTGCTCTTTCGCAAGCGGCCCAATGACGTGCTCGAGGCAGTGATCGAGGTGATCCTGGATCAACGTCTTCTTGGCCTGGGCAATCGCTTTCTCGACGGCGTGGAGCTGCTGGGCGATGTCGAGGCAAGGACGCCCCGCCTCGATCATGTCGATAATTCCGCGAAGGTGCCCATCAGCGCGCCTGAGCCGCTTGACGATGGGCCCATGAGATTCGTGTGCGGCAGTGATTAGGGTCATGCTAAAATGCTATCCCCCTGGAGGGGATAAAGCAATATACAGCTTCTCCCGTCGCCGTTTCTTGACGAATTCCTTTGGAAGAGTAGGCCTCAGCCCGGCGGTTACGGCGCCCGCTTGCATGGCAGCATGCGGGCGAGGACGGCGTCGCGCCGGGCGATATGCCAAATAGCTGCCGAGACGTGGATCGAGATCAACGTCATGGTCACCAGCCAGATCGCCTTGTGTATCCCGGCGGCAGGCGCCCACATGTAGGAAGCGACGAAACCAGTGAACGCTTGTGCCGCGAGCGTGGCATACAGCCCCCAATGAACGCATTCAGCGGCGCGTTCGCGCCAACCCTTGGTGATTTGAAGTCTGCCGGGTTTGCGAAGAAATCGCAAAGCAACCCGCAACGCGATCAACACACCGATCGTCATTCCGCTGTAGTTATGGAACTTGTGTTGCAGCAAATCCGCCATTGTCGGCCGGAGGAAGGGATTGTGGGTGCGCGGGATCGCATCCGCCGTCCACCATTGCGCGACGATCAACAGGACAACCGCCCAATGCAGAGCAATCTGAAGATTGGAATATTTGCGTGTCAATGACCGGCTCTCCTGGGCGAAGAACCTACCACAGGCCACATTTAGGTTGTCTGAACCCGACTGACCGAAATCGATCCGAAGCTGACGATCGTTTAAAACGACCGCACGATCGTCAGCGCATTGTAGGGACGAAGCCAGGATCCTAGCGTCAAGGCTTCGTGGCTGTTGAAGAACGTCTCGAATTCGAAGCTGTGCCGATCCCCATTGAGGTCTTGCAGCAGGACCTCGCTACGGCCGAGAGACCCTCCGCGCTGGGACCCACAATAGCCGACGATCGCAGTGAACAGATCAACCTCGCGCAAAGCACCGAAACGCTCACGAAACGGGGGCGATTCAACGCAGTATCGACAGGGATTAGCCGCATCGAAATCGGCCTTTCTGCGGGTGGGATGCGGATGCCCCGTTACGAGAGCGACGATAGGCCGGCCACCATGCGCCTGTTCGACGAACCGCCAGAGCGTGGAAGTCATGGTATTGCCGAAGCTCTTGCTGAGGCTCTTGACAAGCCCGAGGCTGGGCGCGGAGGAGCCCGCCTCGGCGGCGAAGCGGTCAGATAGAAAAAGAAGTTGCCCGGCCGCGAAATTCGCTTCGGCTTCCATGATGGCGTGGCAGGAAGGCGTGAGGGTCTGCTCAGTATCGCCCAGCATCATTCCGGCGTGCCAGGGAATGATGTCGTGACCAATCTCGTGAGCTTCATTCCAACGGTGCTTGAGCGGCGGGAGATCCTTGTCGAGCAGAATACGCTTCTGATCTGGAAGATAGAGCGCCTTCAGGCTCAGTGTTTGAACGGCCTCCCGCAGGATTGTCGGGCGCTTGAGGACCTGCAGGCCAGCAACCTTCATGCGGGAGAACATTTCGCGCAAAAGACTGTCGTCCGTGGTGCTGTAGTAGCCGCGATCAAGTTTCAGGAGATCCCGAACAACGCGCAGGTCTATGGGCGGCTCGGGATTGCCAAGGCCACGCAGAACCTTGGCAATCTGTCCGTTGATGTCGGCGACGGTGCGATGTCCGAGACTGACGTTCTTCACTTCACTCGCTTGGGCTCCTGCTCACTCAGCACAGCGACGAACGCCTCCAGAGCCGAGCTTTCCTCAGGGGTCAGCTTATGCACGGCCTCAGAGCGCGCGGCAAAACGCACCGCTTCCTGACGGAAGCCAGCATCGTTTGCCGCAGCCAATCCTGCAAGCTGCATAAGTCGTTGCTGAGAAACCTCGAAGGTTTCCGCCAGCTTGAACACCGTGCGCGGCTCCGGCACGTAATGAAGATCGTCCTCGATCACCAGAAGCTCGCTTGCATCGAGGTCCGCGACCTGAGCCAGCCGCTCCATCGAGAACCCACGACGACGGCGCATCAGATTCACGAAACGGCCAAACGCAATACGGGTCTCTTCGACGACCGCCGTGGGAGCGCTGGCTGGACGCTCCTCGGGTATCGGATCGAACGCGAGCAAGCCGGCGCCGATGACGGCGTCGCCTTCACGACGTGCCCGAGCCATCCACCACTCTTTGCTCCGTTCAAATTTCATCGTCCTTCCTCCTTTTCGAAGAACGCGCGAGCCTGCTCGACGGTCATCTCGAAATATCGCAAATTCTGGCAGGCGGGATCCGGCCCAAGGTCGGTCATGCCGATCCTGCGGTAGAAAGCGTCGGCTTGCGGCAGGGAATGCAGGCCGATCCGCCCCTTGAATCCCTCTTCGTAGCTCAGCGCGATGGCCGCCGTGAGCAGCACGGTACCGACACCACGAAGCCGAGGGGTCGCCCCAAGCTCGGAGCGATTCCAGGGCGCCACCTCGAGATACTCGACGTAGACGAGAGGCTTACCTTTCTGGCCAGGTTCTTGGCAGCCTCTCGTCAAATCGAGCTGCGCCAGTCCCTGGGTGACCCCCTGTGCGACAACGCTGAACCCGGGGAAGGCCAGCATGCCCTGCACGCGTGTGATCTTCTTTGGCCAGTTCCAATGCAGGCTCTGAGGCCAGTCTGCGCGCGGCACCTGGCGTGCGACCAAATCCTGGATCGCTGCGAGTACCACCGGAATCCAGTGTTTCGCCCAATCATCGATCTGCGCCTGCTCGATCGCATCGCGCAACTCGGCCTCGACGCCCTCACCCGTTGCGACGTCGAGAAGATAGACCTTCGAGACCTCGACCGTCATAGAAGCATCAGCTCCGCCTTTTCCTTGGTCGTGTCATTCTCAAACAGGAGCTTTTCACCCCTTTCGACCCGAGCATCGATCGTCTGGTAAAGGCGCAAGGCCTGCCGGAGCACAGCGGTTTTGGTGATGTCCTTCCGGGCCGAAAGATCGTCCAGAACACGCATCTCGGCGTCGGTGAGGTTCAGCGTCATGGTTCGCTTCGCCGTCATCTCATCCTCCGTCGTTATATGCAGCATATAGAGAATCAAGAGGATTTTGTCAACGTGAAATAGCTAGCATACACATCTTGAATAGCTATTTTTTAGCTACTATATCCATGTCAGAGGCTGGGCCAGAGTGCCCGGGAACAGGAGCGGGATATGGGGCGACAGCACGTCGGTCATAATGAGATCGCCGCCTTCGCGCAGGACAAGGTCAACCTGCCGAAGGACAAGGCGGATGAATATCGGGCCCAGGCCCGGCGGCTTCGCGAAAAGCTGGAGGGCTATCTCGCCGAGCACCCTGACTTCACGCTCAGGAAAATGATGCTGTCGGGCAGCCTCGCGAAGGGCACGGCGCTTCGCTCGCTCAACGATATCGATGTCGCCTGTTACATCAGTGGCGCGGCGGCCCCGAAGGATGTCAAAGCGCTGCTCGATTATCTGGCGGAAAGGCTGCGCAAGGCATTTCCGAACTTCAGCCCCGATCAGGTCCAACCCCAGACCTATTCGGTCACGGTCTCCTTCCGTGGGAGCGGGCTAGACGTCGATGTGGTGCCGATCCTCTATGAGGGCGACGCACAATGGTATGGAAATCTCGTCAGCCAGGATGACGGCTCCTTCCTGAAGACAAGCATTCCCTTGCATCTGGAGTTCGCGGGCAAGCGCAGGCGCGCCCAGGAGAAGCACTTCGCGCAGGTGGTGCGTCTCGCAAAATTCTGGTCAAGGCGCACGAAGCAGGAGCGAGACGGATTCCGCTTCAAGTCGTTCATGATCGAGATGATCCTCGCCAAGCTGTGCGACGACGGGTTGGACTTCTCTGACTATCCGGAGGCGCTGCAGCACTTCTTCACCTACATCGCCCGCACCGACTTCAGGGAGAAGATTATCTTCGACGACTACTATCCCAGGTCCTCGGTTGGAACGTTTTCCGATCCGGTACAAATCATCGACCCCGTGAATGCCGTCAACAACGTCGCGCGGCTCTACACGGCCGCGAATGCAGATGCGATCGTCGAGGCGGCTCTCGATGCTGGAGATGCCATCGACGCAGCGCTCGCCGCTCCCAACAAGCAATTGACCGTCGCCTACTGGCAGAAGGTCTTCGGCTCTTCCTTCCAGGTATGAGGTCGCCATGTCCACAAGCTACAGCTACACGGAAACCGCGACCTTCACGGTCACCCATGCGCGGCACATGGCCGCCAAGGTCGCGGCGGATCTCAAGCGCATGCAGCGTTTCTACGGCAGCCCGTCCGACGAGCGCATTGCACAGTTCGAGGCGGAAGTGACCGAACTGATCCGGGCCGGTTATCTGGGCACCGTCACCTATGGCTTCCAAAAAGACGGAAACTGGATCGAGCCCACACTGCGCTATACGGCAAAGGATCTCGCCGGGTCATCCGCCAATGACGACGATCCCGGCCGTGTGCGCCACAACGCCAATGTCAGCGGCGCGGTCTTCAAAAGCTACCTGACCCACAGTGCCGCGTGGAGTCAGTTGACCCAGGCGGAGCGCGACGCCTTCGAGAAGACGCTCCCGATTTCCCGAGGCGGAGCGGCCGAACCCGGCATCACCGGCTATCTCGCCAGCGACCGGACCTATTCGTCCGGCGGCAAGGCCCTCGACCGCGCGACTGTGAGGAGTTTCTGATGAGCACGAAGCCGACACTGGACGAACTCTTCGAACGGCGCATCACATATCCCGACTTCGATCCGCAGGCTAGGCTCGCGCGGCTGGTTGGCCTCGACGATCAAAAAAATCGGCTGGCAAAGATTCTCGGTCTGCTCGTCAACCCGACGGGTCTTATGGCCTGGGCGCGCCAGCATCATCCCGATGCCGATTCGCTTCTCGACACTGTGTTGCGGCGCCCCCCGCTTGTGGTTCTCGCCGGCGACGTCGGCTCGGGCAAGACAGAGCTCGCCGAGACGATTGGCGACGCGGTGGCCCGGCAGGAGAAGATCGACATCACGCTCCTGCCCCTCAGCCTCTCGACGCGGGGACAAGGGCGCGTCGGCGAGATGACGCAGCTGATCTCCGCCGCCTTCGACTACACCGTGGCGGAGGCGACCAAGCTCAAGTCCCCGTCGGGCAAGGCCCGCGGCGCCGTCATCCTGCTCGTCGATGAAGCAGACGCCCTCGCCCAATCGCGTGAGGCAGCCCAGATGCATCATGAAGACAAGGCGGGCGTGAACGCTTTCATCCGGGGAATCGACCGTATCGCCAATGCGAAACTTCCCGCGGCGGTTTTGATGTGCACGAACCGGATCAGCGCGCTCGACCCCGCAGTGCGCCGCAGGGCGGCCGACATTCTGAGTTTCGAACGTCCCGGCGACGAGCAGCGTCGCTTCGTCCTCACCGCCCGGCTGCAACCGATTGGTCTCGCCCGCCAGCAGATTGACGCCCTGGTCACCGCGACCGGGCCACAACGCGGCGGCCGCGAGTATGGCTTCACCTTTTCTGACCTCACCCAGAGACTGCTCCCGGCTATCGTGCTCGACGCCTATCCGTCGAAACCAATCGATGGCGCCCGCGCGGTGGAGATCGCTCGCGCGATGGTTCCGACGCCTCCCTTCCGGGACGGCGAGACTGCGATCTGAGGTGAACGCATGACGCAGGCGGTGACCGTTCGTCGCGATGGCGACACCTTCCAGGCCCGGCTCTTCTGGTGGCATGCCGCGCGCTTGTTGGATCCGGTAAGTCCCGTCACAAAGGTGGGATTCGAGAGCGGGCCGAAAAGCTTCGACGACATCTGGGTCGAATATGATCCGGTGCGCTGCGCCTCGGATCAGTATGGCGAACCCTTGCTGCGAGAGCACATGCAGTGCAAGTGGCATGTGACGCCCGACAATTATGGCTATTCCCACCTCGTCGATCCCGAGTTCATCAACGCAAATGCTCGCTCCTTGCTACAGCGGGCCCGGGAGGCGCAGCTCAGCTATGCTCCAGCCGGAAGCGGTGTACGGTTCAAGCTGGTGACCAACTGGCGCCTCGACCGGGCCGATCCCTTGCGTCAGATGGTGGGGATGCGTTCAGGCGCCATGCGTCTCGATCGCCTCTATGGTTCGGTGACCGACAACAGCAAGGCTGGCTCCGTGCGCAAGGCGTGGCGAGAGCACCTCGGCATCGACGAGGCGGAGCTGCGCATTCTGGCGCGGACGCTGGCGTTCGGCGAGGCGACCGACACCCTGGATGGCCTGCGCGATCAGCTCGACATCCTCTTCGGATTGGTAGGCCTGAAACGCATCCCCGCGAACCGAAGCGCGTTTCCATATGACGATATCGTTTTCCAATGGATGGCGCAGGGACGACTGGAATTTGACCGGGCGAGCTTCCGCGCGGTCTGCGCTCGGGAAGATATTCTGGGATCGGCTGAGGGCGGGCCCAAAGTCTACGGCGTAAAGTCCTTTGAGCATGCCTTCGATAAACTGGAGGAACGCTGTCACCTCGTCCTCGACCTGATCCCGTCCTTTGACGAGCGTTACATCCGCAGTGATGCGGATTGGGAAGCAAAACTCTATCCAGAACTGAGAGCTTTCCTTCTCACGGCAGCCAAGAATGAGCCGCGCCTCCGACTTGCACTCGATGCCCACGTTACGCTGGCCTTCGCGGCAGGATCGGTGATCAATATCAAGTCGGGGCGCCAGGTCGAGCTGGAGCAGCGAGGGACTGGTCGCCGTATCTGGTCGGCCGACGACGCGACCTCGGATTCCACATGGCCCACCCTCAAGGCCGAGCTCATAGAATTGCGACCGGACGGGTCAGACCTCGCCGTAGCCATCGGGCTCACGCATGACGTCACGGCCGACGTCCAGCGCTATTGCGAAACCACGCTCTCCACGGCAGGCCGTCTCCTCGTTCTCAAGCCCGACACAGGACCGGGCGCGCAATCGGTGATATGCGGACGGCATGCATTCGAACTCGCGGACGCGGCCAGCGGAGCGATACGGGACGCAAAGGCCGGCGGCGCCGGATTGACACATCTCTTCGTGGCCGCGCCAAACGCCTTCACCTTTTTCTTCGGGCAGCGCCAGACAGCCCTGGGCAGGATCTGCCTCTACGAGTTTGATTTCGACGGCCAACGCGGGCGATCGTATACTGCCGCCCTCACGCTACCTCTACATAGGACGTTCTCCCAAGAACCCATAGACGCATGACGGGCGATGGGTCGTTAGGGCAAACCCCAAGCACGATAACGGCCCCGCCCGGTGCATTCTCTGACGCCGAGCTCCGCGAGTAGGTTCAGGGCGCCGCGGGGCGTGACGTCCGCCGCCTGCGCGACTGTCGCCGCCGAGACAATCGGTCTCGCGAGAATCAGATCGATCACAGCCGGCAAGCTACTTGAGGACCGCCGCCCTCTCACCTTCCGTTCCATCTGCTCTCGCGCCTGACCGAGTCGGACGATCTCTTTCATACCGGCCTCAGCCGCGGCCGACAGCGCGTCGAGGAAAGCAAACAGCCGCGTCGTCCTCCCGTGCGCGCGTCGGCGCTCCCGCGGAATAGCCTTTAGCCCGACATGAAACCCAGGCAGGTGCGACGCAACCTTTCCACGCGCGCGCAAGTGGGCCGCGACGAGCTGACCGCCGAGCGGATGCTGCCGTTGTAGAGGCTCAATGGTCTCCCACGCATCGAACAGGAGCGCCGCGGAGAGCGTGGGCGGCAGACTTTCGGTCTCCTTCAGCACAGCCCGCCATTGCGCCATCCGCTCGCGCTCGTCCCAGTCCGGATCCCGGATGACGAGATCGCCGACGGACAATGACGGTCGTTCAAGCGGCCCCGGCATTGAGCCGTCGGCTATTCCGTCCAGAATTCGCTGCGAGCGATTGATGATGGCGTCGATATGGGCGAACTCGCGGAAGAGTGGGTCGTCATCGTGGTCATCGGGATCCCGCGCCTTCTCCCCTTCCCGCTCGACCGGAACAGGATCGGGTTCCGGCTTGACAGCGGTCGTTCCAGCAAGCGACGCGACGCCAGACTCGCTGAGAGCCCACCCCGGCTCGCCTGCGGCGATCCGGCGGCGTGATCGAAGAATGGCGTGCGCGATGGTCAGCTCATGCGTCGGCGCCCGGATATCCATGCGAGCGTCGTGGAGAACCAGATCCTCGATATGGACGAGCTCGCCAGCCACCCACATGCTAGCAGCCGCGTCGAAGAAATGCCCCCTCTCTGTGAAGCCCTCGCCGACCGCGCTGCGCCGCACGATCTCGTCGAGGCGCGCGAGTTGGTCCTCGGCCCGGGCGATGGCCGGAAGCAGGGTCTGCAAGGGCAATACATCGATTTCATAAGTCATTGCAGATACGTCGCATTTATCTTCATACAGAAGCTATAGCGCAATTCGCTTCCGTCACATGGATATCTTTTTCTGACGCGTGTACAGTATGGTGCGCCGTGGCTCTCCCGATTGAACAGCAGTCCCCTGACACCGCCTTCACCCCCCCTAGGTCATTGATTTCATGGGATTTTCAGCTGAGCTCCTCAGCAAAGGGGGGCATAAGAGACGTTTACAAACGAACGGTTATGCGTATCCTCTGCATTTGGAACTCACTTTTAAATGCTCTCTTAGGCGCTGCAAATGGCCGCTGACACACAAAATCGCGCTTCCCGTCGATCTCAGGGGCGGCTAATCGGTTATGCGCGTGTGTCCACGGATGAGCAGGCGACGGAAGCGCAGGAGATCGAGCTACGCGCGGCCGGCTGCGATATCATCATCCAGGAACACGGTTCCGGTGCATCGCGAGCACGCCCCGCCCTTGCCAAACTCATCCGCGATATCGGCATCGGCGAGACGCTGGTCGTTGTTCGGCTAGACCGTCTGGCGCGCTCCGTCAGCCATCTGCTCGAGGTAATCGAGGATCTCGCCGCTAAAGGAGCTCACTTCCGCTCGCTGCGCGATCCGATCGACACCTCGACGCCACAGGGCATGTTCTCGCTGCAGGTGCTCGGCGCCGTCGCCCAGTTGGAGCGCGCACTGATCTCTGAGCGGACGAAGGCCGGAATTCGTGCCGCCAAAGCTCGGGGGAAGCTTCCGGGCAATCCAGGTGTCCGCGAACGCCGGCCAGAAGCCTTGGCGAAGATGACGGCGGCGCAGAAGGCGGCCTATGGCGATCGGGTCCAGGCAACGGCCAGCCAGTGGCTTCCGACGGTTCGCCGCATGCGCCCGGACCACACCTGGGACGACATCGCCCGCGTGCTGAAGCAGCGCGGCCTCGAGTGGACGCCGGAGCGGTTGCGCCGGGCCGTGAAGTGGATGGTGAGCGAGCGTATGGCCGACGCAGTGCTGCTCAAAAAGTCCCCTCCCCGGCTGCCCGAGGATCGACTGATGACACTGGTCGCAGGTATCCAAGCCGTGAACCCAAACCTCACGCTTCGCGAAGTCGCCGGACAGCTCGAGCGCCTTCACGAGCGCACCCCGCGCGGTGGCACCAAATGGTCTCCCTCCTCGGTGAAAAACCTCATCGACCGAGCCCGTCGATCCGGCCTTCTCGCCGATGACGACGTCGCGCCGACGCGGAGCTGAAACGCCATCGACCATCAGCGAGCTTTCGGCTTATTGAGGCTTTTCAGCAGGTTATCCGACGCCCGAAGGTTGCCGCCACTCACTCCAGTAGAAGCTGCTGGCACAGCTGCAGCGTTGGAAGCCTTTTGTCCATCGAGCTTGGCGCGCAGCAGCGCCATGATCATCGGCCAGGTTGAGAACTTCCCGTCCTTGCCACGATCGGTCAGGCTGCGCAGATAGCCGCCGGGCGACGCAATCTGATCAGCACGCTGGTAAATGCCAGCCAGCGTGATCGCGGCGTGCTGTTCCCCCAGCGCTTCCCGCGCTTCACGCCAAGCGCTGGGGCTAATCCCAAGCATGGGCCGCAAAAGCTCCGCCGCGGCAAGAAAGTCCCGCCAATGTCGGATTTCACCGCTCTGGGCAAGTTCCCGCACTCCGGGGCAAGCGTCCAGCACGATCGCAAGGGGCAATTCCCGTTTCGGCAGGCTCCGCACGTTGTCGGTTTCCGAGACGGTGCCACTCGCTTCTTTCTCTTTTCGGAGGCCGTATTCAGATTCAGATGTAGGATCTGGTTTTGAATTCTGTATGTGACGACCAGAATGGGACTCATTGGCATCCGGATTCTGTGTTTTCGTGAAGGATTCCAGCACTTCGCGGATTTCGACATAAAGACCGTGGAGGTCGGCACAGATATCCTCGAGCAGTTGACGGGGCGCAGAGCGAGGCAGTCGGTCGACGATCGCCTGGTAGGTCTGCTGTACCCTGCCCCAGTTGCCAGGAACCCCCTCCTCGATTCCCGTCTCGACTAGCTTCACGACGTCGCGACGCAGCAGCGTCAGACGCTCCTTGGCAACACGGAAGGCTTTCCTCTCGGCCTCCACGGCCTCAGCGAGATTCCGGAACTCCTCAGCTCGTGCGACGATCGGAGCAAGGTCGAACCCGTATGCCTGCTCGATCTCCCCGCCCCTGCCCTTTCGCGCGAAGCGCTTGCCATTCGGACTGTCGCGCCGGATGACCAGCCCGCAGTCGACCAGCACGGCGATATGCCGGCGCAGCGTCGTCGCCGGCATCCCGTTCGCCCGGGCTGCAAGCTGCTCGTTCGACGGCCAGACGATAAGCTCGGCGTCACCGGTAAGCGCTGTTTCGGGGTGGAAGGTGAGAAGGGCATTGAGGATCGCGAGCGAGCGATCTGTCGCGCCAAGCAAATCCCGCGCCTCCCGAATGTCCTGGAACACCTTCCACTTGTGGGCGGCGGCCTCAGGCTTCCTAGCCTTTGCCGTCATCTGACTTGAAATTTGGCCAAGTGTCATCGGCCGCCGCCCAAAGGGCGTCGTTGAAATATGTGTCTGCATTGTCCTTCACCTATCGCTAGGCAAAGAAATTCGGCCGCCGAGACCGACGTTCATCCCGCAAAGGATGCTTGACTGTGATTCGGGGAAGTGCGATTCTCAAACTCGCCAAAGATCGAGAAAGGGCTTCCGGAATCCGTTTCGGGGGCCTTTTTTCTTTGCTGGTTCTTATTCAGGCTTTATGCCCTGCTCATTCGTCCGTTTTCTCCTCTTGCGAGTATGCGGCGTAGAGATCGGGAAGCTTGCGAATGACGAACTCAGCGAATGCGTCATTTCTCTCCCGATCGATTTGGATACGGCAATGCCTCGCGGTACGGGTCAATCTGCCGATCTCGTCTCCGCGGCTGCTTCGCGCAACGATGGCTTCGCCAACGCCTCCATCGGGCTGTTCCGCTTTCGTCGCTGCTGACAAGGCCAATGCAAATCGCTCATCACTGGCTTTGGCTTTCGCCCGATCCGAGTTGAGCGCAGCTCGAGCGCGTTGAGCTGCTCCCGCTTGTTGCAGGTTGTCGACGAGCGACTGCCAGCGGCCGCGGCCAATCTTAGGGGCTCGTCCAATCGCTTCGACAATGTCGGGCGGAACACTCTTTCCCACGGCTACGAGCTTGGAGGCCTCCGCTCTATCGATAGACAACGCCGCTTGCACCACGGCCCTTTTAAACCCACCCTCCTCCAAACGCATGGCGAATACCGCGCGCTCGATGAAACTGAGATCCTCTCGGGCTGAGTTCTCGATACCTTGAGCAACAACGAGATCCTCGTCCGTCAAAATTTTCACGTAGGCCTTTACCGGGCGGCCAAGCTCCCTCAACACTCGTACCCGACGGTGACCATAGGCGCTTTGATATCGCCCAGGTTCGCTCGGGTGCTCCCTCACCAGGATCGGGATTTCCTGTCCACGCTCCGCGATGGACTGCTTCAGGAGCTCGAACGACTGGGGGTCTCCATCACTGAAGCGATCGGCAAGCGGAGATGGATCGACAGTCGCGGGGTCGATTTCAATTGCTACAGTGCCGCCAGCGAGCTTCTCTCGGAGCTCCTGATAGTCCTTTTCAACGCCAGAAAACGTGTCTTTCAAAGACCGCACCGCGCCGGAAGACACCCTTGCCGGGGGGTGTTTGTTGTCCGTAGACAACGCCTCCTCGGGTTTGGCCGCGAACATCGATCGAATAGATTGGGTCCGCTTGCTCAATGCCAGGCCCTCCACTCCTTACCGAGAGCCCCCTCAGCCCATCCCGAGGCCTTGCGCTTGGCGGAGCTTGCGCGGCTAAGCATGTTGTCTGCAGACAACATTGAAGGGACGTGAGCAGCGCGCAACACTGCTGACGCCGCCGCGAAAGATTTCACGTTGTCTGCAGACAACACCGTGCGCGAACAGCAAGGCGAGGAGAGCATCATTTGCCTCTCCCCCACACCGCGCCGATCAACGCAATAATTTCCTCATTCACACCGGCGATCGATTCCATCGCGCGATCGTACACCGAGCGCCCTACCGAACCACGCGAGAGCTCGTACAGGGACTGTTTGGTCAGACCTGCATTAGCTATTGCAGTCGATTTCCAGGCCGTGGCCGCCAGTACATCCGAATCAAACACGTCTCTCATCAACGCAACGATCTCCTGTTCCGGCACGTCCCTCGGATCATGTCGCGTCACCAGAAACCTCAAGAAATCATAGTCGAGACGGCCACCTGCATCCTCAATCACCGCTATCAAATCGGAGGTCATAAGCAGGAACTGGCTCATGGACGCCACATCCACCATCTGGGGATGGACTGTCACAATCATTCCCGTTGCGGCGTTGAGCGCACCCATCGTCAGAAAGCCAAGCTGCGGGGGGCAGTCGATCACAACGACATCGTAGTCATCGTCAACCTCGGCGATCGCTCGGGCCACCCTCCGAAAAAACAGCTCCTCTGGACGACCGCGCGTTTCCATCATGTGTCGAGGCGTCTGATGCTCGAACTCCATGAGTTCAAGATTGCCAGGCACGATACTGATGCCCGGAAAGTACGTTGAACGCACTACCTCCCTCATCGGCACGCGCACTTCATCATAGCGGATGGCTCCGTAGAGAGTCGCATTCTCAGCAATGTCGAACTCCGGCTGGAGGCCGAACATCGCGGACAGCGAAGCCTGAGGGTCGAGATCGATCGCCAGGACGCGATATCCCTGTAGAGCCAACCCCTGCGCGAGATAGAGCGACGTTGTCGTTTTTGCCGAACCACCTTTGAAGTTGGCCACGGTAATGACCTGCAACTTGTCGCCATCGCGACGGCGAGGCCAGAACCTCAACGCCTCCTTCGGACGCGCCGTAGCCAGATATTCGCGCAGTTCGTTCACCTGCTCGAGCGTGTAGGATCGACGACCACTCGAGCTGACGTCCGGCGCCGGGCCCAAACCGTCGATAGAAAGTTGCCTCAGATACCCGTCAGACACGCCAACGATCTGGGCAACTTCGCCTGACGAGAACGAACGGAGAGATTTCTGGGCTGTAGGGGGAAATGCCCGCTCACCCACAGCCCGAAGACGAAGCGACAGCGCCTCCGCGCGGCGCGTAATTCGAGCCGAAGTGCTCTCGATTTCCAGAGATGATGCCGCAGACTTCAATGTCGCCCTCGTCGCAAAACGCTTTTAGAGCGTCAGACGCGCTCTTTCCGTCTCCGACAATAGGCACGATTCCCCCTGGCGGGCAACGGGATTAAGGTTAACGAGGTATTAACGAATGTCGGGCAATGGCCGCGACTCGCGACACACGGTTACCATTTATGCCACCGTTTCAATTAGATAGGACTTCAGCGTCCGACATCGAGCTCTGATACCGACTAATAAATTCATCAGGTATATTGGCCCGCTTTTCTTTCATCCCCGGAGCGATTTGCGGCCACTTGCCCCCCGACTCAGTACCCTCTGTCGAGAACCGCGCTCATAAATTCACTAGTCGCGGCTCCTTCCCGATGGTGCGCTTTTGTAATCCGACCTCAATCGAGTCGGAGAACAGAACATGCGGGCAATGGCTATCGCGCCGGATACCTACAAGGACTTTACTGATCTTCTAAGTGACATGCATCAACTTCGAGCGCGCATCTTCCGCGATCGTATGAACTGGGATGTCGACGTCAGGGATGGCCGCGAGGCGGACGGCTTCGACGACTGCAAACCGACTTACATTCTGACCGTGGCGGGGCGGAACGAGGTGGTCGGATGTGCCCGCCTACTTCCGGCGACAGGGCCGACATTGCTGTCTGTGCTGTTCCCGGAACTCGGCGAGCGTGGGCTGTTTTGTCCGCACGCCACTATGATCGAGAGTTCTCGCTTCTGCGTCGATACATCGTTCGAGACTGGGCGGGAAGGGCAGGCGCTCCACTATGCGACCTGGACTATGTTCGCCGCGATCATCGAATGGTCGATGGAGAATGGATACACCGAGCTCGTTACGGCCACCGACGTCCGGATTGAGCGTATCCTCCGTCGGGCCGGCTGGACGATGGCGCGAATCGGCGAGCCCAAGCGCCTCGGCAACACAAATGCCGTCGTCGGTCTACTTCCCACAGATGCCGACAGCTTCGAGCGGGTCCGGCCGGCTGGCTACGTATCCTCCATCGCGCCACTGCGGCGCGCGGCTTGAGGGAAGCTGCGGCATGACGCAACTGCGTTCCCACCCTCGTCTGGTCCGGAAGCTGCAGGAGGCTTTGGGCGATCAACTGTGTGTCGCCCTCGACGATGCCTCGGTTGTGGAGATCATGCTGAACCCGGATGGCCGGCTGTTCATTGAGCGGCTCGGCCATGGGGTTGCGCCCGCCGGCGAGATGGCAGCGTCGACAGCCGAAATCGTGATCGGCAGCGTCGCACATGCTTTGCACGCGGAGGCAGATGACGAGCGCCCGATCATTTCGGGTGAACTGCCGATCGGAGGGCATCGCTTCGAAGGCCTGCTGCCCCCGGTCGTAAGGGCACCAGTCTTCACCATCCGTCGTCGGGCCTCGCGACTTATCCCGCTTGATGACTATGTGCACGACAAGGTCATGACACGTCGCCAGGCCGAGATCGTTAGGAATGCGATAGCCTCGCGGCTCAACATCGTGATCTCGGGTGGCACCGGCTCCGGCAAGACAACCTTCGCCAATGCCGTCATCGCGCAGATCGCCGAGACTGCTCCCGACGATCGCATCTTGATCCTCGAAGACACCGCCGAGATACAATGCCCGGCCCAGAACCTCGTAGCGTTGCACACCAGCGATACGATCGACATGGCACGTCTTCTCAAGAGCACGATGCGCCTCAGGCCGGACCGCATCGTCGTCGGCGAGGTACGCGACGGCGCGGCGCTGACACTGCTCAAGGCGTGGAATACCGGTCATCCCGGCGGTGTCACCACGATCCATTCCAACACCGCCATGTCGGCGCTACGCCGCCTCGAGCAGCTCACCGCTGAAGTCAGCCAGCAGCCGATGCAGGAAGTGATCGGCGAGGCCGTCGACCTGATCGTCTCGATCGAACGCTCCGGGCGAGGCCGGCGGGTGCGCGACGTCGTTCATGTCGAGCGCTTCGAAGGCGGCCGCTACCACACCGAATCCTATGCCCAACTCGACGAGGACGTCCATGTCGCATGACCGTAAAACATTTCTCGCCGCAAGCGCCGTAGCGGCGCTGTTGGTTCTGCACCTCGGATCGCAAGCCCTAGCTTCGAGCGGCGGCAGCCTGCCATGGGAATCCCCGCTCCAGCAGATCCAGCAATCCATCACCGGCCCCGTAGCGGGGTTCATCGCCCTTGCAGCGGTGGCGATCGCCGGCGGCATGCTGATCTTCGGCGGCGAATTGAACGATTTCGCTCGTCGGCTGATGTACGTCGTACTGGTAGCTGGCATCCTGCTCGGAGCCACGCAGATCGTCGCCTTGTTCGGCTCGACCGGCGCTTCGATCGGGACATCGACGACAGCCCCTTCCGAACCCTCCGCGCCACCGGTTCCGGCCGTCGGAGGAGGGGAGGGTGGACATGGCTGAAGCCGGCTCCAGACTGGCGCGCTCCCGCATCCATCGGGCGCTGTCGCGCCCGAACCTCTTGATGGGCGCGGACCGCGAGCTCGTCCTGCTGACGGGGCTTGCCGCCGTCATCCTGATCTTCGTGGTGCTGACCTGGTACGCGGCCCTGTTCGGCATCGCAATCTGGACGGTGATCGTCGGCCTGCTACGGATGATGGCCAAGGCCGACCCGATGATGCGCCGCGTCTATCTGCGTCATGTCGGCTATCGCCAGCACTACCGGCCAACCTCGACGCCCTGGCGGCGTTTCTGAAGGAGAATCCGGTGGTCGCGCTGCGCACATTCCGCCATTCCGGCCCTTCCTTCGCCGATCTCGTTCCCTATGCCGGGCTAGTCGACGATGGCATCGTCCTGCTCAAGGACGGCTCGCTGATGGCCGGCTGGTACTTCGCCGGGCCTGACAGCGAGAGCTCGACCGATGCCGAGCGCAACGAGGTCTCACGCCAGATCAACGCCATCCTTGCCCGCCTCGGCTCCGGCTGGATGATCCAGGTCGAGGCGCTGCGCATCCCCACAACCGATTATCCAGCCGCCGGCGCTTTCCCGGACGCGGTGACGCAAGCGATCGATGCCGAGCGACGCGCACATTTCGAGCGGGAGCGGGGGCACTTTGAGAGCCGGCACGCGCTCATCCTGACCTGGCGCCCTCCGGAACGACGCAAGTCCGGCGTCGCAAAGTACGTCTATTCCGACCGCGACAGCCGGTCCGCCACTTTCGCGGATACGGCGCTCGGCAATTTCCGCAACTCGATCCGCGAGGTTGAGCAGTATCTGTCTAACGCGCTGTCGATCCAGCGCATGCGCACACGCGAGGTTCCGGAGCGGGGAGGGGAGCGCATCGCCCGCTACGACGAGGGCTTCCAGTTCGTCCGCTTCTGCATCACTGGCGAGAACCATCCGGTGCGCTTGCCCGAGATCCCGATGTATCTCGACTGGCTGGTCACTGCCGAATACGAGCATGGCCTGACGCCGACGGTCGACGGGCGTTATGTCGGCGTCGTGGCGATCGACGGTCTGCCGGCCGAGAGTTGGCCCGGCATCCTTAATCTGCTCGATCAGCTGCCGCTGACCTATCGCTGGTCGAGCCGCTTCATGTTCCTCGACGAGATCGAGGCCCGCGACAAGCTCGAACGCACCCGAAAAAAGTGGCAGCAGAAGGTGCGTCCCTTCTTCGACCAACTGTTCCAGACGCAAAGCCGATCGGTCGACCAAGACGCCATGGCGATGGTGACGGAGACCGAAGATGCGATCGCGGAAGCCGCATCGCAGCTCGTCGCCTATGGCTACTACACTCCTGTCATCGTGCTGCACGAGAGCGACGCCGAGCAGCTTCGGGAGAAATGCGAGGGTATCCGTCGCGTGGTGCAGGCCGAGGGCTTCGGCGCCCGCGTCGAGACACTGAACGCGACCGAAGCCTTCCTCGGATCGCTCCCCGGTAACTGGTACGCCAATCTCCGCGAGCCGCTGATCAATACCCGCAACCTCTCCGACCTTCTACCGCTGAACTCCGTATGGTCCGGGAGCCCCTCCGCGCCGTGCCCGTTCTATCCGGAAGGCTCACCGCCGCTCATGCAGGTCGCGTCGGGCTCCACTCCGTTCCGGCTGAACCTCCATGTCGATGATGTCGGCCATAGCCTGATCTTCGGACCGACCGGCTCGGGCAAGTCGACGCTGCTCGCGCTCATCGCGGCGCAGTTCCGCCGCTATACCGGCGCGCAAATCTTCGCCTTCGATAAGGGCCGCTCGCTAATGCCGCTAACGCTCGCGGCCGGTGGCGACCATTACGAGATCGGCAGCGACGGGGAAGGGGAGGGGCCGCAACTGACCTTCTGCCCGCTTGCCGAACTCGGCAGCGACGGCGATCGCGCGTTCGCCTCGGAGTGGATAGAGACGCTCGTGACCCTCCAGGGCGTCACGGTTTCGCCGGAGCACCGCAATGCGATCTCGCGCCAGGTCGCCTTGATGGCCAATGCGCCGGGGCGCTCACTATCGGACTTCGTTTCAGGCGTGCAGCTGCGTGAGATCAAGGACGCGCTGCATCACTACACTGTCGACGGGCCGATGGGGCATCTTCTCGATGCGGAGACCGACGGGCTGACGCTCGGTGCCTTTCAGACGTTCGAAATCGAGGAGCTGATGAACATGGGCGAGCGCAGCCTCGTGCCTGTGCTCACCTATCTGTTCCGCCGGATCGAAAAGCGGCTCACGGGAGCGCCAAGCCTGATCCTTCTCGACGAGGCCTGGCTCATGCTCGGTCATCCGGTCTTCCGCGACAAGATCCGGGAGTGGCTGAAGGTGCTGCGCAAGGCCAATTGCGCCGTCGTGCTCGCGACCCAGTCTATCTCTGACGCCGAACGCTCCGGCATCGTCGACGTGCTGAAGGAATCCTGCCCGACAAAGATCTGCCTCCCGAACGGATCGGCGCGCGAGCCCGGAACGCGCGAGTTCTACGAGAAGCTCGGCTTCAACGAGCGGCAGATCGAGATCGTCGCGACCGCGATTCCGAAGCGCGAATACTACGTCGCCTCACCCGCCGGCCGACGGCTATTCGACATGGCACTCGGTCCGGTCGCGCTCGCCTTCGCCGGCGCCTCGGGCCGCGATCATCTGAAACGCATTACAGAGCTGAAGGCTGCTCACGGTCAGGGATGGCCGGCGCGCTGGATGGAAGAAAGGGGGATCGGCCATGCTGAAGCGCTTCTCATACATGACCCGGCTTGAATTTCTGCGCGGCGCTGCTGCTGCTGCCATCACGCTTCCGTTTGTGGCCAGCAATGCCCTGGCTGGCGGCGGCCTGACGGGCGGCGCCACCGAATGGACGCAGATGCTCAACAACGGCGAGCTCATCAGCCTCGTCGGCAAATCGGCCGAGCAGGTGAACAACCAGATCAAGCAGATCACGCAGCTCGCGGAGCAGATCCAGAATCAGCTCAACATCTATAAGAACCTTCTGCAGAACACGGCGCAGCTTCCAACCCAAGTCTGGGGACAGGTCGCGAACGATCTTAACAAGCTGCAAAGCGTGGTTGTGCAAGGGCAAGGCATCGCCTTCTCGATGGGCAACATAGACGACGTGCTGAAGCAGCGCTTCAAGACCTTCGCCGACTTCAAATCCAACCTGCCGAACCAGGCGACATTCTCCTCGACCTACCAGACCTGGTCGACCACCAATCGCGACACGATCGCCGGCACACTTAAGGCAGCGGGGCTCACCGCCGATCAGTTCTCCTCCGAGGAAACGACGATGTCGCAGCTGCGCACGCTGTCGGAGACCTCGGACGGGCAGATGAAGGCGCTGCAGGTCGGGCACCAGATTGCGACCCAACAGGTTGCGCAGATGCAGAAGCTGCGCGGTCTCGTCTCCCAACAGATGACGATGATGGCGACCTGGTACCAATCCGAACAGGCCGAGAAGGATCTTGCGCAGGCGCGTCGCGAGGAATTCTTCAAATCGACGGCACCCTCCACGACCGGCGGTCAGGAGATGAAGCCGAGATGGTGAGCCGCACGAAGATCATCCTGATCGCTCTCGCCGCCGGCCTCAGCTTCACTGCAGGCGTCGCACTGTGGATCGTCACGCGCCCGGCCGGATGGAGCGACGCCCCGACTGACAGCGCCGGAACTCTGTCGGAGGAGGAGCGTCGGAAGAGGGCGCGCGACTTTTTCGCCGCCCCGAAGGAGTACGACACGACGAACGGCCAGGAGATGAAGCCGCGATGGTAGCGCAACATCCTTCCTTCCGGTCGACGTTTATGTTCGCTCTCGCCCTGTTCGTCCTGGTCTACGCAACCGCACCAGCGCTCGCACAGGACGGCAGCGTGCTCAACACGCTCGAAAATCAGGTGGTGACGGCCGCAAAGGGCTGGGAAACCACCATCATGAACGCGGCCCGTTCGCTGTTCTGGATTCTCGCCGGCATCGAGATCGGCATCGCCGCGGTCTGGCTCGCCATCGGCGCGGCCTCGCTCGATGCCTGGTTCGCTGAGCTCGTGCGCCGGATCATGTTCATCGGCTTCTTCGCCTTCGTGCTCGATCGCGGACCCGCGCTCGGGAAGGCCATCGTCGACAGCCTCTACCAGATCGGCGCCGGCGGCGGGGCGGCTTCGCCCGCCAACGTCTTCAATGCCGGGCTGACCGTCGCCTCGAAGATGTCGGAGAAGATCAGCTTCGGCGTGTTCCAGGATAATGCGCTGGCCCTATCGGCCTCGCTCGCCATGATCATCAGCGTCATCGCTTTTGCACTCGTCGCGGCGATCTTCGTCTCGGTGCTGATCGAGATGTATGTCGGGCTGATGGCCGGCATGATCATGCTCGGTCTTGGCGGCTCCTCCTTCACTAAGGATTTTGCCGTCCGCTATCTCGTCTATGCCTTCTCGGTAGGCATGAAGCTCATGTCGCTGGTGATGATCGCCAAGATCGGTTCGGATGTGCTGATCGGCCTCGCCAACAATGCGAGCGTCGGCGACCAGTACCAGACGGCGCTCGCGATCGCCGGCCTCGCCGTAGTGATCTTCGTCATCGCCATGTATGTGCCCAACATTGTCCAGGGTGTGATTCAGGGCGCATCCGTGACTGGCGGCATGGAATCGATCCGCCATGGGGCACAGGCCGCGAGCTTTGCCGCGGGCGGCACAGCGCTCGCTTGGGGCGGGGCGAAGGCAGGGGCTTCGGCCTATACGGCTGCCCGCGCCGGCGGAGCCTCCTTCGGCAGCGCGGCCGTCGCCGGTCTTCGCGGCGCCGCGTCAGCAGGAGGAGCCGTCGCCTCGGCCGCCCGCGACAAGGCGATCGGTTCGCCCGGCGCCTATGCCGGCTCGCTGCTCGGTCTCGCCAACGCCAAGCTTGACAACGCATCCGGTCGTGGCGGCAGCGGCGGCAGCGGGCCGACACCGCCGCCCAAGCCAGACGATCGATAAAGGAGACGCGTCTTGGCCAGGCGATCCGATACCCCAGACAATCCCTACATCGCCGCACGCCAGGAATGGACCGAGCGCTACGGCTCCTATGTCAAGGCGGCGAGCGCCTGGCGCATCGTCGGCGTTACCAGCCTTGCGCTGGCGTTGGTGAGTACGAGCTACGCGCTCTACCAGAGCACGCAAGTTCGGCTCGTGCCCTACATCGTCGAGGTCGACAAGCTCGGCTCGGCGGTGAATGCCGGCTTCCCCGCCCAGATCGAATATGCTGATCCGCGCGTCGTGCGCGCGGTGCTCGCCGGCTTCGTCACCAACTTCCGCTCGGTGACGCCCGACGCCGTGGTCCAGAAGCAATATATCGACCGCGTCTATGCGATGCTCCGGACAACGGATCCCGCGACCGAGAAGGTCAATGGCTGGTTCCGCTCCGCCTCGCCCTTCGAGAAGGCGAAGACCGCGACCGTCTCGGTCGAGGTCAACAATGTCGTGCCGCTCTCCACCCAGTCCTTCCAGATCGACTGGACGGAATATGAGCGCGACCGGAAGGGCAAGGAGGTCGCAACGCGCCGCTTCCGCGGCGTCGCCACCGTCGTGTTGATCCCGCCCCAGGACGAGGCGGTGATCCGTCTCAATCCGATCGGCCTCTACCTCAAGGACTTTGACTGGACCGCACAGATCTGAAAGGCGCGCCCGACCTCATGCAAAATACAAGACCCCTATCCCGGTCGGCCGTCCTGATTGCGGCCACCATCGTGTTGACGTCGGTCGCCGGCGGCGTCCACGCCCAGAACCTCACGGGAAAGGAGATTAAAGGCATTGACATCTCCGGCCAGTGGCGCGGCCGCACCGGGCTCGTCACCAGAGGCCCCGATGGCAAGGTCATCTTCTTGTACGGCGAGGTGCAACCTTCCGTCATCTGCTCGCCGCTTCAGGTCTGCGACATCGAACTCCAGGCCGGAGAGATCGTTCGCGACGTTCTCGTCGGCGACACCGTGCGCTGGAAGGTCGAGCCCGCGACCTCCGGCGCGTCGGGCGGGCAGGCGATCCATCTGATCGTCAAACCGACCGAGGCTGGCCTCGTCACCTCGATGGTAGTGACGACGTCGCGGCGGACCTACCACATCCAGCTGAAGTCGCACGGGAGCCAGTACATGGCCCGTGTCGGCTTCGACTATCCGGAAGACGTCTCGACGCGCCTCGCCGACGTCAATGCACGCCTCGAGGCCAGCACGATCCCCGGCGCCGGCGTCCCGGCCGAGCAGCTCAATTTCCAGTATTCGATTTCGGGTAACGCCAGCTGGCGGCCAACACGGGTCTACACCGACGGCGCCAAAACCTACATCCAGTTCCCGTCATCCGTCGCCTCGCAGGACGCGCCCGTGCTTTTCGTCGTCTCCGGCGGCCAGAATCGCATCGTCAACTACCGCATGAACAGCAACATGATGATCGTCGACTACGCAGTCGACAAAGCCATTCTCGTCTCCGGCGTCGGCTTCTGGGGCCAGGAGAAGATCACCATCCGGCGGGGAGGGTGACGCCATGCTCAGGAAGCTCCTTCCAACCATCCGACCGGCCGCGCTCCTGTTCGTCGCCGCCGTTCTCTCCGGCTGCCAGACTCTTGGCGGCAGCGGGCTTGTCGCCAGCAGCGCGCCGACGGAGCTGACGGCGCCCGCGGCGTCGGCCGTCGCCGGCGACCTCGTGCCGCGCTTCGCAGAACAGATCGGACCAGGCACGGCGACCATCATTCTGAAGGCGGATAGCTCCACATTTGGTTCCGCTCTCGAAGCTTCACTTCGCACCTGGGGCTATGCCGTCACGTCCGAGCAGAATTCCAAAGACCCGAAGGCGATCCCCCTTGCGTATGTCCTCGTCCCCGTCGACGGCCAGGTGCTTGCCCGCCTTTCGACCGGATCGATCGAAATTGGGCGCGTCTACACCATGACACAGACCGGCGCAGCTCCCGCAAGCCCGGTCTCCGTGATGAAGCGCAGCTGAGAGGGGAGGGGACCGCGATGCAATCCCTCAAGCTTGGCGGCGCGTCGGCCGCGACGGACAAGAAGGGCATTCGGCGCCTCAATCGTCTACCGATCATCACCGCAATCGTGCTTCTCGTGCTTTTCCTCGGTATAATTTTCTACGGACTGACCTCGCGCGGTCTCATCTTCCGGGGGGCACCGGACATCACCACTTCCGGCGGTCCGCCGGCGACTACCTTTGCCGATCAACTGAAGCGCGGCGTCACCGACGGTATCATCGGAGACCAGCCCGTACCCCAGCCCGTGCTGGTCACGCCTCAGGTCGACCGGAAGGAGGGCTCCGCCAATCCATTCGTCGCCGCACCAAAACGGGCGGAGGAACCCCGCCAGGTCGAACTCGAACCGGAAGAGGTCTGGCGGGCGCGCCTCGAGCGAGAGGGACAAGAGCAGTTGTGGCGCGAGCGTCAGCGCCAGCGCATGGCGCGCCTGCAGGCGAATGATGTGGCCTATGATGCACCGCTCGCCATCACCACCGACAAGCTGAAGGCGGCCGCGACCGCAGCCGGCCCCGTCAATCCAGCAAACCCGGCACAGGTGGCCACGCCATCAGCGTCCGATCTTTACAGCACCGCCTTGCAGGCCGGCCTCAACGGCCAGAACCTCGACCCCAACGGACAAACGAAGAAGGAAAATTTCTTCAACGCCGATCTGGCCAAGCTCGGCTACCTGCCTAACCAGGTCGTACCGCAGCGTTCCCTCTACGAGCTAAAGCGCGGCTCGGTCATTCCCGCAACGCTGATCACCGGTATCAATTCTGATCTTCCAGGCCGCATCACCGCCCAGGTGTCCCAAAATGTCTATGACAGCGCGACCGGGCACCGCCTTCTCATTCCGCAAGGTACGAAGTTAATGGGCCGCTACGACAGCAAGGTATCGTTCGGGCAGAGCAGGGTGCTCGTGATCTGGACTGATATTATCTTCCCGAACGGCTCGACCCTCCAGATTGGCGGCATGGCCGGCACTGACGCAGAAGGTTATGGAGGCTTCAAGGACAAGGTCGACAACCACTACTTCAAGACATTCGGCTCCGCGATCCTGCTCGCTATCATCGGCACCGGCATGGACATGGCTATCCCGCAGAGCTCGACGCTGGCGACCCAGGACACAGCGTCCGATGCCGCCCGTCGCAATTTCGCCGAGACATTCGGCCGCGTCGCCGAGCGCACTATCAACAAAAACCTTGACGTTCAGCCCACCCTCGAGATCAGACCCGGCTACCGGTTCAACATCCTCGTCGATCAAGATATCGTGTTCCCGACGCCATATAAATATTAGAATGACTTTAAACTGATTATTTCGAATATATCTCTCCACTCCCGAACGTATATTAAATATATATCGATAATATTTTCTCACTGCATCGTTTATTTCCCTGCCCAACCTGCTCAGTCGCTCACTGAGCAAGCTTGACATGGCTGGAATATTGCCCATCGCGCAAGCGTTCGGTATCAATTTTAAGTGGCGAGACTGATTTGGACGGTGGCAGCACGCTTCTCGCGACGATTCGATTGATCCGGGCTCTGGAGGCGATGTCACTGGTTGGGGGTACTGCCAGCTATCAAACCAACGGCGACGGGAAATCCGTCGGGCACCTGCCTCGCGATGAAAGCCGGAGTTGTATCGCAGGAGGTACGATATTGAGAACATGGTTCCAGAGGCTGACAGACGTCGCTTCCGTTGCCGCCACAGACGAGATGCTGAGGGGTGCACTCCCGGCATTGGTTCAGGATCTGGGTTTTGACGGCTATGCATACCTCTATGTGGAACCTGTTCGCATGCATGCGGTCTCGAACTATGCGCAGGAATGGCAAGATCGCTACTTCGCGGTTGGCTACAGAGAAGTGGATCCTGTAGTTCGAACGGCAAGCACCACGATGCGCGCCTTTTCCTGGTCTGCCCCAGCTCTTAGAGAATGTGAGACGAAGGAGCTGAAACGCTTCTACTCCGAAGCGAGCGATTTCGGAATCAGATCCGGCATCAGCATTCCGGTTCAAACGTCCGGCCGACATATGTCGATGTTAACGCTCGCTTCCAGCAAGCCAACGCTTTCGCTGGATAAAGATATCGACCAGGTTGCGGCCGTTACGGCCGTTGCGTATCTCCATACGGCGCTTCAAGCAAAGAACGCAAGGCCAACGGCACAACATCATCCGCAACTCACGGCCAGACAGGCACTTTGCTTGAAGTGGTCCGCGGAAGGCAAATCGATGAAGGATATCGCAGTGCTCGAGAACCTATCCTTCGCTACCGTCAACTTTCATCTCAACAACGCTCGCGAGACTCTCGAGGCTGCAAGCCTCGCTCAGGCGACGGCTGTCGCCACAAAACTGAAACTGATCTGACGCGTCAGTCGGCCGGAACCTCCGGCACATATCCGAGCACATCGAGCAGCGTCGAGAGCACTGTCTGCTGAGCGTGCACGTCGATCATCGCTCTGACATAGGCGGCCCCTGCGGGGCCGACAGAACCTTCGCGCTCCGCATACTTGCTGGATTCGGTTTGCCGCATTTCCGCGAGGTCACGAAGGAACCGATGCTTGCGGATCGCCTCGATGACGATTGGCTCAAGAACCGCCTTCGGGAGATTGCGGGTTAGTCCGACGATCGGCCTCAAGATCGTTTGCACTTGCGTTTCTGACTCTCCGGATCCGATCATTTCAACCATCTGCGCTTGGTGTCCGCGGTGCGCCCCCGCCAACAAACATCCCATGACCCCAAGCCGGGGGTTAGAATCCGTGATGAAACGGCCCTACGACCTTTAGCTGGAAGCCTGGACATACGTCGCAAGCCCCCGGCCGCAAGGTCAGAGGATTCGGTGCCGTTACGGCCGGCACCAACCGTTCATCAGGGGATTCTAAGCCCCGAGGCGGCGCGTACCACCTTGCGACTTTCATAGAAGCAAGTGGTCGTTCGCGCCAGATCACAACGCGTGCATTTTGACTAAAAAGCTGCTCTCAAGTGACGGCACGAACTTGCATTTTGGTGGCCTTTCATCGCGTCTATGCCATCCAATCTAAGGGGGTCGCGCCACACACACTTTGGGGCTGATCTTGTCCACTACGACGCCGCTTGATAGAGTCGCAGAGGGCTGTTGTTTTTTATAGAAACAATCGCGGCCATGGGCCTCAACATCAAGGATCCGGAGGCCCACCGATGGGCTCAGAGCATCGCCCCCATCAACTGGCGAAAGCATGACCCATATCGTAACCCAGGCCTTGCGTGATCGCCATGCTCAGATCGAACGTGGAGGGGCAGAGCGAGCGTGAAGGAATTGCTGACGATCGCCGATCGCGCCGCGGCACATGTAAGGCGTCCGTGTGCCGACCACGCCGATCCTCTCTATGGTAAAGACGGCCTGCCAAAGTGATCATCGATACTTCCGCCATGGTCGCGGTGCTATACCGCGAAAAAGAAGCGGAGTTCTTTGCAAACCTTCAGGACGCCGATATCAGCCGCATGAGTGTGGCGAACTATTTCGAGCTGTCGATGGTGATCGAAAGACAGCTCGGCCCCGACGGCATGCGGCAGGCCGAAGCCTTCATCCGCCGCGCCGGCATCACTATCAAGCCGGTGACGGAAGAGCATGGCGAGCTTGCCCGGCAGGCGTTCCTCGATTTCGGCAAGGGGCGGCACAAGGCGGGCCTGAACTATGGCGACTGCTTCGCCTATGTCCTCGCCGAGGCCACCGGCGAGCCCCTCCTGTTTTGCGGGAATCACTTCAACCAGACCGACATTCAGACGCCATGACCAAGCCCACACGCAAACCCACGGAGCCGCTACGGACGCGTCATGTCTTCCTCGACACGGAGGTCTATCGCCGTGCCGGCTTCAACATTTCCAACACGCAGTTCGCCTTGCTCCGCGGGGAGATCGAAGCAGGCCGCATCGTCCTGCACTTCACCGACATCACCCTGTCCGAAATCCGGCGCCAGCTCACCGAGGAGATCTTGTCCAAAGCGGCCGATGCGAAGCGCCTAGCCCGCGATTTCAACCGCATCTCGCAAATTGCCGGACAGGCAAACGACGCGATGAAGGACATCGACGGCGTGGCCCTGGCCGACTCCGCGTGGGCGGGCTTCGTCGAGATATTGATCAAACGCCTGCGCGGGCATTCGGTCTCCGCGCTCGAGATCCCCGCCCGCATCGTGTTCGAGCGATATTTCGCAGGCCAGGCCCCCTTCGAGCAGAGAGGCAGCAAGGAGTTTCCCGATGCCTTCGTGATCGAAGGCCTCGCCCGCTACTGCAAGAACAATGATATCTCCATGTATGTGGTCAGCGGGGACGTGGCGCTTCGCCAAGCCGCGGAGAGTCACGACACACTCCTGCCGTTGCAAGCTCTGGACGAGGTTCTCGCATCAGCAACTGCGAGCAGCGGAACAGATGTCGAGACGATTGCGGATGAGGTATTGGCCGCCCCCGGTTTTGACGAGCAACTCGTCCTGGCGATTGAGAGCGACCTTGATTTCGTGGACTTCACCTATTTTGGGTCGCTCACCGAGGGCAGCGTACCGTCAGCCGCGCTCGAAGAGATCATCAGCGTCGACGACTACGCCGTGGCGGCTTTCGATGGCAACCGAATCGGACTGATTCTGCAAGCTAACGCGGTCCTCGATGCGAAAGTGCGCTACCTCGATCAAGAGGAACTGCGCGACAAGGATGACGACATTGTCCCGACGGAGCTAGAAACGACGTCGCGCACGCATGCCCGGCTGAAGATCTATGTTTCGATCGATCTATCTAGCCTGTGTTTTTCAGAAACCGAATTGTTGACGCGCGACATCATCGTCGAATAGCCTAGCTCGTCGGCGGATTCGCTATGGTGCCCTTCCTCCGATCCCCGACAAGTCGATGCGGATCCCTGACTTGCTCGGATCGTCCGCCGGTGTTTCCTGTGGCTCCGCTACAGGCGCAGATTGGGGTGCGTCTTCGAGTTTCGGGGCGATGGCTTTGGTCTCCCCCGGATCGGGCGCGGTAAAAACCGCCGTCCCCTCGAACTGCCCCGTCTTCCAGGCATGGAGCGCGTCGTCGAGCACCTGCGTCATGACGTCTTCGGCCGTCGGATTGCCGTACCATTTCAGCACGACCCGCCAGACCTTTCCGAACAGTGCTGTTCCCATACGAATATTGTCGCAAGGTTGCAGCAGCTGCGGCGAAAGCTCAGACACATCGCGGATGCCAACGCCGGCCGGATACTGCGTGATACCGACCCGAACGACGGACTTTCCAAGATGCTCTCGGACGACCTCTAGAGCTTGCTCAGGCGTTTTCAAAGGTGGCACGAGGATCACGCGACTGCCGCTTCGGACGGTCACCGCGAGCGGATCGGGCGATCCCGCCTGCTTGACGAATTGCTCGACGATCGCCGGCTTAAGGGAAGGGTCGGCGCACGTTCGGAGGAGATCTGCATCGAATGCCATAAGCGAGCTCCCTGCTCAGCGGTTGAAGGATGTGACGAGAGAGGCTCCAAACAGACGCGACCATGCGGTAACGCTGGCTGTCTGGATCGCCGGTACGGAGGTGCCGGTGGCCCACCAAGCATTCGCGATGGCGACAATCGCATCGGGCCGATACAGCGCCGACTGCAGGATCGGCCACACCAGAAGCTGCTCGTAGCAGATCAGCGGCGCGACACGGCGCCCGGCGATCTCCACGACGGGATCGGCAAAAAAGGTGGCGCGCGCGCCGCCACTGTCCCCGAACCAGGCCCGCCACGGCTGCCACATCGAAACTGGAACCGGCATGCGCGCGCGATAGCGGATCATCGCGCTCGCCGAACGGAGCTCGACCATGACATTGTCGTACCCTCCCGAGCCGATCACCGCCGCGCCGGCGACAACGGTGACATCGAGGTCGGCAAGTGCGTCGGCCCAGAAGCTCACTACAGTCGGCGTCAGCGGACCGAGCGCGCTCTCGGGCAATACGACGACCGGCGCTCCTTCCAGCGCCCGGGTCCGCACCATGCCGGCCAGCTGGCGATGTCGTTGCAGGGCATTGTCGCGCCCGAGCGCCACGCCCAGCTCCGTGTCGACACCCTTCCATCGTTTCGGTAGCATCGGCTCCGTCCAGCTTGCGGCGGACCAAATCCAGAAGCCTCCCAAGGCTATGGTGGCGGCTAGCCAGAACCTCGTCGACACGAGGGCAAGGCTGACTGTCGTCGCTAACAGTCCCCACCATCCCCAAGCGGGAAAGAGAACGCCGGCAGCCGTCACCGGATGCGCCCAGCCGACGATGCCGAAGGGCGGGATCGCCATCAGTCCGGCCGCCGCCAGATAGCGGAGCGCCCGTGTCCATCCCGGCCGCGCTGTCCAGAACGCGGTATGCACCACGACAAAAGACAGCGAGGCCACGAGCCATAGCAGGATACCTGCCCACACCGTGGTGCCGAAGAAGGTGGCGACGCTTTCTGGCAGGCCGCGCGCCGCCGCCAAAAAATAGGCCACTGCAACTGCGGCGGCCGCGGCACGGTTTGGCGCCCAGGCCCACAGTGCCGGGAACAGCATGGTGAGCGGCAGGGTCAGAACATGACCAGACCACCCGATCCAGCCGGTTGCGGCAGCCCCGGTCACGAGGAAAAGAGTGCGGCGGCGATCAGGGATCGATCGTGAGAAGCGGCCGCGCAAGGCCAAGAAGGCCAGTGAGCGGGACCGGCCCGAAGTAGCGGGAGTCATAGGAACCTGCGAAGGGAGAATGGAGGAAGATCTGACCCGCCGGCACGATGCCGCCAGGCCAGGTCGTAAGGGGCCGACCGGCCCCGTCTCGGTCGCTGGTCTGGGATCGGGAAAACGCAACGCCGTCGATCGCGACCTCGGCGCCTACATCGATGCGAGCCCCTGCAAGCGCGACGACGGTCTTGATGAGCGGCGCGACGCCGGCCGGGCATGATCCCCACCGGAAATATCCGCGCTCGAGGCCGAAATCGGTGATCGGTCCCGGCGGCGGGCAGACGAAAACGAGATCGCCGACAGCGACGGGCCGATCGAGTGGGACGCTCCGCCAGAGCCCGAGCGGCTCGCTCGGCGTCAAGTTGATCCGCAATCCGCCGAGCCAGCCCAGGCCGGCGATCAAGGCAATACCGATCGCACCACCAGCCGGGATCGCCAGCGCGCGGCGGCGCGTCTCGTCTTTCCTTCCGGCCGCCTTATCAGCATCGGCTCGCACACCAACCATCATTTCAGCGACAACCCCTGCCGCTGCGACTGCCCCATCGTCTCGGCCTGCTTCAGCGCCTCAGCCGTGCGCTGCCGGGCGGAGAGTTGCTGTGCCGTCCGCATTGCCGGCCATGCGGCTTTGAGCTCTTCACGCTGGCCCGCGTTCATACCTGCGGCGAGCTTCTCGAAGGCCGGACCGTCCGGCGTCTTCGCGGCATTGGCGAGCATGGAGCGCTCGCCGAACCGCTCGGAGACGGCCCGGGCGAAACCTTCGAGCTCGGCCTTCACCATCTTGTCCTCAAGGGAGAATGCGAGGGCGGCCGGAAGATCGTTTCGGTCGATGGCGTCGCGGACTTTCTCCAAGGTCTGCCTGGCGATGGGCGACAGCGCCGGGATGTCGACCGCGACCTTGATGCGCGCCGCGCGCTCCTCGCTCTCATGCTTGTGTTCGGCCTCGGCGCGCAGGCGCAGATAGCGCTCCAGATCACGGGCGAGCGCCGGCGCATTGAGGTTTGCCCGCTCGCGATCGTCCTTGTCTGCGCGGCTGGCCAGGAGGCCGGTCTTGCCCTTCAGCGCGCCGAAGCTGTCCGGCCTATCCTTGAGCGTCGCGAGGGTGGATGTCGCGATTTCGGCGCTCGTCATCATGGCGTCGACATCGACCTTGCGGAAGGCGGCTTCTGGATTGGCGAAGACGAAGTGGAAGCGGCTCGAGACCTCCTCCCACTGCTTCTTGAGCGCGGGATCCGCGGCGAGCTTGTCCTCGACGGACTGATCGATGGATTTAGCGAATGTGGTGACGCCCGCGACCATGGGCTTGGCCTCCTTCTGCGTTTCCGGGGCGGTCTGTTTTGAAGAGGCGCCGAGTCCGAGCCTGCTGCCGAGCGCGACGAGCCGGGCGCCAAGATCGGTGAGCTTTTGCTTCTGCCGGGCGGTCCAGCGCAGCTTGTCGCCGACGAGCGTGCGGGCGACGCGGACAAGATGAAGCCCGCGCGAATCCGCGAAGCGCAACGCGGCGCGATAGAGCGACGAGTTCCGGTAGTCGAGCGTGGTTTCCTTGGCGCGGCGCTGCGACAGGATCTGCGTCAGGCCGCCCGCCTTCCGGAACGAAATCGCGCCGTAGTAGAGGCCGACATCCTCGCGATGACGGGTCAGCGCGACATAGGACAGGTGCCGGTCCAGCGAGAGCGTGGCGAGGACCTTGACGCGGTCGACGGTCGCGCCTTGCGATTTGTGGATCGTCGTCGCATAGCCATGATCGACATTGGCGTAGAAGCGTTGGTCGACCTCGACGCGGCGACGATGCTCGCCCTCGCCGACCATCGCCGCAAGCCAGCCCTCGCGCGCCTCGACGACATGACCGATCACGCCATTCTTGACCCCGAGCGAGCCCTCGTTCTTCAGGAACACGATCTGATCGCCGGCGGCGAAACGGCGGACGCCGTCTTCAGTGCGGAAGGCATCGCCCTCACCGACGATGCCGCGCTCGACCAGCTTCGCCCGCGCCATATCATTGAGGGCACGGACATCGCGGCGGAGATGGGCGAGGATCAGCGTCGACTTCGCCGGATCGTAATCGCGGTTCCAGTCCTCGATGAGTGCCTCGACCGCCTCGGCCTTGAACTTGCGCGGCTGTAGCTTGCCGTTCGCTTCATAGGCCTTCAGCGCCGCGGCGACATTGCCACGCGCCAGATCGAGCGAGGCGTCGCGCATCCATTGCTCGCGCTGACGATAGATCGTTTCGAGCTCGGCATAGCCGGTACGCTCGACAATGGCGCGGAACGCGGCACCGGCCTCGATCGGCTGCAACTGGTCGGGATCGCCGACGAGCACCAGCTTGGCACCGGCCTTCACCACCGTCTCAACGAATAGCGCCATCTGCCGCGACGAAACCATGCCGGCTTCGTCGAGCACGAACACGCATCTGTCGTCGATCTGATCGCGGCCCTTCGACCATGCGAGCTCCCATGAGGCGAGCGTGCGGGAGGCGATGCCGGCCTCCTTCTCCAGGCCCTCGGCGGCCTTGCCGGCGAGCGCTGCACCGACGACGCGGTAGCCAGTCGCTTCCCAGACCTCGCGGGCCGCCTTCATCATGGTGGTCTTGCCGGCGCCGGCGCGCCCAACCACGGCCGCCAGCCGCCCCTCGCCAGCGGCATGGGCGACGGCCACGCGCTGCTCTTCCGACAGCCGGGCATGGCGCTCGAACGTCGCCGTCAGCACATTCTCCTGGACACCATGCGAAGATCGGCCGGCGAGCCACATGGCACGATTGACCATCTCGGCTTCGAGCTTGATCAGCTCGCGCGTGGTGTACTTCGCCGCCGCGCGCGCCCCGGTCGCCAGCTCGATGCGCTCCTTCTCCAGCCTGAGCACATCCGGGCTCTGAAGAATGCGCGCAAGGAGCGCCTGGAACGTTCCGGCATCGTCGACATAGCGATGCAGCACCTTGGCGATGTCGCGCTCGGTGAAGACGCTCATCTCCCGCGTCACGAGATCAAGCACGATCTCCGGTCGGCGCAGGATGCGCGCGCGGTTCTCGGCACGCCGCTCCTCATGGAGCTCGACCCGCTCCAATTTCGGCGACCACCCGGCCGTCTCCTTCTTCCGGTCAATCGCCTTCGCCGCCACGCCGAGATGGGTCGTTGGAACGAGATCGATGCCGCGCTCGGTGTAGGAGCGGCCATCGACGCGGATATCGAGACCGGCCAGCGCCAGATGTTTGTTCTGGAGACCGAGCCAGCCCTCGCGCTGCTCGAGGAACTCGGCCTTCTCGCCGGACCAGAGCCGATAGACGATCTTGCCGGCCTCGTTGCGGAGAGGCTGGCCGTCCTCGCCGACGACCGCCACCTTCTTCGATCCGAACCCGTCCTCGGTCAGAGGCCGCAAGGTGGTCATCAAATGGATATGCGGGTTGCCCGGCTCGTCATGGAACACCCAGTCGGCAACCTGCCCGCGCGCCAACACCTGTGTCCCAATGAACTCCCTCACGAGGGCGATGTTCTGGTCGACGGTAAGCTCGACCGGCAGCGCGATGATGAACTCCTTGGCGAGCTGCGCATCGGAACGCTTCTCGAAGGCCTCGACTGCGTTCCAGAACACCTCAGAGGCACCCGCCACCGAGCGGTCAGCGATCAGCGCGCGTGCCCAATCCGGCGCGGCGGCCGGCAGCAGGAACTCCTCATGCCGGAGCCCGCGCTTGGCCGAATAGTCGACCGTCCGACCCTCGGCCTCGTGCTCCATCCTGGCGCAATGGCGATACGCGGCCGACAGCACGGCGCTGCGGCCGGAGCCGCGCGAGATGAGCTGGGGCGTAAAATGCGTGATGGCCAAGGCGGCGCGGGCTCCCGAACAACTTTGAGGCAACCATGTTCGTCGGGAGCGGCGGCCACGGCCCCGCCAGATCGGCAGGCCGTGGGCCGGGGTGACGCAGGGCGTCGCGACAGCGACGTATTACTGCGCCCTTGGACCATTCCTTCGGAACGGCCGGGATGATCTCAAGCGGCGTCGGCTCTGCCGACTAGCTATTTTATTAGTCGCCCACCTCGGCGACTTCCACGATTCTCCATGCAATCCGCCGAACCGGACACCGCATGGAGACCCAACCGGAATGAAGAAGCCGTCATCGAGAATCCGCGAGGAAATCGCTCGCCTCCAGGATCAGCTCAAGGCTGCCGAGACGCGGGAGGCCGAGCGCATCGGGCGCATCGCCCTGAAGGCCGGTCTCGGCGAGATCGAGATCGAGGAAAGCGATCTGCAGGCCGCTTTCGAGGAACTCGCCGGCCGGTTTCGTGGGAAGGGCGGTAAGGCGACCGGAAAGAAAATGGGCGGTGAAGCCGGCGAGCCCGGCGCTTCGCCCGCGAAGGTCGAGACTGGGGCGCCTGCGAGCGGCGCTGGCGAGGGCTGAGCGCATGAACCAGGCAGCATCTTCGGAAGCCCGCAAGAAGGACACGCGCGAGAAGATCGAGCTGGGTGGACTGATTGCCAAGGCGGGCCTGCGCTATGAGAAACGTGCCGTCCTGCTCGGGGCGCTGATCGAGCTCGATCACCGGCTGAAATCCGATGATGCCGAGCGAGCACGGCTTGCGGCGATCGGCGCGAAAGCCTTCGGCTATGACGCCGAATAGGCTCCTGATCGCAATCGCGCCGATCGCGCTGATGATCGGGGCGCTGATCGGCGTGTCCGGATTCGAGCAGGCGCTTGCCGCACTCGGAAAGACGGACGCGCAGCGCCTGATGTTCGGCCGCGCCGGACTCGCAATGCCCTTCCTCGCCGCAGCCGCGATCGGCGTGATCTTCCTGTTCGCCGCAGCCGGCGCCGCTAGCATTCGGACGGCGGGGTGCGGCGTGATCGCGGGTTGCGCGATGGCGATCGTCATCGCGGTGCTGCGCGCGACAGCGCGATCAGCGTCGCTTTCCCAGATCGATCCGGCCTACATGATCGGTGCCGGCGCGACCCTGATCGCAGCCGGCTTCGCACTGCGCGTCGCGGTGAAGGGCAACGCCGCCTTTGCCGCGCCGATGCCGAAGCGCGTGCATGGCAAACGCGCGCTGCATGGCGATGCGGACTGGATGACGATGCCGGAAGCGACGAGGCTCTTTCCCGACGCTGGTGGCATCGTCGTCGGCGAGCGCTACCGTGTCGACAAGGACGGCGCCGCGACCATGCCGTTCCGCGCCATGGACTGGCAGAGCTGGGGCTCAGGCGGCCGCTCGCCGCTACTCTGCTTTGACGCCTCCTTCGGCTCGTCGCACGGCATCGTCTTCGCCGGGTCCGGCGGCTACAAGACGACGTCGGTGACGATCCCGACCGCGCTCAAATGGGGCGGCGCGCTCGTCGCACTCGATCCGTCGAACGAGGTCGCGCCGATGGTGATCGAGCATCGGCGAGGCGCGGGGCGCACCGTGCATGTCCTCGATCCGAAGCAGCCGGCGACGGGGTTCAACGCGCTCGACTGGATCGGACGTTTTGGCGGCACCAAGGAAGAGGATATCGCCGCCGTCGCCTCATGGATCATGAGCGACAGCGGCGGCTCGCGGGGTGTACGCGACGACTTCTTTCGCGCCTCGGCCCTGCAGCTTCTGACGGCGCTCATCGCCGATGTCTGCCTGTCCGGGCATACGGAAAAAAAGGACCAGACCCTGCGCCAGGTGCGCGGCAATCTGTCCGAGCCGGAGCCGAAGCTGCGCGAGCGGCTGCAGGCGATCTATGACGGTTCGGAATCGCAGTTCGTGAAGGAGAACGTCGCCGTCTTCGTCAACATGACGCCGGAGACGTTCTCCGGTGTCTACGCCAACGCGGTGAAGGAGACGCACTGGCTGAGCTATCCCAACTACGCTGCGCTGGTGTCGGGCCGATCCTTCGTCACTGACGATTTGGCAGGTGGCGGAACCGACGTGTTCATCAATCTCGACCTGAAGACGCTGGAGACCCATGCGGGGCTCGCCCGCGTGATCATCGGCGCCTTCATGAACGCGATCTATAACCGCAATGGCGACGTGACCGGGCGCGCGCTCTTCCTGCTCGACGAGGTGGCCCGGCTCGGCTTCATGCGCATCCTCGAAACCGCGCGCGACGCCGGTCGGAAATACGGCATCACGCTGCTACTGCTGTTCCAATCCATCGGCCAGATGCGCGAGACCTGGGGCGGCCGGGACGCGGCGAGCAAATGGTTCGAGTCGGCGTCATGGATCAGCTTTGCCGCCGTCAACGATCCCGAGACAGCCGACTACATCTCCAGGCGCTGCGGCATGACGACGGTCGAGATCGACCAGGTCAGCCGCTCCTCGCAATCCTCCGGGTCCTCGCGCACGCGCTCGAAGCAGCTCGCCTCCCGCCCGCTCATCCAGCCGCACGAGGTGCTGCGCATGCGGGCCGACGAGCAGATCGTGTTCACCGCCGGCAACGCGCCGCTGCGATGCGGCCGCGCCATCTGGTTCCGGCGTAACGACATGAAGGCGTGCGTTAGGCAGGTTCGGTTTCGACCGGAGAAAAAGACGTGATCGCCCCGCGCCTACTCCTGCTCATCCTGGGCGCGGTATTGCTCGGCGTATTGCTGATCGCCGCGCTCCAGCGCGCCGGTCCGGCGCAAGGACTCGCCGACAAGTTACGCACGGAAGCCGGGCGGCTGCGTCAGCTCCCCCGGATCGACATGCACGAGGCGCGGTTTTCGCTGTGCGACGGACCGGTCCGGGTCAATTGCGTGGTTGACGGCGATACGTTCTGGTTCAAGGGTGACAAGATCAGGATCGCCGACATCGACGCCCCAGAGATCGCTTCTCCGCGCTGTCGCGACGAACGGCATGCCGGTGAGCTCGCCCGCGACCAGTTGCTGGTTCTCCTCAACGCCGGCGGGTTCAGTCTGTCATCGGTCTGGCGTGATATGGATCGGTATGGCCGCAAGCTGCGGACCGTCACTCGGGGCGAACAGTCCATCGGCGAGATGCTCGTCGCGGAGGGGCTGGCGCGGCGCTGGAACGAAGCACGGCGCGACTGGTGCGCGTTGGATTGAACCGGTACGGCCCCGCCTCGATTGCGGATATTGTCACCGCAATCAAAGTTTGCGGGAGGGTCGTCACGGCAGGTCGACCCGCGCCGCGGGTTCGACCGCGCATTGCGCATAGAGCCGTTCGCTCGTCCAACCGGCCCCGCCGAGTGGCGGGGCCGGTTGGGGCGGCTCCTCAATCCCGGTTCGGCCGGGACCAGATGAGCGAGAGGCCTTCCTCGCCTTCAACCTCGACCAGGGTGGCGTAGATCGGTGCCGGGAAGCTTGGATCGTCCAGCTTGACAGAAAGATAGTCGCGGCCGCTTTGCTCGGAGTGCTTCTGCCAGGCCGCGCCCAGCTCGACGGCGCCGGAGAAGATGCGGAAGTGCGGGCCCTTCTCGGAGGGGTTCTCGATCCGCTCGAAGCGGGCCTTGACGTTGAGGGTGAGGGTCTTGATCGAACCGTTGAAGCCAGTAGCGGTGGAGGTAAAGGTGCCGATGGTGGCCATGGTACTCGTCCTTTGCTGTTTTCGGGGCGCGCCCTTCGCGGCCTCGATGGCTGTCGACAAGACCGGAGACGATCGGACCGCACCCCGTAGGGGCCGCAATGCAATGGAGGGCGGCAACTATCGATTTTGTTAGTTCGTGAGGAATGGCGGCGCCCGCAGGGACCGCCAGGGGTCAGAAAATCGATCGATGCCGTTGCGGGAGAACGATCGAGGCGAAGCCGTTCTGCGGTCAGACATGCCCCATCGAGCCCGCGGAAGGGTCGGCGACCATGACAACGGACAGGAGATGGTTTGGCCGCGCTTCGCGATCTCCACGGGGATGGATGGACCCCGCCATCACCCGAGCTCTCAAACGACGTTCAGACCGCCTGCCAGAGCATCATATCAGCCCGAGCCTGACCTCGTCTGCCGTCTAGCGATTGCCGGGGCAAGCGGCCGGCGGACAATCACCGCAGCGCGGCATCAGACGTCTCGGAACAAGCGGAGGAGGCCTCCAGAGAGTACCGGGGTCCCACCTATTGAGGCGGTTGGAGCCGAAGCCAGATCAAGCTCCGCCTCTGCCGCACGCTCGTTAGCGGCCCCGCGCACGCCCCGAGGCAAATGGAGTTGGCCGCCGGGATCACCCGCCCTTCCGAAGGATATCAACGAGGTCTTTAGCAGCGCTGCGGTTCTTGCGCGCGCCATCTCCGGCGAGCAGCCTTTCGGCATCGGTCAAGTTACCGAGAAAGCGGTAGCCCTCGATCACGCGCGCAATCATCCCTTTGAGATCGGGCTTCTGATCCCGGCGCAGCAGGCTCGTCAGGTCGGCGATATCATAGTCGGCGCTTCCCTTCACTCGATCCGCGAAGCGCTCATATTCGAGCCCGTCACCGCCGCTGTTCCAGAGCTTCACGACCGCAAGAGCGCGGACCAGTTCCTGGTTGAGGGGTCGCCCCGCGATTTCGGACAAATCATGAAGATCGCGGATCTTGGAGCGCTGGCTGGCCGCGCGGATCTTCTCCGCGACAGCCTCTTCGAACGCCAAGGAGGGAATGGCGGCCGGGACAAAGGGCAGCTGCGCGAAATAGTCCTGCTTGATCTGGTCAACCGGCATCACAGGCAAAACCGGCTCCTCGCGCGTGCTGACCTGCAACTTGATCTTCACGCCTTTCGGATTGTCGTCATGAAAGCAGACCGGGTTGGCCGCGCAGCCGTCGTCCGTGAGATACCAATCTTTATCCTTGTCGAAGCGAAACGACAGGCCGTGATAGGGCTGGCCAAGAGCCTCGAGCATCATCAGCATGAGGTCGTCGATCGGAATGTCGCTATGGCGCGTGAAGTCGAGATCCGTCGACAGGCGGCCGCGAGGCCCGAACACCATCTTGCGCAGCATCGTGCCACCTTTGAAGGCGACATGGTCCATGATGCCCTTCTCCGCGAACAACTGCAGCAGGAAGGTGAGGATGACGTCGATCTCGACATTGCCGATATCGCGCGCGCCCGAACGCGCAGCGATCTTTCTGAGCTCGTTCGCCGACAGCATCAGCCTTCCCCTCCGGAGCGAAGGACTTCAGCCATCAGGTCGCTCTTTCTCGCATTGACGAACAGACCCCAGGCGGCGACATAGCCGACGTCGCCCTCCCGGCGCTCGGGCCGCCCGAAATGCGACCGGTAGCTTGATGGAATATTCCTACGCAGGGCCTGACGCTGATCCTGGGGCAGCGGCCGTCCCACGAGGTCGGCAATGAAACCGAGCCGCTGCGAAACGGCTTTGGATTTCAAGGCGAGCACGGTGTCGATGAGGTCTTTCGGGTCGACGTCGCCCAGCGCGGCATACGCAATGCGGGTCAGTTCCGAGGGGCCCCCGCATAGGTCGGGTCGGTCAAGGCAGTCGACCAGCGTCTTGGCGGGCGTCGAGAGTGCAACCTGACGCCCATAGATGTCGTAGCTTTCGAAGCCGAAGAATTTGCGCTCCGCAAGCTGAACGAAGCGGACTTCCGTTCCGTCTATCACCTTGGCGGGAACCTGCCTGGTCACGGCTACGAGGACCATCATCGGGCGCTGGGTCGTAAAGCCATGCCAGGAGGCCGCAGACCACCAACCGACATAGGACGGATCGACAGCGGCAGCGGCAAGCGCCAGCACGTTGTTCTCACCAAAGCTCTCAGGACCGTATTCCGACGGCAACAGCATGTACCTGCCGCCGATGATGCGGGACAGCCATCCCTTGCGCACGAGATTGCGGATGACCTTGCGGGTGGTGCTTTCTGAACCAAGAATCTCCCTCACGTCGCCTACGCGCACGATCGTTCGTCCCTGTTCCTGGAACGACAGGACAACCCTGGCCTCGGCCGGGCCGAGCGTACGGAGATTGACGTCCATGGCTTCATTGCCCTTCGAGGGCCATAATCAAATATCAAGCAATCTATAACGTTGGTGTCAGTGCGTCAACCTCATTGATCGTTTCGCATTAGTTTTTAGTCCCTTTGGGGCAAAAATCATATATAATATAATCTTGCCAATTTCGAATCCATCGTGGCGACGGACCATAAGCCCTCGGGAAATGCCACCTGCCATCGGTCTGCTGCGAGAGGATCGTCACCCGCACGGGCCGAAACCGTTTTGCGGGTTCGGTGAGCGCAGCGAATAGAGCCGTGCGCTCGTCCGAGCGCCTCGCCCGAACGACATCCATCAATCCCATGAATCGAACGGCTGTAACCGATTCAAAACAGTCGTTGGACGCAAAACCGAAGCTGCGCGACTCTTTGGATATGATCACGCAGCCCTATCAGCTCTATATCGAACGGAAGGACGCATCAAAGAACATGGCAAGGTTCTACGCCATGTCTATCGCGCCCACGCTGTTCGGCGACATATGCCTGACGCGCCGTTGGGGTCGTATCGGATCGCAGGGCCAAACGATGGAGCACAATTTCCCTCGCGAAGAAGAAGCCGTCGCCATGTTCTTGGCGTTGCTGCGCCTGAAGCGGCAACGTGGCTATCATCTGAGGGACAGACCAAGGCCAATCCGCCATCCGCTTTCGAACCGGCTCTGAACGGCAGGATAGAGCGCGACCACCCGCTTGAGCAGGAGAAGCGATTTCGGCGAATGGTGCAGGCTAAACGCCCGCCCCCGAAGCCTTCCGTCCACCATGCCTACGGACGCAGCGCCCAGCTACCGGCTCTGTCTCGCATTGTGAGGGCTGGGCGGGCTCGATGCCTGTCCGGGCCTCATCGGCCTGACGCGACGGACCCCGCCCGCGGGCGGGGTCGGAGCGGCGACCGCGGAAGGTTCAGTGAACCGCCCGGGCGCCCTCGTAGGGATCGTATTCGAAGAGGATGACGACCTCGTCGCCTTCGAGCTCTTCGGCGGGCATGACGCCGTATTCGGAGCCGGTCTGGAAGAGGACGACGGGGATCATGAGGGTGCGGGCGAGGTTGAAGGCGTGATTTTGGGCGAGGGAGAGATCGTGTGCCATTTTCTGGGGCTCCATCTGGAGCGGGCCAATTCCCGCTGATGGATCCTCAAAGGTCCGGCCACCGGTCGCGATCACCGCGCAGGCGCAGCCGCAGCGGCCGCACGCTCGCGTAGCAGACCCTTTAAGGGTTGATCGTGGAAGATCCGGGGTTGGACCAGGACGCCATCATATGAAAGCGGGATTGGACCGCCTTCGGGGAGCCTCGTGGCGCATAGTCGCTCTGTTTCTCGAACAATACGCCAGCGGACGCAGTCTTCCGAGGCGACCAGCCCGCAAGCCCAACAGCGACGACGGAAAATAACATCGATGACGCCGATGTCGACGCTCGGCTCTCACCGCGAACCCAACCCAGCACTGGGTCAACGGATGGGCGGCCGCGCGCCCACGCGGCCAGGCTATCCACACTCTTCGAAGAAGGCCATCATAGTCTCCCGAGCGCTGACGACGAGAACCCTCATGAATCGCCCCGTCCCTGGGCCAAGCGGTGCGCGATGCGTCGATATGGTTGGGGGGAACCCGCAGTGAATCGCGCCGATTATCGGCAGGCACCTGGCGAGAGCCGTGGAACACGGGCTGCGTTTGATACGGTCAAAAGCTGACAGCAAAACGAAAACGGCCCTGCCGTCTGGCAGGGCCGTTTTGGACGGGAGAGCTTCAGTCCCGGTTCGGCCGGGACCAGATCAACTGAAGGCCTTCCTCGCCTTCCACCTCGACCAGGGTGGCGTAGATCGGAGCGGGGAAGCTCGGGTCGTCGAGCTTGACCGAGAGGTAGTCGCGGTCGGTCTGCTCGGAGTGCTTCTGCCAGGCGGCGCCCAGTTCCACGTTTCCGCCCGCGACGATCCGGAAGTGCGGGCCCCTGTCGGAGGGATTTTCGATGCGGACGAACTTGGCCTTGACGTTCAAGGTGAGAGTGCGGATCGAGCCTGAGAAGCCGTTACTGGTGCTGATGAAGGAGCCGATGGTCGCCATGATATGTGCCTTTCCTTGAGTTTCGAGCCACGCCCACCGCGCCTCGATGGCTGTCGCAAAGACCGGAGACGATCGGACCGCACCCCACCGGGGCCGCAATGCAATGGAGGGCGGCCGGAAGCGGCTTTCTTGAACCGCGAGGAATGGCGCGCAGCGCCAGGGGAAGAAAGTCGAGGACGGCCGTTGCGGGATAACGGTCGAGGCGCAGCCGGTCTCCGGTCAGACATGCCCCATCGAGCCCGCAGGTGGGTCGGGCGTATCAAACAGGAAAGGCGTATGATGGCGGCGCGGTCATGCCTGCTCTTGCGTAGCGGTCTCAAATGCTCGGAAAACGCGCCTACACGCCGCACATGCCCTCGCACTCGTTGCCGAACAGATCGAGCTGACCACGGTCCGCCGCCGTCGAAAGATCGGCCTCGTCAAGCGGCACGCAGGAGCGATGCAGGAAAACCTCACCACGAATCCCGCGCAGGCCATGGCGCAGCGCGCGATCGACCTCGACCGCGTCAGCCCAGGCTTCCGCATCATAGTCGCGCATATTCCGCCAGCGTGCGCTGTCGTGGAATGGGCAGCCGATGCAGGCGGATTTCGGAGGCTCCGGATAGCCGAGCCGGCGCAGCCAGGCAAGGCAATCCCTTCGGCTGAAGCGCTTCTCGATCAGCGGAAAACGCTTGATCTGCCACGGCTCGAAGCTCGGCTTCGCGCGCACGACCTCGTCCGTCGAGATCCCGATCCAGGATTCGACGACCGGAAAAGATGGGGAGCGCTTGCGGGTGAGGCCGGCGAGCTCGCGGATTTTGCGGCGAATCGGCACGATCTTGAAGTCGGTCGTACACTGGCGGCGGATCATACCGATGGACACGGTTTCGGTCGTCGTGCGCCGCGTCGCGACCTCAACCAGCTCGCCGACATCGTCCATGTCCAGGACCGGAACCTCGGCGCCGGCTGGCGTGACCGTCTTCGCGAAGGCCGGGATCGAGGCCCAACGATTACCCTCCCCAGCCTGCACGAGCTGGTCGCGGATACTACCGGCCGAGACGATGTGCACCGGGAACGGCAGTACGTTCGGCGACATCAGCCAGGCGAGATGTTCGTAGACCGCCTTCGGCTCCCAGCCGGTGTTGGCGAAGATGGCGCAGTCGGGCATCGGCCCGATCTCGCCATGGGCGGCGAGCAGGGCCAGCGTGGTGGATTGGACCCCGGCCCCGAGCGAGAGCGCGCGCAACCGGATCGGGGAGGGCTCGCCGCCCTCCCCCGTAGCATTCGGAGCGTGGAACATCAGGCGGCCTCCCGATCCTCGGAAGCTGCCGGCTGCAGACCATGCAGGAAGGCCACGGCGCGTTGCGCATGCGCGGCCGCCGTGAAGATCGCCCGCTTGTCCTCGGCCAGCACCTTGAGCCAGGAATCGAGATAGCTGGCATGATCCGGCCGCGGCTCGAGCTCCGGTGCGATGCCGAGATCGGCACAGAGGAAGCAGCTTCCCAACTCGGCGATGAGTTCCTCGCGGGCGCGCTCGCTCCGGTCCTTGCCGTAGCGGCTGAGATCGCGGTTCACGCGATGCGGCGCCGCCGTCCAGTGGGTGACCTCATGGCTGAGGACGGCGACGTAGCTCGCTGCATCCCGGAAGGTCTGGAACGGCGGCATCTGGATGTGATCGCTGCCGGGAGAATAGAAGGCGCGATCGCCGCCATGGCGGATCACCGCGCCAGTATTGGCGAAGAAGCGGTCGGCCTCCTCAATCTGCTCGATCGGATCGCGGACGGGCTCTGCCTTCGCATAATAGCCATCCGGCAGCCCGTCGATCTGCGCCACGTTGAACGCGGTGTACGCCTTCAAGAAGGGCATTTCCCGCTCGACTTCGCCACCGTGGCCGTCGGCCTCGGCCTTGGTGAAGCGGCTAGCGAACACGACCGTCGAACCGGTCTCGCCTTTGCGTACCGCGCCGCCGAGCTCGATCGCCTGCTTGAAGGTCATCCAGACCGGCGAGACATAGCCCCGCGCCATGGCCTCGGACCACAGCAGCAACACGTTCATGCCGGAATACGGCAAGCCGTTGTGACGCAATGGCCGAGTTACGCGGCCGATGGCGTTCCTCGAACGCCAGGGCTGCATCCAGGGCCGCACGCCCTTTTCCAGATCCGCGACGATCCTGTCGGTGATGCGCGTATAGACGTCGACGCGCGGCTTCTCTTCTTTCCTGCTCATTTTCACACCTCCGTCTTGGAGGTCGCGCCGATCGCGACCCCGTCACGACGGTCCGGAGGCCGGGTCGATCAGGAGGGTTGCGCATCCCGCAGGGACCGCAACGGAGTGGAGGACGGCGAAGCCGTTGCGCGAGCCGCCGGGCCCGGCAGGACCACGAGTCGGGATGGGGTGCGAACGCGCGCCGCTATCCCCCCTCTTTTTCTTCCTCCGAGCGCAGCGATATGAAAAAAGGCTGGCGCCGCGGGAGCGACGCCAGCCGATTGAGAGAGAAGGGCGGGACTGAGGCCCCGCCCGAGGCGGCTCAGCCGAGAGCTGCCATCTGGAGTTCGGCCGCCTTGCGATCGACGCTGTGGCCGGGATTGTCGACCGGCCGCTCGAAGGGCTTCCAGCGTTCGCCGACAACCTGTTCGTAGGCGGCGACGGCGCCCTCGGCCGCCATCCGAAGGGCGTGGGCCTGAAGGCCCATGTCGGCCGCGAACTCGCGTTTGCGCTGGGCGCCGCTGTCGAAGCCGACCGGACCGTCGAGGTCCTCGTCGCGTATGTCGTTCGCCGATTTGGCGGTGGCATCACGCGCTTCCGTAACGGCCCGGCTGTAGAACTGGCCGGCTCCGTGGGCGGAGCCGACATAGGCGCCGACGATGCGCTGCAGATGAATCTGCATCGCTCGTTCGCCGAGCCCCTCCTTGAGGCCGTCGGCGCTCTCGACGATCAGGCGCTCGTGCTGCTCGCGGATGCCGTCGCTATCGAGGACCGGGAGGCCGAAGCTCTCGGAGATAAGGGCGGCCTGGTGGGCGTCGGGGCAGGCAAGCCGGACCATCTCAACGGTGGTGCCCTTGCGGAGCTGGACGACACGGGAGGATGAGCGGGAAGTTTGGGCGGCCTTGGCCATGATGGGTTCCTTTCCGGTTTCGATCCGAGGCCTGGCCAGCGCTCGCCGGCGTCCCCTCGGGTGCGGTCGAATGGAACCGGCGGCCGCCGGGCGCTTCAGGGTCCGGCCTTTGCCAGGCGAGCGGACCTGGTCTGCGGACCAGCAGGGCGCAAGCCCTCGCGCAGGACGCGGGCCCGGTCTGCCGAGATCGGTACAGGCCGGCCGCCACGCGGCGCGGCACGCGGCCTTGAAGTGCCCGGCAGACGGTTCAGACCGCAGCAAACCCGAGGAGATGCCGGTGAGCGCGTTTCAGGTGAACCGAGGCAACCGGAAAGGAGACAACAGCTCCCCGCCGCCACCTCCCTGCCCTTCCGCCGCTTTCCGCTGTGGGGTGTTTCCGAGAGTCCGACTCCTGCCTCGCTGACAGGGCGCGCTCTTCGCGAGCATGCCGCCCGCCACATGATCTGGCCGGTATCAAACCGAGCGCGTGATCACAACACCGGGATGACGGTTTCGAAGGTTGGTGACAGGAGAGATGATGCCGCTGCTGCCTCAGTGCCTATCGCGACATGAGCTACGCCGGATTGTGCTCAGGCTGTCTCCAGCGAGCGCGTCCACACGTCCGGACGCCATTGCGCGATGACAGCCTCGATCTCGGCCCGATGTTCACTAGGGTACTCCGCGGCGGAGAGACTGGCGACATGGCCGAAGACCTGCGCCATATCCTGGGCGATGGCCGCATCGACCGCGAACAGGTCGGCGAGATCGAACCCGCCGAGGCTGTCGGCGTTCCACCATGCGAGGACGAAGTTCGCGACACGGCGCGACTGATGTGTATCGCCGCGGGCGATGTGCAGAAGCCGTTCGAAAGCTGCTCTTGTCGTCTCGTCCATCGCGGCGCTCCCTGTATTCAAGTAATATGGCAGAAGTACCGAGGTCGTTCACCTGCCATTCTGTATCGCATCGGCCTTTTCGATCGTCGCGAGGGCCTTGGGGAGCCAGCGCTCGAATTCCTCCCGGGACAGGCCCATTGGCCGCACCGGCTCCCGAACAAGCGCCCGAAGCTCGTTGAAGAGCTCGGCCTCGTACTGGACCGTCTCGTGGAACGAGGCCGGGATAGGAAGAGCGGTCCCCTGGTAGGCCCGTTCCGCGCCTTGCCAGATACCGGTGACATAGGTCTCGCCCGATGTGTCGACGTCGGACCGCTCGTCGTCCCAGCCCTCGTCCTCAATGGCGAGGCGACAGGCTTCGTCGAGGGTTTCGGCCTCGTAGAGCCGCTGCCGATAGACCGGCAGGTGATAGGTGGTTTCAATGACGTAGACAGGCATAGCGCCCTCCATATCCATGTTGCGGAATCCGCCGCCGGTCAGGCAGCGCGACGCAGGTCGAGATCGCCCCGCGCCCGAAGCGCCGCGATGGCCTGGTCCTGCCGGGCTAGCTTGCGGGACAGCGCGTCGATCTCGGGCTGGCGCTCGGCCGTGAACGCGGACAGATGCGCGCGATAGCGTTCGAGGAATGCCTTTGGATCAGTCGGCTTCCCGTGCCGGTAGCCGGTGCGCTTCGGTTGGAGCTGCGGGATCAGCGCGGTCATGCGCCGCGTGATCTGCCGCTCGATCTGGTCGAGCTGGCGCTGGATCTGCCGGCGCGCCTCCTCCATGCGGAACAGCCGGGCACGGGCCTCGGCGTCGGGAGTCATGAACCCCTCCCCTGCCAGCCGATGAAGCTCGACGGTCCGCCATAGACGGCATGTCGATCGGCATCGATCACGAACCCGAAACGCCGGACCGAATACTCATCCGAAGGGACAAGAAAACGCCGTTCCTCGGTCCCCGGCCCTAGTCGCCCGCCCGGTGTCGCGACACACTCGACGAAGCCCCTCTGCTGATCGGAGGTGATCGCCGAGATCACAATCCAGTTGCCGGCATGGGCCGCCTCGAATGCCCGACGGTCCTTCTCGCGCGATTCACCCGGAGCTAGGATCGTCCCGAAGATCGTCTCCCACGCATCCGGCCAGCTATCCTTCATGATCCGCTCGGCGCAGCGCCGCTCAAAGCTGGTGAACAGATGCGGGAAGGTGATCGCCACGATCGCCCAGGCCTCGTCCTCCTCGTAGAAGCCGCCCGCAACCCGCAGCAGGGTATGGACCTTGCGATTGCGCTCGGCCGAAAGCTTGAAGCCGCCGTGGCCGGCAGTCGAATGACACTCGACGCCCTCGGCATAGACCGTCGCGCCCTGCGATGTGCCCCACGGCGTAGGAAGACGCGACGCGATCTTGCGACGGCCGAGCACATGACACTCACGCTGATGCTCGGCGTTTTCCTGCACGCGGAGCCGGAACGCCGCCTCATCGGCGATCTCGCCCGAATGGCCATAGAAATCGTCTCGGCGCCATTCGGCCAGCGGACGGGATATCCTCCAGCCGCTGGCGAGATAATGCCGCCCGTCGCGACCCGGCAGCATGGCAAAGGCATTGTCGCCGACGCGCCCGACGGCGTAGCCGTCCGCGCTGATGCCAAACGCCACCTCCGGAAGGGTGACGTTCGAGGAAGAAGGGCTTCCGGCAGGAAGGGGGCTGGTCATGCCGCTCTCCCTTCAATGATGTCGGCGCCGACCTCGTCTTCCGTGACCTCCTCGAGAACGGCGCGGGGATAGCCGTGCCGAGACAGCCATTCCTCGGCCGCGGCGCGATGCGTGGCGAGATGGACGAGCTCGGCGCCTTCGCCAGCACGGTCGAACACGCGCACCGAGCCGATGGCGGGACGTTCCACGATGGTGAAGCTGAGCGCCGATTCCAGCGAGAAGGTGCGATGCACGCGGATGGCGACGACGCCACCGGCGCCGTAATCGGCCTCGTGCACGGTGAAGGTAGCCGAAAGGGAGAGATTCCCGATCGCGCGGTCCCCGCGCCTGGCGATCAGCCGCCCCCGGCTGTTGGTGCTCCGCCAGGCGGCGAGCTTTTTGCGATGACGCTCCGGCGGGCGTGGCGCGCCGTCGGACCAGGCAATGAGCGAACCTATGGGTGCGTGGTCATAGATGAGATGTGCGGACATGGTGTCCTCCGTGATTGCGCGAGGCGTTGAAACGAAGCCGCCGCCGGAGTGACCGGCGGCGGTGAAGTGCATTCGGAAGAAGAGGGAGCGGCCTATTCGGCGGCTTCGCGGAAGCTCTCGGGGATGTCGGCCTCGTCGAAACGGTCCTCGTCCGCGTCGAAATCGTGCGCAGGCTCGATCGCCTCGTTGCCATCGAGCTCGTCCTGATCGGCGGGCGTGCCGTCGTCATCGTCCGCGCTGGCGCTGTGCTCCGTGAGCCACTTGCTCAGCGTCGCGGTGCCCGGCGCGAACAGCGCTGAGCCGTGGACGAAGTGCCCCTCCTTGAAATGCTCGACCAGCGCGGCACGCGTGTCCTTGACGCGCTGGCGCGGCATGACAGGCGTATCCTTGCACGACGCCTCCAGTGCCGGACGCGAGAGGCAGGACAGGAAGTCGTCGCTGCCCATGTTTGGCAAGAACCCGTCCGCGCCAATCGCATCACCGGCGACGAGGGCGAGGATGCCCGACTTCGTCGCATTTTCCCGGCACGACAGCACGTCGATCAGCACGCTCCGGATGGCGATGCGCAGCGTGTCCATGTCGAAGGCGAGCTTACCCTCCTGGTCGAACAGTTCCGCCGCATGGCGCCCGAAGCGGCTGCCCCACCGGAACTCGCCGCCGGCGCCGGAATCGACGCGGACGTTCTGACCGGCGAAGGCGAGCACCAGCAGCGCCATCAGCATGTCGTCCTCGATCGGCGCCCGCGACAGCGCCTCGTGCAGCGCGTCGGTGCGCAAATCGCCGATCATCTCGATGCCCTTGCGGGTGACGTCCGGACGGGGCTTCGCCAGCGTACCGACATCGTCGACAGCCGCGTCGGCCTTGCCCTTGGCCTTCTTCTCCTCGGGCATGCGGTAGTGCACGGTCTGCACCTTGCCCTCGCGGTCGAGATACATCGCCGTGCAGTCGCCCTTGCCCGGCTTGCCGTAGAGACGCTCCGCCTTCTTCGGCAGTTCGGGCTGACCCCAGTTATTAGCCTCGGTGACGATCCCCTTCTTCGGAAGGTGGCTCGTCATCCATTCCTGCTGCGCGCCGAGGAAGGCCTCGACATCCGTCGTGTAGCGCGAGTCCTCATCGGCCTGCGCAAACAGGTCCTCGACCCACTGGATGCCATAGGCCTGTGCCAGGTCATCGCCGAAGCTGGCGTCGCGCGCATACATCCGCTTCTTCGTGAGCGCGTTGGCGACGCTCCACCACGACACCTGAGGATCGCCCTTCTTCGGCTTGTGCGCCTTCCAGACCTCCTTCTGCTCGTCGAGCGAGGCAGCCGCGATGGTGCGGAGTTGCTGCTCGTTCGGCATGTCGCCCTTCGCCATCTGGTCCAGCATGGCAGCCAGGATGTTGGCCAGCAGCCGGAGCTTGCGGATCTGGCGCACCGGCAGGGCCAGCGCGACGGCGATCGCCTCCTCGGTCCAGCCGAGTGCGACGAGCCGCTCGATGGCGCGCCACTGGTCGACCGGGTTGAGCGGTTCGCGGGCGATGTTCTCGACCATGGAGCGCATGGCGCCATTGTCATTGGCGGCGTCGACCACCAGAACCTCGATCTCCTCGAGGCCGGCCTTGATCGCCTGCTTCACGCGGCGATGGCCGGAGTCGATGATGTAGCCATTGCCGCCGCCGCTCTCCGGCGCGATCATCGGGGGCTGCACGAGACCGACGGCCTTGATGGTGGCCAGCAGCAGGGCGTCGGCCTGCGGGGTAGACTTCGTCTGACGCGTGCGGTCGGGATTGTCCTTTAGCGCGCGCGGATCGACCTTCATCAGATGCATGGGAATGCTCCTTCCAGGGGTTGCGGACGCGGAGCCTCACTCCGGTCCCTCTCCGTCTTCTTCCCGAAGACCCCCTCCGGCCCGCGGAGCGGACGGGGCGGTGCAACTGCGCCCGAGCACCCCTGCCCGGCTGGACAAGCGGGGCTAGCAGCCCTGCGCGGGACGACGGGCTGGGATCGCGCAGGACGCGGTTGAGCGTCAGCGACACCGGCTCGGCCGATCCGCGAGCAAGGTCTTCTTTCTCCTCCCCCTCTCTCATCTCTCTTTATTTGCCACCATTAAGGTGGCAGATTGAGCGATGGGAAAAAAAGCGCCCGACCTATGATCTCGAGGCGATCAAGATCGCGTTGGGATCGGTCAGCACGCTGGCGATGACGTCATCCGCGCTTCGCGATGCCAATAGTGTCGGTTTCGACCGGTCGGGCGTGGTCGAAACCATCGCCGGAATAGAGGGGCGCATGTTCTAATGTTCTACAAGTCGATGACGACCTTCGCTGATCACCGGCTCTGGCAGGACGTCTACCATGTCCCGGCGCGGGATCTGACGCTCTACGTGAAGTTCCCGGCCGACGTCATCACCGAGTTCACGGTCATGTCGTTCAAGGAGAAATGACCATGGCGGTATCGAAACAGAAGCTGCCGGAGACGATCGTTTCGCCGGAGACCGGGGAAACCCTGCGTCGTGGCG